>NZ_JAHUWR010000009.1:0-267265 GCF_019218905.1 Pseudomonas sp. PDM24 | reverse complement strand
GTGTGTCAGTCAGTATTGATGGTGACTGACACACCGCCTTCGCGAGCAAGCCCGCTCCCACAATGGACCGAGGTGACCCTCGAAATCAGGGCAATAAAAAACCCCGCCGGCTTAACGCAGGCGGGGTTTTCATGTACGGGGTAAGGCTGGCTTACATCATGCCGCCCATGCCGCCCATACCGCCCATGTCTGGCATGCCGCCGCCAGCTGGTGCGTCGTCCTTGATCTCAGCGATCATGGCTTCGGTGGTGATCATCAGGCTGGCAATCGACGAAGCCGCTTGCAGAGCCGAACGAGTCACTTTAGCCGGGTCCAGGATACCCATTTCGATCATGTCGCCGTATTCGCCGGTAGCAGCGTTGTAACCGTAGTTACCCGAACCCTGCTTGACCTTGTCGACAACTACGCTTGGCTCGTCGCCGGAGTTGGCAACGATCTGGCGCAGTGGCGCTTCAACAGCGCGACGCAGCAACTGGATGCCAACGTTCTGGTCATCGTTGTCGCCTTTGAGCTCGGAGATAGCCTGCAGAGCGCGAACCAGTGCCACGCCGCCGCCAGGTACCACGCCTTCTTCAACGGCTGCACGGGTAGCGTGCAGGGCGTCTTCAACGCGGGCTTTCTTCTCTTTCATTTCAACTTCGGAACCAGCGCCAACCTTGATCACTGCAACGCCGCCGGACAGTTTGGCCAGACGCTCTTGCAGTTTTTCACGGTCGTAGTCGGACGAAGTATCAGCCACTTGCTGACGGATCTGCAGAACGCGAGCCTGGATGTCAGCCTCAACGCCGGCACCGTCGATCACGGTGGTGTTTTCTTTGGACAGGATCACGCGCTTGGCATTACCCAGGTGTTCCAGGGTAGTGCTTTCCAGGCTCAGACCGATCTCTTCGGAGATAACGGTACCGCCAGTCAGGACAGCGATGTCCTGCAGCATGGCCTTGCGACGGTCGCCGAAGCCTGGAGCCTTGACGGCTGCGACTTTAACGATGCCACGCATGTTGTTCACAACCAGAGTCGCCAGGGCTTCGCCTTCAACGTCTTCGGCAACGATCAGCAGTGGACGGCCGGCTTTGGCAACGGCTTCCAGTACTGGCAGCATTTCGCGGATGTTGGAGATCTTTTTGTCGACCAGCAGGATCAGCGGACCGTCCAGCTCGGCGGTCATGGTCTCTGGCTTGTTGACGAAGTACGGGGACAGGTAGCCACGGTCGAACTGCATGCCTTCAACAACCGACAGTTCGTTTTCCAGGCCCGAGCCTTCTTCAACGGTGATCACGCCTTCTTTACCGACTTTTTCCATGGCTTCGGCAATGATGTCGCCGATGGAGCTGTCGGAGTTGGCCGAAATGGTGCCGACCTGAGCGATGGCCTTGGTGTCAGCGCAAGGCTTGGACAGGGCTTTGAGCTCTTTGACGATGGCGATGGTCGCTTTGTCGATACCGCGCTTCAGGTCCATCGGGTTCATGCCGGCAGCGACGGCTTTCAGGCCTTCGTTGACGATCGACTGAGCCAGAACGGTAGCGGTGGTGGTGCCGTCGCCTGCGTCATCGTTGGCACGGGAGGCAACGTCTTTGACCAGCTGCGCGCCCATGTTTTCGAAGCGATCTTTCAGCTCGATTTCTTTGGCAACGGAAACGCCGTCCTTGGTGATGGTCGGAGCGCCGAAGCTCTTCTCGATGATCACGTTACGGCCTTTAGGGCCCAGGGTCGCTTTTACTGCGTCAGCCAGGACGTTGACACCGGCGAGCATTTTCTTGCGGGCGGAATCGCCGAATTTAACTTCTTTAGCAGCCATGATCGATATTCCTTAAATACTTTGTAGTAGCGGGAAAATGAGCGGGGAATCAGCCTTCGATTACTGCGAGGATTTCGCTCTCGCCAATTACCAGCAGGTCTTCGCCGTCAACTTTCACAGTGTTGCTGCCGGAGTAAGGGCCGAACACAACCTTGTCACCCACTTTCACGGCCAGCGCACGCACTTCACCGTTGTCCAGTGCTTTGCCTGGGCCTACAGCGAGGACTTCACCCTGGTTTGGCTTTTCAGCAGCCGAACCTGGCAGGACGATACCGCCAGCGGTTTTCTTTTCTTCTTCGCTGCGACGGACGACGACGCGGTCATGCAGAGGACGAAGCTTCATTGTCGATCTCTCCTAATTGTGGTTTTCATCGGCCGGTGTAGTCCCGGCGGGTTTAACAAATCCGGCGGCGCCGGGTGCGGTTCGTCAAGCGAACCGCGGAAGTCTGTCTGGCGCAATTGCCAGAAACCTTGCGGTGACCGTTACATAAGGGCGTACAAGCTTATTTCAAGGGCGGGGAGCGAAAATTTTTATCTCAATGCCCTGAAAATGAACACGGCACCCGAAGGTGCCGTGTCGATGGAAGTGTTACTTGGAATCGCGGTGTTCGAACTCGCCTTCGATCACATTGGGCTCACGGCCCAGTGGCTGCTGCGGAGCAGGACCGCCCCGTGGCTGAAGGTCATCGGCGAACGCACGCTGACGCATCGCTTGTTCCTCGGCGCGCAGACGCATTTTGTTGGCCAGCAGTCGACGAGAGATCGGCAGCAACATGATCAGGCCCAGCACATCGGTGACGAAGCCCGGCAGGATCAACAGACCGCCAGCCAGGGCCAGCATCAGGCCTTCGAGCATGGTCTGGGCCGGCAGCTCGCCGCGGTTCAGGCTTTCACGGGCGCGCAGCGCAGTAGCCAGACCGGCGATGCGCAGCACGAACACGCCGAGCATCGAGCCGAGAATGACCAGCAGCAGGGCCGGGAAAAACCCGATCGCCCCGCTGACCTTGACGAATACGAACAGCTCCAACACCGGGAACAGTACAAAGAGCAACAAAAAAGGGCGCATCAAATGGTTCCTCAACGCAAGAATGCCTTGCCAGTTTTCCTTAGATGACGTCGCCGTTTCGTGAATTCAAGCGTCGGCCACTTCATTTTTCGGCCAATGCTCGGCGTGAGCCAGGAAAACCAAGGCCTCCCGGACTTGTGTCGGCGTATTACAAGGCGTTTGAAACGGCAGCCAGTAGAGCCCCTGACCGATGCGCAAGTGCATGCCTTCGGTGTCGATGCCGGCCAATTGCGCCGGTGCAGTTTTCGGTAGCCCCGCCAGCTCGACGTAGTGGGCGATGGCTTTGGCGTGATCGGCATTCATGTGCTCGACCATGCTCACTTCGGCTTTGCCGGCGAACGGGTTGGCCAGGGTCAACTGATCGATCCAGTGGATCGCACCGAAGCCACCGATGTAGCGGTGACGTACCTCGTTGAGCACCCAGAAATCGAAATCATGGACCTTGTGATAGTTCTGCGAATCGGGGAAATAGCGGTAGTAACGCTCGGCGGCCGCCTCGATGGCAGCGGGGTCTTGCAGCTTTTCTGCCTCGGCGAGGTAAGTCAGGCGACCAACGGCTTGTACGTCTTCGGCTTCACGCTCACCCACCAGCAGCGAACATTTCGGATCTTTCTGCAGGTTGTGAGTGTGCTGAGCGATGCGGCTTATAAGGATCAGCGGTCGGCCCTGCTCATCCAGGCAGTAGGGAACCACGGAGCCAAACGGGAAACCGGGCATCGCTTTGGAGTGCGTCGAGAGCACTCCACGGTATTCCTTGAGAAGCAATTCTCGGGCATGCTTAGCCACTACAACGCTCAATTTATGACTCCTTATATAGAATCCGTCAAAAAAACGGACAGGCGCCTGGGTAAAGTTCCAGCACGCCATAGGGGCAGTTCTCATGTGCAGCCAGGCCATATCAGGCTCAGATCGAGAGGCTCTCTAGAATAGAAGGAAAACCACTCCGAACTGCTATGGGGCTATGCGAATGCAACTCACTGACAAAGTAATCATTATCACCGGCGGTTGCCAGGGTTTAGGCCGCTCCATGGCCGAGTATCTCGCAGGCAAAGGCGCGAAGCTGGCGCTGGTGGACCTGAATCAGGAAAAACTCGACGCCGTCGTCGCGGCTTGCAAAGCCAAGGGTGTCGAGGCCCGTGCCTACCTGTGCAACGTCGCCGATGAAGAGCAAGTGACCCATATGGTCGCCCAGGTGGCAGACGATTTCGGCGCGATCCATGGCCTGATCAACAATGCCGGCATTCTGCGCGACGGCCTGCTGCTGAAGGTCAAGGACGGCGAAATGACCAAGATGAGCCTGGCCCAATGGCAGGCGGTGATCGACGTCAATCTGACCGGTGTGTTCCTGTGCACCCGTGAAGTCGCGGCAAAAATGATCGAGCTGCAAAACAGCGGCGCGATCATCAATATCTCGTCGATTTCGCGCGCCGGCAACGTTGGCCAGACCAACTACTCCGCCGCGAAGGCCGGTGTCGCTGCGGCGACCGTGACCTGGGCCAAGGAACTGGCGCGCTACGGCATTCGCGTGGCGGGCATTGCGCCGGGTTTCATCGAAACCGAGATGACCCTGAGCATGAAACCGGAAGCGCTGGAGAAAATGACGTCCGGGATTCCGCTCAAGCGCATGGGTAAACCTGAAGAGATTGCCCAGTCGGCCGCCTACATTTTCGAGAACGACTACTACACCGGTCGGATTCTGGAATTGGATGGCGGGTTGCGGATCTAGCTTCAACACAAAACAAATGTGGGAGCGGGCTTGCTCGCGAAAGCGGTGGTTCAGTCAACTTATCCGTTGAATGTTATACCGTCTTCGCGAGCAAGCCCGCTCCCACAATGGATCGCATTGCTTCAGCGAATCAATCGTCGCTGATGGTGATGTTCGGCATCGCCGGCGTTACCGCTTCCTGCAACACAATCCGCGCGCCGACATGGCGGGCCAGTTCCTGGTAAACCATCGCAATCTGACTGTCCGGCTCGGCGATCACCGTTGGCTTGCCGCCATCGGCCTGTTCGCGGATCAGCATCGACAGTGGCAACGAAGCCAACAGTTCGACACCGTACTGGTTGGCCAGCTTCACACCGCCCCCCTCACCGAACAGATGCTCGGCATGCCCGCAGTTGGAGCAGATGTGCACGGCCATGTTTTCCACCACGCCCAGCACCGGGATGTTGACCTTGCGGAACATCTCCACGCCCTTGCGCGCGTCCAGCAATGCCAGATCCTGTGGGGTGGTCACGATTACCGCACCGGCTACCGGGACTTTCTGCGCCAGAGTCAGCTGGATATCGCCGGTGCCTGGCGGCATGTCGATGACCAGGTAATCCAGATCGCCCCAGGCCGTTTGCGTGACCAGTTGCAACAAGGCGCCGGAAACCATCGGCCCGCGCCAGACCATCGGCGTGTTGTCGTCGGTCAGGAACGCCATGGACATCACTTCGACGCCATGGGATTCAATCGGAATGAACCACTTCTGATCCTTGACCTTTGGTCGGGTACCTTCAGGGATGCCGAACATGATGCCTTGACTTGGGCCGTAGATATCCGCGTCGAGAATCCCGACTTTGGCGCCTTCGCGAGCCAGCGCGAGGGCCAGGTTGGCAGCCGTGGTGGACTTGCCCACGCCACCCTTGCCGGACGCCACAGCCACGACGTTCTTGACGTTGGCCAACCCCGGAATCTGCGCCTGAGCCTTGTGCGCGGCGATCACACTGGTGATCTCGACGCGCGCGGTGACGACGCCGTCCAGGCCTTCGATGGCCAGTTGCAGCAACTGCGCCCAGCCGCTTTTGAACAAACCGGCGGCATAGCCCAGCTCCAGCTGGACGCTGACGCGATCACCCTGGATGTCGATGCCGCGCACGCATCCGGCGCTGACCGGGTCCTGGTTCAGGTAAGGGTCGGTGTATTGGCGAAGGACGGCTTCCACCGCTGCGCGATTGACGGCGCTCATGGGCAACTCCGATAGCAAGACTGGAAAATCAGACGGGTATCCTAACCGTTCTGTCGCCCGGACGGCATGCTTTCAGGATGTGACAAATAACCGATGGTTGAATGCGACCTGTAGCAGCTGGCGAAGCCTGCGTTCGGCTGCGCAGCAGTCGTGAATCCGGGAAACCCGGACTACCTGAAACACCGAGGTGCCTGGTTTTACGACTGCTGCGCAGCCGAACGCAGGCTACGCCAGCTGCTACAAAGGTCCGTGGAGGCTGGCCTTGGGGGTGAAAAATATGCGCCAGCGCTTTATAGTGGCCGACCTCCGTTTCATCAAGTAGCCGAGCCCCATGTCCGAGCCACGCAAGATCCTCGTCACCAGCGCCCTGCCCTATGCCAATGGTTCGATCCACCTCGGCCATATGCTGGAATACATCCAGACCGATATGTGGGTGCGCTTCCAGAAGCATCGCGGTAACCAATGCATTTATGTCTGCGCCGACGACGCCCACGGTTCGGCCATCATGCTGCGCGCGGAAAAGGAAGGCATCACCCCGGAACAACTGATCGCCAACGTCCAGGCTGAACACAGCGCCGACTTTGCCGAGTTCCTGGTGGACTTCGACAACTTCCACTCCACTCACGCCGAAGAAAACCGTGAGCTGTCGAGCCAGATCTACCTGAAGCTGCGCGACGCCGGGCACATCGCCACGCGCTCGATCACGCAGTACTTCGACCCGGAAAAGAAAATGTTCCTGGCCGACCGCTTCATCAAGGGCACCTGCCCGAAATGCGGCACCGAAGACCAGTACGGCGACAACTGCGAAAAATGCGGTGCGACCTACGCGCCGACCGATCTGAAGGATCCGAAATCGGCCATCTCCGGCGCCACGCCGGTGCTCAAGGATTCCCAGCACTTCTTCTTCAAGCTGCCGGACTTCCAGGAAATGCTGCAAACCTGGACCCGCAGCGGCACGTTGCAAGAGGCCGTGGCCAACAAGATCGCCGAATGGCTGGATGCCGGCCTGCAACAGTGGGACATTTCCCGCGATGCGCCGTACTTCGGTTTTGAAATCCCCGACGAGCCGGGCAAGTACTTCTATGTGTGGCTGGACGCGCCGATCGGCTACATGGCCAGCTTCAAGAACCTGTGCAACCGTACGCCGGAACTGGATTTCGACGCGTTCTGGGGCAAGGATTCCACCGCCGAGCTGTACCATTTCATCGGCAAAGACATCGTCAACTTCCACGCCCTGTTCTGGCCAGCCATGCTTGAAGGCGCCGGTTTCCGCAAACCGACCGGCATCAACGTACACGGCTACCTGACCGTCAACGGCCAGAAGATGTCCAAGTCCCGCGGCACGTTCGTCAAGGCGCGGACTTACCTGGATCACCTGTCGCCGGAATACCTGCGCTACTACTACGCCGCCAAGCTTGGCCGTGGCGTCGACGACCTGGACCTGAACCTCGAAGACTTCGTGCAGAAGGTCAACTCCGACCTGGTCGGCAAAGTCGTCAACATCGCCAGCCGTTGCGCCGGTTTCATCCATAAAGGTAATGCTGGTGTACTGGTAGCCGGCAACGCCGCGCCGGAACTGACCGACGCTTTCCTGGCCGCAGCGCCAAGCATTGCCGATGCCTACGAGGCTCGCGACTTCGCCCGTGCCATGCGTGAAATCATGGGCCTGGCCGACCGCGCCAACGCCTGGATCGCCGACAAGGCGCCCTGGTCGCTGAACAAACAGGAAGGCAAGCAGGATGAAGTCCAGGCCATTTGCGCCCTGGGCATCAACCTGTTCCGCCAACTGGTGATTTTCCTCAAACCGGTACTGCCGCTGCTGGCCGCCGATGCCGAGGCGTTCCTGAACGTCGCCCCGCTGACCTGGAACGATCACGCCACCTTGCTCAGCAACCATCAGCTGAACGAGTTCAAACCGTTGATGACCCGCATCGACCCGGTAAAAGTACAAGCCATGACCGACGCCTCGAAAGAAGACCTGACCGCCAGCGCAACCGACACCGGCGACGCTGCGCCCGCCGGCAACGGTGAACTGGCCAAGGATCCGCTGTCGCCGGAGATCGAGTTCGACACCTTTGCCGCTGTAGACCTGCGCGTTGCGCTGATCGTCAAGGCCGAAGCCGTGGAAGGTGCCGACAAGCTGCTGCGCTTGACCCTGGACATCGGTGACGAGCAACGCAACGTGTTCTCCGGGATCAAGAGCGCTTACCCGGACCCGTCCAAGCTCAATGGTCGCCTGACCATGATGATTGCCAACCTCAAGCCCCGCAAAATGAAATTCGGGATCTCCGAAGGCATGGTGATGGCGGCAGGCCCTGGCGGTGAAGAAATCTACCTGCTGAGCCCCGACAGCGGCGCCAAGCCGGGTCAGCGTATCAAGTAAAGTTCTGCGGTAAACCGATCCCACAGTCGTGCCCGGCGCGACTGTGGGATTTTCATGTCTGGCCCACCCTCCTTCCTTGCCGGATAATGCCTAACCTTGTTAGACAGGCCTTCTTTTGCCGGCACGATCATGACCGAACTGCTTTTAACGCTTATCAGCGCTGCCCTGATCAACAACCTCGTGTTGCACTGGCCGCTGGGCGTCGATCCTGTGCTGGGCAGCGAGCGGCCGCAGGTCCATGCGCTGGGCATCGCGACGACGTGTCTGATGCTGATCGTCGGCGCACTTGGCTATGCGCTCTACCACTGGCTATTAGTGCCATTGGGGCTGACGTCGCTGCGTCTGTTCGTGTTCCTGCCGTTGAGCGTTCTGCTGATCGCCCCCCTGCTGAAGCTGCTTTCACGGTTATTGGTGAAGTTTTCATTTGATGGCCTCTGGCCCCTGCTGCTGGGGAATGCCGGGGTGCTTGGGCTGACGTTGCTCAACGCTCAAGACGACAAGGGAATTTTCCACGCCATAGCCCTGAGTCTTGGCGCAGGACTGGGTTTCTGGCTGGTGCTGAGTCTGTTCAGCGACTTGCGCCAGCGCACACTCGACAACGATATCCCCCTGCCCTTTCGCGGCCTGCCGATCGAACTGATTGGCGCCGGATTGATCGCAGTGATTTTTCTCGGATTCAGCGGGCTGATCAAAACATGAGTCTGATTCAACGCATCGACGCCCTCTTGCCGCAGACCCAATGCGGCAAGTGTGGTCACCCCGGATGTAAACCCTATGCCGAAGGTATCGCCAGCGGCGAGCCGATCAACAAGTGTCCACCAGGTGGCAGCGAAACCATCGCGGCCCTGGCCGACCTGCTGAAAGTGCCAGTGCTGGAACTGGACGTCAGTCGCGGCTCGGCACCGGCGCAGATCGCTTACATCCGTGAAGCCGAATGCATCGGCTGCACCAAGTGCATTCAGGCCTGCCCGGTCGATGCCATTGTCGGCGCGGCGAAATTCATGCACACGGTCATCGTCGACGAATGCACCGGTTGCGACCTCTGCGTGGCGCCGTGCCCGGTGGATTGCATCGAGATGCATCCGTTACCGCTGGCCACGGTGCTGCCGATTGTCGGCGGGCTGGCGTTCAGCCTGGAGGAACAACAGGCCCGGGCCGCCAAGCGCAATCACGCGCGACGCCGTTTCGAACAGCGCAATGCCCGCTTGCATCGCGAAGAGGAACAGAAGCTCGCCGAACGCCAGGCCCGCGCCCAACGCGCCGTGCAGCACAGCGAAGTGACGCTCGACCCGGTTCAGGCCGCACTCGAGCGCGTTCGCGCACAGAAAGCCGACAATGCCGATGCGGCACTGAAAAAGGCCAAGGTCGATCTGGCGATGAGTCGGGCGCAACTGAACAAATCGCTCAAGGCCTTCGGGCATCCGCCGACCTTCGAACAGCAATCGCAACTGATCGTGCTGCAACAGCAGTTCGAAGCCGCCGAACAGGCGCTGGCGCAACTGGAGAGCAGCGCACCGCCGGTTTCTGCGCCACCTGCTCCAGCGAAAGATGCCGAGCTGAAACGGGCAAAGATCCAGTTGGCCATGCGCCGCGCCGAACTCAAGAAAGCTCAAACAAGCGAGGCACCGCCCGAACAGATCGAAGCGTTGCAACGTGCGCTCAGCGAAGCCGAGCGTCAGGTGGATGCCTATGCCGCCCCTTGAATCGGTGGACGAACGCCTTCAGCAAGCCATGAAGCTGGTATTGCTGGCCACCGTGCCGGGGATGCTGATGTTGTTCTGGCTGTACGGTTGGGGGGTGTTGATCAACCTGATTCTGGCGGCTGCCACCGCCCTGGCCGTTGAGGCGGCGGTGTTGCAGCTGCGCAAGCAACCGGTAAAACCGACGTTGAGCGACGGCAGTGCGCTGGTCAGTGCGACGCTGTTGGCGCTGGCCTTGCCGCCTTATTGTCCGTGGTGGCTGACAGTCAGCGCTGCGGCGTTCGGACTGTTTTTCGGCAAGCACTTGTATGGCGGCGTCGGCAAGAATCCGTTCAATCCGGCGATGCTCGGTTTCGCGCTGGTCCTGGTGATGTTTCCCCAGCCAATGACCCATTGGCCGGCGTCCCATGGCATGGATTTGTTCGGTGGGCTGCAACAGGTGTTCGGTTTCAGCTTCGGCCAGGCACCCGATGCGTGGGCCCAGGCTACGGCGCTGGACAGTCTGCGAATCAACAAAAGCCTGACCATGGACGAACTGTTCGCCGGCAATCCGGCGTTCGGCCGTTTTGGTGGCCGAGGCGTGGAATGGGTCAACCTGGCGTTTCTGGCGGGCGGTGCGTTTCTGCTGCAGCGACGGGTGTTCAGCTGGCATGCCCCGGTCGGCATGCTCGCCAGCCTGTTCGTCATCAGCCTGTTGTGTTGGAACGGTACGGGCTCCGACTCTCATGGCTCGCCACTGTTTCATCTGCTCACCGGCGCGAGCATGCTGGGTGCCTTCTTCATCGTGACGGAACCGATATCCGGCGCAAAAAGCCCCATGGCCCGATTACTGTTCGGCGCCGGCGTGGGATTGCTGACTTATCTGATTCGGACGTGGGGCGGGTATCCGGACGGCGTGGCCTTTGCGGTTCTGCTGATGAACCTCTGTGTACCGGCGCTGGAGCGGTTTGCCGCGTCCAGACAGGAGCAGGTTGCCCCATGAACCGAGCGACGAGCGTTGTGATCCTGGTAGTGCTGGCAGGCCTGGGGATGGGCGCGACTTACCTCGTGCAGCACACCAGTGCCGCGCGCATTGCCGCCGAACAACGCCTGATCGACAGCCGCCGGTTACTGGATCTGCTACCGCCCGACAGCTACGACAATCAGCCACTGGAACACCCCCTCGGTCTCGAAAACACTCGCCTGGCCAACAGCACACTGCTGGGTGGCTATCTGGCTTCCAAGGCCGGCCAACCGAGCGCCGTGTTGCTGCGCAGCCAGACTCTGGGCTACGCCGGCTCCATCGAATTGCTGATCGCCATCGACCGCCAAGGCCAGTTAGTGGGGGTCAAAACCCTCAAGCAATCGGAAACCCCGGGGCTGGGCGGCAAGCTCGCCGACTGGCCCAATGCCTGGCTTGAGGTGTTTACCGGCAAGTCTCTAACCGACCCCGATGACAATGGCTGGGCCTTGAAAAAGGACCAAGGGCAATTCGATCAGATTGCGGGCGCGACCATCACCTCAAGAGCGGTGATCAATGCCACCCATGACGCGTTGCGCTACTTCGACGAACATCGGCAACCGCTGATCGGGAGCAGCGCCCATGAATAAGTCATCGACCCTGCAGAACTCGCTGATGCTTACGCCGTTGATCGGCGTTACGGATTCATTGGTAACGGCCCTGGGCCTGTGGCTGATGTTTGCTCTGGTATTTAGTGCTTACGGTGTGAGCATGGGCGTCTTGCGCTCGCGACTGATGCCGGCCACACATTTGCTTGCCTGCCTCCTGCTGGCCGCCACGCTGACCAGTTGCGCGGAACTCGCCATGCAAGCCTGGTCGCTCCCATGGCACCAGCAGCTGGGTTTCTACACAGGGTTGATCGCCTTGCAATGCGTCGTGCTGGAACACAACGGCTTTTTCCAGAGCCCACCGCGTGGGCGACTGCGTCTGTGTGGCTTGTTCGGCGCATTGATGGTGAGCTTGGGTCTGCTGCGCGAGCTCATCGGCAACGGAACACTCGGTAGCCATCTTTCCTGGATGGCCGGTGCCACGCAACCGGACTGGCAAGGCTGGACTCTGATCGTCGACGGTGGCCTGCATCTGGCCACACTGGCCCCTGGCGGGTTTATTCTGCTGGGACTATTGATCGCCGCACATCAAGCCTGGACCCGCCGCCCGGCGGCATCACATTGACCGCCTTCGAGGAAACGCATCGCCCATGAATGCCGCAAAACGTCTTGAAATTTTCCGCAGGTTTCACGAAGACAACCCTGAACCGAAGACCGAACTGGCCTACTCCTCACCGTTCGAATTGTTGATCGCCGTGATTCTCTCGGCGCAATCGACCGATGTCGGCGTGAACAAAGCCACCGCCAAACTGTTCCCGGTGGCCAATACGCCAGCGGCGATCCATGCCTTGGGCGTCGAAGGGCTGTCGGAGTACATCAAGACCATCGGCCTGTTCAACAGCAAAGCGAAAAATGTGATCGAAACCTGTCGCTTACTGGTGGAGCGCCATGGAGGTGAAGTACCGCAGACCCGCGAGGCACTGGAGGCTTTGCCGGGCGTCGGTCGCAAGACCGCCAACGTGGTGCTCAATACCGCCTTTCGTCAGCTGACCATGGCCGTGGACACTCACATTTTCCGGGTCAGTAACCGTACCGGCATTGCTCCGGGCAAGAACGTGGTCGAGGTGGAGCAAAAACTGATGAAGTTCGTGCCGAAGGAATATCTGCTCGACGCCCATCACTGGCTGATTCTCCATGGGCGCTACGTTTGCCTGGCCCGCAAGCCGCGGTGCGGCAGCTGCCGGATCGAGGATTTATGCGAATACAAGCAAAAGACCTCGGACGATTGAGGCTCTATTAGTTTTTTTGATTGATCGATTGAAAAAATCTTTTTTACCCGCCGGGAAATTGTCGATATAAGGAGCGCCAAAGGGCAGCCTTAGCCTGGAGTTAACCTTATGAGCACTGGCAAAGAGCAATTGGACGTAGAAGACGACTTCACCCCCGTTGAGGCCGATGACGCAGAGCCGGTCGTGGAAGTGGCAAAGACCAACCTGAGCAAACGCCGCACCATCGACAACCTGCTGGAGGAGCGCCGACTGCAGAAGCAATTGGCCGATTACGATTTTGACTTATGACACTTAAAAGCCTCCCGAAACGGAGGCTTTTTACTAAGTGCCGCCCCCTGACAAACACCTGTTCATCGCGCCAAATGCCGGCAGCTTCATACCAGGCCGTTGCGCTGGGCCAATTCAATCAGGTCGACCAGAGAGCGAGCATTGAGCTTTAACAGAAGACGAGTCTTATAAGTACTAACGGTTTTATTGCTGAGGAACATTCCGTCGGCGATCTCCTTGTTTGTCTTTCCTCGGGCCAATTGTTGCAGGACCATCATCTCTCGCCCGGACAAACGATCCACCATATCAGCTTCACTGGCATTCCCAAGACTGGAACGCACGGTATGCAGAGCCTGATTAGGAAAATAGCTGTAGCCTGACAGCACGGCTTTTATTGCACTGAGCAACTCAGTGAGATCCTGCTGTTTGCAAACATACCCGGCGGCACCCGATTGCATGCAACGCATGGAAAAATGCCCTGGCGCCTGGGATGTCAATATCAGTACTTTAAGAGGCATCGCCGTTGATGTCAGGCGCGCGATAACTTCCAACCCATCCAGTTTCGGTATTCCAATATCCAGTATGACAATATCCGGCATAAGATCACGGGCAAGTTGTAATGCGTCCACACCATTATCTGTTTCTGCAATGACTTCGTAGCCATGACGTTCCATTAGCATACGTACCGCGAGACGAATGACGGGGTGATCATCCACGATCAGCACTTTATTCATGGGCAAGTCCAATTTTCGCTGTTCGAATTTTTAGAGCCCGCACCATAGCCTAGTCGTTTCACCCATGGCACGCCGTCACCCTCGGCCACTCGCAGCGAGAGACATAGCCTACAAACAACACGGATTATTCCTACAAAAAATCATTGCCATACGAAGAAACAGAGATTTTACTGACCGACTATTGTTCAGTGCTACGACAGTTTTTTGTATCGACTTACAACCAAAAAACGACAAAAAAACAGAGTCAATGCATTAATCTACGACGCGCCGACTATTGAGCTACCCTTAATAGTAACGGGTATTTTCCAGTACCTTCTTGCGCAATCTGGCTCAACAATCGAAAAAGCTCACACACCGTAACACTTGACCAATAACAGAGCACCATCAAAACAATTAAACAGCCATACCCGAACCTGCAACAATACAGCTACTATAACAACCTCATCACTCCAATAAAAACAGCTCAATACAACAACAGAACAACTTGATATTAGTTATTACAACCACAAACCAATAGAGAAAAGACAATATTTAATGAGCATACAACATGATAAAACTCAAAAAAAGAATCACCAACCCCATGACAATTATTGCCATATTTGCAGCACTGTCTGAAACATCGGCCGCCGTCTCCCTCCCCTTTCTCGACAATGAGGAGAGGGAACTCTATGTGTGGTTCCTGATCAGTTTTCCCTTTTACTTGCTTTTTCTTTTCTTCGTTACTCTCAACTTCAACTATCGATCGCTTTACGCGCCCTCCGATTTTATGAAGGGAAAGCATTTCATAAAAGCCATGGAGAACGTTCATCATCCGAGTAACAGCCCATCCAGCGTCGCGCCCGAAAGCTGGACCCGGCACCATGTAAACCTGCCTGACTCCCTAAAGGATCTGCACATCGTTGATGCACGGTGGATACACAAAAAAATGGCGTTCAGCGCCCTGATGGAGAGCATTCAGTACCCTGCGGACAATCCCGCACAAGTGATCGTATTTCTCACGTGTACCGATTCGGATAAATTGCTGAAGGCAAACACGCTCAAACATTGGAAACACATAAAGAAACGCAATAGCGCAACGTTCTGTATTTCTTACAATTTGAGCTCACAGGGTGTGACGATTATGGGCTAGGTATTGAACTGTCGCACATCAGAAAGGCAGCCCTTGAAGCAGATCAAGGACAGGAAGCAGAAGGAACGGTCAGCGGAACAAGAAGAAAGCGAAACGCTATATGCAGCAGCCCCTCTTTCAAATTTGTGGCCTTGTCATCGACAAGGCCACAAATTGATTACCGACTCAAAGGTCTCAGAAAAGCTTGCGGCCCTTGTTCGCCGCGATACGCATACGCAGGGCGTTGAGCTTGATGAAGCCCGCCGCATCCGCCTGGTTGTAGGCGCCGCCATCTTCCTCGAAGGTCGCGATGTTGGCGTCGAACAACGACTCGTCGGACTTGCGGCCGGTGACGATCACATTGCCCTTGTACAGTTTCAGGCGCACTACGCCGTTCACGTGGGCCTGGGAAGCATCGATCATCTGTTGCAGCATCAGACGCTCGGGGCTCCACCAGTAACCGGTGTAGATCAGGCTGGCGTATTTAGGCATCAGCTCGTCTTTGAGGTGAGCCACTTCACGGTCCAGGGTGATCGATTCGATCGCGCGGTGAGCGCGCAGCATGATGGTGCCGCCCGGGGTCTCGTAGCAGCCGCGGGACTTCATGCCGACGTAGCGGTTTTCGACGATGTCCAGACGGCCGATACCATGTTCGCCACCGATACGGTTCAAGGTCGCCAGCACGGTGGCCGGGGTCATTTCGACGCCGTCCAGTGCGACGATGTCGCCGTTACGGTAGGTCAGTTCCAGGTACTGCGGTTTGTCAGGAGCCTTCTCCGGGGAGACGGTCCAGCGCCACATATCTTCTTCGTGCTCGGTCCAGGTGTCTTCCAGCACGCCGCCTTCATAGGAGATGTGCAGCAGGTTGGCATCCATCGAGTACGGGGATTTCTTCTTGCCGTGGCGCTCGATCGGGATGTTGTGCTTTTCAGCATAATCCATCAGCTTTTCACGGGAGAGCAGGTCCCATTCGCGCCACGGAGCGATCACTTTCACACCTGGCTTCAAAGCGTAGGCGCCCAGTTCGAAACGAACCTGGTCGTTGCCCTTGCCGGTCGCGCCGTGGGAAATGGCGTCAGCGCCGGTTTCGTTGGCGATTTCGATCAAGCGCTTGGCGATCAACGGACGAGCGATGGAAGTACCCAGCAGGTACTCGCCTTCATAAACGGTGTTGGCGCGGAACATCGGGAACACGAAATCGCGCACGAATTCTTCACGCAAATCGTCGATGTAGATTTCTTTTACGCCCATGGCCTGTGCCTTGGCGCGGGCCGGTTCGACCTCTTCGCCCTGACCCAGGTCAGCGGTGAAGGTCACTACTTCACAGTTATAAGTATCCTGCAGCCACTTGAGGATCACCGAAGTGTCCAGGCCGCCGGAATACGCCAGAACGACCTTGTTTACGTCCGCCATGCCATCACTCCACGGGGTTCTACGGAAAGCCGTCAAGTCTACCGCTCATGCAGAATAATTTACAGAGGCGCGACAGCTTATGACGACGAAGCGACAGATTATGTCGAGCGAGCGACGGTTGCAGCGGGTTCAGGAGGTCTTCGCGCTGCCCGCGGAAGCAGTGGCTGGAGGCGCCGGTTGCTCGGTCGGCGCTACCCGTTCAAGGCGTACGGCGACCCGGCGGTTTTTCGCCCGATTGGCGGCAGTGTTGTTCGGTGCCAGAGGATAGCGCTCACCGTGAAAACGCAGGGTGATCTGCGATTCCTGGATACCATTGGCCTTGAAGAAATCCATCACGGCCAGCGCCCTGCGTCGCGACAGTTCGCGGTTGGTCAGGCGATTGCCGCTGTTGTCGGAATGGCCATCGAGTTCGATGTGGTTGACCGTCGGATCGGCTTTCATGAATTCCAGCATGACCTGCAAATGGGCCTTGGCTTGGGCGTCTAGATCAATGCCCTCCCCCGGAAAGCCGACTTCGGATTGCTTCACCTGTTCAAAATTCTGCGGCAGCAACTTGGCCACGCAACCCTGGTAGTCACTGTAGGCCTTGCTGAATTTGACCGGCAGCAGGCGGACTTCAGATACCCGCCCCTCGCCCGAGGAGTGTCGAACCACTGGGCTGCGACCGTCCAGTAACCCGCTGATCAAGCGCCCGGCCTGAACTTGCGAGCTGTTGAACAGCACGTTGCCACTGCCGATTCGTACCGACCCCAGGTTGATGTCGCCACGCCCCGGCTGCCATGGCGCAGCGGCCGCCAGCAAGGTCGCGGAACCGCCACCGATCATCGAGTTGTAGGCCTTCAAGCGAAATGTCGCCTGTTCGCCGGCACGACGCACGAACTCTCCCGAGCCGAAATCGGTGATGGGTTGAGTCAGGCGGCATTCGAACTTGTCACCTTCGACCGTCCACTCGATGCTCTCCAGACGGGTCTGGAAAGTGAGCGCCATCGCAGGAAGGCTGGCAAACACACTGAGCAAGGCTAAATAACGCTGGCGCACGGGAGGCTCCACTGGCTTGTGCAACAAAAAGACCGACACACATATTTACGGCATACCTGTTGGATATCGGAAGCTTGCCGCAAAACTTGATAGCGAGTGCCTGCAAGAGTCTTTTCCGGTAGCATTCCCCTGAGTTTGACCCGCCTGGAATCCCCTCATGTCCGACCGCCTGACCCTGCTGCGTCCCGACGACTGGCATATTCATCTTCGCGATGGTGCTGTGTTGCCCAATACCGTCGCGGATGTCGCGCGCACCTTTGGTCGCGCCATCATCATGCCCAACCTGGTACCGCCGGTGCGCAACGCGGCTGAAGCCAATGGCTATCGCCAGCGGATTCTCGCCGCGCGTCCGGCCGGCAGCCGTTTCGAACCGCTGATGGTTCTGTACCTGACCGACCGCACCCAGCCCGAAGAAATTCGTGAGGCCAAGGCCAGCGGTTTCGTTCACGCCGCCAAGTTGTACCCGGCCGGCGCGACCACCAACTCGGACTCTGGCGTCACCAGCATCGACAAGATTTTCCCTGCACTCGAGGCCATGGCCGACGTCGGGATGCCCTTGTTGGTTCACGGTGAAGTCACCCGTGGCGATGTCGACGTTTTCGATCGCGAAAAAATCTTCATCGACGAGCACATGCGTCGAGTGGTCGAGCGTTTCCCGACCCTCAAAGTGGTGTTCGAACACATCACCACCGCTGACGCCGTGCAGTTCGTCAACGAGGCTTCGGCCAACGTCGGCGCTACCATCACCGCGCATCACCTGCTGTACAACCGCAACCACATGCTGGTGGGCGGGATTCGGCCGCACTTCTATTGCCTGCCGATCCTCAAGCGCAATACTCACCAGGAAGCCCTGCTCGACGCCGCCACCAGTGGCAGCGACAAGTTCTTCCTCGGCACCGACTCGGCGCCCCATGCCCAGCACGCCAAAGAAGCGGCTTGCGGCTGTGCCGGTTGCTACACCGCTTATGCCGCAATCGAGATGTATGCCGAAGCCTTTGAACAGCGCAACGCGCTGGACAAGCTTGAAGCCTTCGCCAGCCTCAACGGCCCGCGCTTCTACGGCCTGCCGGCGAATACCGATCGCATCACCCTGGTCCGCGATGAGTGGACCGCCCCAACCAGCCTGCCGTTTGGCGAGCTGACTGTAATCCCGCTGCGCGCCGGTGAAAAACTGCGCTGGCGCCTGCTGGAGGAACACGCGTGAGTGAAGACCATTTCGACGACGAACAGGACGGTCAAGGCAACGGAGGTGGTCCTCGTCATCCAATGGCTGCCAGATTCCGTGGTTACCTGCCGGTTGTCGTCGACGTAGAAACCGGTGGCTTCAATTCGGCCACCGATGCCCTGCTGGAAATTGCGGCGACCACCATCGCCATGGACGAAAAAGGCTTTGTGTATCCCGATCACACCTACTTCTTCCGCGTCGAGCCATTTGAAGGCGCGAACATCGAAGCGGCCGCTCTGGAGTTCACCGGGATCAAGCTCGATCACCCGTTGCGCATGGCCGTGAGTGAAGAAGCAGCCCTGACTGATATTTTCCGCGGCATCCGCAAGGCCCTGAAAGCCAACGGCTGCAAACGGGCGATTCTGGTCGGGCACAACAGCAGCTTCGATCTGGGCTTCCTCAACGCCGCTGTCGCACGCCTGGACATGAAACGTAACCCGTTTCATCCATTTTCCAGCTTCGATACCGCGACCCTCGCAGGTCTGGCCTACGGTCAAACCGTATTGGCCAAGGCCTGTCAGGCAGCCGATATAGATTTCGACGGTCGCGAGGCTCATTCGGCTCGCTACGACACCGAGAAGACTGCCGAGCTGTTCTGCGGCATCGTCAATCGCTGGAAACAAATGGGCGGCTGGGAAGACTACAACGACTGATCTGTTACTAATCGATGGCGAGGGAGCTTGCTCCCTCGCCATCGATGAACAGCATGGGTTTATCCCGCCCATAAAAAAACCGGCCTTATCAGCCGGTTTTTTTATGCCTCGAACGTGCCTTACAGCGCAGCAGCGTTCTCGGTCAGGTAAGCCGCAACACCTTCGGTGGAAGCGGTCATGCCTTTGTCGCCTTTTTTCCAGTTGGCAGGGCAAACTTCGCCGTGCTCTTCGTGGAATTGCAGAGCGTCGACCAGACGGATCAGCTCTTCGATGTTACGGCCCAGCGGCAGGTCGTTGATGATCTGCGAGCGGACAACGCCTTTGTCGTCGATCAGGAACGCGCCACGGAAAGCCACGCCGCCTTCGGACTCAACGTCGTAGGCCTTGGCGATTTCGTGCTTCAGGTCGGCCGCCATGGTGTAGCGAACTTCGCCGATGCCACCATTGTTGACCGGGGTGTTGCGCCAGGCGTTGTGGGTGAAGTGCGAGTCGATCGAAACGGCTACCACTTCCACGTTGCGTGCCTTGAAGTCAGACATGCGGTTGTCCAGAGCGATCAGCTCGGACGGGCAAACGAAGGTGAAGTCCAGTGGGTAGAAGAACACCAGGCCGTATTTGCCTTTGATGGCCGAGGACAGGGTGAAGCTGTCTACGATTTCGCCATTGCCGAGTACGGCCGGTACGGTGAAGTCAGGGGCTTGTTTGCCTACGAGTACGCTCATTGGATATCTCCTGGTGTAATAACGTTGAAGAACAGGGTTCATGCCAGCCTGCCACCCTCGGGCGACAGCCCTGTGACACAAACCTGCTTCGCAAAAGGCCGACCATCATACACCGCGTTTTTCACCTGTCCTTAGCGCCTTAATGGTTTTTTTCCTGGAAGGTAAAAAGACCGCTGCTATATTTTTCTCCTGACAACGTGAGAAGAAACCGTTCGTCAGTCACATGCCCTTATGACGAAAACCTTTCAGAAACCACTTTGACAATCATTCTCGTTAACATTAAGATCCATCGCAATTGAGTCACAACCAGCGACGGTTTTCACTTATGTATGTCTGCCTCTGCACTGGCGTCACCGACGGTCAAATCCGCGATGCAATCTATGAAGGTTGCTGCAGCTATCGGGAAGTACGTCAAGCCACCGGCGTTGCCAGCCAATGCGGTAAATGCGCCTGCCTTGCCAAGGAAGTGGTCCGTGAAACCCTGGGCAAACTGCAATCGGCCCAGGCGTCGATCCCCTACCCCGCAGAATTTACCGCCGCATAATGACCGTATTACAAAGAACCGGACTTGATGTCCGGTTTTTTTATGTCTGAAAATCAACCGCTTAGGCACTAGACGCGGAACACAAACATTCTTATTCCGATTAATTTTCATTTAAGTTTCAATAACTTAGGTTTGACACTCTTAATTACGCGGCTCAAACTCTGCCTTATAGACAGCTAATACAGGGCAGGACCCCATCATGAAAGGCGACATTACAGTCATCCAGCATCTCAACAAGATCCTTGCCAATGAGCTGGTCGCGATCAATCAATACTTTTTGCATGCGCGCATGTATGAAGATTGGGGTCTGAACAAGCTCGGCAAGCACGAGTACCACGAATCCATCGACGAGATGAAGCACGCCGACAAGCTGATCAAGCGCATCCTGTTCCTTGAAGGCCTGCCGAACGTCCAGGACCTGGGCAAGCTGAACATCGGCGAACACACCAAGGAAATGCTTGAGTGTGACTTGAAGATCGAACGCGACGGCCATGCCGATCTGAAAGTCGCTATCGCTCACTGCGAAACTGTTGGCGACTTCGGTAGCCGTGAACTGCTCGAAGACATTCTTGAATCCGAAGAAGAACATATCGACTGGCTGGAAACCCAACTGGGCCTGATCGATAAAGTCGGTCTTGAGAACTATCTGCAGTCGCAGATGGGCGAAGAGTAAATGCTACGCCGCTAATCGCGACGCAATAAAAAGCCCCGCTCTCTTTTATAGAGGCGGGGCTTTTTTATGTGTGCTGTCTCGTCCTGAAACGGGTGTAAACCTATTTCAGGACGAGACACGCCTTTGTAGGAGCGAGCGGGCGGCGATCCGACTTGCCCGCGAAGAACGATAACGCGGTGTTACTGATAAACCGCATCATCGTTCTTCGCGGGCAAGCCTCGCTCCTACACAGGTACCGAATCAGGCGTCGGTCTTGTTGGCCGCAGCAGCTTCAACAGCGGCTTTGATCGTCGCTTGCAACGAACCGTCAGCAGCCATTTCAGTCATGATGTCGCTACCGCCGACCAGTTCACCACCGACCCACAATTGCGGGAAGGTTGGCCAGTTGGCGTACTTTGGCAGGTTGGCGCGGATTTCCGGGTTCTGCAGGATGTCCACATAGGCAAACTTTTCGCCACAGGCCATTACAGCCTGAGCGGCTTTCGCGGAGAACCCACACTGTGGGGCATTCGGCGAGCCTTTCATGTAAAGCAGAATGGTGTTGTTGGCAATCTGCTCTTTAATCGTTTCGATGATATCCATGGAGCACCTCGGCTGAACTTTCCGACTCAGTGGTCGGCACGGTGGCGCATTGTAACGGAAACCCGAGCGCCATGCTCGGCCTCCCCGACAGTCATGTTCACGCTGCCGCCACGGTAACCGGCACGCCGTTCAACGCCGCATTACCCGACAACTCATCGAGCTGACATTCGTCAGTCAGGTCATTGGCGCTGGAGCCGGGTTGACCGCTGGCAATCGTCATCTGCACACCCGGTCGCGCATGACCCCAACCGTGAGGAAGGCTGACCACACCTTTCATCATATCCAGGCTGGCGACCACTTCAACCTCGATCACCCCGACCCGCGAACTGACGCGCACTCGTTGCCCATCGTGGAGCCCGCGGCTGGCCAGGTCATCCGGGTTCATCAGCAGTTGATGGCGCGGTTTGCCCTTCACCAGACGGTGATAGTTGTGCATCCATGAGTTGTTGCTGCGCACATGGCGGCGGCCGATCATCAGCAGCTCATCGGCAGCCGGTGCTTGTAGCGCCGCGAAGCGCGCCAGGTCGGCGAGAATCTCGACAGGCGCTGCCTGGACTCGCTGATTGGCCGTTTTCAGGCGTGGCGCCAGGTTGGGTTTGAGCGCCCCGAGGTCGATACCGTGAGGATGATCGAACAAGGTCGCCAGCGACAGTTTGTGTTCCGAAGCGTCGCCATACAGGCCCATCCGCAGCCCTCGGTCGATCATCTGCGCTGGCGCGATGGTCGGTTTCAGTTCCTTGCCGGTCCTGGTCGCAAAGGCTTTGGCCAGCCCCACGAAAATTTCCCAGTCATGCAGCGCACCTTCGGGCTTGGCCAGGATCGCCCGGTTGAAGCGGGTGACGTTGCGCACCGCGAACATGTTGAACGTGGTGTCGTAATGATCGTTTTCCAGCGCCGAAGTCGACGGCAGGATCAGGTCGGCATAACGCGTGGTTTCATTGATGTACAGGTCAATGCTGACCATGAATTCCAATCCGTCCAGTGCCTGCTCCAGTTGCCGGCCATTGGGCGTGGACAGCACCGGATTACCCGCCACGGTGATCAGCGCGCGGACCTGCCCTTCCCCTTCGGTGAGCATTTCTTCGGCCAACGCCGATACCGGCAGTTCTCCGGCGTATTCCGGACGCCCGGACACGCGGCTCTGCCAGCGGTTGAAATGCCCGCCCGAGGTCGATGCCACCAGATCCACCGCAGGCTCGGTGCACAACGCACCGCCCACGCGGTCAAGGTTGCCGGTGACCAGATTGATCAGCTGCACCAGCCAATGGCACAGGGTACCGAAAGCCTGGGTCGAAACCCCCATGCGCCCGTAGCAGACCGCTGTCGGCGCTGCCGCGAAGTCCCGTGCCAGTTGGCGGATCTGCTCGGCGGGCACCGCGCACAGCGGGCTCATGGCCTCGGCGGTGAACCCTGCGATCGCTTCACGCACCTCATCCAGGCCATCGACCGGCAAATGACTGTCGCAGGTCAGACTTTCAGCGAACAAGGTATTGAGCAGCCCGAACAACAGCGCCGCATCGCCGCCGGGGCGTACGAACAGATGCTGGTCAGCCATCGCCGCCGTCTCGCTGCGACGCGGATCGACCACCACCACTTTGCCGCTCCGGGCCTGAATCGCCTTAAGGCGCTTCTCGACATCCGGCACGGTCATGATGCCGCCGTTGGAGGCCAGTGGATTGCCGCCCAGGATCAGCATGAAATCGGTGTGATCGATGTCCGGGATCGGCAGCAGCAAGCCGTGGCCGTACATCAAATGACTGGTCAGGTGATGGGGCAACTGATCGACCGATGTCGCGGAAAACCGGTTGCGGGTTTTCAGCAGGCCGAGGAAATAATTGCTGTGGGTCATCAACCCGTAGTTATGCACGCTGGGGTTGCCCTGATAGACCGCCACCGCGTTCTGCCCGTGACGCTCCTGAATCGCCGCCAGGCGTTCGGCTACAAGACTGAAAGCGTCTTCCCACTCGATAGGCTGCCATTCGCTGCCTGTTCGCAGCATCGGCTGACGCAGGCGATCCGGATCATTTTGAATGTCTTGCAGGGCAACCGCTTTGGGGCAGATGTGCCCACGGCTGAAGGTGTCCTGCGGATCACCCTTGATCGAGGTGATCTGTACGCCGCTGCCTTCGACCTCAGAGGTTTCGATGGTCAGGCCGCAGATGGCTTCACACAGGTGGCACGCACGGTGATGGAGAGTCTTGGTCATGGCCAGTCTCTGTTTTGTTCTGGGCGGGCAATAGCGGCCGCGGGAACAAAACTATGGCGCGCGATCCGCCCCTTTGCCAGCGACGTTCGTCTTGTGAATCGGCGACTATCAGGCCAGCCGATGGCAGCAAGGGATCAGTTCGATGGCAGACTCGGCGGCGCCTGCAACTGGATCTCCTCGATGGTTTCGATCTGCTCATGGGCAACATGCACGCCGGTGAGCTCGCCGATCAGTCGCCAATGTTCGTCGAGCCCGGCGCTGACGGTCGCCATGCGGTCGATCATGCGCCGGCCAGCTACCTTCGTGACTTCGTCTTCACTGCGCAACAGCTCGAAAGACATCGAGGTCATGGAAGCAGTGAGGTGGGTCAGGGAGCGGGCCGTAAGGCCGAGTAGCTCCATCAACAGCTGTTCTTTCGATTCCATTCCAAGGGCTTCCTGCGTCGCTCGTGCTCTAGTTATAACCCAGCACTTTGCTTTAGCAAATGTTTCGGACAAGACACAATGCCCGCCAAAGGCCCGAATGACAGGTCAAAAACCGACCGTCAGCGTGTCGCCCGCGCCCTGTTTGATTGCCAAGCCCGGCGAGCCCGGTGTACAAATGGTTGGCTGCTGTCAGGAAACAGGCTTCAAAAGCGCTACTGCGGTCACCCGTAGCCCCTCTGAAATCCTCTAAACACCGTAGCCCATTGGAAAAACGCGACATTTAATGTCAATATCGCGCCTTCCCCTATTTCGTCGCCCCGTGCGGCTTACGCCGCAGGTCTCGCCCGTTTTTCAGTTAAACAAGGCTTTGAGTATCTGCGGTCTGTTGCAAAAAGGTAGTCAATGATGAGCGCAAGGCACTTTCTCTCCCTGATGGATTGCACGCCCGAAGAGCTGGTCAGCGTGATCCGTCGAGGCGTTGAGCTCAAGGACCTGCGTAACCGCGGCGTACTGTTCGAGCCTTTGAAAAACCGCGTCCTGGGGATGATTTTCGAGAAGTCCTCGACCCGCACCCGCATCTCGTTCGAAGCCGGCATGATCCAGCTCGGCGGCCAGGCGATATTCCTGTCGCCACGCGACACCCAATTGGGTCGCGGCGAGCCGATCGGCGACTGCGCCATCGTCATGTCG
The DNA here is from genome assembly GCF_019218905.1 of Pseudomonas sp. PDM24. Classification (NCBI taxonomy): domain Bacteria; kingdom Pseudomonadati; phylum Pseudomonadota; class Gammaproteobacteria; order Pseudomonadales; family Pseudomonadaceae; genus Pseudomonas; species Pseudomonas sp. PDM24. Next base: position 242,253 of record NZ_JAHUWR010000009.1, on the reverse strand, counting down.
AGCATGCTCGATGCGGTGATGATCCGTACCTTTGCCCACAGCACCCTGACCGAATTCGCCGCCAATTCCCGCGTGCCGGTGATCAATGGCCTGTCCGATGACCTGCACCCCTGCCAATTGCTGGCCGACATGCAAACCTTCCTCGAACACCGTGGTTCGATTCAAGGCAAGACCGTGGCCTGGATCGGCGATGGCAACAACATGTGCAACAGCTATATAGAAGCGGCGATCCAGTTCGACTTCCAGTTGCGCATCGCCTGCCCGGAAGGTTACGAACCCAACCCTGAGTTCGTGGCTAAAGCCGGCGATCGGGTGACCATCGTCCGCGACCCGCAGGAAGCCGTGCGCGGCGCGCACCTGGTGAGCACCGACGTCTGGACCTCCATGGGCCAGGAAGAGGAAACCGCCAAGCGCCTGAAGTTGTTCGCACCGTTCCAGGTCAACCGTGCCCTGCTCGACCTGGCCGCGCCGGACGTGCTGTTCATGCATTGCCTGCCGGCCCACCGTGGTGAGGAAATCAGCCTCGACCTGCTCGACGACTCGCGTTCGGTGGCCTGGGATCAAGCCGAAAACCGTCTTCATGCACAAAAGGCCTTGCTCGAATTCCTCGTCCCGCCTTCGTACCACCACGCATGAGCCAGCCATTACTGCTGAACCTGCGCAACCTGGCCTGCGGTTATCAAAACCAGCGGGTTGTGCAGAACCTCAACCTGCATTTGAATGCTGGGGATATCGGTTGCCTGCTGGGGTCTTCGGGCTGCGGCAAAACCACCACCCTGCGGGCGATTGCCGGCTTTGAACCGGTGCACGAAGGTGAAATCCAGTTGGCGGGCGAGACCATCTCCAGCGCCGGTTTCACCCTTGCCCCGGAGAAGCGCCGGATCGGCATGGTGTTTCAGGATTACGCACTGTTTCCGCATTTGAGCGTGGCCGAGAACATCGCTTTCGGGATCCGCAAGCATCCGCAAAAGGATCGCATCACCGAAGAGCTGCTCGAACTGGTCAACCTGAAAAACCTCGGCAAGCGCTTCCCCCATGAGCTGTCCGGTGGCCAGCAGCAACGTGTGGCGTTGGCCCGCGCCCTGGCGCCGGAACCGCAACTGCTGTTGCTCGACGAACCGTTCTCTAACCTCGACGGCGAATTGCGACGCAAGCTCAGTCATGAAGTACGCGCCATTCTCAAGGCGCGCGGCACCAGTGCAATCCTGGTGACCCACGATCAGGAAGAAGCCTTCGCGGTCAGTGACCACGTGGGCGTTTTCAAGGAAGGTCGCCTGGAGCAGTGGGACACGCCCTACAACCTCTATCACGAACCCCTGACGCCATTCGTGGCCAGTTTCATTGGCCAGGGTTACTTCATTCGCGGCCAGTTGAGCAGCCCGGAGTCGGTGCAGACCGAGTTGGGTGAATTGCGCGGCAACCGTGCCTACACCTGGCCGATCGGTTGTGCTGTGGATGTGTTGTTGCGTCCGGACGATATCGTCTATGCGCCGGACAGCCCACTAAGGGCACAGATTATTGGCAAGAGCTTCCAGGGGGCATCGACTCTGTACCGCTTGCAGTTGTCTACGGGCGCGCAGCTGGAGTCGATTTTCCCGAGTCATGCTGATCATCTGGTCGGTGCTGAAGTAGGCATTCGGGTGGCGGCTGAACACTTGGTGCTGTTCCAGGCGAACGGCAGCACGGCGGCGCAGATACCGGTGATCGAATCCGGTGTTCGGCGGTACAGCACCGCCAGCTGACACCAGAATCTGTAGGAGCGAGGCTTGCCCGCGAAGGCGTCGTGCCAGTCAATGATGATGTCGACTGACACGACACCTTCGCTGGCAAGCCTCGCTCCTACAAAAAAAAATCATCCGAGCATTAATTTGCCGCTCGCAACCAGCGTTGCATTCCCGCCAATACTGACCCGATCCCCTTCCATCTGGCAGAACAACTCCCCGCCTCGCGCCGAACACTGATAAGCCGTCAGACTCGACTTGCTCAAGCGTTCCGACCAATACGGAATCAGGCTGCAATGGGTCGACCCGGTCACTGGGTCTTCGTTGATGCCGATTGCCGGGGCAAAGTATCGCGACACAAAATCATGCTTGTTGCCCTTGGCCGTCACAATGGCGCCCAGCCACGGCAGCTTTGCCAGCGCAACCATGTCCGGCTGACAATCGAGCACCGCTCGCTCGGACTCCAGCACCACGAACAATTCTTTCGAACCCAGCACTTCGACTGTTTTCACACCCAAGGCGCGCTCGATATCCAGGGTCACGCCCACTTCTGTCGGCACGATGGCCGGGAAATCCAGCCACAAGCGCTCGCCCTCACGACTGACACTCAGCGGGCCGGACTTGCAGATGAAGTCCAGTCGCTCGACCGGTTCCTTATAGATTTCAAACAGAACATAGGCGCTGGCCAGGGTCGCATGGCCGCATAACGGGACTTCGGTGGTGGGGGTAAACCAGCGAATGTGCCAGACAGGACCCTCACGCACCAGAAACGCGGTTTCGGCGAGGTTGTGTTCGGCGGCGATTTTTTGCATTAACTCATCGTCGAGCCAGGTATCGAGCCGGTACACCATCGCCGGGTTGCCACTGAACGGCCGATCACTGAACGCGTCCACCTGATGAAACTCTAGCTGCATGCCATTTCTCCCTTTTTCAGGTCGACGAGCATGAAGCCACGAAGAGCCCTTCACCAGTGACAGAACGAATCAATTTCCACCATACAGGCTGAACGCCCGAGGCCTTCTGTTCAGGGGCGACCGATATCGGCGAACTTCGCCTGGGTGTGTTCGGCCAACACAGCGGGCGCCAGTTCCACTTCCAGTCCACGCCGTCCGGCGCTGACGAAGATGCTGGAAAAAGGCTGAGCCGAACGATCAATAAAGGTACGCAGACGCTTCTTCTGCCCGAGTGGACTGATGCCGCCTAACAGATAACCTGTCGAGCGCTGTGCAGCTGCGGGATCGGCCATTTCGACTTTCTTTACGCCAGCGGCCTGCGCCAGCGCCTTCAAATCCAGACTTCCGACGACCGGCACCACTGCCACCAACAATTCCCCCTTTTCGCTGGCCGCCAGCAATGTCTTGAACACCTGCGCCGGGTCCAACCCCAGTTTTTCCGCGGCCTCCAGACCATAGGACGCTGCCTTCGGATCATGTTCGTAACTGTGCACGCGATGTTCGGCACGAACTTTTTTCAACAAATCCAATGCGGGGGTCATGGCAGCTCCAAGCTTGGCGGCAGAAGAAAAAATACTGCGCAGGATTCTAGGTCATTGATCGATAAAAGGCTCTATTACAACGCTATTTCAAAAGCTTTGCCGGGCTACTGTGCCGTTCGTCCACGGTCGGCCTGCCTGATGAACGATGCGGTCATTCACGTGACTAATAGTTGAAATGTGACCGACAGTTCACTTTCGACCTTTGACAGCAGCGTTTCTTGTCTATATTTTTTCGAATCTGAATACTGTACGAATGTCTCACCGCAGCACCCAGCAGTAAGCCGAACACAGGATGGGGATCCTGCCTCGGTGAAAATCGCGCTTTGACTTTGATCAAAAAGCGCCAGACAACAACAAAAAAGAGGTTTTCAATGACAACTGCTTTACAACAACCGTCGCTCTCGAGCCAATGCATGGCCGAGTTTCTGGGTACTGCACTGCTCATCTTTTTCGGTACCGGCTGCGTTGCCGCGCTCAAGGTGGCGGGTGCCAGCTTCGGACTGTGGGAAATCAGCATCATCTGGGGGGTGGGCGTCAGCATGGCGATCTACCTCACCGCCGGCGTTTCCGGCGCGCACCTCAATCCTGCCGTGAGTATCGCGCTGAGCATTTTCGCTGACTTCGAAAAGCGCAAACTGCCTTTCTATATCTTCTCTCAGGTGGCCGGCGCCTTTTGCGGGGCCTTGTTGGTTTACACGCTGTACAGCAACCTTTTCTTCGATTTCGAACAAACTCACCAAATGGTTCGTGGCACCCAGGCCAGCCTTGAATTGGCGTCGGTGTTCTCCACTTTCCCGAACCCTGCCCTGACCACTGCCCAGGCCTTTTTGGTTGAAGTGATCATCACCGCCATATTGATGGGCGTGATCATGTCGTTGACCGATGACAACAACGGTCTGCCCAAAGGGCCACTGGCGCCGTTGCTGATCGGCCTGCTGATTGCCGTGATTGGTAGCTCGATGGGCCCGTTGACCGGTTTCGCGATGAACCCGGCCCGAGACTTCGGTCCTAAACTGATGACTTTCTTCGCCGGCTGGGGTGAAATTTCCTTCACTGGCGGGCGCGATATCCCGTACTTCCTGATCCCGATTTTTGCACCGATTGTCGGTGCCTGCCTCGGTGCTGCAGCTTATCGCGGGCTGATTGCCCGTCATCTGCCCAGCGCCATACCTGCTACAAAGGATGCAGTACCGGCCATTGACGGCAAACCAAGAACGTCTTGAAACCGTTGGCGCGTGATCCTGCCCATGGGGTGCCGCGCCTGACCTCACTTCCTAATTTTCGTCCAAGGCAATCGACATGACCGACATACAGAATAAGAACTACATCATTGCCCTCGATCAGGGTACGACCAGCTCCCGCGCGATCATTTTCGACCGTGACGCGAACGTGGTCTGCACCGCCCAGCGCGAATTCGCGCAGCATTACCCGCAAGCCGGTTGGGTCGAACATGACCCGATGGAAATCTTCGCCACCCAAAGCGCCGTGATGGTCGAGGCCCTGGCTCAAGCCGGCCTGCATCACGATCAGGTCGCAGCCATCGGCATCACCAACCAGCGCGAAACCACCGTGGTCTGGGACAAGACCACCGGCCGCCCGATCTACAACGCGATCGTCTGGCAGTGCCGGCGCAGCACCGAAATCTGCCAACAGCTCAAGCGCGATGGTCACGAGCAATACATCAGCGACACCACTGGCCTGGTCACCGATCCGTACTTCTCTGGCACCAAGCTCAAGTGGATCCTCGACAACGTCGAAGGCAGCCGTGAACGTGCGCGCAAGGGTGAACTGCTGTTCGGCACCGTAGACAGCTGGCTGATCTGGAAATTTACCGGCGGTAAAGTACACGTCACCGACTACACCAACGCCTCGCGCACCATGCTCTTCAACATCCACACGCTGGAGTGGGACGCGAAGATGCTGGAAGTCCTCGACATCCCGCGCGAGATGCTGCCGGAAGTTAAATCCTCGTCCGAAATCTACGGCCACACCAAAAGTGGCATCGCCATTGGCGGTATCGCCGGCGACCAGCAGGCGGCCCTCTTCGGCCAAATGTGCGTCGAGCCAGGCCAGGCGAAAAACACCTATGGCACCGGTTGCTTCCTGCTGATGAACACCGGCGACAAAGCGGTGAAATCCAAACACGGCATGCTCACCACCATCGCTTGCGGCCCGCGTGGCGAAGTGGCCTACGCCCTGGAAGGCGCGGTATTCAACGGTGGCTCCACCGTGCAGTGGTTGCGTGACGAGTTGAAAATCATCAACGACGCCCACGACACCGAATACTTTGCCAACAAGGTCAAGGACAGCAACGGTGTGTACCTGGTGCCAGCCTTCACCGGTCTGGGCGCTCCCTACTGGGACCCGTATGCCCGTGGCGCATTGTTCGGCCTGACGCGCGGCGTACGCGTGGATCACATCATTCGTGCCGCGCTGGAGTCGATTGCCTACCAGACCCGCGACGTCCTGGACGCCATGCAGCAGGATTCCGGCGAACGCCTCAAGTCCCTGCGCGTGGACGGCGGCGCAGTCGCGAACAACTTCCTGATGCAATTCCAGGCCGACATTCTCGGGACGCAGGTCGAGCGTCCGAAAATGCGCGAAACCACCGCGTTGGGCGCGGCTTACCTGGCGGGTCTGGCGTGCGGCTTCTGGGGCAGCCTGGACGAGTTGCGCGGCAAGGCAGTGATCGAGCGCGAGTTCGAACCGACACTGGACGAAACCGCGAAGGAAAAACTCTACGCCGGCTGGAAAAAAGCGGTCAGCCGCACTCGTGATTGGGAACCGCATGAGGGTGCTGAATAAGCCAAGGTCGGGTTCTAACTGGTAGGGAGCAGATTCCTGCGGCATCATGGGCAAATTTTGCACGGCAGCCCAAAGGAAGCCCCATGAATCTGCCTCCCCGTCAGCAGCAAATCCTCGAACTGGTCCGCGAACGCGGCTATGTCAGCATCGAGGAAATGGCCCAGCTGTTCGTCGTTACACCGCAAACCATCCGCCGCGATATCAATCAACTGGCGGAAGTCAATCTGTTGCGCCGCTACCACGGCGGCGCAGCCTACGACTCCAGCGTCGAAAACACTGCCTACGCCATGCGCGCCGATCAGATGCGCGATGAAAAACAGCGTATCGGCGAAGCCATTGCCGCTCAGATTCCCGATCACGCCTCGCTGTTCATCAACATCGGCACCACCACCGAATCCATCGCTCGGGCGCTGCTCAACCACAACCACCTGAAGATCATCACCAACAACCTGCATGTGGCCTCGATGCTCAGCGCCAAGGACGATTTCGACGTGCTGCTGACCGGTGGCAACGTGCGGCGTGACGGTGGCGTGGTCGGTCAGGCGAGTGTCGACTTCATTAACCAGTTCAAGGTCGACTTCGCCCTGGTCGGCATCAGCGGCATCGATGAAGACGGCAGTTTGCTGGACTTCGATTATCAGGAAGTGCGGGTATCCCAGGCGATCATTGCCAATGCCCGGCAGGTGATTTTGGCCGCCGACTCCAGCAAATTCGGGCGCAATGCCATGATTCGCCTGGGGCCGATCAGCCTGATCGATTGCCTGGTCACCGATCAGCAGCCCTCGCCAGCCTTGGCGCAGTTGCTAAGCCAGCACAAGATTCGGTTGGAGGTTGTTTAACCCCGAAGGTGGTTAAACAACCTGTAGGAGCCAGGCTTGCCGGCGAAGGCACCCTTGAGTACGACTTCGCCGGCAAGCCTGGCTCCTACAAGGATTGCGTAAACCTTGTGGGAGCGGGCTTGCCCGCGATGACGGCCGCATTCGCCACACACCTCTAGCGCTCCGCCGCACGTCTAAATGTTCGTAAATTTTCCTTTAACCGCCTTTCGATCAGTATTTTCAATCGAAGTTGACTGGCTGTGCGCGTCTTTATGGGCTAGTATTTTCGTAAATGAACATTAATGTTCGAATTCCAATATAGAAAATCAAAGCCCGAGGCCAGCCGATGCCCACTTCTACCTTGCCTACGCCCCCTCTCGCCGAGGTTTACGATATCGCCGTCATCGGTGGTGGGATCAATGGCGTGGGGATCGCAGCGGATGCCGCCGGTCGCGGTCTTGCGGTATTCCTTTGCGAAAAGGATGACCTGGCCAGCCACACTTCGTCCGCCAGCAGCAAGCTGATCCACGGCGGCCTGCGCTATCTCGAACATTACGAATTTCGCCTGGTGCGCGAAGCCCTCGCCGAGCGCGAAGTGCTGCTGGCCAAGGCGCCGCACATCGTCAAGCAGATGCGTTTCGTGCTGCCGCACCGCCCGCACCTGCGTCCGGCCTGGATGATCCGCGCCGGCCTGTTCCTTTATGACAATCTGGGCAAACGGGAAAAACTCGAAGGTTCGAAAAGCCTGAAGTTCGGCCCGGACAGTGCACTGAAAAGCGAAATCACCAAAGGCTTCGAATATTCCGATTGCTGGGTCGATGACGCACGCCTGGTCGTACTGAACGCCATGGCCGCCCGCGAGAAAGGCGCCCACGTTCACACCCAGACCCGCTGCGTCAGTGCCCGTCGCACCAAGGGCCTGTGGCATCTGAACCTGGAGCGTGCCGATGGCAGCCTGTTTTCGATCCGCGCCAAAGCGCTGGTCAATGCAGCCGGCCCGTGGGTCGCCAAGTTCATCCGTGATGACCTGAAGATGGAATCGCCGTATGGCATCCGTCTGATCCAGGGCAGCCACCTGATCGTGCCGAAGCTATATGAAGGCGAACACGCGCACATTCTGCAAAACGAAGATCAGCGCATCGTCTTCACCATTCCGTACCTGAATCACTTCACCCTGATCGGCACCACCGACCGTGAGTACACCGGTGACCCGGCGAAAGTCGCGATCACTGAAGGCGAAACCGATTACCTGCTCAAAGTGGTCAACGCCCACTTCAAGAAGCAAGTCAGCCGCGGCGACATCCTGCACAGCTATTCCGGTGTTCGTCCGCTGTGCAACGACGAATCCGACAACCCGTCGGCCGTTACTCGCGACTACACCCTGGCATTGTCGGGCAGTGGCGAAGAAGCGCCGTTGCTGTCGGTGTTCGGCGGCAAACTGACGACTTACCGCAAACTGGCCGAGTCGGCGCTGGCGCAACTGGCCCCTTACTTCGCGCACATCAAGCCGAGCTGGACGGCCAGCGCCACCCTGCCCGGCGGCGAAGACATGACCACCCCGCAGGCCTTGAGCTCGCGGATCCGCGACAAATTCGACTGGGTGCCCACCGAGATCGCCCGACGTTGGGCCACCACTTACGGCAGCCGCACCTGGCGCATGCTCGAAGGTGTGGAAAGCCTTAATGATCTGGGCGAACACATCGGCGGCGGTCTCTACACTCGCGAAGTTGATTACCTGTGCAGCGAAGAATGGGCGACCACCGCCCACGACATTCTGTGGCGCCGCACAAAGCTTGGGCTGTTCACTACCCCGGCGGAACAGCAGAAGCTCGAAGATTACCTGAACAAGCTCGAACAGAACCGCAGCAAGATCGAAGCGGCCTGATCGGGAATCCGGTGAAACGAAGCCCCTGAATCTCATGATTCAGGGGCTTTTTCATAACCCGCAAGACTGTAGGAGCGAGGCTTGCCCGCGAATGGATCACCGCGGTCTGCCTGGAGCACCGCGTTATCGTTCTTCGCGGGCAAGCCTCGCTCCTACAGGTTGAGGGGGATTCATTCGGTTTTCCGAACGCGACTTGCCAGTCGATTCGGTAAACCGGATCGCCCAATAGAAAATTCAGCGCCATAAATATTTAATAGCCTTATAAATCAATAGCTTGATCTATATCGCCTGGCCTGGCACGAGTCATGCTCTACACTCTTGGACGAATGTTCGTTGCGCCACCCCTTCAGGAGCCGGCAAGCATTCGAAGCACCAAAAAGGGCCGATGAACTGGCTCCATATAAAAACAATGTCGAGGAAAATTTGATGCGCATCGTTCCCCATCTCCTGGGCGCAGCCATTGCTGCCGCTCTGATTAGCACTCCAGTTTTCGCCGCCGAACTCACCGGCACACTGAAGAAGATCAAAGAGTCCGGCACCATCACCCTCGGGCATCGTGACGCTTCCATTCCGTTTTCCTACATCGCGGACGCTTCCGGCAAACCGGTTGGCTACTCCCACGATATCCAGCTGAAAATCGTCGAAGCCATCAAGAAAGACCTGGACATGCCCAACCTCCAGGTCAAATACAACCTGGTGACCTCGCAAACCCGTATCCCGCTGGTGCAAAACGGCACCGTGGACGTCGAGTGCGGCTCCACCACCAACAACGTCGAACGTCAGCAGCAAGTTGACTTCTCCGTCGGCATCTTCGAAATCGGCACCAAGCTGCTGGCCAAGAAAGATTCCCCATACAAAGACTTCGCCGACCTCAAAGGCAAGAACGTCGTGACCACCGCCGGCACCACGTCCGAGCGCATCCTCAAGTCGATGAACGCCGACAAGCAGATGGGCATGAACGTGATCTCCGCCAAAGACCATGGCGAGTCCTTCCAGATGCTGGAAACCGGCCGTGCCGTGGCTTTCATGATGGACGACGCCTTGCTGGCCGGTGAAATGGCCAAGGCCAAGAAGCCGACCGACTGGGCCGTGACCGGGACTGCGCAGTCCAATGAGATTTACGGTTGCATGGTTCGCAAAGGCGACGCGCCGTTCAAGAAAGCTGTCGACGACGCCATCATCGCGACCTACAAGTCCGGCGAGATCAACAAGATCTACGAAAAATGGTTCATGCAGCCAATTCCGCCAAAAGGCCTGAACCTGATGTTCCCGATGAGCGAAGAGCTCAAGGCCCTGATCGCCAATCCGACCGACAAAGCGGCTGACGAAAAGAAATCCTGATTTCTGACTAACCTTATCCCCTGAGAGAGCCTTTGCCCTTTCAGGGGTTGTCACTCCCTGCTGGCATTTTCTGGAAACACTCGAACCGGTGGCTGTCGAGCCGCTCGTGTGTGCCCGACCGTCACGGTTGGGCGGGAACGGAGCTTCCCCAGGCGGGCATTTGTACATCGAACGAATCCGAGGGGAGACCCTAATGAATTACAACTGGGACTGGGGCGTGTTCTTCAAGTCCACCGGCGTGGGCAGCGAGATTTATTTCGACTGGTACCTCTCCGGTTTGGGCTGGACCATCGCCATTGCCGTCGCAGCCTGGATCATCGCGCTGCTGCTGGGCTCGATTCTGGGCGTCATGCGCACGGTACCGAATCGCATCGTATCGGGCATCGCGACCTGCTACGTCGAACTCTTCCGTAACGTGCCGCTGCTGGTTCAGCTGTTCATCTGGTACTTCCTGGTGCCCGATCTGCTGCCTGCGGACATCCAGGAGTGGTACAAGCAGGATCTCAACCCCACCACTTCGGCGTTCCTCAGCGTCGTCGTGTGCCTGGGCCTGTTCACCACCGCTCGGGTTTGCGAACAAGTGCGCACCGGTATCCAGGCGCTGCCCCGCGGCCAGGAAGCCGCCGCTCGCGCCATGGGTTTCAAGCTGCCGCAGATCTACTGGAACGTGCTGCTGCCCCAGGCTTACCGCATCATCATTCCGCCGCTTACCTCGGAATTTTTGAACGTATTCAAGAACTCCTCCGTCGCGTCGCTGATTGGCCTGATGGAGCTGCTCGCGCAGACCAAACAGACCGCCGAGTTCTCCGCCAACCTGTTCGAAGCCTTCACCCTGGCCACGCTGATCTACTTCACGCTGAACATGAGCCTGATGCTGCTGATGCGTTCGGTCGAGAAGAAAGTCGCCGTACCGGGCCTGATTTCCGTAGGGGGTAAATGATGGAATTCGACTTCTCGGGCATCATTCCGTCCCTGCCGGGTTTGTGGAACGGCATGATCATGACCCTCAAGCTGATGGCCCTGGGCGTGATCGGCGGGATCATCCTCGGCACGCTCCTGGCGCTGATGCGCTTGTCCCACAACAAACTGCTGTCGAACATCGCCGGCGCCTACGTTAACTACTTCCGCTCGATCCCGTTGCTGCTGGTCATCACCTGGTTCTACCTGGCGGTGCCGTTTGTATTACGCTGGATTACCGGCGAAGACACCCCGATCGGCGCGTTCGCCTCGTGCATCGTGGCCTTCATGATGTTCGAAGCCGCGTATTTCTGCGAAATCGTCCGGGCTGGCGTGCAGTCGATCCCCAAGGGTCAGATGGGCGCTGCCCAGGCGTTGGGCATGGAATACGGCCAGATGATGCGACTGATCATCCTGCCGCAAGCGTTTCGCAAGATGACCCCGTTGTTGCTGCAACAGAGCATCATCCTGTTCCAGGACACCTCGCTGGTGTATGCGGTGGGCCTGGTGGATTTCCTCAATGCCTCCCGTGCCAGTGGCGACATCATCGGTCGCTCCAATGAGTTCCTGATCTTCGCAGGTCTCACGTACTTCACAATCAGCTTTGCCGCCTCGCTGCTGGTCAAGCGTCTGCAAAAAAGGTTTGCCGTATGATCTCTATCAAGAATGTCAACAAGTGGTATGGCGACTTCCAGGTACTGACTGACTGCAGCACCGAGGTCAAAAAAGGCGAAGTGATTGTGGTGTGCGGGCCGTCCGGTTCCGGCAAATCCACCCTGATCAAATGCGTCAACGCCCTGGAACCGTTCCAGAAAGGCGACGTGATAGTCGATGGCACATCCATCGCCGACCCGAAGACCAACCTGCCGAAACTGCGTTCGCGCGTGGGCATGGTGTTCCAGCATTTCGAACTGTTCCCGCACCTGAGCATCATGGACAACCTGACCATCGCACAGGTCAAGGTGTTGGGTCGCAGCAAGGAAGAGGCTTCCAAGAAAGCCCTGCAACTGCTCGAACGCGTAGGCCTCTCCGCCCATGCCAAAAAGCACCCGGGCCAACTCTCCGGTGGTCAGCAACAGCGTGTGGCGATTGCCCGTGCGCTGGCGATGGACCCGATCGTCATGCTGTTCGACGAACCGACCTCGGCGCTGGACCCGGAAATGGTCAACGAAGTACTCGACGTGATGGTGCAACTGGCCCACGAAGGCATGACCATGATGTGCGTGACCCATGAAATGGGCTTTGCGCGCAAAGTGGCCGACCGGGTGATCTTCATGGACCAGGGCAAGATCATCGAAGACTGCAAGAAAGAAGAGTTCTTCGGCGACATCACCGCCCGCTCCGACCGCGCGCAGCATTTCCTCGAGAAGATTCTGCAGCACTAAACATCGGACGCCGCTCCCCAACCAATGTGGGGGCGGACTTGTGTGGGAGTGAACCGCTTTTCGTAGGAGCCAGGCTTGCCGGCGAAAGCGCACTTAAGAACGCCTTCGCCGGCAAGCCTGGCTCCTACGGGATCCGATCGGGTTTGCCCCCACCACACACCGCTCCCACAGGGGGCCTGTGGGTATATGGATATTTGTGTTGTGGTTGACCCAAGGCATCTGTGATGAAATGCGACTCCACTCTCTATCGCGCCGCGCCGCCATCACTCGCCGTGAAACCCCGTTTGATTCGCCATCTGTTCCTGCCGCCACTGGTCATCGCCCTGATGATCGGATTGGGTTACATCGGCTTCTGGGTCAGTGAACATTACGGAATTCGCAGCCTTAGCGAGAATGGCCAGCGTCAGTTGGAACTGCACGCTCGCGCCGTCGAGAGCGAGATCAGCAAGTACACCTACCTGCCCAGCCTGCTGGAACTCGAATCCAGTGTTTCAAAGCTGTTGGCCGACCCGTCTCCGGAACTCCGGCAGACGGTCAACGAATACCTTGAAGGCCTGAACCGGCGCAGCCGCAGTCGGGCCATTTATGTGATGGACACCACCGGTCGCGTACTGGCCACCAGCAACTGGCGCGATGTCGACAGTTATCTGGGTGAAGACCTGTCCTTCCGCGCCTATTTCCAGAATGCCGTGCGCGGTCAGCCGGGGCGTTTCTACGGCATTGGCAGCACCAGTGGCGAACCCGGCTATTACCTGGCGCACGGGCTTGAAGAGCACGGCAAGATCATCGGCGTCGCCGTGGTCAAGGTCCGCCTCGAAGCCATGGAAGAACGCTGGCAGCGTGCGCGTCTGGAAGCCTTCGTCAGCGACGAGAACGGCATCATCATTCTCTCCAGCGATCCGGCGCGGCGGCTTAAATCGGTTGTGCCATTGAGCGAAGAAACCAAGGAAAAACTGGCCCGTAGCCTGCAGTACTACTGGTTTCCGCTGAATGAACTGCAACCGCTGGCGCGGGAGAAGCTCGCCGAAGGCGAGGAAAAACTGACCTTCCCCGCCAACAGCGAATTGATGTCCGATGAAGAGAACATCAGCTACCTCTCGCAAACCCGGCCGCTGAGCGACACCCCATGGAATTTCACCCTGCTCACTCCCCTGCAGGATCTGCGGCGTGAAGCGATCAATCAGGGGATTCTGGTGGCGGTGGCGTTTGCCCTGGTGGCGTTTCTGCTGATCGCCTGGAATGAGCGGCGCAAGGTGATCGCCACCCGCCTCGCGGCGCGGGAAGCCTTGCAGGAAGCCAACAATCAACTGGAGCGTCGGATTACCGAACGCACCACCGACCTGCGTGCCAGCAACGAACGACTCAAGGGTCAGATCCGTGAACGCCGGCAGGCGGAAGAGACGTTGCGCCGCGCCCAGGATGAACTGGTCCAGGCCGGCAAACTGGCGGCCATCGGCCAGATGTCCACCAGCATCGCCCACGAATTGAACCAGCCGCTGGCCGCCTTGCGGACCTTGTCCGGCAATACCGTGCGCTTTCTGGAACGCGGTCAGCTGGATGTGGCCAGCACCAACCTCAAGACCATCAATGAACTGATCGACCGCATGGGCCGGATCACCGCCAGCCTGCGCTCCTTCGCCCGGCGCGGTGATGACAAGGGCCAGGCCAGTTTTGGCAAGGCTGTAGACGCCGCCCTGCAATTGCTGGGCGGCCGGATGGAAAGCGCGCACCTGCAATTGCACCGCGACCTTGAAGACGTACAGGTGCAGATCGACCAGACCCGTCTGGAGCAGATTCTGGTCAACCTGATCGGCAACGCGCTCGACGCCATGCAGTCGCAGCCCCTGCCGGCGTTGTGGCTCGAAGGCGAGGAGTTCGATGGCAAGTATCGTCTGCGGGTACGCGACAACGGCCACGGCATCGATGCCGAAGCGCGCAAGCATCTGTTCGAACCGTTCTTCACCACCAAACCGGGCGAACAAGGCCTGGGCCTCGGCCTGACGCTTTCCGCCAGCCTGGCCGCCGCCACTGGCGGGCATCTGGGTGTCGAACACCCGGCCAGTGGTGGTACCACCTTCGTTCTCAGTTTACCGTTGGTAAGCCCCACTCCCGCCGAGCCAATATGAACAACGACCTTAGTGTGCTGATCGTCGAAGACGACCCCCATGTCCTGCTCGGCTGCCAACAGGCGCTGACCCTGGAAGACATTCCCTGCGTGGGCGTCGGCAGCGCCGAAGAAGCGCTGGAACGGGTCGGCGATAACTTCGCCGGCATCGTCATCAGCGACATCCGCCTGCCGGGCATCGATGGCCTGGAACTGCTGACCCGGCTCAAGGCCCGCGATCGCAGCCTGCCGGTGGTGCTGATTACCGGCCATGGCGACATCTCCATGGCCGTTGGCGCGATGCAGAAAGGCGCCTACGACTTCATGGAGAAACCCTTCTCCCCGGAACGTCTGGTGGACGTCGCCCGCCGTGCGCTGGAGCAACGCAGCCTGGCGCGAGAAGTGTCGTCGTTACGTCGACAGCTGTTCGAGCGCGACTCCCTCGAAGGCCGGATCATCGGGCGCTCGCCGGCCATGCAGAACCTGCGAGAACTGATCGCCAACGTCGCCGATACCTCGGCCAACGTGCTGATCGAAGGCGAGACCGGTACCGGTAAAGAATTGGTTGCACGCTGCCTGCACGACTTCAGCCGTCGGCACACCAAACAGTTCGTCGCGCTGAACTGCGGTGGCCTGCCGGAGAACCTGTTCGAAAGTGAAATTTTCGGTCACGAGGCCAACGCCTTCACCGGTGCCGGCAAGCGTCGGATCGGCAAGATCGAGCACGCCGACGGCGGCACGCTGTTCCTCGATGAAGTGGAAAGCATGCCGCTGCCGTTGCAGATCAAACTGCTGCGGGTGTTGCAGGAACGCACTCTTGAACGCCTCGGCTCGAACCAGAGCGTGGCGGTGGATTGCCGGGTGATCGCCGCGACCAAGTCCGATCTGGATCAATCGAGCAAGGCCGGCGAGTTTCGCAGCGACCTGTATTACCGCCTGAACGTGGTAACCCTGGAACTGCCGCCGCTGCGCGAACGCCGCGAAGACATCCTGCAATTGTTCGAACACTTCCTGCAGCAGTCATCTTTGCGCTTCGACCGCGCGGTGCCGGAACTGGACAACCAGACCCTGTCGAACCTGATGAGCCACGACTGGCCAGGCAACGTGCGCGAATTGCGCAACGTCGCCGAGCGTTTCGCATTGGGCCTGCCGGCCTTCAAAAAAACCGGCGCCAGCGGCAGCAACCAGGGCCTGGCCTTCGCCGAAGCGGTGGAAGCCTTCGAACGCAACCTGCTCAGCGACGCCTTGCAGCGCAGCGGCGGCAACCTGACCCAGGCCAGCCAGGAACTGGGGATGGCCAAGACCACGCTGTTCGACAAAGTGAAGAAATACGGGTTGAGCCACTGATGGACCTGATATTCAAAGCAACCCTGGGCGCGGCGGTGGTAGTGATCCTCGCCATGTTGGCCAAGACCAAAAACTATTACATCGCCGGCCTGGTGCCGCTGTTTCCGACCTTTGCGCTGATCGCTCATTACATCGTCGGCAAGGGGCGTTCGCTGGATGATCTGAAAACCACCATCGTGTTTGGCATGTGGTCGATCATTCCGTACTTCGTCTACCTGGCGACCTTGTATGTGATGGTCGACCGGATGCGGCTGGAGGCTTCATTGGCGGTGGCGGCGGTGGCGTGGTTGATGGCGGCAACGGTGCTGGTGACGGTGTGGGTGCGCTTTCAATCCTGACCACAATTCCCTGTAGGAGCCAGGCTTGCCGGCGAAGGCGTCCTTGAGAGCGCCTTCGCCGGCAAGCCTGGCTCCTACAGAAAAGCGCATTGGGCATTACTGACCGTAAACCTTCTGCAACTGCGCTTGTGTCAACGCATCTTCAAACGGCACCGGCACTGACTTCACCGCCCCGTAGAGGTTGCGATAACGCCAATAGTTACCGTTGTTGGCCAGTTGATAACCACGCTCGACCACTCGCTGGCCATCAAGCACATATCGCAAGGTTTCCTGGGCTGCCGCTGGCGGTGCCGGCTGCATCAGGTCGGTGGACAAAACGCGCATCGATTCGTCGATACACTCGTCGAGCACCGCCGTGACCTTCGCCAGATCGAGGCTGCCGTCGTCGATGCACTGCTTGCCGCAGCGCCGAATCGGCTGGCTGACCACTTCGATCCGCATGCGATACAGCGCCGAACCGGCAATGTCCTGGACTTGCACCTGATTGATCAGCACGAAACTTCCGCGATCGGGAGTAAGCATCAGTTTGGGCTCAATCACCAGGCGCGCGGTGACCTGCCCTTCTCCCTGCTTGAACCCGGCCACTTGCGAAGCCTGTTGATAGCGCTTTTGCAGACGCTCCTGCAACGGAACGCCTGCAAGTAAGTCGGCCATCGGTCGCGCCTCCTTGAGCGCGGTTTTTTCCGCATCGTGCTGCAAGCTGCCGCTGCCCATTTGGGTGTTGATCAGGCTGGCGACCAACAGGCCGGCAAGCCCGGCAGTATTGCCCGAACTCGCCACCAGATTATGACTCGACGACGCAGCCTTCAAAGCCGCCTGGGAGTCGATCACGGTGCTGGCCCCCACAAAGGATGGCGGCAACTGCACATCGACTTTAAGCCCGTGGGCCTGGACGTAAGGCAAGGCACTCTGGTCCTTGAAACCGGCCTCGGGAGCCGGTTTTTGCGCACACCCCGTCAGCATCAGCAGGGCCAGCGCACCGGCCACGATGGGCAGACGCTTCATTGCGCGAACGGGGTAATCATTTGCTGACGGCTATTGTCCACAGCCTGATAGAACGCGTTGGACAGGTTGGTATAGGTCGGCTCGTCCCACTCGCCCTGGGCGGCTTGCGTAGCGACAAAGGGTTTGAACCACAGCAGTTTGTTGTCTGCCAGATCGATCACCATGCCCTGCCCGCCCACCTGCGCCATCGGCACGCTGGTCGGCACGATGCTGTAGTAGCTGCGGGTAGCGCCGGTGGCGTAAACATTCACCAGCAGCAGACGATCGACGCCGTAGGCGGCCTTGACCGGGGTCATGTCCCGCGTCATGTAACCTTCGCGGAAACTGGTTTCCTTATACATCTTCAGGTCGAACGGCTCGTTGATCCGCTTGGCTTTGTAACCCTTGGCCTGCAGCTTGGCGACAAGGACATCGGGCAAGGTATTGAGGTCGCCCACTTGCCATTTTTCGACGTTGTCACTGAGCTTGTTGTTAACGCCCTTGTTGATGGCGTAATCGAGAATCCCCTGATTGCCGGTCAACGCCAGCACCGGTTCCGGCACCACGGTGATCGCCACGCCAATAGTCGGCTCCTTGGCATCCCAGAATTGATGGTCCAGCGGTACGGGAGGTTGCACGTGAGCACAGCCAGTGAGGGCCAGGCAGGCGAGCAATGTCAGTGCCGCCCAAGTGCGTAGAGCGTGAAGAGTCATGGATCAAGTCCCTATGATTATTAACGATGTTGCCTATGTCGGCAGCGTCGGCAAAAACCGTAGTGGCACATTGATATATTTTTCGATTCGGCGGTTCTCAGTGGATTTCGAACGATACACTTGCAGGCACCGGGGTAGCAGCTATTGCAGTGTTCCCCCTGTGGGAGCGGGCTTGCTCGGGTAGAAACCGGAGACATCCTTTACGTTTTAAACCGGAGACATCGTTTACAGGTATGAAATACAGTCAGGCATTCGCCTGCACTTGATGGTGGCTGTGCGCATGGTGCCCTCGGGCGCGCCGGTTTTGACTGGTGGCCGGTCTACTAACTTGCGCACAGCTGCCTCCCCATTCCGTTTAGTAGCGAGATGAGTTGCAGCTCTACTAACAGGAGTACCAGTTCAATGTTCAAAATCACTCCAAACCCACCGGAAACCGACGACATTTCCCCGTACGAAACCCCGGGCTCCAAAAAGCTCAACGAAGCCGCCGACCGCGCCCTCGATTACTACCTCAAACCGGTCATTCCCAAAGACACCCCACGCAAACCCAGCACCCTTTACTTGGTCGCCCCCGACGCCAATGACGAAACCCTGCTGGTCAACGCCTGCGAATCGCTGGCGGCGGCGAGCGTGATGTTGAGTGATTTCGCGGGGCAGCTGAACGGCCCGCAACGCAACACCGTGCTCGGCATTCAGAACTCCGTCATGCTGGGTGAACTGGCGGTGAACCGGATGCTGGATAACTTCGTTCCAACGTAATTGGCGACCTGACTGACCAATGAGGTTCCACTAACACAGAAGCTCAAA
Source organism: Pseudomonas sp. PDM24 (assembly GCF_019218905.1). Classification (NCBI taxonomy): domain Bacteria; kingdom Pseudomonadati; phylum Pseudomonadota; class Gammaproteobacteria; order Pseudomonadales; family Pseudomonadaceae; genus Pseudomonas; species Pseudomonas sp. PDM24. The sequence continues at coordinate 223,553 of NZ_JAHUWR010000009.1, read as the reverse complement.
TGTGGGAGCGGGCTTGCTCGCGAAGACGGTGTGTCAGTCGACATCTGCTTTGACTGATACACCGCCTTCGCGAGCAAGCCCGCTCCCACAGTTTGGATTTGGGTGTTACAGAAGATTGTGTTCGGCCACTGGATCGATTTGTGCCCAATGCGAGGTGTCTTCGCGGTGGGCCTGCAAATACGGCAACACCGCCGCCAGCAACGGCGCCTTGAACGCCTCCTGAAAACGATGGGCCAACCCCGGGATCAGCTTCAACTGACTGCCGCGAATGTGCGCCGCCAGGTGTACGCCGTGCATCACTGGCAACAACGGATCGGCGGTGCCGTGAACCACCAGCGTCGGCACTCGCAGTTGGTTAAGCAACGCCACGCGGCTCCGTTCAGCGAGGATTGCCATGATCTGGCGCTTCACGCCCTCCGGGTTGAACGCCCGGTCATAAGACTGCGCCGCCTGCTGCAACAACGCCTGCCGGTCATCGCTCACCGCCGGGCTACCCAGTGCCGCCAGCAAGTCGGCCTGTTGCTCCAGCGCCACGTCACGATTCGGCGCACCACGTCGCGCGAGTAACTGCACCAGCGCCGCACTCGGCGCCGGCAAACCTTCGGCACCCGAGCTGGTCATCAGCAAGGTCAGGCTCTCGACACGCTGCGGTGCCATGGCCGCCATATGCTGAGCGATCATCCCGCCCATGCTGGCGCCCAGTACGTGGAATTGCTCGACGTGCAAGGCATCCATCAACCCAAACGCATCGTCTGCCATGTCGGTCAGGGTATACGGCGCCGATACCGGCAAGCCGAGTTTGTAGCGCAGCACTTCGAACGTCAGGTTGGCATCGACCGGCGCCTGCCGCCAAGTGGAGAGGCCGACATCGCGATTGTCATAGCGGATGACCCGAAACCCCTGCTGACACAGCGCAACCACCACCTCGTCCGGCCAGTGAATCAACTGCCCGCCCAGGCCCATCACCAGCAACAACGCAGGGTCCGAGGCACGGCCAATGCTCTGGTAGGCCAGGCTCACCTGCTCCAGATCGACCCGCTCGGTCGGAACATTGACATCGCACCGCGAAGCCGCCAGGGACGACAAGCTGAACAATAAAGCGGCCAGAAATGTGGCCGCCGATAACAATAAAGCACGCATGAAAAACACCGAAACGCAGAACTCCAGTAGAGCGCGAGTCTGATGAAGTTTGTTCAAGCGCGCTGCCACAGTTACGTGACAGTTTGATGAAGATTGCCGAGCGGTCATCACGACAGTTCGATTGCATGAGGTGCGTTAGATCACATCCGCCTCTGATGCGATAACTATTTACCGCCACCGTCCCCGAGAACTTTCCTTAAATGGCTCGCAAATGGAGTGGAACCGCCGCTCCTCGCAACGAGCCATGTTGATATGACCGATAGACTTCTTTTCGACCTCCCCAACCCGGCACCGATCCTCATACCTACCCCATCCGCGCTGCCACCTCTCTACGACGAAAGCCTGTTTCTGCATGCTTCGGCACGCTGGCGCGAAAGCAGCGAGGGCTTGCGCGAGCTTCTTGCCGCCAGTCCGGGAATGCGTGACACGCTCACTCAACTGTTGAAACAGAAACTAGATCTGGCGGGACCACAAGCTGGCTTGCTCTTCGTCGCCACGCAGGAGCATCCGCAACGGTTTGTCAGCTTCATCAATGCCTGCGCCTTCGTCCTGCAACACCCGACACTGGAGACGACGCTCGATGAGCGCTGTCACGTGACCGGTCTGAGTCAGACTCATCCCCTGTCGAACCTGACGCCACTGCAATTGCTCGAACGACTCAAGACACTCAACCCCGAACAGTCGCACCGCGAGCGCTGGGCAACCTACTGGAACACGCGTGCCCCCAACACTGCGGTATCGCGCAAACAACGGGCAATACAACTTTACCGTCAGCATTTCGAAGCGAGCCTTCAACTGGCATTCGCCCAGAGAACCCTGACGGCGGAACAGCTCAAACCCCTGTTGTTGATCATCGATCCGCCCCTCGGTGCTCTGACGCTGGACGGCCAGCCTGTCCATACCGAGCAATTGGTCCTGGTATTGAGCAACCTCAGCAGAGTCGAACTCCCAGGCGCATGGGTCATCACCACAGGCGAGGCGGCCAGCGGCAGTCAATGGCTGTATCTGCCTTGCCGGCCCGTCGCAATTCAACTTTTCAGTCAACGCAGCGACATGGAGGCCTGGCTTCTCCGACAGGCACTCGTCCCGCCCGGCTTGCCCACCGATAACGTTCGCTTTGAATACACCGCCAAAACCGACCCCATGGGCGTGGGCGCAAGCGACCTGTTTGCGGCCTGCCAGCCGGCTCAGGTCAGCGCGTTACGCCACGCAACCCGCGACAAGCCCGGGTTGGCGGAGCACGGTGCGCAATCCCTCGCCCTGGCTGACCAGGTTGACCAAGAGCGCGGCAAGACTGCCATTCTCGCCTCACCCCCCAAGCTGGAAACCGCCGATGGCGACACTGTGGCCGGTGAACAGCCACTGTTTGGCAGCCTATATGCGGACATCCCCTTGTCACTGCGCCGGGCCGCGCTGAACAAGCAGCGCGATGCGCTCGAAACATTGGTGGCAGAGGTAGGAGATGGCCAGGGCCTGCAACCGTTCAAGGACTCGCTCAGAGCGTTGGAAACCGCCGAAGAAGCCGCAGACAAGGCCGCCTCTGCATTGCTTTATCGATCGCGCCCATTAGATGTGGTCACGTTCCAGCAGGCGTTCACCGACCTGCACAGCGCCCATAAGGCCGGTCTGCACGCAGAAGCCAGGCTCCAACTGGCGCTTAAACAACTCAGTGACGAGGAGTGCAGCCTGCTCAAAGCCTTGCTGGACACTCCCGACAATCCAGGTCCGGACCCGGTCGCGGCCAGCCTGACCTTATCGATGACCGAACAGAGCGGTGACAAAACCACGGTCACCGCCCAGGAACTCAACGGCGCATTTATCGTCACCCGAGCGGATGCGCTGGCCGATGCCAATTCGCCGCACAGCGTGCTGCTCTACTGGTCTGGCACCGGCGGTGGTCTGCAACGATTCGCCAACCGTCGTGAGCTTGAACGCCAGGTATTGCAGATTCATCAGCAGGGCAATGCACTGACATTGCAGCTGAATAAAATTCCTGGCGACGCGCTGACGTACGGGCTGAACCAACTGACCAGCGACTTTGAAGAACAGGCCGGCGCGCTACGCCAGCGTCACGCCGAGCCGGCCAAGGCCGCGCAGCGTGCCGAACAACTGGAAATCTTGCGTAAACACGCCCGCGCCACGTTGCAGGTTCCGGTGCATGCCGCCAGGAACCTTGCTTTCGCCCACCTGCAGGAGCAAGACCTCAGCAATACCCTCGCCTCCAACCTGCCGAATTGGCTCAGTGCACTGACCGAGGCTGACCGTATCAGGCTCAAGCGACTGATCGAGGCGTACATCACGGCGATGCAACGCAGCCACGAACTGCTAACAGTCGCCCTGGAACCCCGTGACGACTTCACCCGCAAACACTTGCATGCCCGTCTGCGCAAGGATTTCTCGATCAAGGGCCGTTTCGAGGTGAAGCTCGACTTGCCCGATTCGGTGAAATGGGCAAAGCATCTCGATGCCGCTCCCGGAGCGCCAGGAACCCCGCAAAAACTCGTGCTGATTCCAAGTGTGACGCGTAGCAGGATGTCCCTCGAGGACCTGGCCCAACACAATATAGACAACACACCGTCGATGAACCTGGAACCCCTTTCCCTGCGATTGAGCTTCATGCAGGTGGAGGTTACTGCGGCGAACACGTCAGAAGCCCAGGCCCTGAAAAGCGGCATCACCCGTGATTATCTGATGAGGGTCCTGCCGGAACTCGACTTGCCCAAGGCATACGAAACGCTGATCCGCGACGCGTTCACAGGGGCGGCCACCGAGTCCGTCTTCAGCAAAGAGCATCGCCGCGAGAGCCTGATCGAGCCCTGGGCTCTGATGCTCAAATTGCAGGGTGAGACCGCCCTCTTGCAAAAGCAGATCGACCAAAACGACCTGCAAGTCCTGAACATCGCCATCGACGCCGACACTCCCCAAGCCTGGCGCACCGATGGCAAGCGCATCGTATTGCTGCCGGCCCACTTGAGCGTGGGTGGCAAGGACACACCCAATGAAGGCCCCGTGACTCTGTCTGGCGTGAACTTCATCGAGGAACAGGTCAGCGGGGTCACCCTGCTATACCTGCCCGACAGCCCCGATGGCCAATTCCTGCGCCGTTACGACAGCCTGGAAACCGCTCGCAAAGCCCTGTTCAACCTCTGTCTGCATGACAAATGGGTCGGCTACCTGGCTGGCCGGGCCTTACAGGGCGACGTACGAGCCCACGAAATCCGCATCAAGCAGAGCATGCTTAAACACTTCGACGCGTTGATCGGAGTCGGCTTGCGCTGGCCGGCGACCACCTCGTTGGCGGCCCACCTGGTCAATGCTCATATGGGTCGCCTGATCGAAACTCATCGCGGCACCTCCCGCGCCAACGACGCGCTGTACATGGAGCGTTACGCACTGAAAGGCCCGCGCGCCTTCAACTACATAAAAATGGCTTTTGGACTGGTGCCTTTCGTCGGGACCGCTATCTCACTCTACGATGTCTGGATCGCCGCGAATCAGGCGGTGGCGGCCTTTTTACGCGCAGACGTGGGTGACGGCCTGGCGGAGGTCGAATCGGTGCTGTTGTCATTGATTGACGCGGCCATGGATCTGCTCCCCGGTGAAGTTGCAACCTCGGCGCTTTCCCGGACAGCCCGCTCCGTCACGCGCGCGCGCCAGCTGCATAAGTTGGGCACAACGGCGGCCGCGATACAGGTGCCCTCGATGCGTCAGGCCCGGCATGTGGCCGAACGCTTCGCCGGTTACGAGTATGAGCAGCCAGTCTCCCTGTCGGGACTGCAGCCGGCAACCCAGGGGACCTATCGCAATATCTACCGCCATGCCGAGGGTGATTTTATCGTGCGCCAGGGACGGATTTTCCAGGTCGAGCGCAGCAAGGATTCACGCAACTGGCGCTTGAGCGGCAATAGTCAAAAAACATACAAACAGCCCATCGCGCTCGATGAAGCAGGCCACTGGGATACTTATTTCGGCGTTTATGGCGTTACGTTCGAAGGCGGGGGACTCGGTGGCGGCAACATGCTTGGGCACCTGGCGGATACGCTTGATCCGGTATGGCCTCAGGCTCTGCGCGAACGGTTGCCTCGCTGGTGGAGCGACCATGCTTATCGTCGCCATCATGCATTGACCGTAGAGGCCGACAGACTCGCCTTGCAATTCGATACCCAGGTAAAGCGCACCAAAGCCGCCCTGCAAGCCTACAACGCCAATCTAGAGCGTCCCAAGGCGCTGATGCGCGAAGCTGAGACAGCCTGCATCGCCGATATCGAGTTAGCCAAACAGCACTACCAGACGCTGGCAGATCTGTTTCCACTCAGCCACGGCAACAAAAAGCGCGCGCTTGTGCAAATCCAAAGCGATGACGCGGCGTTACTGACCGACAGGTACAAGCAACAATTGTTCTTTGCCAATCATCGAATCGATCCCCTGCTGAACAGCATTGATGCGCTGATAGAGAGCCTTGACACATTGCCCGCTACAGCGCTCTCCGACCGGCTGCGGGTGCTGGGGGATATCCGGAAGCTGCGGCTGGAAACGATTAAAGAACTCGACACCATCAAGGCCCAAATGGGGGACCTTAACTATTGGTACGAGAAAATTACCGTCAAGGCACACAAAGCCCAACTGACCCAGGAAGTCACAATGCTGAACGGGCGTCTCAGCGAGGCAAATCTCCTTTACTTGAGAACCGGTAACTTGCTGGAAATGGTGACACGCTATGACACCGCCAACGATGTGTCCTGGTTCTGGCTCCAAAGCCAGGCGCAAGTGAAAAGAGCCCAAGTCGACCGCGCCCTGTTCACCCAGTTCAGTCTGCCGGAAGTCAATGTTACCAAGGCTCAGCGTAACCAGATCCTTCAAGAGTGCATCGAGTACTACAGTCAATTTCGTCGGGACATGAATGCCTGGACTGCCAGCTATCCTCAGCATTTTCATCTGGATGACGTGCCGTCATTGATGGACGGCATCGCGAAAATGGCCGAGAGAGCGCGCAAGGCGCTTGATTTGCCTGCCCCGACTATTCCAGGGCGCAGCAACAAAAAAGTGTTCACCACTGAAGGCGACCAATTGTTGATCGGGGTGGAGCGCTGGGAAACGACTACACAAAAGCGGCAATACATCCTGACGGGACGAAGTGGGTACATGGAGATCTGGGAACAAGGGAGCAACGGCAAATTCCGCCTCTTGAACCCACAGCCACAGCCATCTCACTCCATTCGCAGAGAACTTGAACCGTTAGTGGCAGATGCCCGACACCGATTGCAATCGCAAGCAACCTACCAGGCCAGGGTTCAAGCCTACGCGGATCAAGACATGCTCCCGGTGGACCTCGAGCACATGATGGTCAGTGAGGCGAATGAACTCACACGCCGCGCTCTTGGCATCGAGGACATTGCCCCAGGCAATGCCCTTGTCCAGCAGCTACGCGACAAGGCCACCGAATTGATTGCCACCGGTCGCGCACTGCGAACCCGTCAGTCGCTGCTGATTAAAAAACCAACCGATGGCATGCTCGACGACCTCGTCACGCACCACGTGGTAGATATCCGTAAAACCAGCCCGATCAAAAACCTGGGCAAACGCTCGAATGGTCGAATTGACTATATGCAGGAATACGAAGTCTGGGACTTGACGCAAACACCAGCGAAAGTGCTGTGGTACGCCCACTTCCATTACAACAAGGCCGCACCTGCATTCGGCGCATTCGAGAAAGCCCACTTGAAATTACCGGAACATCGGTTTCTCACCCACGCGGACAACGCCGACCTGCCTTACGCCGATATCGGCAAACAATCTGCCGCGCTGCCACACTTCGAAAACCTCTGATGAAAAAAAGGAGCGGGATTACCCCCAATGCCAGTCAGTTAAGGCGCAATCCATGTGGGAGCGGCGGTGCGACGATTCGACTTGCTCGCGAAGACGGCGGCACAGTCAACATTGATGTTGCCTGATACACCGCTTTCGCGAGCAAGCCCGCTCCCACAGGTTCCGCGCATTAACTGACTGGCATTGGGGATTACCCCGCTCCTTCCTGACGCTTCACGCCAGCTGGCTACGCAACTGCCGTGCTGCCGCAACCATGTTTACCAGCGCTGCTTCGGTTTCCGGCCAGGCGCGGGTTTTCAAACCGCAATCGGGGTTGACCCACAAGCGTTCGGCCGGAATGCGCTTCACGGCTTTGCTCATCAACTTGACCATCTCGGCCGTGTCCGGCACCCGTGGCGAGTGGATGTCGTAGACGCCCGGGCCGATGTCGTTGGGGTAGTCGAACGCTTCGAAGGCTTCCAGCAATTCCATGTCCGAGCGCGAGGTTTCGATGGTGATCACGTCGGCGTCCATGGCGGCGATGGACTGGATCACGTCGTTGAATTCGCTGTAGCACATGTGGGTGTGAATCTGGGTTTCGTCACGCACGCCCGATGCACTCAGGCGGAAGGCTTCCACCGCCCAGTCGAGGTATTCCTGCCATTGCGCCCGGCGCAGTGGCAGCCCTTCACGGAACGCGGCTTCGTCGATCTGCACGATCTTGATGCCGGCGTTTTCCAGATCCACCACTTCATCGCGCAAGGCCAGGGCCAGTTGCTGCGCCTGAATTTTGCGCGAGACGTCTTCGCGCGGGAATGACCACATCAGCATGGTGACGGGACCGGTGAGCATGCCTTTCATGACTTTGTCGGTGAGGCTCTGGGCATAGGTGATCCAGTCGACCGTCATCGGTTTCGGACGGCTTAGATCGCCGTAGATGATCGCCGGTTTGACGCAGCGCGAGCCGTAGCTCTGGACCCAGCCGAACCGGGTGAACAAGTAGCCGTCCAGTTGTTCGGCAAAGTACTCGACCATGTCGTTGCGCTCGGCTTCACCGTGCACCAGCACGTCCAGGCCCAGGCGTTCCTGGATTTGCACGGCGTGGCGGATTTCGCTGTGCATGGCATCGGTGTAATCGTTGGCCGACAGCTTGCCTTGCTTGAAGGCCTGGCGCGCCAGACGGATCGATGCGGTCTGTGGGAACGAGCCGATGGTGGTGGTCGGGAACGCCGGCAGTTTCAGCCGTGCCTGTTGTTGTTCGATGCGCTTGGCAAACGGCGAGTGACGCTGGCTGTCCGCTGCGCCGATGGCGCTGATTCGGGCCTGAACATCCGCTTTGTGGATACGCGGAGACTGAGCGCGACTGGCCGCAATGGCGCGGCTTTCGGCCAGGGCGGCTTGCACCCTCGGCGCTTGCGGGTCGTTGAGAGCATCACGCAGCACGGCGATTTCACCGCACTTCTGCACGGCAAACGCCAGCCAGCTTTTCAGTTCAGGGTCGAGTGTGTCTTCACGGTCCAGGTCCACCGGGCTGTGCAGTAGCGAGCAGGAACTGCTGACCCACAAGTTATCGCCAAAACGCTCCTGAGCTGGCTGCAGTTGCGCCAGCACTTGCTCCAGCTCGCAGCGCCAGACGTTGCGACCGTTCACCAGACCCACCGAGAGAATCTTGTAAGTCGGCAGACGATCCAGCATCTGGCCAAGTTGCTCCGGCGCGCGCACCGCGTCGATGTGCAAGCCTTGCACTGGCAGGCTGACAGCCAGGCCGAGGTTGTCTTCCAGACCACTGAAATAAGTCGCTACGAGTTTTTTCAGCGGCGAGTATTGAAGGATGTGATAGGCGCGTTCGAAGGCGTTTTTCCAGGCTTGTGGCAGGTCAAGGGTCAGGATCGGTTCGTCGATCTGCACCCACTCCACGCCTTGGGCAGCGAGGCGACCGAGGATTTCGCCGTAGATTGGCAGCAGGCGCTCCAGCAGGTCGAGCTTGTCGAAGTCATTGCCTTTGGCCTTGCCCAGCCAGAGGTAAGTCAACGGGCCGATGATCACCGGTTTGACGTTGTGGCCCAGGGCTTTGGCTTCGTCGACTTCGTCGAACAGCTGTTCCCAGCTCAGTTTGAACTGTTGATCAGCGGTGAATTCCGGGACCAGGTAGTGATAGTTGGTGTCGAACCATTTGGTCAGTTCTTGGGCGTATTGCGCCTGGGTATGTTCACCGCCGCAGCAGGCTGCGGTAGCACCACGGGCCATGGCGAACAGGGTGTCGAGGGTCGGCAGGCCACGTTTATCTTTGGCACTGTCAAAACGCTCCGGGATCACGCCGAAGGTCAGTGAGTGAGTCAGCACCTGGTCGTACCAAGCGAAGTCGCCTACGGGCAGCAGGTCGATGCCGGCGTCTTTCTGCAATTGCCAGTGGGTGGCGCGCAATTGGCGGCCGACGCTTTTCAATGCGTCCTGGTCAAGATCACCCTTCCAGTAGGATTCGAGGGCTTTTTTCAGTTCGCGGTCAGCGCCGATGCGCGGAAAACCAAGTGTGTGGGCCAAGGCCATGGTAAGAGCTCTCTCTATAAAGGACGCTATAAAACATGGTGCTATTGTCGACAGCTCACCCAACATGAGACAAACTCAACCTTTTCGTGTTGATCACAAGTTTTCCTCATGGAGCCCCCGGTGCTTGAAATCCGTCACCTGAAAACCCTGCACGCCTTGCGCGAAGCCGACAGCCTGGTGGATGCGGCCGACCGCCTGCACCTGACCCAGTCGGCGCTGTCCCACCAGTTCAAGGAACTGGAAGAGCGCATGGGCATGCCGTTGTTCGTGCGCAAGACCAAACCGGTGCGCTTCACCAGTGCCGGCTTGCGCCTGCTGCAACTGGCCGACGCCACCCTGCCGCTGCTGCGCGGCGCCGAGCGTGACATTGCGCGGCTGGCCGGCGGCACTGCGGGGCGTTTGCACATGGCGATCGAGTGCCACAGTTGCTTTCAGTGGCTGATGCCGACCATCGACCAGTTCCGCGATGCCTGGCCGGAAGTCGAGCTGGACCTGGCCTCGGGTTTCTCCTTCGCCCCGCTGCCGGCGCTGGCCCGAGGCGATCTGGACCTGGTGGTGACCTCCGACCCGCTGGAACTGGTCGGGATCACTTACGTGCCGTTGTTCACCTACGAAGCCATGCTTGCGGTGGCTAACCAGCACCGCCTGGCGAGCAAGCCGTACATCGTGCCCGAAGATCTGCTGACGGAAACCTTGATCACCTACCCGGTGGAGCGCGATCGGCTGGACATCTTCACCCGCTTCCTGGAACCAGCCGACATCGAACCGGCCCAGGTGCGCACCTCGGAACTGACGGTGATGATGATGCAACTGGTGGCCAGCGGTCGCGGCGTCTGCGGCATGCCTCATTGGGCGCTGCATGAATACAGTTCACGGGGCTACGTGAAGGCTAAACGGCTGGGGGAAAAAGGCTTGTTCGCAACGCTCTACGCCGGCATTCGCGCCGACATGCTGGATGCACCCTACATGCGCGACTTTTTGCTGACGGCCAAGGACACGTCGTTTTCGACGCTGGATGGGGTTAGTGCTGTCCGATAGAGCGACCTATCTCCTGTAGGAGCGAGGCTTGCCCGCGAAAGCGGTGTGTCAGCCCACAGCAGTTCCGAATGTGAAACCGTCTTCGCGGGCAAGCCTCGCTCCTACAAGGGATCGGGGTGGTTTCAGAGCTCGCGCCACATGTGGATTTTGTCGAAGTAGTCCTCGCCCACCCGAACTGCCAGCGGCTCAAGGCCGAACTGCACGAAGCCGCAACGCTGATACAGCTTGAAGGCGGCTTCGTTGCCAGCGGTAACGGTCAGCTGGATCAGCTTCAGGCCCTGGTGAGCCTGGGCTTCAGCTAACGCAGCCTGAACCAGCTGATAACCGAGCCCGCGCTGCCGAACCGCCCCTGAAACGTACATGCCGAACAACGTCGCCTTGTGCCTGGCCTTTTCCCGCGGCTCGAAGGCCAGGCCGACGATGCCCACCAGCTCACCCTTCTCGAACGCCCCGAACACTACGTCCAGCTTGCCGGTCAGGCGCGATTCCCACCAACTCAACGGCATTACCGCGCGCTCGCGCACGCTGGACGTGAACGCCTGGGGATGCAAGTCATAGGCCTCAAGCATCAGCGCCCGGTAATCCAGGGCGTGGCTGGCATCAAGCCGTTGAATCCACATGCTCAGGCCCGCCGCTGCTCGAGCATCAAGCGCACCGCCAGCCCGGATAGCACGAAGCCCATGAAGTAACGCTGCATCGCCAACCAGTTCGGGTTGTTGACGAACCAGGACGCGATGCCCGCGGCAAACAGCGCGATCAGCAGATTGACGCTGAAGCTCACGCTGATCTGGGTCAGGCCGAGGATGATGCTCTGGGTGAACACGGAACCGTGCTCAGGGGTAATGAACTGCGGAAACACCGACAGGTAAAACACCGCGATTTTCGGGTTCAGCGCGCTGGTGAGAAAGCCCATGGTAATCAGCTTGCGGGACGAGTCCGCCGGCAACTGCTGCGCCTCGAACGGCGAACGCGCACCGGGCTTGACCGCCTGCCAGGCCAGCCACAACAGGTACAACGCACCGGCCCACTTCAACACTTCATAGGCCATCGGCACTGCCACGAACACCGCGGTCAAACCCGCAGCGGCCGCGAACAGGTGCACTAAAAACCCCGCGACCACGCCGAGCAGCGAAGTCACTCCGGCCTTGCGCCCCTGGCAGATTGAACGAGAGATCAGGTAGATCATGTTTGGCCCGGGCGTGAGTACCATCAGCAGCGCCGCGGCGGCGAAAATCAGCAAATCTTGAAGCGGGATCATGGGCATCCTCCGTCCTTGGACGATCAAGCGGTTTCGTTCAGTGAGGCTCGATAAAACGGCAATATCTGGTCCCGTGTCAATGGCGCCAGCATGACATCGCCGTCGGTAGCAGGATCGATCCAGCGCACTTCTTCGATTTCCGCCGCTGGGGAAACGTGTGAGTCGATGGTCAGCTGAAAGAGTTCGGCCTGTACGACATAACCCGGCTCATTGGCGGCCGGTGCCGAGAATTGCCCCAGGTAGGCGGCATGGGCCGGATCGATGACCAGTCCCAGTTCCTCTTCCAGCTCCCGAGCGAGGGCATGGACCGGTTGCTCATGGGCCTCGATCTTGCCTCCCGGCTGCATGAACGCCTGGGTACCGCGCTTGCGCACCAGCAGGGTGCGACCGTCGGGGCTGATCAGCAGGGCTGCGGCGATGCGGATGAGGCGGGGCGAAGCGGCGGATGGAAGTGTCATGGATCGTCATTGGCCTTGGGTAAAAGACGCAAGGATCACATGCGCGCCGGTTCTTCGTCACGCCGAAAAAACATCTGCTGCCCCCTGTAGGAGCGAGGCTTGCCCGCGAAGAACGATGACGCGTAATACCTGAAAAACCGCGGTGCATTCTTCGCGGGCAAGCCTCGCTCCTACAGGGCTGGGAAGCTCAGCTCGTCTCGAGAAGCGCGCCCTCCACTTCCTCCGGCACTTTCACAAAAATGCTGTACCTGGCACCTTCCATCGCCTCGAAAGCGATCAACTTCTCCACCAGCGGCCCATTCAACACCTTGCCGGCATTGAGCAGCAGCATGCCGTTGTCGGCATTGAGATTGCGCGCCAGGATCATGCCCGCCGCCAGATCCCGGGTGGTCAGCACCTTGACCGTCGGATCGGCCAGCGTCACGTCGCTCAGATAAGTGGCGCAAACCTGAATGAAATCCTCCACCAGTTCCGGGTCGTAGAGGCGACCGGCGTACTGGCGGATGTACACCAGGGCTTCATCGCTGTTCATCTGCCGTTCGAGGATCAGCCCGCGCTGCAACTCGATGAAATCCACCGCCAGTTTCAGCAACCGCGAACCGAACGGAATCGCTTCGCCCTTGAGCCGATCCGGAAAACCGCTGCCGTCCCAACGCTCCTGGTGATGCAGGATCAGCCGAGCGGCATCCTTCATTGGGTCGAGCGTCATCAGCAGCGACTCACTCTGCTTCGGATAACCTCGATAGCGCTCGCGGTCATTGTGATGCAGCAGGTCCGAGGGCGTGCTCATCATGCTGTCGGTCCAGCTCAACTTCCCGATGTTGTAAAGCGCCGCGGCCATGGTCAGGTCACGACTGCTGCCTTCGTCCAGGCCATGCAGTTTGCAGTACACCCGCACCAGTTCGATGATCTGCCGGTTGGTCTGTTTGGCGGGCGGCAGGCGCAGGTTGGCCAGCAACGAAAACACCTCGGTGCCCGTGACATAGCTGCGCTTGAGCTCTTCGTAGGCCAGGTCCAGCATGTCGGCGGTCTGCTGCAGCTCGCTGGTGCGGGCCGCGACGTGTTTTTCCAGGGTGGCGTTGAGCAGCTTCAGTTTCTCGTTCTGATCCCACGTCTCCTGCACCAGACGCAAGCGTTCACGCTCGGAATGCTGATAGGCAAGTGATTGTCGAAGGGTCAGCAGCATTTCCTCATCGTGCCAGGGTTTGCTGATGTAACGATGAATCTGCCCTTCATTGATGGCTTTGATAATGGCCGACGGATCGGCATAACCGGTCAGCATGATCCGGAGAGTGTCGGGGTAACGCTGATGGACATGAGCCAGCAGCGTGGCGCCGTCCATATTGGGCATGCGCGCGTCACTCATCACCAGATCGATCGGTTGCTGCGCCATGATCTCCAGCGCCTGGGCACCGCTGGTGGCCAGCAGTACCTCGTAGGGCTGACCGCGCAGCAGACGGCGCAGACTATTGAGAATCGACTCCTCATCGTCGACCAGTAGTAATTTGGGTTTATCGGTCACTGTCGTGGGGAGTTGCTCTTCCATGGCATTACCTCAAGTGAAACGTGTGTCTTTATGTCGCGCGCGGGGCGAATGTCCTGGCGTTCCCGAGCCTGACCTACAGGCTAGATGATTTTCAGCCCGACCCCGGAAATGATTCGTCTCAGTCAACCGGGCGAATTTCTGGCCGGGCGACTATGCTCAGATCACTCGGATCCAAACGATACCCGCTTCATCCTGCGATCAGGGAAGGGATACCCTCTATGAACTCATTGCACCAACCTGCTGTCGGTACAGGCGCATGTCAGTGAACACGCTGCTTGCGCGCATTAATCGTCGGATTCTCATTGTCGATGACACCGCGTCGATCCATGAGGATTTTGCCAAGATTCTCAGCCCGCCATCGATCGAAGACGACAGCCTGATCAGCGCCGAAAACGCCCTGTTCGGTACCCCTGCGTCGGTATCGTTGCAAAGTTTCGTCATCGATTCCGCGTTTCAGGGCCGCGAAGCGCTGGACAAGGTCGAGAGCGCACTGGCGAATGACTCGCCCTACGCGATGGCCTTTATCGACATGCGCATGCCGCCGGGCTGGGACGGTCTGGAAACCATCGAACGCTTGTGGCAAGTCGATCCCAAGCTGCAGGTGGCGCTCTGCACCGCGTATTCCGACTATTCCTGGGAAGACATCGCCGAGCGTCTGGAACTGGGCGATCGCCTGCTTATCCTGAAAAAACCCTTCGATGCCATCGAGATCCGTCAGATGGCCAGCGCATTGACCGCCAAGTGGCAAATGACCGAAGACGCGGCGCTGAAGATGTCCTTGCTGGAGCACGCGGTCGAAGAGCGCACCCGGGAATTGTCCGACGCCAACATCATCGTGCAGAACAGCCCGACCATTTTGTATCGGCTGCGGGGCGAACCGTCGTTCCCGTTGATGTACATCTCCCACAACATCACCAAATACGGCCACATCGCGGCGGCCCTGGTGGCGTCGGCCAATTGGGCGCAGGAGCTGATCCATCCTGACGATCAGGCAAAAGTCGATACGGCGATGGCCAGGGTACTGGACCGCCATGCGTCAGGTGCTTCCATCGAGTTTCGGATGCGCACCGGTGACGGGGACTGGCGCTGGGTCGAAAACCGCTATATCCCGGTGCGCGATGATGAAGGCCGCTTGCTGGAAGTCGAAGGCATCATCATCGACATCACCGAACGCAAACTGGCCGAGGAAAAAATCGCCCTGCTGGCCCGCACCGACGGGCTGACCGGGCTGGCCAACCGCGCGACGCTGATCGAGCGGCTGCACCAGGCATTCGCCGCCGCCCGGCGCGGGGCCACACCGTTCGCCATGTTTTACCTGGACCTGGATCATTTCAAACGGATCAACGACACCCTGGGCCATCCGGTGGGCGACCTGCTGTTGCAAGAGGTCGCCGGGCGCATAAAAAACTGCGTGCGCGAAAACGATGTGGTCGCCCGACTGGGTGGCGACGAGTTCGCGATACTGCAACTGGACGTCGGCGATCCGACCCAATCAGCGGCCCTGGCCGCCAAGGTCCGCGACGCACTGGTGCTGCCCTACTCCCTGGCCGGCAATGATGTGCGGGTTTCGGTCAGCATCGGCATCAGCAGCTATGCGCCGATCAGCCTCAGTGCCGACAGCCTGTTGACCCAGGCCGACATGGCGCTGTATCGCTCCAAGGAAAAAGGCCGCAACCAGTACCACTTCCATTCCGAGGAGATCAATCAGGAAGTGGTCGAGCGCATGACCATCGCCAACGACTTGAAAACGGCCATCGAACACGACGAACTCGAACTGCGTTACTGGCCGGAAGTGGACCTGAGCAGTGGCAAGATCCTCGGCATGGAAGCACAAGTCAGCTGGAACCACCCTCAGCGCGGGTTGCTGGAAGCCCAGGCGTTTTTACCCGCGGCGGAAAAGACCGGCACCATCATCGCCCTCGGTCACTGGGTGCTGGAGCGCGCCTGTCGGCAAATGCGTCAGTGGCGTGACGAAGGCATGGCGCCACCGGTGGTGGCGATAAAACTGTCCCTGGCTCAACTCAAGAGTGGTCCCGAGCTGATCTATGACGTATTGCGCACCACCGCGCGTTGGGAACTGTGCCCGTGGGACCTGCGCTTCGATGTCACCGAGGCGACCCTGGCCCAGACCAAGTGGACGCATAACGATGTACTGCCGCGCCTGCGTGAGCTGGGGGTGAAAATCGCCATCGACGACTTCGGCACCGAATACTCCTCGTTCGATTACCTCAAGACTTATCAGGTCAATCACCTGAAGCTCGCCCAGACCTTCATCGACATGGCCGCACGCGACCCGGCCAGCGCGACGACGTTGCGGGCCATCATCAACTTCGCCCGCGATGTAGGGATCGGCATTATCGCCGAGGGCGTAGAAACCCAGGAACAACGCAGTTCGCTGATGGCCACCGGCTCACCCATGAACGCCCAGGGTCACTACTTCAGCCAAGCGGTCAGCAGCCAACAGGCTGCCGAGTTGCTGAAGGCCGGGAGCATCCTGCGTGCCAGCCACGCAACCGCAGCGATGCCGGATGACCCGCCGCGTGCCACGGAGGACAAGGAATGAAAACTCCGTTCGTCCAGGCTAACCGGCGCATCCTGATCATCGACGACACACCTTCGATCCATCAGGACTTTCGCAAGATTCTCGGCCCCGATACCGACGATGAACAAACCCTCGCCGGCACTGAAGCCGCGCTGTTCGGCAGCCCGCAGTCGGCACGACTGGTATTTCAGCTCGACTCCGCCTACCAGGGCGAAGAAGCACTCGAACTGGTCAAGCGCGCCCAGGCACAAGGTCGCCCTTACGCCATGGCGTTCACCGACATGCGCATGCCCCCGGGCTGGGATGGCCTGGAAACCATCGAACGGCTCTGGAAGGCTGATCCTCACTTGCAAATCGCGCTGTGCACGGCCTTCTCCGATTACACCTGGGAAGCCATGGCCGAGCGACTGGAGTTCGGCGATCAGTTGCTGGTGCTGAAAAAACCTTTCGACAGCCTGGAAATCCGCCAGATGGCCAGCGCCTTGACCTGGAAGTGGCAGATGGCGCAGGACGCGGCCATGAAAGTGCAAACACTGGAGCAAACCATCGAGGCCCGGGTCCATGAGCTGCTCAAGGTGTCGCACTTGTTGCAGTACGACGTATTGACCGAATTGCCCAACAGCACCTTGCTGGGCGACCGGCTGAACCAGTCACTGGCCCTGTCGCGACGCCATGACAAACAACTGGCGGTGATGTTTCTGGGGCTCGATCGCTTCAAGCGCATCAACAATGCCTTGGGTCACCCGACCGGTGACGAGATGCTCAAACGTGTCGGGCACAATCTGGTGGCCTGCGTGCGCGCATCCGACTCGGTGTTCCGTTACGGCTCCGATGAGTTTGTGGTGATCCTGGCTGACATCCATCACCCCCAACAGACCAAGGGCATCGCCGAAAAGCTCTTGAACGCCATACGCGCGCCTCAACACATTGCCGGCCACGACCTGAGCGTGACGGCCAGCCTGGGCATCAGCATCTATCCCGAGGACGGTTTCGATGCCATCGCGCTGATCAAAAAAGCCGAAACCGCGATGCGCAACGTCAAGGAAAGCGGCCCGAACGATTTCAGCTTTTTCATCGATGAGATGAACCAGCGCGCCCGGGAACAGCAGAGCATCGAGTCGGGTATTCGCCTGGCGCTGGAACGCAACGAATTTGTCCTGCACTACCAGCCCAAACTTGACTTGGGCAGTGGCAAGGTGGTCGGCGCCGAGGCATTGATCCGCTGGCAAAAGCCGGGGCAAGGCTGGGTTTACCCGACAGATTTTATCGGTGTGGCCGAGGACAGCGGCTTGATCGTACCGTTGAGCAAATGGGTGCTCGCCCAGGCCTGTCAACAAGCCTGCGCCTGGCAGGCGAAAGGTCTGCCGAAACTCTGCATGTCGGTGAACGTGTCGGCCATCGACTTCCGTCAGCGGGACTTTGTCAAAGGGATCGAACAGATACTCAAGCAAACCGGTATGGACCCCACCTTGCTGGAGCTGGAAATTACCGAAGGCGTATTGATGCAGAACGTCGATGCCACGATGCTCGCGCTGAATCGGCTCAAGGCATTGGGCGTACGGCTGGCTATCGATGACTTCGGTACCGGCTATTCGAGCCTGAGTTACCTGCAACGGTTTCCCATCGATGTGTTGAAAATCGACCAGTCATTCATTCGTGGCCTGAGCCGTGACAGCAATGACGCGGCCCTGGTCAGCGCCATCATCAGCCTGGGCAAGAGCCTCAAACTGACCGTCATTGCCGAAGGGGTGGAAACCCTCGAACAATTGAATTTTCTCAAGGCCCTCCAATGCGAGGAAGGCCAGGGTTATTACTTCAGCAAAGCCGTGGAGCCGGAGGCCTTCGTGCAATACCTGACGTCTGTGCAGTCCGCTCCATCCAGCCCCAAATGAATGATGTGCAACGACACCCAGGCCCCCTGCGCCAAGGAATCATAAGATGTCGAGCCCCTTCTACTACCTGCTTCTAGCGCCTCTACTCGGATGTTGTCTGATAGCCAACGGCGCACCGCTGGACGAACCGCTCAAACCCTTGCCCACGGTGCCCGAGCAGAATCCCTTGCAAGTCGAACTCGGTCGTCGGTTGTTCAACGAACCACGCCTGTCGGTCAACAACACCCTGTCCTGCGCCAGTTGCCATCGTCTGGAAAACGGAGGCGCCGACGCCCTGGCGTTTTCCATCGGCTTCAACGGCGCCCCCTTGACGATCAACACCCCCAGCGTGTTCAACGCAAGTCTGAATTTCCGGCAGTTCTGGAACGGCCGCGCCGATACCCTGGAAACGCAAGCCCACGAAGTGGTGCAGAGCCCCAGTGAAATGGGCAGTCACTGGGAGCATGTCGTTCAGACACTGACCGCCGACCCTACTTACAAAAGCGCATTCGCCAAGGCCTACCCGGACGGCGTGACCATGAACAATGTGCAAAGAGCCCTGGCCACCTATGAGCGCACGCTGATCAGCGCCAACTCGCGTTTCGACCAATATCTGCTGGGCAATACCGAGATTCTGACGACCGAGGAGAAGTACGGTTACCAGCGCTTCAAGGACTACGGCTGCATTGCCTGCCATCAGGGGGTCAATATCGGCGGCAACATGTTCCAGAAATTCGGGGTCATGGGTGATTACTTTGAGGTCCGGGGCAACCCCACCGAAGCCGATCTGGGCCGCTATCTGGTCACCAAGGCCGAAGAAGACCGCAACGTGTTCAAGGTTCCGAGCCTGCGCAACGTCGCCGTGACCGCGCCCTACTTTCACGACGGTTCGGCCAAGACCCTCGAAGACGCGGTAGACGTGATGTTCAAGTTCCAGCTCGGTCGCGTGCCCTCTGACCAGGACAAGACCTTGATCATCAAATTCCTCAAGACCCTGACCGGTGAATGGGGAGGCAAATCCTTATGAAAACGTACCACCGTCGCAACCTCTTGTTGCTCAGTGGCGTGGCCGTGTTGCTGGCCTCGACACTGCTGTTTCTGTACCTCAAATCAAGCTCCGACCAGACCTCGACGTACGCCGAGTCCCGGGACCTGATTGGCCGGATCAAACAGTTCAACGCGCAGTGGGAAACCGAGATTCTCAAGGCCAGGATTGCCATCAGCCACAACTACGACCCGCTGGTTGCACCGCTGACCGAGATGACACTCCTGTGGCAGCAGTTCGAGACCATGGAGTCCAGTCATGGTCGCAATGACTCGCCGATCTGGCGTGCCAGCCATGAGGCTTACCACGCCGCCATTCAGGAAAAAACCCGGCTGGTGGAGCAGTTCAAATCGCACAACGCGGTGCTGCGTAACTCACTGGCGTTTTTGCCCACCGCCGAAGACGACATTCAGGAACCGCTGACCCAACTGCTCGACGAAGACAAACTGCAACTACAGAACATCGCCACCGACACCTACGACTTGCTGCTCAGCAGCCTGGAGTTCGCCCAGGTCACCTCCGACGACAAAGCGGCCGATATCCTGGTCGGGCTGAACAAACTGCGGGTGAACAAGGAACGATTACCGGAGCAGTTTCATAGCCCGATCGATGTCTTGAGCAATCACATTGCGCTGATCCTGCGGGAACAACCCGTGGTCAATCGGCTGCTGGAAAATATCGAAGCCGTTCCCGTGGCCGCACGGCTGGACGACATGACTGCGCTGCTGAACAAGGATCAGCAGCAAACCGATGCAGCCAATCGGCGCTACCACCTCTACATGCTGGTATTTTCGACGCTGCTGGTGATGGTGCTGGTGTACCTGGCAGTTCGGCTGATGCGCAGCTTCGGGGAGACCCATCGGGTCAACAAGGAACTGCAAACTGCCAACGACGTACTCGAACAACGGGTCGAGGAGCGCACCCGCGAACTCAAGGATACCCAGAGCGAACTGCTCGACACCGCTCGCCAGGCCGGCATGGCTGAAATCGCCACTAACGTGCTGCACAACGTCGGCAACGTGCTCAACAGCGTGAACATCTCGGCCGATCTGGTCACCCGCAAGCTGCGTAACAGCAAGACCCAGGGACTGGGCAAGGCGATGCAGCTGATCAACGCGCATCAAGACGACCTGGGCTCCTTCCTGACCCAGGACGAGAAAGGAAAACTGCTGCCCGGTTACCTGAACCAACTGGTGGATGCCATTGCCCTTGAGCAACAAGGCATGGCCGACGAACTCGGGCAACTGAGCAAAAGCGTCGATCACATCAAGGACATCGTCGCCACCCAGCAATCCTACGCGGGTGCCAACAGCCTGATGGAACCGTTGCACATCAACGAACTGCTGGAAGATGCCCTGCGGATGAACGCCGGCGCCCTGACCCGGCATCACGTCACGGTGGTCAAGGAGTACGGCGACGTACCGCAAGTGATGGGCGACAAACACCGGTTGTTGCTGATCCTGATCAACCTGATCAGCAACGCCAAATACGCCATGACTGACCTCAGCAATCGCCCGCGGCAAATGACCCTTGGGGTGAAAGTCGTCGAGGACACGATCCTGCAAATCAGCGTCAAGGATGACGGCGAAGGCATCGCGCCGGAGAACATGACGCGGATCTTTGCCCATGGCTTTACCACCCGCAAGGAAGGTCACGGCTTCGGCCTGCACAGCTGTGCCCTGGCCGCCATCGAGATGAACGGCCATCTCACCGCCCACAGCGACGGACCGGGCAAAGGTGCACTGTTCACTTTGCAGATCCCGTTGAAACCCGTCATGGAGGAAGCATGAGCGATCTTTCAAACCGACGCATTCTGCTGATCGACGACACACCGTCCATCCATGAAGATTTTCGCAAGATCCTCACCCCGACATCAGCGCAGCATGCAGAGCTGGACGAAATGGAGGCCGCGCTGTTCGGCAGCGAAGCGAAATCCACCAACCTGCTGTTCGAGCTGGATTCGGCCTATGGCGGTCAGGAGGGGCTAGGCAAACTCATCCAGGCATTACAGGAAAACCGCCCCTATGCGCTGGCCTTCGTCGACATGCGCATGCCCGAGGGTTGGGACGGCGCGCAGACCATCGAACACCTGTGGCAGAAAGATCCGTTACTGCAAGTGGTGGTGTGTACCGCCTATTCCGACTATTCCTGGGATGAACTGCTGGAACGCTTGCATGCCCATGATCGCCTGCTGATTCTGAAAAAACCGTTCGACAACATTGAAGTCCAGCAAATGGCCAACACCCTGCTCACCAAATGGGAGATGACCGAGCGGGCGTCTATTCAAATGAGCCATCTGGAGCATCTGGTGGATCAACGCACGGACCAGTTCAAGCAGGCCAGCGAGGCGTTGCAGCGGGAAATCGACGAGCGTAAACAGCTTGAATCCCAATTGGTGCAGTCGGAAAAACTCGCTTCGCTGGGGCAACTGGCGGCGGGCGTCGCCCACGAAATCAATAACCCCATCGGCTTCATTTCCTCCAACCTCGGCGCCCTCGATGGCTACTTCAAACAACTGCAGGACATGCTCGATGCCTATCGGGAGGCGGAAAACGCCATTGGCTCAAGCGAGGTCATCGAGCAACTCGGCAAGTTGCGTGAACGGGTGGAACTGGACTTTCTGCGCGAAGACATTCCGCTGCTGATCAAGGAGTCCAAGGAAGGCATCGGCCGCGTCGGGCAGATCGTCAAAGACCTGAAGGACTTCTCCCGCGTGGACTCCAATCAGGAATGGCAGTGGGCCAATCTGCAACAAGGCATCGAGTCGACCTTGAACATCGTTGCCAATGAACTCAAGTACAAGGCCGATGTGGTGAAGGAGTTTCAACAGCTGCCCGATATCGAATGCCTGCCGTCGCAAATCAATCAGGTGATCATGAACCTGATCGTCAACGCGTCCCAGGCAATGGGACCGGAACGGGGCACCATCACGCTACGCACCGGGCTTGAAGGTGAAACGGTGTCGATCGAGGTCGCGGACACGGGCATAGGTATCGAGCCGGACAACCTGCAGAAAATATTCGACCCGTTCTACACCACCAAACCGGTGGGCCAGGGGACAGGGCTCGGGTTGTCCCTGTCCTATGGCATCGTGAAAAAACACCAGGGCGATATTTCGGTTCGTAGCGAAGTCGGGGTGGGTAGCACCTTTCGGGTCGAGTTACCGGTGCGCCAATCCTGGCCAGCATAAACACGTCGGCAGCTCCTACCTGGCTGTTCCAATACCCATGCACCAAGAAAGAACCCCATGCTGAAAGTAATCGCTCAAGATTTCATCAAACCCGAATACATTGAAACCGTTCGCCCGTGGTACGCCGAACTGGTCGAGAAGACTCGACTGGAACCTGATTGCATTGCTTACGATCTGTTCATCGATCAAAAAGACCCGGGGCACTTTATCTTTGTCGAACAATGGCCGAATAAGGCGGCGCTGGATGCTCATTGCCAGTCTGAGCATTTTCGGCGTCTGGTGCCGCAGATCAATGGTTACCAGGCGAAGGATTGTATTGTTGTGCTGATGGATGCGTTCTGACGTCAACCTCAAGGGGGGGTTGCCGCTTCCCCCCGGATAAACAAACGGGCTTCGCTATCCCCTTCCTTTAGCATCAGCACCTGCTTCCAGTGTTTGGGAAACAAGGCGTCGTGTTCAGGACGAGCGTCGCCCGTGACCCACCAGATCCGCTTGGCATTCAGTTGCAAGGTTGAAAAATCGTCGAAGAGAATCGAATGCAGGTGACGGGGGATGAGTGCCCAACCACCGTATTCGGCGGTTCCCCAAAGGGTGCCTGTCGGTGGTTTGAAAGCGTATAACCTCGGCTGAATACCGGTCGAGTTGTAGTACGTAAACGGCAAATACCAATACAGATTATCCACAACGATCTCGTCACCCGGACGTACTTCGCGGCCAAGCCCTGCGACCACGGCGTCCAGTCTTGCGTCCTTGCGAATGCTCGTCCCGTTCATCTCATCGGTTTGCGCATAGACCGCCGAAAGCCCGTGTACTTCTGCCAATAAAACCAACGCCATGGCGACAGCGGCGAGAACGGCATGGCGTTGGCTGAAGGCGTCCAACGCGAGCGCAACGATAAGGGGCAACGCGGCGACAGCGAACACCAGGTATCTGGCATTGAAAACCGGCACGATCAGCGACACCAGAAAAACGGTCAGTACCGGCACAAAGAAATAGCCCACCAGCAAGACGCTGAAAGGCCGCTCATGACGAGCCTTGAGCAGCACTGCAGCGGCGCAAACAACGATCAACACCGAGGGCATCACACGCCATAGGGATGAATAACTGGCCGAATCCCCCATCATCACCAATTGCCAAACGAAGGTCAGCGCTGTTTGCCAGGTGAGCGGCGGTATCCACTCGAGCCCGTCCATTCGCAGCAATTGATCGATGAAATGAGGAATCCACGGCAGGTACAGCACAACGATTGCGCTGTTGGCCACGACCCACGCACGAATCGGTATTGCCCTGGGCCGACCGCCCTCCCGCGCTCGCCACCAACAAAGCCAATGCACCAGCACGCACAGTGCGGCGAAGTAGTGCGTATAGAAAGCAGCCGACATCAGCAGCACGTAAAAAAACGGATAACGCTTTTGATCCGGTGCCTTGATCCAGTACACCAGCGCCACGGTCGCGCCCATCAGCCAAAAGCCGAGCAAGGTGTACATTCGCACTTCCTGGCTATAACGCACCGACATCGGCAGCAACGCCAACAACACGGCGGCTATCCAGGTCGCCTTTCGCGTCGTCACCTGACTCATCAATTTAATGCACAGCAACAGCGTGCCGACATCCGCCAGCGCACTCAGGGATCGCGCAGCCAACACGCCATTGCCGAACAGCAACATCCACAAATGCAGCAAGACATAGTAAAGCGGCGGATGAACATCCCGTGCCGTCGTAGCCCAGATATACGCAGGCGAGCCTTCGGCCAGCAAGATACTGTAGGCCTCGTCGTACCAGATGACCGGCACGGTGATGGAGTGAAACCTTGCGAACAACGCGAGGACGATCACCGCCACCAGACCTGCCCTGTCGGCCATCCGGGATGGAAAGCTTTCGGGAGGGATCGAAGAGGTAATCATCAGGCTCACCACTGCAGCGTGATGATCGGGGTCGGCTCTTTCATGACGATGAAACCGTAATCGCCCAGCAGATAGATGCGATAGAACTTGCTCTCCACCCGTGGTGGGTAACCCTGGTAACCGGCCAGGGTCGCGTTGCGCCGCTCCCTCTCCGCGACCACATTGGTGATGCCCGCCTTCGGCAGGTTTTCAGCCAGCATGAAGAAGTTGATGTTCAGCAGATAATGCAAGACCGGCATCTGCTTGAACGACCCCGCGGCCCCCACCAGCCAGTGATCGGAATAACTCACCGCCAGATAAATACGCTTGGCCTCGTGCAATTGCCGATGGGCCGCGATGTCATGCCCCAGGGAAAACAACGCGCTGGACGCAAAAGTGTTCTGCGCCGTCAGCACGCGGCCATAGGCGTAAGACAACGAAAGCATGGCCAACAGAGGCACCGCCAACAGCAGCGGCAGCCGCTCATGGATGGGTGCCAGCGCCAGATGGCTCAAATAGAACACCAGCACCAGCAACACCGCGAAACCCATCAAGGTTCTGGCGCCTTCATTGAAGTCGCGGAAAAACAGCGCAGCACCCGACACCAGTAAAGTCACGACCGGTACCGTCAGCACGCACGCCAGGCCCATCATGATTTTTCTCAGCCCGGTGTCGTGGCGTTCCATCACGTTCCGGGCCAGCCGCACGCTGCCCGCCAGTGCACACAACAGCAGCGCAGCGAACACCCAAGCGAATCCACCGTGAAACAGCAGCGCGACTTTTTCCAGCACCCGGCCGATGTTGATTTCAAGTTGCAGCAAGGGCGCCGCCGCCCAGTTCAGCAGCAAGGCGCGATCCTGGTTCATGTACGGATAAGCCGTGACGCTATAGATCAACCCGCCGAGCCCTGCCTGGGCGATTTTCCAGCCGATCAACTCGTACCACTGCCGCCATGCCCATTTGTCATTCGCGCCCCTGAGCAGTTCCAGGCAACACAGGCCCAGAAAAACATTCAGGCTCACCTGATAGAACCCCAGCGCCAGCGCAATCAGGAAGGCCGGCACCAGCCATTGCAGAATGCGCGAGGGATGACGAAAAGTGATCGCGTAGATCACTGCCACCAGACTCAAGGCATTGGCCGGCCCGTCGTATTGATAAGACAGGTTCTGCAGGAAGAACGGGTTGTACCAGAGCGGCAACAGCACCAGGCAGCAGGATATTGTCGGCCGTGGGTAGTAATGGAAGGTCAGGCTGGTCAACGCAAAAGCCATGGCCAGCGTGGCGATCAGCAGCGGCAATGGAAAGATGTTCGGTGCGCCATCGCTGAACGTCAGCAGGTTGTAGAACAGCTCGGTGAACAATCGCCCCTGCCCCGCCCAGGCCGTACCGGCCGACAGCGAGCGCCAGTTGTCATCGATGTAGGGATAGTCCGCGAGGATCAGCGGAATGACATACACCAGCGTCGCGATCAAAAAAAACAGCCAGACCCGACGACGCCCGAGCTCTTTGCTGAAAAAGTCGCTCAGCCTGCCCATGCTAAAGCCCGGTCCGGTCTTTGCCGCCAATGACGTCTTTGACCACATAACGGGGTCGATGCTTGGCTTCGATATAGATGCGGCCGACATACTCGCCGAGGATGCCGATACCGATCAATTGGACGCCGCCAAGAAACAGAATGGCCGTCATCAGCGAGGGGTAACCGGGGACATTGTTGCCGAAGAAAATCTTGTCCAGCACCATGTACACCGCATACAGCACCGCGAAGATCGAAATGCCGCCACCGATGTAAGTCCACAATCGCAACGGCACCGTGCTGAACGAGGTAATGCCTTCCAGCGCCAGGTTCCACAGCTTCCAGCCATTGAACTTGCTGCGTCCTGCCACTCGCCGAGCCCGCTCGTACTCCACCACCGCGGTGGTGAATCCGGCCCAGGACAGAACGCCCTTCATGAACAACTGATGCTCGGGAAGCGCGCGAATCACATTGACCACCTTGCGGTCCATGAGCCGGAAATCCCCGACGTTTTCTTCGATCCGGGTGTAGGAAATCCTGTTCAACAAATGATAGAAGAGCGATGCGCTGTGGCGTTTCAAATAACTGTCACTGTCACGATTTCGGCGTTTGGCGAGCACCACATCGGCGCCCTTTTGCCACTCGGCAATCAACTGCGGGATGACGCTGATCGGATCCTGCAGGTCCACGTCCATGGGGATCACTGCATCGCCGGTGGCGTATTCCAGGCCGGCAAACAACGCCGGTTCCTTGCCGAAATTGCGCGAGAAGTTGATCAGCAACACCTGTTCATCGACCTGTGCCAGCGCCTTGGCCTGCTCAGCCGTCCGGTCGGTACTGCCGTCGTTGATGAACACGATCTCGACCTCACACGGGTCAAGTTTCAATTCGCGACGCACCGCCTGATGGAACAGACTGATCGCCTGCTCTTCATTGAATACCGGAACAATCAGCGAAACTTTCACGTTTCACACTCCTGAAAATCGAAGTGTAGATGTTCGGCAGACCGCCATCAGGGGGCGTTCTGGTGCGCGAACTGCCCGGCAGACCGACGGACACGCCATCCCGATCGTTCGCTATAGCCCCCTGAGACATTCGGTAATATCCAGCCTTTTGCAATTGGCGGCGAATCACGCCACCCTGCGCGCCGCTCGCTCCTACTCAACCCGTTCAGAAGCCCGCCATCATGACGTTTGAACGCGATCACCGAATCGACTTTTTTCGCGGCCTGGCCTTGATCTTCATCTTCTGGGATCACGTGCCACAGAACCCGCTCGCGCAGTTCACGGTGCGTAATTTCGGGTTCCGCGATGCGGCAGAGATTTTCGTGTTCCTGGCCGGGTACGCGGCCGTGCTGGCCTACGGCAAAATCGCCCGGCGCGACGGTTTCATGGTCGCCACGGTAAAAATCCTGCGACGCGCCTGGGTGCTGTATGTGGTGCATATCTTTTTGCTGGCACTGCTGATGGGTATCGTGTTTTTCGCCAACAGCCATGTTGAAACCCGTGATCTGGTGCAGGAAATGGGCTTGCAGTATTTCCTCAGCAATCCGCAGCAGGCGTTGATGGATGAGTTGTTGCTGCGCTTCAAGCCGAACCTGATGGACCCGCTGCCACTGTATATTTTGTTGCTGCTCGGCCTGCCGCTGGTGCTGCCGATGCTGCTGCGCAAGCCTGAATACGTGGTGGGGTTGTCGGTGGTGGTGTATCTGCTGGCGCCATGGCTTCAATGGAACCTGGCGGGCACCGACGGTGGCGTGTGGTTTTTCAATCCGATGGCCTGGCAACTGTTGTTTATTCTCGGTGGCGCGACGGCGATTCACGGGCAAAGGCCTCGGGCGCCGCAACCTCGGCCGCTGACCCGGCAGCCGGTTTTTATCGCAGCGCTGACCTATCTGATGGTAACCGGGCTGATCGCGGTGTCGTGGAAGTGGCCGACCGTGCATGACGCCTTCATGCCCCAGACACTCGGCGAATGGCTCTATCCGATCAGCAAGACCCACCTCTCGCCGGCACGCCTGCTGCATTTCCTCGCCCTCGCCTACGTCACCGCCAGGTTGTTGCCCGACAACGGCTGGACGCAACATTGGCTGGCGCAACAAAGCTGCCGCATGGGTCGTTATTCGTTGGAAGTGTTTTGTTTTGGCGTGTTGCTGGCGCCATTGGCGGACATGCTCAACGCCTTGGGCGCGAATGCACTGGCGATGCAGGTATTCAGCGCAATGTTGGGGGTCGGGCTGATGGTGCTGCTGGGGGCCTGGCTGGATTTCAACAAGCGGTTGAATCGGTCTATGGTGGTGTCGGTAGCTTAAGATCAAAAGCCCCGATCATTCAGACCGGGGCTTTTGCATTTCTGGCGTTACAACTTACGAAGCCGAACGCACCGCACCTTGCGACACATTGGTCGGTTGCAGCTTGAACACGTAGAACAACACCGTCAGCAGCACCAGGAAAGCAGGCCCGACATACAGCGCCACGCGAGTGTCCGGGAAGTACGCCATCAGGCCGACCACCAGCACCAGAAATGCCAGCGCCAGGTAAGAACTGACCGGGTACAGCCACATGCGGTATTTCAGGCCGGCACGTTCGCTGGCGCTCAGGCCTTGGCGGAACTTGAGCTGGGCCAGCAGGATCATCACCCAGGTCCAGATCGCGCCGAATGTGGCAATCGCGGTGACCCAGACGAAGACTTTCTCTGGCACCAGATAGTTAAGCAACACGCCCAGCAGCAAGGCACCGATCGACAGCAGCAGCGCGCGACGCGGCACGCCGTTGTTCGAGGTCTTGGCGAAGCCGGCCGGAGCCTGGCCGTTCTGCGCCAGGCTGTAGAGCATGCGCCCGGTGCTGAAGATGCCGCCGTTGCAGGACGACAGTGCAGCGGTGATCACCACGAAGTTGATGATGCCGGCGGCGGTCTTGATGCCCAGACGCTCGAAGGTCATCACAAACGGGCTGCCCTGGGTGCCGATTTCGTTCCACGGGTAGATCGACAGGATCACGAACAAGGCGCCGACGTAGAACAGCAGAATCCGCCAGAACACCGAGCCGATCGCATTGGGGATGGTCTTCTGCGGGTTCTTGGCTTCACCGGCGGTCAGGCCGATCATCTCGACGCCGAGGTAGGCGAACATCACCATTTGCAGAGACATCAACACGCCTTGCACGCCGTTGGGCATGAAGCCGCCGTGGGCCCAGAGATTGGAAATCCCTAGCGCCACACCGTCGTTGCCGAAACCGAATGCGATCACGCCGATGCCGCCGACCACCATCGCAATGATGGTGACAATCTTGATCAGGGCGAACCAGAACTCGAACTCACCGAAGGCTTTCACCGCGATCAGGTTGATCGAGCCCATGCTGATCAACGCCGCCAATGCCCAGATCCAGCGCGGCACGTCGGGAAACCAGACGCCCATGTACACCGCCACCGCAGTGATTTCCGCGACGCAAGTCACCAGCCACAGGAACCAGTAGTTCCAGCCGGTCAGAAAACCTGCCAACGGGCCGAGATAGTCTTGGGCATAACGGCTGAACGAGCCGGCGACCGGGTTGTGCACCGCCATCTCGCCGAGGGCGCGCATGATCACCAGGATCGCCAGACCGCCGATGATGTAAGAGAGCATGATGGCCGGGCCGGCCATTTCGATGGCCTTGGCCGAACCCAGGAACAGGCCGACACCGATACAGGCACCGAGCGCCATCAAGCGAATATGCCGTTCGCCTAGTTCGCGTTTAAGCGGGCCGCCCTGAGCGGTCTCGCCGTGAGGCAGGTGATTGCCGACTGGCATAGGTACAACCTCGTCTTGTTATTGGATGTGACCACCGAGTGTCGAAGCACCGACCGATAAACCAGTGCCTGTTGAAACCGAGCCTGCTTCATGGGCAGACACGTCTTGCAGGACCAAAACCTGCAAGATCAGCGGGCATGCAGTATAAAAAGCTTCCAGTAGGGTTTTTCACTCTATAAACCACAACATTCAGCCATAACTCTCGGCAAAAGCGGGGTTTACGGAGGGGCATTACCTGACTTATGCAGGATTATTCGCCACTGAAACGGTGCCGAGTATTGCACAGCAATGGTGCATCGTCATGCCCCTACCTAGACAGAATTTAGCTCTTTGATGCGTCTAGCTCGGCCATTACAGACGACATCACCGTCCCTGTGGCGAGGGAGCTTGCTCCCGCTCGGCTGCGAAGCAGTCGCAAAACCGGCGAATGGTATTTATCAGACAAACCGTGAGGGTAAGGATTGGGGCCGCTTCGCAGCCCAGCGGGAGCAAGCTCCCTCGCCACAAGCCACAAGCCACAAGGAATGGTGCGTACCCGATATTTGGTTATTCACAATTTTTTCACCAACGCCAACCACCGTCTAAGCTTCAAGCAAGTCCGATCAATCTGCGTGAATGGATCAGTCGACTATGGGCGCTTTGTGGCAAACCGATTCGAGTAAAACCGTGGTTCCGACTGAACGAGTGGATGAAGCGCCTTTACCTGAGAAACCCCGTCGCTCCCGGCACGGCTGGGGGGCTTTCTGGTTGCTGTTGCTGATTATCCTGATTGTCCTGGGCCTCGCCGCGGCCAAGGAAATGCGCACCTCCAAGTTTCAGGCCCGGGAAATCAGCAAATACGCAGCCTCGCTGAAGTACGAGCTGCAACCCGGACCCAGCGATGCGATTCGCTACCCTGGCGCAGGCCCGTTCGATCAGCGTTTGGGTTACAGCACCATGGATGAATTTCTACCGCGACTGCTCAAACGCGATTACGTCATAGCGGCACAAACCCGCTTCTCCCCAGCACTGATGAATTACACCGACAAGGGTTTTTTTGTGCCCTATGCCGAAAAAATCCAGGCTGGGCTGTCAATCACCGATTGCCGCGCGGCCCCGCTGTACCAGTTCAAGTACCCCCAGCAACTCTATTCAAGCTTTGCCGCGATCCCGCCGGTCGTGGTCAGCAGCTTGCTGTTTATTGAAAACCGTTTTTTGCTCGATCCCCGTCAGCCTCTGGCCAACCCCGCCGTGGACTGGCCGCGGTTCGGCAAGGCGGCGTGGTCCCAGGTAGCCAAGCTGTTGAGCCTGCCCGGGCAGTCGGCGGGCGGCAGTACGCTGGCCACGCAACTTGAGAAATATCGCCATTCGCCCGATGGATTGACGATGTCGGGCGCGGAAAAAATCCGCCAGATGATTTCCGCCAGCGTGCGCGCTTATCAGGCGGGGCCGGAAACCCTCCAGGCGCGACAAAACGTGATTCGCGACTACCTCAACAGTGTTCCGCTGTCGGCGGTACCGGGCCACGGTGAAGTGCATGGCATGGCCGAAGGCCTGCGAGTCTGGTACGGCGCCGACTTCAACAAGGCCAATGAACAGCTGGCCAGCACCGACACCGATCCGAAAAGTCTGTCGGAAAAAGGCTTGGCCCTGCGCGAAATGCTGTCACTGATGATTGCTCAGCGCCGCCCTTCCCATTACTTGACCAAGGGCCGTGATGAATTGGCCAGCCTCACCGACAGCCATATTCGTCTGCTGTCTCAAAACGGCGTGATCGATGCGCCACTCGCCACGGCGGCATTGGCCAGTAAAGTGACTTACCGCGACTGGGCCACCCAGCCCACCATTCAGCCCATCGAAACCAATAAAGGCATCAGTGTGGCGCGCAGCCGCCTGGCCGGTTTGCTCAATCGTCCGCTGTATGACCTCGACCGCCTCGACCTGTCCGCCACCAGTACCTTGCAAGGCGAGCTGCAAACCCAGGCCACCGCATACCTCAAGCATCTGGCCGATCCAGCTTATGCAGCGGAAATCGGCCTGATCGGCGAACGCCTGCTCACCCCCACCAACACCGCGCAGGTGCGCTATAGCTTCACCCTGTTCGAATTGACGCCGGACGGTTCGCGCGTGCGGGTGCAAACCGACAGCACCGACCAGCCATTCGACATCAATGAAGGCAGCAAGCTGGAATTGGGCTCCACCGCAAAAATGCGCGTGCTCACCACCTACCTGCAGATCATGGCCGAACTGCACGATCGCTACGCCAGCATGAGCGTCGCCGAACTGAAGAAAACCGAAGTCGCCGACCCGGATCGCCTGACCCGCTGGGCCGTCGATTACATGATTCAGAACACCGACCGCAGCCTGCCGAAAATGCTCGGCGCCGCGCTGGATCGCAAATATTCCGCCAGCCCTGGCGAGGCCTTTTTCACTGGCGGCGGACTGCACACATTCGTCAACTTCCGCAAGGAAGACAACGGCCGCCTGCCGACCCTGCGCGATGCTCTGCGCGAATCGATCAACCTGCCGTTCATTCGGCTGATGCGTGACCTGGTGCGCTACAGCACCTACGCGGGCCCTAACAGCAGCGCCGAATTGCTCAAGGACGATCGCGACCCGCGACGTCAGGAATACCTGGCCTCATTCGCCGACAGAGAAGGCACCTCATTCCTGCTGAAGTTCTGGAAGAAATACCGCAACAAGGACACCCAGGCGCGGCTCGAGACCTTTCTCGACGGCATGCGCCCGACGCCGATTCGCATGGCCGCCGTGCATCGTTATCTATTCCCCCAGGCCGACCAGGAAAGCTTCAACACCTTCGTACGCTCGCACCTCAAAGGCGCCAAGCTTCAAGAAAAACTGACCGATGAACGCCTCGAACGCCTCTACCTGAGTTACGGCCCTGGCAGCTACGACCTGCCGGATCAAGGCTTCATCGCCAAAGTCCACCCGCTGGATCTGTGGCTGATCGGCTACTTGCTGAATAACCCCGATGCCAAGTTCAGCCAGATCGTCAAAGCCAGCCAGTTCGAACGCCAGGAAGTCTACAGCTGGCTGTTCAAAAGCCGTCACAAGGGCGCCCGTGACAGCCGCATCCGCACCATGCTGGAGATTGAAGCGTTCCTCGACATTCACCAGCGCTGGCAGAAAGTCGGCTATCCGTTCGATCACCTGGTGCCATCGCTGGCCACCGCTATCGGCAGCTCGGGCGATCGCCCCGCTGCGTTGGCCGAGTTGATCGGCACCATTCTCAACGATGGTGTGCGGATGCCGACATTGCGGATCGACAGCCTGCACTTCGCGGCAGATACGCCCTATGAAACCCGCCTGATCAACAATCCGGTGGTCGGCAAACGAGTGATGCCTTCGGAAGTGGCCGCCGCGATGCGCGAAGCCCTCTCACAAGTGGTGGACGCCGGCACCGCCAAACGCCTGGCCGGCAGCTTCAAACTGGCCGATGGCAGCCCGTTGGCCATGGGCGGCAAGACCGGCACCGGCGACAACCGCATTGAAGCCATCGGTTCCGGCGGGCGGATTCTCAGTTCCAAATCGATCAACCGCACGGCAACTTTCGTGTTCTTTGTCGGCGACAAGCATTTCGGCACCCTCACCGCCTATGTCCCCGGTCGCTCGGCGGAGAATTTCAAATTCACCTCGGCGTTGCCCGCGCAAGTGCTCAAGGGCATGGCGCCGATCCTGTCGCCTTATCTGCAACCGGGCACCCATACGTTGTGCTATGCCGGGACGGGATTACCGGTCGTCACTCAAGCCGCGGCTGCACTGGGCACATCTGCACGTTAAAGGGTGGTATTCCTGTATTTTTCGCTCTTTGTTTATAGTTGGATTGAGGCGTCTTTCGGGGCAATCCAACCCTGTATTTGAGCTTTTTTCGACCGCAGCACCTGCCTAACCTGAAGAGCCTGATTACAGCTTTAGACGGTTAGCACATGACGAATTTATCAAGGATTGATCAAAGACGCCGCAACACCAAAAAAAACCAGGACGGCATTAATGACACCTGGATCGCGCAGGCGCTGCCCGCCTGGATCACCGACATTTCCCCTGTCAACGCTCGCGCATTAAAGGCTGCCCAGCGCGACTTCGCTCCGTTCAAAACCCATGCCCGCTCAGCTCACCATCAGCTCAAAGAGGCGATATCCGAGCACTGGACTACCCAGAACGCCGTGGACGCCCTGCTTGATAACCTGACCGATGTTTATGCGTTTGCCGACCCCCTGTTGAAAAATGCGCTCAGCGAGCACTACGGCGATATTGATGTCAGGAACACCTACCTGCGGCTTTACGCCGCCGTCGGCCGCCCATGGTGGGTGCACGATTTCAAGGGTGGCACGAAGGTTCGGACAGTCTCGTTGCTGAACGCGGCCCTGCACAATTTCTCGGATGACGAAACATTTTCGGACTTTGCTTTTCTTGACGCGCCGGACCCGCGCGGACAGATGAAAACGCTGCACATCAACCACAGGATCACGGGAGCTCCGCTTACCGCCCAAGCGTTCAAGGCCATCTGCCGAGATCTGGACATCGGCGCCCGCTACCAGCAGGCCCTGCGTCAGGCCCTTGGATTCGGCAGCTCCCGGGTCGCCAACAACGTGCGCACGGCGGTCATTGCCAGCCAAAAAGCCGCGTTGAAAGCAGCGGCACATTTGGCACTGCTGAACAAACACATTGATGCGCACGCCCATCGACTCATCCTCGATCTGGTCCATGGCCGACAGGATTTGAGGCTGGACGGCAAGCCCGTGAGCTACTACAACCTGGCCATGATGGAAACGGTGCTGGCGGGCATTCTGTTGATCACAACCGACCCGGGACCGGGTGGCTCTCCCGGTCGCCTGATCGCCTATGTGCCACACGACAACCAACACCCACTCAAGGAATACCCCTCGCCCGCCGAGTTCATGGCCGAACTGACTCGCCAGTTGCGGGAAGAAAAACCCGCCGACGGACAGTCATCGGGTGGGTTCGTTTATCAACAGTTCTTCAGCCAGTTCGTGCCCCACAAAGAGCGAGGGCATTTCTTCGCCAGTCTCAATCAACGCCTGAGCACGGTGAAATGGCATCAACGTGATCGGCAGGCCGGCGGCCCCGTCTGGAGGGATACGCCGGTGGACAATCCCAACCTGAGTTTCAGCGTCCAGGCGATCACCGATGACTATCAAAACCGCTCGCCCGACCCGGCCCACGACGACCTTTGGCAATACCTGTTCCGGATCAGGCTCAACAAGATCGTCAACGATGCCCGCGACCTCGCGATCTCCACCCAGGATGCCGACCGCATGGCGCGTTGGGCCTGGTGGGATAACCTGGAGAAGATGCTCTCGGACATTTTCAATGTGGCCCTGTTCGTGGTCACGCCGTTCGTGCCGGTGCTCGGCGAGCTGATGCTGGCGTACACCGCTTACCAACTGACGGACGAGGTGTTCGAAGGCGTTGTGGACTGGGCTGAAGGACAGACCACCGAAGCGGCCGGGCATGTATTGGGCATTGTCGAAAACCTGGTTCAGTTCGGTATCTTCGCCGGCGCCGCCGAGCTGGGCAAATCCCTCTCCTCACCGTTCATCAACGCGATGAAACCGGTGCAATTGCCTGACGGCAGCCAACGCCTGTGGCATCCCGATCTCACTGCCTATCAACAGCACAACCTGTCATTGCCCGCCGATTCGACACCGGATGCCTGGGGGCTGCACCGGCATCAAGGCAAATCCATTCTGCCCCACGAGGGCAAACTGCTTGAGGTCGAGCGAGAACCCTCCGGCCGGATGCGGGTGATTCATCCCCGGCGGCCGGACGCTTATCGGCCGCAGGTGACACACAATGGCCTGGGTGCCTTCGTACATGAAGGCGAACAGCCCAGAGCCTGGAGTGAACGCCAACTGATGCGCCGGCTCGGGCATTCGGTCGAGCGCTTTAGCGACGGCGAACTGGAGCAGATCCGCACCATCAGCGGCACCGACCACGATGCGTTGCGACGGATGTACGTCGAGTCTGACGCGCCACCGCCGCTGCTGGCCGATGCGCTGAAACGCTTCGAGGCGTATGAAGATGTCGCCCGGCTGGAAGAACAGATTCGCAGTGGTCTGCCGCTGACGCCTGATCCGGCTTCGGCCTGGTTCGAGCAAACTGTGACTGAGCTGCCCGGCTGGCCTGAAGACAAGGCCCTGCGCGTGCTTCATCAAACCAGTGCTTCGGCGCAAGACCGCCTCTATGGCAATCCCGAGGCCTTGCCATCGGACATCCTCAGCATCAGCCTGGCGGACGTCATGGCCGGGCAGTTGCCCGAACGCGTGGTGGCGTTTCTGGATGAGCCCGAACTCGCCGTCATGCTCGGCCCCGACGTGCCACCGGTGCATCGGGCACAAGCCTTGCGCGATCAACTGGCCGACTTTGTCGAAGGCGACATGGACAGGTTGGCCAAACGGACGTATCGCGCCCGGGAAAAAACCCGCGATCCGCAAGTGCGGCTGCTTAGAGACGCGTTTCCCGAACTGCCCTCAAGCATCAGCCAAACACTGCTGGCCAACGCCACGGGCGCGGAACGTTTCAAGATGCTCAGCGAAAAACGCCTTCCGTTGCGTATAAAAAATCAGGCCCGCGAACTGAATTTCGAAGTGCGCGCGGTCCGGGCAACCGAGAGCCTTTATGGGCATTCGGGGTTAACCGCGGACACCGAGCGTCTGGTCCTGAATACGCTGAGACTGCACAGCGACGTATTCACCGACCTGCGTGTCGACATCCGCGACGGCTTCCCGCACGGTCGCTTGCGCTGCAGCGTTGGCGCGCAATCTGCCACCCGGGTCAGGACGCTCGTCAGCAGCGGCGTGCGCAACAAATACGAAGTGTTCGACGAGGACAATCGCCTTTACGGAGCCAGCAGCCTCTATGAGTCGTTGCTGCGCGCAATGCCGCAGGATCAGCGCAACGCCTTGGGTTTCCAGCTCGGCCAGGGCAAGGCGCTCAAACACTGGTTCAAGCAAATCCTCGTCACCCCTGAAGTCCGCAGAACCGCGCTCGCCGAAATACCGATTCGCTCGCAGCGTGACCGGATCACCACACTGCTGTTACAGGGTGGGGGGCTGAGCAAGGACGGTTCCGCCTCACTGGATCGGCGGGTTCGCGACCTTTACCCGACCTTCAGCGCTGAGGAGGCCACGAGATTTGTCGAGGCCTTGACCGCGCAAGGTGACCCCCTGACCACCCTTTCGGCGCTTGAGGATGAACTCGACGACCTGCGCGTCACCCTCAATCAGTGGCGCTATCAGCAACCCGACATCTGGGGGCCTGACCCCCAGGGTTTCCGCGACGGCGGCGGGCGCCACATCGCCGAACGGCTGATCGAGTGTTTCGAACGTCGAAGCCTGGTGTTCGACGAACGCAGCCTGCATCCCCACGGCGGTTATCGTCTCGATTTATCGGTGGAACTGAGCAGTGTCAATCTTGAGACCTGGTGGAAACAGAAGCCCGATCTCAAGCGGTTTCTCGACAAGGTCTCGGTATTGAATCTGGACAACACGCGTTTCTCCAGCGAACCGGGCGGTCTGTTGAAGGACTTTGCGCACCTGGACGAATTAAGCGCCAGAGGCTGTCAACTGACTGAAATACCCCAGGGCATCACCGCTATGCACGTTTTGTCGACCCTGCGCCTGAACAACAACCACATCCGCCTGACAGCGCAAAGCGTTGAACAACTCAGCCGCCTGACCTACCTGAAAACCCTCAGGCTGGATCACAACCCCTTGGGCGCGCTACCGGACATCGGACACATGCCCGGCCTGATGATCGTCAGCCTGCGTGACACCGGCATCGACACCTGGCCCCAAGGCACCTTCGGCAAACCTCGACCGCGCGGTTTTTTCCTCGACTTGCAGGACAACCCGCTGGCGCGTATTCCCGATGTGATCCCGGGCTCGAACGATGCCTTTGTGGTCGCGCGCACCCGGCTCAACGCGCAAGCGCTCAGCGACGTGAACCGGTTGGCCTACGAAAACCTCAGGAGGTCCGTGGGGCTCAGCCCCCGACATGCCTATCCACCTGCCACCGACAACGATCTGGTCTTCTGGCCTGTAACTGACGACAGCGAATGGTGGACGCCCTCCCCCGGGCTTGGCCGATACCGTGGCGAGGCCTGGGGTGATCTGGCCGATGAACCGGACTCGGCGGGATTCTTCACGGTGATTCGCGGCCTTACCCAGTCTGCTGATTATCGAGCTGGAGGCGAGTTTCGAACCGATCTGGCCAAGCGTGTATGGCGAATGATCGATGCCGCCGACATGGATGCCGAGCTCAGGAACAGGCTCTTCACCATGGCCAGCTCACCCGTTAACTGCGCCGATGCCGGCGCTCAATTGTTCAACAACATGGGGCTGGAAGTGCTGGCCTCGGAAGCCAGGTCATTGAGCACCTCGCCGCAGATGCTCGAACGTCAACTGGTGACCCTGGCCCGGAGTGCGGCGCGTCTGGATCATGTGAACGAGATTGCCCGTGCGGACATGCAGGAACGGATGGCCAGCGGCCTCACACCGGATGAAGTCGAGGTCTATCTTGCCTACCAGACCGGTCTGGCCCGACGGCTGGACCTGCCCTGGCAATCGCGAAGCATGCTTCACCGGCCGGTTGCCGGCGTGAGTGAGAGCATGATCGATCACGCCTACGGCGCGGTGCTGTCACTGGAGTACGGTGACGGGCTGGTGAACCAGATGCTGGAGCAACGCTTCTGGGTTGAATACCTGCGCGCGACGCACCCGCGAGCATTTGAGGAAAACACCGAGCTGTACGCGGTGGTCAAGGCCGGGTTACTGGCGGACTTGCGGCAGACGCAAAACGAACGGGCTCATACCCGGCACCGCACGGATGAATACAAAAATCAGCTCGCGGAAAAACTCAAAGACCTTGCCCGACAGCTGTCGGTGCCCGAGTCGGTTGTGTTCACTGGCAAGGAAATGACCGATGAGGTGTACAACCGATTGATCAACGACCTTTTCGACGACGAAAAGGAGCTGGCGCGACGCCTGACCCGAATGGCATTGAGAATGGCAGGTCATTGATAACGCCCTGAACGTTTCGACCATTGCCAGATGCTGTACCTGGAGGCAAACA
This sequence comes from Pseudomonas sp. PDM24, assembly GCF_019218905.1. NCBI lineage: Bacteria > Pseudomonadati > Pseudomonadota > Gammaproteobacteria > Pseudomonadales > Pseudomonadaceae > Pseudomonas > Pseudomonas sp. PDM24. The sequence goes on along the minus strand of NZ_JAHUWR010000009.1, from coordinate 184,837 downwards.
GTCAGCCGGTAAGTCAAGACGCAGAACCTGTGGGAGCGTGGCTTGCCCGCGAAGAACGATGACGCGTAGCACCTGAAAAACCGCGGTGCATTCTTCGCGGGCAAGCCACGCTCCCACAGGATTTTCGTCGCTCAAATGTCTTAACTTACCGGCACTAGCCCAAGGCTTTCATATTTCCGAATCCCAGATCACGACGATGTTCCCGGTATAGCGGGCGGCGACACCAGGTTGCAGCATGTAATCCATGTATTCGCTCGCGACTTCAAAGTGCAGGATGCCCGGCCGATTGTTCACATAATTCAGGGCCTGGTATTTTTGCTGCTCCTCCTGACCTACACGTACCAGACGACGGCGCTTGACCGGTACGCCAGCGAGATCGGTCAAGCCATCGGGCAGGGTGACGCTGAGTTCCACCAGGACGGCACGCTGCGAAACGGGGTCGCGAATCATGCAGTCATACAGGCCGGGGATTTCGCAGTCGATTTGCATCTTGAACCGTGATGACGCCGAGATATTGAAGACCTGGTCGCGGAACAGACGTACCGGTTTTCGTCCGTGTTGCAGCCAGTTTTGCCACCCGCCGGCCGGCTCCAGCACGACTTTGTTACCGCCCGGTGGGATATCGACCTTGAGCGTATGTTCAACGTTGAGGGTAAAACTCAATGTCAGGGTAGAGTCGCTGGGGTGCATGATATCGCCCATGTCGAAGTCCATGCCGGGGCCGACGCTGTAGGTCAAATCGCCGATAAAAATTCCGGAAGACATATGCAGCGGATCGGGTGTTCTCAATTCATAACCGATTTGCATCTGGTCATACCTGAACGTCTCGATTCGATATCCCGCAATTGCAGCACACTCGCCCGATGTGGGCGTCAGCCAGAAAAAAGTGCGCCAGGTTGGCTGCACGTACATGCCGCCACCAGAGCCCATGCAGGGCGCAGGTGGTGCCCATGTCCAGTCAGTCCCTCCCCATAAACGGCGGTGCCAGACCGAATTATCATTGGATGGTGAGCCTTCACCGACCAGGTTCTGCGCCGTATCGGGAAGAATGTAACGGCCACCGATAGAAACAATACGAACTTCGACCTCCGATGTCTCTGGCTGACCGTCGGCCTTTCTGATCGTGAGCCGTCGCCAATCGGCCGGCACTTTGAACATCGCCCCTTTGCGGCGATCGGCATGCCCGGCCAGGATGGGAGCGATGGACTGAAACTCGATGGGGACAAGCAATGAGAACAACCCCTGCTCCTTGCAGAATTCAGGTTGATGTGCGCAATGTCCGCTCACCGGGGTGTCATTGGTGAACTTGTTTTCATGGGGTTTGGACGGATCCGGCCTGAACGAAGCGCTGATGTCCATGGTCGCGCCGATCACCGATTCAACGGTTAATGCACACAACATCACCCACCCCGCGCTGCCCTGGAGGAGGGTTTTACAAACCTTCACTGATTTCATCTTCGCTCATGACTCCCTGTCATGGGATGGAGGACGTTTTTTTAACGGGCTCAGGGCGCCACGGCACTGAACACCAACAGCACGTTGCCGTAGTAACTGCCCGGTTTATAACCTCCAGTGGGGATTGTCGGCTCGATGTCCAACCGCACCCGACTGCCTGCCATGGCCTCCTGTGCCGAGACCACTTGCCGGGGCTGAGCGTCGTGACTCAGCTCCTGACCGTTGAAGCTGACGCGCAGGTATATATTCTCGGCATCGTTGCCGTTGGAGATATAAGGTTCGGTCTCCAGCCGCGCTTCAATCGCGCTGGTGTCGTGCTTGACGTCGAAATACTTGCGCAAACCGCCCAAGGTTGACGTATGAGGATTCCACGGCAATCTCTGCTCGCGATGAATCCAGTCCGTTTCCGCCGGTATCACGTAAAACGCCAAGGTGGGGATGTTCACCGAAATTTCGAACTCATGTTCTTCCCGCGCCGCGAACACCTGGGAGCTCATCAGCGTCGCGGCACTCAACGATGCCGCGAAAGCCCATTGCTTGATCATGTCTGGTACCTGTTCATCAAAGAAAACCGCAGCAACACGGGTCGGTGCTACCGGCTGGCAATGCGCATGGTCTTTTTGGCCTGGCCTTCAATCAGCTGGAAACGGTACTCACGACCGGGTTTTTTCTCGAACTGAAAACTCTTTCCCGCGAGGATGTGGTGCTTGGTGGTCGGCTCGCATTCGGTCTCGACCTTCAGCGAGCAGTTCTTGAACTCATCGACCACCACCACGGTGTTGCCGTTGTTGCGAATGCTGTAAGTGCCCGGACCATCATCGATCACGCTGTCATAACGGGTGTTTTTCGGCCGCACGAAGAACACCGTGCCAAAACCGGCCATCACGTTGACCCCCGCCGACAGGTTCTTTTTGTAGGTGTCGCGTTCTTCCTCGGAAACGGCGAATTCGTCTTCCTTTTCCGGCACCACGGGCACGAAGCGCACGCGGAAATAGCGTTCGGTGTCACGTTCGCCCATGTACAACAGACGCGAACCTTGCATGCCATTGGCCGGTACGATCAGCCGCGCGGGGCTGGCCATCAATCCGTCGCGGGCGCTGGCGTCGGCCTTGCTCTTGACCGGCACTTCACGGGGCGTGCCATCGGCGTCGTAGATGATTTCCAGAATGTTGACCTTGACGAAAGCCGTGCTGTCGCCGCCATTGAACACCCGTTTCAGGTAGGTACTTTTATCGCCATCCAGATAGTCGTAAACCGTCCCGACATTGATATTGGGTCCCGCCTGAACGGCCAGGGAAAACCCGCCCAGACTTACCAGTGCAAACAGACGCTTCATAACCTTGAACCTCATGACATTGAATACAACGCTGGCTCGATAACTCGATAAACAGCCCATCAGACTTCCGAATCCCAGATCACCGTGACCGTCCCGGAATAGGTGGCCGCACGGCCGCTTTGCAGCATTGAGTTCACGTAAAAGGAATCGATTTCGAAGTGCAAAACGCCGGGAGCCCGATCGACATAGAAGGCAGGTTGAAACTGTTGGGCCCTATGCGAGCCAGGATAAAAACGCCTGCGCTTGACCGGTTCCCCCACAAGGTCCGTCAGACCATTGGGCAAGCTGATTGATATCTGCACCTCCGCGGTACGCCCTGAAACCAGGTCGACAATCATGCAATTGTTAGTTCCGGTGATGAAGCAACTCAGCTCCATCTTGAACCGCGACGACGCGGAGATATTGAAGGTCTGGTCCCGGAACAGCCGCACCGGTTTGCGCCCGTTTTGCAGCCAGTTTTGCCAGCCGCCTTCCGGTACCAGTTCGACCTTGTTGCCGCCGGGAGGAATGTCGACTTTGAGGGTGTGCTGTACGTCGAGATTGAAGTTCAAGGTCAATGTCGAGTCGTCGGGCTGCATGACATCGCCCATGTCGAAATCCTGACCTGGCCCGACGCTGAAGGTGATCGAACCGGTGTATTGACCGCTCTGCATGCTTAACGGATTAGGGGTTATCAGCTGGTAACCGAACACGAAGTACAGGTAGCGAAAGGACAAAGGGATTTCGAGTAGGGCCTGTTTGGCGCAGACGCCCGCGCCCCGGGGGACTTTCCAGAAGCTGTTGTAACCACGAGTCCCGGCGGTGGCCCAACCGACACCCTGACAAGGGGACGGCGCATAAATCCATCCGCCTCCCTGCCACAGACTGTCCCAACCGCGCAACCCATCCTGCCCCGTCAACTCAGAGATCGGCACCGGTATTGCCGATTCGTGACCGATGCCAGCAATCCGGATCTTGACAATATGGGTCTCACCGGACGAATGGGTGACCTGCACGTCCCGCCACTCCGACGGTACTTTGGCCATTCCTCCCTGACGTGGATCCGCATGGTTGGCGCGGATCGGTGCATTGGCCGTAAAGGTAATCGGCGCGATCAGACTGAACAGACCTTCCGGCTCACATGCCTGAGGGACTTGGGTGCAGAAACCTTGAGACGGGGTTTGATTCTTGAATTCATTCCTATGGGGGGCAGCCGAATCCGGGGCGAACGACGCATTGATGTTCAACACCGCCGCACCCGCCGGTAACGAACACAACCCATACAGCACCGTCAGCAATGCCCCGCTACGCAGTTTTTTTTCAAGCCTGTTGAAGACACTCATGTCGATCATCCCGCCTTCTCAGTCATGTGGGTGGCGTCCGCCAAGGTGTCCGGGCTGCAGCGCAGGTCACCGATCATCAGCACGTCGTTTTCACTGCGGTACTTGCCGGTATCGAGTCGGAACTGGCACAGCAACTGATCGGCGTAACGCACTTGCAGGGTCGGCGAGCCGGCGTTCATTTCCATGGAGAAGAACCCGTCCACTTCACTCACCCCGCGGCTGGCGTGGTTGATCACGTGATGGCCCTTGAGGGGACGGCCTTGTGGGTCGAGCAAACGACCGAGCACGGTCAGGGTTTTCATCACGCGCACCTTGCGGTACTCCACCCCGCCCTTGTTCAGGTGATAACGGGTGCGCGCCGGCTCGATGGTCGCCGCCGGGACGTGATTGCCTTCGAAGTCGAAACTCACCGAGCTGTTTTTGTAGGCGGTGATGGGGATGAAATTGCGCCCCGGGCGCAAGGCGGCGCTGCCGCCGCTGAGGTCGTCTGCACGCAAGGCGATGCCGTCGATATCGGACTCGACATCGACGATCATCCCGGCGCCCCGCCCCTGAGGCTGGCTGGTCATCACCATCTGCTGGGCGCCGATGGCAACCGTGCTGTCCAGGTTCAGGCCACCGGTAAAGTTGCCGTTGTAGGACGAGCGCTGCACAAACCCGTCGCCCCGGATCGTGTCGGTACTAAAGTTCGCCAGGCTCGACACGCCGACGCCATAGGTGTCGGTGAGTGCCGTCACCGAAACGCTCTGCAATATGTGGTCCTGCAGGTCTTTGCGGTAACCCAGGGAGGCGTTGTTGTCACGGCTGCCATCGCGCGCCGTGCGCGAACCGATGCTGCCGGATAGTTGTTGCCCCGGTGCCCCCAGCGCGACGTTGACACTCAGGTCGACGCCGCGATTACGATCATTGCCGCTGCTGTAGCTACCGGGACGATCGAACAGCGACAGGCGCCAACTGGCATCGCTGCCAAACAGCTCGCCGCGCTGCGTCCATCCCAGGTCCACGCCAACGCCTTCGACATTGCCTTCGCTGTGGGACACCCGCGCGTTGACCGAGCTTTTGCGACTGATGCGGTGGCTCAGCGCCAGGGATGAATTGCTGGTTTGGCCGGTGAACACATTTTGTTGGCGCACCCGGGTGCCGTCGGGCAGGGTGTCATAGGTGTAAGTGGTGTCGAGCCAGCTGCGGTTATGACTGACCACCAGGCTGCCAGAGCCATAGTTGTACAAGCCTTGCAGATCGACCCCGGTGCCATGGTCTTCGGTCTGATACACGTTGGCGTAAACGCTGAGGCTGTTGGCCAGGGTCCAGTCGATGGAGCTGCCGTATTGCAGTTTTTCGCGTACCTGACGCAACGACAGTCCGAGAATGGCCCTGGGGTGCAGCAGGTAGTTGATCGACGCGCCCGCCGTGGCATCACCACTGGTCTGTTGATCCCAGTTGCTGAACAGTTTGCGTTCCTGCCCGGCAAACAGGTTGTAGCGCCAACGCTCATCGACGTTGCGCCAGTTGTTCGGCTTGTACACCAGCTCCTGGGTCGTCGAGGTGATTTGACCGTCTTCGATCAGGCGTACTTCCACTTCGTAAATGCCACCGGGCAACGGCCGGGTGTCGAGGGTTTGCAAGCCGGCCGGCACCGATTGGGTATTGATCAGCAAACCGTCGCGGAAAATTTCCACCGAAGCCTGCCGGTTGGCAGTGACGTAGATCGGATAGACGCTCGGTTTCGGGGTATCGATCGCCAGGCTGTCGGAACTGCCGAACATCATGCCCATCGCAGTATCGGGGCTGGTGCCGAAAGTGCGCGGCTGGCGGGTCAGGCCTTCGGAATTGGGGGTAAAGAAGCCCAGGCGAAAGAAGCTGCCTTGCAATTCACGCTGGGTATGGAGTTCATGAATGGCGTGATAAAGCTTGTCATCGGGCCCACCGAGACGGGCCAGCTGCATGTTGAATGTCTGGCTCCAATTGCCCAGGCTGCCACTGGCCTCCAGGCCAAAACGGCCGCCCAGATCCTGTTCCTGCCCACCATTAAGGTTGAGCTGATTGCGCACGATCAAGCCACTGCTGCCGCCCTCGGGCTGGTCGTAATAGCGCTTGGCTTCGGTGTCGCGTTCGGCGTTTTCAGTACCGATGGACACCAATGAATTTTGCAGGTTGTAGTGGATCGCCTGCAGTTGTTCCGGACACGCACCCGTGCAGGCGCCAAGGGCCACGCCCGACTTCAGGTAAGTTGCCCAGGCATCACGTTCGACGGCACCAATGTTACTGTCACTGGTGTCGGTGAATTCAAGTAAGGTAATGCGATCATCGCGAGACAATATAATCATCGCCTCACCCAATGGCTGTTGATCAAGTTCAACCCGAACCGCTAACGGAACATCAAAGAAGTGTTCTTCGAAGTCCGCCGGCAAACCTTTGGCCTGAGACAACAAACTTCTCGGCGTATTAGCAACAGTGGCGGGCGCTGCAAATGCACTACTACAAAGCAGCAACGCAAGCGCAGCCGCGATGGGCGTCATCGGGAACATGAACACGTACTCTAATTACCAATAGATTAAAGCCCGGCCGGTAAAAAAATACTTACCGACCGGTTGCGTTACTTGGACAAGTAAGCGTTTCAGGGTCTTGCGTGACGCTTAGAGTGCAACAGGCGGAACAGCGTCATAAACGATGGCAACGGCGCCGGTGTAATCGCCCGCCGGGTGGTTGGAGCCCACCGCGCTGATGCGGATCGGTGCGCGATAGTTAACATCCGACTCCTGTTCACCGACAACCATTTGCGGCGTATTGGTGAGGGCAATGCCGTTGAACGCTACGACCAGATCAATCGTGTTGGCCCCACCGTAGAGACGTGGTGTCCCTTCTACACTGGCGTGAACCGAACCGTTGTTGTTGCGCACATCGAAAAAGCCGGTAATTGGCGTCAGAGTATTACCGCCTACGCCTGGGCTCATGTCCTGATCCTTATTGACCAGGTCTGGATCGACAGGAACCACGTAGAAACCGTTTTCCGGAACGGTGGCGATCAGACTGATGGAATGCCGTGCTTCCCCTGCGGCAAAAACCACAGAAGAACTGAGTGCCAGAATGGCCAGTGGAGCAGTCATCGCAATTTTCTTGAACATCATCTAATACCTGTCTTTTTATCTAAGGATTGGCTCATTGAAGTCCGAAAGCCTGTGATCGGCCATATAACCGTCAGAGGTTTTGTTGAACTTTCAATGCCGGAAGATCATCAAGCAATCCCTCCCGAAAGTAAGCAGGCAACTTCTGATGAGCGTGTAGCCAAATGGACATGGCTGCAGCGTGAAAAAACCCGACATATTGAAATAATCAAACAGTGACTGTAAGAGACGGACTACAAATCATGCAAAACACGACCTGCCTTACTTGTGCAATACCGTGCAATTTCCGTAAGACAAGTACCACACTCCCTGAAATTAAAGGTTAATGTCCACGTATTAGAGAGTTAACACTAATTCTCTGTAATTAACAGGCGCGAGAATATGAATTCCTTTGTGTTTTTTCCTCGTCGGATTGTTTTTTCGTCCCGAGCACAGAGGCGCCGTTGGTCTGAAGCGCTTGCTCCGGCTTTAAGATATATCTTACGTTGTATCTAAACACGACGAGAGCAAGCAAAAATGAGAGACCATCATTCCCCCCACCGCGAACACGGCGAAGGCCGCGACGGCTTCGAGAAACGCCCCGGCCCTGGCCGCGAACGTGGTGGGCGCGGCCCACGGGTATTCGCCCCCGGCGACCTGAAATTGCTGCTGCTGGCACTGATCGCCGAGCAGCCGTGCCATGGCTATGACCTTATCCGCCAGATCGAAAGCATGTTCGACGGCGCCTACAGCCCCAGCCCCGGTGTGATCTACCCAACCCTGACCTTCCTTGAAGAAAGCGAAATGATCCTGGGCGATGCCGAAGGCGGAAAAAAACGCTACAGCATCACCGACGCCGGACGTCTGTCTTTAAGTGAACAAGCGATTGCCCTGGACGGCGTGCGCATGCGCATCGAAGTCAGCAAGCGCTCATTGCGCGGCCATGACCGCCCCGCCGAAATTCACGAAGCGGTGCACAACCTGCGCCATGCCTTGCAAATGCACCATGGTCGCTGGAGCCCGGAAGAAATCCTGCGAGTGCGCGACCTGCTCAACAACACCGCCAAGGCCATCGTCGATGGCCCCGCTGTTCAACCTGTTCAGGAGAAAGCCGAATGACTGACGTGATCCTGCAATCCCAATCCCAATCCATTCACCGCGTCATGCATGAGCTCAAACGCCGTCGCCTGAAAGTGTTGCGAGTGGTCGACCTGACGCCGCGTATGCGCAGGATTACGCTGGGTGGTCCTGAGCTGGCAGGCTTCGTCAGCCTCGGAACGGACGACCATGTAAAACTGCTGTTCCCGCAAAATGCCGAGCAAGAGGCAGCGCTGGAAAACCTGGTGCTGGGCGCCGGCAAAGACAACGGCCCGTTGCCCGAAATGCGTGACTACACCCCGCGCCGCTACGACCTCGACACCCTGGAACTGGACATCGACTTCGTGCTGCACGGCGATGGCCCTGCCTCGACGTGGGCCGAGCAGGCCAAACCTGGCCAGTTCCTGCACATCGGCGGGCCGCGGGGCTCGATGATCGTGCCGGACATCTTCGACAGCTACCTGCTGATTGGCGACGAAACCGCCTTGCCCGCCATCGCCCGCCGGCTCGAAGGCCTGGCTGCCAATCGACGTGCGCTGGTGATCGTGGAAGTGGAAAATGGCGCCGAACAACAACGCCTGGAAAGCGCCGCCCAGGTCGATGTGACCTGGGTGCTGCGTGAGGGAGGCAAAAACAACCTGCTGACCACCGTGCAACAGATCAAGGTGCCCGATGGCAATCTATATGCGTGGGTGGCAACTGAGTCCAAAGTGTCGCGGCAGATCCGCCGGGTATTGCTCGATGAGCATGGGCTGGATGAGCAATTCGTCAAAGCGGTCGGCTACTGGCGACTGGATGACAGTGACGAGGAATAACAGCAATTCATATTGTGGCGAGGAGCTCAGTCATCCCGCGATCCGTAGCAGCTGGCGCAGCCTGCGTTCGGCTGCGAAGCAGTCGTAGAACCTGAGCACTCGATTTACCTGATGCTATACGTTGTCTGACTTTACGACTGCTGCGCAGCCGAACGCAGGCTACGCCAGCTGCTACAAAGTGCGTGTAGTGGCTCGCCACCGATCCAACCCAATCACCACCAGCGCAATCAGCACAAACCCCACAAACAATCCCCCTGCATTCACAAACACCTGTGGATAACCCAGCTTGTCCACATCAATGAACGGATAGGGATAAACCGCCAGCAGATGCCCGCGCCATAACGCATAGCCGAAGTACACCAGCGGATAGATCATCCACAGCGCAATGTGCCGCAGGCGCAACGTACCTTTGGGCACACAGAACCACCAATAAACCAGAAACAGCAGCGGCATGACGTCATGCATCAGCTCGTCGGCCAGCCATTGCCAGCCTTCGGGATGCCATAAATGACGCAGTAACAGGCTGTACGCCAAACCGACCACGGCGATGCTCACCGCAATTGCACTGCTAACCCACGGCTGTAAAAACCAGCGGCGCGCAGCGGATTCGCGGGACGTCAGTTCACAGGTCAGCACCACCGCCACCAGCGTGTTGGTCAGCACGGTGAAGAAACTGAAAAAACTCACCAGCCCACCCAGCAGACTGGCCGCGATACTCCAGCGGGCATAGAGAATCAGGTACATCTGAATGCTCAAACCCGCCCAGCCCAGAATCGCCGCCACGGCAACACAACGACGCCTCGCGGTCGAGGGTATGACCATGCTCAGACCGGTCGCTTGGTGCGCATCAGCTTCACGTACAGGCGTTCGACCTTCTCCCGCGCCCATGGGGTTTTGCGCAGGAATGTAAGGCTCGACTTGATGCTCGGGTCACTCTTGAAGCAGCGAATATCGATACGCTCGGCCAGCCCCGACCATTCGTAGTGCTCAACCAGGGCGTTGAGGATTTGCTCCAGCGTCACGCCGTGCAGGGGGTTGGTGTTCTGTTCGGTCATGCCGGGCCTTCGAGCGATGAAAGGATGGGAAGCCGCGCACCTTAGCGGAGGCTTTCGCCCGGTGGAAGAGCTCCGGACAGAGGCATTCGTCAGATGCTGAATTAACTGTAGGCGAGTTGGCCATCATCTGAGGGGCAAACGTCAGGAGATACTGCCAGGACTCAGTAATAACGACGCGGGTCCGAATCGATCAGACTGGCCAGCTTGGTCAGGGCAAACCTCAATTCGTCCTGGCTGGTGGGCGACATCAACACCAATCGCACGCAGCGGGTAATGCCGCTACGTTCGGCCTGGAACTGGGTGCCACTGAGGACCAGCACACCGTTGGCACGGGCCAGCATGGTGAATTCGTCACTGGTCCAGGGTTCGGGCAACGTCAACCAGACGTGGTAGGAATACGGCTGGGTCTTGAGCTCGAAATTGGCGAAGATTTCCTGAGCAATCGCCTGCCGCCCGGCGGCTTCGTTGCGCTGAATACGGATCAGCTTTTTATCCAACCCCTGCGTGATCACATTACTGGCCAACTGAGCGGTCAATGGCGACGGCATCCAGACGCTGCTGCGTACCATGGAGGTCAGGCGTGACAGCAGTTTCGGCGGGCTATAGAGATAGCCAATCCGCAAGGCCGGCATGACCGACTTCGACAGACTGGTCAGGTACACCGAACGATCCGGGGCAAACGCCGACAGCGGTTTGATCGACGGGTCTGTGGCCAGAAAACCGTAGATGTCATCGTCCAGAATGATGAAGTCGAACTCATCGGCCAATGCCGCGATCTGCGCCCGACGTTTTTGCGACATGATTGCGGCCGTCGGGTTCTGACAGGTCGCCACGCAGACCAGCATCGCCGGTTTCTCACGCTGGCACAGTTCGCGTAACGCTTCGGGAATGATCCCTTCATCGTCCATTGGCACGCCACGCAGACGTCGTTCCAGCCCATGGGCAAGGGAAATGATGCCGGGGTAGCACAGCGCCTCGCAGAGCACCAGATCACCGGCGTTGGTCAGCGCACTCATCGCGACCATCAAACCATGCTGTGCGCCGGCGGTGATCACCACTTGCTGCCATTGCGCATCGGGCAACGAATGGCGCAGCCATTGCGCGCCCGCCTCGCGATGAGCCGGATGACCGCCATCGGGTGCGTAATCGAGGGCATGGGCAAAATCCGTGCTTTTGGCCATGTCCACCAATGCTCCGCGCAACCAGTATTCCAGGGTTTCGCTGTAAGGCTTGATGATCGAAAGATCCAGTAATTCAGACTGCCCAAGATTCAGCGAGACGGCACTGTTGCTGGCCGGCAATTCCAACTGCTTCTGGTTGAGTACATAAGTGCCACGCCCCACTTCCCCCTGCACCAGACGCCGCCGATGGGCTTCGCTATAGGCACGGCTGATGGTACCGGGCGTGACATTCAGCGTGTTGGCCAGCTCCCGCAGAGTCGGCAGACGATCACCTTCGTTCAGCACGCCGTTGCTGATATCGCGCGCCAACGCGTCGGCAATCGACAAATACATCGGCTGGCTGAACTCGCTTAGCTGAGGAACCCACATGAATGATCACTACCATCGTAGAAATGATGAATATCCGAGCATATCACATGGTGGTTAGGCAACTAATAAATTGAGTCGATTGATTCGGCGATTTAATCGAAAATCATTTTTCATAAAAAATATTTTTCAACAGCAATATTTATTTATAAATCAAATAGTTATTTGGAAAAAATCTGACAAATACCCCTTGATAGCAAAAAAACATCTCGTAACAACCTTCTCGCCTATTGAATCAACTCAATTCATTCAAATACACTCATCTCGAATCGAGTCAATCGACTCAATCTCAATTCTGAATCACCGCGTGCCCGCCACGCCAAGTCGAGACATCATGGACACACTCAGAAAGGATCTATCCCTGTCAGCGGTCATTGCAGGCTTCATCGCCGTGATCATTTCCTATGCCGGCCCGCTGATCATCGTGTTTCAGGCGGCCCGGGAGGCACACCTGCCCAATGATCAAGTGTCGTCCTGGATCTGGGCGATTTCCATCGGCAGCGGCATTACCGGTCTGTTATTGAGCTGGCGTTTGCGGGTTCCGGTGATTACGGCTTGGTCGACACCAGGCGCGGCGTTGCTGGTGTCGATGCTGCCCACGGTCTCCCTGCCCGAGGCCATCGGCGCCTATGTGGTGGCTTCGGTGATTATCGCGGTGGTCGGCCTGTCCGGTGCGTTCGACAAACTGATGAGTCGCCTGCCAAAAGCCATCGCCGCCGCCATGCTCGCCGGCATCCTGTTTCGTTTCGGCGCCGAACTCTTCACCTCGATCAAGCTGCAGCCGAGCCTGGTGCTGTCAATGATCGCGGCGTACCTGATCTTCAAACGCTTTTCACCGCGCTACGCCATCCTGTCGGTATTGATTGTCGGCTGCGCCGTGGCCGCCTCGTTCGGTGAACTCAACACAGGTTCGATCACCATCGATGTCGCCCACCCTATCTTTATCGCCCCGCAGTGGAGCTGGCACGCGATCATCAATATCGGCCTGCCGCTGGCCCTCGTCACCCTGACCGGGCAGTACGTGCCGGGCATGGCGGTGTTGCGCACCTCGGGCTACAACACCCCCGCGCGCTCGATCATTTCGGTCACGGCCATCGGTTCAGTTTTGATGGCGCCCTTCGGCTCCCATGGCTTTAACCTTGCGGCCATCACCGCCGCTATCTGCACCGGCCGCGAAGCCCATGAAGATCGCGACAAGCGTTACATCGCCGGGATCGCCTGCGGGGTGTTCTACATTCTGATGGGCACCTTCGGCGCGACCCTGGCTTCGGTGTTTTCTGCCTTGCCCAAAGAGCTGATCGCCTCGCTCGCCGGCCTGGCCCTGTTCGGGGCGATCAGCGCCGGGCTGACCGGCGCCATGGCTGACGAGAAACAACGTGAAGCGGCGCTGATCACCTTCCTGGTCACCGCCTCGGGCATGAGTTTCCTGGGGCTGGCCGCTGCATTCTGGGGGCTGATCTTCGGGCTCGTGGCACATTTCGTACTGACCTACACCCGAGAAAGCAAAGCCAGCACCGTGGCCGAGGGCAGCCGACCATGACCGCTCGTTACGACTTCATCGAGGTCGGCGGCGCAATAGTCTCAAGGGCATGCGCGCGGTAACGGCCAGCGAGGGCTGTTGCCGTATCACGCACCAGCCCCCTTGGCCGAAGCACTTATTGAAAGGAAGACTCCATGAGCCTGAAGAGTTTAGACCCTACCCTCGCGCGCCTGATCGGCCGCGAACGCAACCGCCAGGAAACCCACCTGGAACTGATCGCCTCGGAAAACTACGTCAGCGAAGAAGTGCTGGAAGCCCAAGGTTCGGTGCTGACCAATAAGTACGCCGAAGGCTACCCGGGCAAGCGCTATTACGGCGGCTGCAAGGTGGTCGACGAGATCGAAAGCCTCGCCATCGAACGTGCCTGCAAACTGTTTGGCAGCGAATATGCCAACGTCCAGCCGCACTCCGGTTCCCAGGCCAATCAGGCCGTGTTTCTCGCTGTGCTCAACCCTGGCGACACGATTCTGGGAATGTCCCTGGCCGATGGCGGCCACTTGACCCATGGCGCCTCGGTAAACTTCTCCGGCAAGTTCTACAACGCGTACTCTTACGGCCTGGAAAAACACAGCGAAACCCTCGACTACGCCGAGATGGAAGCCCTGGCCCGGGAACACCGGCCGAAAATGATCATTGCCGGTGCCTCGGCGTATTCCAGAACCATCGACTTCCAGCGTTTTCGCAAAATATGCGATGAAATCGGGGCATACCTGATGGTCGACATGGCGCACTACGCCGGACTCATCGCAGCCGGCCTGTACCCCTCGCCGGTCGGCATTGCCGACTTCGTCACCTCGACCACTCATAAAACGCTGCGCGGCCCACGGGGCGGTCTGATTCTGGCTAAACGCGAACATGCGGCGTTGCTCGACAAGACGATATTCCCGGTCTATCAGGGTGGACCTCTGATGCACGTCATCGCCGCCAAGGCCGTAGCGTTCAACGAAGCCCTCGGTAATGAGTTCAAGCACTATCAGCAACGCGTCATCGACAACGCCAGGACCATGGCGAACATCCTTACTCGACGAGGCGTGCGGGTGGTGTCAGGTGGCACCGATTGCCACATGTTCCTGCTCGATCTGCGCACGAAGAACATCACCGGAAAAGATGCCGAGGCGTTGCTCGAGAGCGCCCACATCACCTTGAACAAGAACGCGATCCCCGACGATCCGCAAAAACCTGCGATCACCAGCGGCATTCGCATTGGCACACCCGCCCTGACCACGCGGGGCTTTGGCGAAGCCGAGTGTGCCGAAGTGGCCAACCTGATTGCCGACCTGCTTGAGCAACCGACCAATGCGGCGCTGCTGGACAATGTCCGTCGACGGGTGATGCATTTGTGTGAGTGTTTCCCGGTCTATCTGTTGAATTAACGGCACTGAAACATAAGGGGGCGGACGCTTGAGTCCGCCTTTTTTTTGGCACCACCTGGCACTGCGGCGACCGGTCGCAACCGACTGTTACGAAATCCGAAATGATCCATGTCAGTAAAAGCCCTTTCTCTATGTGTAACAGAACATTATCCTTACGCCCGTCCAGCTGAAACGCTTCTCCCCTGCTGCATTCCCGCTGCGTTCAGTTCACCCCTTAGAAAAAAACCAAGAACTCCTTCTCTATGCCTGATTTTCAAACTCCGCGAGACAGCGCTGTCTTACTCTCTGTGGCCAATCGAAAAGCCCTCATCCTGATGGGCGGATTCACCGCGTTGGGTCTCGCCACCTGCATCCAGGCTGCGCCGGCCTTCGATAGCGATTCACCGTGGATGCTCGGTGACTGGAACGGCACGCGTACCGAACTTTCGGAAAAGGGCTACGACTTCAAGGTCGATTACACCGGTGAAATGGGCAGCAACCTGCACGGTGGCTATGACCATGACCGCACCGCTCGCTACAGCGACCAGTTCGGCTTTGGCACTCATCTGGACTTGCAGAAAATTTTGGGCTGGGACGACGCTGAATTTCAGCTGACCATCACCGAGCGCAACGGCAACAACATCAGCAACGACCGAATCAACGATCCGCGGGTCGGCGGTTTCACCTCGGCTCAGGAAGTCTGGGGTCGCGGCCAGACCTGGCGCCTGACGCAGATGTGGTATCAGCAGAAATTCTTCGATCAGAAGCTCGACATCAAGGTTGGTCGCTTCGGCGAGGGCGAAGACTTCAACAGCTTCCCCTGCGACTTCCAGAACCTGGCGTTCTGCGGTTCCCAGGTCGGCAACTGGGTGGGCGACATCTGGTACAACTGGCCGGTCAGCCAGTGGGCGATGCGCGTCAAATATCACCTGACGCCGCAGTTGTACGCGCAGGTCGGGGCTTACGAGCAAAACCCGTCCAACCTTGATCGCGATAATGGTTTCAAGCTCAGCGGCAGCGGCACACAGGGCGCGATCCTGCCGGTGGAGCTGGTCTGGACTCCGAAATTCAATGGCCTGCCGGGTGAATACCGTGCCGGTTATTACTACAGCAATGCCAAGGCCACCGATGTCTACAAGGACAGCAACGGCCAGCCAGCAGCCCTCAGCGGCGAGGCTTATCGCAGCGCATCGAGCAAGCACGGCGTATGGCTCGGTATTCAGCAGCAGCTGACCAGCCGCGCCAGTGACCACTCTCGGGGCCTGAGCGTGTTCGCCAATGGCACGATGCACGACAAGAAAACCAACGCCATCGACAACTACGTCCAGGCCGGCGTCGTCTATAAAGGTTTGTTCGATGCCCGCGCCCGGGACGACATCGGTTTTGCCCTGGCCCGTGTCCACGTCAACCCGGCCTTTCGCAAGAACGCCGAGGCTACCAATCAGGCCCGCGCCGTCTTCGACTACGACGACCCATCGTTCCTGCCACCGCAAGACACCGAATACAGCAGCGAGCTCTATTACGGCGTGCACGTCACGAACTGGCTGACCGTGCGCCCGAACCTGCAATACATCCGCCACCCCGGTGGCGTGGACAAGGTCGATGACGCGCTGATTGGCGGGATCAAGATCCAGTCGTCGTTCTAAGAATCACCACAAATCCTTGTAGGAGCGAGGCTTGCCCGCGAAGGCGATCTATTAATCAGCATCTTTTGTTGAATGTTAATCCGTCTTCGCGGGCAAGCCTCGCTCCTACAAGGGAATGCGGCGTCCAACCGTTTTTTATATGAACCCTGCCCGCGCCAGATCGTCATCTACAGTGAACTTGCGCGGGACTACTTAAAACGTCACGGAGAACCACACTATGAGCGCTGATGGTGCTTTCAGTCGAAGCCGTCTGCTGCCGAGCCTGCTCGGTATCGTGCTTCTACTAATGGGCCTGGCCTTGCTGGCCGGGGGGATCAAGCTGAGCATGCTCGGCGGCTCGCTGTATTACCTGCTGGCCGGTATCGGCCTGATGCTGACCGGTGGGCTGCTGCTTGCCGACCGTTATGCGGCGCTGAGCCTGTACGCGGTGGTGCTGTTCGCCAGTACGGTCTGGGCACTGTGGGAAGTCGGCCTGGACTGGTGGCAACTGGTGCCACGTCTGGCGCTGCTCTTTGCCCTCGGTATCGTCATGCTGCTGCCATGGTTCCGTCGCCCGTTGCGTACCGGCGAGTTCAACCCGGTCGGCACCGGCGTGCTGAGCGCTGCCGTGGTCATCGCCGGTATCGCTGCGCTGGCCAGCCTGTTCACCAACCCCGGTGAAATCAAAGGCGAACTGGATCGTGACGCCGTGCCTGGCATGAGCAACACCGCCCCGGCCATGCCCGATGGCGACTGGAACTCTTACGGCCGCAGCGCCCATGGCGATCGCTACTCGCCTCTGGCGCAGATCACGCCGCAGAACGTCAACAAACTGGTGCCCGCCTGGACCTACCGCACCGGCGACCTGCCTGGCCCGAACGACCCGGGCGAAACCACCGCCGAAAACACCCCGCTCAAAGCCAACGGCATGCTCTATGTCTGCACGCCGCACAGCCAGGTGATCGCGCTGGACCCGGACACCGGCAAGGAACTCTGGCGTTTCGATCCGAAGCTCTCCACGCAGAACGCGGCGAACTTCAAGGGTTGGGCGCACATGACCTGCCGTGGCGTGACCTATCACGATGACGCCGCCTATGCTTCCGAGCAGAGCCCGACCGGCACTGCCAACGCGCCAGTGGCCAGCGTCTGCCCGCGCCGGATCTTCCTGCCGACCGCCGACACCCGCCTGATCGCCCTGAACGCCGACACCGGCAAAATGTGCGAAGACTTCGGCAACGGTGGCCAGGTTGACCTGACGACCAACATCGGTGAATTCACCGCCGGCGGTTATTACTCCACCTCTCCACCGGCGGTCACCAAAGACCTGGTGGTGATTGGCGGCCACGTGACCGACAACGTTTCCATCGACGAACCAAGCGGCGTGATCCGCGCATTCGACGTGCACACCGGCAAACTGGTGTGGAACTGGGACAGCGGCAACCCGGACGACACCACGCCGATTGCCGAAGGCAAGGTCTACACCCGCAACTCGCCGAACATGTGGTCCATCTTCAGCGTCGACGAAAAACTCGGCATGATCTACCTGCCGATGGGCAACCAGACCCCGGATCAGTTCGGTGGCGCACGCACCCCTGAATCGGAACTGCACGCCGCCGGCCTGACCGCGCTGGACATCGCCACCGGCAAGGTGCGCTGGCACTTCCAGTTCACCCACCATGACCTGTGGGACATGGACGTCGGTGGCCAGCCAACCCTGATGGACCTGAAAACCGCAGACGGTGTGAAACCGGCAGTGCTCGCGTCCACCAAGCAAGGCAGCATCTACGTGCTGGACCGCAGCAATGGTCAGCCGATCGTGCCGATCAAGGAAATCCCGGTGCCGCAAGGCGCTGTGGAAGGCGACTACACTTCGCCGACCCAACCGATGTCCGACCTGAACTTCGTGCCGCCGACCCTCAAGGAACGCGACATGTGGGGCGTGACCCCGTTCGATCAGATGCTGTGCCGGATCGACTTCAAATCCCTGCGCTACGACGGCATGTTCACTCCGCCGTCGCTGCAAGGCTCGATCGTTTATCCCGGTAACTTCGGCGTGTTCGACTGGGGCGGCATCTCGGTTGACCCGGTGCGTCAGATTGCTTTCGTGAACCCGAGCTACATGGCGTTCAAATCGAAACTGATCCCGGCCGCCGAAATCGCCAAACAAGGCCCTCGCGTCAGCGAAACCGAAGGCGTGCAGCCCAACAAAGGCGCGCCTTACGGCGTGATCCTCGAAGCCCTGTTGTCGCCAATGGGCTTGCCGTGCCAGGCACCGGCATGGGGTTACGTGGCGGCGGTCGATTTGACCACCAACAAAACCATCTGGATGCACAAGAACGGCACCGTGCGCGACAGCTCGCCGGTTCCAATTCCTCTGAGCATGGGTGTACCGAGCCTGGGCGGGACCTTCACCACTGCCAGTGGCGTGGCCTTCCTGAGCGGCACCCTCGACCAGTACCTGCGCGCCTACGACGTGAAAAACGGCAAGCAACTGTGGGAAGGCCGCCTGCCAGCAGGCGCGCAAACCACACCGATGACCTACACCGGCAAAGACGGCAAGCAATACGTGCTCGTTGTTGCGGGCGGTCACGGATCGCTGGGCACCAAACAGGGTGACTATGTGATTGCGTACAAACTGTCGGAATAAGCGGTAGCGGCAGTTAAAGCAAAGGCGACGCCTGTGAGGGGGTCGCCTTTTTTTGTGGGCGTGTCCCGTCCTGAAATAGGTTTACACCTGTTTCAGGACTAGACAGCGCTGCAATCCCAACACCCCCAAAATCCCTGTAGGAGCGAACTGTGGCGAGGGGGCTTGCCCCCGTGGGGCTACGAAGTAGCCCCAAAACCGCTGATGAACCAAAGATCTGGTGAGTGCTACGCACTCAAACGGGGGCAAGCCCCCTCGCCACAGTTCGCTCCTACAGCTGATTGTGGTAGTCAGAGATATCCGCGCATGTCCTACAGACGTGGTGATTTTTTGAGAACTTTCCGACAGGTTTTGACAGTTGTCGCTCGGAAGTGGCATGGATAGGCTTTGGGGGTCGCTGCAAATCAGCGACCGGGCGTCGCGGCCTGAATTAGCTTACTTGGTGCATAATCACCGGCCCCAATCGACGTTCCTGTCGTTTGGTCTCATGGTGGCTGTGCGCGGGATACCTTCGGGTATGCCGAGTTTCCAAGTAGCTCGGTCCGCGAACCTGCGTACAGCTGCCACCCCCCATCGCGTCGCGGCGATCAGTGGCAGCTCCATTACTTACTTGGAGCTTCATCATGTTCAAAGAAACACCGAATCTCCCAGAAACCGACAACGTTTCGCCCTACGAATCCAACGATTCAAAAAAACTCCACGACGCCGCTAACCGCGCGCTCGATCACTACCTCAACCCCTCTGCCCTCAAAGCCCCCGTGACCCGCAAGCCGAGCACGATGTACATGGTTGCGCCGGATATCAAAGACGAAGACCTGTTGGCCCACACCTGTGAATCGTTGGCCCAGGCCAGTGTGATGGCGAGTGATATTGCGGGCTATCTGGAAGGGCCGCACCGGCACACGGTGATGGCGATTCAACAGATCGTCATGCTGGCAGAACTGGCGGTGAACCGGATGCTGGATAACGTTGCCATACCAAAACCTGCGCCACACAGCTAATCCCCCTGTAGGAGCGAGGCTTGCCCGCGAAGACGGCCTGATATTCAACATTGATGTCGCCTGACACGCCGCCATCGCGAGCAGGCTCGCTCCCACAATTGAATCGTGTATATCTGCAAGGAATTGGTCGGCTGTCAGGCCGTCTTCGCGGGCAAGCCTCGCTCCTACAAGTGGGTCGGCGTATGTCTGCGAGAGATTGGGCGGCTGTCAGGCCACCTTCGCGAGCAAGCCCGCTCCCACAGTGGAGCGGCGTACACCCGCCCCTCACCACTCAACAGGCCGAGCGTTAGCTCGCCTGCAGCTTTTGATCTTGATCCACCCGCCCCTTCGGGAGGCCTCGTTCCGGTGTTCATCTGGGGATTGGCGCGCAGCGCCGTTCGACGCAGTCGAACCCATCGCATGTAGGTCGTAGCGAAGCAGACCGTAGGGCGATGCCCCCAGATGGATACCGGAACGAAGGAACGCCGAGCCTCAGCGAGGGGCCGGACGCTTGGGGCGAGACCTTTTGGGTACTTTTGGGGCGTTTGCCAAAAGTGCCTCGCCGTAAGGGCGAAACCATAAGCCGCCGTTACCGCAGCAACGGATATGTACACAACCCAACCAAAGCATGGTCGGCCCAAAGGCCGCCAAGTCCAAACACCTGTCAAAACCCTGAACACACAAGCTGAAATATCCAGGCCCATTGAAACCACCCCCCACCTGCCCCATCTAAGACCCATACCCTATTGCGCAGGTGCCCCATGACCGACCAGCAAGAATTCCCCGAAGACACGAGCGAATACACCGAAACAGACAACGTCGAACACCACTCCACCGGTAAAGGCCTCGCCCTGCCTGGCCAGAACCTGCCGGACAAGGTCTACATCATCCCGATCCACAACCGGCCTTTCTTCCCGGCGCAAGTATTGCCGGTGATCGTCAACGAAGAACCGTGGGCCGAAACCCTCGAACTGGTCAGCCAATCCGACCACCATTCCCTGGCCCTGTTCTTCATGGACACTCCCCAGGAAGACCCGCGCCACTTCGACACCAAAGCCCTGCCGGAATACGGCACCCTGGTCAAAGTCCACCACGCCAGTCGCGAAAACGGCAAACTGCAATTCGTCGCCCAAGGTCTGAGCCGGGTGCGCATCAAAGCTTGGCTCAAACACCATCGCCCACCGTACCTGGTGGAAGTCGAATACCCGCACCAGCCCACTGAGCCGACTGATGAGGTCAAGGCCTACGGCATGGCGCTGATCAACGCGATCAAGGAACTGCTGCCGCTCAACCCCCTGTACAGCGAAGAGCTGAAGAACTACCTCAACCGCTTCAGCCCCAACGACCCGTCACCGCTGACCGACTTCGCCGCCGCCCTGACCTCGGCCACTGGCAGCGAGCTGCAAGAAGTGCTCGACTGCGTGCCGATGCTCAAGCGCATGGAAAAAGTCCTGCCGATGCTGCGCAAGGAAGTCGAAGTCGCGCGCCTGCAGAAAGAAATCTCCGCCGAAGTGAACCGCAAGATCGGCGAGCATCAGCGCGAGTTCTTTCTCAAGGAACAACTCAAGGTCATCCAGCAAGAACTGGGGCTGACCAAGGATGATCGCAGCGCCGACATCGAGCAGTTCGAGCAACGTCTGACGGGCAAGGTGTTGCCGCCTCAGGCGCAGAAACGCATTGAAGAGGAAATGAACAAGCTGTCGGTCCTCGAGACCGGTTCACCGGAATACGCGGTGACCCGCAACTACCTCGACTGGGCGACCTCAGTGCCGTGGGGCGTGTACGGCGAGGACAAACTCGACCTCAAACACGCGCGCAAGGTGTTGGACAAACACCACGCCGGCCTTGATGACATCAAGGACCGCATCCTCGAATTTCTCGCGGTCGGTGCCTATAAAGGCGAGATCAGCGGCTCTATCGTGTTGCTGGTGGGCCCGCCGGGCGTGGGCAAGACCAGCGTCGGCAAGTCCATCGCCGAAACCCTGGGCCGGCCGTTCTATCGCTTCAGCGTCGGCGGCATGCGCGACGAAGCCGAGATCAAGGGCCACCGCCGCACCTACATCGGCGCGCAACCGGGCAAACTCGTCCACGCGTTGAAAGACGTCGAAGTGATGAACCCGGTGATCATGCTCGACGAGATCGACAAAATGGGCCAGAGCTACCAGGGCGACCCCGCCTCCGCGCTGCTGGAAACCCTCGATCCGGAACAGAACGTCGAATTCCTCGACCACTACCTGGATTTGCGCCTGGACCTGTCGAAAGTGCTGTTCGTCTGCACCGCCAACACTCTGGATTCGATTCCCGGCCCGTTGCTGGACCGGATGGAAGTGATTCGCCTGTCGGGCTACATCACCGAAGAGAAAGTCGCGATCGCCAAGCGTCACCTGTGGCCGAAACAGCTTGAGAAAGCCGGCGTGTCCAAGGGTAGCCTGAGCATCAGCGACAACGCATTGAAAGCCTTGATCGATGGCTACGCCCGTGAAGCCGGGGTGCGCCAGCTGGAAAAAAACCTGGGCAAACTGGTGCGCAAAGCCGTGATGAAGCTGATCGACGAACCGAAAGCGGTGATCAAGCTCGGGCCGAAAGATCTGGAAGCCTCACTCGGCCGACCGGTGTTCCGCAACGAACAAGTGCTGTCCGGCATCGGCGTGATCACCGGGCTGGCCTGGACCAGCATGGGCGGCGCGACCCTGCCGATCGAAGCCACGCGCATTCACACCCTCAACCGTGGCTTCAAACTCACCGGGCAACTGGGGGAAGTGATGAAAGAGTCGGCAGAAATCGCCTACAGCTACGTCAGCTCCCATCTGAAGCAATTTGGCGGTGATCCAACGTTCTTCGACGAAGCCTTCGTTCACCTCCACGTACCGGAAGGCGCCACGCCGAAAGACGGCCCGAGCGCCGGCGTGACCATGGCCAGCGCCCTGCTGTCCCTGGCCCGCAATCAGCCACCGAAAAAAGGTGTGGCCATGACTGGCGAACTGACGCTGACCGGGCATGTCCTGCCGATTGGCGGGGTGCGTGAGAAAGTCATCGCGGCGCGGCGGCAGAAGATTTTCGAGTTGATCCTGCCCGAGCCTAATCGTGGAAGCTTTGAAGAACTGCCGGATTATCTGAAGGAAGGGATTACCGTGCACTTTGCCAAGCGCTTTGCGGATGTGGCGAAGATATTGTTCTGATAGTTATGTAGTGCCTGTGCGATTGCTTTCGCGGGCAAGCCTCGCTCCTACAGTGTTTTGCGTCGTTCACAAAAAATGCGAACAACGCACAACCCCCGTAGGAGCGAGGCTTGCCCGCGAAGGCGTCAGCCCTGACACCCCCATTCTCGGATTGTCACACTTTGTCTCATCTTCAGTTATGCTCGCCGTTCGTCGTGAATGCCGGAGCCGCTGACTTATGTCCCCCACCCGCCTGTTGATCCCGCTCGCCCTTGCCCTGCTGAGCGCTTGCGCCACGCAACCGAAACACAACGTGACCGTGGAAAAACAAAGCGAATGCCCGGTGCAACTGAACAACGGGCAAAACCTGATCCTGACCCTGCCCAGCAACCCGACTACGGGTTACCGCTGGACGATCCAGGATTCGGCCGGTGGCGTGTTGCGCGCGCTCAGCCCCGAGGTCTATAGCAACCCGGAAGACGCCGGGATTGTCGGCAGCGCCGGCCTCTCTACCTGGCGCTTCCAGGCCTTTGCCACCGGCACTGGTCGGTTGCGGCTGACGTATTCACAACCATGGGCACCAGAAGTACCGGCGGTGAAAACCTTCGACTGCGCCATTGCGGTTAACTGATCGTGGGCTGGCTGATTCTGGCGCTGATGGGCGCGGTGACCTTTCTTTATGGCCTCAGCGTGCATGCCGCGTTGCTGTGCTTGCTGGTCAAACCGTTGCCGGTGCTGGCCCTGCTCGGCTGGTTGCATGATGCGCCGCCCAGCGACTATCGACGCTGGATCAGCCTGGGGCTGATTTTCTCCCTGATCGGCGACGTGTTGCTGGCATGGCCGGGGGATTTGTTCGTGTTTGGCCTTGGGGCGTTTTTGGTCGCGCATCTGGCGTATCTGAAGGCTTATTTGAGCGATTGCCGGCGTCTGGCGCTGTTGCCGTTGATCCTCGCGTTGAGCGTCGGCGCGGTACTGCTGGGGATTCTGATTTCCAATGGTTTGGGTCCGTTACTGGTCCCGGTAATCGTTTATGGCCTGGCCATCAGCGCGATGCTCTGGCGCGCCCTGGCCCGACTCGGCACCGACGTGCCCAAACGCTCGGCGCTGCTGGCGGCAGCGGGCGCGCTGGCGTTTGTGTTTTCTGACAGCGTGATTGGCATTAACCGTTTCGTATCACCATTTGCCGCCGCGCCATACGTGATCATTCTCAGCTATTGGCTGGGGCAGTGGGGTATAACAGCGTCGGCTTTCAATAAAGACAAATAGCAACTAAGCCAGTTTTATAACCATATTATCGACGAGTGATCCCGAAACATTATAAAAACCTATCAGATTCGACAGTAGCTCAGATTTTCCAGCCTACTTACTATTCAGTGGCGTTATCCAACCCCGAACGTAAACCAAGGAAGAAAATCATGAGTCTTTTTAAAAGCAAAAACTCGACACTTTCTCTAGATCCCTTTATCAGCGTCAACTGCGATATTGAAGCCACGGTTTCAGGCCGCGTAAAGCTTCATACTCAAAATATCCAGTTCGATAAAGACATTAACAGCAACTTGATTGCTTTTATCGGTCGTTCTTATGAAAACGGCTTTAACAACTCCAAAAAAGGGATGTTTTTTATTTATTCCAAGGATATTCAGTCCGGCACCTATTCACCCACAGACTCAAACTTTCCATTTGACACATTACATTATTATGAATCTGGAGCTAGCGATGACCTTGCGACTTTTTACACTTACAAACCCGAAAGCGGCACTGTTACAGTCGAAGTAGTCGAGAACAACTCCACGGCATTGCGCTACCTCATCACCTTTGACTTCAAAGGCAAAGACAGCAGGACCGAACAGCTGCATATCGTTGGCAAAGCCGAATTCAACGTTTTCATGCGTACTTTATGATCTCGCTCTAGACAATGAATGACCAAGTCCCGCTTTTCGGCCTGGTCATTCATTTGCCTTTTCCAAATGCCCTCTGCAACCAAGGCCCCATTTTTCTCCCTTCGCAAATTCCCCACGCTTTATCAGACAACCCGCGCATCCCCCCGTCAATTTGGCTAAAATGCCAGCCTTTTCCACCCATGCCGCTGGAACCGCCGTGAGCAAAGAATCCGATCGTCTTTTCGCCCAGCCTTTGGCCCAGGTGCCTGACTTCGCCTTTAACGAGGACGTGGTGCGGGTGTTCCCGGACATGATCAAGCGCTCGGTGCCGGGTTATCCGACCATCGTGGAAAACCTCGGCGTGCTTGCCGCGCAGTTCGCCCAGCCCAACAGCGTGCTCTACGACCTGGGCTCGTCGTTGGGCGCAGTAACCCAGGCCCTGCGCCGTCACGTGCGCACCGACGGCTGCCGCGTCATCGCTGTGGATAACTCCGCAGCCATGGTCGAGCGTTGCCGTGAGTACCTCAACGGCCAGGACTCGATGTTCCAGGAGTTGCTGCCGGTGGAAGTGATCGAGGGCGATATCCTTGCCCTGGAATTCCAGCCAGCTTCGGTGGTGGCGCTGAACTTCACCCTGCAATTCATTGCCCCGGACCAGCGCACCGCGTTGCTCGCGCGCATCCGCCAGTCGTTGTTGCCCGGTGGCGCGCTGATTCTCTCGGAGAAGCTGCGCTTCAACGACCCCGAAGAACACGCGCTGCTCACCGACCTGCACGTGGCCTTCAAACGCGCCAACGGCTACAGCGAACTGGAAATCGCCCAGAAGCGCAGCGCCATCGAAAACGTCATGAAGCCCGACAGCCTCGAAGAACACCGCGAACGCCTGCTGGCCGCCGGGTTCTCGAAAGTCGTGCCGTGGTTCCAGTGTCTTAACTTTGCCTCGTTGATTGCCTTGCCATGATTGATCTGTCCCCCCTCGCCCGCCGTCTGGCCGGTACTCCGCTGGCCGAATGGGCCAACACCCTGCAAGCGCAACTCGACAAGAAAATGGAAAAAGGTCACGGCGACCTGGAACGTTGGCAGAGCGCGCTGGACGCGTTGCCGAAGATTCAACCGAGCGAAGTCGATTTGTTGAATGGCTTGAAACTGGACACTGATTGCGACGTTGAGACCCGCGCACAAATGCGCACCGCACTGATGGGTTTATCGCCCTGGCGCAAAGGCCCGTTCGACTTGTTCGGCGTGCATGTCGACACCGAATGGCGCTCGGACTGGAAATGGTCGCGAGTCGCGCCACATCTGGATTTGAAAGGCAAACGCATCCTCGATGTCGGCTGCGGCAACGGTTATTACATGTGGCGCATGCTCGGCGCCGGGGCCGACAGTGTGATTGGTGTTGACCCGAACTGGCTGTTCTTCTGCCAGTTCCAGGCCGTGCAGCGTTACCTGTCCGAGCCCAATGCCTGGCACTTGCCGTTTCCCTTTGAGGATCTCCCTCCCAACCTGGAAGGCTTCGACACCGTGTTTTCCATGGGCGTGTTCTACCACCGCCGCTCGCCGATCGAGCATTTGCTGGCGCTGAAGGATTGCCTGGTCAAGGGCGGTGAACTGGTGCTGGAGACGCTGGTGATCGAAGGCGATCAACAGCAGGTGCTGGTGCCGGAAGACCGTTACGCGCAGATGCGTAACGTGTGGTTCCTGCCATCGGTGCCGGCGCTGGAACTGTGGCTGCGCCGCGCAGGCTTCAGCGATGTGCGTTGCGTGGATGTGAGCGTCACCACGGTCGAGGAACAACGCGGGACGGAGTGGATGAAGTATCAGTCGTTGAGCGATTTCCTTGATCCGCAGGATCACAGCAAAACCATCGAAGGGCTGCCGGCGCCGATGCGCGCAGTGATCGTCGCCCGCAAGTAAAACACCGATCTCCCTCACCATGGAGATCAAAATGTGGGAGCGGGCTTGCTCGCGAATACGGACTAACATTCAACACAGATGTTGACTGACCCACCGCATTCGCGAGCAAGCCCGCTCCCACACTGGATTGGTGTTTTAGTCTGCTGGCTTGGCTCTTCTGGCCTTGAAAAAATCGCTCAACACCGCGCCACACTCCTCCGCCAACACCCCGCCCTCATACAACACCCGGTGATTCAAAAAGCCTTGGGTAAAGAACTGACCCTGGCTCTGCACAATCCCGGCCTTGGGTTCCAGCGCGCCATACACCACCCGCGCAATCCGCGAATGCACGATCAGCCCGGCGCACATGCTGCACGGCTCCAGGGTCACGTAGAGCGTACTGCCCGGCAGGCGATAATTGCTGGCGGCCTGGGCGGCAGCGCGGATCGCGACCATCTCGGCATGGGCACTGGGGTCGTTGCCGCTGATCGGGCAATTGAAACCGCGCCCGATGATTTCACCGTCCTGCACCAGCACCGCGCCCACCGGCACTTCACCCAGCGCCGCGCCTTGAGCGGCCAGGGCCAGGGCTTCGCGCATGAAATCACGATCACGGCTGCGGTCGATAATCGCTGCGGGGCGAATCTGACGCATCACGCCACCTCGATGGCGGCCATCAGGCCGGTTTCCATGTGGTCGATCACATGGCAGTGGAACATCCAGACCCCGGGGTTATCCGCCACCAACGCCACTTGCGCACGCTCGTTCTTGCCCAACAGGTAGGTGTCGGTGAAGTACGGGATGACCTTGTGCCGGTTCGAGGCGATGACTTTAAAGCTCATGCCGTGCAGGTGAATCGGGTGCTGATACTGAGTCATGTTCTTCAATTCGAAAATATAGCTTTTGCCCTTTTCGAGCTTGGCAATCGGTCGATCGGCGCAGGTCTTGTCGGTGATGTCCCAGGCCTTGCCGTTGATCTGCCACAGGCTTGGCGGCTTGCCGTTTTCGACATTGACCGACACCGAGCCTACCCATTCAAAATTGAAGTTGAGTTTCTCGGCATTGGCCAGGTCCGGCTCGGCCACCGGGTTGGCGGGCAGCGCCGGCGGCCACGCGGTCGGCGCGTCGGTATTGGCCACTGAGCGAAAGGTGCCCAGGCGTACCGGGCCGTTGCGCAGGGACAATTCTTCACCGGCCGGCGGTGCCTTGATCGCCAGGCAAATGCGCATGCCAGGCCCCAGCCAGTATTCCTTGCCCAATGGGCGTGGTTCGATGGGATTGCCATCCAGCGCATAGATCTGCGCTTCGACGCCGGGGATGTTGAGGCGGTACGTCAGCGTATTGTCGAGGTTGAGCAACCGTACGCGAGTGATCTGCCCGGCAGGCAAGTCGATCACCGCTTGCGAGACGCCATTGATGGTCGACAAGCCCCCCGCCGTGCCGCCACGGGCCGCTTCGCGAGGAATGCTGAACGCGACGAAAGCGCCCTCTTCATCGACGTGCCAGCTCTTGAGGCTCAAGGTCTTTTCGTATTTGAAACCGGTGGGCTCGCGCTCTTCAATGATCAGCGGGCCGACCAATCCGCGACCGAGTTCTTCGCTGCTGTTCACGTGCGGGTGATACCAGTAGCTACCGGCGTCGGGCACGCGGAATTTGTAGTCGAAGTACTCGCCCGGCAGCACCGGCAATTGCGAGACGTACGGCACGCCGTCCATTTCCAGCGGCAGGCGGATGCCGTGCCAGTGGATGGTGGTGGCGACTGGCAAATGGTTGATGAAGCGCACCCGCAACCATTCGCCCTGACGAACACGCAACTCGGTGCCCGGCGCCGACGGGCCAAACGCCCAGGCCGGGGTCTTGTGCCCGGCCACCAGTTCGACGTCCAGTGGTGCGGCGATCAGCTCGTAGTCATGGCCGGCGTCTGCATCGGCCATTTTGCCCAGCCAGTAACGCGACGCGCCACCAGCCCCCACGCCAACCACCACAAGACCGGCCAGACCACCGAGTATTTGTCGACGGGTAAAGGACATGAACTCAACTACCTCACGTATCAGCCACAGGCGCGGAGCCTGCAAAAGGCGAATACGATACACCTGCGGTTGAGAAACAGTAAGGGCAGCGCGGCGGATGGTCACAGCCGGTGGTGAACCCTTTAAAAGATCGCAGCCTTCGGCAGCTCACATTTGATCGGCGTACACCCTGTAGGAGCTGCCGAAGGCTGCGATCTTCTGGGGCTCGCGCGATGTGCCTGATGCAATGCGATTACAGAATTTAGGGCCGCTTCGCTGAACGTGACTTAGTCGCCGCCAATCAGCGAATCGCCCTACATCCATTTCCACCTTTCCCGACTTCTTTCCTGCTCGATCCCCCGCAAAGTCCCCGCGCCTTATTTTCTGCGCCAGGTAAGGCCTGTTATCTCTGAGGCAGATAGATTTTATGACCGCTTCGCGCTCAATCGCGGGCAAGCCTCGCTCCTACAGGATTAAAGTCGTTCTCATATTTAGCGGTCTGCCTCGATTCCGTAGGAGCGAGGCTTGCCCGCGAAGGCAGTCTTACAGGACGGTGAAATTTCTGGGCAAGGTCGTCGGAAGTTTCCTTCAACTCGTAGCAGTTTCCATGAACTGGTGTGAAATGCGTTCCATCGATAGTCTCTGGTGGTCACTGAAAATTCAGTGGCAGGGTGTAGGAACCCTTCAAGACTAGAGAGGACGCTTTGGCGTCGACACCTGAATTGCGGCCATCAACATGTGTCCGTAAGATCAGTTGCGGCGGCTGTGCGCGGGCACGCTTCGGTGTGGTCGAGTTCTCTGGTCTCGATATTCCTACCCCGCGTATAGCTGCCACCCAAGCCTGTAGGAAGGCCGATGGTAGCTCCACTTCTACCAGAGGTTTAAAAATGAAAAGTCTTCACCCCGATCCACCCTACGAAAACCCAATTCCCCACCCCGACAACCGCTTCATGGCACTCACCGGCAACTGCACCGACATGCCGACCCTATTCGTCGATACCCACGCGCCGCTCGATGTTTTGTATGACGCTGCCGGCTATCGAATTCGTGCCGTCACTCAGGTGCTTGAGAACATGTCGATGCGCGGTTCAGTCGAGTGCGAATCCTTCATTCTCAGCGACTTTGCCTTGCTTTGCGCCATTCCGTTGCGCGATGGCTGTGATGTGCTGGATGTGATTGGGCGGCGGTTGCGGGCTCGGCCTTCGGAGTAGCGTCGCGCGGCTTTTTGTGGCGAGGGGGCTTGCCCCCGTTGGGTTGCGCAGCAGCCCCAAAACCAGCAATCCGGTTTTGTCAGACATACCGCGGTGTTTGGTTTGGCGACTGCTGCGCAGTCGAACGGGGGCGAGCCCCCTCGCCACAAGGGCAAGATCAAAAGATCGCAGCCTTCGGCAGCTCCTACGGGGGCTGCGTCGGAAGAGGGGCCGCGTTGCGACCCAGCGGGGCGATGCGGCGGTCCGACAAGCCCCCTCACCACAAAGGTCCGGTTATGGCTGCAGACCGGCGATCAGATGAACCACTCCATCCTCCAGCATCATCACCCCCGGCACCCCTGCCACCGTCAAAGCCTGCCGGTCCATCCGCGCCACATCCCGCAATTCCACCCGCACACGGGTCAGCGCCACTGGCTGTTGCGATTTGAGATTATCCATTCCGCCAAGCGCGGCGACGATATTCGCGGCCAAACCGCCAACCGGCTGAGCCTCCACTTTCGGCTCATCCACTACCAGGTCCGGCGTCAACGCTTTCCAAAACGCCCGCTGCATTTTCTCGAACATGCTCAGTTCTCCAGAATCAGTGAAGTATCGACCGTCGCCTCATGGTGCAGCCGCAATGCCTCGCGCACTTGCTCGGCACTCTCCAGCCCCAGCACTTGCTGGGCGATGGCTTGGCAGTCCAGCAGGTCCACTTCGCGAACCGCCGCTTTGATCGCTGGAATCAACGGCACGCTCACCGACAACTCATCCACCCCAAGCCCCAGCAACAGCGGCACCGCCAGTTTTTCCGAAGCCAGGGCGCCGCACACCCCGACCCATTTGCCATGGGCATGGGCGGCTTTCACGGTGGTGGCGATCAAGCGCAATACCGAGGGATGAAAACTGTCAGCCTGACTGGCCAGCCGTGGGTGATCACGGTCCATGGCCAGGGTGTACTGGGTCAGGTCGTTGGTGCCGATGGAGAAGAAATCCACTTCGGACGCAAACAGGTCAGCCATCAGCGCCGCAGCGGGTACTTCGATCATGATCCCCAGTTTCGGCAGTTCAGTCAGGCCCAATGCCAGCGCTTCTTCTTCCAGCAGTTGGCGAGCCAGCCGCAGTTCCGACAATTGCGTGACCATCGGCAGCATGATGTGCAGGCGAGCCAGCCCGGCGCTGCTCAGGATCGCCTTGAACTGATCACGCAACAGTTGCGGACGCTCCAGGCACAAACGAATCCCGCGCATGCCCAGGAACGGGTTGGTTTCGCGCTCCATCGGCACATAGGCCAAGGGTTTGTCACCGCCGACATCCAGGGTGCGCACTACCAGGTTACGCGCTGGCCCCAATGCGCGGGCAATGGCGCTGTAGATGGATGCCTGTTCGTCATGGCTTGGCGCGTGGTTGCGATCCAGATAAAGAAACTCCGAACGCAATAGACCGACGCCCTCGCCCCCCAGCGCCATGGCCTGTTCGGCTTCGGCCAGGGACGCGATATTGGCGGTGATTTCAACATGATGCCCATCTCGGGTACAGGCGGCCAGTCCTGCATTTTCCAGCTCGTATTGTTGGCGTTTCTTTTGCAGCTGACGATTGGCTTGCAACTGCTCAATGGCAGCCAGCTCGGGATCGAGCTGCAGTTCGCCCTTGTCGGCATCGAGCAACACCCGGGTGCCATTGATCAGTGTCAGCACCTGAACCGGCAAGCCGCAGATCGCCGGCAAACCGAAGGCCCGCGCGAGAATCGCCACGTGGCTGGTGGCGCCACCACCGACCGTGGCGAACCCGAGCACCTTGCGCGTATCCAGGCCAGCCGTTTGGGAGGGCGTCAGTTGCTCGGCAATCAGAATCGCCCCGTCCGGCAACTCCATTGCACGATCTTCTACGCCGAGAATCAGCTTGAGTACCCGTTGACCGACGTCGGCCAAATCCGCTGCCCGTTCGGCCAGCAAGGCATTGCCCAGTTTTTTGAACAAGGTGGCCGTCGACTCGGTGGCCGCACGCCAGGCGAAACCGGCGCTTTTGCCTGCATCGATCAGTGCCAGTGCCTGATCCAGCAGGCCAGGGTCTTCGAGCAGTTCCTGATGAGCCTTGAAGATGTCTGCCTGGGCGTCACCCGTGGCCTTGTCTCGCAACTGCTGCAAGGCCAGAACCGCCTTGGCCAGCGCTCGGGACAGGTGTTCGCGCTCAACCTGAGGGCTGACGCCTGACTCGCTCACCTCCAGGGTCTGCTCGGCAATCTGCACCACCTGGCCAAACGCCGACCCCGGCGATGCACAGACGCCGCGCAGCACCGTTAGCGATGAGGCCTGCGCGGCAACTGTCTCAACCTCTGCCATCACCGTCACGGCTTCTCCACAACCGGCGGCCAACAACTCGGCCAGCGTCTTGATCGCCACTTCGGCATCCGCGCCCGCCGCGCTGACCTGCAGGACGTCACCATGGGCGGTCTGCAACGCCATGATCGCCACCAGGGATTTGGCGTTCGCGCTGTCCTGCTGTTTATGCAGGCAAATGCTCGCCGCAAAGCCTTTCGCTGCCTGGGCAAACACTGCTGCGGGGCGAGCATGCAAACCGTTGGTGTTGGGCAGCGTCACCGGTTTGGAAAACAGCGCTTCGCCCTCCTGCGCAATCCCCTCATCGGCCGCCACTTCGGATGGACGCAGCCTCAGCAGCGGCTGACCACTTTCCACCACACCCGTTTCGGGCGCCAGCCAGGTGAACGGCTCACCGCTGACCACCAGCATCAAGGTCAACAAACTGCGGGCGTTCAAGGCGATGTAATCGGCATCGAACTCGATCAGTGCCTGCCCCACTATTACCCGCTGACCTTCCTCCACCAATCGGGTGAAACCCTTGCCGGCCAGGTTCACGGTATCGAGGCCGATGTGCATCAGCACCTGCACGCCATTGTCGTCGGTGATGCTGACGGCATGCCCACTGACCTGCACATTGCTGATCACGCCGGCCAGCGGTGCGCACAAGGTTTGCGAAGTCGGATCGATGCACAGACCGTCGCCGATCACGCGACTGGAAAACACCTGATCGGGCACCTGATCCAGCGGCATCAGCACGCCGGACAAGGGTGCCAGCAGTTGCAATTGTTGGGGTGTGGCCATGACGTCACCTGCTGTTTTGTTCTTTGAAGTGCTGATGGAGCGCGAGGCTCCGACAGCATCGCTTATTTCCACCAATACTCGACCTGCAATCCGACGTTCGAACCGTGTCGCGCCGTGCCGAAGGCGCCGGTGTCGGACAACGCCGAACCCGCCGCCAGTTCATTGGCCGCCCGTTTGGCCGCCTCGTTCCAGCTGGCATAGGTGTAATACAGACGCACCTCGGGGCGCGCCCAGAAATCCGGGCCCTTGGGCGACCACGTCGGGGCGAAGGTGAACTTGCTCAGCTTGCGCGTCCCACCCGTGGCTTCAACCTGATCGTGACCCAACTCGGTCACCAGTTTGAACTGCTCGGTGATCGCATAGGCCGGGCGAATCCCAAGGGAAATCCAGTTCTGGTCGGCGCCGTCCGGGCGAATGTCTTTCTGGTAGACCGCTTCGACCTGCCCGCCGAAACGTGGCGTCACTTGCCAGTCGAAGAACTCCACCACCCGGTAGCTTTTGCTGCTGTCGTCCAGCCTCACGTTACCGGTATAGCCCAACCCGGTGCCGGGGCCTTCGCCGTACTGAAAGGCCAGTTTATTCTTGCCACCCAGAAAGCCCTTCTGCACATGCTGGGTGGTAATTGCCCAACCGCGGTGAGCGTCGCGGCTGTCGGGTTTGTCGATGTAACTCAGGCCGAATTCCAGCTCACCGCCGGGATTGGTATCGAAGCCGGCGACGTTGAAATCGTGACGGTTGATGTAGTCCTTCTGGTACAGGTTGTCCTTGCG
This sequence comes from Pseudomonas sp. PDM24, assembly GCF_019218905.1. Classification (NCBI taxonomy): domain Bacteria; kingdom Pseudomonadati; phylum Pseudomonadota; class Gammaproteobacteria; order Pseudomonadales; family Pseudomonadaceae; genus Pseudomonas; species Pseudomonas sp. PDM24. The sequence continues at coordinate 150,942 of NZ_JAHUWR010000009.1, read as the reverse complement.
CGAGAAGGCGTAGCTGTACTTCAGATCACCGATCAGCACATCTTCGATACCGCCGCCGGTGGCGCTCTGGTTCCAGTAGTAGAAGTCGGAAATATGGATATCGTTCCGTTTGTAGTAACGCCGACCGGCCCACAGTGAACCGCCATTGAGGCTGGGCATGTTCGACCATTGCGCATACAACTGCGGCATGCGCACCGAGCCGTTGTCGCCGTTGAACGTCAGGCTGCGGTCGTACTGGTTATACAGCGAGGCCATGCCGTCGACACTGAGCACCGAGCCGTCGTCCAGCGTGAACAGATCCTGACGCAACTCCAGCTCCGCATACTGTTCGCATTCGTTGCCGAGGCGGTATTTCGACTGCGCACCCGGCAATTGAAAACATGACTGCGAACTGCTGTTGACCGAGGTGCCGACACCGCTACGCACATAGCCGGCGAACTCCAGCGCATGGGCCGATAACGGTAATGCCAGACACACGCCCGCCGCTACAAGGCTGCGATTTATTGTTGTTTTCAAGAACCACCTCATTATTTTTATTGTGCGAAGCAGCAAAATCAGCGCGCAAAACTCCCCCGCGCAGTGTTCTGCGTGTTTTTTTAATTAGTGTTTTTTAGTGGTCAGTCAGGCGCAGAACGAACGACTCATAGGGCCGTAGAAACACCTGCCGATTGCGCGGCGGGCAGTCCGGGTAGTTGCTGATGACCAGAGATTGCACCATCGATTCGTTGATCACTTCTGGCGGCAGCTCGACTTCGCACGGCGCGCCATAGAAGTTGTTCAGCACCAGCAAACGCTCGCCATGGCCTTCACGCACATACGCCCAGATTTTCGTGTGCTCAGGCAATAACTGCCGATACACGCCGTCGGACATCAACGTTTCACTGCGACGCAGCGCAATCAACTGTCGATAGTGATGCAGCACCGAATCCGGATCGTCGAGTTGGTGGGCGACGTTAATTTGCGCCACGTTGGCCGGCACGCCGATCCAGGGTTCGACCGTGCTGAAACCGGCATTTGGCTCGGGGCTCCAGTGCATCGGCGTGCGGCCATTGTCCCGGGACTTCTGCATGATCGCCGCCATGTTGTCGACGTCGCTGCTACCGGCTTCACGCTTGAGCCGGAAGATGTTCAGGGTTTCGACGTCGCGGTACTGATCGATGTGATCGAACCCCGGATTGGTCATGCCCAGTTCTTCGCCTTGATACACGAACGGCGTGCCCTGCAGGAAATGCAGCGCCGTGCCGAGCATCTTCGCCGACACCACCCGATGCTCACCGTCGTGACCAAAACGTGAGACCACACGCGGCTGGTCGTGGTTACACCAGAACAGCGCGTTCCAGCCGCCGCCGGCCTGCATGCCGGTCTGCCAGTCGGAGAGAATGCGCTTGAGTGCGAGGAAGTCGAAATCGGCGCGAACCCACTTCTGCAGGTTCGGGTAATCAACTTTCAAGTGATGGAAATTGAAAGTCATCGACAGCTCTTTCGACTCCGGCCGCGAATAGCGAATGCAGTGTTCCAGACTGGTGGACGACATCTCGCCGACGTTGATCAGGTCATGGCCTTCGAACACTTCACGGTGCATCTGCTGCAGGTATTCGTGGACGTTCGGGCCGTCGGTGTAGAAGCGCCGACCGTCGCTGTTGTCCTCGGGGAAGTCCGCCGGTTTGGAGATCAGGTTGATCACGTCCAGACGGAAACCGCCCACGCCTTTGTCGCGCCAGAAACGCATCATCTTGAACACTTCGGCACGCACCTGGGGGTTGTCCCAGTTCAGGTCGGCCTGCGTGTGGTCGAACAGGTGCAGGTAGTACTGACCGGTCTGGGCCTCGTACTCCCAGGCCGAACCGCCGAACTTGGATTCCCAATTGTTCGGCTGGTCGCGCCAGATGTAGAAATCGCGGTAAGGGTTATCGAGGCTGCTGCGGGCCTGCTGAAACCAGGTGTGTTCGATCGAGGTGTGATTGACCACGATGTCGAGCATCAATTTGATCCCGCGCTTGCCGGCCTCGGCGATCAGCAACTCGCAGTCGGCCATGGTCCCGTAGCTTGGATCGATGGCGTAGTAGTCGCTGATGTCATAACCGTTGTCGCGCTGGGGCGAACGCAGGAACGGCGTGATCCACAGGCAATCGACACCCAACCAGTGCAGGTAATCGAGCTTGGCCACGACGCCGAGCAAATCACCCGTGGGGTTGCCGGCGTGGCTGTGAAAACTCTTCGGGTAGATCTGGTAGATCACCGAACGTTGCCAGTCTTGCATGGCGGGATTCCTTCAGTAAGTTTTGTACTGGCCTTGGGGGCCTCTTCGCGGGCAAGCCCGCTCCCACATTGGAATGCGGTCAACTGTGGGAGCGGGCTTGCTCGCGAATGCGATCTGTCAGGCAACCCGATACCCGGGCCGGACAATCCTCATGCTCAACCCGCAGGTCAGAACAAACGGCACGACCATGGCAATCACCATCCCGACCACGAACATCGGAATGAACTGGGGGATGATCGAGATGAAACCGGGCAACCCGCCAACGCCGATCGCCGAAGCCTGGACCTTGTTCAGCGACAGGAAAATGCTGCCCAGCGCCGAGCCGATCAGGGCCGCATAGAACGGAAATTTGTAGCGCAGGTTGACCCCGAACATGGCCGGCTCGGTGATGCCGAAGTAAGCGGAAATCGCTGAAGTCGAGGCCATGCTTTTGTCCCGCACACTGCGGGTCATATAGAACACCGCCAGTGCCGCGCTGCCCTGGGCGAGGTTGGACATGACGATCATCGGCCAGATGAAGGTGCCCCCCTGGGTCGAGATCAGTTGCAAATCGACCGCGAGAAACATGTGGTGCATGCCGGTGATCACCAGCGGTGCGTAGAGCAGGCCGAAAATCGCGCCGCCAACCATGGGCGCCAGGTCGAACAGGGTCACCACGCCTTCGGTGATGAGAATCCCCAGATGGCGGGTCACCGGACCAATCACTGCCAGCGCCAGCACACCGGTGACGACAATGGTGGTGATCGGCACTACCAGCAATTGCACCGCATTAGGCACCCGCGCCCGCAGCCACTTTTCGATGACGCTCATCACATAGGCCGCCATCAGGATCGGCAGGATTTGCCCCTGATAACCGACCTTCTCGATCTGAAACATACCAAGGATGTCGAAGTACGGCAGGCTCTGCCCCTCAAGCCCAGCCACCGCTTTGCCGTAGTTCCAGGCATTGAGCAGATCCGGGTGCACCAGCATCAGGCCGAGCACGATGCCAAGGATTTCGCTGCCGCCAAAGCGCTTGGCCGCCGACCAGCCCACCAACGCAGGGAGAAACACGAACGAGGTGTTGGCCATCAGGTTGATCAGGCTCCAAAGCCCGTCAAGCTTGGGGTAGGCGTCCAGCAGGGTCTTGCCCTCGATGAACATGCCCTTGGCGCCAATCAGGTTGTTGATGCCCATCAGCAGGCCGGCAATGATCAGCGCCGGAAGGATCGGCATGAACACGTCGGAAAACACCCGCACCAATCGCTGCATCGGGTGGATCTTGTCGGCGCTTTTCTGTTTGACGTCGGCGATGGTCGAGGCGGCGAGACCGGTTTGCCGGCGCAGCTCGGCGTAGACCTTTTCCACTTCGCCGGGGCCGATCACCACCTGGAACAGGCCACCGGTAAAGAACGAACCTTTGACCAGATCGATCTGGTTCAGCGTGGCGCTATTGACCAGGCTCGGGTCCTTGAGGGCCAGGCGCAGCCGTGTGACGCAATGCGCGGCCTGCTCGAGGTTATCGCTGCCGCCGAGGCTGTGCAGCAGCTCAGTGACGATATTCGGATAGTCGTGGCTCATGCTTGTTCTTCCACTGTAGTTTTTTGTTATTGGCAGCACGCCGAAGCGAAAAGTACTCGTCTGTACGAGTTATTGCAACAACTCGTACAGACGAGTTTGGTTTTGTTTATCCTGAACCCGACAAGCGGCGATATTTCCTACCTCAAAAGTCAAAGAAACCTAAACCCGCATGGACAAACCCCTACCCTGCCCTTAAGGTTCAAAACCTTGAGCACAGCGCGGCACAGAGCCATCCCCATGAGTAAATACAACCAGATCTACAGCGATCTGCTTGCCAGCATCACGACCGAACGTCTGGAACGCGGCGCCCGATTGCCGTCCGAAACCGAACTGATGGACAGCTACCAGGCCAGCCGCGGCACCGTGCGCAAGGCCATCGAGCAATTGCAGGAACGTGGTTTCGCCCAGAAAGTCCACGGCAAAGGCACCTTCGTGCTGTCGACCAACCCGATCGAATTCCAGCTCGGCGGTATCGTCAGCTTCCAGGAAACCTACCCTCGACTGGGCAATGACGTCAGCACCGAGGTGGTCGAATTCACCCAGATCCCCCTCGAAGGCCCACTGCTCGAACACATCAAGGCCGAAGAAGGCAGCCTGATCACGCGGATCAAACGCGTGCGGCGGATTGATGGCAAACGGGTGATCCTCGACATCAACCATTTCGTCAGCGACGTGATTCCCGGTCTGTCCCGCGACATCGCCGAGCATTCGATCTACGCCTTCATCGAGCAGACCCTGCAACTGCAAATCGCCTACGCCCAGCGCACCATCGAAGCGGTGCCCCGTAGCAAAGATGACCAGCAACACCTGGATCTCGACGGCCAGAGCCATGTGATCGTGGTCAGTAACCAGACGTTTTTGCAGGATGGCCGGCAATTCGAGTACACCGAGTCGCGGCATACGCTGGATAAGTTCTACTTCTCAGACGTCGCCCGGCGCTGAAACGCAAAAGGCCCCGTGAACTCGCGTTCACGGGGCCTTTCAGGTGTTAGGGACGATCAGTTACAGTCGAGATCGCTCGAAATTTCCCGCCTGCTCCTGCCTGCCATTGTGCCCTTTGCAGTAGGCGTGAAATGCCGTATCCGCGCAAGGAGGTAATGCATCGAGCTGACGCAACACATTTTGGGCGATCTCCTTGTCCTTCGACGTTGCATGATCGACGCGGGCAGTGGCCACAGAATGGAAATAGCGGAAGGTCGACTTGTCCTTCATGTCCGTCGGCGTGACAAGCTTCCGAGCGGGGGCATTTCCCCTTTAATCCCTGTCAGCTTGCCGGATTGCGTGCCATGACGATCCACGCCGCGCCGTCGATCATCACCGACCGCTCGCCGGGGAAGCCCGCGAAGGCGGCACGAACCGCGGCCCAGGCACGGGCGCGGATGTCGTCGGGCTGATCCGCGAGCACAAGCGACAGCGGGCCGCCCTCGAACGCCATCTTCACCGCGTCGTCGATCGCCGCGTCCCGCGTCCCGCCCTCGCCGAACGGGATAGAAGCATCGAAGGGCGCGATAGCGATATCGGTGAAGCCGGCCGCTGTCAGGATGCGTGCCACGCGCCCCCGATCGCCGAACGAGAATGGGCCGGGTGCTTCGGGATCGGGCGGTGCGGTCGGCGGGACGATGCCCTTGATCGCGCCCATCGGCAGGCGCACCCAATCGTTCTCGGCCACGCCGCGCCAGCAGACGAAAGCGACCCGCCCGCCCGGCCGGAGCGCGCGTCGCATATGGGCGAACGCCCCTGTCGGATCGTCGAAGAACATCACTCCGAAACGCGAGAACAGGATGTCGAACGCGCCCTCGGGCAGCTCGGCGCTGCTGGCGTCGGCTACCCGGAACCGGGCCGGCGTGTCCTGTGGCGCAAGCGCGCACGCTCGGCCGATCAGCGGTTCGGATATGTCCACGCCCAGCACATGGCCGCCCGCGCCGACGCGGGCGGCCAGAGCCAGACTCGACGCCCCCGCGCCGCAGCCGACGTCCAGCACGCGCTCACCCGTCGTGGGCGCGGCGGCTTCGATCGCGGCCTGGCCGAACACCGCAAACATGGCGTCGAGCCGGGCCTGGTTGGCGACCCAGTACTCTCCGCTTTGGCCATTCCAGTCGGCGACCTGATAGGCATTTTGCTCTGTCATGATACATCTCCTCGTTTTGATTCGTTCTAAACCCGCCTCCAGCAGCGATAAGGCACCAGACCGAGATCGGTGCCGCCTGGCGCCGGACCTCGAAGGACAACCCCTCCTACCATTGCGTCAAACTCGACGATCCGTCCTTCACCGCGCCGATCTACGCCAACCTCTTCGAAAGCGACGACGCAACCGGAGAAGGGAATCTGTGCTCTCAAACCAGCATCGATTGCTGAGCGGAGATACCCGCCGTCGCGCCGTGCGATGTTGCCAGGGTGACCGAGGCCATGAGGGGGTTTGCTAGGTCGCCCGCGGCGTAGACGCCGGGCATGCTGGTTTCGCGGCGTTCGTCGACCTTGAGGGCGATGCCCAGGGGCGTATCGACCGTGGCGAGGCCCAGCGATTCATGCAGGCGCGCGGACGGCTTGTTGCGCGGATGCGCGAACAGGATGTCGACCGCGACAGGGGGGCCGGCGTCGAGCCTGACGGTGGCGTTATGGCTCTCGTCATGGTCGATTTCGGTGATCCGGCCATCGACGACAGGGATGCCGCGGCGCGCCAGATCGGCCCGGATGTCGGGTGGAATGTCGTGACCATTGGCGAAGACCGTCAATGTGTCGGTCCAATCGTGGTACAGCCTGACGTAGTTGTGCGACGGCGGGCCGGACCAGACGAGGCCCCAATGCCGGCCGGCAACTTCAAAGCCGTCGCAATAGGGGCAGGGCACGATGGAGCTGCCCCAGCCTTCGGCAAAGCCGGGAAGTTCAGGCATCTGGTCGGCGACGCCATAGCTCAGGATCAGGCGGCGCGCCCTGAGGCTTTCGCCATCGCCAGTGAGGACGGAGAAATCGTCGATGGCGCCGGAGAGGCTCTCGGCCCGGGCAGTGACCAGCCTGACCGTGGGATAGCGCGCCAGCTGCTGCCGCGCCTCGGCCAGGATCTCCAGCGGTGGCTTGTGGTCGTGGCCGAGCAGGCCATGCGAGTGGTCGGCGAAGCGATTGCGCGGCAGGCCGGTATCGAGAACGGTGACCTTTCGGCGGGCACGGCCGAGCTGCAGGGCTGCGGCAAGACCGGCAAAGCTGCCGCCGATGATGATGACGTCATTCATGGTGATAGGCTCCGTGTTATAGATGAAGGGAGATTGGCTTGCACTTTTAAGATACTTTGAAGTACCCTAATTCAAGAATTAGAATACTGTCAAGTACTGGAATTTTTATGACCGAAAACAACCAGGCCCGGCGCGGCCGCCCCGCCAACGAGGCGCTTGGCCAAACGATAGTCGACGCCGCGTGCGAACTTTTTGTGGAATTGGGTTTTCAAGCGACGACCATGGACAAGGTCGCCCAGCGGGCGAAGATATCCAAGCTAAGCATCTATAGGCACTTCGAGAACAAGGAGGCGCTGTTCAGCGCGGCCATCGCGGCCCACTGCCAGCAGTTTGCACCACAGGCCCTTTTTGAAGGCTTCGACGGTTCGGCCGAAGATCAGCTCATGGCGGTGGGATCAACCCTGCTTCGCACGCTGTTGAGCCCGGACGTCCGTAGTGTCGAAGCCATGATCATGGCCGACAAGACGAATCAAAAGTCGTTAAGCAAGCGCCAATACGAAGCTGGCCCCGCCTATGTCATCGCCCAAATCGAGGCCCTGTTGCGTCAGTTGCACGCGAAGGCGGTTCTGAACGTGCCCGATCCTCTCCAGTCCGCCCGCTTGTTTGCCGCACTTTTCAAAGGATCCGATCTCCTGATTATCGCGCGCTTCGATGAGGCGAGAGCAGAGGACGACAATGAAGTCGAATCCTATTGCCGGTCGGCCGTCGCCATGTTCATCGCCGCGCACGGTGGCAACGACCACGCGGGCGGATAAGCATTTGATTGCTCCGGGCAGCTTGGCCGAGGCCGTCGTCCAGGCGCTTCGTCATATTGGGCCGGCGCGCGCGGCCGAGCTTGCACAGATCGCGGCACCTCATCTTTCCCCCAACGATAAAAAGACGCTCGCATCTACCGCGGTCCAAGCTCCCGCCTGGATGCGGTCGACGCTTCTCTCCATCGCAGATCCGGCAGCAGTCGGGACTGGGAACTTTGCCGACCTTGAAGGCACACTTGACCAATAACGCCGCCACTTGTCTGGACGATGGACAAGCGACTTGTCGCTCATCAGCCCCTATTCTTCTGGCGAAGCAGCTTGTTACCGTTGAGGTTTGCAGCAACCTGACAAACAGAAACAACCTCCCGTAGAATGCCTTCGTGGCTATGGAACACCTTCCTTCTAAACCTCCTATGACCTAGGGGTTTCGCTCTCCACACCGCGCCTGCTTCTTGCAGGCGTTTTTATATCGGCAGTAGACACGATGCTGCAGCTCGCTCACGACGGCGGCCAAAGGAGAAAATCAAGCATGAATCAGGAGCTGTTCCTGCGTCGCCGTAGCAAAGTTCACGTTCCGATGGGCACTGGCGGTGCCACGCGCGCTCAGGTCGCGTCGGCTGTCCGGGAAGTCGCGGCGTTCCGATGTGTACTATCAGAGCCTCTGATTGAGCAAATCGGCATGTTGTCAGCGACAGAACTCAAGCACTGGTTGCATGGCATTGTCGGAGTCCTTCGGCGGAGGAGTGGCGCTCATGTGCACCACCGGCCGTTTTATCCTGACTTTCCAGAGCAGGTTCTGACGGCCACAGAGGCGGAGTTGTACCTTAACGCCGTCATGCATTACCTCACGCTTCGGCGTTTACCACCGACTGAAGAATCCCGACCTCCACTGCTTGAAGGCAACTTCATACCCTGGGTTATTGAACCGGGAAGCATCCCTGAGTTCGAGTCACTGCTCGAGCCGCTGGTTTCATCGCGCACCTCACTTTCCGAAGAGGAAACTGCTGATGTCGTCTGGTTTGTCCGAGAGTACAAAAGCGATGTGTTCCGTCTGCTGCCCGAGGCTATCCCTTTCCGGGAGATCCGTGCACAGGTTGGCGGCGCACTTATCCTGCATGTAGCCGGCGATGCACGGGTGGACGCATTCCTGGAGCGCAACGTCGAAACGGCGACTGATGTGCTACGACTCGCGGTCGCGCTGAATGGAGGAGACGTGTCACTGACGACAGCTTCGACACGTTTCACAGCGATGAAGCGCTCGGTCCGCCGCCTGCTGTTACGCCTGCTCGACCACATACCCAACGCCGCAGAAGACGTGATGCGCCATGCCGAGCGCTGGAAGCGTCTGGCTGAAGTACTGCATCCGGGCGACTACGCCGACAAGTACCCACGAGCGCTAGCGGCCATCACGGCAGCGCGTCGCAACGAGGCGCCAGCCACATTTGGTTCACGTGTCGAAACACTGCTTGCCCAGCGCGACATCGCCACGCTTATGCCCATACTACAGAGCCGTCCCGGTGAGTTCGCACGACGGCTGGACGTGACCCTGCGGCGCGCGACGGACCCCGAGTCGGTTCTCGACGCATTCGAGGCTGTTGCGACACAAGTGTCCTCACCTGTCCTGCTGCAGTTGCTGGCCCAGGTACGCGCTCCACGCCCCCTGCCCCTGCGGGCCTTTACCCCGAAAGGTGCATTCGCCAAGGTCTATGGCATCAAGGATCGCCGCGAACCTCTCACACCCGAAGTGTTGGCTCGCGCAGCCCGAATCTGCGAAAGCGCGCTTGTAATGCGTTTTGCATCGCTGCCGCCACTAGGCCGCTGTTTCATCGATCCAGCATTACGCGAATACAAGGTGCCGCTGGCGCAGCGTGCCTCATCGAAGTCGCTACGTACGCTGGTGCGAGGCAGTCGGTTGCCTATGCCTGATACACGTTTCATTCGCCTGTTCCTGTGGTGGAAGAATGGCACCGGGCGCACGGACATCGACTTGTCCGCCGCATTTTTCGACGCCAACTTCGTGTTCACACAAACGGTCGCGTACTACAACTTGAAGGGTTTCGGCGGCTACCACAGCGGCGACATCGTCGACGCGCCCGACGGGGCTTCGGAGTTCATCGACCTCGACCTTGATGTCCTCGTCGAGAAGGGTATCCGCTATGTCGTCACGTCTATCAACTCATTCACCGAGCAGCCGTACTGCGATCTTCCAGAATGCTTCGCTGGCTGGATGGCCCGCGCCGACACGGCGTCGGGTGAAGTATTCGAGCCGCGATCCGTATTCGACCGTGTCGATATCGCATCCGACACAGTGATCTGTCTGCCCTTCGTGATGGATTTGCAGGAACGACGCATGATTTGGGCCGATCTGGGGCTCACTTCATCTCCGCGGTGGAACAACGTCGGGAACAACCTCAGTGGGGTATCGTTGATGCTGCGGGCTTTGGTGCATACACCACGGCCGGATTTGGAAACTCTGTTCGACTTGCATGTTCGAGCACGCGGGGAACGAGTGGCTTCGCCGCAGCAGGCACAGGCGGTGTTTGCACCTGAGCAAGGGATAACGCCGTTCGATACGGATTTGATTCGATCACAGTTTCTCTAACACCTACGCCAGCCTTTGCGATCTATTGAGAACAACGGCTCTTGCTTCGGTGCTTTCCAACCAAAAACAAAAATCCAGTCAGCATGACTGAGTGGCTGTTCGCTCCAGAGCACTATGAAAAACTCAAAAAAAAACGCCTGGTACATAAGCACCAGGCGTTTTTTGTTTCAGCCGATCGGCCCTGAGGCCGGGGGCATCACTCCCACTCAATCGTCGCCGGCGGCTTGCTCGACACGTCGTAAGTGACGCGGGAGATGCCTTCGATTTCATTGATGATCCGGCCGGAAACAGTTTCCAGCAGTTCGTAAGGCAGATGCGCCCAACGTGCGGTCATGAAGTCGATGGTTTCCACGGCACGCAGGGCCACGACCCAGGCGTAACGACGGCCATCGCCCACCACGCCCACCGATTTCACCGGCTGGAACACCACGAATGCCTGGCTGACCTTGTGGTACCAGTCAGCTTTGCGCAGTTCTTCGATGAAGATGTGGTCGGCGCGACGCAGCAGGTCGGCGTATTCCTTCTTCACTTCACCGAGGATCCGCACACCCAGGCCCGGGCCCGGGAACGGGTGACGGTAGACCATGTCGTACGGCAGGCCCAGTTCCAGGCCCAGACGACGGACTTCGTCCTTGAACAGCTCGCGCAGGGGTTCAACCAGCTTGAGGTTCATTTCTTCCGGCAGGCCGCCCACGTTGTGGTGCGACTTGATCACGTGAGCCTTGCCGCTTTTGGCGCCAGCCGACTCGATCACGTCCGGGTAAATGGTGCCTTGGGCGAGGTACTTGATGTTATCCAGTTTGTTGGACTGGGCATCAAACACGTCGATGAAGGTACGGCCGATGATCTTGCGCTTCTTCTCTGGGTCGCTTTCGCCTGCCAGATTGTCGAGGAACTGGTCTTCAGCGTTGGCGCGAATCACCTTGACGCCCATGTTCTCGGCGAACATGGCCATCACTTGCTCGCCTTCGTGCAGGCGCAGCAGGCCGTTGTCGACGAAGACGCAGGTCAATTGGTCGCCGATAGCCTTGTGCAGCAGCGCGGCAACCACCGAGGAGTCAACGCCGCCGGACAGGCCGAGCAATACGTTGTCGGTGCCAACCTGGGCGCGGACCTGGGCGATAGCATCTTCAGCAATCTTCGAAGGTGTCCACAGGGCTTCGCAGCCGCAGATGTCGAGGATGAAGCGCGAGAGGATGCGACCGCCCTGCTTGGTGTGGGTCACTTCCGGGTGGAATTGCACGCCGTAGTAGCCGCGAGCATCGTTGAACATGCCGGCAATCGGGCAGCTCGGGGTGCTGGCCAGGATGTGGAAGTCTTCCGGCATCTTGGTGACCTTGTCACCGTGGCTCATCCACACGTCGAGGCCGAACAGGCCATCGGCGTCGATATGGTCTTCGATGCCATCGAGCAGACGGCTCTTGCCGACCACGTCAACGCGGGCATAACCGAACTCACGCAGCTCGGAACCTTCGACCTTGCCACCCAGCTGTTCAGCCATGGTTTGCATGCCGTAGCAGATACCGAAGACCGGTACGCCCAGGTCAAACACCGCTTGCGGGCAGCGCGGGCTGTCGGCTACGTGCACGGACTCGGGGCCGCCGGCGAGAATGACGCCTTTTGGAGCGAATTCGCGAATCGCTTCGTCGTCCATGTCGAACGGATGCAGTTCGCAGTACACGCCGATTTCACGCACGCGGCGAGCGATCAGCTGGGTGTACTGGGAACCGAAGTCGAGGATCAGGATGCGGTGAGCGTGAATGTCGAGGGCCATGATTCAGTCTCGTCTAGATAATTCAGAAACAGTCGTGATTCAGAAACAACTCGGGGCTGAATAGAACAGCCCCGGTTGCTTAACGATTTGCTGGAAGCCTCAACCTACGCGGTAGTTTGGCGCTTCTTTAGTGATTTGCACGTCGTGAACGTGGGACTCGGCCATGCCAGCGCCGGTGATCCGCACGAACTCAGGCTTGGTGCGCATTTCTTCGATATCGGCGCTACCGGTGTAGCCCATGGAAGAACGCAGGCCGCCCATCAGTTGATGGATGATGGCGCTCAGGGTGCCCTTGTACGGAACACGCCCTTCGATGCCTTCCGGAACCAGTTTCTCGGCGCCTGCCGAGGAGTCCTGGAAGTAACGGTCGGAGGAACCTTGAGCCTGGGACATGGCGCCCAGCGAACCCATACCACGGTAAGCCTTGTACGAACGGCCCTGGAACAGTTCGATCTCGCCTGGCGCTTCTTCGGTACCGGCGAACATCGAGCCCATCATCACGCAGGAAGCACCGGCAACGATGGCCTTGGACAGGTCACCGGAGAACCGGATGCCGCCGTCGGCGATCAACGGAACGCCAGTGCCTTCGAGGGCAGCGGCGACGTTGGCGATGGCACTGATTTGCGGGACGCCGACACCGGCGACGATACGGGTGGTGCAGATCGAGCCAGGGCCGATACCGACCTTGACTGCGTCAGCGCCGGCTTCGGCCAGGGCCTTGGCGGCAGCGCCGGTGGCGATGTTGCCGCCGATGACCTGCACTTCAGGGAAGTTCTGCTTGACCCAGCGAACGCGGTCGATCACGCCCTTGGAGTGACCGTGAGCAGTGTCGACCACTACCACGTCAACGCCAGCGTGAACCAGGGCAGCTACGCGGTCACCGGTGTCTTTACCGGTACCGACTGCAGCGCCAACGCGCAGACGACCTTGATCGTCCTTGCTGGCCAGCGGGTAAGCCTTGGCTTTTTCGATGTCGTTGACGGTCATCATGCCTTTGAGGGCGAATTTGTCGTCGACGATCAGCACACGCTCGATGCGGTGCTTGTGCAGCAGTTCGCGCACATCGTTCTTGTTGGCGCCTTCCTTGACCGTGACCAGACGCTCTTTAGGCGTCATCACTTCACGGACGGAGGCGTCCATGCGGTTTTCGAAACGCACGTCACGGGAAGTGACGATGCCGACCAGGTCGCCATCGTGCAGTACCGGTACGCCGGAGATGTTGTGCAGGCGGGTGAGTTCGAACAGTTCACGAACCGTGGCGTCAGCCTCGATGGTGATCGGGTCCTTGACCACGCCGGCCTCGTACCGCTTGACCTTACGCACTTCGGCAGCTTGCTGCTCGATGGTCATGTTCTTGTGGATGATGCCGATGCCACCTTCCTGAGCCATGGCAATTGCCAAGCGGGCTTCAGTAACGGTGTCCATGGCAGCAGAAACCAGTGGAATATTCAGCTCGATGCCACGGGTAAGGCGGGTCTTGAGACTGACTTCGTTAGGAAGAACCTCGGAATAACCGGGCACTAAAAGAATGTCGTCGAAGGTCAGAGCTTCTTGGCTGATACGCAGCATCGCGGGGGCTCCCGAGCGGGAAAATGGAAGCGCGCCATTATAGTCAGACACCCCCTCGGGTTCAATGTAAAACTCTGTCTATTATCGACGCGGTGATCGACGGAGGTTTTGGCACACAAATCCCGTAGGAGCGAGGCTTGCCCGCGAAGGCATCGCCGCGGTACAGCAGATACACCGAGTCGATGCCTTCGCGGGCAAGCCTCGCTCCTACAGTACGGGACCGGCGCAGGTTTAAAGTTCGACTTTGACCCAGCTCACGGGTTGATCCAGCCAATCGGCAAATTCGTCGATGAAGCTTTGCTTGAACCCGGCCTCGAGCCAGTTGTTGAAGATGAAACCCAGGTTGGAAAAGCCGCATTCCTGCAAGAACAGAAACCCGTTGATGTCATCTTCATGTCCGCACTCAGGGCACGTGAAGTTATCGGTGCGCCCCGGCATCCACTCTTCCAGGCTTTCGAACAATGCTTCGCCGATCTCCTTGCGGCACTCGGCGCAGCCGGCTTCTTCGAGGAACCCCTTGGCCGGTGTGTAGATGCAGCGTTTGGTGATGATTTCCAGGCCATTGACCGGCTCGCCGAACGGCAGCGCGTCAGGGTGCAGGACCACGGCGCGGGCTCCGTCGGCGATGGCGTGGGCCATGCGATTGCCGGTGCGACCACAGGTGGTCAGCTCTTCTTTAATGATGTTCTTGCGCACCAGCCAACGCACGACCGCCCGGGCCCGGGGTTCGTGTACCGGCAGGGTGGAGATTTTCGGGACGATGATGCTTTGGGAATTCATGGTGCAAGCCTACTGCGTCAAATGGATATTTCTACGGCGTGCCGGATGACGCCTTCGCGGGCAAGCCTCGCTCCTACAGGGAAATTTATGGAACGACACCAATCCCTTGTAGGAGCGAGGCTTGCCCGCGATAGCGTCAGGGCGGCCGGCAGCTTAATCCCTGACGAAATCCGGTCAAGTACTCAAATAACGCCCGATCAAGGCAATCCCGCTGGCCAGCACCAGCCAGGTCACCAGCCGCACGAATGCTTCGCGGGACAATTTCATGGTCAACCGCCGGCCGATCCACAACCCCAGCGCCATCGCCGGCAACAAACACAGCGCCAATACCAACAAGGGTAGCTCGGCATACACACCGGCGATGGCAAACAGACTCAAACGCACCACAGTGCTGCAACTGATCAGGGCACTCTGGGTTGCCCGGGCCGCATCCTTGGACAAGCGACTGTTCAGATAGATTGCATATAAGAAGCCGCCACTGCCAAACAGCGCCCCGAACATCCCGCCCACGGTGCCCATCGGCACCGCCCACCCGGCGGACAATTGCGCCGGACGGGTTTTAATCCACAGGCTGTAAATCGCATAGGTGCTGATAAACAGCCCCATCAACAGCAGCAACACATCAGACTTCAGGTTCAGCAGGAAAATAACCCCCAACGTGCAGCCCGCCGCCATGCACGGCAGCAGTCGCAACAATTCGGGCCTCGCCACATCCCGTCGCGAGGGCAGCAGATTGCCGAACGCCGCGACGAAATCCAGCAACACCAGCAGCGGCACGATTTTCGACAGCGGCATGAACAGGATCAGAATCGGGCCGGCCACCAGGGCGGTACCAAAACCGGCGATGCCGAACACGATGTAGGCCAAGGCAACGCCTAATCCAATCACCAGCCAATCCACCGAACCCCACGGCCATTGGTTCAACAACTCCAGCACATTCATCGATACGGCTTCCTTTTTATTCCTGCGATGACTTTAGCCAGCACCCAGCGTTGCGACTAATATCTTCAACGTCCACTACCCATCTCGAAAAGGCATACCTTGTGCTTTCAACCCGCCAATTGCGTTACTTCGTGGAAATCGCCGAGAGCGGCAGCTTCAGCGCTGCGGCCGAACGACTATTTATTGCTCAATCCGCCCTGAGCCGGCAGATCAAGGACATGGAAACCCGGCTGCAAACGCCGCTGTTCGAACGCACCGCGCGCCAGCCCCGTTTGACGGCGGCAGGTGAAGCTTTTTTGCCTCGGGCCAGAAACCTGCTGAACGAACTGACCAAGGCCAGCGAGATGGCCACCCAAGTGGGCAGCGGTCAACTGGGCGTGTTGCGCCTGAGTCACTCCAGCACTGTGCCTATGAGCGGTCGGCTGTTGCGAGGCATCAGCGACTATCTGGATCGGCACGCTGGCGTGTCCATGGACATCGTCAAGCTGTCCTCCGAGGCGCAACTGGAAGAATTGGCCGAAGGTCGTCTCGATGTGGGTCTGTTGCGCCTGCCGGTGCTGCGTCAGCGTGAAGGGGTGCAGATTGTTCCGCTGTACAGCGAGCGCTTGTTGCTGGCGGTGCCACCGAATCATCGGCTGGCTGTGGATAAGTCCGCGCAAGGCATCGATCTGGCGCAGTTGAAGAATGAAGCGTTTATTTCCATCCCTCATCCACAGCGTGGCGGCCTGAGCTATTTGTCCGCCGAGTTGTGCATGCGCCAGGGGTTCTTTCCCCAGGCGGCTCGAGTGGTGTCACGCAAAACCACGCAACTGCAATTGATCCAGGCCGGGTTCGGCATCGCGCTGTTACCGGAATCGATGCAGGACATCGCGCCGCCGGATATCCACTTTCTGCCCTTGGCCGACCCGGACTGCCACAGCACCGTCGCCCTCGCCTGCCGGCAAAATCCCACGGCGCTGGTCCAGCAATTTATCAATACCTGCACAAATCCCTGTGGGAGCGGGCTTGCTCGCGAAGGCGGCGTGACAGTCGACATTAATGTTGAATGTTAAACCGCTTTCGCGAGCAAGCCCGCTCCCACAAAAGGGATTTGCGTGGAGCATGGAGATTGTTTGCCGAATGCCTTTAAACTGCGCCCCATGATTAAAGATCCCTTTGCAAGACTCGGCCTGGACCGGGAAGTCCTGACTGTCAGCCAGCTCAACGGCCGCGCGCGGGTGTTGCTCGAAGACGTGTTCAGCAACATCTGGGTCGAAGGCGAAATTTCCAACCTCGCCCGCCCGGCGTCCGGCCATGTGTATTTCACCCTCAAAGACAGCGGCGCCCAAGTGCGTTGCGCGCTGTTTCGACAGAACGCCGTGCGGGTTCGCCAGGCGTTGAAGGACGGCTTGGCGGTCAAGGTTCGCGGCAAGGTTTCGCTGTTTGAAGGCCGTGGTGACTACCAACTGATCCTCGACACCGTGGAGCCGGCCGGTGATGGCGCCCTGCGCCTGGCCTTCGATGCCTTGAAGGAAAAGCTCAGCGCTGAAGGCCTGTTCAGCGCCGAACGCAAAGTGCCGTTGCCGGCGCACCCACAACGCATCGGCATCATCAGCTCGCCCACCGGCGCGGTGATCCGCGACATTATCAGTGTGTTCCGCCGCCGCGCGCCGCAGATCCAACTGACGCTGATCCCCACCGCCGTGCAAGGCCGCGAAGCCACCGCACAGATTGTCCGTGCACTGAAACTGGCGGATGCCCGCGGTTTCGACGCGTTGATCCTGGCCCGTGGCGGCGGTTCGCTGGAAGACCTCTGGTGTTTCAACGAAGAAGCCGTAGCCCGCGCCGTGGATGCCTGCGTGACGCCGATTGTCAGCGCCGTCGGCCACGAAACCGACGTCTCGATCAGTGACTTCGTCGCCGATGTCCGCGCCCCGACACCGTCCGCCGCGGCCGAACTGCTCGCGCCGGACTCCAGCGATCTGGTGCGACGCGTCGAAAGCCTGCACCGGCGCCTGGTAATGCGCATGCGTGACCGCCTGATGCGCGATCGGCTGCGCCTGGAAGGTATTTCACGCCGACTGCGCCATCCCGGCGAACGACTGCGTCAGCAGGCACAACGTCTGGATGATCTGGACATGCGCATGCGCCGTGCGTTCGAACGCAGCCTCAATACCCGTCGCGAACGCCTGATCCGCCTGGAAACCCGCCTCGCCGGGCAACATCCGGGGCGACAATTGGCGATGCTTCGCCAACGCCTCGACAGCCTCGCCGAGCGTCTGCCCCGGGCCATGCGTGAAGGGCTCAAGTCTCGCCGCCTGCAACTGCAAAGTCAGATGCAGACGCTGCACGTGGTCAGCCCCTTGGCGACCCTCGCTCGTGGCTACAGCATTCTGCTGGACGAGCGCGGCAATGCGATTCGCAGCGCCGCGCAAACCCACACTGGCCAGCGCCTGAAAGCCAAATTGGGTGAAGGCGAACTGCAAGTACGAGTCGAAGACAATCACCTGACGCCTGTCACCCTTTCTTTACTGGATTGATCCATGCCGCGTTTTTTAGCTCCGCTGCTGTTGCTGTGCCTGACCTTTAACGCCCACGCCGACAGTTACATCACCCGCCTGTTGAACAAACCGGTGCCGGGTGGCGTGGCGGTGGTGGATTTGGGCGCCTTCGCCCAGGCACCCAAAGCCAGTTATCAAGGCAAACCGGTATTGGTGGTCAAGGAACAGAACAACTGGCTGGCCATCGTCGGCGTGCCGCTGACTGTAAAACCGGGTACACAACAAATCAGCAGCGGCGGTCGTAACCTGAACTTCATCGTTGCCAGCAAGAAATACCCGGAACAGCACATCACTCTGAAAAATACCCAGCAGGTCAATCCGAACCCGGAGAATCTCAAGCGCATCGAGGGCGAACTGGCGGAGCAGATCCAGGCCTACCGCAGCTTCAGCCCGAACACCCCGAGCAATCTGCTGCTGGACAAACCGGTCAATGGGCCGCTGTCGAGCAAGTTCGGCGTGCGCCGCTTTTTCAATGGTGAAGAACGCAATCCCCACGCGGGCCTCGACTTCGCAGTGCCCGCCGGTACGCCGATCAAAACCCCGGCCGCCGGCAAGGTGATCCTGATCGGTAACTACTTCTTCAATGGCAATACGGTATTCGTCGACCACGGCCAGGGCTTTATCAGCATGTTCTGTCATATGTCGAAGATCGATGTGAAGGTCGGCCAGCAATTGGCGCGCGGTGACGTGGTCGGCAAAGTCGGCGCTACAGGGCGCGCGACCGGGCCGCATATGCACTGGAACATCAGCCTGAACGATGCGCGGGTGGATCCGGCGATTTTTATTGGGGCGTTTCAGCCTTAAATAGTTGTTGAGGCTACCGGCCTCTTCGCGGGCAAGCCCGCTCCCACATTAGATTTTCGGCATGCACAGAACATGTGTTCACACCGATCAAATGTGGGAGCGGGCTTGCTCGCGAAGGCGGCCTCATTGGCCCCACTTATTCCGCCTCATTGCCAACTCCTGCCTCCTGGTCGCCTGGTTGAGGTTTCAAGAATAGCTGCGCCGGGTGAACTGCAACCGCCAACCTTCAATTGCGCATCGCTCAAACCTCGCGCAAACATCAATACAATCTCTGCCATTCACCGCAACAAAATCTCAATAAATACGACTTTTCGAGTATTCCTCTCAATTTTTTTCGACTGCTTGCCATCCTTTCCTCCCGCGGTTAGGGTTGAAGGCATGAAAACCTCTCACACCCTCATTCAGCTTCGCCAGCACCGCAGCCTGTGCCTCGTCAGTGCACGACTGCCAGGCTGAATCGCGGTGCCTCGTCTTACGCTTTATCCCAACTTTTGATCCACCGGCAGGCCGCCTTTTTTCGGCCCACACAATAAGGATTTCCCGATGAGCATGCTCAAAGACCCGTCTTCGAAATACCGCGCGTTCCCGACCATCGATATCCCGGACCGCACCTGGCCATCGAAGACCATCACCGCCGCGCCGATCTGGTGCAGCTCGGACCTTCGTGACGGCAACCAGTCGCTGATCGAGCCGATGGACGCGGTCAAGAAGCTGCGTTTCTGGAAGACCCTGGTGCAAGTCGGCGTGAAAGAAATCGAAGCCTCGTTCCCGGCCGCTTCGCAAACCGACTTCGACTTCGTGCGTACGCTGATCGAAGACGGCCACATCCCGGACGACACCACCATCCAGGTGCTGACCCAGGGCCGTGAAGACTTGATCGCACGCACCTTCGAATCCCTGCGCGGTGCCAAGAAAGCCATCGTTCACCTGTACAACGCGACCTCCCCTTCCTTCCGCCGCATTGTCTTTAATCAGGACAAGGACGGGGTCAAGGCCATCGCCGTAAACGCCGCCAAGCTGTTCGTCAAATACGCCACCCAGCAGCCGGAAACCGAGTGGACTTTCGAGTACTCGCCAGAAACCTTCAGCGCCACCGAGCTCGAGTTCGCCAAAGAAGTCTGCGACGCAGTCATCGAAGTCTGGAACCCGACGCCTGAGCACAAGGTGATCCTCAACCTGCCTGCCACCGTCGAATGCGCCACCCCGAACATCTATGCCGACCAGATCGAATGGTTCGGCCGCCACATCAACCGTCGTGACAGCGTGATCATCAGCCTGCACACCCACAACGACCGTGGCACTGGCGTAGCCGCCACCGAGCTGGGCCTGATGGCCGGTGCCGACCGTGTCGAAGGCTGCCTGTTCGGCAACGGCGAGCGGACCGGTAACGTCGATCTGGTGACCGTGGCATTGAACCTCTACACCCAGGGCGTCGACCCTGAGCTGGACTTCTCTGACATCGATGGCGTGCGCAAAGTCGTCGAAGAGTGCAACCAGATTCCTGTGCACCCACGTCACCCGTATGTCGGCGATCTGGTTCACACCGCCTTCTCCGGCTCGCACCAGGATGCGATCCGCAAGGGCTTCGCCCAGCAGCAACCGGACGCCCTGTGGGAAGTGCCGTACTTGCCGATCGACCCGGCCGACATCGGCCGCAGCTACGAGGCGGTGATTCGCGTCAACAGCCAGTCGGGCAAAGGCGGTATCGCTTACCTGCTGGAACAGGAATACGGCATCAACTTGCCGCGCCGCATGCAGATCGAGTTCAGCCAGGTCGTGCAGCGTGAAACCGATCGCCTGGGCCTTGAAATGACGGCCCAGCAGATCCACGCGTTGCTGCACAGCGAGTACTTGCAGGCCAACACCCCGTACGCGCTGGTCAGCCATCGCTTGCAGGAAGAAAACGGTCACAGCGCGGTGGAAGTGGAAGTCTCCAGCAAAGGCCAGGGCGAAACCAACCTGCACTGGCGTGGCAAGGGCAACGGCGCTCTGGAAGCGCTGGTGGCCGGTCTGCCGATCCCGGTGGAAATCATGGACTACAACGAACACGCCATCGGCGCGGGCACCAATGCCAAGGCTGCGGCCTACATTGAACTGCGCGTAAACGGCGAGCGTGCGGTGCACGGCGTCGGCATCGATGAAAACATCACCACCGCCAGCTTCAAGGCCCTGTTCAGCGCGCTGAACCGCTCCCTGAGCCAGCCGGAAGCGAAAGCGGCGTAAGTCAGCGCTGCAATGCAAAAGGCCCCGGGGTGAGAACCTCGGGGCCTTTTTGTTTGCTTGGGATTTTTGTGTTGCCTTTTCTGGCCTCTTCGCGAGCAAGCCCGCTCCCACAGTGGATTTTTGGTGTACACAAAATATGTGTTCACACCGATCAAGTGTGGGAGCGGGCTTGCTCGCGAAGACGAACGGTCAGACAGCGAAAGTCTCAGGTGAACTCGAAGGTATCCGCATCCAGATTTGCCGGAAACCGCGTGCGATAAGCCGCCAGTTCCGCCGCGTCCAGAACGACCTTGAACACACCATCAGCATCGCCTGCGCCAAGCAACGTTTCACCCTGAAAATCCAGCACCTGACTGTCACCGGTATACGCAAAGCCTTTGCCATCGGTACCGATGCGGTTCACCGCCGCCACATAGCAGAGGTTTTCAATCGCCCGTGCCGGTAGCAAACGGTTCCAGTGCTGGCGCCGGGCGCCCGGCCAATTGGCGGTGTACAGCAACAAGTCGGTGTCTTGAGGGTCGCGGCTCCAGACCGGGAAACGCAAGTCGTAGCAAATCAACGGCCGCACTCGCCAGCCCTTCAATTCGAACTGCACCTGACGCTCGCCCGGGGTGAAATGGTTGTGCTCGCCCGCCATGCGGAACAGGTGACGCTTGTCGTAATGCCACACCTCCCCGTCCGGTCGCGCCCACAACAAACGGTTGCGATGACTGCCATCAGCCACCTGGACGATGATGCTGCCGGTGATCACCGCATCCAGTTTCGCCGCCTGAACCCGCAGCCATTTACTGGTGGGGCCATTTTCCGGCTCGGCGAGGGTTTCCGATTCCATGGAGAAACCGGTGGTGAACATCTCCGGCAGGATGATCAGGTCAGCGCCGCGAGCCTGTTCCAGCAAAGGCTCGAAATGCTCCAGATTGGCCTGACGATCATGCCAGGCCAGGGTGGTCTGGATCAGCGCGACATTCAGATTGGGCAGAGCACTCAGATCACGCATAGTTTTGCCGCTGCTTCACGCAGGGTCTCCTCGCGTTTGGCAAAGCACAGACGCACCAGGCGCTGGCCTTCGGGTGGCGTCTGGTAGAACACCGAGATCGGGATGCTCGCGACGCCATGTTCGCGGGTCATCCACAGCGCCATCTCGACGTCATTGAGGTCCGGGCGAATCTGCGAGTAATCGACCAACTGGAAGTAAGTACCGGCCACGCGGGTGAAACTGAAGCGCGACGGCGACAGCAGATCGCAGAACAGATCGCGCTTGGCCTGATAGAAGCCCGGCAACTCTTCGACGTGCTCCGGATGCTCGGCCATGTAATCGGCCAACGCGTATTGCAGTGGCGTCACGCCGCAGAAACTGACGTATTGGTGAACCTTGCGCAGCTCCGCGGTGAGGGCTGGAGGTGCCACGACATAACCGGTTTTCCAGCCGGTGACGTGGTAGGTCTTGCCGAACGAACTGACCACGAATGCGCGCTGATAGAGCTCTTCGTGGGCCAGTACGCTGACGTGAGATACGCCATCGAATACCAGGTGTTCGTAGACCTCGTCGCTGATCACATAGATATCGCGGTCGCGAATCAACGCCGCCAGTTGATCCAGCTCGGCACGACTGATCAACGCGCCGCTGGGGTTGTGCGGGCTGTTAAGAATGATCATCCGCGTACGCGGGCTTAACGCATTGGCAAGCTTCTGGAAGTCGATGCTGAAATCGTTGAGGCCCAGTTGCACATGCACGCAACGGCCACCGGCCAGCTCCACCGAAGGTTCATAACTGTCGTAGGCCGGATCAAACACGATGACTTCGTCACCGCTGTGGATCACCGCCTGAATGGCGCAGAAGATCGCCTGTGTCGCGCCGGGCGTGACCGTCACTTCGCTGTCGGCATCGACATGGGCGCCGTAGCTGCGAACGATCTTCGCCGCAATCTGCTGACGCAACACCGGCAAGCCAGTCATCGGCGAATACTGGTTGTGGCCACTGGCGATGTGCCGACCGACTGCATCACGCAGGGCTTGCGGGCCGTCAAAATCGGGAAACCCCTGAGACAGATTGATCGCCCCGGTTTGCGCCGCAAGCTGGGACATCTGCGTGAAGATAGTGATGCCGACATTCGGCAGCTTACTGGTGATCATCGGTGATTCCCTGGCTCTACACCCGGCTCTACGACGGCACGGGAGAGCTCGAGAATAGCCCAAACGGCGCCCATAAAAAAAGGGCGCCTTAAGCGCCCTTTTTCGAACCCGGTCCCGTAGGAGCGAGGCTTGCCCGCGAAGAACGATAATGCGTTCTACCTGGCACACCGCGGTGTGGCTTTCGCGGGCAAGCCTCGCTCCTACGGAAGCCAGGCAGCCTCAAATCAGCGCTTGTCGCGGCGCTTTTTGTCGGCTTTCTTGTGGTGCGACATCATCCGACGCTTCTTGTTGACCTGGCGGTCGGTGAGCGAGTTCTTGTTACCTTCGTACGGGTTCTCGCCGCCCTTGAACTCGATACGGATCGGCGTACCGACCAGCTTCAAGACACGACGATAGGTGTTTTCCAGGTAACGCACGTAAGACTTCGGCACCTTCTCGATCTGGTTACCGTGAATCACGATGATCGGCGGGTTGGCACCACCCAAGTGGGCGTAACGCAGCTTGATCCGGCGGTTGTTGACCATCGGTGGCGCGTGCTCGCCGACCGCATCTTCCAGAATCTGGGTCAGGCGGTTGGTCGGCCAGCGGGTGACCGCGGACTTGAACGAGTTCTGTACCGACGCGTAGAGGTTGCCTACGCCAGTGCCGTGCAGGGCCGAGATGAAGTGGATATCGGCGAAGTCGACGAAGAACAGTCGACGTTGCAGCTCGACCTTCACGAAGTCGCGCTCGCTCGGCGTCATGCCGTCCCACTTGTTGATCGCAATAACCAGCGCACGACCGGCTTCAAGGGCAAAGCCCAGCAGGTTGAGGTCGTGGTCCACCACGCCTTCGCGGGCGTCCATCACGAAGATCACCACGTTGGCGTCTTTGATCGCTTGCAGGGTTTTGACCACGGAGAACTTTTCAACTTCTTCGTGGATCTTGCCGCGCTTGCGCACACCGGCGGTATCGATCAGCGTGTACTTCTCGTCGTTACGTTCGAACGGGATGTAGATGCTGTCGCGGGTGGTGCCGGGCTGGTCATAAACGATAACCCGGTCTTCACCGAGCATGCGGTTGACCAGGGTCGACTTGCCAACGTTCGGGCGGCCGATGATGGCGATCTTGATACCGTCTTTTTCGCTTGGGCCAGGAATGCGCTTGGCTTCCTCACCTTCGGCAACGATCTCTTCTTCGCCTTCTTCCGGCTCTTCGTCGTCTTTCGGGAAGTCGCTCAGGGCGATTTCCAGCATCTGGGTGATGCCACGACCATGAGCGCCGGCGATCGGGATCGCGTGGCCCATGCCCAACGGGGCGAATTCGGCGCGGGCCATTTCAGGGTCGATGTTGTCGACCTTGTTGGCGACCACGTAGGAACGCTTGTTACGCTTGCGCAAGTGCTCGGCGATCATCTGGTCGGCCGCGGTGAAACCGGCCTTGGCATCTACCAGGAATAGAACGACATCCGCTTCTTCAATGGCCAGCAGCGACTGCTCGGCCATTTTTTCGTCCATACCGTGCTCGTCACCGGAGATACCGCCGGTGTCGACCAGAATGTAGGAACGCCCTTGCCACTTGGCCTCACCGTACTGGCGATCACGGGTCAGACCGGACAAGTCGCCGACGATGGCGTCGCGAGTCCTGGTCAGGCGGTTGAACAAGGTGGACTTGCCGACGTTCGGTCGGCCCACCAGGGCGATTACGGGAACCATGCGGCTCTCCACTTCGTTATTTCAGAAAATACAAAAGCCGCTGCGAGGCAGCGGCTGGTGCTCGGGGCAGCACTGTGGGAGCGGGCTTGCTCGCGAAAAAACGTAGCAGCACCGCGTTTATTCAGGCTGTACGCGTCATCGTTGACGCCCTTCGCGAGCAAGCCCGCTCCCACAGGTGAAGCCGCCTGGGGGGTTAACCCCAAGCATAGTTCTTACTTGATGGTCAGGGCTTCCAGTTTGCCGCTGTTGCCATACAGATAAATCGTGTCACCCACCACCAGCGGACGGGCACGCAGGCCGTCGCTGTCGATGCGCTCGCGGCCGACGAAACGACCGTCCACCTGACTCAGCAGGTGCAGGTAACCTTCCATATCACCGACTGCAACATAGCTGGAGAATACTTCCGGAGCCGACAATTGACGGCGGGCCAGCGAATCGTTGCTCCACAAGGCAGTGGTGGAACGTTCGTCAACGCCTTCAACGGTGCCCGCAGACAGGCTCACGTAGACGCTGCCAAAACCCTGAGCAACGCCGGCATAGCTGGAAGCATCACGCTGCCAGAGCTGACGACCGCTTTCCAGATCCAGTGCCGCGACGCGCCCCTGGTAGCTGGCGACATACAGCGTACCGCCGGACAGCAGCAAGCCACCGTCGATATCGACCACACGCTCCAGCTCCGACCGACCTTGTGGAATCGCTACGCGCTGCTCCCACACCGGCACGCCGTTGGAAACGTCCAGGGCGACCACTTTACCAGTCGACAGGCCAGCCACCGCGAGGCGGTTGGTGACGATCGGTGCGCTGGTGCCGCGCAGGGTCAGAACCGCTGGCGTGCTGTCATACAACCAGCGCTGGTTGCCGGTAGCGGCATCCAGACCGATCAGACGGTCATCCTGGGTCTGAACCACAACAACGTCACCGTTGGTGGCCGGCGGCGCGAGCACTTCACTGGTCACGCGAGCGCGCCATTTTTCTTCACCGCTGCTGGCATCCAGGGCAACGATTTCACCCTTGAGCGTGCCGATCATGACCAGACCGTAACCCACGCCAACGGCGCCGGAGACAGGCAGTTCGAGATCTTTCTTCCATTTGACGTCGCCATTGCTGCGATCCATCGCCATCACCACACCGGTGACGTCGGCGGCATAGATGGTATCGCCATCGATCGCCGGAACCAGCATGTTGTAGGTTTCGCCCTGACCGTCACCGATCGAACGACTCCACTGCTTTTGCAGAACCACTTCTTCTTTGAAGTCGGTCAACTCAGCCGGAGGCAATTCTTTTTTGCTGTTGCTGCTGCAACCCGCGGCCAATATGGCCAGAGCCAGCAATGCTGCATGTTTCCAACGAATCACGTCACGCATCCCCTTTGGCCAGGTCGTCCAGCTTGATTTGTAGGCCACCGACCGCCGCTTCATCCGACAGTGCCGCCTTGGCTTTTTGATACGCAGTGTTCGCTTCGTCGGTACGACCCAGCTGCACCAGCAGGTCGCCTTTGAGTTCTTCGCGAGTGGCCAGGAAGGCTTTGTCGGCATCGCCTTCGAGCAGTTTCAGGGCTTCATCGACCTTGTTCTGCGCGGCCAGCACCTGCGCCAGACGCTGACGGGCAATTTCGCCGAGTGCCGGGTTGGCCGGTTTGGCAACAATGGCTTTCAGCTCGCTGGCTGCGTCGTCCAGCTTGCCGCTGTCGACTGCAACTTTCGCCACGAACAGGCTGCCGTATTGCGCGTAAGCGGTGCCGCCGAACTCGCTGTTGAGCTTGCCGGCCAGATCCGAAACACGTGCAGCATCAGGCTTGCCGTCAGGCGTCAGCGTGGTTTCGAGCAATTGCTGATAGAGAATCGAGGCGCCTTGCGACTGATTGCTCTGATACTTCTGAAAGGCCTGCCAGCCGAATACGATGACCAGCGCCAACAGGCCGCCAGTGACCAGGGGCTTGCCGTTGCGTGTCCACCAGTCCTTCAACTCCGCCAGATGTTCGTCTTCGGTACTCGACACCCCAATACTCCTTAATCGCTAAATCGGCTGTTTGACAGCTTCAACCCTGCACGACGCAGGTGGCCAGGTGTGCAGCAAGCGCATCCCAGGCAATGCTTTGTTGTTCGCCCTGGCCACGCAGGGGTTTGAAACCTACCACTTGCTGGGCCATTTCGTCGTCACCTAGGATCAATGCGTACAGCGCACCGCTCTTGTCGGCTTTCTTGAACTGGCTTTTGAAGCTTCCGGCGCCGGCATTGACTTGCAGGCGCAGGTTGGGCAATTGATCACGAACACGCTCGCTCAGGGCCAAGCCGGCCAGCTCGGCGGCTTCACCGAAGGCGCAGAGGTAGACATCGACCTGACGGGAGATTTCTTCGGGAATCTGCTCCAGGGTTTCAAGCAGCAGCACCAGACGCTCGATGCCCATGGCGAAGCCAACGCCCGTGGTCGGCTTGCCGCCCATCTGCTCCACCAGACCGTCGTAACGACCACCGGCACATACGGTGCCCTGGGCGCCCAACTTGTCGGTGACCCATTCGAAAACGGTCTTGCTGTAGTAATCCAGCCCGCGAACCAGCTTCGGGTTGATCACATAAGGAATGCCGGCGGCGTCCAGGCGAGCCTTGAGGCCCTCGAAGTGCACGCGGGATTCTTCGTCGAGGTAGTCGGCCATTTTTGGCGCGTCGGCCAACGCCGCTTGAGTGTCGGGATTCTTGGTATCCAGAACCCGCAGCGGGTTGGTCTTCAGACGGCGCTGGCTGTCTTCGTCCAGTTGATCCAGGCGAGCGGACAGGTAGTCGACCAGTGCTTCACGATAACGACCACGGGACTCGCTGGTGCCCAGGCTGTTGAGTTCGAGCTTGACCGCATCACGGATACCCAGCTCGCCCCACAGGCGCCAGGTCAGCACGATCAGCTCGGCGTCGATGTCCGGACCGTCGAGGTTGAAGACTTCGCAACCGATCTGGTGGAACTGGCGATAACGACCTTTCTGTGGACGTTCGTGACGGAACATCGGGCCGATGTACCAGAGCTTCTGCACCTGACCGCCGCCGGTGATGCCGTGCTCGAGCACCGCACGCACGCAGGCCGCTGTGCCTTCAGGGCGCAGGGTCAGGGAATCGCCGTTGCGATCTTCGAAGGTGTACATCTCTTTTTCGACGATGTCGGTCACTTCACCGATGGAGCGCTTGAACAGCTCGGTGAACTCGACGATCGGCATGCGGATCTGCTTGTAACCGTAGTTATCCAGCAAACGCGAGACGGTGCCTTCGAAATGACGCCACAGGGGAGTCTGTTCGGGCAGGATGTCGTTCATGCCACGAATGGCTTGCAGAGACTTGCTCACTATAAATCCTTAAATTCGTTCGGCTCTTTAGTCAGGCTCAGCCGCGAGCGATTACCGCTGCGTCGGCTTCGACCTTTTCGGCCGCTTTCTGACGGATCAAGCGTTCAAGCTCATCCACCAGATTGTCATTAGTCAGTTTCTGCGCCGGCTTGCCGTCGATGTAAATCAGGTTTGGCGTGCCGCCGGTCAAGCCGATATGGGCTTCCTTGGCTTCGCCCGGTCCGTTGACCACGCAACCGATTACCGCGACATCCAGCGGCACCAGCAGGTCTTCGAGGCGCCCTTCCAGCTCGTTCATGGTTTTGACCACATCGAAGTTCTGCCGCGAGCAGCTCGGGCAAGCGATGAAGTTAATGCCACGGGAACGCAGGTGCAGGGATTTGAGAATGTCGTAGCCGACTTTCACTTCCTCGACCGGGTCGGCCGCCAACGAGATGCGAATAGTATCGCCAATCCCTTCGGCGAGCAGCATACCGAGGCCCACGGCGGATTTCACTGTGCCTGAGCGCAAACCACCGGCTTCAGTGATGCCCAGGTGCAGCGGCTGAACGATTTCCTTGGCCAGCAAGCGGTAGGCGGCGACGGCCATGAACACGTCGGAGGCTTTCACGCTGACCTTGAAGTCCTGGAAATTCAGGCGTTCGAGGTGTTCGACGTGACGCAAGGCGGACTCGACCAGCGCAGCGGGCGTCGGCTCGCCATATTTCTTTTGCAGGTCTTTTTCCAGGGAACCGGCGTTGACGCCGATGCGGATCGGAATCCCGCGATCACGGGCGGCATCGACCACCGCACGCACGCGGTCTTCACGACCGATGTTGCCCGGGTTGATCCGCAGGCAATCCACGCCCAGTTCGGCGACGCGCAAAGCGATCTTGTAGTCGAAATGGATGTCGGCCACCAACGGCACTTTGACCAATTGCTTGATCTTGCCGAAGGCTTCTGCGGCGTCCATGTCCGGCACGGAAACCCGCACGATATCGACGCCAGCGGCTTCCAGACGATTGATCTGGGCCACGGTAGCGGCCACGTCATTGGTGTCGCTGTTGGTCATGCTCTGCACAGCGATAGGCGCATCGCCGCCCACGGGCACGTTGCCGACCCAGATCTTGCGGGATTCGCGACGTTTGATTGGAGATTCGCCGTGCATGACTATTGACCCAACTTCAGGCGAGCAGTCTCGCCACTGGTGAACGGAGCGACATCAACCACCTGCCCGTTGTAGCTGACCTGCGCACCACGGGCGAAGCCCAGACGCACGGAAAAGGGCGGCTTGCCGCTAACGGAAACATTTTCGCCTTTACGCTTCAGACCACTCAACAGCACCTTGCCGGTGCCATCGGTCACTTGCGTCCAGCAATCGGCGGTGAATTGCAGTTGAACCTGGCCTTGGCCGGCCACCGGAGCTGCCGGAGCTGCCGGAGCTGGAGCCGAGGCGGTCGGAGCAATTGGAGCAGAGATAACCGGTGCCGGTACAGCGGGAACAGCCGGGGCCGGTGTCGCCGGTGTCGCGACAACCGGAGCAGTGCTGTGGGCCGCAGCCGCAGGCGCTACTGCTGAAGCGACTGGCGCTGGAACCGGTGCGCTCGTTTCGGCACTGACTGGCTCCTCGGTCGAAGTCTCGGCCTGAGGCAGCGCAAGCGGTGTTTCCCCTTCAGCCTGACCTTGTGCAACGGCCTGATCTTCCGGCTCGTCCAGTGGATGGATCTGGGTGGTGCCGTCAGCGCCTTCGACTTCAACGTGTTCCGGCGCCAGGCCAATCAGGTCTTTGGTACGCAGTGAAGTTTGATCCTGCCACCAGATAAAACCACCGCCAATCACCGCAAGCAGCAACAGCAGGCTGACAATTCGCAAAATGGTGTGGGAAACCCGAACCGGCTCTTCGATACGCCCCAGGCTGTGGACGTTGCTGCCATGGGAGTCGGTGCCGGTGGATTGGTCGAACTGCTGGACCAGAACGGTTTGGTCCATGCCGAGCAATTTGGCATACGCGCGAATATAGCCACGAGCAAAGGTGTGACCAGGCAGCTTGTCGAAAGCGCCGGCTTCCAGATTGCTCAGGGAATTGACGGTGAGGTTGAGCTTGAGGGCCACTTCGGCCAGCGACCAGCCATTGCTTTCGCGGGCCTGGCGCAAAGTCTCACCGGGGTTAACGCGATTCGCTGCTACAACTTCGGGATGCGCCGCTTTCATCATTGCTCCGACAGGTATTGCTGATATTCCGGCGTACCGGGATAGAGTCGTTTTAATTGCAGGCCGAAACTGGCGGCCTTGTCGCGATCTTCGAACACTTTTGCCAGCCGAACGCCGAGCAATAGACTACGTGCATTTTGCTCGGTAAGCAGGCTAAAACGGTCGTAATAGTCACGCGCGGGCACATAATGCCTGTCTTCGTAAGACAACTCAGCCATTTCCAGCAATGCACGTGGCTGTTGGCGATTCAGACGCAGGGCTTTTTCCAGTTGCTGGCGGGCCAGATCACGCTGGCCTAGCTTTGAAGCAGTCATGCCCAGGTTTTCGAAAACCCGTGAACGCTCAGGATACAAAGTATCGGCGGCGGCCTGTTCGAAGCGTTCATACGCTTCTTTGTAACGTTTCTCTTCGAAAAGAAAACTGCCGTAGTTGTTCAGGATTCGCGCATCGGCGGGACGAGAAGACAGCGCCTTGCGAAAATGCTGATCGGCCAGTTCCGGCTCCATCTCAGCCTGGAACACCAGCCCCAGGGCAGCATTGGCGTCAGGATCCGAGCTATCCAGATCCAAAGCCTTCTTCAACGGGACTTTGGCGCGCTCGGTCATGCCCTGTTGCAAATAACCCAAGCCCAGCTGCACGTAGGCAGCACGCGCTTCATCACGGCCCTTGCTGGTCTTCATCGGGTTGAAATCGCCCGACAGGACACAACCAGCACAGAGGCTGGCCAACAGCACAAGCAGCGCGAAGCGCAGGGACATAGAGATCCTCTCTTAATTATTGTTCGCGGCGTTCGTTGCGATATCGTTTTCGGCGCTCAACTCGCGCACGGCGATATAACGTTCGCTGCGACGGGTGCGATCCAGCACCTGCCCTACCAATTGGCCACACGCGGCATCGATGTCTTCACCGCGGGTGGTGCGTACGGTGACGTTGAAGCCTGCATGGTGAAGCTGATCCTGGAAACGACGAATCGCATTGTTGCTCGGACGCTCGTAACCGGAATGCGGGAACGGGTTGAACGGAATCAGGTTGATCTTGCACGGGATGTTCTTGAGTAGCTCAATCATCTCAACGGCGTGTTCAACCTTGTCGTTGATGTCCTTGAGCAAGGTGTACTCGATGGTCAGCACGCGCTTTTCGCCCAGGGACGACATGTAGCGCTGGCACGACTCGAGCAGCATCTTAAGCGGATATTTCTTGTTGATCGGCACCAATTGGTTACGCAATGCGTCATTCGGTGCGTGCAGCGACAACGCCAGGGACACGTCGATGTGCTTGGACAGCTCATCGATCATCGGCACCACACCCGAAGTCGACAGGGTCACACGGCGCTTGGATATCCCGTAGCCCAGGTCATCCATCATCAGATGCATGGCGGCCACGACGTTGTCGAAGTTCAGCAGCGGCTCACCCATGCCCATCATCACCACGTTGGTGATGGCACGGTCGGCGGTCGCCGGGATGCTGCCGAACGATTTATTGGCAATCCACACCTGACCGATCACTTCGGCGGCGGTGAGGTTGCTGTTGAAACCTTGCTTGCCGGTGGAGCAGAAACTGCAATCCAGGGCACAGCCTGCCTGGGACGAAACGCACAGAGTGCCGCGTTTGCCCTGGGGAATGTACACGGTCTCGACGCAGCTACCGGACGCCACGCGTACTACCCATTTACGGGTGCCATCGGTGGAGATGTCCTCGCTGACCACTTCGGGGCCGCGGACTTCAGCAATGGCCTTGAGCTTGTCGCGCAAGGCCTTGCTGACGTTCGTCATGGCGTCGAAATCATCAACGCCAAGGTGGTGAATCCATTTCATTACCTGACCGGCACGGAAACGCTTCTCCCCGATTGAGTCGAAGAATTTTTCCATTTCCTGTTGAGTCAGACCCAGCAGGTTGGTTTTTACAGTCGATGTAGTCATGGATTCACCTTCACTCTTAAGCCAATGCTTAGCGAGTGGTTACTTCAGTAGCTGCGAAGAAGTACGAGATTTCGCGAGCAGCAGCGGCTTCGGAGTCCGAACCGTGTACAGCGTTGGCGTCGATGGAATCAGCGAAGTCAGCACGGATGGTGCCGGCAGCAGCTTCTTTAGGGTTGGTAGCGCCCATCAGCTCACGGTTCAGAGCGATAGCGTTTTCGCCTTCCAGAACCTGAACGACAACCGGACCGGAGATCATGAAAGCAACCAGGTCGTTGAAGAAACCACGAGCGCTGTGCTCAGCGTAGAAGCCTTCAGCTTCAGCTTTGGACAGTTGCTTCAGTTTCGAAGCTACAACGCGCAGGCCAGCTTTTTCGAAACGAGTGGTGATCTCGCCGATAACGTTTTTTGCAACAGCGTCAGGCTTGATGATGGAGAAAGTACGTTGAACAGCCATGGTGTAACTCCAGAAACGGTAATTTGCGAAAAATTAAACCCGCGAATTATACGCGGGTTCTTTGGTATTGCCTAACGACGTACGGTGCAGAATCAGTCTGCTTCTTCGATCCAGGCGGCCTGAATGGCTTCAAGCACCTTCTCGCCACCGCGGGTCGGATCATCACTGAACTCCGGCAATGCCAGCACCCATTGGTGCAGATCGACGAAGTTCACATAACGCGGATCCACTTCCGGCCTGGACTCAGCCAGCTGGATCGCGATTTCAAGCACATCAACCCATTTCAGACTCATGTCGGTTCCTTGAATCAGTGCGGCGCTTCGGCTGCATGGTTGAGCGAATATTTCGGAATCTCGATGGTCAGGTCTTCTGTCCCGACGATCGCCTGACAGGCTAGACGAGATTGCGCCTCCAGACCCCATGCCCGATCAAGAAAGTCTTCTTCCAGCTCATCGGCCTCTTCCAGCGAATCGAAACCTTCGCGAACGATGCAGTGACAAGTGGTGCAGGCGCAGACGCCGCCACAGGCGCTTTCCATCTCGATATGATGTTCATGGGCCAGTTCGAGAATGGAAATACCAGGCTCAGCCTCTACAACCATGCCTTCCGGGCAGAACTTCTCGTGTGGCAGAAAAATGACCTGCGGCATCAGTTATCCTCGATTTCATTCAGGTTGCGCCCCGCCAGAGCGGCTTTCACCGTAGAGTCCAGGCGGCGGGCAGCAAAGGCATCGGTCACTTGCGACAGACGCTTGGTCTGCTGCTCGATGGCGTAACCATCGGTGCCTTTCATCAATTCGGTCAGTTCCTGCATCTGCAATTCGATGACCATGCGCTCTTCGGCGTCGAGCAGGCGTTCGCCGTCAACTTCCAGAGCGCCCTGCACCGCCTCGATCAGGCGCTGGGCATCGACCTGCTGCTCACGCAATACCCGAGCGACCTTGTCATCGTTGGCGTGCTGGAACGAATCTTTAAGCATTTTGGCAATTTCGCCGTCGGTCAGGCCGTAGGACGGTTTGACCTGGATGCTGGCTTCGACGCCCGAACCCAATTCGCGGGCCGAGACACTGAGCAGACCGTCGGCGTCGACCTGGAAGGTCACGCGAATCTTCGCCGCACCGGCCACCATCGCCGGAATACCGCGCAATTCGAAACGGGCCAGGGAGCGGCAATCGCTGATCAGCTCGCGCTCACCCTGCAATACGTGGATAGCCATGGCCGACTGGCCATCTTTATACGTGGTGAAGTCCTGGGCCCGGGCGACGGGGATGGTGGTGTTGCGCGGAATCACCTTCTCCATCAGACCGCCCATGGTTTCCAGCCCCAGGGACAACGGAATCACGTCGAGCAACAGCAGTTCGCCGCCGTCACGCTTGTTGCCGGCCAGGGTATCGGCCTGAATCGCGGCACCGATGGCCACGACTTGATCCGGATCGATTTCGGTCAACGGCTCGCGACCGAAGGCCTGCGCAACAGCTTCGCGGACGCGAGGCACACGCGTCGAGCCGCCGACCATGACCACAGCGTGTACGTCTTCCAGCTCGATACCGGAATCACGCACCGCGCGACGGCAGGCTTTCAAGCTGCGAGCAACCATCGGCTCGATCAACGCATTGAAGGCGTCTCGGGTCAGCTCGGCCTTCCAGTCGCCATAAGCGACTTCGACGGACGAGCAATTGGTCAGGGCTTCTTTGGCTGCGCACGCGGTTTGCAGCAGATTACGTTGCGTACCCGGATCGAGGTCGGCCGACAGACCGGCGCTCTCGATGATCCAGCCAGCGATAGCATGGTCAAAGTCATCGCCACCCAGGGCGCTGTCGCCGCCGGTGGCCAGCACTTCAAACACACCGCCGGTCAGGCGCAGAATCGAAATATCGAACGTACCGCCGCCCAGGTCATAAATCGCGACCAAGCCTTCGGCGTGCTGATCCAGACCGTAGGCGACAGCGGCGGCGGTTGGCTCATTGAGCAGACGCAGCACGTTCAGACCGGCCAGCTTGGCCGCATCCTTGGTGGCTTGACGCTGAGCATCATCGAAATAGGCTGGAACGGTGATCACCGCGCCAACCAGCTCGCCACCCAAGGTCGCTTCAGCGCGCTGACGCAGCACCTTGAGGATATCGGCGGAGACTTCGACCGGGCTTTTCGGACCTTGCACCGTGTCGATGAACGGCATGTGCGACTCGCCGTCGACAAAACGGTACGGCAGTTGATCGCCCAATTGCTTGACGTCGGACAAACCACGACCCATCAAGCGCTTGACCGACAGCACCGTGTTCAAAGGATCGGACGCGGCGGCCAGTTTGGCCGACTCGCCGACTTCGACGCGATCGGCGTGATAGCGCACGGCAGACGGCAGAATGACCTGCCCTTGCGCGTCGGCCAGAGGCTCGGAAAGACCACTGCGCAACGCAGCGACCAGCGAATTGGTAGTGCCCAAGTCGATCCCCACAGCCAGACGACGCTGGTGCGGTTGAGGACTTTGGCCGGGTTCGGCGATCTGCAGTAGGGCCATCGTGATCAGGACTTATCTGTATATCAGGCGTGCGACCGGAGCGGCACTGGGTTAATCGTCGAGGCGCTCTTCTAACTGGCGCACTTCGTAGGTGAGCTTGTCGAGGAACTGCATGCGCCGCATCAGGCGTTCGGCCTGTTCACGTTGCGCTGCATCATCCCAACAGGCTGCGAAGCTTTCGTTCAGTTCATCCTGCGCGGTTTTCAGGCGACGCTTGAACACTGCAACACCCGCCAGGTCGGCGCTGTCTTGCAGGTCTTCGAGTTCTTCACGCAACTCCATCTGCTGCAGAAGAAACTCCGGATCATGCACCGTGACCTCCAGCGGCAGCTCGCGACCACCCATGGCGAGCAGGTATCGCGCGCGTTTGGGGGGACTTTTGAGCGTCTGGTAGGCCTCGTTGAGGCTCGCGGATTGCTCGAGCGCCAGCCGCTGCTCACGCTCGGAAGCGTCAGCAAAGCGGTCCGGATGAACACCGCGCGCCAACTCACGGTAGCGCGTGGCCAACTGATCGAGATCCAGACGGAAGCTCGGTTTCAGCTCAAATAAAGCGAAATGACAAGGAGTACCCACGCGCAGCCTCAGATGTTGAAGCTTTCGCCGCAGCCACATTCACCGCGCACGTTGGGATTGTTGAACTTGAAGCCTTCGTTCAACCCTTCCTTGACGAAATCGAGTTCGGTGCCGTCCAGGTAGGCCAGGCTTTTCGGGTCGATGATCACTTTCTCGCCGTGACTTTCGAACACCTGATCCTCTGCAACCACCTCGTCGACAAACTCCAGCACGTAGGCAAGGCCGGAACAGCCTGTGGTGCGAACACCCAGGCGAATCCCTTCACCTTTGCCGCGCCCGTTGAGGGAGCGTCGCACGTGTTGAGCAGCCGCTTCTGTCATGCTGATAGCCATCGGTGACTCCTTACTCGTCGCCAAATCTTGAAAGTCAGATCAAGCCTTTCTTCTGCTTGTAGTCGCGAACGGCCGCTTTGATAGCGTCTTCAGCAAGTACGGAGCAGTGAATTTTCACTGGCGGCAGCGCCAGTTCTTCGGCCAGCTGAGTGTTCTTGATGGTCTCTGCTTCATCCAGAGTCTTGCCTTTCATCCACTCGGTCGCCAGGGAGCTGGAGGCGATCGCCGAACCGCAACCGTAGGTCTTGAACTTGGCGTCTTCGATGATGCCTTGTTCGTTGACCTTGATCTGCAAGCGCATCACGTCGCCGCACGCCGGAGCGCCGACCATGCCGGTGCCGACATCAGGATCTTCCGCGTTCATCTTGCCGACGTTGCGCGGGTTCTCGTAGTGGTCGATGACCTTTTCGCTGTAAGCCATGATTCTTAATCCTCACTCATCAGGAGTCGCTCTTGAAGCCCTGCAAATCGTGGATTGGCAGGGCCCGGTTGCGGCGACTTGAATATCAGTGCGCCGCCCACTCGATTTTCGAAATGTCGACGCC
The DNA here is from genome assembly GCF_019218905.1 of Pseudomonas sp. PDM24. NCBI lineage: Bacteria > Pseudomonadati > Pseudomonadota > Gammaproteobacteria > Pseudomonadales > Pseudomonadaceae > Pseudomonas > Pseudomonas sp. PDM24. The sequence goes on along the minus strand of NZ_JAHUWR010000009.1, from coordinate 114,224 downwards.
ATCTTTGTACATGTCCCACAGCGGCGAGAGAGTGCGCAGCTTGGTAACGGCCTCGCAGACTTTCTGCGCGGCGTAGTCGATTTCTTCTTCGGTGGTGAAACGGCCGAAGGTGAAGCGAATCGAACTGTGTGCCAGTTCGTCGTTGCGGCCCAGGGCGCGCAGTACGTACGAAGGCTCAAGCGATGCCGAGGTGCAGGCCGAACCGGACGAAACCGCCAGATCCTTGAGCGCCATGATCAGCGACTCGCCCTCAACGTAGTTGAAGCTCAGGTTCAGGTTATGCGGTACGCGGGCGGTCATGCTGCCGTTGACGTACAGCTCTTCCAGGCCTTCGACCTGCTTGAAGAAGCGGTCGCTCAGGGCTTTGATGCGTACGTTCTCGGCAGCCATGTCTTCCTTGGCCACACGGAAAGCTTCGCCCATGCCGACGATCTGGTGGGTCGCCAGGGTGCCGGAACGCATGCCGCGCTCGTGACCGCCGCCGTGCATGGTCGCTTCGATGCGAACACGCGGCTTGCGGCTGACGTACAGCGCGCCGATGCCTTTAGGGCCGTAGGTTTTGTGGGCAGAGAACGACATCATGTCGACTTTCAGCTTCGACAGGTCGATCTCGACCTTGCCGGTGGACTGAGCGGCGTCGACGTGGAACAGAATGCCCTTGGAGCGGCACAGTTCGCCGATGGCAGCGATGTCGTTGATGGTGCCGATTTCGTTGTTCACGTGCATGATCGACACCAGGATAGTGTCGTCGCGCAGGGCAGCTTCGACCATCTCTGGAGTGACCAGACCATCTTCGCGAGGATCGAGGTAGGTCACTTCGAAACCTTCACGTTCCAGTTGGCGCATGGTGTCGAGGACAGCCTTGTGCTCAATCTTGGTGGTGATCAGGTGCTTGCCTTTGGTGGCGTAGAAATGCGCCGCCCCCTTGATTGCCAGGTTGTCGGACTCGGTGGCACCGGAGGTCCAGACGATTTCACGCGGGTCGGCGTTAACCAGGTCAGCGACCTGACGGCGAGCGTTCTCGACGGACTCTTCAGCTTTCCAGCCGAACACGTGGGAACGGGACGCCGGGTTACCGAAGTTTCCGTCGACCAGCAGGCATTCACTCATCTTTTGCGCGACACGTGGATCAACCGGGGTCGTCGCAGAGTAATCAAGGTAAATCGGCAATTTCATGGACTATCTCCTAAATCAGGCTGGCTGGCGTGCCGCTAGCTCTTTGGCTGTCATTCGACGGCGGACGCTTCAATCTTGTCCAGGCGTGGCGCCTTGCTGTTGCAACGACGCTGGTCCTGACGCTGGGCTACTTCTTGCACCTCACGGCGAGTTACAAGGTCAGCCAAGCTGATACCGCTCAGAAATTCGTGAATCTGCAGACTCAGATCGCACCACAAGTGGTGGGTCAGACAGGTGTCGCCTTGATGGCAATCACCTTGGCCCTGGCATTTGGTTGCATCGACCGATTCGTTGACCGCATCGATCACCTGGGCGACCTGGATGCCCTGCATGTCTCGGGACAGCTGGTAACCACCGCCTGGACCGCGAACACTGGACACCAGATTGCTGCGGCGCAATTTGGCAAAAAGCTGCTCGAGGTAGGACAGGGAGATACCTTGGCGCTCGGAGATATCGGCCAGGGACACCGGCCCGTGCTGCGCATGCAACGCCAGGTCAAGCATGGCGGTCACGGCGTATCGGCCTTTTGTAGTCAGTCGCATGGACAATTACCACGGAATTCGGAATGGGGCGAGTATGCAATTCCCGAGTATTTAAGTCAACTATAAGACCTAGTGCTTTACTCAGGTTTACCCGCAAAAGAGCGCGCGCATCATAGCAAAGGCTGGCGGCGTACAGCCAGCAATTGCGCGTTATCGTTCTTCGCGGGCAAGCCTCGCTCCTACAGAGGCAGCGCGACTCATGTAGGAGCGAGGCTTGCCCGCGAAGAAACTGACACGGTTTAGCCGGCCCGGCTCTGATCCTTGTCCTTCACACAGGCGAAGTCCTCTTCGCGCAGCTCAGGCAGATCTTTCGCACAGTAATTGCTACCCAGGTCCTTCAGCGCCCCACACATCCCTTCAAGTCGACCATCTACAGCCTGCAGATGATCGAGCAACTGGTTAATAGCTCGAGCCACCGGGTCCGGCATGTCTTCGCCGACACCGTAGGCGTCGAAACCGATCTTCTCGGCCATGGCCTTGCGCTTGGCGTCCTGCTCTTCATCGGACTTGACGATGATCCGCCCCGGAATCCCCACCACTGTTGCCCCGGGCGGAACCGCCTTGGTGACCACGGCATTGGAACCCACCTTGGCCCCGGCACCCACCGTAAACGGGCCGAGCACCTTGGCGCCCGCCCCGACCACTACACCGTCTTCCAGGGTCGGGTGACGCTTGCCTTTGTTCCAGCTGGTGCCGCCAAGGGTCACGCCTTGATACAGGGTGACGTCGTTGCCGATCTCAGCGGTCTCACCGATAACGATGCCCATGCCATGGTCGATAAAGAAGCGACGACCGACCTTGGCACCCGGATGAATCTCGATTCCGGTCAACCAGCGACCGAAGTTCGACACCAGACGCGCCAGCCATTTCCAGCCCATGCCCCACAACGCTGACGACAGGCGATGGATCCAGATGGCGTGCATGCCCGGGTAGCACGTCAGAACCTCAAAAGCATTACGCGCCGCCGGGTCACGATGGAAAACACTTTGGATATCTTCACGCAAACGCTCGAACATCATTAATCCTTCCGCTTTAGAAGCTCGCCACGGGCCGCTTTCTGGGTTTCCGTGAGGATGCCACGCAATATATTCATTTCCGCCCGGCTGACCGAGCTGCGTCCGTACAACCGGCGCAGGCGCGCCATCAAGTGCCGTGGTTTTTCCGGGTCGAGGAACTCGATGGCCACCAGGGTTTGCTCCAGGTGCTCATAAAAGCGCTCCAGCTCATCCATGGTCGCCAGCTCACCACTTTTGGTGGATGCCACTTCCTCCTTCTCAACCTTGCTCGGCTGACCTTGGGCCGCCAGCCAGGACATGCGCACTTCATAGCTCAACACTTGCACCGCCGCCCCGAGGTTCAGCGAACTGAATTCAGGGTCTGATGGGATGTGAACGTGATAATGACATCGCTGCAGCTCTTCATTGGTCAGGCCGGAGTCTTCACGGCCAAACACCAATGCGATCTCGGCACCTTGCGCCGCCTCTTCGACCACCTTCACACCGCATTCGCGAGGATCGAGCAATGGCCAGGGAATGCGACGGTCACGAGCACTCGTACCGAGCACCAGATTGCAGCCGACCAAGGCATCTTCCAGAGTGGCGACGACTTGCGCGTTTTCAAGGATATCCCCGGCACCAGACGCACGCGCATCGGCCTCGTGATGCGGGAACAACCGCGGTTCGACCAGCACCAGCCGCGACAGGCCCATGTTCTTCATGGCACGCGCAGCCCCACCAATATTGCCGGGGTGACTGGTATTGACCAGGACGACACGAATGTTTTGCAGCAAGGGAGACGCTCTCGAACACTTTAATAGGGAGCAGAATCTTACAGCTCAACCTACCGTTAAGCTATGAAAGCGAACACCGACCTTCACCTGTAGAAACTTTCTGATAGAATGCCCGGCTTTCTTTAACAACCTTAGGTGACACATCCATGCAGCCCATGCTGAATATCGCGCTGCGCGCCGCCCGCAGCGCCAGTGAATTGATTTTCCGCTCCATCGAGCGCCTGGATACCATCAAGGTCGACGAAAAAGACGCCAAGGATTACGTATCCGAGGTGGATCGCGCCGCCGAACAGAAAATCATCGATGCGCTGCGCAAGGCCTACCCGAATCACTCGATCATGGGTGAAGAAACCGGCATGCACGCCGGTAGCGGCATCGAAGGCGAAGAGTACCTGTGGATCATTGATCCACTGGATGGCACCACCAACTTCCTGCGCGGCATTCCTCACTTCGCTGTCAGCATTGCCTGCAAATACCGCGGCCGCCTGGAGCACGCTGTTGTTCTGGACCCGGTTCGCCAGGAAGAATTCACCGCCAGCCGTGGTCGCGGCGCCCAACTGAACGGTCGTCGCCTACGCGTCAGCGGTCGCACCAGCCTGGACGGCGCCCTGCTGGGTACCGGCTTCCCGTTCCGTGACGACCAGATGGACAACCTCGACAACTACCTAGGCATGTTCCGCGCCCTGGTTGGCCAGACCGCCGGCATCCGCCGTGCTGGCGCAGCGAGTCTGGACCTGGCCTATGTGGCCGCCGGCCGTTTCGATGCGTTCTGGGAGTCAGGCCTGTCCGAGTGGGACATGGCTGCAGGCGCCCTGCTGATCCAGGAAGCCGGCGGCTTGGTGAGCGACTTCACCGGCGGTCACGACTTCCTTGAGAAAGGCCACATCGTCGCCGGCAACACCAAGTGCTTCAAGGCAGTACTGACGGCGATCCAGCCGCACCTGCCAGCTTCGCTGAAGCGCTAAGCGCCCACGCTCAAAAAGCCGCAGCACTTCAAGAAAACGCCCCGACTTGTTCGGGGCGTTTTCTTTTGTGCGGAAAAAGTCTTCCCCCCTTAACGCCGCGATCCGTGTGGGAGCGAGCTTGCTCACGAAGACGACGCACCAGACAACATCAATGTCGATCGACACACCCTCTTCGCGGGCACGCCTCGCTCCTACAGGTTCCGCACCATAACGAAAAATGCCCCGTATCTTTCGATACGAGGCATTTTCTTGAAGAGCCAGCCTGAACAGGCTGACTCTTGCGCATCGGAAGCTGGACTTAAGCCAGTTTTTCCTTGATGCGAGCTGCTTTACCGGACAGGTCACGCAGGTAGTACAGCTTGGCTTTACGTACGTCACCGCGACGCTTAACGGCCATGCTGTCGATTTGCGGGCTGTAGGTCTGGAAAGTACGCTCTACGCCAACACCGTTGGAGATTTTACGAACGGTGAAAGCACTGTTTACGCCGCGGTTACGCTTGGCGATAACTACGCCTTCGAACGCTTGCAGACGCGAACGATCGCCTTCCTTCACTTTCACCTGAACGACAATGGTGTCGCCCGGGGCAAAGGTAGGGATCTCTTTGGTCATCTGCTCTGCTTCGAGTGCAAGGATGATTTTGTTAGTCATGCTGTGCTCCTAAGGTAAATCGTCGGATCTACCATCGATACGTTGTTAACTATCGTCCCGCTCGCGGATGTATTCCTCGAGCAGCTTCTTCTCTTCTCCAGAAAGCGAGCGGCTTTCCAGAAGATCGGCGCGTCGTTCAAAGGTCCTACCAAGGGACTGCTGTAAACGCCAACGCCGGATGTGCGCGTGATTGCCACTTAGCAATACGTCGGGAACACGCTGATCCGCATACACCTCCGGTCGGGTGTAGTGCGGGCAATCCAGCAAACCATCCGTAAAGGAATCTTCCTCGGCGGAGTCCGCATGCCCTAAAGCTCCAGGCAGCAGTCGTGTAACCGCATCGATCAGGACCATCGCCGGCAGCTCACCGCCAGACAGTACATAGTCGCCAATCGACCACTCTTCATCGACATGAGCATCAATAAAACGCTCGTCAATGCCTTCATAGCGGCCGGCAATCAGGATCAATGCATCCAGATTCGCCAACTCGCGCACCGCCGACTGAGTCAGTTGACGGCCTTGGGGGGACAGGTAAATCACCTTCGCCGCCTCCCCGGCTGCTGCCTTGGCCTGAACCAGAGCATCTTCCAGGGGCTTGATCTTCATCACCATGCCCGGACCACCGCCAAATGGGCGATCATCCACCGTGTGATGTCGATCCGTCGTGTAGTCTCGCGGATTCCAACAGGTGAGCTGCAACAGCCCCTGTTTCACCGCCCGACTGGTGATGCCGTACTCGCTGATGGCGGAGAACATCTCGGGAAACAAACTGATCACTTCTACGCGCAGGTTAGCCACGTTTAGAAGTCCGCATCCCATTCCACCTTCATCTCGCCTGCGGCAAGGTCGACAGCCAACACGCATTGCTCCGTATAGGGCAACAGGCGTTCGCGATCATCCAGGCTACCAGCGCAAGGCTTGACCACCATTACATCATTGGCGCCGGTTTCCAGAAGATGATCGATTTTCCCGAGCAGCTGCCCGAGTTGATCGATAACCTTCAGACCTTCCAGCTGGTACCAGTAGTACTCGCCGTCGGTCAATTCAGGGAACAGGTTGCGCGGCACACAGATCTCATAACCAGCCAGAAGACGCGCTTCTTCACGATCATCAAGACCCTTGAGCTTTGCGACCAGGAACTTGTCGTTCCCACGTCCGCTGACCAGCTCGACCTGCTTCACATTGCCTTCGCGCTTGAGCGTCCAGGTTTTGTACTGCAACAGGTTTTCAGTCGGATCAGTAAAGGAATACACCTTCACTTCGCCGCGAACGCCATGAACAGAATAAATTTTGCCAATAACGATCAAATCATCGGCAACAGCTGGCGTCGCGCTCATATTGCTCAGGCCGCAGCCTTAGCAGATTCCTTCAACAACTGAGCAACGCGCTCAGAAGGTTGTGCACCAACGCTCAGCCAGTAGGCTACGCGCTCTTGGTTCACGGACAGACGAACTTCTTGACCACGAGCAACAGGGTTGAAGAAACCAACCTGTTCCTTGTGCGAACCGTCGCGCGGGTTACGGCTGTCGGTTACGGTCAAGTGGTAAAACGGGCGCTTTTTGGAGCCGCCAAGGGCAAGACGGATTGTTAGCATGTGAACATCGTTCCTGTAGTCGGTGCTGCAAATCTAAAGGCACAGCGGGCATAGGTGCCCGAAAGGCCGCATATTCTAAGGAATATCCGGACTTTTGCAAATGTCTTTTTCCGGCGGCCTATCGGTCGCCATCCAGATTTGCTATAGAGCCGTCGTTGAAAACGGCCAGTCAGCTCCCGCCAAGTGCGGGTTTGCTGGAGATCCCACTTCCATGTGGGCAGCGCCGACATGACTGCCGGCGCGAATCTTTTACATTTTCGGCATGCCGCCGCCGGGCAACATACCGCCCATGCCGCGCATCATTTTGGCCATTCCGCCTTTCGCGGAGAATTTCTTCATCATCTTCTGCATCTGCTTGTGCTGCTTGATCAAGCGACCGATGTCCTGCACCTGAGTGCCGGAACCCATGGCGATCCGGCGCTTGCGCGAACCGCTGATCAGCTCAGGGTCGCGGCGTTCGGCCGGGGTCATGGAGTTGATGATGGCTTCCATCTGCTTGAACTGTTTCTCTGCCGCGCCCTGGGCGTTGCCCATTTGCGCCAGATTCACACCACCTATGTTCGGCAGTTTGTCCATGAGGCCGCTGAGGCCGCCCATGTTTTTCATCTGTTGCAGCTGATCGCGGAAGTCTTCGAGGTCGAAGCCCTTGCCCTTCTTCAGCTTCTTGGCCAGTTTATCGGCCTTGTCTTTGTCGAGAGTCTGTTCGGCCTGCTCGATCAGGCTGAGCACGTCACCCATGCCGAGGATGCGCGAAGCAATACGCTCAGGGTGGAACGGCTCGAGCGCTTCGCTCTTCTCGCCCATACCGATGAACTTGATCGGCTTGCCGGTGATGGCACGTACCGACAACGCGGCACCGCCACGGGCATCGCCGTCGACCTTGGTCAGGATCACACCGGTCAGCGGCAGCGCATCGCCGAAGGCCTTGGCCGTGTTGGCGGCGTCCTGGCCAGTCATGGCATCGACCACGAACAGGGTTTCAACCGGGTTGATCGCGGCATGCAGCGCCTTGATCTCGCCCATCATTTCTTCGTCGATGTGCAAACGACCGGCGGTATCGACGATGACCACGTCGATGAATTTCAGTTTTGCTTCTTTAATAGCGGCTTGCGCGATGTCGACCGGCTTCTGGCTCAGGTCGGACGGGAAGAAGGTAACGCCAACTTCACCCGCGAGCATTTCAAGCTGCTTGATCGCCGCCGGACGGTAAACGTCCGCGGACACGACCATGACCGACTTCTTCTTGCGCTCTTTAAGGAAGCGCGCGAGCTTGCCGGCGGTGGTGGTTTTACCCGCACCCTGCAAACCGGCCATCAACACGACAGCAGGAGGAACGGCGCTCAGGTTCAAGTCTTCGTTGGCCGCGCCCATCAGGCTTTCGAGTTCGGCCTGGACGATTTTCACGAAGGCCTGGCCCGGCGTCAGGCTGCGCGACACCTCGGTGCCGACAGCGCGCTCCTTGACCGAGTTGACGAAGTCTTTGACCACCGGCAAGGCGACGTCAGCTTCGAGCAACGCCATGCGCACTTCGCGCAGGGTGTCTTTGATGTTGTCTTCGGTCAGTTTGGCTTTGCCGGTGACATGGCGCAGCGTCTGCGAGAGACGGTCGGTTAAGTTTTCAAACATTGCGCGATCCTTTCAGGCCCTGTGTAGACCGGGATAATGGCGGCCCAGACCGGAATAAACATGTGCTCGGCGAGCCTGCGGCGTGGGCAGGTCGCGGATTATAGCGAAGACTGCGTCTGGCGGACACCTCGCCGTCAGGTTGCATGGTCTTTCGTGCTATGGGGGTTCTATGCCAAACTCAGCGCCTTTCGGGCTTGCCTAACAGGATTTATGCTCCCCTTGTCACCCAGTTTGCTTACCACCCTCGCCGCCGCCTGCTTATATGCCGCTGCGACCCTCTATCAAGGCACTCGTCTGGCCACCGGCGCCAAGGCGAACAAGCGCCTGCTGGTCACGCTCGGTGTGCTGGCCGTGCTGGCTCACAGCGTCAGCCTGATCACCTATCTGCTGACACCGATCGGCCTGGCCCTGGACTTTTTCAGCGCCGCCAGCCTGATTGCCGCAGCGGTCATCGCCCTGACCCTGCTGGCCTGCTCGCGGATTCCGGTGGAAAACCTGCTGCTATTGCTGTTCCCGCTGGGCGCCGCCACCGTGGTGCTGGCACAGTTCGCCCCCGCCGGTACGGTGCAGATCATTGACGAAGCACCAGGCATCCTCGCCCACATCCTCTTGTCGATCCTCGCTTACGGCATGTTCACCATTGCCGTGTTCCAGTCTTTGCTGCTGCTGGTTCAGGACCATCAGCTCAAACACAAGCATCCATCCGGGCTGATCAAGAACTTCCCGCCGCTGCAAACCATGGAAAGCCTGCTGTTTGGTTTCCTTTGGGCCGGCTGGAGCCTGCTTTCGTTGTCGCTGATCTCCGGCTGGCTGTTCGTCGAGAACCTGTTCGCCCAGCACCTGGTGCATAAAACCTTGCTGGCGTGCCTGGCCTGGATCGTGTTCAGCGTTCTGCTTTGGGGGCGTAACCGCCTCGGCTGGCGCGGACACAAAGCCATCCGCTGGACCCTTGCCGGTTTTTGCCTGCTGATGCTGGCGTACTTCGGCAGCAAGCTGGTCCGCGAATACATTCTGCATATCTGACGGGCGGCATTAATGGACGACTTGCCCATAGGGCCGATGCTCGCGGTGCTGGCCCTGCTGATTTTATGGTCGGGGCTGTTTACCGCCATCGAAATTGCACAACAGCAGCTGCTGGCCCAGCGCACGGCCTCGCGTTCGGGCGACAAACCCGTTGCGAAGCTGAGTTTCCCGCTCAACAGCCTGATCCTCTGCAATACCCTGTGCCGCGCGCTGGTAGTGGTCATCAGCACTTTGCTGGCGATTTTCACCTGGGCGCAAAACGGTGTATGGATTGCCTGCCTCGGTGCCAGCGCGGTGCTGCTGGTGTTCGCCGACTACCTGCCGCGCACCCTTGCCGTGCGCTATCCAGATGCTGTCCTGAGCCTGGGCAACACACTGCTCGGCATACCCTTGAAGATCGTCTACCCGGCTGCCTGGCTGCTCAATGCCATCAGCCAACTGCTGATGCGACCATTCGCCCGCAAAATCAATGTGGTACAACAAAGCGAAGACGAGGCGCCAGCAGATCGGCATGACGATCACGAACACGCCGCCAGTCGCCCGCATTCGCTGTCAGGTATCCATGCGCTGGATAACATCACGGTCAACGATATTCTGGTGCCGCGCAGTGACGTCGACGGAATCAATCTGGACGATTCCCTCGAAGAAATCATCGAACAATTGCGCCATAACAGACGCACCCGCCTGCCGGTATTCCACAGCGACATCAACCAGGTCGAAGCCGTGCTCAACACCCGGCAAATCCGTCATTTACTGCCGGATTCAAGCCTGACCCGGGAAGCGCTGCTGGCAGCCAGTCACGAACCGTACTTCGTACCGGAAAGCACCCCGCTGCAACTGCAATTGCTGAACTTTCACAAGCAGCAGCGGCGTTTGGGCATGGTGGTCGACGAGTACGGCGAAGTGCTGGGCATCGTGACCCTGGAAGACATTCTCGAAGAAATCGTCGGTGAGTTCGAAAGCCAGCACAGCTTGGATAATCCGCACATCCATCCGCAGGCCGATGGGCGTTTGGTCATCGAGGGTGCGGCGTCGATTCGTGAATTGAACAAGAGCCTTGGCTGGCATCTGCCCAGTGATGGTCCGAAAACCCTCAACGGGTTAGTGACCGAGGCGCTGGAAACGATCCCCGACAGTGCGGTTTGCCTGAAAATCGGGCGTTATCGGCTGGAGATACTGGAGACGGAAGACAATCGCGTTACGCGGGTGTTGATCTGGCATACCAGCTCAGTACCTGCCCTCGTCCGTTAGCTCAGCAAAAGATCGCGGCCTCGCTTCGCTCGACAGCTCCTACAGTTTGGAATGCGTTCCTTTGTAGGAGCTGTCGAGCGAAGCGAGGCTGCGATCTTTTTCAATATCCATGCCCTTGTTAGATCGTTAGCCGCCTTCCTATAATCAAGTCGCTTACCCAAGCCCCCGCCGAACCACGTGCTTACCCCGCGCGCAGCAGGTTCCGGCCAGATCATCGACAATATCCGCACCACTGCGACGACTGTTCCTACCTTGAACAGCGACCGTATCTGAACCCACATCCCTGGGTATTCGACCATAATAATTCGCTCCACTGGGGCCCATGACTGTCAGGGATTACCGCATGACGACCAGCACAACGTTCAGCGACACCACGCCTGCCCAACCGACCAACTCCGCCACCCGAGTCGCCACCGCGAGTTTCATCGGCACGGCCATCGAGTTCTACGACTTCTACGTCTATGCCACTGCAGCAGCGCTGGTGATCGGGCCGGTGTTCTTTCCGCAAACCTCCGGCACCGCCCAGATGCTGTCGGCGTTCCTTACCTTCGGTATCGCCTTCCTTGCGCGGCCACTGGGTTCGGCGCTGTTCGGCCACTTCGGTGACCGCATCGGGCGTAAATCGACACTGGTCGCCTCCCTGCTGCTGATGGGCGTGTGTACCACGCTGATTGGCGTGCTACCGGGTTACGACAGCATTGGCGCCTGGGCGCCGATCCTGCTTTGCGTGCTGCGCTTCGGCCAAGGCCTGGGGCTGGGCGGTGAATGGGGCGGCGCCGCATTGCTGGCCACGGAGAACGCGCCCAAAGGCAAGCGCGCGTGGTACGGCATGTTCCCGCAACTCGGCCCATCGATCGGATTTCTTGCGGCCAACGGCCTGTTCCTGACCCTGGCCATGAGCCTGAACGACGAGCAGTTCCGTTCGTGGGGATGGCGGATTCCGTTCCTGCTCAGTGCCGCGCTGGTGATGGTGGGCCTGTATGTACGCCTCAAGCTCCACGAAACCCCGGTATTCGCCAATGCCATGGCTCGTCAGGAACGGGTGAAGATCCCGCTGGTCGAGCTGTTCAGCCAATACTGGGCGCCGATGCTGCTGGGCGCCGGCTCGATGGTGGTGTGCTACGCGCTGTTCTATATCTCGACAGTGTTTTCGCTGAGCTACGGTGTGTCGACGCTCGGCTACACCCGCGAAACCTTCCTCGCTCTGCTGTGTTTCGCGGTGCTGTTCATGGCGGCCGCGACACCGCTGTCGGCCTGGGCCAGTGATCGTTTCGGGCGCAAACCGGTGCTGATCATCGGCGGCGTGCTGGCGATTCTGTCCGGATTCCTGATGGAACCGCTGCTGACCCAAGGCTCGACCTGGGGCGTGGCGCTGTTCCTGTGCATTGAACTGTTTCTGATGGGCGTGACGTTTGCGCCGATGGGCGCGCTGCTGCCGGAGCTGTTCCCGACCCACGTGCGCTATACCGGCGCGTCGGCGGCCTACAATCTGGGCGGCATTGTCGGAGCCTCGGCGGCACCGTTCTTTGCGCAGAAACTGGTGGCGATGGGCGGTTTGAGTTATGTCGGCGGGTATGTATCGGGGGCGGCGGTGCTGAGCTTGATCGCGGTGCTGTGCCTGAAGGAGACGCGGCATAACGATTTGAATCGGGTTGCCTGAAGCCAAAAGCTTCGCGGGCAAGCCTCGCTCCTACAGGGATCACGTCAAACGACAGTAGTGCGTTCAACAAATGACCTGTAGGAGCGAGGCTTGCCCGCGAATGGCGCGACTCGGTTTACAGCTCTACAACAACAGCCTGAGAAGCACGGGTCGCTTTAGCCCGTGCAGCCTCGATCGACTCATCACGCGCCAACGCCACCCCCATCCGACGCTGGCCATTGACCTCAGGCTTGCCGAACAGACGCAACGCAGTATCCGGCTCGCTCAGCGCAGCGCCCAAATTGGCGAATGCTGTCTGAGTCGACTGCCCTTCCACCAGAATCACCGCCGAAGCCGAAGGCCCGAACTGACGAATCAATGGAATCGGCAGGCCCAGGATCGCCCGTGCGTGCAGCGCGAACTGCGACAGGTCCTGGGAAATCAGGGTCACCAGACCGGTGTCGTGCGGGCGCGGCGAGACTTCGCTAAACCAGACCTGATCACCTTTGATGAACAACTCGACGCCAAACAGACCACGGCCACCCAAGGCTTCGGTCACCGCTTTGGCAACGCGCTCGGATTCAGCCAGAGCAACCAGGCTCATGGCTTGTGGCTGCCAGGATTCCTGATAGTCGCCCTTCTCCTGACGGTGGCCAACCGGCGCACAGAACGTAGTGCCGCCAACATGACGCACGGTCAGCAGGGTGATTTCGTAGTCGAAATCGATGAAGCCTTCGATGATCACGCGACCTTTACCGGCGCGGCCACCTTCTTGAGCGTAATCCCAGGCTTTCTGCACGTCATCGACGCTGCGCAGCAGGCTCTGGCCTTTGCCCGAGGAACTCATGACCGGTTTGACCACGCAGGGGAAACCCAGATCGTCGACAGCCTTGCTGTAGTCCTCGAAGGTGTCGGCGAAGTAGTACGGCGACGTCGGCAGGCCCAGTTCTTCGGCGGCCAGGCGACGGATACCTTCGCGGTTCATGGTCAGCTGCGCGGCGCGAGCGGTCGGGATCACGGTGAAGCCTTCGGACTCCAGCTCTACCAGAGTCCCGGTGGCGATGGCTTCGATTTCCGGAACGATGAAGTCCGGCTTCTCGGCTTCGATCACTGCACGCAGGGCTGCGCCGTCGAGCATGTTGATCACATGGCTGCGATGGGCGACTTGCATGGCCGGCGCATTGGCGTAGCGATCCACGGCAATCACTTCAACGCCCAGGCGTTGCAGCTCGATCACCACTTCCTTGCCCAACTCACCACAGCCACACAGCAATACGCGGGTCGCGGTTGGCGACAATGGAGTTCCGATACGGGTCATCTCAGGTCCTCAAGAAGCGGATCATCGAGGGATGCGGTGCCTGGCACGCTTCCCATGGGGAGAAAGCGCGGCATTTTACATGAACCTGAGGGTTTGGCTTCAGCTGACGACGGCCTGATTACGCAAGCGCCAGGCCATGATCAGCCACACGACTGTCACACCTGCGAACTTCGACCCCATGGCGGTGAGGATCACGGCCGGAGTGAACGCATCGATCATGCCGAAGAAGATGAAGGTGTCCAGCGGGATGCTCAGCGCCGAACTTATCCACAGGCGATCATGCAATGGACGCTTGGTGATGCTGAACACCAGCCAGTCGATGCACTCGGACACCGCGAACGCCGTGGCGCTGGCCAACGCAATGTAGGGATCGGACGTGACGTAGGACAGCACCAGCGCCACCAACATCGCCGCAATCGCGCCATGGCCAAAGCGGGTTTGCACCATGTCGCGCAACACGAATACCAGCCCACCCCAGGCCGACCAGATGATGTCCAGGTGCGGGGCGCTGGAAAAGGCGTAATTGATCAGCACGACGCTGCTGATGTAGGCGATCAGGAAGAGCATGGGGTGGGAGTACCTGTCGATTTTGGTGCACAGGGTACTTCATCTCCAGCGCACAGATCACCTGTGGCGAGGGAGCTTGCTCCCGTTGGGGCGCGAAGCGGCCCTCAAATCAGCGTATGCAGTGTGTCAGATGGAATACCTTTGTCAGCTGGGGGCTGCTTCGCTGCCCAGCGGGAGCAAGCTCCCTCGCCACAAAAGTGCTGACAACTCAGGAATCGGATTTGGATGGCAGCATCCAGATCAACCCACTCGACTTCGCCCGCTCATGACACAACCCCAGCACCTTGCGTCGCTCTGCGTTGTCCATCCGGCTCCAGCGGGTGATTTCTTCCACCGTGCGCTGACACCCGGTGCAAATGTCATCCTCATCCAGCGCACAAATGTTCACGCACGGCGATGGAACAGGTCGTTCAGTGGTGCTCATTCTTCCTGCTCGACCAGATCGCGGGCGTAACGCTGCGAGTTATGCACATAGTGGGCAGCGCTGGCTTCGAGCATCTTCTTTTGCGGCTCGGTCAACTCGCGCACGACCTTGCCCGGTGAGCCCATGACCAGCGATCCGTCCGGAATTTCCTTGCCTTCACCGATCAGCGAGTTGGCGCCAATGATGCAGTTCTTGCCGATTTTCGCGCCATTGAGGATCACCGCGTTGATGCCGATCAGACTGTAATCGCCCACCGTGCAGCCGTGGAGCATCGCGTTGTGGCCGATGGTCACGCCGGTGCCAATGGTCAGCGGGTAGCCCATGTCGGTGTGCATTACGGTGCCGTCCTGCACATTGCTGTTCTTGCCGATCAGGATCAGTTCGTTGTCGCCACGCAACACGGCGTTGAACCAGACGTTGGCGCCCTCTTCCAGTTTGACCTTGCCCACCAGCACGGCATTGGGTGCGACCCAACTCTGCGGATGGGTGTCGACGCGGGCGTCGCCCAGGCGGTATTTCATCTTATTGTCCTCAAAGGCTCAGGCAGCCGCAGACTCATGCCATGCGAACGATGGCTTCAGGTGTTGATAAAACTCTTGGGTGGTTGATGCAGGCTGATTTTCGCGTCATAGAGCAGGTTGATCAACTCGACGATCATGATCGCCGTCAGCCCCCAGATCTTGTACTCGCCATAACGGTAGCTCGGCACGTACCAACTGTGGCCCTGATAGTCGATGCGGTGAGTGTGCTCTCGTGGGTCTTTGCGGAAGAACTCCAGCGGCACGCTGAACACCGCGGCGATCTCGGCATCGTTGGCCTGGTATTCGACGAAATCCGGAATCACGCCAACATAGGGCGTGACCTTGATGCCGTGCAGGGAGATCAATGGGCTCAGCGGGCCGATCACTTCAACCAGCCCCGGCGGCAGGCCGATTTCTTCTTCGGCTTCGCGCAGGGCGGTAAAAATCAGGTCAGGGTCTTCGGGGTCGCGTCGACCGCCGGGAAAGGCAACTTCGCCGCCATGGGTCGAAAGCCCGCTGGCGCGAAGGGTTAGCACCAGTTCCGGTTCGTCACTGCGCGTGATGGGCACCAATACCGCGGCTTCGGGGAAACGTCGGTCGGTTTCCAGCGTACGCGGCGTGTGATTGCTTACCCGGTGCAGTAGCTCGTCCAGCATGAGTCTTCTCGATCTGTGCCTTACCCTGCATCATGCACCAATCGCATCGGCCGCCCAAGCCCCGAACAGCCTCATGTCGCGAAACGACAACTTGCCGACCGACACCGCTGCACGCCAAGATAGGCGCAGCATTCAGGAACCCAAGCATGAAATTTTGCAGCCAGTGCGGCAACCCGGTAACCCAGCGCATTCCCGAAGGCGATTCGCGCCTGCGTTTTGTCTGCGACAGCTGTCATACCATCCATTACCAAAACCCCAATATCGTCGCCGGTTGCGTGCCGGTCTGGGGTTCGAAGGTGTTGCTGTGCCGTCGCGCCATCGAGCCACGGCTCGGTTACTGGACCCTGCCCGCCGGGTTCATGGAAAACGGTGAGACCATCGAGCAGGCCGCCATTCGCGAGACCGCCGAGGAAGCCTGTGCCCGGGTGCGCAACCTGAGTATCTATACACTGATCGACGTGCCACACATCAGCCAGGTGCATGTGTTCTTTCGCGCCGAGCTGGTGGACCTGGATTTTTCCGCGGGGCCCGAGAGTCTGGAAGTGCAACTGTTCGAAGAAGCCGACATCCCTTGGGGCGAACTGGCTTTCCGCACGGTGGGCCGTACCTTAGAATGCTTCTTCGCTGACCGGCGGACCGAGGTCTACCCCGTGCGGTCCGAATCGATCCCGCCGCTCGTCCAGCCTGCCATCATTTAAAGCTGCCACACATAAAAGCACCTATAAAATAAATAGTCGCGACACCTCTTAGGGATATCGTTTCAATGCGCTGGTTGCTTGCTGTTTTTTGCTTATCGTTCGCCGCTGTCAGCCAGGCTTCCTCCACGGAAACGCTGGACGGCAAAGTCATCGAAAAAGTCCTGGTTCTCAAATCGGCCCATCAATTGCAATTGATCAATGATGGCAAGCCGATCAAGACCTATCGCATTTCCTTAGGGAAACGCCCCAAGGGGCCGAAGCTGATGGAGGGCGACAAACGCACCCCCGAAGGCTTTTATTGGGTGGACTGGCGCAAGATCAGCGACCGTTTCAACCTGGCGATGCACATCTCCTACCCCAACATCAGCGACGCCGCCCGTGCCCGGCGCGAAGGCGTCGAGCCTGGCGGCATGATCATGATCCACGGCACCCCGGACACCGAAGACAATCCCGAAGACCTGTTCCATACGCTGGACTGGACCGATGGTTGCATCGCCATGCGCAATATGGACATGCGCGAGGTTTGGGGTTTGGTGCCGGACGGCACGATGATTGAGATTCGCCCCTAAGGGCTACCTTCAAGGCTGGCGAGGAGCTTTTGTGGCGAGGGGGTTGCCTGTGGTGATCTGACCCCAACATTAGGATTGGTATCCAACTTTTTGGGTGCAGATCAAAATCCGGGAGCGGGTTGCCCGCGAAGAGGCCCGCACAACCAATGAAAATCTCAAAGCCCGCTGACCGTCACAGGTCCAGCGGGCTTTTTTCATTGTCCTACCCCTGCGGGTCCAGATGATCCAACACACGATTCACCGACAACTCCGCCAACGAAATCATCTGCTGAATCCCCAAGGCCAGATTGCACGCTGGCCCAGTGAGGTCGTACGCCAACTCACTGGCCATGACATTCGCCGAAGCCAGGGTTTCACAGGCATGGGCCAGCAGAGTTTCGGAATCTACGTTCGGCGCGACCACGAAGATCGTACTTGGACGCTGGCCGGCTTTGACCTTCTTTTGGGAAGGTGGCGCGAGATAGTGATCGAGTGCACGGATTGCGGCGTCGTGGAGTTTTTTGGAATTGAGGCAGGCGTAGGGGGAAACGGATTCGTTTTCCATGTTTGTTTCTAAATCTGTTTCTACGTCTGTTTCTACGTCTGTTTCTGGAGGATTTGGGCTGTCTTTGATCATTGTGAAACTCCTAACAAAAAGTTGGAGCTACCAGCATCACTTGCAGATGATGGGTGGCAGCTGTGCGCGGGTCTGCAAGACCGAGTTGTTAGGCCCTCGGCAGACCCGAAGGTCTCCCGCACACAGCCACCATAAATCGATGACCATTGATTTAAGCGCCACGATTATAGGTGCGCTTAAAGGTGTCTAACAAACTATCGGCGGGCTTGCAGTCCCGGTCACTGAATTGGCAGCGACAGCCAAAGGTTAGAGAGTCCACTTCCGACGGACAACCTGAAAAACTTATGGGAAGGTTCTGATATTTTTAGCAATCAATAAACATCGTTGTCTGTAAGGCCGCCATCGCGAGCAGGCTCGCTCCCACAGTGGGTCGGAGTACATCTGAGGGAGATTGGTCGGCTGTCAGGCCGTCTTCGCGGGCAAGCCTCGCTCCTACAAGTGGGGCGATGTATGTCTGCGAGAGATTGGTCGGCTGTCAGGCCGCCTTCGCGAGCAAGCCCGCTCCCACAGTGGAGCGGCGTACACCCGCCTTTCACCACTCAACAGGCCGAGCGTTAGCTCGCCTGCAGCTTTTGATCTGGCTTTTGATCTTGATCTGCCCGCCCCTTCGGGAGGCCTCGTTCCGGTGTTTATCTGGGGATTGGCGCGTAGCGCCGTTCGACGCAGTCGAACCCATCGCATGTAGGTCGTAGCGAAGCAGACCGTAGGGCGATGCCCCCAGATGGATACCGGAGCGAAGGAACGCCGAGCTTCAGCGAGGGGCCGGACGCTTGGGGCGAGACCTTTTGGGTACTTTTGGGGCGTTTGCCAAAAGTGCCTCGCCGTAAGGGCGAAACCCTAAGCCGCCGTTACCGCAGCAACGGATATGTACTCAATCAACAAGAACCTGGTCGGCCCGAAGGCCGCCACGCCCCAAATCGCAGCCAACAAAAAACCCGCTGAAATCACTTTCAGCGGGTTTCTCATTTTCAGCGGCCAGGAAGATCAGAAATCTTCCAACCGCCACACCTCGTAAGCCGGCGTCTCATAGGGATGGCTCTCTTTCAGAGCCACCACCACCGCCCGAATCAACTCATCGCTGACCACAAGCTCAACCTTCCATTCCTCAACCTGCTCGACCTGCCCCGCTTCACCAATAAACGGCTGACTGCCATCCAGAGGACGAAACTGACCCAACCCGAACACCTGCCACGCGCAGTGATCATAAGCCCCGATCCGCCCGCCACCGGCAGCGAACACAGCACTCTTGACCACCTCGACATGACTGGCCGGAACAAAAAAACCGAGCTTGTACACGGCAATCAGCTCCCCGCTCTTAGTTAACCCAAACGCGAGCGTTACGGAACATACGCATCCAGGGTGCGTCTTCGTTCCAGTCTTCCGAACGCCACGAGTTCTGCACGGCGCGGAATACCCGCTCCGGGTGCGGCATCATGATGGTCACGCGACCGTCACGGCTGGTCAAACCGGTGATCCCGCGCGGCGAGCCGTTCGGGTTGGCCGGGTAGTTTTCGGTGACCTTGCCGTGGTTGTCGACGAAACGCATCGCCACGCAACCCGACAGATCGGCTTCCAGCAACGCTTCTTCGCTGGCGAATTCGGCATGGCCTTCACCGTGAGCGATAGCGATTGGCATGCGCGAACCGGCCATGCCTTGCAGGAAGATCGAGTTCGACTCCTGGACCTGAACCATGGCAACGCGAGCTTCGAACTGCTCGGAACGGTTACGCACGAAGTGCGGCCAGAACTCGCTGCCCGGGATCAGCTCGTGCAGGTTGGACATCATCTGGCAACCGTTGCAAACGCCGAGGGTGAAGCTGTCGTTACGTTCGAAGAAGCCCTGGAAGGCATCGCGAGCGCGGCTGTTGAACAGCGCGGACTTGGCCCAGCCTTCGCCGGCGCCCAATACGTCGCCGTAAGAGAAACCGCCACAAGCCACCAGCCCCTTGAACTCGTTCAGGTCGACACGGCCGGCCAGAATGTCGCTCATGTGCACGTCGATCGCGTTGAAACCGGCGCGGTCGAACGCAGCCGCCATTTCCACCTGACCGTTGACGCCCTGCTCACGCAGCACGGCAACCTGTGGGCGGATGCCTTTCTTGATGTAAGGCGCGGCGACGTCCTGGTTGACGTCGTAGCTGAGCTTGACGCTCAGGCCCGGGTTGTCTTCTTCCAGCAGCACGTCGAACTCTTGTTCGGCGCAGTCGGCGTTATCACGCAGACGCTGGATCTGGTAGCTGGTCTCGGCCCACTGACGTTGCAGCAGACGACGCTGACCTTCGAACACGGTGTCGCCGTTGAAGGTGATGCTGATCTCGCCATTGTTCATCGGCTGACCGATCACCGACACGCAGTCACCCAGGCCAGCTGCGCTGAACTGCGCGAGGATGTCCGGAGTGGCGTCTTGGCGAACCTGGATAACAGCACCCAGTTCTTCGTTGAACAGGATCGCGGCGATGTCGGCGGAGGTTTCTGCCAGACCGTCGAGGTTCAAGCTCAGGCCGCAATGACCGGCGAAGGCCATTTCCACCACGCTGGTCAGCAGACCACCGTCGGAACGGTCGTGGTAAGCCAGCAAATGACCGTCGGCGTTGAGGCCCTGGATCACGGCGAAGAAGGCTTTCAGGTCTTCGGCGTCATCGACGTCCGGGGCCTGCTTGCCGAGTTTGCCGTGAACCTGAGCGAGGATCGAAGCGCCCATGCGGTTCTGACCGCGACCGAGGTCGATCAGGATCAGGTCGGTGGTGCCCTTGTCCATGCGCAATTGCGGGGTCATGGTCTGACGGATGTCAGCCACTGGGGCGAAGCCGGTCACGATCAGCGACATCGGCGAAGTCACCGTCTTGTCGACGCCTTCGTCGTTCCAGCGGGTGGCCATGGACATCGAGTCCTTGCCCACCGGAATGGTAATGCCCAGGTCCGGGCACAGTTCCATGCCGACCGCTTTCACGGTGTCGTACAGACGCGCGTCTTCACCCGGGTGACCGGCAGCGGACATCCAGTTCGCCGACAGTTTGATGTCGGAGATTTTGGCGATGCGCGAAGCCGCGATGTTGGTCAGGGTTTCGCCGATGGCCATGCGACCCGACGCCGGAGCGTCCAGCAGAGCCAGCGGAGTACGCTCGCCCATGGCCATGGCTTCACCGGTGTAGACGTCGAAGCTGGTAGCGGTGACGGCAACGTCGGCCACCGGAACCTGCCACGGGCCGACCATCTGATCACGGGCCACAAGGCCGGTGATGGTGCGGTCGCCGATGGTGATCAGGAAGCTTTTGCTGGCCACGGCCGGGTGATGCAGAACGCGCTCGACGCAGTCAGCGATCTCGAGGGTCGACGGATCGAAATCGTCGCCCAGCTCGTTTTCGCGAACGGCCGAACGGTGCATGCGCGGGGCTTTGCCCAGCAGCACTTCGAGCGGCATGTCCACCGGGCTGTTGCCGAAGTGGCTGTCGGTCACGGTCAGTTGCGGTTCGGCAGTGGCTTCGCCGACCACGGCAAACGGGCAACGCTCACGTTCGCAGATCGCCTGGAAGCGTTCGAAGTCCGCAGGCCCAACCGCCAGAACGTAGCGTTCCTGGGATTCGTTACTCCAGATTTCGTGCGGGGCCATGCCCGGCTCGTCGTTTGGAATGTTGCGCAGTTCGAAGCGACCGCCACGGTTGCCGTCGTTGACCAGTTCCGGGAAGGCGTTGGACAGACCGCCCGCGCCGACGTCGTGGATGAAGCTGATCGGGTTTTTATCACCCAACTGCCAGCAACGGTCGATGACTTCCTGGCAGCGACGTTCCATTTCCGGGTTTTCGCGCTGTACGGATGCGAAGTCCAGATCGGCCGAACTGGTGCCGGTGGCCATGGAAGAGGCAGCACCGCCGCCCAGGCCGATGAGCATTGCCGGGCCGCCGAGCACGATCAGCTTGGAGCCAACGGTGATCTCGCCTTTCTGTACGTGTTCGGCACGGATATTACCCATGCCGCCAGCCAGCATGATCGGCTTGTGGTAACCGCGAACTTCGTCGCCACGCGGGGTGGTGATCGATTGTTCGAAGGTACGGAAATAGCCGGTCAGGGCCGGACGACCGAATTCGTTGTTGAACGCGGCGCCCCCCAGTGGACCTTCGATCATGATGTCCAGCGCGGTCACGATGCGCTCAGGTTTGCCGTATGGCACTTCCCACGGCTGTTCGAAGCCCGGGATTTGCAGGTTGGACACGGTGAAACCGGTAAGGCCAGCCTTTGGCTTGGCGCCGCGACCGGTTGCACCTTCGTCGCGAATCTCACCGCCGCTACCGGTGGACGCGCCCGGGAACGGGGCAATCGCGGTCGGGTGGTTGTGAGTTTCGACTTTCATCAGGATGTGCACCGGTTCCTGCACCGCGCCGTACTGACGGGTTTCAGGGTCCGGGAAGAAACGGCCGGCGACGGAGCCGACGATTACCGAGGCGTTGTCCTTATAAGCCGACAGAACACCGTCGCTGTGCATCTGATAGGTGTTCTTGATCATGCCGAACAGGCTTTTTTCCTGGCTCTGACCGTCGATGTCCCAACTGGCGTTGAAGATCTTGTGGCGGCAGTGCTCGGAGTTCGCCTGGGCAAACATCATCAATTCGATGTCATGCGGGTTGCGCTTCAAGCCGACGAAGGCTGCGACCAGATAGTCGATCTCGTCTTCGGCCAGGGCCAGGCCCAGCTCGGTGTTGGCTTTTTCCAGCGCGGCGCGGCCGCCACCCAACACGTCGATCGCGGTCAGGGGCTTGGGTTCGGCGTGGCTGAACAGGCCGGCGGCTTGTTCAAGGTTGTCCAGCACGATCTGGGTCATGCGGTCGTGCAGACCGTCAGCAATCAGCTGCGCTTCAGCGTCGCTGAACTGGCCGGCGACGTAGAACGCGATGCCGCGCTCCAGGCGCTGGATTTTCGTCAGGCCGCAGTTGCGAGCGATGTCGCTGGCTTTACTGGACCATGGCGAGATGGTGCCGAAACGTGGCAACACCAGAAACAGGCGACCGGTTGGCTCTTGTACTGGAACGCTTGGGCCGTACTTCAGAAGGCGCGCGAGCACCTGCTGTTCGTCGCCGGTCAGGACGCCGGTAACTTCGGCGAAGTGAGCGAATTCAGCATACAAGCCGCTGACAGCCGGAACCTTCTGGCTCAGTTGCTCAAGGAGTTTGCTGTGGCGAAAGGCAGAAAGGGCAGGAGCGCCGCGCAGGATCAACATCTTCGGGACAGCCTCGGGAAGGGGTGTGCTTTGAGGCCGTGCATTCTAGCCTAAACCGCCCGCGACATCACCCGAAACGGTACGCACGGCTGCGCCCGAACGTCGGGCCGGGTATTCGGGCCCTGAACAGGTGCGCGCCGAGGGTTATTTTTTCTGTCACAAAATGCTGTCCGGGCCCATTCCTGCGGGCTCCAAGCGGGTTTTAGACTCTCTAGCAGACAAGCCCTTCGCTGTCGAGATATGGCGCTCGTGGTCCTTTGCGTATACTGCGCAGATGTTTTCCCCAACGGCTTTGCGTCCGCGGTACGCCAAATGGCTGATCGCAACCGGACTCTTCCTGGTGCTCGGTGGCTGTGTTGATAAACCCAACACGCTGGAGCGCGTAAAGGAGGATGGCGTGCTGCGGGTGGTTACCCGTAACAGTCCCGCCACCTACTTTCAGGATCGCAACGGTGAAACCGGCTTCGAATACGAGCTGGTGAAGCGCTTCGCCGACGATCTGGGGGTCGAGCTCAAGATCGAAACCGCCGACAACCTCGACGACCTGTTCAATCAGGTGGGCAAGCCCAATGGCCCGGTGCTGGCTGCTGCCGGCCTGGTCAGCAGCGAAGAACGAAAAAAACAGGTGCGATTTTCCCACTCCTACCTCGAAGTCACCCCACAGATCATCTACCGCAACGGCCAGTCACGGCCGACCGACGCAGGCGACCTGGTCGGCAAGAAGATCATGGTGCTCAAGGGCAGCACCCACGCCGAGCAATTGGCAGCGCTGAAAAAGAAATATCCCGGCATTGAATACGAAGAGTCCGACGCGGTTGAAGTCGTCGACTTGCTGCGCATGGTCGACGAAGCCCAGATCGATCTGACCCTGGTCGATTCCAACGAAGTCGCGATGAACCAGGTGTACTTCCCCAACGTGCGGGTCGCCTTCGATCTCGGTGACGCCAGCAATCAGAGCTGGGCCGTGGCCGCCGGCGAAGACAACAGCCTGCTCAACGAGATCAACGATTACCTCGACAAAGTGAAGAAAAACGGCACCCTGCAACGCCTCAAGGATCGCTATTACGGGCACGTCGATGTACTCGGTTACATGGGCGCCTATACCTTCGCCCAGCATCTGCAGCAGCGGCTGCCCAAATACGAACAGCATTTCAAGACGTACGCCAAGAAAGAGAAAGTCGACTGGCGCCTGCTGGCGGCGATCGGTTATCAGGAATCGCTGTGGCAAGCGGCGGTCACGTCCAAGACCGGCGTGCGCGGATTGATGATGCTGACCCAGAACACGGCGCAAGCCATGGGCGTGTCCAATCGACTCGATCCCAAGCAGAGCATCATGGGTGGGGCAAAGTACCTGGCCTATATGAAAGAGCAACTGGATGAGTCGATCCAGGAGCCGGATCGTACGTGGTTCGCGCTCGCAGCCTACAACGTTGGCAGCGGTCACCTGGATGACGCGCGCAAACTGGCGGCCAAGGAAGGGTTGAACCCGGACAAGTGGCTGGACGTGAAGAAAATCCTGCCGCGTCTGTCCGAGAAGAAGTGGTTCAGCAAAACCCGTTACGGCTACGCCCGGGGTGGCGAGCCGGTGCACTTCGTGGCGAACATCCGTCGTTACTACGACATCCTGACGTGGGTCACGCAGCCGCAGCTGGAAGGCAATCAGGTCGCCGAAGGCAACCTGCATGTGCCGGGGGTCGACAAGACCAAGCCGAGCCAGGAAACCCCGCCGCTTTAAATCGTTGTCGTCTCCAAAGACGCCTTCGCGGGCAAGCCTCGCTCCTACAGGTTTGTGTCAAACACACAATTGCGATCGACACGAAACTGTAGGAGCGAGGCTTGCCCGCGAAGGCAGCGCCGCCGATCTCAACCCTTCAGTGCAGCAGCCAGAATCAGCGCCTTCATCTCGGAAACAGCCGACTTGAACCCGACAAACAACGCGTGGGCCACCAACGCATGGCCGATGTTCAGTTCATTGATGCCCTTGATCGCCGCAACAGCCTCGACGTTGTGATAGTGCAGACCGTGGCCGGCGTTGACGATCAACCCCTGGGCCAGACCAAATGCCACGCCATCGGCCACGCGCTTGAGCTCTTCAGCGACTTCGGTTGGCGTCTCGGCGTCCGCATAACGCCCGGTGTGCAATTCGATGGCTGGCGCACCAACACGGCGTGATGCTTCGATCTGCCGCTCGTCAGCGTCGATGAACAGCGATACTTCACAGCCGATCTTCGCCAGACGATCCACCGCAGCCTTGATCCGCGCCTCCTGCCCTGCCACGTCCAGACCGCCTTCAGTGGTCAGCTCCTGACGGGTTTCCGGGACCAGGCAAATGTGCGCCGGGCGGATGCGTTCGGCGAACGCCATCATTTCTTCGGTGACGCCCATTTCGAAATTCATGCGGGTTTGCAGCACATCCTTGAGCAGCAACACGTCGCGCTCCTGAATATGCCGACGGTCTTCGCGCAAGTGCACGGTGATGCCGTCAGCGCCCGCCTCTTCCGCGTCCAGCGCTGCCTTGACCGGATCCGGGTAGCGAGTACCCCGGGCCTGACGCAGGGTGGCAACGTGGTCGATGTTCACGCCAAGAAGAATGCGATTGCTGGTGGTCACGGAAGCGCTCCTGAAATAGGGGAAAGTTCGGTGCACAGCATACACGGGGAGCCTGGGTCTGTTGACGCAAGGCTTGCGAAACTATGGCTTGCGAAACAACTCGCGACTGACTAGCGGACGACCGCCCAAATGAACGGCCAGCGCCTGACGCATCAAGCGCTTGGCAGCGGACAGCGCTCCGGGCGCGGACCAGTCGGCATCGGCCATGGCCAGCAATTCAGTGCCGTTGAACAGACCCGGTTGCAGCAGATAGACCCGTTCCAGGCCTGCATCCACTTGTAAGCGGTAGAGGCCATCCGGCGCGATGGGGTCGCCATGGATATCAGTGTTCAAGGCGAAACCGTAACCGAGGTCATCGAGCAAACGCCATTCGAAGGAGCGCAGCAATGGCTCCAATGGACGGCCTTCGGCCAGGGCGAGCAAGGTCGCGGCGTAGTGATCGAAGACTGCGGGATGGGGGTCTTCGGCGGGCAGCAGACGGATCAGCAACTCGTTGAGGTAGAGACCGCTGAACAGCGCCTCGCCGTTGAGCCAGGTGGAAACACCGGCGCTTTCCATGCGACCGACGTTTTTCAATTCACCCCGCCCACGGAATTCGACTTCCAGCGGCACAAACGGCCGCGCCAGGGTTCCAGCCTTGCCCCGCGCGCTGCGCAACACCGCCCGTAGCCGACCTTGCGGCGTAAGGAAATCCACCAGCGCACTGCTTTCGCGGTAGGCACGGGAGTGGAGGACGTACGCGGGTTGGCCGATGGGGGCTTGAGACATGGAAGTCAGGGTTCTCAATGACGGAGCGCAGTTTTAAAAACAACCCAAAACCAATGTGGGAGCGGGCTTGCTCGCGAAAGCGGTGTAACAGTCAACATCAATGCTGAATGTTACATCCTCTTCGCGAGCAAGCCCGCTCCCACAGTAGATCTATGTGCTGCCAAACGGTTTACAGGTCGCCGTAACCCAGCGAACGCAACGCACGTTCGTCATCGGACCAGCCACCCTTAACCTTGACCCACAGGTTAAGCATGATCTTGGAGTCGAACAGCAACTCCATGTCCTTGCGCGCCTCGGTGCCGATGCGCTTGATGCGCTCGCCCTTGTCGCCAATGATGATTTTTTTCTGGCCGTCACGTTCGACGAGGATCAACGCATGGATGTGCAGGGTTTTGCCCTGCTGCTTGAACTCTTCGATTTCCACGGTGATCTGGTACGGCAGCTCGGCGCCCAACTGGCGCATGATTTTCTCGCGCACCAGTTCGGCGGCAAGGAAGCGGCTGCTGCGGTCAGTGATCTGATCTTCCGGGAAGAAGTGATCGTTTTCCGGCAGGTGCTCGGCGATCACTCGTTCCAGCGCGTCCAGGTTGTGCCCGTGCTGGGCCGAGATCGGCATGATCTGCGCGTTCGGCAGCTGTTCCTGCAACCAGCTCAGGTGCGGCATCAGCTCGGATTTGTCTTCGATACGGTCGGTCTTGTTCAGCGCCACGATCAGCGGGCCGGTCACGTATTGAACGCGCTCGAGGACCATCTGGTCTTCGTCGGTCCACTTGGTGCGGTCAACCACGAAGATCACCACGTCGACGTCTTTCAACGCCGCCGAAGCGGTCTTGTTCATGTAGCGGTTCAGAGCCTTTTCGCCGCCCTTGTGCATGCCCGGGGTGTCGACGTAGATCGCCTGAACGGCGCCTTCGGTCTTGATGCCGAGCATGTTGTGACGGGTGGTCTGCGGCTTGCGCGAGGTAATCGCCAGCTTCTGACCCAGAATGTGGTTCAGCAGCGTGGACTTGCCCACGTTGGGACGGCCGACGATGGCAACATAGCCACAGCGAGTTGCGGTTGAATCAGTCATTGCCATTCTCCACACCCAGGGCAATCAGTGCTGCGGCGGCCGCTACCTGTTCGGCAATACGACGACTCACACCCTGACCTCGGCTTTTTTCATTCAGTAAGATGATTTCACATTCGACGAAGAACGTCCGGCAATGCGGCTCACCCTGGATATCCACCACTTCGTAACGCGGCAGCTCGCAACCACGGGACTGCAGGAATTCCTGCAGGCGGGTTTTCGGATCTTTGTTGGTATCGACCAGCGTCAGGCCTTCGAACTCTCCGGCCAGCCAGGCCAGCACGCGCTCGCGCGCCATGTCCATGCCGGCGTCCAGGTAGATCGCACCAATCAGCGCTTCGAGGGCATCGGCCAGAATCGATTCGCGACGGAAACCACCGCTTTTCAATTCGCCGGAACCCAGGCGCAGGTATTCGCCCAGATCGAAACCACGGGCCAGTACGGCCAGGGTTTCACCTTTCACCAAGCGGGCGCGCAAACGCGACAACTGGCCTTCGCGGGCCAGCGGGAAGCGATCGAACAGCGCCTCGCCAGCGACGAAGTTGAGGATGGCATCACCGAGGAACTCCAGGCGTTCATTGTTGCGCCCGGCAAAGCTGCGGTGAGTCAGGGCCAGGACCATCAGTTCCTGGTCTTTGAAGGTGTAGCCGAGCTGACGCTCTAGACGGCTTAAGGAGACGCTCACGGTTTACCCACGCTGAGTTCGTGGCTGGATTCCACCGCCATCGCCGTGGTGCGGCGCAGGCTTGGGACAATTAACGCTGTGTTCAAAAATAACGTCCTGAATATCATTGTTTTCATGCGTCCGGTGCCGATTATGCCGACTCCAGAAATGCATTCGGCGCTGTGTTCAACAGCGCCGTGTGTGATTACTTGATCAGGCCAACCCGCGAGAAATTCGGCAGGTGACTGAGTTTGGGTTCCGGCCAGCTCATCCAGACTGCGAAGGCCTTGCCGACGATATTCTTGTCGGGAACCATGCCCAGCAGATTCTTGGGAATACTCGGATCATCCCAGTAGCGACTGTCGTTCGAGTTGTCGCGGTTGTCGCCCATCATGAAGTAGTGCCCGGCAGGCACGGTCCACGAACGATCCGGCGCTGCGCGGTAGCGGCTCATTTCCTTGCGGATAAGGTGCTCGGCGATGCCGAGCTTTTCCTTGTAGAGCTCGGCGCTGCCCAACGTGCCCGGCTCGGAGCCGACCAGTTGTTCGGCGATCGATTCACCGTTGACGAACAGACGCTTGTCTGCGGTATAGCGAATCTGGTCACCCGGCAGGCCTACCACACGCTTGATGTAATTGACGTTCGGGTCGCTCGGGTAGCGGAACACCATCACATCACCGCGCTGCGGATCACCGACTTCGATGACTTTCTTGTCGATCACCGGCAGGCGGATCCCGTAAGAAAACTTGTTCACCAGAATGAAGTCGCCGACGTCCAGGGTCGGTTTCATCGAGCCGGAAGGAATCTGGAACGGTTCCACCAGGAACGAACGCAGCACCAGTACGATGAACAACACCGGGAAGAACGACTTGCCGTATTCGACCAGCAGCGGCTCTTTGTTCAGTTTCTCGACCACCACCATGTCAGCCTGGCTGACGCTACCCTGATAAGAGTTAATGGCAGCCCGGCGCCGTGGCGCCAGGAACAGCAGATCGAGCAACGCCAACAGGCCGCAGACGAACACGGCGATGACCAGCAACAGCGGGAAATTTAGTGACATAGGACCTAACTATCCAACCTGAGCACGGCAAGGAAGGCTTCCTGTGGAATTTCCACGTTACCGACCTGCTTCATGCGTTTCTTACCGGCCTTTTGCTTTTCCAGCAGCTTTTTCTTACGGCTGACGTCACCACCGTAGCATTTGGCCAATACGTTCTTTCTGAGCGCCTTGACGGTTGTCCGCGCCACAATCTGCCCGCCAATGGCGGCCTGGATTGCCACGTCGAACATCTGCCGCGGAATCAGTTCTTTCATCTTCTCGGTCAACTGGCGACCTTTGTAGTGCGCATTGTCACGGTGCACGATCAACGCCAGGGCGTCGACCTTGTCGCCGTTGATCAGCACATCCAGTTTCACCAGACTAGCCGATTGGTAACGATCGAAATGGTAATCCAGCGAAGCATAGCCGCGGCTGGTGGATTTCAGGCGATCGAAGAAGTCCAGCACCACTTCGTTCATCGGCAGGTCGTAAGTCACTTGTACCTGAGTGCCGAGGAACAGCATGTCGACCTGCACACCGCGTTTTTCGATGCACAGGGTAATGACGTTGCCCAGGTGTTCTTGCGGCACAAGAATGTTGGCACGCACGATCGGCTCACGCATGTCTTCGATCGACGACAGGTCCGGGAGCTTCGACGGGTTATCGACGTAAATCGTTTCACCGGTTTTCAGCAACAGCTCGAAAATTACTGTCGGCGCGGTGGTGATCAGGTCCAGGTCGTACTCGCGCTCCAGGCGCTCCTGGATGATTTCCATGTGCAGCATGCCGAGGAACCCGCAACGGAAGCCGAAGCCCAGCGCGTCGGAGCTTTCCGGGGTGTACTGCAGGGACGAGTCGTTGAGCGTGAGCTTTTGCAGGGCTTCACGGAAATCTTCGAAGTCGTCTGAGCTGACCGGGAACAGACCGGCATATACCTGCGGCTGAATGCGTTTGAAGCCTGGCAGCACGTCAACGTCTGGCGTGGAGCTCAAGGTCAGGGTGTCACCGACCGGTGCACCGTGAATGTCCTTGATGCCGGCAATGATGAAGCCTACTTCGCCGGCCTTCAGGTCAACGGTGGCGGTGTGTTTCGGGTTGAAGACACCGACGCTGTCCACCAGGTGGATCTTGCCGGTGGACTTGACGAGGATCTTGTCGCCCTTCTTCACACGACCGTGACGCACACGTACCAGGGAAACAACGCCCAGGTAGTTGTCGAACCAGGAGTCGATGATCAACGCTTGCAGCGGATCTTCGTAGTTGCCGGTCGGCGCAGGAATCGTGGTTACCAGGCGTTCGAGCACTTCATCGACGCCCAGACCGGTCTTGGCAGAGCACTCGACCGCGTCAGTGGCATCGATGCCGATGATTTTTTCGATTTCTTCTTTGACGCGGTCCGGATCGGCCTGTGGCAGGTCAATCTTGTTCAGGACCGGCATGACTTCCAGGCCCTGCTCGATCGCCGTGTAGCAGTTGGCAACCGACTGCGCTTCAACGCCCTGACCGGCATCGACCACCAGCAATGCACCTTCACAGGCCGCCAGCGACCGGCTGACTTCGTAGGTGAAGTCAACGTGGCCGGGGGTGTCAATGAAGTTCAGCTGGTACTTGATGCCATCGCGGGCGGTGTAATAAAGGGTGACGCTGTGGGCCTTGATGGTGATCCCGCGTTCACGCTCCAGGTCCATGGAGTCCAGCACCTGGGCTTCCATTTCGCGCTCGGCAAGGCCGCCGCACATCTGGATGAAGCGATCGGCCAGCGTCGACTTGCCATGGTCAATGTGGGCGATGATGGAGAAATTGCGGATATGACTCAAATCACTCACGGATCAACACTCAAAAAGGCTGCAGGCATAGCCCGCCGAAAAATAGCCGGGAATTGTACCTGATCCACGACGCAAGCGTCACGTTCGCAGGTCAGACGGCGCGTACAAAAACGCCCCGGTCTTGCGACAGGGGCGTTTTGAGTGACAAGCCTTTCGGGAATAACCCGCGATCAACCGGCCCGGCGCAACAACCAGACCCCGGCCAGGGCACAGACTCCGGCCGGCACCAGCACCGCAAACAGCGGCGAGAAACCGAATACCAGGCTCGAAGGGCCGAGCAAATCCTGGACGATGCGGAAGGTGAAGCCCACCAACACACCAGTAAAGACCCGCTGACCGAGGGTCACCGAACGCAACGGGCCGAAGATGAAGGAAATCGCCATCAGCACCAATGCAGCGGTCACCAACGGCTGCAACACCTTGACCCAAAATGCCAGCCAGTACCGACCGTTGCTCAGGCCCTGGTCAGCCAGGTAGTGGATGTAACTCCACAGACCAGTGATCGACAGTGATTCCGGCGCCATCACCACAGTGCTCAGCAGTTGCGGGCTCAGCGCGACCTCCCAACGCTCCACCGGAGTCGTCACCACTTCGGTGTTCTTTTCATGGAACAACGTGGTCGTGACGTCGCTCAGTTGCCAGTGATCCGTGTCGAATTCCGCGCGTTTGGCGAAGCTCGAAGACAGGATGTGGCGCTGATCATCGAAGCGATAACGGGTCACACCGTACAGCAGACCATTGGGTTGCACGGAGTTGACGTGAATGAACTCGTCACCCTGACGGTGCCA
The DNA here is from genome assembly GCF_019218905.1 of Pseudomonas sp. PDM24. NCBI lineage: Bacteria > Pseudomonadati > Pseudomonadota > Gammaproteobacteria > Pseudomonadales > Pseudomonadaceae > Pseudomonas > Pseudomonas sp. PDM24. The sequence goes on along the minus strand of NZ_JAHUWR010000009.1, from coordinate 82,625 downwards.
CAGACCGTGCTTGGCGCTTTGCGCATCGCCACTGCCCTGGGCCAGCGAGCGGTTGGCCTGAGCGGTGACTTCTGTTGCCGGCGCGACGTATTCACCGATCACCAGCCCCACCACCATCAAAAGCAGCATCGGCTTCATGACAGCCCAGACGATCCGCCCGAGCGACACGCCCGCAGCGCGCATGATGGTCAGTTCGCTGTGGCTGGCCAGGCTGCCGAGGCCGATCAGGCAACCGATCAGCGCCGCCATCGGTAGCATGTCGTACAGACGGCGCGGCGCGGTCAGCAGCACATAGCTCAGGACATCCATCAGGGTGTAGGTATCACTGACCTCACTCATCTCATCGATGAAGGCAAACAGCGTGGCCAGGCCGAGGATGATCCCCAGTACTGCCAGGATCGCGACGAACACGCTGCTACCGATGTAGCGATCGAGCTTATCCACGGGCCACCTCCAGCGCACTGCGGCGACTCGCCATCTTCAAGCGCAGCGGCTCCCAGTACAGCAAGCCCAGGCCAATGGCCAGGAAGATTGCATGCACCCACCACAAGCCCAGCGCCGCCGGGATCTTGCCCTTTTCGAGGGCGCCGCGAGCGGCAATCAGGATGGTCAGGTAAGCCATATAAAGAAGAATCGCCGGCAGCAGCTTGAGGAAACGGCCCTGGCGCGGGTTGACCCGCGACAACGGCACCGCCATCAGGGTCACGATGAAGACCAGCAGCGGCAGGGACAGACGCCATTGCAGTTCGGTGCGCGAGCGGATGTCATCATTGCCCAGCAGGGAGCGGGTGGTCATCGCGTCGCGATCGGTGACTTCGTCGCTGACGTCCGGCTTGGGCAGCAATACGCCGTACTCGTCGTATTTGATGGCGCGGTAGTCGGCCTGACCCGGATTACCGTCGTAGCGGTAGCCATTGTCGAGAATCAGATACCGATTGCCGTCGGGGCGAATTTCCTGACGGCCCTTCTCGGCCACCAATACGGAAATCCCGCGGTCCTTTTTGTCGGAATTTACATTCTTTTGCGAAATGAACACGCCGCCCAGATTGATGCGGTCATCCGACAATTGTTCGGTATAGGTCACCCGGGTACCGTCGCGTAAAGCCTGGAAACGGCCTGGCTCAAGGGTATCGAATTCAGTCAGTGCGTCCTGTTTGTTCAGCAGCAACTGGAACTGGTTGGCACCCTGTGGCGCCAGGCTCAGGCTCAGCCATGCCACCACCAGCGCAACCAGCGTGGCCGGAAACAGGGTGATGCGAAACAGTCGCTGCTGGCTCATGCCGGTGGCCGACAGCACGGTCATTTCGCTGTCGAGGTACAGACGACCGTAGGCCAGCAAAATCCCGAGAAACAGCCCCAAAGGCAGGATCAACTGCAGGAAACCTGGCAGACGGAAACCCATGATCAGGAACAGCGAACCCGGATCCAGAAGGCCAGAAGCCGCCTGGGCGAGGTATTTGATGAAGCGTCCGCTCATGATGATGACCAGCAGCACGGCGCTGACGGCGCTCAAGGTCAACAGGACTTCGCGGGATAGATAACGGAAGACAATCAAACCAGACACTCCAGGGTTGTCAGGCTAAGCGGCCAAACAAACAAACGTATCGGTCGGCCCGCAGGGCAGAGCCGCCGAAAAAGATGGCGCATTATCCTGTGATTGGGTGCGCCTGTCACTGCGCACGGCTCAAGCAGACACCTGAACCACCGAAGTTCGCACGACCGAGGGTTGTCAGGCGCCGGTAGCGAGGTTCAAACTGCGGCCTTTGTCGCTGGGCACTGCACCGGCGTCCTTCTACTTATAAGCAAGCTTCTGCGCGTCGCGCACTTTGACCATTAATTCAGGGACCCAGACATGGAACTGGTTGTAAAAAGCGTTAGCCCGGAAACGTTGAAGACCGCCACGCTGGTGGTCGCCGTCGGCGAAGGCCGCAAACTCGGCGCCGTTGCCAAACAACTCGACGAGCTGAGCGGTGGCACCCTCAGTGCCGTGCTCAAGCGCGGCGACCTGGCCGGCAAAGTCGGCCAGAGCCTGTTGCTGCACAGCCTGCCTAACCTCAAGGCCGAGCGCGTGTTGCTGGTGGGCGTAGGCAAAGATGAAGAGCTGGGCGATCGCCCGTTCCGCAAAATCATCGCCGGCATCCTCAACACCCTTAAAGGCCTGGGCGGCAGCGATGCAGTGCTGGCCCTGGACGAAGTCGTGGTCAAAGGCCGCGACAGCTATGGCAAGAACCGCCTGCTGGCCGAGACTCTGGTAGATGGCGGGTACACCTTCGACCAGTTCAAGAGCCAGAAAGCCGACCCGCTCGCCCTGAAGAAAGTCACCCTGGTGACCATCAAGGCCGCACAGGCTGAAGTCGAACGCGCCGTGGCCCATGCCACCGCGATCGCCAATGGCATGGCCTTCACCCGCAACCTGGGCAACCTGCCGCCAAACATCTGCCACCCGACGTTCCTGGGCGAGCAAGCCAAGAACCTGGGCAAAGAATTCAAGAGCCTGAAAGTCGAAGTCCTCGATGAGAAGAAGATCAAGGACCTGGGCATGGGCTCGTTCTACGCCGTCGGCCAGGGCAGCGCCCAGCCGCCGCGCCTGATCGTCATGCAATACAACGGCGGCAAGAAATCCGAGAAGCCGTACGCACTGGTCGGTAAAGGCATCACCTTCGACACCGGCGGCATCAGCCTCAAGCCGGGCGCGGGCATGGATGAAATGAAGTACGACATGGGCGGCGCCGCCAGCGTGTTCGGTACCTTGCGTGCCGTGCTTGAGCTGAAACTGCCGATCAACCTGGTGTGCATCCTGGCTTGCGCCGAGAACATGCCGAGCGGCAACGCTTCGCGTCCGGGCGACATCGTCACCACCATGAGCGGCCAGACCGTGGAAATCCTCAACACCGACGCCGAAGGCCGTCTGGTGCTGTGCGATGCCCTGACCTATTCCGAACGCTTCAAGCCGCAAGCGGTGATCGACATCGCCACCCTGACCGGCGCGTGTGTCGTCGCACTGGGTTCCCACACCTCGGGCCTGCTGGGCAACAACGACGAGCTGATCGGTCAACTGCTGAGCGCCGGCCAATCCGCCGACGACCGCGCCTGGCAACTGCCGCTGTTCGATGAATATCAAGAGCAGCTGGACAGCCCGTTCGCCGACATCGCCAACATTGGCGGCCCGAAAGCCGGCACCATCACCGCTGCCTGCTTCCTGTCGCGCTTCACCAAGAACCTGAACTGGGCGCACCTGGACATCGCCGGCACGGCCTGGACCAGCGGCGGCAAGGACAAGGGCGCCACTGGCCGTCCGGTTCCCCTGCTGACCCAATACCTGCTGGACCGCGCCAAAGCCTGAAACCGATGACCCCGAGCGGTGCCACTGACCAGTGGCGCCGCCCGGGGCTCAGGAACCGCAATGACCAAAGTCGACTTCTATATCCTGCCCAGCGCCGATCCTTCGGCACGGCTCGATTTCGCCTGCAAGCTCACCGAAAAAGCCTGGCGCATGGGCCACCGCATTTACCTGCACTGCAGCGATGCCGCCCAGCGTGATGACCTCGATGCGCGTTTGTGGGCCTTCAAGGGCGAAAGCTTCGTGCCTCACGGTCCCGCCGAAAGCGAGCCGGAGGGTTTGATTGTCCTGGGCCTTGGCGATGACTGCGGTCAGCATCAGGATCTGCTGGTCAATCTCGACCTGAAAGTCCCGGTATTTGCCAAACAGTTCGCCCGCGTGGCGGAAGTGGTGGTGGAAGATCCGACGATTCGTTCGGCTGCGCGGGAGAGTTTCCGTTTCTACCGCGAACAGGGCTATCCTCTGCAAGATCACCGTTTACAGCGACTCTGAGCATTCCGATGGACACTCCAAAACCGCAGCAAAATTCCGCGCATCTGCTGGATGACCTCGAGTCGATCCGCCAACTGCTCGGCGATGACAACCTGCAACCGCCCTTGCTGACCGACACGGTCATTGAAGGTGATCAGGAACAGATCCCCATGCTGTTCGACACTGTCGGCAATGCGCCGCAACCCGTCGAAACGACACCGCCACCCGCCCCAGCCGCGCAACCGTCGCCTGCCGCGAGCAAGGGCCCCGACGCCCTGCTGCACCTGGACAGCGAACTGCGCGCCGCCGCGCTGCTGATCATGCAAGACGTGATCGACGACTTCGCCCCGCACATCGAAACCGAAATCAAACGTCGGCTGGATGCGCGGATGGAGCGGTTGTTGAGTCAGTACGAATAAACACCACCATTCTAATGTGGGAGCGGGCTTGCTCGCGAAGAGGCAGTAACATTCAACATTAGTGTTGGATGACAGGCCGTCTTCGCGAGCAAGCCCGCTCCCACATTGTTTTTGTGCAATGGCTGATGGTCAGCTCATCCCGCGATCAACTCGCCCTACGCCCCACGCCCCGCTATACTTGCCGGCTTTTCCTGATTAAATGCCAATAGGGTCCCGCCGCGCATGGATAAGACCTACCAGCCGCACGCCATTGAAACTTCCTGGTACAACACCTGGGAGTCTGAGAATTACTTCGCCCCGCAAGGCGCGGGCGAGTCCTACACCATCATGATCCCGCCGCCGAACGTCACCGGCAGCCTGCACATGGGTCACGGCTTCAACAACGCGATCATGGACGCCCTGATCCGTTTCCGCCGCATGCAGGGTCGCAACACCCTGTGGCAGCCGGGTACCGACCACGCCGGTATCGCCACGCAAATGCTGGTGGAGCGTCAACTCGAAGCCCAAGGCCAGAATCGCCATGATCTGGGCCGCGAAAAATTCCTCGAGAAAGTCTGGGAGTGGAAGGATCAGTCCGGCGGCAACATCAGCCGTCAGATCCGCCGCCTCGGCTCGTCCGTGGACTGGAGCCGTGAGCGCTTCACCATGGATGACGGCCTCTCGGAAGCGGTTAAAGAAGCGTTCGTGCGCCTGCACGAAGACGGCCTGATCTACCGCGGCAAGCGTCTGGTCAACTGGGACACCAAGCTGCACACGGCGATTTCCGACCTCGAAGTGGAAAACCACGACGAGAAAGGTTTCCTGTGGAACCTGAAGTACCCGCTGGCCGACGGCGCCAAAACCGCTGAAGGTAATGATTACCTGATCGTCGCGACCACGCGTCCGGAAACCATGCTCGGCGACGCCGCCGTGGCGGTTAACCCGAACGATGAACGCTACAAAGCCCTGATCGGCAAATTTGTCGAGCTGCCGCTGGTTGGCCGCCGCATCCCGATCATCGCCGACGATTACTGCGACCCTGAATTCGGCACCGGTTGCGTGAAAATCACCCCGGCCCACGATTTCAACGACTATGAAGTCGGCAAGCGCCACAACCTGCCGCTGCTGAACATCTTCGACAAGAATGCTGACGTGCTGCCCGCGGCCCAGGTGTTCAACCTCGACGGCAGCGTCAACGAGCAAATCGACGGCACGCTGCCCGCCGAATACGTCGGCCTCAACCGCTTCCAGGCCCGCAAGGAAATCGTGGCCGCCTTCGAAGCCGCCGGCCTGCTGGTCAGCGTCGACGATCACGCCCTGAAAGTGCCGAAAGGCGACCGCTCCGGCACCATCATCGAGCCGTGGCTGACCGACCAGTGGTACGTCTCCACCAAGCCATTGGCCGAGCCGGCCATCGCTGCGGTTGAAGACGGCCGCATTCAGTTCGTGCCAAAACAATACGAAAACATGTACTTCTCGTGGATGCGCGACATCCAGGATTGGTGCATCAGCCGTCAGCTGTGGTGGGGCCATCGGATTCCGGCCTGGTACGACGAGTCGGGCAAGGTCTATGTCGGTCGCGACGAAGCCGAAGTACGCGCCAAGAACAACCTCGGCCCGGACGTTGCGCTGCAACAGGACAACGACGTTCTGGATACCTGGTTCAGTTCGGGCCTGTGGACTTTCTCCACGCTCGGCTGGCCGGAGCAAACCGAATTCCTGAAGAAATTCCACTCCACCGACGTGCTGGTGACCGGTTTCGACATCATTTTCTTCTGGGTTGCCCGGATGATCATGCTCACCATGCACTTGGTGAAAAACGAAGACGGCACGCCGCAGGTTCCGTTCAAGACTGTTTATGTCCACGGTCTGGTACGTGATGGCCAGGGCCAGAAGATGTCCAAGTCCAAGGGCAACGTCCTTGACCCGCTGGACATCATCGACGGTATCGAGCTGGAAGAACTGGTGCAGAAACGCACCTCCGGCATGATGCAGCCGAAACTGGCGAAGAAGATCGAGAAGCAGACCCGCGACGAGTTCGCCGACGGCATCGCCAGCTACGGCACCGACGCCCTGCGCTTCACGTTCTGCTCGCTGGCATCGACTGGTCGCGACATCAAGTTCGACATGGGCCGCGTCGAAGGCTATCGCAACTTCTGCAACAAGATCTGGAACGCTGCGCGCTACGTTCTGGACAAGGGCGAAGACTGCGGCCAGAACGGCGAAGCCTACGAGCTGTCGCTGGCGGATCGCTGGATCATTTCGCAGTTGCAACGCACTGAAGCCGAAGTCACTCGTCAGCTCGATCAGTTCCGTTTCGATCTGGCCGCACAAGCCTTGTACGAGTTCATCTGGAACCAGTATTGCGACTGGTACCTGGAACTCTCCAAGCCTGTGCTGTGGGACGAAAATGCACCGGTCGAACGTCAACGCGGCACCCGCCGCACGCTGGTGCGAGTGCTGGAAGTCGCGCTGCGTCTGGCGCATCCGTTCATGCCGTTCATCACCGAAGAAATCTGGCAGCGCGTCGCGCCGCTGGCCGGTATCGAAGGCAAGACGATCATGCTGCAACCTTGGCCAGTGGCCAACGAAGCACGCATCGATCAGGGCGCCGAAGACGACATCGAATGGCTCAAGGGCCTGATGCTCGGCACGCGTAACATCCGTGGCGAAATGAACATCGGTCCGGGCAAGCCGCTGAACCTGTTCCTGAAAAACGTCAGCGCCGAAGATCAGCGCCGCCTCACCGAGAACGAAGCGCTGCTGAAGAAGCTGGCCCGTCTGGAATCGATCACCGTTCTGAAAGCCGGCGAAGAAGCACCGCTGTCCGCCACCGCTCTGGTTGGCGAGATGGAAGTGCTGGTGCCGATGGCTGGCCTGATCGACAAAGATGCCGAACTGGCACGCCTGGACAAGGAAATCCTGCGTCTGCAGGGCGAAGTTCAGCGCGTCGGTGGCAAACTGTCCAACGCCGGTTTCGTTGACAAGGCCCCGGCCGAAGTCATCGAGAAGGAACGCGCCAAACTGGCTGAAGCTGAACAGGCTTTAAGCAAGTTGGCCGAGCAGCATGCGCGGATTGCCAGCCTGTAACGGCAAGTCGCAATGAAAACGGGAGGCCCGCAACGGCCTCCCTTTTTCATGCCCGCCCCTTTCCCCCCAAAAACACCAAAAAACCCTTTCTGTAGGAGCGAGGCTTGCCCGCGAAGAACGATGACGCGGTTCAACAGATACACCGCGCTATCCTTCTTCGCGGGCAAGCCTCGCTCCTACGGGATCCACCGCGCGGCCATTGTCTGTGGGACAATACCCGCCACTTTTAGCCATACCCGAATCGACAACGCCCATGAACGCCCCCCGCACACCAAGACCTGCGCGCAAGAAGCCTGACTCCGCTACCCCGGCCAAAGCCGTGGAACCCCGCGAGAAGGCCAGCCTGCACCCGCGCAATCGCCATCAGGGTCGTTACGACTTCCCGGCGCTGATCAAAACCACGCCGGAGCTGGCGAAGTTCGTGATCATCAATCCGTATGGCAAGGAAAGCATCGACTTCGCCAGCCCGGACGCGGTTCGGGTGTTCAACCGGGCGCTGCTCAAGTCGTTCTACGGCATCGCCCATTGGGACATCCCGGCCGATTACCTGTGCCCACCGGTGCCGGGCCGTGCTGACTACGTGCACTTCCTGGCTGACCTGCTGGCCAGCGTCAACGACGGTGAAATACCTCGCGGTGCGCCGGTCAAGGTGCTCGATATCGGCATGGGCGCCAACTGCGTCTATCCGCTGATCGGCTACAGCGACTATCGCTGGCACTTCCTCGGCTCGGAAATCGACCCGACGGCCGTGGCCGCCGCCAAAGCCATCGTGCAATCCAACGGGCTGAACAAAGCCATCCAGCTGCGCCAGCAAAGCAATCCCAAGCACATTCTGCTGGGCCTGCTCGAACCCGGCGAACGCTTCGACCTGACCATGTGCAACCCGCCGTTCCACGCCTCGATGGACGAGGCAACCAAGGGCAGCGAGCGTAAATGGCGCGCACTGGGCCGCGCCGACCCGAAACGCAAACTGCCAGTGCTGAACTTTGGCGGTCAATCGGCCGAACTGTGGTGTGAAGGTGGCGAAGCACGCTTTGTGACGCAACTGATCGCCGAGAGTGCGCATTTTCAACACAAAGTGCTTTGGTTCAGCACTCTGGTCTCGAAAGCCTCAAACCTGCCTGCGATCCAGACGGCACTGAAAAAGGCCGGTGTATTGGAAAGCCAGGTCGTGGAAATGTCTCAGGGGCAGAAGCAAAGCCGCTTTGTCGCCTGGACGTTCCAGACTAAAAGCGAGCAGCAGGTCTGGCGTGAACGCTGGGCGCGTAAAAGCTGATTAACTGACCGACGTAGATCAACTGTGGGAGCGGCGGTGCGACGATTCGACTTGCTCGCGAAGGCGGTGTGTCAGTCGACTTCAATGGTGACTGACACACCGACTTCGCGAGCAAGCCCGCTCCCACATTGGTTTAGCGGTGTTTGTGGTAAATCGCACGCACAAAAAAACCGTGCCCGGATTGCTCCGGAGCACGGTTTTTTCTAACAAGTCTTACTTGTTAACAGCGTCGGTCAGGCCTTTGGCCACAACCAGCTTGATAACTTTCTTGGCAGCGATTTCGATGGCAGCGCCAGTCGAAGGGTTGCGGCCGGTACGGGCAGGACGCTCAGTCACTTTCAGCTTGCCGATACCTGGCAGGGTGATTTCGCCGCCGTTTTCCAGCTGATCAGCAACGATTTGGCCCAGTTGGTCCAGAGCGTTACGCGCGGTGGTTTTTGGCGCGTCGATAGCTTCAGCGATGTCGGCGATCAGTTGGTCTTTAGTAAGAGCCATTGTAGTGTTCCTTCCCTATCAAATTCATATGGATTGCAGAGTGCAGTGTCAGCCATCGAGCCCGATCTTCTGGATCTGGCACCCTCGGCATAACCTCGACGAGTCGGGGTTATAGATACCGAAATCAGGGTTTGGTTCGACCTGACAAATGCTGAATGCACGCTTAACGCAGTGACTTCGCGTAAGACCGGGCAAAACTAGCACAGAGACGGGGAAATATCCGCCTCTAGCTACCCATTTGGTCAGCTTTATTGCTCTAAATCGTGAAAAAGCTGCATAAGGGCCGTCGGGCAGCTTCGAATTGACCTTCGTACCGCGCCAAAACCAGTGGTTGCGGTACACTGGGCGCTTTTTCGGGGGAGCACGCCCTCCTCTCTTCAATCAGCCGAGAAGCCCATGCCGATCCGTCATTGCATCGTCCACCTGATCGACAAAAAACCCGACGGCACACCCGCAGTTCTTCATGCCCGCGATTCCGAACTGGCCGAGTCCAGCGCCATCGAGTACATGCTTGCCGACCTCAACGAGAGCTACAACGCCAAACAAGGCAAGGCCTGGGGTTTCTTCCATGCCGAGTCCGGGGCGCATCCGTTCAGCGGCTGGCTGAAGGAATACCTCGACGGCGGTAAGGACTTCACAGCCTTCAGCCGAGTGGCAGTGGAACATCTGCAAAAGCTGATGGAAGAGTCGAACCTCTCTGTGGGCGGCCACGTGCTGTTTGCGCATTACCAGCAGGGCATGACCGATTACCTCGCCATCGCCCTGCTGCACCACAGTGAAGGCGTGGCAGTGACCGATCAGCTGGACGTGACCCCTTCGCGACACCTGGACCTTGGCCAGTTGCACCTGGCGGCGCGGATCAACGTCTCCGAGTGGCAGAACAACAAGCAATCCAAGCAATACATCTCGTTCATCAAAGGCAAGAATGGCAAAAAGGTTTCGGAGTACTTCCGCGACTTCATCGGCTGCCAGGAAGGCGTCGACGGCCCCGGCGAAACCCGCACCCTGCTCAAGGCTTTCAGTGACTTCGTCGAAAGCGAAGACCTGCCGGAAGAGTCCGCACGCGAGAAGACCAAGACCCTGGTGGATTACGCCAGCAGCCAGGCAAAAATGGGCGAGCCCATGGGCCTGGAAGAACTGTCCGGGCTGATCGACGAAGAACGCCCGAAAGCTTTCTACGATCACATCCGCAACAAGGACTACGGCCTGTCACCCGAGATTCCGGCAGATAAACGCACCCTGAACCAGTTCCGCCGCTTCACCGGTCGTGCCGAGGGCTTGTCCATCAGCTTTGAAGCGCATCTGCTGGGCTCGAAGATCGAATACGACGAAGAAGCCGGTACGCTGATCATTAAAGGCCTGCCGACCCAATTGACCGATCAGCTCAAGCGACGCAACTGATGCTCGGCGGTGTATTGAAGAAGTGCCTGCTGATCTTGCTGGTGGTCGTGGTTTACCAGAACTGGGGCAAGATCGAGCGGGTGTTTCACCCCTCGCAGGTGGTGTCCGAGCAGACCCAGGCCAAGGCCAACGTCGTGCTCTACGCCACCGATTGGTGCGGCTACTGCAAGCTGACCCGACGCTTTCTCGACCAGAAAGGCATTCCGTACAAGGAATTCGATATCGAGAAAGATGCCCAGGCGCGCAAGGCCTACGAGGCGCTGGGAGGACGCGGGATTCCGCTGATCGATGTGAACGGCACGTTGATACGCGGGTATGACCCGGACAAGGTTCTTGCTGCATTGAAGTAAATACAAACCTGTAGGAGCGAGGCTTGCCCGCGAAGAACGATAACGCGGTGTATCTGTTGTACCGCGTTATCGTTCTTCGCGGGCAAGCCTCGCTCCTACGGGGTTCAGCGTTTTTCGATTCGGAACCCGAACCGAGGAAAGTGCACATGCACCACGCCGGCCCGCTCATCTTCGCGACGCAAAATCAGCTCTTCGCTACCCGCAAACAGCAACTCTCCCGCCACCGGATCAACACCGTAATCGGTCGCTGCAATCACCACCTGCTGGCCAACCTCGAACCCGTTCGGCTCATCGAACTGCTCATCCGGCAACGCAGCCGGTGTGGCGTTGCGCGCGACTTCAAGCGCTTCCTCAGAAGTCATCTCGCTGAACGCGCCATGACCAAAGCCCATCACCCGGCCAAACCAGGCCGACACAGCCGGATAAGCATCCACCAACGGGGATGTCACGTGTGTCGCTTTGAGGAACCACAGCGAATGGGCCAGGGCAAAGTCGGCAATCGACGGCTCGCCGAACAGGAAGTCGCCCTGTTCGCGCTGAAGCTGCTGCTCCAGGCGCGCCATGATCGTTGGCCACTGATGCCGAGCCTGCTCTGCCGATAACCGTGTGGCGCTGCCACCACTGAACAAGCCGGCGCGATCGGCCAGGAACCCCTTGATCGCTTCCGGCGACAACTTGCCAAAGCGCACCGCCACCGACGCCGGCTGGAACACCAGGCTGACCGCATGCTGGAACACCACTGAATCAACCCATGCCGCGAAGGTCGCGGTGATCATTTCCTGGCCTTCCGGGAAGAACGCCGGCAAGGCTTTTTCCTGCTCCAGACGACGCGCCATCAGCGCCGTGTCGCAATAGACATCAGCACCAATCTGCAATACCGGCGTCTTGCGATAGCCGCCGGTCAGCGCCGTCAGATCGGGTTTCGGCATCACTGGCGAGATGTTCACCGAGCGCCAGGACAGCCCCTTGAAGCCCAGCAGCAAGCGGGCCTTTTCGGCGAAAGGGGACGTCGGGTAGTGATGAAGAATCAACTCGGACATGCTCGGCTCCGCCGCTCGGATAAGGAACCCGCAGCTTAGCGCGCAATCCACAAGCAGCCTACCCATCTGCCTGATGGGCGCTTATCAGTCAGATTGATAAGCCCGCAGCCGCGCTCGCCACCAGACATTCCTTGGCGCTTTTCTTGAGTTTTTTAATCAATCGTTCCTGGCGCAGTGCTTCGCTTTTGTCGCGACAGACTTCGGTGTACACCAGCGCCACGGCCGGGCTGGACAGGAAGAAGCGCGCACCTTTGCCACTTTGGTGGGTGGCGAAACGGCGCACGGGATCGTCACTGATCCCGCAGTAGAGCGAACCATTGGCCGCGCGAACGAGGTAGACGAACCAGGGTTTGCTGACGGGCAGCGGCGGTTCGGCGGCAATGACGGAAGATTCGCTCGAGGTGTTCACGTGACGATCAAGGCTTGTAGGAAACAAGCGGCGATCTTATCAGCGACTGGCCTGGAATGCCTTCAGCCCCTTCAAGGCCTGGGCACGAACGGCGTTTTTCACCGCTGGCGTCCAGCCCAACAACAGCCCTTTGAAACCCAGCGCCTGACGCGACCAGCGCCACAGATCAAAGCTATCGTGATGCTCGCAGATCTTGCCGTCACGAAACACGAAACGCGCCTGGATGTCGTTGACCACGGTATTGCCGGTCTGGCTGAACAGGTAGGTCGCCACCCAATGGGCACCGCCCGTGCGCTCATCGCTGCGCACATTATCGAAGGTCAGGGAGAAGTCCTTGGCCCGGGTGGTGAGCATGCGCCACATGTCGCCGGCGTCGCGCCCATGCAGTTCACCAAACGCCGGATCACTGAACACTACGTCCTCGGTGTAGCAGGCGCTCATGGCCTCGGCATCCAGCCGCTGGAAGGCTTGATAGAACCGGGTGATCAAGGCGTTGTGGGCATCACTCATGGACAGGCTCTCCGGGTTGCAAAGTGGCATCGAAAGATTGCCTGCACGATAGTCAACAAATGCGCGGAACACTATCGGCATTCGTGGCCCGAATACCGACAGTGCGCAAGCGTCAAACCTTCTCGCTTTGAACCTGAACGTACAGCGAACGCCCGGCACCCAGGCCGGCGATGATCGCACCGAGGCCGATGACGCCGAAGATCCAGCCCAGGGCAGTCCAGCCGCCGGTCCAGTCATGCACTACACCGACCGCGAACGGCCCCATGGACGCCAGGGTGTAGCCGAAGCCCTGGGCCATGCTCGACAGGTTGGCCGCGACATGGGCGTCCCGCGAACGCAGCACGATCAGGGTCAACGCCAGGCTGAACGTAGCGCCCTGCCCCAACCCCAGCAGGATCGCCCAGCCCCACAGGCCATCGATCGGTGCATAGAGGCAACCGAACAAACCGCCGAGGGTCATTGCCATGACGATCACGATCGCCGGCCGCTGATCCTTGCCACGCGTCGCCAGCCAGGGTGCTGCCAGCGAGCTGATCAACTGGACAATCACCGAACCCGACAACACCAGACCGGCCTGGGTTGGCGTCAGACCGCGGCCGATCAGAATCGACGGCAGCCAGCCAAACACGATGTAGGCCAAAGACGATTGCAGGCCCATGTACAAGGTCACTTGCCAGGCCAGCGGATCACGCAACAGCCCTCGGACCCGATAGGCAACATGATGCGCGCCGTGTTTCTGACCGACTTGCGGCAACCAGAAAATCGCCGCGACCAACGCTGGAACCACCCAGAAACCGAGACCCAAGGCCCAGCTCTTGTCGAAATGCTCGCTCAACGGCACCGTCGCCCCAGCCGCCATGGCCGCGCCCAGGCACAGCGCCATGGTGTAGACGCCGGTCATGGTGCCGGCCTGTTTCGGGAAATCGCGTTTAACAATGCCGGGCAGCAGCACGCCGATCACCCCGATACTGGCGCCGGCCAGCACGCTACCGGCGAACAGGCCGACCTCGCCGAACGAACTGCGCAACATGATCCCGCCGGCCAGCATCAGAAGAATTCCCAACACCACCCGTTCGGCACCAAAACGCCGCGCCAGCACTGGCGCCAAGGGTGCGAACAGACCGAGGCAAAGTACCGGCAAGGTTGTCAGCAACCCGGCCTGGGCAGCCGAGAGCCCCAGCGTCTTCGAGATCTCGCTGAGCATCGGCGCCATGCTCGACAATGCCGGACGCAGGTTCAGCGCCACCAGAATCAGGCCGAGCAACAGCAGCCATGGCCGCTGAAGGACCGGGTGAGTTTGCTGAGCCTGTTCGTCATCAGCCTCGGCGTCGATCAACAGCTCTTCGAGCTCCGCCGTACGCTTGAGCTCAATGATGCTGCTGTTACTGGCCTGCTGGGTGGACATGGGGTTCTCGGTTTCAAGGTTCATTGATCAACTGCCTCGACAAGGCTTTTGCCCGTTCCGGGTCGCGTTGCTCGACGGCATCGAGCAGTTCGATATGAAGGTCGAACACCGCTTGGCGTCGAGGTGAGATGTTCAAGGTCTGGCGCAAGTGCGCGCCGACGATGCTGGAGAAATAGCGATACAGCTCGCTGAGTGTCGGGTTGTGCGCCGCATCCACCAGTCGACGGTGAAATACCAGATCGCAAGCAATGTAGGTGTCGAGATCGCCGTGGTAGTGACTGCCGCTGACGCCCAGCGCTTCACGCAACGCCACCAGGTCTTCATCGGTGCGACGTAATGCAGCCAGACCAATGGCTTCGACTTCCAGAATGTGCCGGGTTTCCCTGGCCTGCTCCTGCGAACAACGGGACAACGCCCTCATCGTGTCCAAAGGATCAACCACCGCCCGCAAATAGCTACCGTCGCCCTGACGAATCTCAATCAACCCGGAAAACGCCAGTACACGCATGGCTTCGCGCACGGTGTTGCGGCTGATGCCCAGCTCAGTCGCCAGTTCCGGCTCGGTAGGCAAGCGCTGGCCGACCGTCCAGATGCCTTGGTTAATGCGCAGGCGTAACTGATCCAGGGCCTGATCGACCAGGGATCGTTTAATTAACGGAGAAATGTCTGACATAGAATTCGCCCTTTCATCCAATCATAGGATGAATTTTCTGACATGTTAGTCAGCTTCGTGTAGGACGGCAACCGCCTACGGTCAGAGAGAGGGAATGGAGCGGGATTTTCGATTGGTCAAAATTACCCTTTAAGGGTAATTTCAGGGATAGGGTTCACGGTTTCTTATGGAAAAGAACACACCCCACTACGCCTTGTCAGTCGTCAAGGATGAGCTCAGAAGGCAAGGAGCCAAAGCGTTTACTCAAGTCGCATTGAGGTCCGGCAAGCGCATGGGATTGAACCTGCGAGATATGGAGTTAGTCATTTGCTCGCTGGAACGCCGGATGCTCTATAAGTCGATGACGTGCTACACCGATCACCGAAGCTGGCAGGACGTTTACCACACTACATTTCAGGAAATGGAGCTCTACATCAAAGTGACCTACTGCCCCAAAGGTGGGCCCCCGGTGATCTCTTTCAAGGAGCGGAACGTATGAATACGCGGCAATGCATGAGTTGTGGCACTCAACACGCCATGCAACATTTCGAAGGTCGCAGCCTCAGTGTCGACTACAAGAACGTATCACGCTGGGTGCACGATATTGCAGGCTGGGAGTGCAAGGTCTGCGGTGAAATCATTTTCGATAATGATACTGACAGCGCCGAGCGCTACTCCGACGCTGGCGATAAACTGCTCGAAGACTGCTTTCAAATCATGGGCACCGAGATGAAGCGTATCCGCCGCAAAATGCATCTCACGCAGAAGGAAGCAGTGAAGTTGCTTTCCGGCGCTGGTCACAATGCGTTCTCACGATACGAGCGCGGCGAACTTCCCCCACCTCAAGCTTTGTTCACGCTAATGCGCCTGTTGGATCGTCATCCGCATTTACTTGCTGAAATACAAGCAATGAACGAAGGCACTGACTTGAGGCGATTGCTCGCTGCACGATTCCCGGAACAGGAAACAACACTGGCGTCCTGACTTCGAAATCCAGACAAAAATAAACCCGGAACACTGTCCGGGTTTATTTCACTGCCAAGCGCCAATCAATGCAGAATCTGGCTCAAGAACAGCTTCGTGCGCTCATTCTGCGGGTTGTCGAAGAAGTCGTTCGGCGCAGCCTGTTCGACGATTTCACCTTTGTCCATGAAGATCACGCGATTGGCCACGGTACGGGCGAAGCCCATTTCGTGGGTTACGCAAAGCATGGTCATGCCGTCTTCGGCCAAGCCGATCATGGTGTCCAGAACTTCTTTCACCATCTCTGGGTCGAGTGCCGAAGTCGGTTCGTCGAACAGCATGATTTTTGGTTTCATGCACAGGGCACGGGCAATCGCCACACGCTGTTGCTGACCGCCAGACAGTTGCCCCGGGTATTTATGCGCCTGCTCCGGAATGCGTACGCGCTCCAGGTAATGCATGGCGATTTCCTCGGCCTTGCGCTTGGGCATCTTGCGTACCCACATCGGCGCCAGGGTGCAGTTCTGCAGGATGGTCAAGTGCGGGAACAGGTTGAAGTGCTGGAACACCATGCCGACTTCACGGCGGATCGCTTCGATCTGCTTGAGGTCGTTGGTCAGCTCCACGCCATCGACCACGATGCGACCCTGCTGGTGTTCTTCCAGTCGGTTGAGGCAACGGATGGTGGTGGATTTGCCGGAACCCGATGGGCCACACAAGACGATGCGCTCGCCCTGCTTGACGTTCAGGTTGATGTCTTTCAACACGTGGAACTGGCCGTACCACTTGTTCACGCCCTGCATCTGAATAATGCCTTCAGGGCTCACAGGCTGTTTGATCGCTTCACTCATAAACTACGCTCCTAACGCTTGTGGCCAGTGTCCAGCTTACGTTCCAAATGCATGGAGTAGCGGGACATACCAAAACAGAAAATCCAGAACACCAGGGCCGCGAACACATAGCCTTCAGTGGCCATGCCCAGCCATTTCGGGTCGGCGGCGGCTTGCTTGACGCTGTTGAGCAGATCGAACAGACCGATGATGATCACCAGGCTCGTATCCTTGAACAGCGCAATGAAGGTATTGACGATGCCAGGGATCACCAGCTTCAGGGCTTGCGGCAGAATCACCAGGCCCATGCTGCGCCAGTATCCGAGGCCCATCGCTGCAGCCGCTTCGTACTGACCTTTGGGGATCGCTTGCAGACCGCCACGCACCACTTCAGCGATGTAGGCCGACTGGAACAGGATCACACCGATGAGCGCGCGCAACAGTTTGTCGAAGTTCATGCCTTCGGGCAGGAACAACGGCAACATCACCGACGACATGAACAGCACCGTGATCAACGGCACACCGCGCCAGAATTCGATGAAGGTCACGCAGACCACGCGAATCGCCGGCATGTTCGAACGCCGGCCCAAGGCCAGAACGATACCCAGCGGCAATGCACCGACGATACCGACGGTAGCGATCACCAGAGTCAGCATCAAGCCGCCCCATTGGCTGGTCGCCACTTCGGTCAGACCGAACCATCCACCGTGCAACAAGACGTAGGAAATGATCGGATAGAGCACCAGAAAGCTCAGGCCGTAGATTGCCTTGTGTGGAACGCGTGCGATGAACAACGGCGCCACGCCAATCACCGCCAGCCACACGGTCAGGTCTACGCGCCAGCGCAGGTCTGTCGGGTAGTAACCGTACATGAACTGGCCGAAGCGCTGCTGGATGAACACCCAGCAGGCGCCCTCCTTGGTGCAATCGGCGCGAGTGGTGCCGACCCAGTTGGCATCGAGAATCGCCCAGCTCACAACAGGCGGAACTATCAGGTAAATCAGATAGAACGCGAACAGCGTCAGCAGGGTGTTGATCCAGCTGGAGAACATGTGCGCCCGCATCCACGCCACGATACCGATGCTGCTGCTCGGTGGTGGCATGTCGGGTTTGAAAGTATGAGTCGTCATGCGCTTTTCCTTACCGCTCGATCAGCGCAATGCGCTTGTTGTACCAGTTCATCAGCAGGGAAATGCTGATACTGATCGCCAGGTACACGCTCATGGTGATGGCAATGACTTCGATCGCCTGCCCGGTCTGGTTCAGCACCGTACCGGCAAACAACGACACCATCTCCGGATAACCGATACCGGCCGCCAGCGAGGAGTTTTTCGCCAGGTTCAGGTATTGGCTGGTCAGCGGTGGAATGATCACGCGCAGGGCTTGCGGGATGATCACCTTGCGCAGGGTCGGACCATTGCGCAATCCCAACGAGTGGGCCGCTTCGGTCTGGCCGTGGCTGACCGACTTGATGCCCGAACGCACGATTTCGGCGATAAACGCCGCGGTGTACACCGTCAGGGCCAGGGTCAGCGCCAGCAGTTCCGGGATCAGCACCCAGCCACCGACGAAGTTGAAGCCCTTGAGCTCCGGCATTTCCCAGTGCAGTGGCGCGCCGAAGATCAAGGCACACAGCGCAGGGATCACCAGGAACAGCGCCAGGCCTGCCCAGAATTTGTGAAACGGTACACCGGTCGCTTCGAAGCGTTTGGTCGCCCAGCGGCTCATCAGCACGATCGCGACGATAGCCACGACGATGCTCGCCACAAACGGCCAGAAACCATCCGCCGTCAACGCTGCAGGCATGTTCAGGCCGCGGCTGCTGACGAAGAAGGTGTCGCCGAAGTTATGGCTGTTGCGTGGCCCCGGCATGGTCAGGAACACGGCGAAGTACCAGAACAGGATTTGCAGCAGCGGCGGAATGTTACGGAAGACCTCTACATACACCGTCGCCAGCTTGGCAATGATCCAGTTCTTCGACAGCCGTGCCACACCGACGATGAAACCGAGGATCGTCGCCAGGATTACACCGATAAAGGTGACCAGCAGGGTGTTGAGCAAACCGATGACGAACACACGGGCATAGCTGTCCGATTCGGTGTAGTCGATCAGGTGCTGAGCGATGCCGAAACCGGCACTGCGCTCAAGAAAGTCGAAACCCGAGGTAATGCCCCGGTGCTGAAGGTTGGTTTGCGTGTTGTCGAACAGGTACCAACCCATCCCGACCACGGCGACAACCGTGATGATCTGAAACAGCCACGCACGCACTCGTGGATCGCTGAGGCTGAGCCTCTGCTTAGGTGCGCCGATTGAATTTTGCATGAAGTGCCCCGGAAATAATGGAACAGAACATCACCCGGTGGTTGGCCCACCGGGTGATAGAACCATCAGCGCACTGGTGGTGCGTATTGAATGCCGCCAGCGTTCCACAGCGCATTCAGGCCGCGGTCGATTTGCAGCGGAGTATCCTTGCCGAGGTTGCGCTCGAACATCTCGCCGTAGTTGCCGACTTGCTTGACGATCTTCACGACCCAGTCTTTCGGCAGTTTCAGGTCTTTACCATATTCACCGTCAGCGCCCAGCATACGAGCGACGTCAGGGTTCTTGGTGGATTTGGCTTCGGCTTCGACGTTCTTCGAAGTCACGCCTGCTTCTTCAGCATTGAGCAGGGCGTAGCCAGTCCAACGCACGATGGCCAGCCACTCGTCGTCGCCGTTACGCACGACCGGGCCCAGGGGCTCCTTGGAAATGGTTTCCGGCAGAACCACGTAGTCCTTCGGCGAGGCCAGCTTGCTGCGCTGGGCGAACAGCTGGGACTTGTCGGAGGTCAGCACGTCGCAACGACCGGATTCCAGCGACTTGGCGCTTTCATCGGAGGTGTCGAATGTGATCGGGGTGTATTTCAGGCCATTGGCGCGGAAGTAGTCGGAGACGTTCAGCTCAGTGGTGGTACCGGCCTGGATGCAGATGGTTGCACCGTCCAGTTCCTTGGCACTTTTCACGCCCAGCTTGCTGTTAGCGAGGAAGCCGATGCCGTCGTAGTAGGTGATGAAGCCTGGAAACTTCAGGCCCATGCCCGCATCACGGGAGCTGGTCATGGTGGAGTTGCGCGACAGCACGTCGATTTCGCCGGACTGCAGAGCAGTGAAACGCTCCTTGGCATTCAACTGGCTGAATTTGACCTTGGTCGCGTCGCCGAATACGGCAGCAGCCACAGCGCGGCAGAAGTCAGCATCGATACCGACGATCTTGCCAGTGGAGTCCGGAACCGAGAAGCCCGGCAGACCGTCACTCACACCACACTGTACGAAACCTTTCTTCTGCACTGCATCCAGGGTTGCACCCGCCTGAGCGAACCCACTGACACCGAGTACTGCGGCTGCAGTCACGATGGCCAGGGTGGATTTCAATAACTTCATTCAAACCTCCAGTTTTGCTCTTGTTGTGTCGGAGCTTGAGCCCTGTCGCACCCTTATGAGGCGTTGTTGACCCATGTTGGCTTTTTTTAGGGTCAACCGACGTAAGGACCGTCGCTATGAGTCTAGTAGGAGAAAATCCACATCATGGACAACTCCCTTCTCACCAATCGGCCGAACGGGCTGTAGCCCTTTCACGTTCGCGAAGCCCGTAGCGGCCACTGGCGAACATCCATCACCGGATTCTTTGCTATCCCATGACCAGCCATACACTGATAGTGTTACCGCAAGGCATGAGATTGGTTGCACAGGCTTCCCCATAGCAAAGCCCGTACCAGACCGCTCGCTAAAGCGATTCAGCGCAAGATCAATAGCAAAACTTTCAACCTTGCGACATCTTCTTAACTGATCAACCCATTGCGCACTCGAACCTCGCACTTAATGAGAGCGCACGCACAACAATGGAGCAGACATGACCGAGCCCCTGATTCTTCAACCCGTCAAGCCCGCAGACGCCTGCGTAATCTGGCTTCACGGGCTGGGTGCCGACCGCTACGACTTTTTGCCGGTAGCCGAGGCACTACAGGAAAACCTGCTCAGCACCCGTTTCGTTTTGCCCCAGGCACCGACTCGCGCCGTCACCATTAATGGCGGCTATGAGATGCCAAGCTGGTACGACATATTGGCAATGAGCCCGGCGCGCGCGATCAGCCGCGAGCAGCTGGAGGCATCCGCGCAACGGGTCTTTGATTTGATCGAAGAGCAGAAGGCCAGCGGAATAGACGCCTCGCGCATCTTTCTCGCCGGTTTTTCCCAAGGTGGCGCCGTGGTATTGCACACAGCCTTTCTGAAATGGCAGGGACCGCTGGGTGGCGTACTTGCCCTCTCGACTTATGCGCCGACCTTCAGTGATGAACTGGAGCTTTCCGCCAGCCAGCAGCGCATTCCGGTGCTGTCATTGCACGGCCAGTACGATGACGTTGTGCAAAACTCCATGGGCCGAACCGCCTATGAGTATTTGAAGCAGCGTGGTGTCACCGTGACATGGCAGGAATACCCAATGGGCCACGAAGTGTTACCTGAAGAAATTCGTGACATCGGCGTCTGGCTCGCCGAGCGTTTGCGTTAAAAGCTACCCATTGATCCATCCCACTACGCCGCGCCCGATTCTTGCATTACACTGGCCGGCGTATATTCCTTAACCAATTGATGAGATGACCGTGCTCAAAGCACTCAAGAAAATGTTCGGTAAAAGCGAGACTGAGCAGCTCGCGCCAGTCTCCAGCGCTCCTTCTCATACTCCCAGCCACCGCACCGACGGTAATCAGCCTGGCCGGACCGCAACCGTAGCGGCACCGAAGCACGAGCCGGTGACCACACCGACCGCCCCCGCAGCCGAGCCCATCGCCTCTGAGCAGCCGCGCAGCGAAGCCCCGAAACCGGCAAAACCGCGTCGCGAACCCAAGCCAAAAGCGCCGGTTATTCCCTGGAAACTCGAAGACTTCGTCGTCGAACCCCAGGAAGGCAAAACCCGCTTCCACGATTTCAAACTCGCCCCCGAACTGATGCACGCCATTCAGGACCTGGGCTTTCCGTATTGCACGCCGATCCAGGCGCAGGTGCTCGGCTTCACCCTCGCGGGCAAAGACGCCATCGGTCGTGCCCAGACCGGCACCGGCAAAACCGCTGCCTTCCTGATTTCGATCATCACTCAGCTGCTGCAAACCCCGCCGCCCAAAGAGCGCTACATGGGTGAACCGCGAGCACTGATCATCGCCCCGACCCGGGAACTGGTGGTGCAGATCGCCAAGGACGCAGCCGACCTCACCAAGTACACCGGCCTCAACGTCATGACGTTTGTCGGTGGCATGGACTTCGACAAGCAACTCAAGCACCTCGAAGCCCGTCACTGCGACATCCTCGTGGCCACTCCGGGCCGTTTGCTCGATTTCAACCAGCGTGGCGACGTGCACCTGGACATGGTCGAAGTCATGGTACTGGACGAAGCCGACCGGATGCTCGACATGGGTTTCATCCCACAAGTGCGTCAGATCATTCGCCAGACTCCGCCGAAGAACGAGCGCCAGACGCTGCTGTTCTCCGCGACCTTCACCGAAGACGTGATGAACCTCGCCAAGCAATGGACCACCGACCCGTCGATCGTCGAGATCGAAGCGCAGAACGTGGCCAGCGAAAACGTCGAGCAACACATCTACGCGGTGGCCGGTGCCGACAAATACAAATTGCTCTACAACCTGGTCAACGATAACGGCTGGGAACGGGTAATGGTCTTCGCCAACCGCAAGGACGAAGTGCGGCGCATCGAAGAACGCCTGGTGCGCGATGGCGTCAACGCGGCGCAGCTGTCTGGCGATGTGCCACAGCACAAGCGCATCAAGACCCTGGAAGGTTTCCGCGAAGGCAAGATCCGCGTGCTGGTGGCCACCGATGTGGCCGGTCGCGGCATTCACATCGACGGCATCAGCCACGTGATCAACTTCACCCTGCCGGAAGTCCCGGACGACTACGTGCACCGCATCGGTCGTACCGGCCGTGCCGGCGCGGATGGCGTGTCCATCAGTTTTGCCGGTGAAGACGACTCCTACCAGCTACCGTCCATCGAGGCGTTGCTGGGTCGCAAGATCAGTTGTGAAACGCCACCGACGCATCTGCTGCGGGCGGTTGAGCGCAAGCGCCCGTAACTCGGGCCTTTCAGAAAGGGGCGCAGCCGGCAACGGACTGCGCTTTTTTTTCGTCCGGCTTTTTCAACAGGACTTGCTAGAGATAACTAAAAGTCCATAATGGACAAATTAGTTTACTTCCAGCGCCCGGAGCCGACCATGCCCAGCACGCCTTATGTAATCACCCAACCTCAAGCCCGCGAACTGCTGGCACACGTTGACGTGCCGCAGATCCTGCGCAAGCTGTTCCGCGACCTGGCCGCCGGGCAAGCCGTGCAGCCGGCACAACAGCTGGTGGAATTCCCGCAGGGTGCCGGGGACTTCATCAACTACCTGGGTGTGCTGGCCGAAGACGGGGTCTATGGCGTCAAGACGTCGCCTTACATCGT
Organism: Pseudomonas sp. PDM24; assembly: GCF_019218905.1. Lineage (NCBI taxonomy): Bacteria > Pseudomonadati > Pseudomonadota > Gammaproteobacteria > Pseudomonadales > Pseudomonadaceae > Pseudomonas > Pseudomonas sp. PDM24. The sequence goes on along the minus strand of NZ_JAHUWR010000009.1, from coordinate 59,509 downwards.
GCGCGAGCAAGGCCCGCTCGTAACCGCCTGGACGTTGCTGATGTCGATGCAGACCGGTCAGCCGCTGCTGCTCTGCGAGGCCGGTGAATTGACCACCGCACGCACCGCCGCGACGACGGCGGTGGCGGTCGATGCCCTTGCTCCATTGAATGCTCAGCGCCTGGCGATCATCGGCAGCGGTAAAGTGGCCCAGGCGCACCTGCACTACGTCAAGGGCCTGCGGGACTGGCAAAGCATCAGCCTTTATTCGCCAAGCCTGAACGGCAAGAATCCCGAAGCGCTGGCACAGCTTAAAAGCCTCGATCCACGGCTGACCCTCGTCGACAGTTGCGAAGCCGCGATTCAAGATGCCGACGTGATCATGCTCTGCACCTCGTCCGCCGGCCCGGTGATAGACCCGTCAATTTTGAGCAAACCGGCGCTGATCACCTCCATCAGCACCAACGCCCCACGCGCCCATGAGGTGCCTCCGCAAAGCCTCAATGACATGCAGGTGTTCTGTGACTATCGTCAAACCACTCCGGGCTCGGCCGGCGAAATGCTGATCGCCGGTGAGCAGCATGGCTGGGACAAGCGTTCGATTGTCGGCGACCTGCCCGACTTGCTCAGCGAAAAAGTGCAGCGCCCCGACTACGACCGCACGGTGTTCTTCCGCTCCATCGGCCTGGGCCTGGAAGACATCGCACTGGCCAATGCCCTTTACCAACTACAGCGCTAAGAGCACGCCCTTCGTAGGAGCGAGGCTTGCCCGCGAAGGCGGTGTGTCAGTAGACATAAACCAAGACTGACACACCGCCTTCGCGGGCAAGCCTCGCTCCTACAGGGGAATTCCACAATTTCGGCATTTGCGCCCCACAGGAGACGTTCATGAGCCAGGCAGATTTCATCATCATCGGCGGCGGGATTGCCGGCGCTTCCACCGGTTTCTGGCTGTCGCAGCACGGGCGGGTGATTGTGCTCGAACGCGAATCCCATCCGGCCTATCACTCCACCGGACGCTCGGCGGCGCTGTTCACCGCTGCCTATGGCACACCGCAGGTTCGGGCATTGACCCAGGCCAGCCGCGACTTCTTCGACGCACCGCCGCCCGGTTTCTGCGAACACCCGCTGCTGACCCCGCGCGGCGAGATGACCGTCGACTTCACCGGCGATCCGGCCGAGCTGAGCAATCAATACCTGAGCGCCAAAGCCACGGTGCCGCAAATGCAATGGCTCAGCGCCGACGAAGCCTGTGCGCGCCTGCCGATCCTGCGTCGGGAAAAAGTCCATGGCGCGATCTACGACCCGACCGCCAGCGACATCGATACCGACGCTCTGCATCAGGGCTATCTGCGCGGTATCCGGCGCAATAAAGGTGAAGTGCATACCGACAGCGAAGTGTTGAGCCTGACCCGGGATGTCGAAGGGCAGTGGCAGGTTCAAACCAACACTCAGACCTTCAGCGCCCCGATCATCATCAACGCCGCCGGTGCCTGGGCCGACAAGATTGGCGAGCTGGCCGGTGCCAAACCAATGGGTTTGCAACCCAAGCGCCGCGCAGCTTTTATCTTTGCCGGCCCCGAGGGCCTGGATATCCATGACTGGCCAATGCTGGTCAGCCTCGATGAATCCTTCTACATGAAGCCTGACGCCGGCATGTTCCTCGGCTCACCGGCCAACGCCGACCCGGTGGAACCGCACGACGTGCAGCCCGAAGAACTGGACATCGCCATGGGCATTTACCAGATCGAAGAAGCCACCACCCTGACCATTCGCCGCCCGACCCGCACCTGGGCCGGCCTGCGTAGTTTCGTGCGCGACGGGGATTTGCTGTCCGGCTTCGATCAGCAGGTGCCGGGGCTGTTCTGGGTCGCGGCGCAAGGCGGCTACGGCATCCAGACGTCGCCAGCCATGGGCCAGGCCAGCGCTGCACTGGTACGCGGTGAAGCCTTGCCCGAGCAGCTCACCCGTTTCGGCCTGGACGCCGAGATGCTCTCCCCCGCCCGCTTGAGCTGATCCTGCCCGTCAGGTGACGTGTCCACACGATTGCGGCAAACTTCCAGTGCCCCTTTTTAACGGGGCGCTGACGCTGCCTGGAGTTCCACTGTATGAACGCACCTGAAAAAGACTCGGCCCTGGACGCTACGTCCATGGACAACTTCCGCGCGATTGCCGATGCCATCGCCACGTTGTTCTTCCCTCATGCCGAGGTGGTGCTGCACGACCTGCGCACGCAAAAGGTCGATTACATCGCCAACAACCTGTCCAAACGGGAAATCGGCGATGACTCGTCGCTGGAAGACATGCTCAGCGAAGACGTCAGCGAACGAAACATCGGGCCGTACGAAAAGCTCAACTGGGACGGCCAGAAGATTCGCAGCCTCAGCAGCGTGTTGCGCGACAGCGAGGGTCGTCCGCTGGCAGTGCTGTGCATCAACCTGAATATCTCGCTGTTCGAGAACGCGAAAGCGGCGCTGGATTTGTTCCTGTCGCCGACCAAGCTGATCCCGCAACCGGACTCACTGTTTCGCGATGACTGGCAGGAACGGATCAACACCTTTCTGCACACCTGGCTACGCGAGCGTCAGTTGAGCCTGAACGTGCTGACCCGCGACCACAAACGCGAACTGGTGCTGGCGCTGCACGCCGAAGGCGCCTTCAAAGGCAAAAGCGCCTCCAACTATGTGGCCAATGTGCTGAACATGGGGCGGGCGACGGTGTACAAGCATTTGAAGGAATTGAAGGGATAGGCCCTGGGATTTTGGCTGTCTGACAGGGCCCCTTCGCGAGCAAGCCCGCTCCCACATTCAATCGCATTTCTTCAGGAAGAACTCGATCAACTGTGGGAGCGGGCTTGCTCGCGAAAGCGATTAATCAATCGCCGTAAATATCCGACTTGAAATACTTCTGCGAAATCTTCTGATACTCGCCATTGGCGCGAATCTCGTCGATCGCCTTGTTCAGATCCGCCACCAACTGCGTGTTGCCCTTGCGCACGGCAATCCCGGCGCCCTCACCCACGTATTTCGGGTCTTTCAATTCCGGCCCGACAAACGCATAGCCCTTGCCACGCGGCATCGACAGGAAGTCATTCAGTGGAATAGTGTCGGCAAAAATCGCATCGAGACGACCGGCTGCCAGGTCCATGTAGATTTCTTCGTTGTTGCTGTAGCGCTTGACGTTGATGCCCTTGGGTTCGAAAACCTCGGTGGCGTAACGGTCGGTGGTGGTTGCGCGCTGCACGCCGATATTCTTGCCCTTGAGGCTGGCGTACTGGTCATCCACCACTGCGCCGTCCTTCATCACCAGACGCGATGAGGTGAAGTAATACTTGTGAGTGAAATCCACCGATTTCTTACGGTCTTCGTTGATGGTCATGGACGACAGCGCCATGTCGATTTTCTTCACTTTCAGGGAAGGAATCAGACCGTCGAACTCGCCTTCGACCCACACACACTTGACCTTCATCTGCGCGCACAGCGCATTGCCGATGTCGTAGTCAAAGCCGACAATCTCGCCTTTGTCGGTTTTGGACGCAAACGGCGGATAAGCCGCTTCGATACCGATACGCAGGTCTTTCTCGGCGGCGAACAAGCTACTGCACGCCAACAGGCTCAAGGCCAGACCGGTGATGAGGGGGAATTTCTTCATATTCGTTCTCTCGCGGGTTGTTGTTGGTTTGGCAAGACAGAAGAAGCTGAAACGGGGAAGCACTTTTTTGTACTTATATTTCCATACTGGACTTTTACGTATTATCCGTCAATCGGGCAGACAGCCTTATACCCGGCCTCTGGTCGGGTGCTAGCCAAATGCAAAAAAGGCCGGGTCGGTGCTTCGCAAACTAGCGAAACACCGACCCGGCCCTCAGGAACCGCCCAGAGAGTTATTCCAGCGCGGCAGCCGGCCCGAAGAACTCGTAACGGCTCTGCTGCTCTGGCACACCCAAAGCCTTGAGGTGACGCTTGATCGCCGCCATGAAGCCTTTAGGCCCCAGGAAGTACGCATCCACATCGCGTTCTTTTGGCAACCACGCGCCAAGTTGCTCCTGGCTCAACAGGCCAACCTTGTCCGCTGCCGGGCTGATCCCATCGTCTTCGGCATAGCAATAAAAACGCTTGAGCTGCGGATGACGCTCGGCCAGGCCATCGATCCAGTCACGGAAAGCATGCACGCTACCGTTACGCGCGCAGTGAATGAAGTGCACCGGCCGCTCGGTCGCCAGCGCCGCTTCGAGCATCGCCAGCGTCGGGGTGATGCCGACGCCGCCACTGATCAGCACCAACGGTTTGTCGCTGGCGGTCAGGGTGAAATCCCCCGCTGGCGGGAACAGCATGATGCTTGCGCCGACGTGCAGTTGATCGTGCAAATGGTTGGAAGCGCGGCCGCCGGTTTCGCGCTTGACGCTGATGCGGTACTGGCCCTTGTTGGCCAGCGCCGACAGCGAATAGTTACGTCGAATTTCTTCGCCATCGAGGATCAGTTTCATGCCGATGTACTGGCCAGGCTCTGCCGCGAGAATCGGACCCTTGTCCGCCGGTTCGAAGTAGAAAGAAATGATTTCCGCGCTTTCCTCGACCTTGCCCGCCACGACGAATTCCCGCGCACCGCGCCAGCCGCCCGGAGCCTGCTCTTTCTGGTCGTAAATGCTGGCTTCGGCACCGATCAGAATATCAGCCAGTTGATTGTAGGCCGCGCCCCAGGCACTCATCACTTCCGGAGTGGCAATCTCTTCGCCCAGCACTTCGGAGATCGCTCGCAACAGGCAGCTGCCCACAATCGGGTAATGCTCCGGGAGGATCTGCAGGGCCACGTGCTTGTTGATGATCTTGGCCACCAGGTCGCCCAACTGATCGAGCTGATCGATGTGCCGCGCATACATCAATACACCGTTGGCCAGGGCGCGAGGCTGATCGCCACTGGCCTGGTGGGCCTGGTTGAACAGCGGGCGGACTTCCGGGTATTCGGAGAGCATCATGCGATAGAAGTGAGTGATCAACGCTTCGCCGCCGCTTTCCAGCAACGGAACGGTGGACTTGATGATGGCACGATCTTGAACGCTAAGCATAAGAGCAACCCCTGGGCTTTATATGAATAACCTTTACGTATCAGTTTCCATGCCAACAATTAAAACCTTATAAATCAGTAAGTTAAAAACACAGTAGTCATATCGACACGCGACGCTTTATAGTCACACCGACTACACGGAGTCATTATGACTGCAAAATTATTGCTCACGACCCTGCTGCCTCTGGTCTCCGACCTGTCCCGCGAACTGCCCGAAGGCGAGCGCTACCGACGCTTGCTCGAAGCCATGCGCGCCCTGCTCCCGTGCGACGCCGCGGCCCTGCTGCGACTGGACGGCGAATGGCTGGTGCCGCTGGCGGTGGACGGGTTGAGCACCGACACCCTCGGCCGACGTTTCAAAGTCAGCGAACACCCGCGTTTCGAAGCGCTGCTCAGCAGCCCCGGCCCGACTCGTTTCGCCGCCGACAGCGATTTGCCCGACCCTTATGACGGTCTGGTCGATGGTCTTCACGAACATCTGGAGGTCCACGACTGCATGGGCTGCCCGCTGTTTATCGACGAGCGTCCGTGGGGTTTGCTGACCCTCGACGCGCTCGACCCTGAACGTTTCGAACCGATCGAACTGGACGCCCTGCAAGCCTTCGCCAGCCTCGCCGCCGCCACGGTCAACGCCGCCGAGCGCATCGAGCGGCTGGCCAATCGCGTTGAGGACGAACATCAGCGCGCCGAGGTTTACCGTCAGGCCAGCGGCCAGCAGAACCGCGAAATGATCGGCCAGAGCAAGACTTACAAACGACTGGTGGAAGAGATCAGCCTGGTGGGCGGCAGCGACCTGACGGTGCTGATCACCGGCGAAACCGGAGTCGGCAAAGAGCTGGTGGCCCAAGCCATCCACGCGGCGTCCCCACGGGCCGACAAACCGATCATCAGCCTCAATTGCGCCGCCCTGCCAGATACGCTGGTGGAGAGCGAATTGTTCGGCCATGTGCGCGGGGCTTTCACCGGCGCGACGAATGATCGGCGCGGCAAGTTCGAGCTGGCCAATGGCGGCACGCTGTTTCTCGATGAAGTGGGCGAACTGTCGCTGACGGTTCAGGCCAAATTGCTGCGAGTGCTGCAGAGCGGGCAATTGCAGCGTTTGGGGTCGGACCAGGAACATCAGGTCGACGTGCGATTGATCGCCGCGACCAACCGTGACCTGGCTGAAGAAGTGCGCAGCGGTCGCTACCGTGCCGACTTCTATCATCGCTTGAGCGTTTACCCGCTGCTGGTGCCCGCACTGCGCGATCGCGGTCGGGATGTGCTGCTGCTCAGCGGCTACTTCCTGGAACAAAACCGCTCACGCATGGGCCTCAACAGCCTGCGCCTGACCAGTGATGCGCAAGCGGCATTGTTGGCGTATGACTGGCCGGGGAACGTGCGAGAGCTGGAGCATTTGATTGGTCGCAGTGCATTGAAGGCGTTGGGTAACTGCAAGCAACGGCCGAAGATTCTCAGTTTGAGTGCGGCGGATCTGGACTTGCCCAATGGCAGCGTTGAACCTGCGCCAGAACCGGTGGTTGCGGCACCGGCGGCGGCATTAATTGCAGGGGATTTGCGTGAGGCCACCGAGCATTATCAGCGCCAACTGATCAGCGCTTGCCTGGAACGGCACCAGAACAACTGGGCCAGCGCGGCGCGGGAGCTGGGGCTGGATCGGGCGAACCTTGGACGGATGGCCAAGCGGTTGGGTATGAAGTAACGCGATGCTTTGTAGCAGCTGCCGAAGGCTGCGTTCGAGGACGAAGTCCTCGCCAAACCGGTCACCACGTTGTACCTGGATATATCGCCTGCGCAGGTTTACGACTGCTTCGCAGTCGAACGCAGCCTTCGGCAGCTGCTACAAAGGTCGCGTTGGTCGTTATGCTGGGGAATATGCCTAAAGCCTACCCCCAACAAGTCGATAACCCGGCATCGATAGCTGTTGGCGATCTTCACAATCGCCCATCACCTTTTTCCACAGAAGGTTTTTATGTCTTCCAACAAAGCCCGCGCAGATTCACTTTCGCTTCTGCTGTTTACCTTGCGCAGCGGCAAGCTGATGGCGATCAACCTGCTGAAAGTCAGCGAAATCATCCCCTGCCCACCGCTGACCAAGCTGCCGGAGTCGCACCCCCACGTCAAAGGCATCGCCACCCTGCGCGGCGCATCGTTGTCGGTGATCGACCTGAGCCGCGCCATCGGCGAGCGACCACTGGAAGACCCGAACGGTGGCTGCCTGATCGTCACCGACGTCAGCCGCTCCAAGCAGGGCCTGCACGTTCAGGCGGTGAGCAAGATCGTCCATTGCCTGACCACCGACATCCGTCCACCGCCCTTCGGCTCCGGTGGCGTGCGCTCGTACATCACCGGCGTGACCTCCGTCGACGGCACGCTGGTGCAAGTGCTGGACATCGAAAAGGTCATCCACGGCATCGCTCCGGCGCAGATCGAAACGGCCCCCACCGAACTGAGCATGGAAGACGCCGAAGTCCTCGGCAACGCGCGAATCCTGGTGGTCGATGACAGCCAGGTCGCCCTGCAACAATCGGTACACACCCTGCGCAACCTCGGCCTGCAATGCCACACCGCTCGCAGCGCCAAGGAAGCCATCGACTGCCTGCTGGACCTGCAAGGCACCGCCCAGCAGATCAACCTGATCGTTTCCGATATCGAAATGTCGGAAATGGACGGCTATGCCCTCACCCGCACATTGCGCGAAACGCCGGACTTCTCGCACCTCTATGTGTTGCTGCACACCTCGCTGGACAGCGCGATGAACAGCGAGAAGGCTCGACTGGCCGGGGCCAACGCCGTGCTGACCAAATTCTCCTCGCCGGAATTGACCAAATGCCTGATCGCGGCGGCCAGGGCCGTCGCCGAACAAGGTCATTGAGTGGTGGCCGAGGACTTTTGTTTTCTGATGCGGCGCAACCTCGCTGAGGATGTGCCGCCTTGCACTTGGCCAAATGGCATTGAGTTGACCGAGTACCGTCCTGAACTCGCCGAAGCCGTCCATCACTTGATGGACCTCGGCTATCGAGAAGGTGGCGGTCGCGTACCGGCGCTGGAAGTCTGGCAACAGCGTTTCGAAACCGATCCCGAATACGATCCGTCCCTGTGCTTCATCGCGTTCGATGCCGAAGGAATCGTCGGCGTTGCCCAGTGCTGGACCAGTGCCTACATCAAGAGCCTGGTGGTGCATCCGCGCGCTCAAGGCCTCGGACTTGGCCGTGCGCTGCTGCTCAATGCTTTCAAGGTGTTTCAGCAACGTCGCGAAGGCTTTGTGGATCTGAAGGTGCTGGAAAACAACCTTCGGGCCCAGCGTTTGTATGAAAGTGCCGGGATGTATGTGGTCCGCCGGGAACCCGTGCCTGTCTGACACACCGCTTTCGCGAGCAAGCCCGCTCCCACAGTGGTTCGTCGTCGTTCACAGATTCGGTGTACGACACAAATCAACTGTGGGAGCGGGCTTGCTCGCGAAGAGGCCGGCACAACCAACATCGATCCATCAGGCATACTCCTGACCTCGGCCACTACACGCCAAGGATGCCCAAACCATGAAAGCCACCACCCTGACCTTCCTCTGCCTCACCGCCCTCGCCACCCAAGCCCACGCATCCACCCCCGAAGCCTGGGCCGCCTACGACAAAGCCGTGCTCGCCAGTTGCACCAAGGCCAGCGGCCTGAAGAACGTCAAACCCATCGGCAACGCCGCGCAGTTCGATGATCGGGTCGGTTATACCGCGCTCCTGCTGCAAGGCCAGTACCCGCAAAAACACATGAAAGGCCAGCAAGGCACCGAGCTGTGCCTCTACAACAAGAAAAGCAAAACCGCCTACGTGACCGAGTGGGACTCCATCCGCCCAACAGCAAAAGCGCAGTGACTGGCGCATAACTTGCTTCGGCACAGGCCCTTGCGGTGGCTTTTTGTCGCCATTTCATGCCCTCACAGGTGACTGGCCGTTCAATGAATACAACGTTTTCCTGCGTAGGTTGTGGCAAATGCTGCAACGACCACCATGTACCCCTGACACTGGCCGAAGCCCGGATGTGGGCGGCCGATGGCGGTCAGGTGATCGTGCTGGTGGAGGCCTTCCTCGCCAATGGCCTGGGCCTGCCCATGCAGCAGCGCGAACATGCCGAACGCCGTTCGGTGGTGGTTCGAAGCGGCGCCAGCAAGGCCCATGTGGCGATCACCTTTGCCGCGTACAACGTCGGCCCCTGCCGGAATCTTGACGAAGACAACCTCTGCCGCATCTACGAACGCCGACCGCTGGTGTGCCGCATCTATCCGATGGAAATCAACCCGCACATCCCGCTCAACCCATCTATCAAGGAATGCCCGCCCGAGTCCTGGGTAACAGGGCCGGATTTGATCATCGGGGGTGAGCTAGTGGATCAGGAACTGGCAGGATTAATTCAGCGCTCCCGTCAGGCCGATCGCGATGAGATTCAGACCAAGGAGGCGATTTGCGCATTATTGGGGATTCGGACGACAGCGTTGAAGGGCGATGGATTTACCGCTTATTTGCCGGATATGAACGCGTTTGCCACGGTTATCGATCAGATTTCAGCGCAATCGCAGCTAGAGTCGAGCAGTGATTGGCTGTTTCACGTGTCGGGTGAGGATATTGCCGGGCAAGTGCAGGCGGCGGGCGCACAGGTGGCAACCGACACACCGGTTAGCTATGCGTTTATTTCGTTGCGGGCAGCCTGAAACACCCAACCACTGCACAACTTTAGTTGCACAGTGGCTTGTCTGATGGTGAGTCAGCGAGCAGCAACCGCAAGGCATTCGACTTCCACCCGAGCATTCGCCAGCAGTTTTTTAGCCGCGAACGTTGTCCGGGCAGGTAGGCGATCGGCTGGGAAAGTCCGGCGGTAAACCGCATTCATGGCATCGAAGTCTTTGATATCGGCAAGTATGACCGTGCATTTGGCCACATGAGCGAGGGATGAGCCTCGACGTTGCAGTTCGGTGCGCAGGTTCTCCATGGCCTGGGTCATTTGCGGGCCAATCCCGCCCTTGACCAGTTGGCCATCAGCATCCAGACCGAGCATCCCGGAAAGATAAAGGGTCTCACCGGCCTGTACCGCATCGGAAAATGGCAAGCCTTCTTCATTCGGAAAGTAACGTGGTGAATCGGGTACTGCTGGCGGCAAGTAGCGCTCGGTTATCGCTTGGTACTGGCCATTTTGCTTGAGACGCTCAAGGGCCGCATTCAGGTTATCGCGCAAGCGGGTGTCGCTTTTGCGCACAGCCATCGCCACACCATTGCCCAGCATCGGATCGTTGAGGGCAGGACCGGCGAAGTCGAACGCCTGTCCTTGAGGTTGGCTTAGCAAGGCTTGAGTGATTTCGATGGAGTCTTGCAGGGTGGCATCGATCTCGCCCGCCAGAAGACTGGCAATCAACTGATCGTTGAATTGAAAACTGCGCACCGTTACGCCTGCGTCCGCCCAACGCGCCTTGGCGAACGCTTCACGACTGGTGCCCGCCAGGACGCCGATACGCTTGCCTTTGAGCGATTGCACATCCGGTTGCAACGTCGCGCCTTTGCGCGCTACCAGACGGCTGCTCAGGGGATAAAGATTGTCGGTGAAATCGACCCGCTCGCGCCGTGCCTGTGTAGCCGTCATCGGCATGATCACGTCGAAGCGGCCGGCTTCAAGGGCATGGAGGTTAGTCGCGTAATCCTGATCGATCCAGACACAGCGGGATTCGAGCTCAGCACACAGTGCGTTGCCCAACTCGATGTTCAATCCGACCAGCTCACCTTTGTCGTTACGGCTCTCGAACGGTGGAACCAGGGCTTCGACCCCGAAGCGGATCTGCGGATCGACCGCAGAGGACACGCAGCCGGTGGTCAGGACCACCAGAGTGAGCAGGGACAGGGTTTTCAGCAGAGACATCTGGCGACCTTCATCAAAAATTCACAGGGCATGAATTCTTGATGAATGACAACCGTCTTTCCTAGAGGAGTAATCGCGCGTCCTTGTGGGAACTGTCTCATTGGCGGGAGGAATAGTTACCCGCCAACAAAATGCCTGACTATCAGCGTTTACCCATCGAACGACGCGTGCCGGGAGGTGCTGCGCCGGGAGTCTTGGTATGGCCATTCTTCGCGCCATTCTTGTACCAAGGCTGGCTGGCATTCTTCGCCGCAGCCAATTCACCTGGTTTGAACGGAAACTTGAACGCTGGAATCGCCGCTTTGGTTTCGCTGTCTGCGCTGGAGTCGACGCTGGCTGGCAGGTCTGCCTGGTCGTCGCTCAAAGCGTCGGCAACCGGCGGTTGTGTCGGGGAAGTCATGAAAGCTCCGGGTGATGCTTAAAGAGTCGGGCCCGGTAGGCGAGCCGCGAAAGGCGGCAGTATACCTGTGTCGGGAGCCGCAAGCTTCACGCCGCAAGTGAGTCCGTCGGGTTTTGTGCTGACCGACCTGCCGCTTTCGCGAGCAAGCCCGCTCCCACAAGGGCAGCGATACAAAATCTGTGTATGACACACAAATCCTGTGGGAGCGGGCTTGCTCGCGAAATCGGTGTGTCCGTCACGGTGATGTTGGATGTACCGCCGTCTTCGCGAGCAAGCCCGCTCCCACATTGTTTGCGGTGTGTCTACGCCGGATCGACGTTATCCAGCGCCCGATTCACTACCAACTCCGCCAGCATGATGACCTGCTGAATCGCCATCGCCGTATGGCGCTGCGGGCCGGTCAGGTTGTTGGCGAAATCGCTGGCCAGGACACTTGCTGAGGCCAACGATTCACAGGCGTGGGCCAGCAGGCTTTCGGTATCGGCACCCGGGACGACCATGAACAGGGTGCTGGGACGACGTTTTTTTTCGGTGTATGGCGCCGGGGGATCGAGGTAGTAATCGAGGGCGCGTTTTATGGCTTCGCGGTCTTTGAGTAATTCTTCGGTGCGCGAGGCTTCGGCGTTGGGGGTGGTGGTGTTGAAGGGTGGGTCGGGGATTAACTTGTCCATTGAAAAATTTCTCCAGCGTTGGAGCCTCCACTTGCCGCTTCTCACACGGCAAAGAGGTGGCAGCTATGTGCGAGGTGAGAAGACCGGTTATGGACACCCGGTCGGACCGAAGTCCGCCCGCACACAGCCGCCATAACGCATTTGCAGGCAGCTAATTAACTGGCGGCGATTATGCGTGTACAGACACTGGATGACCATAAGTTGCCGGGCTTCTCACACCCGATCGCTGAGTTGTCAGCGACAGCCAAAGGTTATTGGGCCCGCGTCCGACCGACAACCTGAAAAATGCGTGGGAAAGTTCCATGTTTTGACACATCCGTTAAACATTCAAAGCGGAACACGGAGCGTCCCTGGCAGCATTCCCATGCGGAAGCGTGAGAACGATCAATCCCACGTCTGACACCGATTTTTCGTCTGACACGGATTACTGTAGGAGCTGTCGAGTGAAACGAGGCTGCGATCTTTTGATCACGGGGAATCAGCATCAATCCAAAGAGGTCCAAACTGACAGCGCCGTCAGTTACCAGTCACTCTCCTGACGGGCGAACAGGTTTATAAAGGAAGGTATAAGCCTGACAACACTCCGACCACTCTGCCCGGCGCCCCACTCGCATGCGAATTCATAAAAAAAACGCCCTGTTCGCCGCCCTTCTGATCACCCTGGCAGCGCTGGGCGTGTGGTACGCCGCCAAACCCGCCACGACCAAACTGGCCCCCTCCACCGCCATTCCCGTACGAGTGGTCAGCGTCGCCGAAAAAGACGTGCCCCGCTACATCAGCGGCATTGGCTCGGTGCTTTCGCTGCACAGCGTGGTCGTGCGCCCGCAGATCGACGGCATCCTCACCAAACTGCTGGTCAAGGAAGGCCAACTGGTGAACAAAGGTGATCTGCTGGCCACCATCGACGACCGCTCGATCCGCGCCAGCCTCGACCAGGCCCGGGCGCAACTGGGCGAAAGCCAGGCGCAACTGCAAGTGGCGCAGGTCAACCTCAAACGTTACAAACTGCTGAGCGTCGACGACGGCGTGTCCAAGCAGACCTATGACCAGCAACAAGCCCTGGTCAACCAACTCAAAGCCACCGCCCAAGGCAATCAGGCATCGATCGATGCCGCTCTGGTGCAGCTTTCTTACACACAGATTCGCTCCCCGGTCACCGGTCGCGTCGGTATTCGCACAGTGGATGAAGGCAACTTCCTGCGCATGACCGACACCCAAGGCTTGTTCACGGTGACCCAGATCGACCCGATCGCCGTGGAATTTTCCCTGCCGCAACACCTGTTGCCGACCCTGCAAGGCCTGATCAACGATCCCCAGCACACGCCGGTCAAGGCTTACATCGGTGCCGACACCGACGGCGAAACCGGCAACCTGCTAGGCGAAGGCCGCCTGACCCTGATCGACAACCAGATCAACGCCAATACCGGCACCATCCGCGCCAAGGCCGAGTTCGCCAACCCCGCACAGAAACTCTGGCCGGGCCTGCTGGTAACGGTAAAGATTCAGACAGCACTGGATAAAAATGCATTGGTGGTGCCACCCACCGTCGTACAACGTGGCCTCGATCAACATTTCGTCTACCGGGTCAACGGCGACAAGGTCGAAGCCGTTCAGGTGCAGATCGTTTATCAAGGCAGCGGCCAGGACCTCATCAAAGGCGTGAAACCGGGCGATGTGCTGGTCAGCGATGGCCAGTCGCGGCTCAAACCTGGCTCGACCGTGCAGGTAGTGACCGACCCACCGCAAGTGGTGCAATCGGAGCCGAAACCATGAAGGGCCATGGCTCGATTTCCGCGTGGTGCATCGATCATCCGGTGGCGACGGTCCTGCTGACCTTTGCCTTGGTGTTGCTGGGGGTAATCGCCTTTCCGCGACTGTCGATTGCGCCACTGCCGGAAGCAGAATTCCCGACCATCCAGGTGGCCGCGCAACTGCCTGGCGCCAACCCCGAAACCATGGCCTCGTCGGTGGCTACGCCGCTTGAAGTGCAATTCAGCGCCATCCCCGGCGTGACCCAGATGACCTCGAGCAGCGCCCTGGGCTCGACCATTCTGACCCTGCAATTCACCCTCGACAAAAGCATCGACACCGCCGCGCAGGAAGTCCAGGCCGCGATCAACACCGCCGCCGGCAAACTGCCCAAAGACATGCCGAACCTGCCGAACTGGAGGAAGGTCAATCCGGCCGACAGCCCGGTGCTGATCCTCAGCATCAACTCGCCGCAAATGCCCGGCACCGAAGTCAGTGACCTGGTGGAAACCCTGCTCGCCCGTCAGATCAGCCAGATCGACGGCGTAGGCAATATCAACATCACCGGTCAGCAACGTCCGGCGATCCGCGTGCAGGCCTCGGCGGACAAACTCGCCGCCATCGGCCTGACCCTGGCAGACATCCGCCTGGCGATCCAGCAGACCAGCCTCAACCTGGCCAAAGGTGCGTTGTATGGCGAGTCGAGCATTTCGACCTTGTCCACCAACGACCAATTGTTCCACCCCGAGGAATACGGTCAGTTGATTGTTTCCTACAAGGACGGCGCACCGGTTCATCTCAAGGATGTGGCCAAAGTCGTCAACGGTTCGGAAGACGCCTACATCCAGGCCTGGGCTGACGGTCAACCGGGGGTGAACCTGGTGATTTTCCGGCAACCGGGGGCCAACATCGTCGCGACCGTCGACCGTATTCAAGCGGCCCTGCCGACGCTGGAGGCCATGCTGCCGGCATCGGTGCAGGTCAAGGTGTTGATCGACCGCACCCAGACCATCCGCGCTTCGCTGCATGAGGTGGAAGTCACCCTGCTGATCGCGATCCTGCTGGTGGTAGCGGTGATGGCACTGTTCCTGCGGCAGTTGTCGGCGACCCTGATCGTGGCGTCGGTGCTCGGTGTGTCGCTGATCGCCAGTTTTGCCCTGATGTACATCATGGGTTTCAGCCTGAATAACCTGACGCTGGTGGCGATCGTGGTGTCCGTCGGGTTTGTGGTGGACGATGCGATTGTGGTGGTGGAAAACATTCACCGTCACCTGGAAGCCGGCGACGGCATGCGCGAGGCGGCCATCAAGGGCGCCGGCGAGATCGGTTTTACCGTGGTCTCGATCAGTTTCTCGCTGGTGGCGGCGTTCATTCCGCTGCTGTTCATGGGCGGCGTGGTCGGGCGGTTGTTCAAGGAGTTCGCTCTGACCGCCACCTCGACCATCATGATTTCTGTGGTGGTGTCCCTGACGCTCGCACCGACGTTGGCCGCGCTATTCATGCGTGCGCCGGAACACAGCCAATCGGGCTTCGGCGAGCGCTTGCTGGCGCTGTATGAGAAAGGCCTGCGCCGCGCCCTCGCCCATCAGAAATTGATGATCGGTGTATTCGGTCTATCGCTGGGGCTGGCCGTCGCCGGTTACATATTTATCCCTAAAGGCTTCTTCCCGGTACAAGACACCGGTTTCGTTTTCGGCACCACCGAAGCAGCAGCGGACATTTCCTACGGCGACATGGTGAAAAAACACTTGGCAATGGCCGAAATCGTCGCCGCCGACCCCGCTGTCGAGACGTTCTCACACTCGGTCGGCGTTGCGGGCAGCAACCAGACCATCGCCAACGGCCGCTTCTGGATTTCGCTGAAAAAACGCGGCGACCGAGACGTGTCGGCCAGCCAATTCATCGACCGGATTCGCCCGCAGCTGATGAAAGTCCCGGGCATCGTGCTGTACCTGCGTGCCGGGCAAGACATCAACCTCAGCGCCGGCCCGAGCCGCGCGCAGTACCAATACGTGCTCAAGAGCAACGACGGGGCACTCCTGAGCACCTGGACCCAGCGCCTGACGGAAAAACTGCGCGGCAACCCGGCGTTCCGCGATATTTCCAACGACCTGCAACTGGGCGGCAGCATCACCCACATCAGCATCGACCGCAGTGCAGCGGCGCGTTTCGGCCTGACCGCCAGCGATGTTGATGAAGCGCTGTACGACGCCTTCGGTCAGCGGCAGATCAACGAGTTCCAGACCCAGACCAACCAATACAACGTGATTCTGGAACTGGACACCAAACAGCGCGGCAAGGCCGAAAGCCTCAACTATTTCTATCTGCGCTCGCCGCTGAGCGGGGAAATGGTGCCGCTGTCGGCCCTGGCTAAATTCGATGCGCCAACCATCGGCCCGTTGTCCATCGCTCACGACGGGATGTTCCCGGCGGCCAACCTGTCGTTCAACCTGGCACCCGGCGTCGCGTTGGGCGATGCGGTGATCATGCTCAACCAAGCCAAGACCGACATCGGCATGCCGGTGGCCATCAGCGGTAATTTCCAGGGCGCAGCCCAGGCATTCCAGAGTTCGCTGGCCAGCCAGCCGTGGCTGATTCTGGCGGCGCTGGTGGCGGTGTACATCATTCTTGGCGTTCTGTATGAAAGCTTCGTGCACCCGCTGACCATCATTTCGACGCTGCCCTCGGCGGGGCTCGGGGCGGTGATCATGCTGTGGATCTGCGGCCAGGACTTTTCGATCATGGCGCTGATCGGGCTGGTGTTGCTGATCGGCATCGTCAAGAAAAACGGCATCCTGATGATCGACTTCGCGCTGGAAGCCCAACGCAACCGAGGCCTGCCGCCGGAAGAGGCGATCTATGAGGCGTGTATGACGCGGTTCCGGCCGATCATCATGACCACCCTCGCCGCCTTGCTCGGCGCCCTGCCGTTGATGCTCGGCTATGGCACCGGCGCCGAACTGCGCCAGCCATTGGGCATCGCAGTAGTCGGCGGTTTGCTGGTGAGCCAGGCGCTGACGCTGTTCACCACGCCGGTCATATACTTGTGGCTCGAGCGGCTATTCCATCGGCCTAAGCCCGCACCGCTGCAGGCGATGGCAACCACGGACTGAGGCGGGGTCTCACGCGGTTCAGGGGCCGCTTCGCAGCCCAACGGGGGCAAGCCACCTCGCCACAGAAATACCAAACCACACCAACACCGCGTAATTATCGACTACCCCCTGAATGTCTTCTAAGCTCCAATTAGCAAAAGGCCAGCATGTTTTGCTGGCCTTTTTTTTATTCGGGATTTATATAGTCGCCTCTGAACGCGACTGGTTTCTGGGACTCTGCCCGATTCTTGTAAAAGAACTCTTTAACGCCTTATTTGCAGAAGTCAGAACCATGAGTGTGAGCAGTGCGAAATCTCAACATCCGATCCGTTCGACACGATCGGAGCGGCTTCTGGTTCTCGGCAGTGTGTTGTTGGTGATTGCGATATTCAGCATCGTGACCTTTCTGCTGATCCGTGAACGCGCCAATGCCGAATTGTCCGCTGCTCGCGCCGCCAACAATATCGTGCAATTGATCGACGCCGACGTGCTGCGCAATGTCGAACTCTATGATGTGTCCCTGCTGGGTTTGATCGCAGCCTCCCAGCGAGAAGACCTCAAGAGCGTTTCTCCAGCCATTCGCCATCTGGCCTATTTCGACCGCGCCACCGCCGCGCCGTACAAGGGCAACATTTTGTTGCTCGACAACAAGGGCGACGTGATCGCCGACTCGGCCTCGGTGGAGCCCAGGCAGGGCAACTATGCCGATCGCGAATACTTCCAGTCTCACGTGAACAACCCGGACCCGGGCATGTTCATCAGCCCGCCTTTCAGAGCCCGGTCGCCCGAACAGGATTGGCGTATCAGTTTCAGCCGCCGGGTGAACGGCCCCCAGGGTGAATTCCTGGGCGTGGCCGAAGCCGCCATGCGGTTGAGTTACTTCGATCAGTTGTTCAACAGTTTGAGCATCGGCCGCGACAGCACGGTCAATCTGATCAGCAAGGACGGGACTCTTCTGGCTCATCAACCACGTCTGGCCGAAGAACTGATCGGCAAGAACTTCAGTAATCGCCCCAATTTTCAGCGCATCGTCAAAGAAGGCAACGGCAGCTTCACCAGCATGTCCAGCCGCTACCAGGACAAGCGCTTGTACACCTTCTCCAAGGTCGGGAACTTGCCGTTGATCGTCATCGTTGCGCTATCGAGCGATGAAGTCTTTGCGGCCTGGAAGCGCACTGCGGTGGTGGTCAGCTTCGCGACCATTGCCCTGTGTGTGAGCTTGCTGTGGCTGACCTGGTTGCTCTGCCGGGAATTGCGTCGGCGTCAAAGTGCCGAGCAGGAACTGGCACAACTGGCCGCTACCGACCCTTTGACCGGTCTGGCCAACCGTCGAAGCCTGGATCAGGCCTTGCACCATGAATGGTTTCGCGCCCAACGTTCCGGTCTGCCATTGTCGGTGCTGATGATCGATGTCGATCACTTCAAGGCGTTCAACGATCGCCATGGCCATCAGGGCGGCGACGATGCCTTGCGCTGGGTGGCCAAAGTGATCGGCACCCATGTTCGACGACCGGCGGATCTGGTCGCCCGTTACGGTGGCGAGGAGTTTTCGGTGATTCTGGCTGAAACCGACAGCGCCGGCGCGCAACAGATTGCCGACACCATCCGCGCAGCAGTGGAGCAGTTGCCGTTGGTGGGGGGCGATACGTCGCCGATTACTGTCAGTATCGGTATCAGTACCTGGACGACAGCATCCGATATCAGCCTGGAGCAGTTGTTGTATACGGCAGACAAGGCGCTGTATCAGGCCAAGGAAAGTGGGCGCAATCGGGTGGTTGCAGCAGACTGAGATCTACGGTGTGGCGGCCGGCCTCTTCGCGGGCAAGCCTCGCTCCTACAGAGTGTGGAAGTTAAATGCGCCGCTGTCCTGTAGGAGCGAGGCTTGCCCGCGAAGAGGCCATGACAGACACCACAAAACACCACTTTCCCGCCCCCATAAAAAAAGGCCACCCGAAGGCAGCCTTTAAAAACTAGAGAGGTTTTTTGCTTACACGGCCGCAACAGGACGCATGTAAGAGATCGGTGCAGTGCTGGCGTCTTCGAAAGTCACGACTTCCCAAGCATCTGTCTGCTCAATCAACTTGCGCAGCAGCTGGTTGTTCAATGCATGTCCGGACTTGAAGCCCTTGAACTCACCAATCAGGCTATTGCCCAGCAGGTAGAGGTCACCAATTGCATCGAGGATCTTGTGCTTCACGAATTCGTCTTCATAGCGAAGGCCGTCTTCGTTCAGTACACCATCCGCGTCGACCACAATAGCGTTTTCAACGCTGCCGCCGAGTGCGAGGTTGTGCTTGCGCAGGTACTCGATGTCACTCATGAAACCAAAGGTACGGGCGCGGCTGACTTCTTTTACGAACGAAGTGCTGGAAAAATCCACGCTTGCACTTTGTGTGCGGTCACGGAAAACCGGGTGATCGAAATCGATCTCGAAGCTCACTTTGAAACCTTCGAAAGGGACGAAAGTGGCGCGCTTGTCGCCGTCTTCCACTGTCACTTCCCGCAGGATCCGGATGAACTTCTTGGCGGCGTCCTGTTCTTCCAGGCCGGCCGATTGAATCAGGAATACGAAGGGTCCAGCGCTACCATCCATGATCGGGACTTCGGACGCGGAGAGCTCGACGTAGGCGTTATCGATGCCCAGGCCAGCCATGGCCGAGAGCAGGTGCTCCACCGTGTCCACTTTGACGTCACCGCTAACAAGCGTGGTCGACATAGTGGTTTCGCCAACGTTTTCCGCGCGGGCAGGAATCTGCACCACAGGGTCGAGGTCAGCACGACAAAACACAATGCCGGTGTCGACGGGCGCTGGCTTGAGGGTCAGGTAGACCTTCTCCCCGGAGTGCAGGCCGACACCTGTGGCACGGATAATATTCTTCAGGGTGCGTTGTTTTATCATGGCATGGGCCGCTTCAGCGCAAATTGCGAACTGGTATCAACAAAGGCTGGCGATGATAGCAGACCAGACCTTTGCTGAACACCAATCACCCTAATACCCCTGATACATTTCATCAATCGGCCTGACGACGCAGGAAAGCCGGGATGTCCAGGTAGTCCAGGTCATCTTGCGGGTTCATCTTCGCGGCAGTCGCAGCACCGGCCTGAGCCTGGTTGCGCATGACGGTCGGACGATCCAGGTCACGGTAATTCACCGCAGGCTGTTCCTGACGAACAGGGGCTTGTTGTTGTGGCTGGGAAGCCATCGAGGTGTGAACGGTATTGTCGATGACCTTTACAGGCTTCTCGATTTTAGCGCCTAAACCGGTGGCAACAACAGTCACGTGCAGCTCGTCGCGCATGTCCGGATCGATAACGGTACCGACCTTGACCATTGCGTGCTCGGAAGCGAAGGCTTCGATGATGCTACCCACGTCGGAGTACTCACCCAGGGACAGGTCAGGACCGGCGGTGATGTTCACCAGGATGCCGCGTGCGCCTTGCAGGTTCACGTCTTCGAGCAACGGGTTGCGAATGGCCGCTTCGGTGGCCTCACGTGCACGGTTCGGACCGCTGGCGCAGCCAGTGCCCATCATCGCCATGCCCATTTCGCTCATCACGGTACGCACGTCGGCAAAGTCGACGTTGATCATGCCCGGACGCTTGATGATGTCGGAGATACCGCGAACGGCACCGGCCAGTACATCGTCGGCCTTGGCGAAAGCCGACAGCAGGCTTGCGTCTTTACCGAGGATGGTCAGCAGCTTCTCGTTGGGAATGGTGATCAACGAGTCGACGCTTTCAGACAGCAGACGAATGCCTTCGTCGGCGATCTGCATACGCTTGCGACCTTCGAACGGGAACGGACGGGTCACCACCGCAACGGTGAGGATCCCCATTTCCTTGGCCACTTCGGCAATGATCGGCGCAGCACCGGTACCGGTACCACCGCCCATGCCGGTTGTGATGAACACCATATTGGTGCCCTGCAGGACTTCGGCAATGCGCTCACGGTCTTCGAGAGCGGCCTGACGACCTACTTCAGGGTTGGCGCCGGCGCCAAGACCTTTGGTCACGCCGGTGCCCAGTTGCAGGATGGTCCGCGCGCCGATGCTTTTCAGCGCTTGGGCATCAGTGTTGGCGCAGATGAATTCAACGCCTTCAATGTTGCTCTTGACCATGTGATTGACAGCGTTGCCGCCGCCACCGCCAACACCGATAACTTTAATTACCGGGCTTGCGGGGATGTTGTCTACGAGTTCGAACATTTTCCCTCTCCTTACATTCTCTAGTTTTTTCGCCTACTGCTGTTTGAAGCGGTGTTGCGGTAAAGCTTTAGAAATTGCCTTGTACCCAGCTCTTGAAGCGATCGAGCAAGGCGACTTTCGGTTCGTCATTGCTGTAGCTGTCGCGGCTGCCGATGCCCGAGAACGAAATCCCGTCGGACTGCTTCTGCAGGCCGTACATCAACAGGCCAACGCCAGTGGAATAGATCGGGTTGCGGACCACGTCGTCCAGGCCCTTGACGCCATGCGGCACGCCCAGGCGAACCGGCATGTGGAAGATCTCTTCGGCCAGTTCCACCGCGCCTTCCATCTTCGACGTACCGCCAGTCAGCACGATGCCGGCCGGGATCAGGTCTTCGTAGCCACTGCGACGCAGTTCGGCCTGGATCAGGGTGAACAGCTCGTCGTAACGCGGCTCGACCACTTCGGCCAGAGCCTGACGGGACAGCTCGCGCGGTGGACGGTCGCCGACGCTCGGCACCTTGATGGTTTCGCCGGCACCGGCCAGTTTGGCCAGGGCGCAGGCGTAGCGAATCTTGATTTCTTCGGCGTACTGGGTCGGGGTGCGCAGCGCCATGGCGATGTCGTTGGTCACCTGATCGCCCGCAATCGGGATCACCGCGGTGTGACGGATCGCGCCTTCGGTGAAGATCGCGATGTCGGTGGTGCCGCCGCCGATGTCCACCAGGCACACGCCCAGCTCTTTCTCGTCGTCGGTCAGGACCGAGTAGGCCGAGGCCAACTGCTCGAGAATGATGTCGTCGATTTCCAGACCGCAGCGGCGCACGCATTTTTCAATGTTCTGTGCGGCGTTGACGGCGCAGGTGACGACGTGAACCTTGGCTTCCAGACGCACGCCGGACATACCCAGCGGCTCGCGAACGCCTTCCTGGTTATCGATCACGTAATCCTGCGGCAGGGTGTGCAGCACACGCTGGTCAGCCGGGATCGCCACAGCCTGGGCAGCGTCGAGAACGCGCTCAAGGTCGGCGGAGCTGACTTCGCGATCACGAATCGCCACGATGCCGTGGGAGTTCAGGCTGCGGATGTGATTGCCAGCCACGCCGACAAACGCCGAGTGGATCCGGCAACCGGCCATCAGCTGCGCTTCTTCGATCGCGCGCTGGATCGACTGGACGGTGGACTCGATGTTCACCACTACGCCTTTTTTCAGGCCGCGGGACGGATGAGTACCGATCCCGACGATTTCGAGCGTGCCGTCGTCCGAGACCTCGCCGACCAGCGCCACCACCTTGGAGGTGCCGATATCGAGACCGACGATCATTTTGCCGCTTTGCACGTTTGCCATGGGTCCTGCCTCTTCTTAATTCTTCGCGACAGCGGGTTGGGCTGTCGTGGGCGCTACAGGTTCCCGCCAGCCAACAGCGAGGCCGTTGGCGTAGCGCAGATCGATGCGCGCAATGTTCGTAATCTGCTCTTTGAGCGTCTTGTCATAGATGGCAATGAAGCGGCGCATCTTTTCCACCAGCTTGCCGCGTCCCAGCAGCAGTTCGATTCCCGGGCCCGCGCTGCCGGCGCCGGTGGTCAGGAACCAACTGCCTCGTTCACGCAACTCCAGGCGTGCAATCGAGAAGCCCAATGGCCTGAGCATCTGGCTCAGTACCTGGTATTGCTGCATCACTTGCTGCTGGGCCCGCTGCGGGCCGAACAACTGCGGCAAGTGTTCATAGTTCGCCAGTTCACGCGGGGTGAACGCCTGCCCCTGGTTGTTCAGCAGCGACTCATCGCCCCAGCGGGCCACCGGCAGTTGTTCTTCCAGGCGAATCACTACTTGATCCGGCCACACCCGACGCACTTCGGCGTGGGCAATCCATGGCATCTGTTCAAGCTCGGTACGCATGCTCTCCAGGTCGATGGTGAAGAAGCTCGACGCCACGTAGGGGGCGATCCGCTGCTGCACCGCTTGCTGGCTGATGTAACTCAAGTCGCCCTGCACCGCGATCTTGGTGATCGGCCGGTCGGCGTACGGCAGCAAACGCTGTGCGCCTTCATAAGTGCCGAACCCCAGCGCGACCAACAGCACGGGCCAGAACAGACTTTTCAGAAAACCAAAATTGGCTTTCGGCAGGCGCGCAGACATCGGCTCTTTGGCCACCATTCGGCTGGCACCCCGCGGCACCGGCTTGCGGCCGGGTGCGGAAGGCTGATGACGTAGCTGAGCGCCTTGCATGGTCTTAACCTCTTGTCGGCTCTTGGTTACCGGCAGCATTGCCAGTAACGCTGGCGGCCAGAATCGCCAGAACCAGTTGCTGGAAATCCAGGCCAGCGGCACGGGCCGCCATCGGAACCAGACTGTGATCGGTCATGCCCGGTGCGGTGTTGACTTCCAGGAACCAGAACTGCCCGTCGGCGTCCTGCATCACGTCTGCCCTGCCCCAACCGGCGATACCCAGCGCCTCACAGGCTTTGGCCGTGAGGTCCATGAGTTCTTTTTCTTTATTGCTGTCCAGGCCACACGGGATCCGGTACTGGGTATCGGAAGCCACGTACTTGGCGTCGTAGTCGTAGAAACTGTGGGTTGTGCCCAGGGCGATTGGAGGCAACACCTGGTCACGCAGGGTGGCGATGGTGAACTCCGGACCTTGAATCCATTGCTCGACCAACACTTGCGAATCGTAGGTACTGGCCGCTTTCCATGCGTCGATCAATTCGGACGCGGAGGTCACTTTGGCCATCCCGATACTGGAACCTTCATGGGCCGGTTTGACGATCAAAGGGAAGCCCAGTTCCGTGGCCGCCGAAATACAATCGGCCTCAGAGCTCAGTACCGCATGGCGTGGCGTCGGAATACCGAGGCTGTGCCAGACCTGCTTGGTGCGCAGTTTGTCCATGGCCAGTGCCGAGGCCAGAATGCCGCTGCCGGTGTACGGAATGCCCAGGCATTCGAGCAGGCCCTGCATGCTGCCGTCTTCACCGCCACGACCGTGGAGGATGATGAAGGCGCGGTCGATTTTTTCGTTCAGCAGACGCTGCAGCAGGTCATCGCCCACATCAAGACCGAAGGCGTCCACACCGGCGCTTTGCAGTGCGTCGAGCACCGCGTTACCCGACTTCAGGGAGACCTCACGTTCGGCACTCTTGCCGCCGAACAGCACGGCGACACGGCCGAAGTCTTTCGGCGCGATCGTGGAGACGAGGTTGGCGTAAGCAGCAGTCATTTCAACTTCCCCACGCTTGGCGCGGCAACCGCGCCAGCGAACAACGGACTGTTCAATAGTTTCGGTGCGAGACCGCCGATATCACCGGCGCCCTGGCACAACAGAATGTCGCCGGCACGCAGCAGCGGCTTGACGATTGGTGCGAGGTCGATGCCACGCTCGATGTAGATCGGGTCGAGTTGACCGCGCTGACGAATGCTGTTGCACAGCTTGCGGCTGTCGGCGCCCGGGATCGGCTCTTCGCCGGCCGGATAGACTTCCATCAACAGCAGCACGTTGGCGTCGGCCAACACGTTGACGAAGTCGTCGTACAGGTCGCGGGTACGGCTGTAACGGTGTGGCTGATAAACCATCACCAGTCGGCGCTCCGGCCAGCCACCGCGCACGGCTTTGATCACGGCCGCGACTTCGGTCGGGTGATGACCGTAATCATCCACCAGCATCACGTTACCGCCATCAACCGGCAGTTCGCCGTACACCTGGAAGCGACGACCGACACCCTGGAACCCGGACAGGCCCTGGACGATGGCTTCATCGCTGACGCCTTCGTCGGTGGCGATGCAAATGGTCGCCAGCGCGTTCAGCACGTTGTGGTTGCCCGGCATGTTCACCGACACATCCAGCGGCTCGCGATCAGGGCGCAGCACGGTAAAGAAGGTCTGCATGCCCTGCTGACGCACATTGATGGCACGCACGTCAGCGTCGTCGCCGAAACCGTAAGTGACCGTCGGACGTTTCACCTGCGGAAGGATTTCACGCACCACCGGATCGTCCAGGCACACTACCGCCAGACCGTAGAACGGCAGGTTGTGCAGGAACTCGACGAAGGTTTTCTTCAGTTTGTTGAAGTCGCCGTCGTAGGTCGCCATGTGGTCGGCGTCGATGTTGGTGACCACGGCCACCAGCGGCTGCAAGTGCAGGAAACTGGCATCGCTTTCGTCGGCTTCGGCGATCAGGTAACGGCTGGTGCCGAGCTGGGCATTGGTGCCCGCGGCATTCAGACGACCACCGATGACGAACGTCGGGTCCAGGCCACCAGCGGCGAACACCGAAGCGATCAGGCTGGTGGTGGTGGTTTTGCCGTGGGTACCGGCAACGGCGATGCCGTGGCGGTAGCGCATCAGTTCGGCCAGCATCTCGGCACGCGGCACCACCGGAATCCGGCGTTCCAGGGCCGTGGCCACTTCCGGGTTGGAAGTGTTCACGGCGCTGGAGGTGACCAGCACATCGGCGTCCGTGGCGTTCTCGGCACGGTGACCGATATAGATGTGGGCACCGAAGGATTCCAGGCGCTCGGTCACCGGCGATGCTTTGAGGTCGGAACCGGACACTTCATAGCCCAGGTTCAGCAACACTTCGGCAATGCCGCACATACCCACGCCGCCGATACCGACGAAGTGGATGCGACGGATACGGCGCATTTCCGGGTGCGGCATGGCTTTCTTGTTCTCAACCATGGGCCACCTCCAGGCAGGTATCGACCACGTTACGAGTGGCATCGGGTTTGGCCAGGCGGCGTGCCGCGGTGGCCATGTCGTTGAGTCGTTGCGGTTGCATCAAGACCTCTGTCAGGCGAGCGGCAAGATCCGCTGCGCCAGTCGTTCTTTGCGGCATCAGGAAGGCAGCGCCTTCACGGGCCAAATAATCGGCGTTGCGGGTCTGGTGATCGTCGATCGCGTGGGGCAAAGGCACCAGCATCGAGGGCAGACCGGCAGCCGCCAGTTCACTGATGGTCAATGCGCCTGCGCGGCACACCACCAGGTCGGCCCAGCCATAGGCTTGGGCCATGTCTTTGATGAAAGGCTGCACTTGCGCCTCGACGCCAGCTGCGCGATAGCGCTCTGCAGTCACTTCATCGTGGTTTTTGCCGGCCTGATGAAACACGTCCGGGCGCAGGTCGGGAGCGACTTGCGACAGGGCTTCAGGCAGCAACTTGTTCAACGGCTCTGCGCCCAGACTTCCGCCCAGGATCAGCAAACGCGCCTTGCGACCGGCCAGGGCAGGTCGCGGTGTTTCGAGGAACAGCTCGGTACGCACCGGGTTACCGGTGGTGCGACGGCTGCTCGACAGGGTAAAGGTGTCGGGGAACGCTTCACAGACTCGGGCGGCCAACGGCACCAGCAACCGATTGGCGGTACCGGCCACGGCGTTCTGCTCATGAACGATCACCGGCACGCCGGACAATTTGGCTGCAACGCCGCCGGGCCCGGTCACATAACCCCCGAAGCCGACCACGCAGACTGGCCGCAGCTGACGAATGATCGCCCGCGCCTGCCAGATCGACTTGAGCAACATGAACGGTGCCTTGAGCAGGGACAATTTGCCCTTTCCGCGCAAACCGCTGGCGTTGATCCGATGCAATTGAAGGCCGGCCGCCGGCACCAGATCGTTCTCGATCCCGCGCGGCGTGCCCAGCCAGTGCACGGTGTAACCGCGGGCCTGGAACTCGTGAGCGCAGGCCAGTGCCGGGAACACGTGGCCCCCGGTGCCGCCCGCCATGATCAATACGTTAGCGCCCATGGGTCGGCTCCTCGGCGAAGTCGCTCTCATGGAACTCCATCTCTTCACTGCCCAAGTGGGTTCGACTCTCCCACTCGATGCGCAGCAACAAGCCAAGACAGGCACAGCAGATCACCAACGAACTGCCGCCATAACTGAGGAACGGCAGGGTCAGACCCTTGGTTGGCAACAGGCCTACGTTCACTCCAATGTTGATCAGGAACTGACCGATCCACAGGAACGACAAGCCATATGCGATATAGGCGGCGAAAAATTGCTTGGCCTTCTCGGCCCAATAACCGATGTACATGCCACGAATACAGACAAAGACGAACAGCGCTACGGTGCACAAAGAACCCACGGCACCCAGCTCTTCGGCCAGGACCGAGAACACGAAGTCAGTGTGGGCTTCCGGCAGGTAGAACTGTTTCTGCACACTGTTGCCCAGGCCAACGCCCAGCCATTCGCCGCGACCGAAAGCGATCAACGCTTGAGACAACTGATAGCCAGCACCGAACTGGTCGGCCCACGGATCGGCAAAGTTGGTCAGACGCGCCATTCGATACGGCTGCATTTGAATCAACAACACCACCGCACCGACCGCCAGG
Source organism: Pseudomonas sp. PDM24 (assembly GCF_019218905.1). Lineage (NCBI taxonomy): Bacteria > Pseudomonadati > Pseudomonadota > Gammaproteobacteria > Pseudomonadales > Pseudomonadaceae > Pseudomonas > Pseudomonas sp. PDM24. The sequence continues at coordinate 32,150 of NZ_JAHUWR010000009.1, read as the reverse complement.
ACCACCATCAAGGAAAAACGGAACAACCCGACACCGCCAAGGAACAGCATTGCTGCAGCCGCCCCCATCATCACGACGGTGGCACCGAAGTCCGGCTCCATCAGCAACAGCCCCGCCATCGGCAGCAGAACGATGAACGGCTTGAAGAAACCCATCCAGCTTTCACGCACTTCTTTCTGGCGACGCACCAGATAACCGGCGAGGTAGATCACCACGAACACCTTGGCGATCTCGGAAGGCTGAACGTTGAAAAAGCTGAAGCCGATCCAGCGCATCGAACCGTTCACTTCACGGCCAATGCCGGGGATGATCACCATCACCAGCAAACCGAACGCACCAATCAGCATCAGCCAGCCCAGGCGCTGCCAGGTCGCGATCGGAATCATCATGGTGACGATGCAGGCACCAAGGCCCAGCACCACGTAGATAAGGTGGCGAATCATGTAATAAAAGGCACTGCCCGACTGCACTGCCGCCACTTCGGTCGAGGCCGACGCAATCATGACCAGACCCAGGCCGAGCAGCGCCAGGCAGCCAGCGAGCATCGGGAAATCGAGGTCGATGCCGCGCCCGGTGATGATCGGCGACGGGTACGGCTTGATGATATTCAGGAGGCTCATGCCAAATCCTCCACGGCGCGGACAAACTGATGACCGCGATCTTCGTAGTTCTTGAACATGTCGAAACTGGCGCAGGCCGGCGACAGCAGCACCGCGTCGCCCTTTTCGGCGATGGCGCGGCATTGCTCGACCGCTTCGATCAGCGAGCCGACGCGAATCAGTGGCACGGCATCGCCGATGGCCTCGCCGATCTTGTCGGAATCACGGCCCATCAAAATGACGGCGCGGCAGTTGGCCGCCACCGGATCACGCAAATCCTTGAATTCGGCGCCCTTGCCATCGCCACCGGCGATCAGCACAAGCTTGCCGTCGATGTCCGCACCCAGGCCTTCGATGGCGGCCAGAGCAGCACCGACGTTGGTGGCTTTGGAGTCGTTGTAGTAGCTCACGCCATTGAGCTCGCGTACCCATTGGCAGCGATGCTCGAGCCCGGCGAAATTGCGCAGGGCCGAAAGCATGGCGTCGAACGGCAGGCCGACGGCGTGGCCGAGCGCTAATGCCGCGAGCGCGTTGGACTGGTTATGCGCGCCACGAATTTTCAATTCGCGCACCGGCATCAGGTTCTGGAATTCGAAGGCCAGGTATTTCTCGCCATCCTCTTCCCGGATCCCGAAGGCCTTGAAATCGGGTTTGCTCAAACCGAAGGTCCAGCACGGCTGACCTTCGCCCATCAGCGGACGGCTCAAGGCGTCCTGACGGTTGACCACAAACTGCCTGGCACCCCGGAAGATCCGGTGCTTGGCCAGGTGATAGGCCGGCAGACCGCTGTAGCGGTCCATGTGGTCTTCGCTGATGTTGAGCACGGTCGCCACTTCGGCGTTGAGTTGATCGGTGGTTTCGAGCTGGAAGCTCGACAACTCCATCACGTACAACTCGATGTCGTCGCTGAGCAAATCCAGCGCCGGTGTGCCGAGATTGCCGCCGACGGCAACACGCTTACCGGCCGCTGCGGCCATCTCGCCGACAAGGGTGGTGACGGTGCTTTTCGCATTGGAACCGCTGATGGCGACAATCGGCGCCTTCGCGTTACGCGCGAACAGCTCGATGTCGCCGGACAACTTCACGCCACGGGCGGCGGCAGCCTGCAGGGCCGGGGTCGCCAGCGCCAGGCCGGGGCTCACGTAGAGCTCGTCGGCACGGCACAGGAATTCGACGTCCAGCTCGCCACAACGCACTTCCACGTGCGGATAGTCACGCTTGAGCGTGGCCAGTTCCGGTGGATTTTCCCGCGTATCGGCGACAGCAAACGACACGCCCCGGTTCGCCAGGAAGCGAACCAGGGACATGCCGCTCTTGCCGAGGCCGACAACGATGCGGAAGTGGTCAGAAGCGATCAGAGACACTCGTTCTACCTCAGCTTCAGGGTGGCAAGGCCGACCAGTACCAGAATCACGGTGATGATCCAGAAACGGACGATCACGCGCGGCTCGGGCCAGCCCTTGAGTTCAAAGTGGTGGTGTATCGGTGCCATGCGAAACACACGGCGACCGGTCAACTTAAAGGAGGCAACCTGAATGACGACTGACAGGGTCTCCATCACGAACACGCCGCCCATGATGAACAGGACGATTTCCTGACGGACGATCACTGCGATGGTGCCCAAAGCCGCGCCCAGCGCCAGTGCGCCGACGTCGCCCATGAACACTTGGGCCGGATAGGTGTTGAACCACAGGAACCCCAGGCCCGCACCGATCAGCGCGCCGCAGAACACAATCAACTCACCCGCGCCCGGTACATAAGGAATCAGCAGGTATTCAGCGAATTTCACGTTACCCGACAGGTAGCAGAAGATCCCCAAACCGCCGCCGACCATCACGGTAGGCATGATCGCCAGACCGTCGAGGCCGTCGGTCAGGTTGACCGCGTTGCTCGAGCCGACAATCACGAAATAGGTCAGGACGATGAACCCCGCGCCCAGCGGAATGCTGTAGTCCTTGAGCATCGGCAGGATCAGGGTGGTTTCTACCGGCGTCGCGGCAGTCATATAAAGGAAGATCGCCGCGCCCAGGCCGAACACCGACTGCCAGAAATACTTCCAGCGGCTCGGAAGGCCACGGGAGTTTTTCTCGATGACTTTGCGGTAGTCGTCTACCCAGCCGATGGCACCGAACAGCAGGGTGACCAACAACACCACCCAAACGTAACGGTTGGCCAGGTCGGCCCAAAGCAAGGTGCTGACACCGATGGACGAAAGAATCAGCGCGCCGCCCATGGTCGGGGTGCCGGATTTGGACAGGTGCGATTGCGGGCCGTCGTTGCGAACGGATTGACCGATCTGACGGTTCTGCAAAGTGCGGATCATCCACGGGCCATAGCACAGCGACAAGACCAGCGCGGTCAGCACACCGAGAATCCCGCGCAGGGTCAGGTACTGAAAGACCGCGAAGCCTTTGTAGAACTGTTGCAGATACTCCGCTAGCAGCAGCAGCATTAATGTTTCTCCAGACGGGTCCCGCACAAAGCGGCGACGATGTTTTCCATCGCGGCGCTGCGCGAGCCCTTGATCAAAATGGTGGTGTTTGGGTCCTGCTCGGCTTCCAGGGCCTTGATCAGCTCAGCCTGAGTGCTGAAGTGAAAAGCCTGCTCGCCGAAAGCGTTTACGGCGTGGGTCATCATTGGCCCGACCGCGTAAAGCGCGGAAACCTTGCCGCGGGCGTACTCGCCCACATCACGGTGCCCCTGCTCCGCCCAATCGCCCAACTCGCCGATATCTCCGAGCACCAAAACGGTGCGACCGGAAAAGCCGGCGAGTATATCAACGGCGGCGCACATGGAGGTGGGGTTTGCGTTGTACGTGTCATCGATCACGCGCATACCGTTAGTTGCCAGTTGCGCGACGGTGCGGCCCTTGACCGGTTGCACTGCGCCGAGACCGGTGGCGATGCCGGACAGCGACACGCCCAAGGCATGGGCTGCAGCAGTGGCGGCCATGGCATTGGCGACGTTATGGGTGCCGAGCAGGTTGAGCTGAACCCGTTCCACACCTTCAGGGCTGTGCAGGTTGAACGCCGGGCAACCGCGGGCATCGCGGTCCAGATCGCTGGCGTAGAAGTCGGCGCTGATGTTGCTCAGGGCAAACGTCAGCACTTTGCGACCGGCGGCTCGGGTTTTCCAGATTTCAAAAGCCTTGTCGTCGAGATTCAGCACGGCGACGCCATCGGCATCCAGCCCTTCGAGAATCTCACCCTTGGCTTCAACGATTTTTTCCGGCCCGCCGAATTCGCCGACGTGGGCGGTCCCGGCGTTGTTGATGACAGCCACGTGCGGCTTGGTCATGCCGACGGTGTAGGCAATCTCGCCGAGCCGCGAAGCGCCGAGTTCGATCACGGCAGCGGTGTGTTCCGGTGCCAGTTCGAGCAGGGTCAGCGGAGCGCCCAGGTCATTGTTCAAGTTGCCACGGGTCGCCAACACAGGACCGCGCGTGCGCAGGATGCTCGCGAGCATTTCCTTGACCGTGGTCTTGCCGCTGGAACCGGTGATGGCCACGACCGGTTGAGTGAATGCCGCACGGTTCATCGCGCCCAGTTGTCCGAGGGCCTGGCGGGTGTCCTTGACCAGCAGTTGCGGCAGCGCGCTGTCGGCCACTTCGCGCTCGACCAGGGCACCCACGGAGCCTTTGGCAGCAACGTCATTGAGGTAGTCATGGCCATCGAAACGCGGGCCGGCCAGAGCAATAAACAACTGGCCGGGCTTGATTGCGCGGCTGTCGATGCTGACGCCGTCGAAGCTGGCGTCGCTGGCAATCAGACGGCCATTCAATGCACTGGTCAGTTCGCTCAGTTTCAAGGCTTTAAGCATGGGCCACCTCCCACGCGGTCAGGGCGTGATCGGCCTCGACCAGATCGGAGAAAGCATGGCGCTCGCCGTTGATTTCCTGATAGTCCTCGTGACCTTTACCGGCCAGGACAATCACGTCATCCGCCGAAGCGCTGGCGATCAATTGGGCAATCGCCTGGCCACGGCCGGCGACGAAGGCAACTTTATCCACTGCGGTGAAACCGGCGCGGATGTCGTCGAAAATCACTGTTGGGTCTTCGGTGCGCGGATTGTCATCGGTGACCAGTACGCCATCGGCCAGACGCTCGACCACTTCCGCCATCAGCGGACGCTTGCCGCGATCGCGATCACCGCCGCAACCGAACAGGCACAGCAACCGGCCTTTGGCGTGTGGACGCAGGGCCATCAAGACTTTTTCCAGCGCATCCGGTGTGTGGGCGTAATCGACCACCACCAATGGCTGAGTACCGCCACCCAGGCGCTGCATGCGACCGGCCGGACCTTCGAGTTTTGGCAGCACTTTGAGGATTTCGTCCAGCGCGTAGTCCAGCCCGAGCAAGGCGCCGATCGCGGCCAACACGTTGCTCAGGTTGAAACGGCCGAGCAAGGTGCTGCGCAAATGGTGCTCGCCTTGCGGCGTGACCAGCGTGGCACGCACGCCTTCGTCGTCGAACTGCGCTTGGCGGCAGTACAGGTAGGCGCTGGAATCTTCCAGGCTGTAAGTGATCAGTCGCGACTCGCCTTTATCGGCAGCCAGTTGCCGACCGAAATCGTCGTCCAGGTTGACTACCCGGCACTTCAGATCATTCCAGGCAAACAACTTGGCCTTGGTTTCGCCATAGGCCCGCATGGTGCCGTGGTAATCCAGATGGTCGCGCGACAGGTTGGTCATCACCGCCACATCGAAGGCCAACGCGCTCACGCGGCCCTGATCCAGGCCGTGGGAAGAGACTTCCATGGCCACGGCTTTGGCGCCGGCTTTTTTCAGGTCGGCGAGGGTCGCTTGCACCGCAATCGGGTTTGGCGTGGTGTGCAGACCGCTTTCCAGCGCGCCGTAGAAACCGGAGCCCAGGGTGCCGACAATGCCGCAGTGCTGCCCCAGCAGGTCGAGCGCCTGAGCAACCAATTGGGTCACGCTGGTTTTACCGTTGGTGCCGGTCACGCCGATCAGGTTCAAATGACGGCTCGGGTCGCCGTAAAAGCGCCCGGCGATGTCCGACAGCTGCGCCGCCAGGCCTTTGACCGGAATCAACGGCACGTCGGTGATCGGCAGCACAGTCGCGCCTTCGACTTCATAAGCCACGGCAGCAGCGCCGCGTTGCAAGGCATCGGCGATGTGCGCACGCCCGTCGAACTTGCCACCAGGAACCGCGAGAAACAGATCGCCTGCTCGTACGTTGCGGCTGTCCAGCGCCAATTCGCGGATCAACAGATCGCGGCCGGCGTGGGCGAAAATCTTGTTCAGGCTCAGCGACATCAGCCGCGCCCTCCATTAGCTTTCAGCGGAACGACCGGTGCGGCGTTCGCTTGTTGAGTGGCAGGCAGGTTGTCCGGGGTGATGTTCATCAGGCGCAGGGTCCCGGACATCACTTTGCTGAACACCGGCGCCGATACCAGACCACCGAAGTAACCAGCCTTGGTCGGTTCATCGATCACCACCACGATTGCGTAACGCGGATCGCTCATCGGGCCGAAGCCGGCGAACAGCGAGCGGTAGGAATTCTCGGCGTAGCCCTTGGTACCGACCGACGTTTTACGCGCGGTACCCGACTTGCCGCCCACGTGATACGCCGGCACTTGCGCACGGAATACACCGCGCGGGGCTTCGATCACTTGTTGCAGCATGGTTTGCATGGTTTTCGCGACGGCTTCCGGCAATACCTGGGTGGTTTGCGGCGCCTTGTCGGTTTTGATCAGGGTCAGCGGCGCAAGGCGACCATTGTTGGCCAGGGCCGAGAAGGCGTGGACCAACTGGATCGCGGTCACGGAAATACCGTAGCCGTAGGACAGCGTGGCGGTTTCAGCCTTGCGCCATTCGCGGTAGTTCGGCAGGTTGCCGACGCGCTCGCCCGGGAAACCGAGCCCGGTGTCCTGGCCGAGGCCGACTTTCTGCGCCAGGCGGAAAATCGTTTCGCCGCCGATATCGAACGCGACCTTACTCATGCCGACGTTACTGGAATTGATCAGGATACCGGTCAGGTCGAGCACCGGGCCTTCACTCTTCGATACGTCCTTGATGGTGTACTTACCAATCTGCAAGGTGCCTGGATACACCTCAACCGTATCGGTCGGCTTCCAGCGCCCGGTTTCAATCGCGGCGCTCATGGAGATCGCCTTCATGGTCGAACCCGGTTCGAACACGTCGATCATCGCGCGGTTGCGCATCATCGCCGGTTGCAGATTGCGACGGTTATTCGGGTTGTAGGTCGGCTGGTTGACCATGGCGAGGATCTCGCCGGTCTTCACGTCCATGATTACCAGGCTGCCAGCCTTGGCGCCGTTCTCGATGATCGCGTTGCGCAGCTCGCGGTTGGCCAGATATTGCAGACGCAGGTCAATGGACAACGCCAAGGGCTTGCCGGCCTTGGCGTTTTTGGTGACCTGGACATCTTTGATCAGCCGGCCGCGCCGGTCCTTGATCACCTGCCGCTTGCCGGGCACGCCGGCCAGCCATTCGTCGTAGGCCAGCTCGACGCCTTCGCGCCCGTGGTCATCGATGTCGGTGAAGCCGACCATGTGGGCGGTGACTTCGCCGGCCGGGTAGAAACGCCGGAACTCTTCGATGCCATAAACGCCCGGCACTTTCAGATCGAGCACAGCCTGGCCCTGCTCGGGGGTCAGCCCGCGCACCAGATAAATGAATTCTTTGTTGGCCTGGGCTTCGAGACGTTCGGCCAGGGCTTTCGGGTCCTGCCCCAAGGCAGCCGCCAGTGCCGGCCACTTCTCTTTGGCCGTTTGCATTTCCTTGGCGTTGGCCCACAGGGTGGTGACCGGGGTACTCACGGCCAACGGCTCGCCGTTACGGTCGGTGATCAGACCACGGTGAGCCGGAATTGGAATATGACGAACACTGCGCGCATCGCCCTGACCTTTAAGGAAGGCACGGTCGACCACTTGCAAATCGATGATACGCCAGGCAATCGCGGCCACCATGATGCCGAGCAACCCGACCACCAGACGGAACCGCCATGGAAAGAGTGCGCCTTCGAGTTTCATCATGGCGCCACCATCTGCACTTCAGCGGCGCCGGGAATGCGCATCTTCAGTTGCTCGGTGGCCAGGACTTCGATTCGACTGTGGGCAGTCCAGGTGCTCTGTTCGAGAATCAACCGGCCCCACTCCGCCTGCGCCTTGTCGCGCACGCTCAATTCGCCGTACAGCGAATTGAGCAACTGACGGTTCCAGTGCGCGCTATAGGACACGCCTATAGCCGACACAAGCACGCCGGCAAACAACAGCAGCATGAAAAAGCTTCCGCCGGGAAGTGGCTTGGCGAAAAGCTTGCTCACCGCAGCTTCTCCGCGACACGCATGACGGCACTACGGGAACGTGGGTTGGCTTTGAGTTCGGCCTCCGAGGCGGTCTGCGCTTTGCCATGGATTTTGATTACCGGTTCGAAAGCGACGTGACGGACCGGCAGGTTGCGCGGCAGGTTGTCGGCTTCGCCTTTCACCAGTTTGCGCATGAAGAGTTTGACGATGCGGTCTTCCAGCGAGTGAAAGCTGATGACAACCAGACGCCCGCCCACTTCCAGGCATTCCAGCGCCGCTTCGAGGCCGGCTTCCAGATCGCCCAATTCGTTGTTGACGTGAATACGCAGGCCCTGGAATGCACGGGTGGCCGGGTTCTTGCCCTTTTCCCATGCCGGGTTGGCGACTTTCAGCACTTCAGCCAGATCGCCAGTGCGCTCGAACGGCTTGATGTCGCGACGCTCAGCCACGGCACGCGCCATGCGACCGGAGAAACGCTCTTCACCGTATTGCTTGAACACCCGGGCGATTTCTTCCACCGGCGCGGTGTTGACGAACTCGGCGGCGCTGATCCCGCGGGACGGGTCCATGCGCATGTCCAACGGACCGTCGTTGAGGAAGCTGAACCCGCGCTCCGGGTCGTCGAGTTGTGGCGAGGATACGCCGAGGTCGAGCAGAACACCGCTGACCTTGCCGGCCAGACCGCGTTCGGCGACTTCCGAACCGAGCTCGGCAAAGCTGCGCTGCACAACGACAAAGCGGCCGTCTTCGGCCGCTAGCGTTTGCCCGGTGGCAATCGCTTGAGGATCTTTGTCGAATCCGAGCAACCGGCCATCAGGCCCGAGCTGGCTGAGGATCAACCGACTGTGCCCGCCACGTCCGAACGTACCGTCCAGATAGCAGCCATCAGGACGTACGGCGAGAGCCTCGACGGCTTCGTCAAGCAGTACGGTGATGTGGTTAAAGCCGCTATCAATAGTCACAGGATTAAATCACGCAGTTCATCAGGCATGGCGCCCGGTTGTTGAATAGCAGCCAGGTCAGCGGCAGAAACCGCATCCCAGGCATCCTCGTCCCACAATTGGAACTTGTTCAGTTGGCCTACCAACATTGCGCGCTTATCCAACTTGGCATATTCGCGAAGACGTGGCGGAACCAGAAAACGACCACTGCCATCGAGCTCGAGGTCGACGGCATTACCAATCAGTAAACGTTGCAGGCGGCGGTTCTCTTCGCGAAGCGAAGGCAGTGCGCGCAGTTTGGTTTCGATAATTTCCCACTCATCGAGGGGATAAACACACAAACACGGATCAACGGCATCGATGGTGACGATTAATTGACCGGAACTACGCGAAACCAGCTCGTCACGGTACCGGCTCGGCATTGCGAGACGGCCCTTTGCATCGAGACTGATAGCGTTAGCTCCGCGAAACACGTCAGCGTTTCTCCAAATATTAGCGTTTTACGCTCAAAAAACCCACTTCATGCCACTTTCCGCCACTTGCGCACACTATAGGAATGCGCCCACCACACCGTCAAGGCGCGGATTAAAGGAAAAGCCTTACAGAACGGAGATTTAGGAGCGTAAAAGGAGGGTTAACGAGAATCTGACGGATGAATTCGCTCGATAACTTGAATCAGCACAGAAGGCTGCGCTCAGAAGTTAAAGTAGTTTGTTAAGAGTAAGATTTTTTCGGTATTACAAAAGCGCTTCTGCTATTGATTCAGCAGGGAGGGAAATTGCCATTACGCACATCGCTGCCAATGATCCGGCAGAGAGGAAAAAAGGTGGAGAGTCGATCTGTAAGCCGGGTTCTGTCTTGAACAGTCATTCGTCTACGATGGCCATCACTGGACATCTTTAGCAACCTACCCGGTCCCAGCGCGGGCCACGCCTTGGGACCCTATTTGGTCTTGCTCCAAGTGGGGTTTACCTAGCCACGAACTGTTGCCAGACGTGCGGTGCGCTCTTACCGCACCTTTTCACCCTTACCGGCGCCGAAGCGCTTAGGCGGTTATTTTCTGTGGCACTTTCCGTAGGCTCACGCCTCCCAGGCATTACCTGGCACTTCGCCCTATGGAGCCCGGACTTTCCTCCCCCCCCTAATTTTCATAGAGGGCAGCGACTGTCCGATCGACTCTCCGCCGCGAAGATTAACGGCAGAGCGGCCGAAGAACAAGCGCTAAAAGCCTCTGGCCGGCGCTGCACATCGGTTTTACTCGCCCTTCTGTTTATCCAGCGCGACCTGATAGAGCACATTCTTGCGTTCGCCGGTAATTTGCGCCGCCAATGCCGCCGCACGCTTGAGCGGCATCTCTTCGAGCAGCAGATTGAGGATACGCATGGCTTCACTGCTGACAGCGCCTTCGGTCTCAGGGGCAGCCCAGCCCGCCACCAGCACAACACACTCGCCACGCTGCTGATTGCTGTCCGATTCGACGAACTCGCGCAACTCGGCCAGCGGCAAGCCTTTAAGGGTTTCGAAGGTCTTGGTCAGTTCACGCGCCAGCAACGCCGGACGCTCGGCGCCGAATACCAGCTCCATGTCTTGCAGGCACTCGAGAATGCGGTGCGGTGCTTCATAGAAAATCAGCGTGCGCGGCTCTTCTTTTACCAGCTCCAGACGAGCCCGTCGGCCGACAGCCTTGGCCGGCAAAAACCCTTCGAAGATGAAACGATCGGACGGCAGGCCCGCGGCCGACAATGCCGCAATCAAGGCGCACGCCCCCGGCACCGGCACCACATTGATTCCTGCGGCACGAGCCTGACGCACCAGGTGATAACCCGGATCGGAAATCAGCGGCGTCCCGGCGTCGGAAATCAACGCCACATCGTCGCCCGCCAGCAGACGCGTGATAAAGCGGTTACCCTCCTCACGCTCGTTGTGCTCATGACAGGCCGCCAGCGGCGTGGGAATACCGAAATGCTGCATCAATCGCTGGGAATGGCGAGTGTCTTCGGCCGCGATCAAGGCGACCTCACGCAGGATCTTCAGCGCACGCGCACTGATGTCGTCCAGGTTGCCGATGGGCGTCGCCACCACATAAAGCGAGCCAGCAGCGGAATTCAAAGCACCTGGAGCAGTCAAAGCGCACACCTCATGATCGGTAAAAAGGCGACATTGTAGCGCGTAGCGGCGCTTGCGATACGCTTCACCCTCCGCGGGTTTTCCAGCGTTATGTGCAGTACTGCAACATTTGTACGAGCTAAATTGATCGATTCACGCCAGTAACATCGCGCCCCGGCCAGCGCTTGGGTACAATTCCACGCTAATTTGATCGAGTATCAGGAACACTACATGATCGCTTGCCTGCGGCTGTTCACTGCCCTCTGCCTCGCTGCCTTGCTGGCGGCTTGCGCCAGCTCGCCCTCTTCCAGCCTTGGCGAACTTCCACGGACCCCGGACGCCAGTATCGAGCAACTGCTCGAACAGGCCACTCGAAGCAAAGATCCGGAAAAAGCCGCTCTATTGCGCTTGAGCGCGGCAGACCTGGCTTATCGCCAGGGCAATGCCGGCCAGTCCGCGCAAATCCTGCAACAGGTGCCGGTGGAACAACTCAAGCCTGGCCAACAAGTCTTCGCCAGCACCCTGGCGGCTGAACTGGCCATGGTCCGCAATCAGCCCAAAGCAGCGCTGACTGCCCTGAGCCATCCGAGCCTGCAACGCCTGAGCGAACTGCCCGTCGAACAACAGGTTCGCACCGGCACCGTTCATGCCCGCGCCCTTGAGGCCGACGGCCAGACCCTGGCCGCCGCACGGGAGCGCATCTTTATTGCGCCGATGCTTGAAGGTGAAGCAGCCAGCAAAAACCACGAAGCGATCTGGACCCTGATCGCTTCGCTGCCGACCGATCAATTGCAGCCGACCACCGACGATGACCTCGGCGGCTGGATCCGTCTGGCGCTGGTGGTGAAAACGGCCGGCACCCTGGAGCAGCAGCAAGCCGCGATCGACAACTGGCGCGAGCAGAATCCAAAACACCCGGCTGCCATCCAGCTGCCGCTGCCACTGACCAAACTCAAGGAGCTGGCCAGCCAGCCCCTGAGCAAGATCGCCCTGCTGCTTCCGCAAGACGGCCCACTGGGTTCGGTTGGCAAAGCGCTACGTGAAGGCTTCATGGCTGCGCACTACCAGGCGCAACAAGCCGGGCAGAAGCCACCAGCCATCGAGTTCTATGACAGCTCGCGCCTGACGTCCCTCGACGAGTTCTATCGCAAGGCCCAGGCCGATGGCGTGCAACTGGTAGTCGGTCCGCTGGAGAAGCCGCTGGTCAAACAGCTCAGCGCCCGCCCGCAACTGCCGATCACTACCCTGGCCCTGAACTACAGCGAAGGCGCACAAGGTCCGGCCCAACTGTTCCAGTTCGGTCTTGCCGCTGAAGACGAAGCCCGCGAAGTGTCTCGCCGTGCACGCGCCGATGGCCTGCATCGCGCCGCGATCATGGTGCCGAAAGGCGAATGGGGCGACCGCGTCTACAAGGCGTTCAGCCAGGATTGGCAAGCCAACGGTGGCAGCATTGTCGCTACCGAGCGCGTCGACCAGCCGGTACAACTGGCCCAGCAGATTGCCGACATGTTCCAGCTGCGCCAGAGCGAAGGCCGTGCCAAGAGCCTGCAAAGCACCGTTGGCTCGCAGGTTGCCGCACAACCTTCGCGTCGTCAGGACATCGAGTTCATCTTCCTGGCCGCGACGCCGCAACAGGCTCAACAGATCAAACCGACCCTGAACTTCCAGTACGCGGGTGATGTGCCGGTTTACGCCACCTCCCACGTATTCAGCGCCAGTGGCGATCAGAACCAGTACAACGACATGAACGGTATTCGCTTCTGCGAAACCCCATGGTTACTGGATGCCAATGACCCGCTGCGCAAACAGGTCACTGCACAATGGCCACAAGCCGGCGGTAGCCTGGGCCGTCTGTACGCGATGGGCGTTGACGCCTATCGCCTGGCACCGCGCCTGGGGCAACTCAAGGCCTTGCCGGATAGCCGCATCCAGGGTCAATCGGGCAGCCTGGGCATGACTCAGAGTCAACGGGTCGAGCGTCAGTTGCCATGGGCAGAGTTCATCAACGGTCAGGTTCAACGCCTGCCGGACACCTCGCGCTGATGCCTGACAGGTCACGCCAGCAAAGCGGTAAAGATGCCGAGCGTCATGCGCTCGAGCATCTTCAGCAACAAGGTCTGCGCCTGCTGGCGCAGAACTGGTTGTGTAAACGCGGCGAGCTTGATCTGGTCATGCTTGATGGCGATACAGTAGTATTCGTCGAAGTACGCTATAGAAAAAACACCCAATGGGGTGGTGCGCTCGATAGCATCGATGGGCGCAAACGGCAGAAACTGATTTTTGCCGCGCAGTATTTTCTTCAGCGCGAGTCGCGTTGGGCCAATTCCCCCTGCCGCTTCGACGTGGTTGCCATCGACAGCAACCTTGATCAGTTGAACTGGTTGCAGAATGCCTTCGACAGCTGATCGCTTGCGTCCCGAACCGGACACCTTCACCCAACACTTTTGCTCTTTGCTTTGCGGGCTGCACATTCATGTGCCGAGTAGCCGCGCTAATTAAGGTCACACAGATGGACATGCAATCGCGAATTCGCCAGCTTTTTCAGGCCAGTATCGACACCAAGCAACAGGCGATGGACGTACTTGCACCGCACATCGAGCAAGCCAGCCAGGTCATGGTCAACGCCCTGCTCAACGAGGGCAAAATGCTGTCCTGCGGCAACGGCGGTTCCGCCGGTGACGCACAGCACTTCTCCTCCGAGCTGCTCAACCGCTTCGAACGCGAGCGCCCGAGCCTGCCCGCCATCGCGCTGACCACCGACAGCTCGACGATCACCTCGATCGCCAACGATTACAGCTACAACGAAATCTTCTCCAAACAGATCCGCGCCCTCGGTCAGCCGGGTGATGTTTTGCTGGCGATTTCCACCAGCGGCAACTCGGCAAACATAATTCAAGCGATCCAGGCCGCACATGATCGCGAAATGATTGTCGTAGCATTGACCGGTCGTGATGGCGGCGGCATGGCGTCACTGCTATTGCCTGAGGACGTCGAGATTCGCGTACCGGCCAACGTTACCGCACGTATTCAGGAAGTCCACCTGCTGGCGATCCATTGCCTTTGCGATCTGATCGACAGCCAACTGTTCGGGAGTGAAGAATGACCCCTAATCGCCTAGGCCTTCTGGCCTTGACCCTGTGCCTTGGCATCAGCGGCTGCACCTCGGTGGTTAACGCCAGCCGTGAAGCGCCGATCGATGATGACCGCGGCACCCGCACCTTCGGCAGCAAGATCGACGACTCCCTGATCGAAACCAAGGCCGGTGTAAACATCGCCAAGGCCGATCCGGACCTGGACAACAACTCGCACATCGTCGTCACCAGCTTCAACGGCGTGGTGCTGCTCGCCGGGCAAACCCCTCGTGCCGACCTCAAGGCCAAGGCCGAACAGGTTGCCGCCTCCGTGCAGCGCGTGAAGAAGGTGCACAACGAGCTACAAGTGCTGCAACCGTCCTCGCTGCTGGCGCGTCAGAACGACACCTGGCTGACCACCAAGATCAAGACCCAGATGCTTACCGATGCCTCCATCCCGGGTTCGCGCATCAAGGTTGTGACCGAAAACGGCATCGTCTACTTGCTGGGTCTGCTGACCAAGCAGGAAGCGGCTCAGGCAACCAATTTGGTACAAGGCGTTTCCGGCGTGCAGAAGATCGTGAAGTTGTTTGAGTACATCGACTGACGCGACTGTAAGCGCTGGTAGAAGCCTACGGTTTGAAAGTGGTGAAGTAATAAAAAAGGCGATCCATTCGGATCGCCTTTTTTATTACTTCACCACCTTCAAACTCGGTCGACCGCTGGGACGCGGCGGCTCACTGTCGGGTGGCGGAACATCATCATCCGGCTCGATCTCTTCCTCGTCTTCCAGAGGCGATTCCATATCGAACACCATGCCCTGACCGTTCTCCCGGGCGTAAATACCCAGGATCGATGCGATAGGCACGTACAGGGTGTGCGGCACGCCACCAAAGCGCCCCTCGAAACTGACTGCCTCGTTGTCCATGTGCAGATGACGCACGGCCGCCGGGGAAACGTTCAGGACAATCTGTCCGTCACTGGCAAAACCCTGAGGCACCTGCACCGATGGATACTCGGAATTAACCAGCATGTGCGGGGTGCAATCGTTGTCCACAATCCACTCGTAGAGCGCGCGGACCAGATAAGGTCGACTGGAGTTCATAGCGGCTCCTTAAGCCTTAGCGCATATCGCGTTCGACACCAGACAGACTCGCCTGGAAAGCCTCACGCGCAAACGAGCGCTCCATATAATCAAGCAGCGGCTTGGCAGGCCGCGGCAGTTCAATACCCAGAATCGGCAATCGCCAGAGTATTGGCAATAGGCAGCAATCCACCAGACTTTGTTCCTCACTGAGGAAAAACGGCTTGTCGGCAAACAACGGCGACACGCCTGTCAGGCTTTCGCGCAGCTCTTTACGAGCCACGACACGGGCTGCTTCCTTGGTCCGCGAATCCAGAATCAGATCCACCAGGCCACACCAGTCACGCTGAATGCGATGAATCAGCAGACGGCTGTTGGCACGCGCCACAGGATAAACCGGCAGTAGTGGCGGGTGCGGGTAACGCTCATCCAGATATTCCATCACCACGGTCGACTCCCACAACGCCAGGTCACGATCGACCAGGGTGGGCAGGCTTCCGTAAGGGTTCACCTCAATCAGTTTAGGCGGCTGGCGACCAGCTTCCACGTAAATGATCTCGGCGCTGACACCCTTCTCTGCAAGTACGATGCGCACTCGGTGGGAATAGTGGTCGGCGGGGTCGGAGTAACAGGCCAACCGATTGGTCACGCCCATGGCGGTCCTCCTCGCTTGTTGAAATTATCGGAAACGGAAAAACACGCGCGCCCAGAGGGCGCCTCCCGTAACGCCTGGATCACCAGACTCGTTACACCTTCAGAGACGCCCCTGGGCGCGCGCGATTAACAGCAATGGCTTACAGCTTTATCAATGGACGTCTTTCCAGTATTCACGCTTGAGCAAGTAAGCGAATACGAAGAAGAACGCCAGGTACAGCAACACATAGGTACCGATGCGCTGATGCTGCAGCTTCACCGGGTTGGCCGAGTAGGCCAGGAAGGTCACCAGATTCTTGACCTTCTCGTCGAACTGCTCTTCGTTCAGCGTGCCGGTTTTCGGCAATACAGTCAGTTGATCGCAGGCTTCATGGGTCAAAGCGGTGCCAGTCAGCGGATCGTATTGCTTCTTGCCGTCTTCGACGACTTGAACTTGTTTACAGCCTACCACTTGACGACCCTGCAGGCCGACCAGAACGTTAGGCATGCCGACGTTCGGGAACACCTTGTTGTTCACGCCCCATGGACGTGACGGGTCTTCATAGAACGAACGCAGATAGCCGTAGAGCCAGTCGGTGCCACGAACACGAGCCACCAGCGTCAGGTCGGGCGGCGCCGCACCGAACCAGGTCTTGGCGTCAGCCGGCTGCATGCCGATGTTCATGTGATCGCCAATCTTGGCGCCGGTGAACACCAGCTTCTCAAGCATCAACTCGTGAGGAATGCCCAGGTCATCGGCGACACGCTCGTAGCGCTGGAACTTCGCGCTGTGGCAGCCCATGCAATAGTTGGCGAACGTACGTGCGCCGTCCTGCATGGCAGCCTTGTCGGAAACGTCGATGTCGACCTTCTCAAGCTCAGGACCACCGTGTTCGGCCGCAAAGGACAGTACAGGCATCGCCGCAAGAATCAGTACAGCAAATAGCTTTTTCATCAGCCAGTCACCCTTTCCGGAACCGGTTTGGTCTTCTCGAGCCTGGTGTAGAACGGCATCAGAATGAAGTAGGCGAAGTACAGGAAGGTACATACCTGCGACAGCAACGTACGGCCTGGCGTTGGCGCCAGAACACCCAACACACCCAGGATCACGAACGAGATGCAGAACACCCAAAGCCAGATCTTGCTCAGCCAGCCTTTGTAGCGCATCGACTTGACCGGGCTGCGATCCAGCCATGGCAGGACGAACAGCACAGCGATGGCCGCGCCCATGGCGATTACGCCCAGGAGCTTGTCCGGAACCGCCCGCAGAATCGCGTAGAACGGTGTGAAGTACCAGACCGGAGCGATGTGCTCAGGGGTCTTGAAGGCGTTCGCCACTTCAAAGTTCGGCTTCTCGAGGAAGTAGCCGCCCATTTCAGGGAAGAAGAACACGATCGAGCAGAAGATGAACAGGAACACCACCACGCCGACGATATCTTTCACGGTGTAGTACGGGTGGAAGGCAATGCCGTCCAGCGGTACGCCGTTTTCGTCTTTGTGCTTCTTGATGTCGACGCCATCCGGATTGTTCGAACCGACTTCGTGCAGCGCCAGAATATGCACCACCACCAGACCGAGGATCACGATCGGCAGGGCAACCACATGCAAGGCGAAGAAGCGGTTCAGGGTAATACCGGAAATCAGGTAGTCACCACGAATCCACTGGGTCAGGTCGTTACCGATGACAGGGATCGCGCCGAACAGCGAGATGATCACCTGGGCACCCCAGTAGGACATCTGGCCCCACGGCAGCAGATAACCCATGAAGGCCTCAGCCATCAACGCCAGGTAGATCAGCATGCCGAACACCCACACCAGCTCACGCGGCTTCTGGTACGAACCGTAAAGCAGGCCACGGAACATGTGCAGATAGACCACGATGAAAAACGCCGAAGCGCCAGTGGAGTGCAGCAGACGCAGGATCGAGCCGTACTCGACGTCGCGCATGATGTATTCGACGGAAGCAAACGCTTCTTCTGCCGACGGGGTGTAACTCATGGTCAGCCAGACACCGGTAACGATCTGGTTGACCAGAACGAGCAGTGCCAGGGAGCCAAAGAAATAGAAGAAGTTGAAGTTCTTCGGGGCGTAGTACTTGCTGAGATGGTCTTCCCACATTTTGGTCGCAGGGAAGCGCGCATCAACCCAATCCATGAACTTGCTCATCACGCTTTCTCCGTATCGACGCCAATGACAATGATGTCATCGGTCTCATAGGAATGCGGGGGAACTGGCAGGTTCAAAGGCGCAGGTTGCGACTTGTAGACGCGGCCAGCCAAATCGTAGTGAGAACCGTGGCAAGGGCAGAAATAACCCCCTACCCAATCCTTGCCCAAGTCTGCAGGTGCCACTTCTGGACGGAAAGTCGGAGAGCAACCCAGGTGCGTGCAGATACCGATCAGCAGCAGAACTTCTGGCTTGATCGAACGCGTCTCCGGGTCGACATAGGTCGGTTGCGTCGAGTTCTTGGAGGTCGGGTCAGACAGCTGGCCCTCGATCTTTTTCAGATTCCCCAGGATTTCCTCGGTACGGCGGACAATGAACACCGGCTGGCCGCGCCACTCAGCAATCATTTGCTGACCTGGCTCGATTTTGCTGACATTCACTTTCACCGGTGCACCTGCGGCTTTCGCCTTGGCACTGGGAAACCATGACCCCACGAACGGGACCGCAGCCCCCACCGCTCCTGCAGCACCCACCACGGATGTGGCTGCTACCAAGAAGCGACGCCGGCCTGCATTCACGCCGTCATTGCTCATTCAGTCCTCTCCCATCAGCTTTGTGGCCTGTTAAATCAGGCGTCTACTAAGTAAAAATCTGAACTTATAAAAATTTTGCCGAATGGTAATGAAAAGCCCCAATCCTGACAAGGTAATTACCGAGGGGCTTCACTGCCAAGCCTTGCAGTATAGGGCTTCTGCGGATGTGGCAAGTTGTCACAGCGCAATTCCTCGATAAATCGCGCCCATAAAAAAACGCCCAGCTTCGCGAGGAAACTGGGCGTTCTTTTTGAACGCGAAAGCGAATTAACGCTTCGAGTACTGCGGACGCTTACGCGCTTTACGCAGACCAACTTTCTTACGTTCAACTTCACGAGCATCGCGAGTAACGAAGCCAGCTTTGCGCAGAGCGCCACGCAGGGTTTCGTCGTACTGCATCAGTGCGCGAGTGATACCGTGGCGGATTGCGCCAGCTTGACCACTTACACCACCGCCGATCACGGTGACGTAGATGTCGAACTTCTCGACAGTCTCAGTCAATTCCAGCGGCTGACGAACTACCATGCGGGCAGTTTCGCGGCCGAAGAAATTATCCAGCGAACGGTTGTTGATGGAGATGTTACCAGTACCCGGACGCAGGAAAACGCGTGCGGTTGCGGTCTTGCGACGGCCAGTGCCGTAATTTTGAGTCGCCGACATAATGAACTATTCCGTTAAAACTTCAGTTCTTGGGGCTGCTGAGCAGTATGAGGGTGTACAGCGCCCGCATAGACTTTCAGCTTACGATACATGTCGCGACCCAGCGGGTTCTTAGGCAGCATGCCTTTGACCGCGGTCTCGATCACGCGCTCAGGGGCTTTAGCGATCAGCTTTTCGAAGTTGATCGACTTGATGCCGCCCGGGAAACCGGAGTGGGAGTAGTAGATTTTGTCGGTGGTTTTAGCACCGGTTACACGAATCTGCTCGGCATTGATAACGACGATGTAATCGCCGGTGTCAACGTGAGGAGTGTACTCAGCTTTATGCTTGCCACGCAGACGGCTCGCGATTTCGGTGGCCAGACGACCCAGGGTCTGACCTGCAGCGTCGACGACAAACCAGTCGCGCTGTACTGTTTCCGGTTTAGCAGTAAAAGTTTTCATTCTTTATAGCCTCAGGGGCCGCCCTGTAAATTAGACGGCGGATCTTACTGAATAGTGCGTACTTTGACAAGTCAAAGGCAGCCGGATACAGACGCTTTCGGGGGCTCGGGTCGGCGCGTCCGTTCAACGGCAAGATTCTTCGGCGGCGGCGCATCACTTCCACTGCAGAAAGAGGTGCGCAATTATGCAGATTGCGAAAAATATTTCAACCTGCTTTTATGATTGTTTTGCCCAAGGAGCACCCGATGGACTATCGCCAGCTAGGCCGAACCAATCTGAACGTGAGTGCAATCTGCCTCGGCACCATGACCTGGGGCGAGCAAAACAGCGAGGCTGAAGCCTTCGCACAGATCGAACGAGCCAAGAGCGCGGGCATCAATTTCATCGACACCGCCGAAATGTACCCGGTGCCACCCAAGGCCGAAACCTACGCCACCACCGAGCGCTACATCGGCAATTACTTCAAAAGTCGCGGCGATCGCGGCGACTGGATCCTGGCGAGCAAGATCGCCGGCCCCGGCAACACCATCGACTACATCCGCGACAAAAACCTCAAGCACAACCGCGAGAACATCGTCCAGGCCGTGGATGCAAGCCTCAAGCGCTTGCAGACCGACTACATCGATCTCTATCAGCTGCACTGGCCTGAACGCAGTACCAATTTCTTCGGACAACTGGGCTACAAGCACACGAGCGAAGTCAACCTCACCCCGCTGGAAGACACCCTCGAAGCACTGGACGAACAGGTCAAGGCCGGCAAGATCCGCCACATCGGCCTGTCCAACGAAACGCCGTGGGGCACCATGCGTTTCCTCGCCCTCGCCGAAGCCCGTGGCTGGCCGCGCGCCGTATCGATCCAGAACCCCTACAACCTGCTCAATCGCAGCTTCGAAGTCGGCCTGGCGGAAATCGCCATCCGCGAACAGTGCGGCCTGCTCGCCTACTCGCCGCTGGCGTTCGGTTTTCTGTCGGGCAAGTACGAAGGTGGCGCGCGTCCGCCCAAAGGTCGCCTGAGCCTCTACAGCCGCTTCAGCCGCTACTTCAATCCTCAGTCAGAGGCAGCGTGCAGCCGTTATGTGGCATTGGCTCGTGAACACGGTCTGGATCCGGCGCAGATGGCACTGGCCTTCGTCACACAGCAACCGTTCGTCACCAGCAACATCATTGGCGCCACCACGCTTGAGCAACTGGACAGCAACATTGCCAGCTTCGAGCTGAAACTTTCCGACGAAGTGTTGGCGGGGATCGAGGCGATTCACCAGGACCATCCGAATCCTGCACCTTGATAGCCAGGTGAAAAGCCTTCGCGAGCAAGCCCGCTCCCACAGTTGATCAGTGTTGATGCACATATTTGTGCATCGACACAGACCCCATGTGGGAGCGGGCTTGCGCGAAGGCGATCTCGAATTCACCACACCATCAAAGCGACCGCGCAATAATCTCCTTCATGATCTCATTGGTCCCGGCATAGATCCGCTGCACCCGCGCATCCGCCCACGCCCGGGCGATCGGGTATTCCCACATGAACCCGTAACCGCCATGCAACTGTACGCACTCATCGAGCACCTTGCATTGCAGGTCAGTGCCCCAGTACTTGGCCATCGCCGCCGTCGGCACGTCGAGTTTGCCTTGCAGATGCAGTTCCAGGCAGCGATCGACAAAAACCCGGCCGATCTGGATTTCGGTCGCCATTTCAGCGAGTTTGAAGCGAGTGTTCTGGAAGTCGGCGATGGCCTTGCCGAAAGCCTTGCGCTCACGGGTGTAATCCAGCGTCCATTGCAACGCCGCTTCAGCTGACGCCAAGCCACCTACCGCGACCGTCAGACGCTCCTGCGGCAGTTCCTGCATCAAGTAAGCGAAGCCCATCCCGGCTTGGCCCAGCAGATTTTCCTTCGGTACCCGAACGTCCTGGAAGAATAGCTCCGAGGTGTCCTGAGCCTTCATGCCGACCTTTTCCAGACGCTTGCCCTTGGCGAAGCCTGGCGTGTTGGCCTCGACCAGAAACAGACTGGTGCCCTTCGCTCCTGCCTTTGGATCGGTCTTGGCCACGACGATCACCAAATCCGCCAGAAAGCCATTGGTGATGAAGGTCTTCGAACCGTTGATCACGTATTCGTCGCCATCCAGCACAGCGGTGGTTTTCACCCCTTGCAGGTCGGAACCGGCACCCGGCTCGGTCATGGCAATCGCGGTGACCATCTCGCCAGACACCAGTTTTGGCAGGTATTTGTGTTTCAGCGCTTCACTGCCGTAATGCAGGATATAAGGCGCAACAATGTCCGAATGAAGTGAAAAACCGATGCCGGTCAGCCCCAGGCGGCCGACCTCTTCGATCACCACCGCACTGTAGAGAAAGTCTGCCCCTAGCCCGCCGTATTCTTCCGGCAGATGCGAACACAGCATCCCCGCCTCCCCTGCCTTGTTCCAGAGTTGGCGGTCGATATAGCCTTGTTTTTCCCATTGCCCATGGAACGGCACGGCCTCTTTTTCGAGGAACGTTCGCACGCTGTCGCGAAAAAGTTCGTGCTCGGAACTGAACAAGGTTCTGGGGATCATGCGGCACCTATGGTTATTGTTAGCCGGAATTGACCTTTAGAGACTAAGCCTCGCTTCCGATACAGGACACTGGACACATCCGACAAAAAATAAGACGATCCAGCCGTCTGGTGACCACTTTCCCCTATAAGAATAAAGTTGAATTATGTCTAACCAAGTCTCCACGCCCTTGCGGCGCGTCAGCATCCTGGCTATCGACCGGGTTTTCGCTTCCACCCTCATGCAAGCCAAGGATTTCTTCCATCTGGCCAGCCTGCGCTATGGCAAACAACTGGGCCACGGCCTGACACCGGCGTTCGAAACCCGGCTGGTCAGCCCCGACGGCAAACCGGTGAACAGCTTCAGCGACGTGATCATGCCGGTGGACGGCGGCCTGGAAAATGCCGACATCATCATCCTTCCCGCGTTCTGGGACGATTTCGACACGCTCTGCAAACGTTATCCACAGGTCCTGCCATGGCTGCGTCAGCAGCATGCACGCGGCGCCGTGTTGTGTGGCGAAGCTACCGGCGTGTTTTGGCTGGCCGAGGCCGGGTTGCTCGATGGCAAGGAAGCGACAACCTACTGGCGCTTCTTCAATGCATTTGCCGAGCGCTTCCCGCAGGTCCAACTCAATCAGGACAAACACCTGACCGACGCCGACAACCTGTATTGCGCCGGCGGCACCACCTCGGCCTGCGATCTCTACATTTATTTGATCGAGCGTTTTTGCGGCGCCAACGTGGCCCAGGCCGTGGCCCGCGACATTCTTTATGAAGTGCAGCGCAGCTATGCGCCGGGGCGGATCGGTTTCGGCGGGCAGAAGCTGCACCAGGACGTGATCATCCTGCAGATCCAGCATTGGCTCGAAGAACACTTCGCCGACAAGTTTCGCTTCGAAGACGTGGCCCGCGAACACGGCATGAGCATCCGCAACTTCATGCGTCGTTTCCAGACCGCTACCGGCGACAAACCGCTGCATTACCTGCAGCGACTGCGCATCGAGACGGCCAAGGGCTTGTTGTCCGGCAGCCGCAAGAGCATCAAGACCATCAGTTATGAGGTCGGTTACGACGACGCGAGTTTCTTTGCACGGCTGTTCCGCCAGCACACGGAGTTGTCGCCAAACCAGTATCGGCAGCAGTTTCAGCAGGCGGCTTAAGGACTGAACACAAATCCAATGTGGGAGCGGGCTTGCTCGCGAAGGCGGTGGTTCAGTCGACATCAATGTTGAATGTCAGACCGTTTTCGCGAGCAAGCCCGCTCCCACATGGGTGCTTCGGTGCGCACAAAAAAGGGCCTGCATTGCAGGCCCTTTTTTATTTTCCGAACCATCCTACGGCTTATGCGCCCGGGACAGGAATTCGTGTGACTGCATTTCCAGCAGACGGCTAAGCGTGCGCTGGAATTCGAAGTTCAGGCGACCGCCGGTGTAGAGGTCTTTGAGCTCGACTTCGGCAGAAATGATCAGCTTCACGTTACGGTCGTAGAACTCGTCGACCATGTTGATGAAGCGTCGCGCGATGTCGTCGGTGGTGACGCTCATCTGCTCGACATCGCTGAGCAACACGGCGTGGAAGATTTTCCCCAGTTCGATGTAATCGTTCTGGCTGCGTGGGCCGTCACAGAGTTCGCGGAAGTCGAACCAGGCCACGTCATCGCAGGTGCGCACGGCACGGATTTCACGGTTCTCGATCACCAGTACATCGTTCTCGATGGCTGCCGTGCATTCCGGCGTCAAGGCCCGGAAGCTCTTGCGCAGGCTTTCCTGGGCAGCGTCATCCAGTGGAAAGTGGAACAGTTCCGCTTGCTCGAGGTGACGCAGACGGTAATCGACGCCACTGTCGACGTTGACGATCTCGGTGTTCTGCTTGATCAGCGCAATGGCCGGCAGGAAACGCGCACGCTGCAGGCCGTCCTTGTACAGGCCGTCGGGCACGATGTTCGAGGTCGCGACCAGGGTCACGCCGTTCTTGAACAACTCTTCCATCAACGTGCCAAGGATCATTGCGTCGGTGATATCGGAGACGAAAAACTCATCGAAACAGATCACTCGCGACTCGTCGGAGAAACGCTTGGCGATGATGGTCAGCGGGTTCTTCTCGCCGCCCAGGGTCTTCATCTCTTCATGCACACGCTTCATGAAGCGGTGGAAGTGAGTGCGGGTCTTTTCCTTGAACGGCAGCGCTTCGAAGAAAGTGTCGACCAGGTAAGTCTTGCCGCGACCAACGCCGCCCCAGAAGTACAGGCCCTTGACCGGCACCTGGTCTTTCTTGCCAAACAGTTTGCCGAGCAGGCCTGGCTTGTTCTGCGAGGCCGCGACCAGATCGTCGTACAGGCGCTGCAAATGGCGCACGGCAGTTTCCTGCGCGGCGTCATGGAAGAATTCCGGGCGTTTCAGATCAGCTTGATATCGTTCTAGGGGCGTCATAATTCGTTAGCAAGGCAACAAAAACGGGCCGTCACTGTAGCGACGGCCCGTGGGAATGGCAATCGGCCCTTGGTCGGACCGAGCCGTTGATTATTCCTGAACCGGTGTCAGGGCAACGCGCAAAGCACCGATGGCAGCGTCGCGAGCAGCGCTGTCGGCGAAGGCCGGGCTGTCGGCAACGCACTCGCCTTCCAGCCAGACGCTGAAGCTCAGGTCTTCACTGCGCACGTCCAAGGCTTGACCGGATTGCAGTTGCTTGGTCACTTGCCCTGCGGTTTTACCGTCGGCGAAATTGCGCGACAGCAACAGTTGCTCGCCATCGGCCGCCAGCAGACGGAAGCGGAAACTGCCGTCATCTTCACGGAAGCTGACGAAGCGCGCGGCTTTCGCGGCTTTCTTCTTGGTGGTCGCTGCAACTTGGGTCTGAGCGACGAAAGAACGCAGGCCGACCGCTTCACGCAGTTCGTGGAGGAACGGCGTCGCAACCGAGCGGGCCTTTTTGGCGCCGAGCTGCAACATGTCTTCCAGATCCGCCGGGCGTTCGATCAGCTGGTGATAACGCTCGCGGGATTCGCCCAATTCGCTGTCGAGCAGTTGGAACAGACGATTCTTCGCCTCGCCCCAACCCAGGCCCTGGAGCAATTCGCTGCGGAATTCGTCGGATTGTGCCGGCGTAGCGAAAGCCTGGAACAAGGTGAACAGGTGCGAATTGTCCGGATCCTTGGCTTCGCCCGGGGCACGGGAGTCGGTGACAATCCGCGAAATCGCGTCTTTCATCTCTTTGGCGCTGCTGAACAACGGAATGGTGTTGTCGTAGCTCTTCGACATCTTGCGACCGTCGAGGCCCGGCAAGGTGGCGACGCTTTCCTCGATCAGCGCTTCAGGCATGGTGAAGAACTCTTTGCCCTGGCCGAACAAGTGATTGAAGCGCTGGCCGATGTCCCGGGCCATTTCCACGTGCTGGATCTGGTCACGACCGACCGGCACCTTGTGGGCGTTGAACATCAGAATGTCCGCAGCCATCAACACCGGGTAACTGTACAAGCCCATGGTGATGCCGGCATCCGGGTCTTCGCCGGTTTCGACGTTCTTGTCCACCGAGGCCTTGTAGGCATGCGCGCGATTGAGCAGGCCCTTGGCGGCCACGCAGGTCAGCAGCCAGGTCAGTTCTGGGATTTCCGGGATGTCGGACTGGCGATAGAACGTCACGCGGTCCACGTCCAGGCCGCCGGCCAGCCAGGTCGCGGCGATTTCCAGACGCGAGCGCTGGATGCGCAGCGGGTCATCGCATTTGATCAGGGCGTGGTAGTCGGCCAGGAAGTAGAACGAATCGGCATTGCTGTCACGGCTGGCGATGATCGCCGGACGGATAGCGCCAGCGTAGTTGCCCAGATGCGGCGTGCCGGTGGTGGTGATGCCGGTGAGGATACGGGTACGAGTCGTCATGGGTAATCGCTTGTCAGACTGCAATCAATTCGAAAGACGCGGCAGGATCAGATCCTTGAGATCGGTCAGCTTGCCATGAAAAAAGTGTCCGCATTCTGCCACTTTCAGCAGCTCATGGGGGCGCTCGAGTGCGTCGGACCAGTCGTAAACGAGCTGCGGATCGATGACTTCGTCGGTTTCCGGCTGGATCAGAGTCAATGTACCTTGTTGCGGCAGTTGATCCTGATCGCCCAAGCGCATGACGGCGGGCGCCACCATGAACAAGTGCTTGAGCTGCTCGCCCTTGGCTTCCAGGCGTCCGCCGAGACTTGCTGCAACAAATCCGCCAAAGGAAAAACCGAACAGAGTCAAAGGTATTTCAGGATGCCTGGCCCGCAGCCACTCGGCCGCCGCCTGGGCATCGTCGACTTCGCCAGTGCCCATGTCGTGCATGCCTTCACTGGCACCGACGCCACGGTAATTGAACCGCAAGGTAATCAAACCGGCGTCGCGCGCGGTGCGTTGCAAGGTCGAGACGACTTTGTTGAGCATGGTGCCGCCCTGCACCGGGTTCGGGTGGCAGATCAGCGCCAGGCCACGTGGCTGCTGCTCGCTATCTAAATACAGGGCTTCCAGTTGGCCGACCGGGCCATCAATCACTACAGGGGTTTCGCGCATAAGCAAGGAAGGAACTCCGTGACCTCGAATCGGGTCGACTCGTCTAGCCAATTGTCTGTGCCAATTCTATTGCGAGTGAATCGCGGTATACAGCGCAGGTTTGAGCCGTTAACGTAAAGCAAAGCCGTTTATAGAGGAAGGACTCGTGGAACACTCGCTCTTAGTTTGGTTGTTGCCGACTCTTGCCCTGGTTGTGGGTGTCGCCATTGGATTCCTGATCGCTCGCCTGGTGCCAAATGCCGCGCCTAGCAGCACGCAACGTCAGCTGGATGACATTCAGGAACGTTTTGACAGTTATCAGAACGAAGTGGTCACCCACTTCAACAGCACTGCAAACCTGGTCAAGAAACTGACTGCGAGCTATCAGGAAGTGCAGGATCATCTCGCCGAGGGCGCCAACCGTCTGGCCCTGGACGAGCAGACTCGCCAACGCTTGCTGGCTGCCTTGCACGCCGACGCGGTGCAGTCTCCACGGGAACGCCTGACGCCACCGCGCGATCAGGAACCGCCTCGCGACTACGCCCCCAAAGCCCCGAACGCGCCGGGCATGCTCGATGAGCATTACGGCCTGAAGAAGTAATCAGGTTTCGCGCGACACAAAAAGCCCTCGGACAAGCGATTGTTCGAGGGCTTTTTTGTTTCTGTTGCTATTTTGCGTTGCCTGTCCGGGCCTCTTCGCGAGCAAGCCCGCTCCCACATTTTGACCGCATACCCCTGAGAGAACTCGGTCGAATGTGGGAGCGGGCTTGCTCGCGAAGAGGCCCTAACTGACAAAAACAAAAAACCGCCCGATCTGTAGAGGATCGAGCGTTTTTTTTGTAAGCCTGGGATTCAGTCAGGCTGTTACTGATATTGCTGAACAGGTTGACCCTGCTGCTGATACTCCTGACCAGGAATCGGCTTCAGGTTGACCTCGACGCGACGGTTCTGAGCCCGGCCATTCACATCACCATTGCTGGCAATCGGGTTATCCGGCCCGGCACCGCGTGCTGTCAGGTTGGCACCGCTGACACCCTGGGAGGTCAGGTAAGTCGCCACACTCTGGGCACGACGCTGGGACAAGTCCATGTTGTGCTGACGGCTGCCAGTGCTGTCGGTGTAGCCGACGATCTCGATCTGGTTCTGGTTGAACTCCTTGAGCGAGCCCGCCAGGTTGTTCAGCGGCTGGTAGAAGCCCGACGCGATGTTCGCCGAATCGGTGGCGAATGTGATGTTGCCCGGCATGATCAGCTTGATCTGATCGCCTTGACGCTGCACTTCAACCCCAGTGTTGGCCATGCTGGCCCGCAATTTTTTCTCCTGCTGGTCGGCGTAGTAACCGTAACCGGCGGCAGAAGCCCCCACCACGGCGGCGCCAATCAGCGCGCCCTTGCCACGGTTATCGTGACTGATGGCAGCACCGGCCAGCGCACCGGCCAAGGCACCGAGGCCACCGTATTTGGCGGTTTTGCTCATGCCCGTAGAGCCGCCATCAGCCTGACCCTGGCTGTCATAAGGGTTCTGCGATGCGCAACCGGACAACAAAGCCACGGCAGTAGCGACAATAATCAAACGACGCGAGGTGAACATGGAGAGCTCCTACTTTTTTTGCATTCTGTGGTGCAGCGGACTTAAGCAATGAACCTTTGCGGGCGTTGGATCATGGCCAACGCCAAAAATTCCGTCGTGCCTTTCACAACTGCATCTTCAGGCTCGTACAAAGGGGTTACCGCGCATTTCATCGCCCAGACACGTGTCCGGACCATGACCGGTCACCACCGTCGCCTCTTCGTCGAGGGTATACAACCGTTGCTTGATCGAACGCACGAGAGTCGCCTGATCGCCTCCCCATAAATCCGTGCGCCCTACCCCTCGCTTGAAAAGCGTATCACCGGCTATCAGCAGCTTAGCCTCTGAAAACCAAAAGCTCATGGAACCTGGCGTATGACCCGGCGTGTGCAACGCCACGCCACACCCGCAAGCCAGCTCCTCATCGTCGGCCAACCAGCGATCTGGCGATGGCACGGGGGTATAAGGCACACCGAACATCTGGCACTGCATCTCCAGGTTGTCCCAGAGGAATTGATCTTCTTTATGCAGATGCAGCGTCGCGCCGGTTTTCTCCTTGAGCTGCCCGGAAGCCAGGAAATGATCCAGGTGCGCGTGGGTGTGGATAATGCTGACTACCTTCAAGCCCAACGCATCAAGGCGCGCGAGGATCAGTTCGTGATTGCCGCCCGGATCGACGACGATGGCTTTTTTGCTGATCGGGTCGCCGATGATTGTGCAATTGCATTGGAGGGGTCCGACGGGGAAGGTTTCGCGGACGAGGGTGGGATTCGCAATGGTCATGGGAAGTCGATGGCCTGTTATTGAACGAAATGCAGAGCGCTTTGCTTAAATTTCTACGTCACCCGCCGATACAGCTCGTCGGGCCAGTTATTTGACGCCACCAAATAAAAAATAGTGGCCATATGATGTCAACGCATCAGTTATGGTGCAAAATCGTACTTTTGTAGCGGTCGCATCCGGGAAGGGCCGCAGCGCACTCAGGAATTTTCGCATGCCTACGCCTCTTGGTTACTCTTTAAGTCTTTCTTCAAAATTGACGGGCTATAAAGCGCTCGACAGCCTGCTTTCCGGATCCTACTGGGTGGGCTCCAATTGGACCATCGACGGCCCGACCAACCTGAGTTACAGCTTTATCGAGCCAAACACTTCCTATTTCGCCATCAATTACAGCGCCGATAACGAATATAACGCGATTTATACCCTTTCCGGCGATCAGAAAAACGGCATCATGAGTGCGCTTGCGGCCTGGAGCGCAGTGGCCAATATCAACTTCACCCAGACCACCGACAACATCTCGAACGTCGGCGACTTGCGTTTCGGTGGCTATGGGTTGATGGGTAATCAAGCAGCTGCCTGGGCGTACACCCCCTCCAACACTCCGCAGGGCGGTGATGTCTGGATCGGCGAGCCGGCCAACGAGTACCCGACCAAGGGTACTTATGACTTTATGACCTACATCCACGAAATCGGTCATGCCCTGGGTCTCAAGCATCCGTTCTCCGCCAATTCGTCAAATAGCACGATTCTCGACCCGGCACTGGACGATGTCCGTTACACGGTCATGAGTTACAACAACTCTTACTCCTATCAGCCGACGACGCCGATGGTGCTGGACATCCTCGCCATCCAGGCGCTGTACGGCGCCAACACCCATTGGCAAACCGGTGACAACGTCTACAGCTGGGAAGCCTACCAACCGGTTTTCGAGACCATCTGGGATGCCGGCGGCAATGACACCATTGATGCGAGCAGCCAGGCGGACAGCGTCAGCATCAATTTAAATGAGGGCACGTACAGTTCCATCGGCCTGCCTCTTCTCACTGGAACTGGGGGATCTATTTTCATCAGCGGTCTGGGCATTGCCTACGGCGCCAAGATAGAAAATGCCACTGGTTCTAACTACAACGACATACTGCGCGGCAACGACCTGGACAACGTCCTGAATGGCGGCACAGGTACGGACTCGATCTATGGCGGTGCCGGCAACGATACCTATTACGTCGACAATCGGGATGACAGGCTCTTCGAGACCGGAACCTCAACCAGCGAAATCGATTCGGTTTTTTCCACGGCCACCTACAACCTGCTTAACAACCAGAACGTGGAAAACCTGACGCTGCAAACCAGCACCAATATCAATGGCTACGGCAACGCGTCGAGTAACGTGATCACCGGTAACGCCGGCAACAACATCCTCGACGGTGACGAAGGGGCCGATACACTGATTGGCGGCGCCGGCAACGACACGTACGTGGTCGACAACGTCGGTGATGTCATCCTCGAGACCAGCACCGTCGTGAGCGAGGTCGACACCGTGCGCACATCGGTGAGCTGGACACTGGGTAACAACCTGGAAAACCTTGAGCTCAGCGGCAGCGCAAACGTCAATGTCGTGGGCAACAGCCAGGGTAACGTCCTGACCGGTAACGCCGGCAGCAACGTACTCGACGGTCAGGGTGGCCTGGACACAATGATCGGGGGTGCTGGCAACGACGTTTACGTCATTGATCAAGTCGCCGAACTGAATCTTGCGAAAGAAAACGCCAATCAGGGCAGCGACACCCTGATTCTCAACTACGGCGTGCAAAACAATACCCTCATCGATTTGAACAGCAGCACACTGAGCAACTTCGAAAACGTCACACTGAACGGTCCAGGCGCCTTTGATGTATTGGGCAATATTAAAGACAACACCCTGATCGGCAACGATTTTGCCAACACCCTGCAAGGCGGGGCAGGCAACGACACCTACGTGATCAACAGCCTGAATGACACGCTGGTCGAACAGGCGAACGAAGGTCGTGACCTGGTACGCACCTCTGTCAGCTACACCCTCGACGCCAACTTTGAAGACGGAGAACTGCTGGGCAGCGCCACTCTGAACCTCGACGGCAATGAACTGAACAACGTTCTGACTGGCAACTCGGGCGATAACATCCTCAATGGTGGCCTCGGTACCGACAAATTGATCGGCGGCGACGGCAATGACATCTACATCGTTGAAAACACCGCTGACGTCATCGTCGAGGGCTGGTTCAACGACTACGATAGCGTTTACGCGCTCACCAGCTACACCCTGGATATTAACCTCGAAGCGCTGACCCTCACCGGCACCGATAACCTCAACGGCACCGGCAACTACAGCGAAAACCGCATCACCGGGAACATCGGCAACAATACCCTTGATGGCGGAGCCGGAGCGGACGCGCTTTTCGGTCTTGTCGGTGATGACACTTACGTTGTCGACAACATCAACGACCAAGTGATCGAGTCTGCCAACGAAGGCCATGATCGGGTACGTACATCAGTCAGCTTCACCTTGGGCGCCAACGTCGAAGACGGCGTACTGCTGGGCAATGCGGCAATCAACCTTAACGGTAACAGTCTCGGCAACGTGCTGACCGGCAACGCCGAAGCCAACACCCTGGACGGCGGCCTCGGCGCCGACACCCTGATCGGTGGCGATGGCGTCGACACTTATTACGTCGACAACGTCGGCGATGCGCTGATCGAAACCGATGCTTCGCTGACCGCGCTCGACCGGGTGTTCTCGTCCATCGACTACACCCTCGGCGGCAACATCGAGAACCTGATCCTCACCGGCAATGCCAACCTCAACGGCACCGGCAGCGCGGTCAACAACCGCATGACCGGTAACGATGGCGTCAACATCCTCGACGGTGGCCTCGGTGCCGACACCCTCATCGGCGGTCTGGGCAACGACACCTACATCATCGACAACCTTGGCGACACCATCACTGAAACCAGCGCACTGGCCGGCGAAACCGACACCGTGCGTTCGTCGGTCAGCTGGACGCTGGCCGCCAACGTGGAGAACCTGTTCCTCACCGGCGGCGACAACCTCGGCGGCGCCGGCAATAGCCAGAACAACGTATTGGTGGGCAACACCGGGAACAATACACTCAGCGGCGGTGCCGGTGACGA
>NZ_JAHUWR010000008.1:0-316946 GCF_019218905.1 Pseudomonas sp. PDM24 | reverse complement strand
CCCGAACTCAGCAGTGAAACGATGCATCGCCGATGGTAGTGTGGGGTTTCCCCATGTGAGAGTAGGTCATCGTCAAGATTAAATTCCGAAACCCCTATCTGCGTATGCAGGTAGGGGTTTTGTTTTGTCCGCAGGAAAATCTCGCTTGTAGGGTTTCTATGCAACAGCCCAGGGCATGGATATCATGCGGGCCTCATTGTGAGGCGAGACTTGCATGCTGACGTTGTTAAAGCTTCTTAAGGATGGTCGATTCCATTCGGGCCAAGCCCTGGGTGCTGCCTTGGGCGTCAGTCGTAGCGCTGTATGGAAGCAACTTCAGCACCTGGAAGCTGAACTCGGTTTATCCATTCACAAAGTGCGCGGTCGCGGCTATCAATTGGCTGCGCCATTGACACTGCTTGATCCTGCGGAAATAAGCGCGCAGGCGCCTTCTTGTGAGTGGCCCATTCTAGTCTTCGACTCAATTGACTCCACCAACGCTGAAGCGTTGCGCGCTATCGAGCGTGGCCAGCCTGCGCCATTTCTGGTGCTCGCTGAGCGGCAAACGGCCGGTCGTGGACGGCGTGGGCGCAAATGGGTCAGCCCGTTCGCGGAAAACATCTATTACAGTCTGGTGCTGCGTATTGATGGTGGGATGCGGCAGCTGGAGGGCTTGAGTCTTGTTGTCGGGCTTGCCGTAATGCAGGCCTTGCGAGAGCTTGGTGTCTCGGGTGTGGGGTTGAAGTGGCCGAATGATGTTCTGGTGGGTCAGCAAAAGATTGCTGGAATACTGCTCGAGTTGGTGGGGGATCCTGCTGATGTGTGTCACGTGGTGATCGGTGTCGGAATAAATGTGAACATGCAGATGACCGATGAGGTTGATCAGCAATGGACGTCCATGCGCCTCGAGTCGGGTAAGGCAGTTGATCGCAATCATCTGGTTGCGGAGTTAGGGTTGATGCTCCAGGCCTATTTAAATCGCCACCAGGCCGGCGGATTTTCGGCTATCCAGGCGGAGTGGGAGCAAAATCATCTATGGCAGGGGCGGGCGGTATCGTTGATTGCCGGTGTGAGTCAGATAGATGGGGAGGTGCTGGGTATCGATAGTCAGGGTGCCTTGCGCTTGAAGGTGAATGGTGTGGAGAAGGTCTTTAGTGGTGGCGAGCTCAGCCTGAGGTTGCGTGATGATTCTTGAGCTCGATTGTGGAAACAGTTTCATCAAATGGCGTGTGCTCGGCGAGGATGTCCGGCGGGTGATTGGCGAGGGGGTCGTTGATACAGATCTCGCATTGCTGGAGAGCTTGAGAGGGCTCAAGGGGCTCGCTCTCATGCATTGTCGTTTGGTTAGTGTCAGAACCGCCGAAGAAACCAGTGCACTGATTTCTCTGTTGATCGAGGCTTTTGGCGTTTCCGTCGTGTGCGCGGCACCGGCTCGGGAGATGTCCGGGGTTCGAAATGGCTATGAGGAGTTCGAGCGGCTGG
Source organism: Pseudomonas sp. PDM24 (assembly GCF_019218905.1). Taxonomy (NCBI): domain Bacteria; kingdom Pseudomonadati; phylum Pseudomonadota; class Gammaproteobacteria; order Pseudomonadales; family Pseudomonadaceae; genus Pseudomonas; species Pseudomonas sp. PDM24. The sequence continues at coordinate 315,485 of NZ_JAHUWR010000008.1, read as the reverse complement.
GGCTTGATCGCTGGCTTGCAGTGCTCGGAGGATTTCATCTGGCTTCGGGTGCTTGTCTGGTGCTCGACTTTGGTACGGCTGTTACGGCTGACTTTATTGCAGGAGATGGTGAGCATCTCGGTGGATTCATCTGTCCGGGGATGCCTTTGATGCGCAACCAGCTGCGTACCCATACCCGTAGAATTCGCTATGGAGATCTTGCTGCCGAGCGCGCTTTGGGGAGTCTTGTTCCTGGGCGTACAACCGTCGAGGCGGTCGAGCGAGGTTGTTTGCTAATGTTGAGAGGGTTTGTCCTGACTCAGCTAGAGTTGGCGCGCAGCTATTGGGGAGAAGATTTCGCAGTCTTCCTGACTGGAGGGGATGCTGATCTGGTCTCCGAGATTGTGCCCGAGGCCAGGGTGGTTCCAGACCTGGTATTTGTAGGTTTGGCGATGGCGTGTCCCTTGTCCTGAGGTATTTATGCGTTGGTTGTTCCTGCTGTTGCTTGTTCTCAATGTGTTCTATTACGTCTGGCACCAACAGGAGGCTCCGCTTCGCGCGAAGGATGTAACGCCCTTGAGTTTGTATCGCGGCTCGCAGCAGGATATTCGTTTGTTGAGCGAGGCGACGGATACGGCTCGAGACAAAGGAAAATCCACGCAGGCGGATAGCAGTTGTCTCTATCTGGGAGGTTCTGCTCGACAGGACGTCGCCCAGGTAATCGAGCGTCGATTGAGTGACATGGGTATCAGGTTTCAGTCCTTGCCGAAGGATCTCCCCGAATATGCTGGTTACTGGGTGCGCATAGCCCCGGAAAGCCGGCGTTTGCTGGATGACTCGCAGTTGCAAAACCTTTCTAAAGAATTCAATGAGTTAAAACATAAAATAATGCCGTGCGAGGGGGTTGCACCCGTCGAATAGTTTGCATAGAATGGCGCCCGCTTCGCAGTGAAGACCTTTAGCGGTCAGCAGTGTGAAGCGAGGTCAACACAGCTAACCTCAGGTTTTTAATGAGAAAATGCTTGACAGAAGGCTGGCATGATATAGAATGCCGGCTCGCTTAGGAGGGGTTCCCGAGCGGCCAAAGGGATCAGACTGTAAATCTGACGTCTACGACTTCGAAGGTTCGAATCCTTCCCCCTCCACCATTTTTAGCGAGAGCTGCAAGCTCCGCGGGTATAGTTTAGTGGTAGAACCTCAGCCTTCCAAGCTGATGATGCGGGTTCGATTCCCGCTACCCGCTCCAAGTTTGCAGGTCCTGCAAAGTGTTACGCTCTTGTAGCTCAGTTGGTAGAGCACACCCTTGGTAAGGGTGAGGTCAGCGGTTCAAATCCGCTCAAGAGCTCCATATAACAAGGCAGATATGAAAATATCTGCCTTTGTTTTAATGGCTGATAGTACTTGCTTAATTCTTCTGCTAGGGGTGATTTCGATGGCTAAGGAAAAGTTCGAACGTAACAAGCCGCACGTCAATGTTGGCACCATTGGTCACGTAGACCATGGCAAGACGACCTTGACCGCCGCTCTGACCCGCGTCTGCTCCGAAGTGTTCGGCTCGGCAAAGGTTGACTTCGACAAGATCGATAGCGCCCCAGAAGAAAAAGCTCGTGGTATCACCATTAACACTGCTCACGTTGAGTACGATTCGGCTGTGCGTCACTACGCACATGTTGACTGTCCAGGTCACGCCGACTACGTAAAAAACATGATTACCGGTGCTGCGCAGATGGATGGTGCGATTCTGGTTTGCTCGGCCGCTGATGGTCCGATGCCGCAAACCCGTGAGCACATCCTGCTGTCCCGTCAGGTTGGCGTTCCGTACATCGTTGTCTTCCTGAACAAGGCTGACATGGTTGACGACGCTGAGCTGCTGGAACTGGTTGAGATGGAAGTGCGCGATCTGCTGAGCACTTACGACTTCCCAGGTGACGACACTCCGATCATCATTGGTTCGGCGCTGATGGCGCTGAATGGGCAAGACGACAACGAGATGGGCACTACTGCTGTCAAGAAGTTGGTCGAGACTCTGGATAGCTATATTCCGCAGCCTGAGCGTGCTATCGATAAGCCGTTCCTGATGCCGATCGAGGATGTGTTCTCGATCTCCGGTCGCGGTACTGTTGTGACTGGTCGTGTTGAGCGTGGCATTGTCCGCATTCAGGAAGAAGTTGAGATTGTTGGTCTTCGTGACACTGTCAAAACTACTTGCACTGGTGTTGAAATGTTCCGCAAGCTGCTCGACGAAGGTCGTGCGGGTGAGAACTGCGGCGTTTTGCTGCGTGGTACCAAGCGTGATGATGTTGAGCGTGGCCAGGTTCTGGTCAAGCCCGGCACTGTCAAGCCGCATACCAAGTTCACTGCTGAGGTTTACGTTCTGAGCAAGGAAGAAGGCGGTCGTCACACTCCGTTCTTCAAGGGCTACCGTCCACAGTTCTACTTCCGTACAACTGACGTGACTGGTAACTGTGAGTTGCCAGAAGGTGTTGAAATGGTGATGCCGGGTGATAACGTTCAAATGACCGTTACCCTGATCAAAACCATCGCAATGGAAGATGGTCTGCGTTTCGCTATCCGTGAGGGCGGTCGTACCGTCGGCGCTGGTGTCGTAGCAAAAGTCATCGAGTAAGTTGTTGTAATGTCTTTTTCGGGCCGGCATAATGGTCGGCCTGATTTTGTTTTAGGTCAGTAGCTCAATTGGCAGAGCGACGGTCTCCAAAACCGTAGGTTGGGGGTTCGATTCCCTCCTGACCTGCCAGATTCACTTGGTGTGTCTGGCTTTCTTTTCACAGGATCTTCATAGATGACTCCTAAAGCTGAAGCTCAAGGCTCTCGCTTCGATCTGCTCAAGTGGCTAGTAGTAGTCGCTTTGGTGGTTGTTGGCGTTGTTGGCAATCAGTATTACTCTGCTTCGCCGATCCTGTACCGCGTACTTGCTTTGCTTGTCATTGCTGTTGTAGCTGCCTTTGTAGGCCTGCAGACAGTCAAGGGCAAGTCTTTCTTTGTACTGGTTAAGGAAGCTCGCACCGAGATTCGTAAAGTCGTATGGCCAACTCGCCAAGAAACCACGCAGACCACGCTGATTGTTGTGGCTGTTGTCCTGGTTATGGCGTTGCTGTTGTGGGGGCTTGATTCCCTGCTCGGCTGGCTTGTTTCCTTGATTGTCGGCTAAGGGTGTCCCGTGGCTAAGCGTTGGTACGTTGTGCATGCTTACTCCGGTTACGAGAAGCATGTCATGCGCTCGTTGGTAGAGCGCGTAAAGCTGGCTGGCATGGAAGATGGCTTTGGCGAAATTCTGGTTCCCACTGAAGAAGTGGTTGAAATGCGTAATGGCCAGAAACGCAAAAGCGAGCGCAAGTTCTTCCCAGGTTATGTGCTGGTCCAGATGGACATGAACGAGGGTACTTGGCACTTGGTCAAGGATACTCCTCGGGTGATGGGTTTCATTGGCGGTACTGCTGATAAGCCTGCGCCGATCACTGATAAAGAGGCAGAAGCGATTCTGCGTCGCGTTGCTGATGGTAGCGACAAGCCGAAGCCGAAGACGTTGTTCGAGCCGGGTGAGTCGGTACGTGTCAATGACGGGCCGTTTGCTGATTTTACTGGCACGGTTGAAGAAGTTAACTACGAGAAGAGCCGGATCCAAGTGGCAGTGCTCATTTTCGGTCGCTCTACTCCGGTAGAGCTAGAGTTCAGCCAGGTCGAAAAGGTCTAGCTGAGCAAGCATCCCAACCCCGCAGCCCTAGGCTGTGGGGTTTTGTCGTCACTGGGATAAACGCGCAAGTAACCGGGGAGCCTTACGAGGCGTTCGAACCCGTAATTGGAGTGCCTCATGGCCAAGAAGATTACCGCTTACATCAAGCTGCAAGTGAAGGCCGCTCAGGCTAACCCAAGTCCACCTGTTGGTCCTGCTCTGGGTCAGCACGGCGTGAACATCATGGAATTCTGCAAGGCTTTCAACGCCCGTACTCAGGGTATTGAGCCAGGTCTGCCGACTCCAGTGATCATCACTGTCTACAGCGACCGTAGCTTCACTTTCGAAACCAAATCCACGCCTGCTTCGGTTCTGCTGAAGAAGGCTGCTGGTCTGACTAGCGGTTCCGCTCGTCCGAACACCGTTAAGGTTGGCACCGTGACCCGTGCTCAGCTGGAAGAAATCGCGAAAACCAAAAACGCGGATCTGACTGCAGCTGATATGGAAGCAGCCGTGCGTACTATCGCCGGTTCTGCTCGTAGCATGGGCCTTAACGTGGAGGGTGTGTAATGGCTAAGTTGACCAAGCGTCAAAAGGCTATCGCCGGCAAAATCGAAGCAGGCAAGTCCTACAACTTTGTAGACGCTGCTGCTCTGCTGGCTGAGCTGTCGACTGTCAAGTTCAGCGAGTCGTTCGACGTTGCTGTGAACCTGGGTGTTGACCCGCGTAAATCCGACCAGGTCGTTCGTAGCGCTACCGTGCTGCCACACGGCACTGGCAAGACTGTTCGCGTTGCTGTGTTCACCCAGGGTCCAGCTGCCGAGGCTGCTCTGGCTGCCGGCGCTGACCGTGTAGGTATGGACGACCTGGCTGCCGAAATGAAAGGCGGCGACCTGAACTATGACGTAGTTATCGCATCCCCGGATGCCATGCGCGTTGTTGGTCAGTTGGGTCAGATCCTGGGCCCGCGCGGCCTGATGCCTAACCCTAAAGTCGGCACTGTAACTCCAGACGTAGCTACCGCGGTTAAAAACGCCAAGGCTGGTCAGGTTCGTTATCGCACCGACAAAAACGGCATCATCCACACCTCCGTTGGCAAAGTCGGCTTCGATGCCGTCAAGCTGAAGGAAAACGTTGAAGCCCTGATCGCTGATCTGAAGCGTATCAAGCCAGCTTCCTCGAAAGGTATTTACGTCAAGCGCGTTACCCTGAGCACCACCATGGGTCCAGGTCTGGTCATCGACCAAGGCTCGCTCGACGCGTAAGACACAGGTTGGCGCAAGCGATTGCGCCAATTGAAAGATTGGGGTCCCTGCCTGGCGGGGGCTATCCAAGACCGTAGGCGACGCAAGTCTTAAACCTCAAGCCTACGCAGATGGTGCTCCCGGTTCCTTACCGAATCAGACACCAAAACGACATCCGGCTTCGGTTGGATGAAACGGTAACAAGCAGGAGTTAAACCCGTGGCAATTAAACTCGAAGACAAGAAGGCCATCGTCGCTGAAGTCAACGAGGCTGCCAATGTTGCCCTGTCTGCTGTTGTGGCTGATGCCCGCGGCGTGACAGTTGGCGCTATGACCGGACTCCGTAAAGAGGCTCGTGAAGCTGGCGTTTACGTACGTGTTGTACGTAACACCCTGCTCAAGCGCGCCGTTGCTGGCACTCAATATGACGTGCTCAACGACGTGTTCACCGGCCCGACCTTGATTGCATTTTCGAAAGAACATCCGGGCGCTGCTGCTCGTATCTTCAAAGAATTCGCAAAAGGTCAGGATAAGTTCGAGATCAAGGCAGCTGCGTTCGAGGGCAAGTTCCTCGCAGCTAATCAGATCGACGTACTGGCAAGTCTGCCGACCCGTGACGAAGCAATTTCTCAGCTGATGAGCGTGATTCAAGGCGCAACCAGCAAATTGGCTCGTACTCTGGCGGCCCTTCGCGACCAGAAAGAAGCTGCTGCAGCCTAAGGCTGAGCGACTCCTTTCAGCGTTTATTGTTTATTTCGATGGCCGCGTAGGCTGTCACCCCAATACAGGAATTTATAGTCATGTCTCTGACTAACGACCAAATCATCGAAGCAATCGGCGAAAAATCCGTTCTGGAAATCGTTGAGCTGATCAAGGCCATGGAAGAGAAGTTCGGCGTTTCCGCTGCCGCTGCTTCCGCTGGTCCAGCTGCTGTTGCTGCCGTTGTTGAAGAACAAACTGAATTCAACGTCATGCTGACCGAAGCTGGCGAGAAGAAAGTTAACGTGATCAAGGCAGTACGTGAACTGACCGGTCTGGGCCTGAAAGAAGCCAAGGCTGTAGTTGACGGCGCTCCTGCCATGGTTCTGGAAGCTGTTTCGAAAGACGCAGCTGACAAAGCCAAAGCAACTCTGGAAGAAGCAGGCGCTAAAGTCGAGCTGAAGTAAGCATCGACTTTGCACCTCCAGCCCGAGCGTTAAGCGAAAGGCTGATGGCTGGTGGCTCTTGCCACCGGCCTTTTTCCGTTATTGGCAGCCGACTGGGTCGGTGCTGATAACGAGCTGTAACCACCCGATGCGGTGGCGCAAACCATGGGGTTTGCACGATTTTCTGGCTGCTCCCGTCGGGAGGGGCCAAACAAGCAGGTGACCAAGCTGGGGAACGCTGATGGCTTACTCATATACTGAGAAAAAACGTATCCGCAAGGACTTTAGCAAGTTGCCGGACGTCATGGATGTGCCGTACCTCCTGGCCATCCAGCTGGATTCGTATCGTGAATTCTTGCAAGCGGGAGCGACTAAAGATCAGTTCCGCGACGTGGGCCTGCATGCGGCCTTCAAATCCGTTTTCCCGATCATCAGCTACTCCGGCAATGCTGCGCTGGAGTACGTCGGTTATCGCCTGGGCGAACCGGCATTTGATGTCAAAGAATGCGTATTGCGCGGTGTAACTTACGCCGTACCTTTGCGGGTAAAAGTGCGCCTGATCATTTTCGACAAAGAATCGTCGAACAAAGCGATCAAGGACATCAAAGAGCAAGAAGTCTACATGGGTGAAATCCCCCTGATGACTGAAAACGGTACCTTCGTAATCAACGGTACCGAGCGTGTAATCGTTTCCCAGCTGCACCGTTCCCCGGGCGTGTTCTTCGACCACGACCGTGGCAAGACGCACAGCTCCGGCAAACTGCTGTACTCCGCGCGCATCATTCCTTACCGCGGTTCGTGGCTGGACTTCGAGTTCGACCCGAAAGACTGCGTGTTTGTGCGTATCGACCGCCGTCGCAAGTTGCCTGCATCGGTACTGCTGCGCGCGCTGGGCTATACCACTGAAGAAGTGCTGGACGCGTTCTACACCACCAACGTCTTCCACGTGCAAGGTGAAAACCTCAGCCTGGAACTGGTGCCTCAGCGCCTGCGTGGTGAAATTGCTGTCCTGGATATCCTGGATGACAAAGGCAAGGTTATTGTCGAGCAAGGTCGTCGTATCACTGCTCGCCACATCAACCAGCTGGAAAAAGCAGGGATCAAAGAGCTGCAAGTGCCTCTGGACTACGTCCTGGGTCGCACTACCGCCAAGGTCATCGTGCATCCGGCAACCGGCGAAATCCTGGCAGAGTGCAACACCGAGCTGAACACCGAGATCCTGGCGAAAATCGCCAAGGCTCAGGTTGTTCGCATCGAAACTCTGTACACCAACGATATCGACTGCGGTCCGTTCGTCTCCGACACTCTGAAGATCGACTCCACCAGCAACCAATTGGAAGCGCTGGTCGAGATCTATCGCATGATGCGTCCTGGCGAGCCGCCAACCAAAGACGCTGCCGAGACCCTGTTCAACAACCTGTTCTTCAGCCCTGAGCGCTATGACCTGTCTGCGGTCGGCCGGATGAAGTTCAACCGTCGTATCGGTCGTACCGAGATCGAAGGTTCGGGCGTGTTGTGCAAGGAAGACATCGTCGCGGTACTGAAGACTCTGGTCGACATCCGTAACGGTAAAGGCATCGTCGATGACATCGACCACCTGGGTAACCGTCGTGTTCGCTGCGTAGGCGAAATGGCCGAGAACCAGTTCCGCGTTGGCCTGGTACGTGTTGAGCGTGCGGTCAAAGAGCGTCTGTCGATGGCTGAAAGCGAAGGCCTGATGCCGCAAGACCTGATCAACGCCAAGCCAGTGGCTGCAGCGGTGAAAGAGTTCTTCGGTTCCAGCCAGCTTTCCCAGTTCATGGACCAGAACAACCCGCTGTCCGAGATCACCCACAAGCGTCGTGTTTCTGCACTCGGCCCTGGCGGTTTGACTCGTGAGCGTGCTGGCTTTGAAGTGCGTGACGTACACCCGACTCACTACGGTCGTGTATGCCCGATTGAAACGCCGGAAGGTCCGAACATCGGTCTGATCAACTCCTTGGCTGCCTATGCGCGCACCAACCAGTACGGCTTCCTCGAGAGCCCGTACCGTGTGGTGAAAGACGCTCTGGTCACCGACGAGATCGTGTTCCTGTCCGCCATCGAAGAAGCTGATCACGTGATCGCTCAGGCTTCGGCCACGATGAACGACAAGAAAGTCCTGATCGACGAGCTGGTAGCTGTTCGTCACTTGAACGAGTTCACCGTCAAGGCGCCGGAAGACGTCACCTTGATGGACGTATCGCCGAAGCAGGTAGTTTCGGTCGCAGCGTCTCTGATCCCGTTCCTCGAGCACGACGACGCCAACCGTGCGTTGATGGGTTCGAACATGCAGCGTCAAGCTGTACCAACCCTGCGCGCTGACAAGCCGCTGGTCGGTACCGGCATGGAGCGTAACGTAGCCCGTGACTCCGGCGTTTGCGTCGTGGCTCGTCGTGGCGGCGTGATCGACTCCGTCGACGCCAGCCGTATTGTGGTTCGTGTTGCTGATGATGAAGTTGAAACCGGCGAAGCTGGTGTCGACATCTACAACCTGACCAAGTACACCCGCTCCAACCAGAACACCTGCATCAACCAGCGTCCGCTGGTGAGCAAGGGTGATCGGGTTCAGCGCAGCGACATCATGGCCGACGGTCCGTCCACCGATATGGGTGAACTGGCTCTGGGTCAGAACATGCGTATCGCGTTCATGGCATGGAACGGCTTCAACTTCGAAGACTCCATCTGCCTGTCCGAGCGTGTTGTTCAGGAAGACCGTTTCACCACGATCCACATTCAGGAACTGACCTGTGTGGCGCGTGACACCAAGCTTGGGCCAGAGGAAATCACTGCAGACATCCCGAACGTGGGTGAAGCTGCGCTGAACAAACTGGACGAAGCCGGTATCGTTTACGTAGGTGCTGAAGTTGGCGCAGGCGACATCCTGGTTGGTAAGGTCACTCCGAAAGGCGAGACCCAACTGACTCCGGAAGAAAAACTGCTGCGTGCCATCTTCGGTGAAAAAGCCAGCGACGTTAAAGACACTTCCCTGCGTGTGCCTACCGGCACCAAGGGTACTGTCATCGACGTACAGGTCTTCACCCGTGACGGCGTTGAGCGTGATGCTCGTGCACTGTCGATCGAGAAGACTCAACTCGACGAGATCCGTAAGGATCTGAACGAAGAGTTCCGTATCGTTGAAGGCGCCACTTTCGAACGTCTGCGTTCCGCTCTGGTCGGCCACAAAGCCGAAGGCGGCGCCGGTCTGAAGAAAGGTCAGGAAATCACCGACGAAGTTCTCGACGGTCTTGAGCATGGTCAGTGGTTCAAACTGCGCATGGCTGAAGATGCTCTGAACGAGCAGCTCGAGAAGGCTCAGGCCTACATCGTTGATCGCCGCCGTCTGCTGGACGACAAGTTCGAAGACAAGAAGCGCAAACTGCAGCAGGGCGATGACCTGGCTCCAGGCGTGCTGAAAATCGTCAAGGTTTACCTGGCAATCCGTCGTCGCATCCAGCCGGGCGACAAGATGGCCGGTCGTCACGGTAACAAGGGTGTGGTCTCCGTGATCATGCCGGTTGAAGACATGCCGCACGATGCCAATGGCACCCCGGTCGACGTCGTCCTCAACCCGTTGGGCGTACCTTCGCGTATGAACGTTGGTCAGATCCTTGAAACCCACCTGGGCCTCGCGGCCAAAGGTCTGGGCGAGAAGATCAACCGGATGGTAGAAGAGCAGCGTAAAGTTGCTGAGCTTCGCACCTTCCTGGACGAGATCTACAACCAGATCGGCGGTCGTAACGAAGATCTGGATAGCTTCTCCGACCAGGAAATCCTGGATCTGGCGAAGAACCTGCGTGGCGGCGTACCAATGGCCACTCCAGTGTTCGACGGCGCCAAGGAAAGCGAAATCAAGGCCATGCTGAAACTGGCAGACCTGCCAGAAAGCGGCCAGATGCAGCTGACCGACGGCCGTACCGGCAACAAGTTCGAGCGCCCGGTTACTGTTGGCTACATGTACATGCTGAAGCTGAACCACTTGGTAGACGACAAGATGCACGCTCGTTCTACCGGTTCGTACAGCCTGGTTACCCAGCAGCCGCTGGGTGGTAAGGCACAGTTCGGTGGTCAGCGTTTCGGGGAGATGGAGGTCTGGGCACTGGAGGCATACGGTGCTGCTTACACTCTGCAAGAAATGCTCACAGTGAAGTCGGACGATGTGAACGGTCGGACCAAGATGTACAAAAACATCGTGGACGGCGATCACCGTATGGAGCCGGGCATGCCCGAGTCCTTCAACGTGTTGATCAAAGAAATTCGTTCCCTCGGCATCGATATCGATCTGGAAACCGAATAACACGTGACGCGAATCGAGAGCGGGGCAGGATTGCCCGCTCTCTGCTCCGCCAGGAGGAAAGGCCTTGAAAGACCTACTGAATTTGCTGAAAAACCAGGGTCAAGTCGAAGAGTTCGACGCCATCCGTATTGGATTGGCATCGCCTGAGATGATCCGTTCGTGGTCGTTCGGTGAAGTTAAAAAGCCGGAAACCATCAACTACCGTACGTTCAAACCTGAGCGTGACGGCCTGTTCTGCGCCAAGATCTTTGGCCCGGTAAAGGATTACGAGTGCCTGTGCGGTAAGTACAAGCGCTTGAAGCACCGTGGTGTGATCTGCGAGAAGTGCGGCGTTGAAGTCGCGCTGGCAAAAGTTCGTCGTGAGCGCATGGCGCACATCGAACTGGCCTCGCCAGTTGCCCACATCTGGTTCCTGAAATCGCTGCCGTCCCGTATCGGCTTGCTGATGGACATGACCCTGCGTGATATCGAACGTGTTCTCTACTTCGAGAGCTATGTCGTTATCGATCCGGGCATGACCACCCTTGAAAAGGGTCAGCTGCTCAACGACGAGCAGTACTTCGAAGCGCTGGAAGAGTTCGGTGACGATTTCGATGCCCGCATGGGTGCCGAAGCTGTCCGTGAACTGCTGCACGCTATCGACCTGGAGCACGAGATTGGTCGCCTGCGTGAAGAAATTCCGCAAACCAACTCCGAAACCAAGATCAAGAAGCTGTCCAAGCGTCTGAAGTTGATGGAGGCCTTCCAGGGTTCCGGCAACCTGCCAGAGTGGATGGTGCTGACCGTTCTGCCGGTTCTGCCGCCAGATCTGCGTCCACTGGTCCCGCTGGATGGCGGTCGCTTCGCGACTTCCGACCTCAACGATCTGTATCGTCGAGTGATCAACCGTAACAACCGCTTGAAGCGTCTGCTCGATCTGTCCGCTCCGGACATCATCGTGCGCAACGAAAAGCGTATGTTGCAGGAAGCTGTCGACGCACTGCTCGACAACGGTCGTCGTGGTCGCGCTATCACCGGTTCCAACAAGCGTCCTCTGAAATCCCTGGCTGACATGATCAAGGGTAAGCAGGGTCGTTTCCGTCAGAACTTGCTCGGTAAGCGTGTTGACTACTCCGGTCGTTCGGTAATTACCGTGGGTCCGACCCTGCGTCTGCACCAGTGCGGTCTGCCGAAGAAGATGGCTCTCGAGCTGTTCAAACCGTTCATTTTCGGCAAGCTGGAAATGCGTGGTCTTGCTACCACCATCAAAGCGGCCAAGAAGATGGTCGAGCGCGAGCTGCCAGAGGTTTGGGACGTTCTCGCTGAAGTGATTCGCGAACACCCGGTTCTCCTCAACCGTGCACCGACCCTTCACCGTCTGGGTATCCAGGCGTTTGAACCGGTACTGATCGAAGGTAAGGCTATCCAGCTGCACCCTCTGGTCTGTGCTGCGTACAACGCCGACTTCGACGGCGACCAAATGGCCGTGCACGTACCGCTGACACTGGAAGCCCAGTTGGAAGCGCGTGCGTTGATGATGTCGACCAACAACATTCTGTCGCCAGCCAACGGTGAGCCAATCATCGTTCCGTCGCAGGACGTTGTATTGGGTCTGTACTACATGACTCGTGAAGCGATCAACGCCAAGGGCGAAGGTCGTGTGTTCGCGGATCTGCAAGAAGTTGACCGTGTGTTCCGTGCCGGCGAAGCCGCACTGCACGCTAAAGTCAAAGTGCGGATCAACGAAACCGTCAACGATCGTGATGGCGGCAGCGTCAAGAACACCCGTATCGTCGACACCACTGTCGGCCGTGCGCTGTTGTTCCAGGTTGTTCCACCAGGCCTGTCGTACGACGTCGTCAACCAGCCGATGAAGAAAAAGGCGATCTCCAAGCTGATCAACCAGTGCTACCGCGTGGTTGGTTTGAAAGAGACCGTGATCTTCGCTGACCAGTTGATGTACACCGGTTTTGCTTATTCGACCATCTCCGGCGTTTCCATCGGTGTTAACGACTTCGTTATCCCGGATGAAAAAGCCCGCATCATCGGTGCAGCCACCGACGAAGTGAAAGAGATCGAAAGTCAGTACGCCTCCGGCCTGGTAACCCAGGGCGAGAAGTACAACAAAGTGATCGACCTTTGGTCCAAGGCGAACGACGAAGTTTCCAAGGCGATGATGGCCAACCTCTCGAAAGAGAAAGTCATCGACCGTCATGGCGTCGAAGTCGACCAAGAGTCTTTCAACTCGATGTACATGATGGCCGACTCGGGCGCACGGGGTTCTGCTGCGCAGATCCGTCAGCTCGCCGGTATGCGTGGCCTGATGGCCAAGCCGGACGGTTCCATCATCGAAACGCCGATTACAGCGAACTTCCGTGAAGGTTTGAGCGTACTTCAGTACTTCATCTCCACTCACGGTGCTCGTAAAGGTTTGGCGGATACCGCGTTGAAAACTGCGAACTCCGGTTACCTGACTCGTCGTCTGGTAGACGTGGCGCAGGATCTGGTTGTGACCGAGATCGATTGCGGCACCGAACATGGCCTGGTAATGACTCCGCACATTGAAGGCGGTGACGTTGTTGAGCCGTTGGGTGAGCGCGTATTGGGTCGTGTTATCGCCCGTGACGTATTCAAGCCAGGTACCGAGGAAATCATCGTTCCTGCCGGCACGCTGGTAGACGAGAAGTGGGTCGAGTTCATTGAGCTGAACAGCATCGACGAAGTGATTGTGCGTTCGCCGATCAGCTGCGAAACCCGCTACGGCATTTGCGCCAAGTGCTACGGCCGTGACTTGGCTCGTGGTCACCAGGTGAACATCGGTGAAGCGGTCGGCGTTATCGCTGCCCAGTCCATCGGTGAGCCGGGTACCCAGCTGACGATGCGTACGTTCCACATCGGTGGTGCGGCAAGCCGGACCTCCGCAGCCGACAGTGTTCAGGTGAAGAATGGCGGTACCGTCCGTCTGCATAACCTGAAGCATGTTGAGCGAGTGGATGGTTGCCTGGTTGCTGTGTCCCGTTCCGGTGAGCTGGCGATCGCTGATGACTTCGGTCGTGAGCGCGAGCGTTACAAGCTGCCGTACGGTGCTGTGATTTCGGTTAAAGAAGGTGACAAGGTCGACGCTGGCGCAATCGTGGCCAAGTGGGATCCGCACACTCACCCAATCGTTACCGAAATGAAGGGTACCGTGACCTACGTGGGCATGGAAGAAGGCATCACGATCAAGCGTCAGACTGACGAATTGACCGGTATGACCAACATTGAAGTGCTCGACGCCAAAGACCGTCCAGCTGCCGGTAAAGATATCCGTCCTGCTGTGAAGATGGTTGATGACAACGGTAAGGATCTCTTGCTGCCGGGTACCGACGTAATCGCTCAGTACTTCCTGCCTGCTAACGCCCTGGTCGGCGTAGCGGACGGCGCGAAAATCGCGATCGGTGATGTTATCGCTCGTATTCCGCAAGAGACTTCGAAGACCCGTGACATCACCGGTGGTCTGCCGCGTGTTGCCGACTTGTTCGAAGCCCGTCGTCCGAAAGAAGCCTCGATTCTGGCTGAAGTCAGCGGCACCATCGCGTTCGGTAAAGAGACCAAAGGCAAGCGCCGTCTGGTTATCACCCCGAACGACGGTAGCGATCCGTACGAAGAGCTGATTCCGAAGTGGCGTCACCTGAACGTCTTCGAAGGCGAACAGGTAAACCGCGGCGAAGTTATCTCCGACGGCCCGAGCGATCCACACGACATCCTGCGTCTGCTGGGTGTGAGTGCGCTGGCCAAGTACATCGTGAACGAGATCCAGGACGTTTATCGTCTGCAAGGCGTGAAGATCAACGATAAGCACATCGAGACCATCCTGCGTCAGATGCTGCGTAAAGTTGAAATCGCTGAATCCGGCGATTCCAGTTTCATCAAGGGCGACCAGATGGAATTGACTCACGTTCTGGTAGAGAACGAGCGTCTGGCTGGCGACGAGAAGTTCGTTTCCAAGTTCACTCGCGTATTGCTGGGTATCACCAAGGCGTCGTTGTCCACCGAATCGTTCATCTCGGCGGCTTCCTTCCAGGAAACCACTCGCGTACTGACCGAAGCAGCGGTAACCGGCAAGCGCGATTACCTGCGCGGCCTGAAAGAAAACGTAGTCGTGGGTCGTTTGATCCCGGCGGGTACCGGTCTGGCTTACCACAGCGAGCGCAAGCGCCGCCGTGATGCTGACAAACCGTTGCGCGTAAGCGCCAGTGAAGTGGAAGCTGCACTGACCGAAGCGCTGAACTCAAGCGGTAACTGAGTTCAGCGATAAATGAGCGTAAGGCCCTGGCCGTTCCGTTCATCGAATCGAGACAATTTGTCGAGGTTGGATGAGCGGGGAGGTCGGGGCCTTGCCTTGACTGGGGGCAAGATCCTCTTTAGACTCTTGTACCCCTAAATTTGGCGGGAATTCGTTCCTGCCATTTTGCTTTTCTTGCAAGACAATAGCGTCGCAAGACAACAGTGGAGCTAGTAGATGGCAACTATCAACCAGCTGGTACGTCAGCCGCGTAAGCGTATCGTCGAGAAATCCGACGTGCCTGCGCTGCAGAACTGCCCGCAACGTCGTGGCGTATGCACCCGTGTGTATACCACCACGCCGAAAAAACCTAACTCGGCACTGCGTAAAGTATGCCGTGTGCGTCTGACCAACGGTTTCGAGGTTTCCTCGTACATCGGCGGTGAAGGCCACAACCTGCAAGAGCACAGCGTGGTACTGATCCGCGGCGGTCGTGTAAAAGACTTGCCAGGTGTTCGTTACCACACCGTACGCGGTTCTTTGGATACTTCCGGCGTTAAAGGTCGTAACCAGGGTCGTTCGAAGTACGGTACCAAGAAGCCTAAGTAGTAGTGGCTTTTTGTAAAAACTGATTTTCTATTTTTCTGAGTCGATAAGAGTAAGGTCGGAGGCGTCCCGAAAGGGCACCGATTCCGAGCGAACCTGAAGACCGTTTGAGGGCTTATCCATGCCAAGAAGACGCGTAGCAGCCAAGCGCGAAGTGCTTGACGATCCAAAATACGGCAGCCAAATCCTGGCCAAGTTCATGAACCACGTTATGGAAAGCGGCAAGAAAGCCGTTGCCGAACGTATCGTTTATGGCGCGCTGGAAAAGGTTAAAGAACGCAAGAACAGCGATCCCCTGGAAATCTTCGAGAAAGCTCTCGACGCCATCGCTCCGCTGGTCGAAGTAAAGTCGCGCCGTGTAGGCGGTGCTACTTACCAGGTTCCGGTCGAAGTTCGTCCGTCCCGTCGTAACGCTCTGGCAATGCGCTGGTTGGTAGACTTCGCCCGTAAGCGCGGCGAGAAGTCTATGGCTCTGCGTTTGGCTGGCGAACTGTTGGACGCTGCCGAAGGCAAAGGTGCTGCAGTTAAGAAGCGTGAAGACGTGCACCGTATGGCTGAAGCCAACAAGGCTTTCTCGCACTACCGCTTCTAATTTTAGCGTCACTAATTTTGCGAGGGCTTTATGGCTCGTACTACACCGATTAACCGCTACCGTAACATTGGTATCGTTGCTCACGTGGATGCTGGTAAAACCACCACCACCGAGCGCGTCCTTTTTTACACTGGCAAAAGTCACAAAATGGGCGAGGTGCATGACGGCGCCGCGACCACAGACTGGATGGTGCAGGAGCAGGAGCGTGGTATTACCATTACTTCTGCTGCCATCACCGCCTTCTGGCAGGGTTCCGAGAAGCAGCACAAGGACCAATACCGCTTCAACGTCATCGACACCCCGGGCCACGTTGACTTCACTATTGAAGTTGAGCGTTCCCTGCGTGTTCTCGACGGCGCGGTCGTTGTGTTCTGCGGCACCTCGGGTGTTGAGCCTCAGTCGGAAACCGTATGGCGTCAAGCCAACAAATACGGCGTTCCACGTCTTGTTTACGTAAACAAGATGGACCGTGCTGGTGCGAACTTCCTGCGCGTGATCGGTCAGATCAAGCAGCGTCTGGGTCACACTCCGGTGCCAATCCAGTTGGCCATCGGTTCCGAAGACAACTTCCAGGGCCAGATCGATCTGATGTCCATGGAAGCTGTTTACTGGAATGACGCTGACAAAGGCATGGTTCCAGTTCGCAAGCCTATCCCTGCTGAGCTGCAGGAACTGGCTGATGAGTGGCGCGGCAACATGGTTGAGGCTGCGGCCGAAGCCAGCGAAGAGCTGATGAACAAGTACCTCGAAGGTGAAGAACTCACCAACGCGGAAATCAAGGCCGCTCTGCGTCAGCGTACTATCGCTGGTGAGATCGTTCTGGCTGTTTGCGGTTCTTCCTTCAAGAACAAGGGTGTTCCCCTGGTTCTCGACGCCGTGATCGACTACCTGCCTGCTCCTACCGACATTCCTGCCATCAAGGGTACTGACCCGGATGACGAGACCAAGGAAATGGAGCGTCACGCAGACGACAGCGAGCCGTTCTCGGCTCTGGCGTTCAAGATCGCTACCGACCCATTCGTGGGTACCTTGACCTTTGTTCGAGTTTACTCGGGCGTGTTGGCCTCCGGCGACGGCGTGATCAACTCGGTTAAAGGCAAGAAAGAGCGTGTGGGTCGTATGGTGCAAATGCACGCAAACGCCCGTGAAGAAATCAAGGAAGTACGCGCTGGTGACATCGCGGCCTTGATCGGCATGAAGGACGTCACCACTGGTGAAACTTTGTGCAACGCTGACAAGCCAATCATCCTGGTTCGCATGGACTTCCCGGAGCCGGTTATTTCGGTTGCCGTAGAGCCTAAGACCAAGGACGACCAGGAAAAAATGGGTATCGCTCTGGGCAAGCTCGCTCAGGAAGATCCATCTTTCCGCGTCAAGACTGATGAAGAGACTGGTCAAACGATCATCTCCGGCATGGGCGAGTTGCACCTGGACATCCTGGTTGACCGGATGCGCCGTGAGTTCAACGTCGAAGCCAACATCGGTAAGCCTCAAGTTTCGTACCGTGAGCGCATCACAAAGAGCTGCGAGATTGAAGGCAAGTTCGTTCGCCAGTCCGGCGGTCGTGGCCAGTTCGGTCACTGCTGGATTCGTTTTGCTCCTGCTGACGAAGGTCAGGAAGGTCTGCAATTCCTGAACGAAGTAGTGGGTGGTGTGGTTCCTAAGGAATACATCCCGGCTATCCAGAAGGGTATCGAAGAGCAGATGAAGAACGGCGTTGTTGCCGGCTATCCGCTGATCGGCCTGAAGGCTACCGTGTTTGATGGTTCCTACCACGACGTCGACTCCAACGAGATGGCGTTTAAAGTGGCTGCTTCCATGGCAACCAAGCAACTGGCCCAGAAGGGCGGTGGTGAGTTGCTTGAGCCGATCATGGCGGTAGAGGTTGTTACGCCTGAAGACTATATGGGTGACGTGATGGGCGACCTTAACCGTCGTCGCGGCATGATCCTGGGTATGGAAGACACGGTCTCCGGCAAAGTGATTCGCGCCGAAGTGCCGCTGGGTGAGATGTTCGGTTATGCGACCGACGTTCGTTCCATGTCCCAAGGTCGCGCAAGCTACTCTATGGAATTCAAAAAATACAATACAGCTCCGTCGCATATCGTCGAAACTGTTACCAAAAAACAAGGCTGATTCAGCCCCTTTAGGCTAGGAGTTAATTGTCGTGGCTAAAGAAAAATTTGACCGTACCCTCCCGCACGTCAACGTTGGCACCATCGGTCACGTCGACCACGGTAAAACCACGCTGACCGCTGCTCTGACTCGCGTCTGCTCCGAAGTTTTCGGTTCGGCCGTTGTTGCTTTCGACAAAATCGACAGCGCTCCGGAAGAAAAGGCTCGTGGTATCACCATCAACACCGCGCACGTTGAATACAACTCGCTGATCCGTCACTACGCTCACGTTGACTGCCCAGGTCACGCTGACTATGTGAAGAACATGATCACCGGTGCTGCTCAGATGGACGGCGCTATCCTGGTTTGCTCGGCCGCTGATGGTCCGATGCCACAAACCCGTGAGCACATCCTGCTGTCCCGTCAGGTTGGCGTTCCGTACATCGTTGTCTTCCTGAACAAGGCTGACATGGTTGACGACGCTGAGCTGCTGGAACTGGTTGAGATGGAAGTGCGCGATCTGCTGAGCACTTACGACTTCCCAGGTGACGACACTCCGATCATCATCGGTTCGGCTCTGATGGCTCTGAACGGCCAAGACGACAACGAAATGGGCACCACTGCCGTTCGTAAACTGGTTGAGACTCTGGACAGCTACATTCCGGATCCAGTCCGTGTTATCGACAAGCCGTTCCTGATGCCAATCGAAGACGTATTCTCGATCTCTGGTCGCGGTACTGTTGTAACTGGCCGTATCGAGCGCGGTATTGTCAAGGTTCAGGATCCACTGGAAATCGTTGGTCTGCGTGACACTACCGTCACCACCTGCACCGGTGTTGAAATGTTCCGTAAGCTGCTCGACGAAGGTCGTGCTGGCGAGAACTGCGGCGTTCTGCTGCGTGGTACCAAGCGTGACGACGTTGAGCGTGGCCAGGTTCTGGTTAAGCCAGGTTCGGTTAAGCCGCACACCAAGTTCGAAGCTGAAGTCTACGTTCTGAGCAAGGAAGAAGGCGGTCGTCACACTCCGTTCTTCAAAGGCTACCGTCCACAGTTCTACTTCCGTACTACTGACGTGACTGGTAACTGCGAACTGCCGGAAGGCGTTGAAATGGTAATGCCAGGCGACAACATCAAAATGGTTGTCACCCTGATCAAGACCATCGCAATGGAAGACGGTCTGCGTTTCGCTATCCGTGAAGGCGGTCGTACCGTCGGCGCTGGCGTCGTAGCCAAAATCATCGAGTAAGCTCTTTTTTGAGTTAGCTTTGATGAGTTGAAAAAGCCTCCGCTTAGCGGGGGCTTTTTTATTGGGTTGACACCTATATGGGGCGTCTATAGAATTGCGCCTCCTTTTAACGGGCGTATTGCGCTCGGTGGGAATAGCAGCCGGAGTCTGAAATCCAATGCAAAATCAGCAAATCCGTATCAGGTTGAAGGCTTTTGACCATCGCCTGATCGACCAATCCACCCAGGAAATCGTGGAAACCGCGAAACGTACTGGTGCTCAAGTGCGTGGTCCAATTCCACTGCCTACCCGTAAAGAGCGGTTCACCGTTCTGGTTTCCCCGCACGTCAACAAAGACGCGCGTGACCAGTACGAGATCCGTACTCATAAGCGCGTTCTGGACATCGTCCAGCCAACGGATAAAACCGTTGATGCACTTATGAAGCTTGATCTTGCGGCCGGTGTGGAAGTGCAGATCAGCCTCGGCTAAGACTCGGTCTTAGTCGTGTAACGCTCTGAAATGGGCGGCCATAGCGGGTGAAAGCCCCGTACACTCATGAGGTTTACAACATGACTATTGGTGTAGTCGGTCGTAAATGCGGTATGACCCGTATTTTCACCGAAGAAGGTGTCTCCATTCCGGTCACGGTCATTGAGATCGAGCCGAATCGCGTCACCCAGTTCAAAACTGAAGAGACCGATGGCTATCGTGCAGTGCAAGTCACTGTAGGCGAGCGTCGTGCTTCGCGTGTTACAGCTGCTCAGGCTGGCCACTTCGCTAAAGCGAACGTTGCCGCTGGTCGTACCGTAATGGAATTCCGTCTTGAAGAAGGCGAGTACCAGGCCGGCGATCTGATCAACGCTGAAATCTTCGCTGCTGGTCAACTGGTTGATGTAACCGGTCAGTCCAAAGGTAAAGGCTTCCAGGGTACGATCAAGCGTTGGAACTTCCGCGGGCAAGATAATACCCACGGTAACTCCGTGTCCCACCGCGTTCCAGGCTCTATCGGCCAGTGCCAGACTCCTGGTCGTGTATTCAAGGGCAAAAAAATGTCCGGTCATATGGGCGCTGAGCGCGTGACCGTGCAGTCCCTCGAAGTAGTGCGCGTGGACGCTGAACGCAATCTGTTGTTGGTCAAGGGCGCTGTTCCTGGCGCTACTGGCGGCAACTTGGTTGTACGTCCAGCAGCCAAGGCTCGCGGTTAAGGGGAAGCTGACATGCAATTAAATGTAAATGACGCTCAAGCGATCGAAGTTTCCGAACTGACATTTGGCGGCGAATTCAACGAGACGCTGGTTCACCAAGCAGTCGTGGCCTACATGGCCGGCGGCCGTCAAGGTAGCAAGCAGCAAAAGACCCGTTCCGACGTTCGTGGTGGCGGTAAGCGCCCATGGCGTCAGAAAGGTACTGGCCGTGCTCGTGCCGGTACTATCCGTAGCCCAATCTGGCGTGGCGGCGGTACCACTTTCGCAGCTCGTCCTCAGGATCACACCCAGAAGCTGAACAAGAAGATGTATCGCGCAGCAATGCGTTCCATCCTTGCTGAGCTGGTGCGTACTGATCGTCTGGTTGTGGTTCAGGACTTCGCTGTTGATGCACCGAAGACCAAAGATCTGCTGAACAAACTGACCGGCATGGGCCTGACTGACGTCTTGATCGTGTCTGAAGTGGTTGATCAGAACCTGTACCTGGCTGCTCGCAACCTGCCGCACGTTGACGTACGTGACGTGCAAGGTTCCGATCCAGTTAGTCTGATCGCATACGACAAGGTGTTGATCACCGTGTCGGCCGTGAAGAAATTCGAGGAGCTGCTGGGATGAACCAGGAACGCGTATTTAAAGTTCTGCTTGGCCCGCACGTTTCCGAGAAGGCTACGGTTCTGGCTGACAAGAAAGGCCAGTTCGTTTTCAAGGTTGCAACTGACGCAACCAAGCTGGAAATCAAGAAGGCCGTCGAAAGCCTGTTCAGCGTGAAAGTAGAGCGTGTTACTACCCTGAATGTTCTGGGTAAGAGCAAGCGCACTGCTCGCGGTCTGGGCAAGCGTAATGACTGGAAGAAGGCAGTTATCTCCCTTCAGCCAGGCCAAGATCTCGATTTCAGCAGCAGTGCTGAGTAAGGAAGGGGTGCATCATGGCAATCGTTAAATGCAAACCGACTTCCCCTGGCCGCCGTTTTGTGGTCAAGGTGGTCAACCAGGAGCTGCATAAAGGCGCTCCTCACGCACCGCTGCTCGAGAAAAAATCGAAGACTGGTGGTCGTAACAACAATGGTCGTATTACCACTCGTCACATCGGTGGTGGCCATAAGCAGCATTATCGTCTGGTCGATTTCCGTCGCAACGACAAAGATGGCATCTCTGCCACTGTCGAGCGTATTGAATACGATCCAAACCGTACTGCTCACATCGCTCTGCTGCTGTACGCAGATGGCGAGCGTCGCTACATCATCGCCCCTAAAGGCGTGAGTGCTGGTGACCAGCTGATCGCAGGTGCTTTGGCGCCGATCAAGCCGGGCAACGCTCTGCAACTGCGTAACATTCCAGTTGGTAGCACCGTACACGGCATCGAATTGAAGCCAGGTAAAGGCGCGCAAATCGCTCGTTCCGCTGGTGCTTCGGCTCAGCTGATCGCTCGTGAAGGTGTCTACGTGACCCTGCGTCTGCGTTCTGGTGAGATGCGTAAAGTGCTGGCTGAATGCCGCGCGACCCTGGGTGAAGTCTCGAACTCCGAGCACAGCCTGCGTTCGCTGGGTAAAGCTGGTGCCAAACGCTGGCGTGGCGTTCGCCCAACCGTTCGTGGTGTTGCCATGAACCCGGTTGACCACCCACATGGTGGTGGTGAAGGTCGTACCTCTGGTGGTCGTCATCCGGTATCGCCATGGGGCTTCCCGACTAAGGGCGCGAAGACTCGTGGTAATAAGCGTACCGACAAAATGATCGTCCGTCGTCGCAAGTAAATAGAGGGATACGACAGTGCCACGTTCTCTGAAAAAAGGTCCTTTTATTGATCTTCACCTACTGAAGAAGATCGAAGTGGCGGCGGAAAAGAACGATCGCAAACCAGTTAAGACCTGGTCGCGTCGTTCGATGATCCTGCCACAAATGGTCGGTCTGACCATTGCAGTGCATAACGGTCGTCAACATGTTCCAGTTCTCGTGAACGAAGACATGGTCGGCCACAAACTGGGCGAGTTTGCCGGTACCCGCACATATCGTGGGCACGTGGCAGACAAGAAAGCCAAGCGTTAAGGGGTAAGGAACGATGGAAGTAGCCGCTAAGTTGTCGGGCGCTCGAATCTCCGCCCAGAAAGCCCGCTTGGTCGCCGACCAGATCCGCGGGAAGAAGGTGGGCGAAGCGCTCAACCTGTTGGCTTTCAGCAGTAAGAAAGCCGCCGAGATCATGAAGAAAGTGCTGGAGTCGGCCGTAGCCAACGCCGAGCATAACGAAGGCGCAGACGTTGATGACTTGAAGGTCAGCACCGTTTTCGTCAACGAAGGGCGTTCGCTGAAGCGAATCATGCCACGTGCCAAAGGCCGTGCTGATCGCATCGTCAAGCGGTCTTGCCATATCACTGTCAAGGTTGCTGACAAGTAACGGAGTCGAAGAGATGGGTCAGAAAGTACATCCCATTGGCATTCGCCTGGGAATCGTCAAGGAGCACACCTCCGTCTGGTACGCAGACGGTCGGACTTATGCGGACTATTTGTTCGCTGATCTGAAGGTGCGTGAGTATCTCCAAGACAAACTAAAAAGCGCGTCCGTAAGCCGTATCGATATCCATCGTCCGGCTCAGACTGCACGTATCACCATCCACACCGCTCGTCCAGGTATCGTTATCGGGAAGAAAGGTGAAGATGTTGAGAAACTGCGTCAGGACCTGACCAAGCAAATGGGTGTGCCTGTGCACATCAATATCGAAGAGATCCGTAAGCCGGAGCTCGACGGTATGCTGGTTGCGCAGAGCGTAGCTCAGCAGCTGGAGCGCCGCGTAATGTTCCGTCGCGCTATGAAGCGCGCTGTTCAGAACGCCATGCGCATTGGTGCCAAAGGCATCAAAATCCAAGTGAGCGGTCGTCTCGGCGGTGCTGAAATCGCACGTACTGAATGGTATCGCGAAGGTCGTGTGCCACTGCACACCCTGCGTGCCGACATCGACTATGCCAACTACGAAGCTCACACCACTTACGGTGTGATCGGTGTAAAGGTTTGGATCTTCAAAGGCGAAGTAATTGGTGGTCGCCAAGAAGAACTGAAACCACAAGCACCAGCGCCTCGTAAAAAAGCTGCTAAGTAAGGGGTACGCCAAATGTTGCAACCAAAGCGTACGAAGTTCCGCAAGCAGATGACAGGCCACAACCGTGGTCTGGCTCAGCGCGGTAGCAAAGTCAGCTTCGGCGAGTTCGCGCTGAAGTCTGTAGCTCGTGGTCGTCTCACCGCTCGTCAGATCGAGTCAGCGCGTCGTGCTCTGACCCGTCACGTTAAACGTGGCGGCAAGATCTGGATCCGTGTATTCCCGGACAAGCCTATTTCCAAAAAGCCACTCGAAGTTCGGATGGGTAAAGGTAAGGGTAGTGTGGAGTACTGGGTTGCCCAGATTCAGCCAGGCAAAGTCCTGTATGAAATCGAGGGTGTTTCTGAAGAGCTGGCGCGTGAGGCTTTTGCCCTGGCTGCTGCAAAGCTGCCGCTCGCCACCGCCTTTGTTAAACGGACGGTGATGTGATGAAAGCGAATGAACTTCGTGAAAAATCCGCACAGCAGCTGAACGAGCAACTGCTCGGCTTGCTGCGCGACCAGTTCAATCTGCGTATGCAGAAAGCAACTGGCCAGTTGGGGCAGTCTCATCTGCTCTCGCAAGTTAAGCGTGACATCGCTCGCGTGAAGACTGTGCTCAACCAGCAGGCAGGTAAGTAATCATGGCTGAAGCCGAAAAAACTGTCCGTACGCTGACTGGCCGTGTTGTCAGCGACAAGATGGACAAAACCATCACCGTTCTGATCGAGCGTCGCGTTAAGCACCCGATCTACGGTAAATACGTTAAGCGTTCGACTAAGCTGCACGCGCACGACGAAACCAATCAGTGCCACATCGGCGACAAAGTCACTATTCGTGAAACTCGTCCTTTGGCCAAGACCAAGTCTTGGGCGCTGGTTGATGTTCTCGAACGCGCTGTGGAAGTCTAAGGACTAGGGGTCGGAGAAATTATATGATTCAGACTCAATCCATGCTCGATGTGGCCGATAACAGCGGCGCTCGCCGTGTTATGTGCATCAAGGTGCTGGGTGGCTCCCATCGTCGTTACGCTGGTATCGGTGACATCATCAAAGTTACCGTGAAGGAAGCAATTCCTCGCGGTAAAGTGAAAAAAGGCCAAGTGATGACTGCTGTAGTAGTCCGCACTCGTCACGGCGTACGTCGTGCTGATGGCTCCATTATCCGCTTTGATGGCAACGCTGCTGTTCTTCTGAACAACAAGCAAGAGCCGATCGGCACCCGTATCTTTGGGCCAGTGACCCGTGAACTTCGTACTGAGAAGTTCATGAAGATCGTCTCGCTCGCCCCAGAAGTGCTGTAAGGAGATCCGACATGCAAAAGATTCGTCGTGACGACGAGATCATCGTGATCGCCGGCAAAGACAAAGGTAAGCGCGGTAAGGTGCTTAAGGTTCTCGCTGACGACCGTCTGGTCGTTGGTGGTCTGAACCTGGTTAAGCGTCATACCAAGCCAAACCCGATGTCGGGCGTACAAGGCGGTATCGTCGAGAAAGAAGCGCCACTGCACGCTTCCAACGTTGCCATTTTCAACGGCGAAACCAACAAGGCTGATCGCGTTGGTTTTAAAGTAGAAGACGGCAAGAAAATTCGTGTCTTCAAGTCGACCCAAAAAGCGGTTGATGCTTGAACACTGCTAGGTAGAAGACCATGGCACGACTAAAAGAGATTTACTGGAAGGAAATCGCACCGAAGCTTAAGGAAGAACTTAAGCTTTCGAACGTGATGGAAGTTCCACGCGTTACCAAAATCACCCTGAACATGGGTCTGGGCGAAGCAGTCGGTGACAAAAAAGTCATCGAGCACGCTGTTGCCGACCTGGAAAAGATCACCGGTCAGAAAGTCGTTGTGACTTACGCTCGGAAATCCATCGCTGGCTTTAAAGTCCGTGAAGGTTGGCCGATCGGCGTCAAAGTGACTCTGCGCCGTGAGCGTATGTATGAATTCCTGGATCGTCTGCTGTCGATCTCCCTGCCTCGGGTTCGCGACTTCCGCGGCCTGAATGCCAAGTCCTTCGATGGTCGTGGTAACTACAGCATGGGCGTTAAAGAGCAGATCATCTTCCCGGAAATCGACTACGACAAGATCGATGCTCTCCGCGGTCTGGACATTACCCTGACCACCACTGCCAAGAACGATGATGAAGGTCGCGCTCTGCTGCGCGCTTTCAAATTCCCGTTCCGCAACTGATTGGAGTAGGAAAATGGCCAAGATGAGCATGAAAAACCGCGAGCTGAAGCGTCAGCTCACGGTTGCCAAGTACGCCAAAAAGCGTGCAGCACTGAAAGCTATCATCGTTGATCTGAACGCAAGTCCAGAAGCGCGTTGGGAAGCTACAGTAGCTCTGCAGAAGCAGCCACGTGACGCAAGCGCTTCGCGCATGCGTAACCGCTGCCGCCTGACCGGTCGTCCACACGGCGTTTACCGCAAGTTCGGCCTCGGCCGTAACAAACTGCGTGAAGCTGCTATGCGTGGTGACGTACCTGGTCTGGTTAAAGCCAGCTGGTAAGCACTGTCAAAGTCTCGGTGTTCGGGATCGCAAGATCCTGACCATCGGTGACCTTGAACTTGAATCAAGCCCCTATTGGGGCTTGATTCATTTGTGGGGTGTGTCTAGAATACCCGGCTCGCCTGAGCCCGTGCTTTTTTCGTGCGGATGTACTCGGCGACACGTAGTAGCCGCAAGGCTAATTTTTTGTGTATTAGGAGCGTCTAGCCCATGAGTATGCAGGACCCGTTAGCGGACATGCTAACTCGAATCCGTAATGCCCAGATGGCTGAAAAGTCCGTCGTAAGCATGCCATCTTCTACTTTGAAGGTAGCTGTTGCCAAAGTCCTGAAGGACGAAGGTTACATTGCGGGTTATCAGATCAGCAGCGAAATCAAACCACTGCTGTCCATCGAGCTGAAGTACTTCGAAGGCCGTCCGGTCATCGAAGAAGTGAAGCGCGTTAGCCGTCCAGGCCTGCGTCAGTACAAGTCCGTCGATGATCTGCCAAAAGTTCGTGGCGGTCTCGGTGTGTCTATCGTCTCCACCAACAAAGGTGTGATGACGGATCGTGCTGCGCGCGCTGCCGGTGTCGGCGGCGAAGTTCTTTGCACTGTGTTCTAAGGGGGGATAAGCATGTCACGCGTCGCTAAGAACCCCGTTAAGCTGCCAGCCGGTGTCGAAGTCAAATTCGCAGGCCAACAGCTTTCGGTGAAGGGTGCCAAGGGTACTCTTGAACTGAACATCCATTCGTCCGTTGAGATCGTTGAAGAAGCCGGTGAGCTGCGTTTTGCTGCTCGCAATGGCGATCAACAGACTCGCGCAATGGCTGGTACCACTCGTGCGTTGGTTAACAACATGGTCCAAGGCGTAAGCCAAGGCTTCGAGCGCAAGCTCCAGCTGGTCGGTGTTGGTTATAAAGCGCAAGCAAAAGGCACAGTGCTGAACCTGGCTCTTGGCTTCTCGCACCCAGTGGATTATGAACTGCCGGAAGGCATCACCGCTGAGACTCCTAGCCAGACCGATATCCTGATCAAGGGCATCGATAAGCAGCTGGTAGGTCAAGTGGCCGCCGAGATCCGCGACTTCCGTCCACCAGAGCCGTACAAAGGCAAAGGTGTGCGCTACGCGGACGAAGTCGTCCGTCGTAAAGAAGCCAAGAAGAAGTAGGGCATAGCAAATGACCGACAAAAAAGTTACTCGACTGCGTCGCGCTCGCAAAGCACGCCTGAAAATGCACGAACTCGAAGTCGTGCGTCTCTGCGTGTTCCGCTCGTCGCAGCACATCTACGCCCAGGTCATTTCGGCCGACGGCAACAAAGTCCTGGCAAGTGCCTCGACTTTGGATAAAGAACTGCGTGATGGGGCCACTGGCAACATCGACGCGGCCACTAAGGTTGGCCAGCTGGTCGCTACGCGTGCTAAAGCCGCTGGCGTCTCGCAGGTGGCTTTCGACCGCTCTGGCTTCAAGTACCACGGCCGCGTCAAGGCGCTGGCTGATGCTGCTCGTGAAGCTGGGCTGGAGTTCTAAGTTATGTCAAATAACGACCAAAAGCGCGACGAAGGCTACATCGAGAAGCTGGTTCAAGTTAACCGCGTAGCCAAAACCGTTAAAGGCGGCCGTATCTTCACTTTCACCGCGTTGACCGTGGTTGGTGATGGTAAAGGGCGTGTTGGCTTCGGCCGTGGCAAGTCGCGTGAAGTGCCTGCTGCGATCCAGAAGGCAATGGAAGCTGCTCGCCGCAACATGATCCAAGTTGATCTGAACGGCACCACTCTGCAGTACGCAATGAAGTCCGCCCATGGCGCTTCGAAGGTGTACATGCAGCCTGCTTCTGAAGGTACCGGTATCATCGCTGGCGGCGCTATGCGTGCTGTCCTCGAAGTTGCTGGCGTTCAGAACGTTCTGGCCAAGTGCTACGGCTCGACTAACCCGGTAAACGTGGTTCACGCCACTTTCAAAGGTTTGAAAGCTATGCAGTCTCCTGAATCCATTGCCGCCAAGCGTGGCAAAAGCGTCAAGGAGATCTTCTGATCATGGCTACCGTTAAAGTTACGCTGATCAAAAGCATGACCGGCCGCATCCCTAACCACAAACTGTGCGTTAAGGGTCTGGGTCTGCGTCGCATCGGTCACACTGTAGAAGTACTTGATACTCCCGAGAATCGCGGGATGATCAACAAGGCTTACTACATGCTGCGTGTCGAGGGTTAATCGATGAAACTCAATGATCTGAGTCCAGCGCCGGGTTCCCGTCGCGAAAAGCATCGTCCGGGCCGTGGTATCGGTAGTGGTTTGGGCAAGACCGGTGGCCGTGGCCACAAAGGTCAGTCCTCCCGCTCCGGTGGCACCATTGCTCCAGGCTTTGAAGGCGGTCAACAGCCGCTGCATCGTCGCCTGCCGAAGTTCGGTTTCGTTTCCCTGAAAGCCATGGATCGCGCAGAAGTGCGTTTGTCCGAGCTGGCTAAAGTGGAAGGCGACATCGTCACCGTGCAGTCCCTGAAAGATGCCAACGTGATCAACGTCAACGTTCAGCGTGTGAAAATCATGCTGTCCGGCGAAGTTACTCGCGCTGTCACCATCGGAAAGGGAATCGGCGCCACCAAAGGTGCGCGTGCGGCTATCGAAGCAGCTGGCGGCAAGTTCGAGGAATAAATGGCTAAGCAAGGTGCTCTCTCTGCGCTCGGCAAAGGCGGTATGTCTGAACTCTGGGCTCGTCTGCGTTTTCTATTCTTGGCGATTATCGTCTACCGAATAGGCGCACACATCCCGGTTCCAGGTATCAACCCGGACCGACTCGCGGACCTGTTTCGACAGAATGAGGGGACCATTCTTAGCTTGTTCAACATGTTTTCCGGCGGCGCGCTGGAACGGATGAGCATCTTTGCACTGGGGATCATGCCGTACATTTCGGCATCGATCATCATGCAGCTGATGACCGCCGTCAGCCCGCAGCTGGAACAGTTGAAGAAGGAAGGTGAAGCTGGGCGTCGCAAGATCGCTCAGTACACCCGCTACGGCACTGTCGTTCTCGCTCTCGTTCAGGCAATTGGCATGTCCATTGGTCTGGCGGGGCAGGGCGTTTCGTTCACTGGTGACTTTGGCTTCCATTTCGTCGCGGTATCCACTTTTGTGGCTGGTGCGATGTTCATGATGTGGCTGGGTGAGCAGATTACTGAGCGTGGTGTTGGCAACGGTATCTCGATGTTGATTTTCGCAGGTATCGTCGCCGGTCTTCCGAGAGCGATCGGGCAGTCTTTCGAGTCTGCGCGTCAGGGTGATATCAACATTTTTGCCCTGGTTGCCATCGGTTTGCTGGCAGTAGCGATTATCGGTTTCGTGGTGTTCATTGAGCGTGGTCAGCGTCGTATTGCTGTTCATTACGCCAAGCGCCAGCAGGGCCGCAAGGTCTTTGCTGCGCAGACTAGCCACTTGCCGTTGAAGGTGAACATGGCCGGTGTTATTCCGGCCATTTTCGCGAGCAGCATTTTGCTGTTCCCGGCTTCGTTGGGTACCTGGTTTGGTCAGTCTGAAGGTATGGGCTGGCTGCAGGACATCTCGCAGTCGATCGCTCCTGGTCAGCCGTTGAATATTCTGCTGTTTAGTGCAGGGATTATTTTCTTCTGCTTCTTCTATACGGCGTTGATGTTCAATCCGAAAGACGTAGCGGAAAACCTGAAGAAGTCCGGTGCCTTTATTCCGGGCATCCGTCCAGGTGAGCAGTCTGCGCGCTACATTGATGGCGTTCTGACTCGTTTGACCCTGTTCGGTGCTCTATATATGACGGCCGTGTGTCTGTTGCCCCAGTTCCTGGTGGTTGCGGCAAACGTTCCGTTCTACCTTGGCGGGACCTCGTTGCTGATCGTCGTCGTGGTTGTGATGGACTTCATGTCCCAAGTACAATCGCACCTCGTTTCGCACCAGTACGAATCCCTGATGAAGAAAGCCAACCTGAAGGGTTACGGCAGCGGCATGTTGCGCTGAGTACCCATAAGGTTCGAGGAGTTGGTGATGAAAGTTCGTGCATCGGTGAAAAAGCTGTGCCGTAACTGCAAGATTATTCGCCGCGAAGGTGTTGTTCGAGTAATTTGCAGCGCGGAACCGCGTCACAAACAGCGCCAAGGCTGAGTGTGATTGTGCTTCAAGCCCGGCAGCTAGTGCGCTGCCGGGTTGATTATTTGTTATTACAGCGATATTATCTCGCGCCCTATTTCTTGGCTTCCGGGGCGTAGGTAGCTGTCAATTGGAGTCCCACTGAATGGCCCGTATTGCAGGCGTTAACATTCCAGATAACAAGCATACTGTTATCTCGCTGACCTACATCTATGGTGTTGGTCGCACTACTGCACAGAAAATTTGTGCAGTGACTGGGGTAAACCCAGCCGCAAAGATCAAAGATCTGAGCGACGAGCAGATTGAACAGCTGCGTGGCGAAGTGGCGAAGTTCACCACTGAAGGTGACCTGCGTCGCGAAATCAACATGAAAATCAAGCGTTTGATGGACCTCGGTTGCTATCGCGGTCTGCGTCATCGTCGTGGTCTTCCAGTACGCGGTCAGCGTACCAAGACTAACGCGCGTACCCGTAAAGGTCCGCGTAAGCCGATCCGCAAGTAATCGCCCCAGCGAATCGACAGGAAATTAATCATGGCTAAACCTGCTGCTCGTCCTCGTAAAAAAGTTAAAAAGACAGTGGTTGATGGCATCGCCCACATCCATGCTTCTTTTAACAACACAATCGTGACCATCACCGACCGTCAAGGCAACGCTCTTTCCTGGGCTACCTCCGGTGGTTCGGGTTTCCGCGGTTCCCGCAAGTCCACCCCGTTCGCTGCTCAAGTAGCTGCTGAACGTGCTGGTCAAGCTGCGCTGGAATACGGCCTGAAAAACCTCGACGTTAACGTCAAAGGTCCAGGCCCAGGTCGTGAATCCGCAGTCCGCGCTTTGAACGGCTGTGGCTACAAGATCGCCAGCATCACCGACGTGACGCCAATCCCGCACAACGGGTGCCGTCCGCCGAAGAAGCGCCGCGTGTAATCCAGGAGATTGTAAAGAATGGCTCGTTACATTGGTCCAAAATGCAAACTCGCTCGTCGCGAAGGCACCGATCTCTTTCTGAAGAGCGGCGTGCGCGCGATCGAATCGAAGTGCAACATCGAAGCAGCACCTGGTATTCACGGCCAACGCCGCGGTCGCCAGTCCGATTACGGCACCCAACTGCGTGAAAAGCAGAAGGTCCGTCGTATCTACGGCGTTCTCGAGCGTCAATTCAGCGGCTACTACAAAGAAGCTGCTGGCAAGAAAGGCGCAACTGGCGAAAACCTGTTGCAGCTGCTCGAATGCCGTCTGGACAACGTTGTATACCGTATGGGTTTTGGCTCTACTCGTGCCGAATCCCGTCAGCTGGTATCGCACAAGTCGATCAGCGTTAACGGTCAGACCGTAAACGTTCCGTCTTACCAGGTTCGTGCTGGTGACGTGGTCGCAGTTCGCGAGAAAGCAAAGAACCAACTTCGCATTGTCCAAGCTCTCGATCTGTGTGCCCAACGTGGCCGCGTAGAATGGGTAGAAGTAGACACTGAGAAGAAGTCGGGCGTTTTCAAGAACGTTCCTGCTCGCAGTGATCTGTCCGCCGACATCAACGAAAGCCTGATTGTCGAGCTCTACTCCAAGTAAGGGCTAGAAAATAGGTGCATCCATGCAGATTTCGGTAAATGAGTTCCTGACACCCCGCCATATTGATGTGCAGGTTGTCAGTCCAACCCGCGCCAAGATCACTCTCGAGCCTCTCGAGCGTGGTTTTGGCCACACCCTGGGCAACGCGCTGCGCCGCATCCTGTTGTCCTCAATGCCCGGCTGTGCAGTAGTCGAGGCCGAGATTGACGGTGTGCTCCATGAGTACAGCGCCATCGAAGGTGTACAGGAAGACGTAATTGAAATCCTGTTGAACCTTAAAGGTCTGGCTATCAAGCTGCACGGTCGAGACGAAGTTACGCTGACCTTGTCGAAGAAGGGTTCGGGGGTGGTTACCGCTGCCGATATTCAGCTGGATCATGATGTCGAGATCGTTAACCCCGATCACGTAATCGCTAACCTGGCGTCTAACGGCGCCCTGAACATGAAGCTCACCGTAGCTCGTGGTCGTGGTTATGAACCGGCAGACTCGCGTCAGAGCGATGAAGACGAAAGCCGCAGCATCGGTCGCTTGCAGCTTGACTCTTCGTTCAGCCCGGTTCGCCGTATCGCTTACGTGGTGGAAAACGCCCGTGTCGAACAGCGTACTAACCTGGACAAGCTGGTTATTGATCTGGAAACCAACGGTACCCTGGATCCTGAAGAGGCTATCCGCCGTGCTGCAACCATTCTGCAACAGCAGTTGGCTGCGTTCGTCGATCTCAAAGGTGACAGTGAGCCAGTGGTTGTCGAGCAGGAAGACGAGATCGATCCGATCCTGCTTCGCCCGGTTGACGATCTGGAACTGACTGTACGTTCGGCTAACTGCCTTAAGGCGGAAAACATCTACTACATCGGTGACCTGATTCAGCGTACCGAAGTAGAGCTGTTGAAGACTCCGAACCTTGGCAAGAAATCCTTGACTGAAATCAAGGACGTTCTGGCCTCCCGCGGTCTGTCCCTCGGCATGCGCCTCGACAACTGGCCGCCTGCAAGTCTTAAGAAGGACGACAAGGCGACTGCCTGATCGTCGTAATCACCGAACGTTGTGTTTGGTAAGGAATGAACCATGCGTCATCGTAAAAGTGGTCGTCACCTGAGCCGCACCAGCTCGCACCGCAAGGCCATGTTTCAAAACATGGCGGTGTCGCTGTTCGAGCACGAGCTGATCAAAACTACACTGCCAAAAGCCAAAGAACTGCGCCGCGTTGCTGAGCCGCTGATCACTTTGGCCAAGACAGACAGCCTGGCTAACCGCCGTCTGGCTTTCGACCGTACTCGTTCGAAAGCTATCGTTGGTAAGCTCTTCAACGACCTGGGCAAGCGTTACGCTACCCGTGAGGGTGGCTACCTGCGCATCCTCAAGTGCGGCTTCCGCACTGGCGACAACGCGCCTATGGCGTACGTCGAGTTGGTTGATCGTCCTGTCGGCGGTGAAGCTGTATCCGCTGAGTAAGACGTCAGTCTGAAACAAAGAACCGGGCCTAGTGCCCGGTTTTTTGTGCGTGTCAGAAAACGCGCTGTTCGTACAAGCTTCCTTGCGGTTCATGCCTTCAGTATATGAGCGGGATTGTTGGTAGTATTTTTCTATTGATGTCTGCAAATTAATGAATTTGTAGGTGCCATGATTGATGGTCAATACTCCCTCCCACGCCGATTAGCCGGCAGTTCCAAAACTGACAGAGGATGAGATCGCATGAGCCAAAACAAAACGCTTACGACCGCCAGTGGCGCTCCTGTCGCCGATAACCAGAATTCCCGCTCCGCCGGCCCTCGTGGCCCTTTGCTGCTCGACGATTTCCACCTGATCGAGAAGCTTGCGCATTTCAACCGTGAAAACATTCCTGAGCGTCGTGTACACGCCAAAGGTTCGGGTGCTTACGGTACGTTCACCGTAACTCGCGATATCACTCAATACACCAGTGCCAAGCTGTTTGAGTCCGTCGGCAAACAAACCCCGACATTCTTGCGATTCTCCACTGTGGGCGGCGAACGCGGTTCGGCTGACACTGAGCGTGATCCACGCGGTTTTGCCCTGAAGTTCTACACAGAAGAAGGCAACTGGGACATCGTTGGCAACAACACGCCGGTGTTCTTCATTCGCGACCCGCTGAAATTCCCCGACTTTATCCACACCCAAAAGCGCCTGCCGCAAAGCAACCTGAAAAGCGCGCAGGCGATGTGGGATTTCTGGTCGCATTCGCCTGAGGCGTTGCACCAGATCACTATCCTGTTCTCGGACCGCGGCATCCCTGACGGCTATCGCCACATGCATGGCTTCGGCAGCCATACCTACAGCCTGATCAACGCCAATGGCGAGCGTCACTGGGTGAAGTGGCACTACAAAACCAGGCAAGGGATCAAGAACCTCGCTCCGGCAGAAGCAGCACGCCTGGCGGGTACTGATCCGGATTACGCGCAACGTGATCTGTTCGGCGCCATTGAGCGCGGTGATTTCCCGAAATGGAGTGTCAATATCCAGATCATGACCGAGGCTCAGGCTGCGGCTCACTACGAGAACCCGTTCGACGTGACCAAGACCTGGTCGCAGAAAGAGTTCCCATTGATCGAGGTGGGTGAGCTTGAACTCAACCGCAATCCGCTGAACTACTTCGCTGAAGTCGAGCAGGCGGCGTTCGGCCCGAGCAACATGGTCCCGGGTGTCGGTCTGTCGCCTGACCGCATGCTGCAAGGTCGCGTGTTCGCTTACGCTGACGCTCACCGCTATCGTGTGGGGACCAATCACCAGCAGCTGCCGGTGAACGCGCCTCGCAGCCCGGTCAACACTTACCAGCGCGACGGCTCCATGGCGTTTGGCGCCAATGGCGGCGCAGCGCCGAACTACGAACCGAACAGTTACGTAGAATCACCGAAACAGGCACCGCGCTATGCGGAACCTGCTTTGGCCTTGGGCGGCGCGGCTGATCGTTACGATCATCGCGAAGACACCGACTACTACAGCCACGCCGGTGCGTTGTTCCGTTTGATGAGCGAGGAGCAGAAAAACCTGCTGATCAACAACATTGCCGGCGCAATGGCAGGAGTTTCCAGCGATGTGGTTGATCGCCAATTGCAGCATTTCTTCAAGGCCGACCCGGTGTATGGAGAAGCAATCGCAAAGGCACTCAACGTACAGCTTAACTAAGTCTAAACGATAAGCAGAACCGCCCTCATTTGGGCGGTTTTTGCGTTATTTAAGCTGCTTTTCTAAGAATATCTTCGCTTTTATAGCGTCGGGCGAGTGACCTTCCAGTCAGGTTGGTTCAAACTACAGACTTTAAAGCAGGGAGATGTAGGGCGATGCAAGGTCACCCAGACGTAATCGATTACCTCAACACGTTGCTGACAGGCGAACTGGCAGCCCGTGATCAATATTTCGTCCATTCGCGGATGTATGAGGACTGGGGTTTCACCAAGCTCTACGAACGTATCAACCACGAGATGGAAGAAGAAGCCGGGCATGCTGATGCCCTGATGCGTCGTATTCTGATGCTCGAAGGCACGCCTCGCATGCGTCCGGACGACCTTGATGTTGGCACCACTGTGCCGGACATGCTCGCCGCTGACCTGCGTCTGGAATACAAAGTCCGCGCCGCGCTCTGCAAGGGCATTGAACTCTGCGAGCAGCACAAGGACTATGTCAGCCGAGAGATGCTGCGGGTTCAGTTGCATGACACCGAAGAAGACCACACCTACTGGCTTGAAAAGCAGATGGGTCTGATCAAGTTGATCGGTCTCGAGAACTACCTGCAATCCCACGCCTGATTGCACCGATACAAAAAGCCCCTGTCACTGAGCAAGTGACAGGGGCTTTTTTTGGCGCCGGATTCAGGCCCGATCACGCTCCAGCAGTGGCTTGAGATAGAAGCCGGTATGCGACTGCTTCATCTCGGACACTTCTTCAGGCGTACCGACGGCAATGATCTGCCCACCCTTGGAACCACCTTCCGGTCCCAGGTCCACCAACCAGTCGGCGGTCTTGATCACGTCCAGGTTGTGCTCGATCACCACCACGGTATTACCGTGGTCGCGCAGACGATGCAGTACGTCGAGCAGTTGCTGGATATCCGCAAAGTGCAGGCCGGTAGTCGGTTCATCGAGGATGTACAGGGTCTTGCCGGTATCGCGCTTGGACAGCTCGCGAGACAGTTTTACCCGCTGGGCTTCACCGCCGGACAGCGTCGTCGCCGATTGCCCCAGCTTGATGTAGGAAAGGCCTACGTCCATCAGCGTCTGAAGCTTGCGCGCCAAAGCTGGAACGGCGTCGAAGAACACCCGGGCTTCCTCGATGGTCATCTCGAGGGTTTCGTGGATGCTCTTGCCCTTGTACTTGATCTCCAGCGTCTCGCGGTTGTAACGCTTGCTCTTGCAGACGTCGCACGGGACATAGATGTCCGGCAGGAAGTGCATTTCCACCTTGATCAGGCCATCGCCCTGACAGGCTTCGCAGCGTCCGCCCTTCACGTTGAAGGAGAAACGCCCCGGCCCGTAACCGCGGGAGCGCGATTCCGGCACGCCGGCGAACAACTCGCGAATCGGCGTGAACAGCCCGGTATAGGTTGCGGGGTTGGAGCGTGGGGTGCGACCGATCGGGCTCTGGTCGATGTCCACAACCTTGTCCAGATGTTCCAGGCCTTTAATGCTGTCGTGAGCAGCCGCTTCCAGCGTCGTTGCCCCATTGAGTGCGGTAGCGCTCAAAGGAAACAGTGTGTTGTTGATCAGCGTTGACTTGCCTGAACCGGAAACACCCGTCACGCAGGTCAACAGGCCGATCGGAATCTCCAGATCGACATTGCGCAAATTGTTTCCGCGAGCGCCCTTGAGGGCTAGCGACAACTTCTTGTTACGCGGCGTGCGTTTGGCTGGCACGGCGATCTTCACTCGCCCCGACAAGTACTTGCCGGTCAGCGAATCAGGGTGAGCCATGACCTCGGCCGGCGTACCTTCGGCGACGATATGCCCACCGTGTACACCCGCGCCCGGGCCGATATCCACCACATAGTCGGCCAGACGAATCGCGTCTTCGTCGTGCTCGACCACGATCACCGTGTTACCGATGTCCCGCAGGTGCTTGAGGGTGCCCAGCAACCGGTCGTTGTCCCGTTGGTGCAGCCCAATTGAGGGTTCGTCGAGGATATACAGAACCCCCACGAGGCCGGCGCCGATCTGGCTGGCAAGGCGGATACGCTGGGCCTCACCGCCGGACAGCGTGTCGGCACTGCGATCCAGTGACAGATAGTCCAGGCCAACGTTGACCAGGAACTGCAAACGCTCGCGGATTTCCTTGAGAATCTTGTCGGCAATCTCGCCACGGCGGCCGGTCAGTTTCAGTACGCCGAAATATTCACAGGCGTCGCCGATCGGCAGATTGGTTACCGCCGGCAAGGTCTTCTCGCCAACCCACACGTGCCGCGCCTCGCGACGCAGACGAGTGCCGCGGCAATCCGGGCAGGGCTGGGTGCTGAGGAATTTGGCCAGTTCTTCACGGACCGAAGCCGATTCGGTTTCGCGGTAGCGGCGTTCCAGGTTCGGCACGATGCCTTCGAACGGGTGCGAACGTTTGACGATGTCGCCACGGTCGTTCAGGTATTTGAAGTCGACGTTCTGCGAGCCACTGCCGTGCAGGATGAACTTCTGCTGATCGGCCGGCAGGTCGTTGAACGGCACTTCAAGGCTGAACTTGTAGTGCGAGGCCAGCGAGCCAAGCATCTGGAAGTAATAGACGTTGCGCCGGTCCCAGCCGCGGATCGCACCTTCGGCCAGGGTCAGTTCACCGTTCACCAGTCGTTTGGTGTCGAAGAACTGTTTAACCCCCAGACCATCGCAGGTCGGGCAGGCGCCGGCCGGGTTGTTGAAAGAAAACAGCTTGGGTTCCAGCTCGCTGATGGCGTGGCCGCAGATCGGGCAGGCAAAGCGCGCGGAGAAGATGATTTCTTCGCCGGGCTCGTCATCCATTGGCGCCACAAGAGCGATACCGTCCGCCAGTTTCAGCGCGGTCTCGAACGACTCGGCCAGGCGTTGTTGCAAATCGGCCCGGACCTTGAAGCGATCGACCACAACATCGATCGAGTGCTTCTTCTGTTTATCCAGCTTCGGCAACTCGTCCAGCTCACAAAGCCTGCCGTTGACCCGGGCCCGCACAAAACCCTGGGCGCGCAGTTCTTCGAAGACCGAAAGATGTTCGCCTTTGCGCTCGCGGATCACCGGGGCCAGCAGCATCAGTTTGCTGCCCTCCGGTTGTGCCAGCACCAGGTCGACCATCTGGCTGACGGTCTGGGCTTCCAGCGGAATGTCGTGATCCGGGCAGCGCGGAATACCAACGCGAGCATAGAGCAGGCGCAGGTAGTCGTAGATTTCGGTAATGGTGCCAACCGTCGAGCGCGGGTTGTGCGAGGTCGACTTCTGTTCGATGGAGATCGCTGGCGACAGACCTTCGATGGTGTCGACGTCAGGTTTTTCCATCATCGACAGGAATTGCCGGGCGTAAGCCGACAGCGATTCGACATAACGGCGCTGGCCTTCGGCGTACAGCGTGTCGAAGGCCAGGGACGACTTGCCGGATCCGGACAGGCCGGTGATGACGATCAGTTTGTCCCGTGGCAGGGTCAGGTCGATGTTCTTCAGGTTGTGGGTTCGGGCCCCACGAATCAGGATCTTGTCCAAAGTGGCCTCGCTCGGCGGGCGTCGAAAACGTAGGAGTATACGGCCAAATACTGGATGGATGCACACTATCAAATGCGGGGTGCGCAGCCTTGCATGAAGACTGCGTCATCTGTGCGCGTCATAGCGTCGCGATATACCCCGTCAATCGATGGGACTGGTAGAATCGCCGCCGGTTCACATGAGGTTTTTCCATGCACGATCCCCACAGCGAACGCATGAGTGGCAGTGAGACCCGCGCAGCAAGCGGTCTGGCCCTGGTGTTCGCCTTCCGTATGCTTGGCATGTTCATGGTGTTGCCGGTTCTGGCGACCTATGGGATGGACCTGGCAGGAGCGACCCCGGCCCTCATCGGGTTGGCGATTGGCGCTTACGGCCTGACCCAGGCGATCTTTCAGATTCCTTTTGGCTTCATTTCCGATCGCATCGGTCGTCGTCCGGTGATTTACCTGGGGCTGATCATCTTCGCCTTGGGGAGTGTGCTGGCGGCCAATGCCGATTCGATCTGGGGCGTTATCGCCGGACGTATCTTGCAAGGTGCCGGGGCGATTTCTGCGGCGGTGATGGCGTTGCTGTCAGACCTGACCCGGGAACAGCATCGGACCAAAGCCATGGCCATGATCGGCATGACGATTGGTCTGTCGTTCGCTGTCGCCATGGTTGTAGGCCCGTTGCTGACCCGTGTCTTCGGTCTGTCCGGGTTGTTCTTCGCCACCGGTGGCATGGCGCTGGTCGGCATCGTCATCGTGATGTTCATGGTGCCGCGTGCAACCGGGCCGTTGCAGCACCGCGAGTCCGGCGTTGCGCGCCAGGCGCTGATACCGACACTCAAGCATCCGGACCTGCTGCGCCTGGACCTGGGTATTTTTGTGTTGCACGCGATGTTGATGTCGAGCTTCGTTGCGTTGCCCCTGGCCCTGGTCGAAAAAGCCGGACTGCCCAAAGAGCAGCATTGGTGGGTGTACCTGACCGCGTTGCTGATTTCCTTCTTCGCCATGATCCCGTTCATTATCTATGGCGAGAAGCGACGCAAAATGAAACGAGTTTTGCTCGGTGCCGTCGTGACGCTGATGTTCACTGAGCTATTCTTCTGGCAGTTCGGCGACAGCTTGCGGGCTCTGGTGATTGGTACGGTGGTGTTCTTCACCGCGTTCAATCTGCTGGAAGCCTCCTTGCCATCGTTGATCAGCAAGGTTTCACCGGCAGGCGGCAAGGGCACAGCGATGGGGGTATATTCCACCAGTCAGTTCCTCGGTTCGGCACTGGGCGGGATCCTCGGCGGCTGGCTGTTCCAGCATGGCGGTTTGTCGGTTGTGTTCCTGGGATGTGCCGGGCTGGCTGCACTTTGGTTAGCCTTTGCTGTTACCATGCGTGAACCTCCGTATGTGACGAGCCTGCGCTTGCCGTTGTCGCCCGAAGCGATTCGTGAAGCTGGCCTGATCGAGCGCCTGAAGGCCGTCGTTGGAGTAACCGATGCAATCGTGGTTGCCGATGAAG
Source organism: Pseudomonas sp. PDM24 (assembly GCF_019218905.1). NCBI lineage: Bacteria > Pseudomonadati > Pseudomonadota > Gammaproteobacteria > Pseudomonadales > Pseudomonadaceae > Pseudomonas > Pseudomonas sp. PDM24. The sequence continues at coordinate 275,746 of NZ_JAHUWR010000008.1, read as the reverse complement.
CGGCGATTTACATCAAACTGGACACCGAATTATTGGATCGCACTACCCTGGAGCGTCTGGTGAACAACCCGGCCGCGACAGCGTGCGAAGCCTAGGAGAACGTTATGGCCCGTGGGGTTAACAAAGTCATATTGGTCGGCACTTGCGGCCAGGATCCCGAAGTTCGCTACTTGCCTAACGGTAACGCCGTGACCAACCTGAGTCTGGCGACCAGCGAACAATGGACCGACAAGCAAACCGGTCAGAAGGTCGAGAAGACCGAATGGCACCGTGTGTCGATGTTCGGCAAGGTTGCCGAGATCGCCGGCGAATACCTGCGTAAAGGTTCGCAGGTGTACATCGAAGGCAAGCTGCAGACCCGCGAGTGGGAAAAAGACGGTATCAAGCGTTATACCACTGAAATCGTGGTCGACATGCAAGGCACCATGCAGCTGTTGGGCGGCCGTCCACAGCAGGGCGACCAACAAGGCGGGGGCAATAACTACCAGCAGTCCGCCCCGGCTCCACGCCAACAGGCTCCGCGTCCGCAGCAGTCGGCACCGCAACAGTCGCGTCCGGCTCCACAGCAGCAGGCCGCTCCTCAGCCGGCTCCGGATTTCGACAGCTTTGATGACGATATCCCGTTCTAAAAAAGCAGCTATCCAGTAAGTAATAAAAAAAAGCGAAGCCAGTGATCTGGCTTCGCTTTTTTGTGGGCGCTGTTAACTGAATAAAGTGGCCACATTGGCCCGTGCCGAGTGCAGTTTCTTGTAGCTGTCGATCAACCGCAGGTGCCTGTCGAGCCCCTCCAGTTTCATGCTGGTCGGCGTCAAGCCATGGAAACGCACGCTGCCGTCCACCGATCCGATTGCTGCATCTGTGCGCTCGTTGCCAAACATCCGGCGGAAATTGGCCTCGTAGTCTTCCAGTTCCAGGTCTTCGTCCAGCTTCATCTCCAGCACCACATTGACCGCCTGGTAGAACAAGCCACGCTCAACTGTGTTGTCGTTGTACTGCAGGAACATCTCCACCGCCTCTTTCGCCTCTTCGAATTGCTGCAAGGCGAGATAAATCAGCAGCTTCAACTCCAGGATCGTCAGCTGACCCCAAGCCGTATTATCGTCGAATTCGATGCCGATCAAGGAGGTGATGTCGGTGTAGTCGTCCAGCTCACTTTCCACCAGACGCTCAACCAGCGCTTTCAGTTCGTCTTCGTCCAGGCGATGCAGGTTCAGGATGTCGGTGCGGAAGAACAGCGCTTTGTTGGTGTTATCCCAGATCAGATCGTCCGCGGGATAGATTTCCGAATAGTTCGGCACCAGGATGCGGCAGGCCTTCGCGCCGATATGCTCGTAGACCGCCATGTACACTTCCTTGCCCATGCCTTCGAGAATGCCGAACAAGGTCGCGGCTTCCTCGGCGTTCGAGTTTTCACCCTGACCGGAGAAGTCCCACTCCACGAATTCGTAATCCGATTTGGCACTGAAGAAGCGCCACGACACCACGCCGCTGGAGTCGATAAAGTGCTCGACGAAGTTATTCGGCTCGGTCACCGCATGCCCTTCAAACGTCGGCTGTGGCAAGTCGTTGAGGCCTTCGAAGCTGCGGCCCTGCAGCAATTCGGTCAGGCTGCGTTCCAGCGCCACTTCCAGGCTCGGATGCGCGCCGAACGAGGCGAACACACCGCCGGTACGCGGGTTCATCAACGTGACGCACATCACCGGGAATTCACCACCCAGGGACGCATCCTTCACCAACACGGGGAACCCTTGCTCTTCCAGCGCCTGAATCCCGGCCAGTATCCCGGGGTACTTCGCCAGCACATCAGCCGGCACATCCGGCAAGGCAAATTCACCTTCGATGATTTCGCGTTTTACTGCGCGCTCGAAGATCTCCGACAGGCACTGCACCTGGGCTTCGGCCAGCGTGTTACCGGCACTCATGCCGTTGCTCAGGAACAGGTTTTCAATCAGGTTGGACGGGAAGTACACCACCTCGCCATCCGACTGGCGCACGTACGGCAGTGAGCAGATGCCGCGCTCTTCATTGCCCGAGTTTGTATCGATCAGATGGGAACCACGCAACTCGCCGTCGCGGTTGTAAATCTTCAGGCAGTACTCGTCGAGAATTTCAGTTGGCAGCTCATCTTTACGGCCAGGCTTGAACCAGCGTTCGTCCGGGTAGTGCACAAACGCTGCGTTGGCGATGTCTTCGCCCCAGAACTGGTCGTTGTAGAAGAAGTTGCAGTTGAGTCGCTCGATAAACTCGCCCAGCGCCGAGGCCAACGCGCCTTCTTTGGTCGCACCCTTGCCATTGGTAAAGCACAGCGGCGAGTGCGCATCGCGGATATGCAGCGACCACACATTGGGCACGATATTGCGCCACGAGGCGATTTCAATCTTCATGCCCAGGTCCGCCAGAATGGCCGACATATTGGCGATGGTTTGCTCCAACGGCAGATCCTTGCCCGCGATATAAGTGCTCGCCTCTGAACGGGACGCAGGCATCAGCAATGCCTGGGCATCGGCGTCGAGGTTTTCCACCTCTTCGATCACAAACTCAGGCCCGGCTTGCACCACTTTTTTCACGGTGCAACGGTCGATGGAACGCAGGATGCCCTGGCGATCCTTGTCGGAGATGTCCGCCGGCAACTCGACCTGGATCTTGAAAATCTGGTTGTAGCGGTTTTCCGGATCAACAATGTTGTTCTGCGACAGGCGGATGTTATCCGTGGGAATACTGCGAGTGTCGCAGTACAACTTCACGAAATAAGCCGCACACAAAGCCGATGAAGCCAGAAAGTAGTCGAACGGACCCGGTGCAGAGCCATCGCCCTTGTAGCGGATAGGTTGATCGGCCACCACCGTGAAGTCATCGAACTTGGCTTCAAGTCGAAGGTTGTCGAGAAAGTTGACCTTGATTTCCATGGGGGATTACCAGAATAACGGCTAAACGAATGGCCGCCATTATCCGGTATTTCAGCCGTAAGTCTTGCGGACATCGTACTTATGTCCACACCGGCGATGGATGGGTCAGTCGAGTATCAGGTGCGGCAAGAAACGGCTCGAATCCTTGGTGATCAAACTGTTGTCTTCCCGCACACCAATACCGGCTGCCTGATCGCCAATGACCCAGGAACCCACCAGCGTAAAGCTGTCGCCAAACTTCGGCAGTGGGGCGAACTCCTGAAGGATAAATGGCGCGTCGGTGTAGGGTCCGTCCTCTTTTACGATCAGACCGTCAGCGGTTTGCAACTCGATGTTGGCGCCTTCCCGGGAAAAGAACGGTTTGCGCACCCAACCTTTGGGCACCGCTTTGCTCGGGTCGGCATCCAGGTGTGCCGCGAGCAGGTTAGGGTGACCTTTGTTGAACTCCCACAGCAGCGGCAGGATGCCCTTGTTGGAGATGATGGATTTCCAAGCCGGCTCGAAAAACTGGGTGTCGCTCTGGGCAATCGCTGCACCAAAGGGCTCGTGGAAGATGAACTCCCAGGCATGCAGCTTGAACAGGTGAGGAATCCAGCGATCTTCTAAATCGACGAAACGTCCTTCAGCGGTGAGGCCGATGTCTTCGATATCGATGTGTCGCGATTCGATGCCGACCTTTTCCGCGATCAGGCGCAAGTAGTCGGTGGTGCCTTTGTCTTCGACCGAGTCTTTCATCGAGGCGAAATAGAAGGGCTGTTTGAGCTGCAGCTGGGCAAAGGCCTGATGCAGCTTGGTGTCGATGCTGTTGAACTGGTCGGCATGCTTGGGCAGCAAGCCGCGTTCGATGCATTGCTCCAGCCAGCCCCATTGAAACGCCGCGGCCTCATACAGGCTGGTCGGCGTGTCGTAGTTGAGTTCCAGCAACTTGGCGGGCCCGCTGCCGTTGTAGGAGAAATCCATGCGTCCATACAGGTGCGGGTGACCTTCGAGCCATGAAGTGCGAACCATGTCGAAGAATGGCGCGGGAATGCTCAGGCGCTCCAGCAGCTCCTCGCTCTGCACCACGCGGGCCACCAGGTCCATGCACATCTCATGAATCTCGGTGGTCGGGTCTTCGAGATCGTTCTCGATCTGTTTGAGCGTGAATTGGTAATACGCGCTCTCGTCCCAATAGGGTTCGTCGTCGATGGTATGGAACAGAAAGCCAAGACTTTCGGCGGTCTGTTTCCAGTCATGACGCTCTGCGCAGAGGATCTTCTTCATGGTGCTCGTTCCTTAACTGCTCGATCGGCCAGCACTACTCGAACCGCCCCAACCGCTGCGGGCGCTGGCTTTGCTGCCGAAGCCGCCACGAGACGTGGATGAGGCAACGGACATCGGCTTGCTGCCGGAACGGATTGAGTCGGCGTAGCTGCTGCTGCCATACCTCGCCTGATTGGACTTGGTAAAGGTTGAGCCTTTGGAAATCCGCTGGTTGAGCGTCGAGGAGCCGTAGTTGCCGCGATCATCGCGGTAGCGGTAGACCGGCTCGGAGAAGTAGCTGTTGCGGTTGCTGCTCAGCATGTTGCCGATCAGCAGGCCGGTCAGCAGGCTGGTGCCGGAGAACCCGGAGCCTCCAGTGTTCGCTTCCGAGGCGGGTAATTGAGCCTTGGCTGCGTCTACTTGGGATTGTGTTACCTCGCCATCGGCAGTCAGTTCGAAACCACCCAGCTTGGGGATGAACTTGCCGGCGGAATCCTGTTGGCACCAGTCGGCGACAAAGTCGGCATCGCAATCGGCCTGGTTGTCGTAGACCGGCGCGATGCGGCGGTGCTCGGCCATGGCGCTCATGTAGGCGTCAGAGCAGACGTCCACCGGGAGCTTTTCATCGGCGCACTGCTGAACGGACTGGAAGTTGTATTTCTTCTGCACCGGGTAGGTCTTTTCCGCTTGCCCGCAACCTGATATGGCCATGGCGACCGACGCGGCCAGCGAGAGCTGAACGTACTTGCTTCGTTTCATCGGGATCTCCGTGGCGCAATCAGTTCTGGGAAGGGGTCATGCAGGCGGCGTTCAACATGCCGACGCTGATGGCCACTGCCGCGACATAGATACCCGCAGCGATTTCGCCTTTCTTAATTCGTTCAGAGGCGCCTTTAAGCACCAGGCTGGTCACCAGAAAAGCCAGCAGTTGTACAAAAGCGGCGATCACTGCCCAGACGACGAAGTCCAGAATGCTGATCGAGTAGGCGATCACATTGCTGGCCGGAATGGCGAAACCGATGATGGCGCCACCCAGTGCGATCGAGGCCGCAACGTTGCCAGAACGGATCAGTTCGAACTCTCTGTGCGGGGTGATTCGGGTGTAGATGAATTGGAACAGTGCGAACAATATGGCGGCACCGAGGATGTACAAAACAAACCCGAGCACGGCGGCTTTGTTCAGGGAGATGGAGAGCGCTTCAAGCATGGACTTCTTCCTTATTTAAAAAGTGTTCAGGTCAGTGGTGTACAGCGAAATGCCCAGCGACGTGCTCAAGCTGATGGTGCCTTCGGCGTCTTCTTCGACGGAAAACAGCAGGAATTCCCGGCGATCGGTCAGGCCGGTTTCGCGGGCATACAGCATCGAACGGTGCTCGATGCTGTAGGACTCATCCGGGTTTTTCAGGTGTTCGCTCAGCGCCACCAGTTCTGTCTGGCCGTTCTCGGTGCCCCATTCTCGGGTGTATTCGACACCGTTGTGGGTGTAGGTCGGCAGCCCGATCAGGCTCTGAGGGCCGGCCAGCCGACTCAGCTCCGCTTCACTGTTGATGGTGATGTAGTTGAGGTAATTGAACAGGATCACCGACTCGACCTGGCCGGCGATGTCGCCAGTGGTGTGCACTTGCAGCCAGAAGTCTTCGTCATTCATGTAATAGCGTGACAGCCAGGTCGACTGCCCGAGATCAACCGTGCCAGCGCTCCAGATCTGTTGGGAGCCAGGGATGACCACGGTGGTGTTACCGTCGAGCAACAACTTCAGGGTGGTGTCGAACATCACCTCTTTGCCCAATGCCAGGCCCAGCGGGCCGATGGCGGGCAGGGTTTCGTTGGCTGCCCATTTCGATTCAGTATTCGCTTTCGGGGCCTCAAGCCCCATCAACTGTTTAAACCATCCCATTGGTGATTTCCTTGAGGCGAGAGGAGGCGATGTAGAAGAGTTCGCCGCCCTCAACGCGAGTGGTGCCGGGCGGATTGATCCACGGCTGTCGGGCGTCTTTGGCGCGGTAGCCGATAAGGGTCGCGTTGTGCTGTTCTTTCAGCTGTGCATACAGATCGCCGAACGTGGCTTCAAAGGTCTCGGGCAGTTTCATCAGGTACTGCGTGGCGCCTTGACCCACGCACAGCAATTCATTGATGACCGCGGATGAGCCCGGATCCTGGGAGGCGCGTACCAACATCTCGATGGCCATGCTCGAGGTGCATTCCAGGCTGGGCGCGTAGGCGCTGGCAAGGGCGGCGATTTCGCTTTCATTGAAGTGGGCGACCACATGGCCGACAGGGCTCAGTTGATTGACTGCCAGCACGGTGGCCAGGGTCAGGTCGTCTGAATGGGTTCGCACCAGCACGCGTTCGGCACCGGGGACGCCGGCCCGCAGCAACAGAGCGGCAGAGGACAGGCTTTCGCCCTTGATAAAGTCCGCTTTGCCCGGCATGGGATTTTCTTCGAGGTCGCAATCGCAAATGACGATCAGGTTGTCATTGGAGGTTTCGTCCTGCAGCAATAATTCAATGACCCGCTCGCTGGGCGCGCCTTCCCAGCCGATGAGTACGGTATGGCCGACCTTGCCGGTGAAATCGCCTTTGCCTTTCATGCCTTTTCTCCATACATCGATGACACTGCTGGTGGTTTTGCCGATGGCTGCCGTCAGCAGCGCAATGCCCCCGAGCATGACCCAGGTAGCCACGAAAATTCGTCCCGCGGCTGTCTGTGGCGCAAGATCGCCATAGCCGACGGTGAGCGTGGTGGTGAGATAGAAATAGGTAAACGTGGCGGGGGCGGTGAGGTGTTGTTCGCCCAGAAGCACTAGGCCGATATAGGCCGTGCTCATGTGTATACCCAGCGCAATGGTCAGGCCTGCCCAGCCGAACCGATGGAAGAAGGACGAGGCGTACGTGCGCAATAAAAGGAAAATCGACATTACATCCCTGACTCCGTGGGGGCTCATTCCTGGCGACGTAATCGCTCTGGCGTCTGAGTGCTCAAGTGCGGTTACCGGGTGGCATTAAACCTGCTGCGCGGCGTAGATAACAGTACCTTGGCTGCAATAAATCCGGAGATCGCACCAAAGATATGCCCTTCGAAAGACATGCCCTGGCGAGGAAGGAAGCCAAAAATCAGGCCACCATAGAGCAGGACCACGACACTGGCTGTTATCAGGTTGCTCCAGCTCCTCTGGAACCAGGCGCGCGACAGGAGGTACGCCCACAGCCCGAATACCCATCCGCTGGCACCGATGTGAACGCCTGCAAAACCGAACAGCCAGACCAGCGAACCGCCCAGCAGAATAATGATAGTGCTGACGGCCATGAAGCGGCTGAGCCCTTCGACAATGACCAAAGTACCGAGGATCAAAAAGGCAATCAGGTTGGTGCTCAGGTGCGCAAAGGACCCGTGCAAGAAAGGCGAGGTGATGATGCCGACCAGTCCCTGCCATGTTCTCGGGACCAGGCCGAAGGCAATAAGACTGTAGCCGGTCGCCACATTGAGCAGTTGCAGCGCGACCATGAAGAGGGCCACGCCCGCGATTGTCTTGAAACCCTTCAGGGCATCCATCCGTGACCTCGATTCGGCAAAAAATATGGCAACGAATCCATGTGGGAGCGGGCTTGCTCGCGAAGGCGGTGTGTCAGGCAACATTGATGTCGACTGATACTCCCTCTTCGCGAGCAAGCCCGCTCCCACAGGTTATGCGCCAGGCATCAGGGCCGGTTACTCAGCCGATTTTTTCTTCAGGCGTTCCAGAATCGCATTGGCGCTGCCTTCGTTCGGCGTGATGCCGGCATCGCGCAGCTTGCGCTCCAGGTCGGTGCCGGTCGATGCATCGGCCAGTTGGTCCTGGGCTTCCAGTTCCGCGGCGCGTTGCTGCTGCTTGGCTTGCAGTCGGTTCAGCGTACCGACGGCGGTTTCCAGCTTGCCATTGGCGCCGCCACTGGCGATCGAAGCACTGACCTGGGCTTTCTGTACGCTTTCACGCGCCTTGGCCATGTCCACTTGCTGGCGCAGGCTTTTGATGCGGCTTTCGGCCTTGGTGATGTCTTTGCGCATATTGTCCGCATAACCGCCGAATTCGGTGGCCTGCTTTTGCTCGACATCCAGTTCATTGGTCAGGGTCGAAATGGCTTCGGCCACTTCCAGTGCCAGGTCTTCGCGGTTGGCCTGGATCGCGGCCAGAGCCTTGGATTCCAGATCCTTGATCTTGGCGTTGTACTCGCTGACGCGATCAGCCGACAGTTTGTGTTTGGCCATGATGGTGACCAGCTCACGCTTGGCGTTGGCCAGCGCGCTGTCAGCATCGCGAATTTCCTGGTCGAGGATGCGCAGGGCCTGTTGGTCGACGATCGATTCGCCGACTTCGTTGGCACCGCCACGCAGCGCGGTGAACAATTTGCTCCAGATGGACTGAGTCATTGGATATTTCCTGTTCCCGAAAAATTAGATGAAGAAACGTTCAAAGGCTTCGCTGGCGCGCTGGACGTTGTCGACGAGGGTTTTGACCTCGGTCACGACGTTGGTCAGGCTGGAGTCGGAGCTGAGTGCGCCGAACATGTTGTAAACGATCTGCCCGTTGGGCATGGACTCGATACCGATCGAGGACAGCGGGAACATTTCCCGACTGCGCAGAACAGCATCATTGAATGCCGGTACGTCGTTGATGGACTCGATATCGACCAGAACGGTATCGACGATGATCTGATCGCCAACCACCGCGATGTAAATCGGCAAGCCACCGAACTCGTTCATTTCCAGCTTGATGCTGGACTCGGAGCCTTGAATGAGGGAAAGGGTGATGTCGTTCGAAACCACTTCGTCGAGGGCCTGAAGGGCGCTGTAGAGGCGATCGATGTTCCAGTTATTACCTGCGCTCATGTAATTCTCCGACATGAATGAGCCAGCCAGAATCGGTTGGCGTAGCTGTTTCTCCATCTGCTTGAGCAGGCTTCGGTTTTCGGGAAGCACCCAAGTCTCGTGTTTCACATAACCGGCGGCACCCAGGCCCGCGCGCATCTGCTTCATATAGAAGCTGGATGGTTTTTTCGCGGACGGTTTTGAGCGCTCTCCCTTTTGGCTCGTTGAATCGGTCACAGATCCGGTAGGCGGATCTGATGGAGAGCTGCTTTTCATACTGGTGACTCCGTAGTGAAAATCTCACGCGTGAGAAACACTACAGGCAATTTTCGTGGCCCTCAATAGCTCACGCGTGAGATTTTTTAGACTGTTGCACAGGGTAATGACAACAGAAGGTCATGTGGGAGCGGGCTTGCTCGCGAAAGCGGTGGGTCAGGCAACATCAATGTTGACTGTCTCGCCGCCTTCGCGAGCAAGCTCGCTCCCACAGGTTGATCTCACTTAACCAGCCAGAAAATCATCGGTGGACACCACGTTGGCATAGGCAAAACCCAAGGCCGACATGAAGGCGGCATGAACGTGGGCGGCCGGGACGGTGACGCCGTTGAATTCCAGGTCTCGGGTGGCACAGGCGTCGTGGATCACTGTGACGGTATAGCCCAGGTCGGCCGCGGCGCGGGTGATGCCGTCGATGCACATGTGGCTCATGCTGCCGACGATTACCAGGTGTTCGATGCCTTGCTGGTCGAGGATGGCCTCCAGTTCGGTCTCGCGGAACGAGTTGACGAAGTGCTTGAGTACCACCGGCTCGTCGGCGCGGTTGAGGACTTTGGGGTGCAGCTTCGCGCCGTCGGAGCCCGGAGTGAAGAACGGCGCGGCGTCGGAGGTGAATTCGTGGCGGATATGCACCACCGGATCACCGGCCTCGCGAAACGCCTGAATCATCCGTGCGGCGTTGTCTGCTGCGGCGTCGGCGCCTACCAGCGGCCACTTGCCCTGGGGGAAGTAGTCGTTCTGGATATCGACTACGATGAGTGCTTGCTTGGCCATGGGTGTTTCCTCTAAGTGTGTATTGGGTGTGGAATCAAGTATTGGCGCTGGCCGTTCATTCGAGGATTGGCCGCACCGACAATAGAAGGGGGAAAACTGACAATGGGCATGGAAAGGGCAGTCGCCGAACTGGGAGTGCTGATCTATCCCGGTGCGCAGATGGCGGCGGTGCATGGGTTGACGGACCTGTTCGGCGTGGCCAACCGGATCGCCGCCGAGCATCAGTCGGCGCAGCTACCGTTGCTGCGGGTCAGTCATTGGCAGGTCGAGAGTGATCAAGTGCCCGAGCGGGTCTATGACACTCATTCCGGCCCGGCCGGCGCATTGGTTGCCGTATTGATCCCGCCCTCGATCGGAGGTTTCTCCGAGGGGCAGGCGCCCCAAGGGCTGATTCGCTGGCTTCGTCAGCAACATGCCAACGGTGCGACCCTCGGCGGGGTCTGCGTGGGTTCTATTCTGTTGGCTGAAAGCGGCTTGCTCGATGGCCGCAGCGCGACGACCCACTGGACCTCGGCCAAGGCTTTCGCCGAGCGTTACCCGGCGATCAAGCTCAAGGCTGACACGCCGATTGTCGACGATGGTGACCTGATCACCACCGCCGGCTTGATGGCCTGGTCAGAGCTGGGATTACGATTGGTGAACCGCTTGCTCGGGCCGAGCATCGCCACCGGCACGGCGCGGTTTCTGGTGGTGGAACACAGCGACAGCGCGAGCGAATGCGGCAGTAATTTTTCACCGATTCTCAGCCATGGCGATGCGGCGATTCTCAAGGTCCAGCATTGGCTGCAAAGCACCGGGGCGAGCGATGTCTCGTTGGCGGTGATGGCCGAGCGGGCGGGGCTGGAAGAGCGCACCTTTCTGCGGCGTTTTCGTGCGGCGACCGGGTTGAAACCCACCGAATACTGCCAGCACCTGCGGGTTGGCAAGGCGCGGGAAATGCTCGAATTCACCAACGGCACCATTGATCACATTGCCTGGACCGTGGGTTACCAGGACCCGAGTGCGTTTCGGGCAACGTTCAAGAAGATTACCGGGCTTGCGCCGAGTGATTACCGGGCGCGGTTTGGTGTGTCTGCGACCGCAGCAGTGGCTCGGTAGCGAGCATCACTGCAGAACCCTTGTGGGAGCGGGCTTGCTCGCGAAAGCGGTCTATCAGGCGAAATTGATGCTGACTGACCCACCGCCTTCGCGAGCAAGCCCGCTCCCACATTGGATCTGTGCCAGTCTTGGGTCGTGCAAAATGCCGGGAGTATTGAAAGGTGTCGTGCAGAATAAAGCAGGCCTTGTGCTATCGCATATTTCACAAACGGCTGATTTGAAACCCATTTCCCTCCAGCCGCCGTTGGCCTGATCTCTGCACCTCCTTCAGCTACATTCATCAAGCGCAAATTGAAGGGGAACGCATGACCCCAACAAACCGCAAGAAACTGGTGCTCGCCCATTCGGTACGCCCCGATGCCCCGCTGCACGAAGTCGAAACCAATCGCGCACTCGCTCGTTGGCTGGCGCAAGTCGTCGGGCTCGAATACGGCGGCAGTTATGACTTGGATCTGCATAGCGGCCGTGATGTTTATCTGTTGCCGACCCAGACGCTGGTGGGTGTCGCTGCCGCCCGGCAGCTGGGCGTCAAAGGGCCGGAGGATTTGTGGGGCGGTTACGTCGACCACGATTTCATCTGCACCAAAGCCATCAGCCATGGGTTGTTGAACAAGTATGCGTTCGCACCCGAAGGCTGGTCGTCGTTGTTTTCCGAACGGGTACGCGGCGTTGTGCTCGATGGCCTCAGCGTGTTCTCCCTGGACGATGCTCGCCCGGCAGCGGAGCATCTGCTCTACAGCGGTCCGATCCGCATGAAGCCTATTCATGCCTGCGCCGGACGTGGTCAGGAAGTGATCAAAAGCCTCGACCAGTTCGACACCATCCTCGCGCGCCCCGATGCCAAAACATTGTTCACCGACGGCGTGGTGCTGGAACAAGACTTGACCGAGGTGGTCACCCATAGCGTCGGTCAGAGTTTTATCGGCGACAAAGTGCTGAGTTATTGCGGTGATCAATACTTGACCGAAGACGGTCAGGGCGAGCAGGTTTATGGAGGGTCCAATCTGTTGGTGGTGCAGGGTTATTACGAGGACCTGCTGGCGCTGGAGCTCCCGGACGACACGAGGCTGGCGATCCAGCAAGCGCAGGTATTCGACAGCGCGGCCGATGAAGCCTACCCCGGTTTCTATGCCTCACGGCGCAACTACGACATCGCCCAGGGGCTGGATTGCGATGGCAAACAACGCAGCGGCGTGCTCGAACAATCCTGGCGCCTGGGCGGTGCCAGCAGTGCTGAGGTCGCGGCACTGCAGAGCTTCGTCAAAAACCTCGGCTTGCGCGCGATTCGCGTGTCGTCGGTCGAAACCTATACCGATCAACCGCTGCCGGCCCACGCCTTTGAGGTCTATCGCGGGCCAGCGGAACACAGTGACTTTCTTCTCAAGTACGTAACGGTCAAATCCTATGACGGCTAGAAGCGAAACCATTGCGATCGACATCGATGATGAACAGATGAGCGGAACCTTCCTCAGCCCCAAATCGAAAGTCCCGGGTGTGCTTTTCGTTCATGGCTGGGGTGGTAGTCAGGAGCGCGACCTGGAACGCGCCAAAGGCATCGCCGGGTTGGGTTGCGTGTGCCTGACATTCGACTTGCGCGGGCACACCGGCGGGACCGGTATTCCGTTATCCCGGGTGACCCGCGAAGACAATCTGCGTGACCTGCTGGCAGCCTATGACCGCTTGCTCGCCCACCCGGCGCTCGACACGTCTGCGATCGCCGTGGTCGGCACCAGTTATGGTGGTTATCTGGCGGCGATCCTGACGTCCTTGCGCCCGGTGCGCTGGCTGGCGCTGCGGGTGCCGGCGTTGTATCGCGATGACTTTTGGCACACGCCCAAGCGTGATCTGGACAAGCTCGATCTGCGCGATTACCGCAGCACGCGGGTCAGCGCCGACAGCAATCGCGCGCTGCATGCCTGCTCGCAATTTACCGGGGATGTGTTGCTGGTGGAGTCCGAGACCGACGCCTATGTGCCCCACGCGACCATCATGAGTTACCGCGCGGCGTGTCAGCAGACCCACTCGCTGACTCACCGGATTATCGACGGTGCCGATCACGCCTTGAGCGAGCCTGTCTCGCAACAGGCGTACACCTCGATCCTGGTGGGCTGGATCACGGAAATGGTGGTGGGTGAGCGGTTGAGCATTATTCAGTCGAGTTGAGATTTGTGGTGTTCTTGCGATCATTCGCGAGCAAGCCCGCTCCCACATTTGATCCGCACTGCCTGCCTGAACGCGATCAATGTGGGAGCGGGCTTGCTCGCGAAAGCGGCATCCGTTTCAACCAATCTCTCAAGAAGGTTTCTTCTGGATCCGCAACGACTTCGCCTTGGCTTCCACCACCAGGTACATCACCACGGTAATCAGCAGCGGCAGCAGGAAATAGATCGCCCGATACGCGAGTAACCCTGCCACCAGACTTCCCCGCGAGACCTCGTGCTGCAACAGCGCCACGAACACCGCCTCCAGCACGCCAAGCCCGGCCGGAATGTGGGTGATGACCCCGGCAATGGCGCTGATCAGCAACACGCCAAGCACCAGCGGATAATCCAGTTTGCTCGGTAGCAGGGTGAAGATCACCGCCGCCATCAGCGACCAGTTCAGTGCGCCGAGGGCCAGTTGCAGGACGGCCATGTGCAGCGACGGCAGGTTGATTTCCACGCCGCGAATCGACCATTCCCGTCGCCTGGAAAACCGACAGGCCGCCAGATAACCCGCGCTCAGCAGCAGCAATAATACGCCCACGCCTTGCAGGGCACCGCTGCTCAGCTTCCAGCCTGGCGGCATTCGTACCAGTCCGCTGCTGAACACGGTGCCGGCAATCACCATGTAGCCGAACCAGTTGGTCGCCAGGCTCAGCCCGAGGATTTTCGCGATGTTGCTTTTGCTCACGCCGAGCCGCGAATACAGCCGATAACGCATGGCGATGCCGCCTACCCAGGCGCTCAAGTTAAGGTTGAAGGCATAGCTGATGATCCCCACCGGCAGGATCTGTCGCCAGGTCAGGTCCTGCCGAATGTAGGTGCGACCGATCAAGTCGAAACAGGCGTACACCAGAAAACTCAGCAACGTCAGTCCGGACGCGATGATCAGTGTGCGCACTTTGAAATCGGCGAGGGTATCGAACACTTCGCCCCATTCGATGCGTTGGGCAAGCATCGTGAACAGCACGATCAACGCCAGAAAAAACAGCATCGTCAGCGGCTTTTTCCAGTGGTGCCAGTGGGATTTTCGCGGCGTGTCGGAGTGAGGGGCAGGCTGCGCATCAGAATGGCTCATGCCTTATCGCTCCCGGTCGGATGAATGAAGGGTTTGAGGCGCGGTTTATGCGCCGGCAGCCAACCGGCCCATGCCGGGAAATGCTGCAGGAAGTGAAACACCAGAAAACCGATGGTCATGTGCCAGACCCGTCCGCGCGGCGCCTTGTCCGCCGACATGACCTTGCAGTGGTTGCTGCTCAATTCGTCGAGACGCTCGAACAGGTCGCGGTTGAAGGCGCGGTCGCGGATCAACACGTTGGCCTCCAGGTTCAGGGCCAGGCTCAGCGGGTCGAGGTTGCTTGAGCCGACGGTGCTCCAGTCTTCGTCGACCAGGGCGACTTTGCCATGCAGGGGACGGTCGCAGTATTCGTAAATCGCTACTCCGGCTCGCAGCAGATAATCGTAGGTCATGCGCGCGGCGAGTCTGGCCACCCGCAAATCCGGCTGCCCCTGAAGAATCAGGCGTACCTCGACCCCTCGGCGTGCCGCGTTGCGGATCTCTCGCAGCAGCCGATAGCCGGGAAAGAAGTAGGCGTTGGCGATCACCACGCGACGTCGGGCACCGCGCACGACCTGCAAGTACACCTCTTCGATATCGCCCGGGTGTTCGCCATTGTCGCGATACACCAGCCGCACCTGACCATCATGATCGCTGACCGCCAGTTCTGCGCGCCTCTGTCTGCGGCGTTGCCACCAGTACTTGGCCCGGGCCGGGCGACCGCTTTGCAGCAAGGCGAAATGATGAATGTCGGCCACCGCCGGGCCTTGCACTTCAACCGAATAATCCTGTTTGGCCTCGGGGCCGAAGTCGGCCAAATGGTCGGCGGAAAAGTTGATTCCGCCGAGGAACGCAATCGTGCCGTCGACCACCACAATCTTGCGGTGCAGGCGGCGGAACCAGTTGGTGCGAATGCCAAAGTGACGCGGCGCGGGGTCGAATATTTGCAGGCGTACACCTGCATTGCTCAGGGCTGCGAGGTACTCCGTGCTCAGTTCGCCACAACCAAAACCGTCGAGGCTGACGGTGATGCGCACACCGCGTTGAGCCGCTTCAATCAGGATTTTCTGCAGCTCATTGCCGACCTTGTCCTCGAACACAATGAAGGTCTCCAGCAGGATTTCACTCTGGGCCTGGCGCAGCGCTTCAAACACCCGTGGAAAGTATTCCTCACCGTTCTCCAGCAATTGGACCCGGTTGTTACCGTGCCAACCGTATACGACGTTAACAACCGCCGGCTCACGTACGGGCGGCGGTGTGGAAACGTGTTCGATCGTGGTTTTTTCCATCAATGGGCCGGTCATAGCTCGATCTCCACCGATAGCGGTGCATGGTCGGAAAGGTGTGACCAGGGCCGGGCCGCCAGTACTTGCGGATGGCTGGCCTTGAGGTTGCGCACGTAGATGCGGTCCAGGCGCAACGCAGGCAAGCGCGCCGGGAAACTACGCGCCGGTTTGCCATGCAACTCGGCAAAGACTTCACGCAAGCCGCAGGGCTTGAGCTGCGCATCAGCGCGCAGGCGCCAATCGTTGAAATCGCCGGCGATCACCACCGGGGCATCTTCCGGCAACTCTTCCATACGTTGGATCAGCAGCTTGAGTTGTGCCTTGCGATGACTTTCGCGAAGCCCCAGATGGACGCAAATGGCATGCACTTCCCGACCATCGCCGGGCATCCGCAGCACGCAATGCAGGATTCCACGGTTTTCATGGCCACTGATGGAAACGTCGAGGTTGTCGTGGCGAATGATCTGGAACTTCGACAACAGCGCATTGCCGTGATCGCCTGCCGGATAGACCGCGTTGCGCCCATAGGCAAATTGCGGCCACAAGGTGTCGGCAAGAAATTCGTACTGTGGCATCGCCGGCCAATTGAGGTAGCGCTGTGGATGATGTTCGTGGGTGCCATGGACCTCCTGCAAAAACACCACGTCGGCGGACACACTACGCACCGCCTCGCGTAACTCGGGCAGGATGAAGCGCCGGTTGAGCGCGGTGAAACCCTTGTGGGTGTTGACCGTCAGCACGGTAAAACGGCTCACGGCGCTGATAATGGGCTGCTGTTCATCCGTCGTGCCGACCGGTTCGGGAATGCTCATGGCAGCACTCCTTCGGCAACCGGCTCACCGGGTGCGGTGGCAAGGTCTTTGTCGAGATGCAAACGTTCAAGCAGACGGCGGGCATCGAAGGGCGCGCGGACTTTGATGTCGTTATCGAAATAGCAGAACACTTCACGGGATCTGCGTGTCTTGGGTTTTTGCCGAGGCGCGATCAATTGCGAATCTGCTGGTTGCTGTCCGTGATACCAGGCCTCGATCCGGTCGCCCCAGCGTTTCAGCGCTTGGGGGGTATAACCGCTGGCGTAGAGTTCTTCGGCGCCGTGCAGGCGCAAATAGACGAAATCACTGGTGAGGTCTTCGCGATACGGCCATTTGCCGGCCGTGTCAGCAATGACTAGCGCGGTGTTGTAGCGTTTGAGCAGACGGACGAAAGCGGGATCGACAAAGCTTTCGTGGCGAATTTCCACGGCATGGCGCAGCGGTTTTTTGCCGTAAGCCTTCATGCTGGCGTGACCGTTCAGGCGTGGCTCATGCTGGCGGGCGAGGGCGGCGGCCTGTTCCGTGTCGTGGGGTAATTGTTCGAGAAAGCTTTCGAACAATTGCGGGTCGAATTTAAAGTTGGGTGGAAACTGCCAGAGGATCGGGCCGAGTTTTTCCTTGAGTTCCAGTACCCCGGAGGCAAAGAAATTCGCCAGCGGCTTATGAATGTCCCGCAGGCGCTTGATGTGGGTGATAAAACGCGGCGCCTTGACGCTGAACACGAAGCCCGCTGGGGTTTCGGCGTACCACTGGGCATAACGTTCGGGCCGTTGCAGGGCGTAAAACGATCCATTGATTTCGATGCTGTTGACCGCCCGTGAAGCGAATTGCAATTCGCGCTTCTGGGTCAGCCCCTTCGGGTAGAACTCCCCCCGCCAAGGCGTGTAGCGCCAGCCTGAAATACCAATATGAATCGCCGCCATGTCGCCTCCCGTCTATGTAGCCCTCGGACAGCCTCTGTCTTTTGATGACTGCCGGGCGTACGAGAAAGTTTCGACGGGGCTACGGACGGTAAAAGTTAGACAACACACTACAAATCAAATGTGGGAGCGGGCTTGCTCGCGAAAGCGGTGTGTCAGTCACATCAATGCTGGATGTGCCGCAGCTTTCGCGAGCAAGCCCGCTCCCACAGGGTCTGTCAGTGACCGGTGGCCATACGGGGCGAACCCTCAGCCGGTTCGACACCGGACCCAACCGGTCAAGACGCCCACTCCAGGCGGTCAGTGCCAGTGCGACCAATACCACCAGGCCGCCGATCCACGCGGTATGAATCAGACCCATGTGCGCCACGATCAAACCACCGCCCCACGCCCCACCGGCAATGCCGAGGTTGAACGCCGCAATGTTCAGGCCCGAAGCCACGTCCACCGCATTCGGGGTGTGATGTTCGGCCTGACGCACCACATACACCTGTAGGCCCGGTACGTTGCCGAAAGCAACGGCGCCCCAAACCAGCACGGTGGCCAAGGCCAACCATGGATTTCCGGCAGTGAACGTCAGCACGAACAGCACGGCGGCGAGCAGGGCGAAGATGATTGTCAGGGCACTGATCGGACCGTGTTTGTCCGCCAGTTTGCCGCCCCAGATGTTGCCGACGGCCACCGAGATGCCGTAAACCAGCAGCACCAGGCTGACGGTGCTGGCGCTGAAGCCGGAAATGTCCTGAAGAATCGGCGCCAGAAAAGTGAAGGCAATGAACGAGCCGCCGTAACCGACCGCCGTCATGGCATACACCAGCAGCAGACGCGGCTGCTTGAGCACCTGCAATTGCTGCAACAGCGAAGCCGGTTTGCTGTGGGCGATGTTTTTCGGCACATAGAGCAGACTGCCGATGAAGGCGATCACACCCAAAGCAGACACGGCGAGAAAGGTTTCACGCCAGCCGAAATGCTGACCGATAAACGTCCCCAATGGCACGCCGGTGACCAGTGCCACGGTCAGGCCGGTGAACATGATGGCAATCGCGCTGGCGGCTTTCTCCTTCGGCACCAGGCTGGTGGCGATGATCGAGCCAATCGAGAAAAATACCCCGTGAGCCAGGCCCGTGACGATCCGCGCAATGATCAGCGACTCGTAGCTCGGTGCTTTCCAGGCCAGCAAGTTGCCGAGCGTGAACAGCACCATCAACGACAACAACAGCAATTTGCGTGGGACTTTACCGGTAAGGGCGGTCAGCACCGGCGCGCCGATAGCCACACCGAGAGCATACAGACTGACCAGCAGACCGGCGGACGGCAGGCTGACACCGAGATCGGCGCCGATAGTAGGTAACAGGCCAACGATGACGAACTCCGTCGTCCCGATAGCGAAAGCGCTGAGGGTCAGCGCGAGCAAGGCAATGGGCATGGCTGCAACTCCGGTGGATTTGATTGATGGAGCGCAGTGTCGGGGTTTGGGTCGTGCGGAAAAATACAGGGATGGGCATTTGATATTTGCGCATAGGTCAAATATTGAGCGAATGAAACCCTGTGGAGAGTTGGCTGGGCAATATGTGTGGTGTGCCAGGCATTCAATCAGCGTTTGAAAAAGCTTGTGGATAACAGTCATGGATACATTCGCGCAGACTTATCCACAGCAGGTTTTGATCCCCAAAAGGCATGTGGATGAGCCGGAAAATGACGGGCCGACTGGAAGAATCGTCGGTGTTGTTGCCGGATCAGCCGCGAACCCAATGATCTTGTTGGCTGTGATGGCCTCTTCGCGAGCAAGCCCGCTCCCACATCTGATCTGTGTTGGAGCACGTATTTGTTATCGACACATATTCCCTGTGGGAGCGGGCTTGCTCGCGAAGGCGCCAAGCCGGCCGACATCAATGCCGGATCAGTTTGCTACGCACCTCGCCACTGGCCTGCTGATCCAGCTCCAGCCAGAACTGCTGCTTGCCAGCAATCTCGGCGGCGGCTGGCAAGCCGTCGCGATACACCAGTCGATTGCTCGCCAGCGCCGGCACTTTCGCGCCTGGCAACAGGGTGCCGGCGAGGTTCAGCGGATCCACCCCACACACCGCGATCAGACTTCCATCATGCGGTCGCCGCCTGACTTCGCGCAGCAATGGAATCGCCTCGGGCAGCGCAAATTGTTCCCCCGCCAGGCCACTGACAAACCGCCCGCCACGAATCTCGCCCCGGGCCTCGAGCCGATGGAACGTGCGCAGCAATTCCCGCCAACTTGGCAACCAGTCCGCCTCGCGCTCCAGCAAGCGCCAGAACACCACGCCGTAACGGCGCAGCAAGGTCATGGCGATGTGTTCCAGGGTTTCGCTGGGTGTGGGCGCGGGTCGTTGCTTATCCACAGCCGGTGCGGCAGCTCCGCGTCGCAGTAACGCCCAACGCCCGGCATCGTCCATGCCGCCGACAAACGCTCCGCGTCCGCGTCGGCTGCTGCGATTCTGGCGTTTGCTGGCCGGGGTAATCAGCGCCCGCAGGCCGGCGAAGCTGTCGGCGTTTACCAGCCCGGCACCGACCAGTTCCTGCAAGGCGATTTCCAGTTCCGAGCGCAGCAGATGGGCTTCATGAATCAGCTCATCGAAAAACAGTGCGCCGTGCTGGCTGAGCGCTTCATGGACTTTTTGTGTTTTGGGCGATAGTTCGCTGACCGGCGTCTGTTCGGTCAAGCTGCTCCACAATCCGACCTGACTGCGCGGCAGCAATAGAATCGGCGTGCTGCGCAAAGCCGTGCTGGTGCTCTTGTTGCGCGCGGTCAGGCGGGTCCACACCAGTTTTCCGCTGCGGCATAACTCATCCAGCCAGCTCGCCGAATAGTCTTTGAGCCGCGCCGGCAGAATGTCGCTGTCCCACGCCGAAGCGGCGGCGGGGTAGCCTTCGAACTGGCTGATAATCGCCGGCAACACCGCGCGACCCTGGCCTTGGCTCGCGGCGGAAAGATGCTGCCAGTCGAACAAAAAACGCATGAAATCCTGCAACGCCACCGGCTCGATTTCCCGTCGCAGCCGTTTGACCGTGTAGCGATGAATCCGCGCCAGCAGATGCCGTTCGCACCATTCTTCATCAGGGGCGCCTGGGGTGAATTGCCCGCGCAGTACATAGCCTTCGCGCTCCAGTTGCGCCAGGGCCTGAGTGACTTGAATCGCCGGTAATCCAAGCGGTTCGGCAATTGCTTTCAGCGGCAACGGACCAAACGCACTGAGCCGCGCGCGGATCACTTCCAGCACCGCTTCGTCCGGCTCCCAGGTTTCATCGAAACCGGACAAGGCCTCCAGCGGTGGAGCCAATGTGGCTTGTGGATAAATCGCCCTCAGGCAGGTCAGTCGTTCCAGCGGCAACCACAGCGATTGCTCAGCGTTGATCTGCAAACGGCTGGCGCGGCCACTGTCGGCCAGGGTGTTCAGCCAATCGAGCCAATTCGGGTTGGCTTGAGCCTCGTTATCGGCGATGCACGCCAGGCTCATCAGCGCTTCATGCATTTCATCGATGCCGGTGGGCGTAGGCCAGGCTTCATCACGCACCGCAGTAATCGCCTCTGCGTCCAGCGCACCGAGATCATCGGTGGACTGCGGATCACTCCAGCGGCGGTTGAGCACTGCCTGAGTGCGGCGCTCTTCCAGCGGCGCATCGTCGAGAAAGGTGTAGGGGCGGGCGCTGAGAATCTCCGCCGCCAGTGGCGAGGGCGCTGGCAGATCACGGCTGATCAGGCGGATGTCGCCCTGTTCCATGCGCCGCAACAATGTCAGCCAGCCTTCGCTGTCCATGGCTTCGTGCAGGCAATCGTCGAGGGTTTGTTCCACCAGCGGATGGTCGGGAATCTCGCGCTCGCCGGCGAGGTTTTCCACGCAGGCGATCTGATCGGGAAACACGCTGGCGATCAGGTCTTCGCTTTTCATTCGCTGGATTTGCGGCGCTACTTTGCGTCCGCCGCTGTAGCGCGGCAGCGCCAGGGCGACGCCAGCGTTCCAGCGCCAGCGCACGCCGAACAATGGGGCCTCGAGTACCGCCTGAATCAGGATGTGCTCGGCACTGTTGCTGTGCAGGTAACGCCAGACATCTTCCAGCTCGAAGCTGTGACCGGTGGACATCGACAACACGATGGCGTCCTCGCTGGCGGCAGCCTGCAATTCGAAGTTGAACGTGCGGCAGAAACGCTTGCGCAGGGCCAGGCCCCAGGCGCGGTTGATGCGGCTGCCGAACGGCGAGTGGATGATCAGCTGCGTACCGCCTGACTCATCGAAAAACCGCTCCATCAGCAGCGTGTCTTGCGACGGCAAGGCGCCGAGGGTCTGGCGTGCCCGGGCCAGGTAATCCACCAGTTGTTCGGCGCTGGGGAGGTTCAAACCGAGTACGTCGGTCAGCCAGTCGACGGCTGGCTGAAGGTTGCCGGGCGTGGCGCCGAGTCGCTCATCGAGTTGCGCTTGCAGGCGGGCCACGGCGAACGACAGTTCATCACTGCGCCCCGGTGCTTCACCGAGCCAGAACGGAATGGTTGGCGGCTGACCCTGGGCGTCTTCGACCCGGACCTTGCCGGTTTCGACCCGCAGGATTCGATACGACGTATTGCCCAGCTGAAAGATATCCCCGGCGATACTTTCCACCGCGAAGTCTTCGTTGACGCTGCCAATGTTCAGCCCCTGCGGTTCCAGCAAAACGCTGTAGTCGGCGTTGTCCGGGATCGTCCCGCCGCTGGTCACGGCAGTCAGCTTGGCGCCTCGACGGCCGCGCAGGGTGCGGCTTACGGCGTCCCGGTGCAGGTAAGCGCTGCGAATACCCAGACGCCCGTTGTAGCCCTCGGCGAGCATTTGCAGCAGTGCCTGATAGTGCTTTTCGTCGAGGGTGGCGTAAGGCGAGGCTTTTCGCAGCATTTCCAGCAACGCTTGTTCCTGCCATTCCTGGCAGCTGACCTCGGCGATGATCTGCTGGGCCAGCACGTCCAGCGGTGCTTCTGGGATCAGCAACGTGTCGAGTTCGCCACGGCGCACGCAATCGAGCAGTGCGGCGCATTCGATCAGGTCGTCGCGGGTGGTGGCAAACAATCGGCCCTTGGGCGTGCCGCCGACCTGGTGCCCTGAGCGGCCGACCCGTTGCAGAAAACCGGCAATCGAGCGCGGTGAAGCGATCTGGCACACCAGGTCGACGTCGCCGATATCGATCCCCAATTCCAGCGACGCGGTAGCAATCAGCACTTGCAGCTCGCCGCGCTTGAGCCGTTGCTCGGCGTCCAGGCGAAACTCTTTGGCCAGGCTGCCATGGTGGGCCGCTACCGCGTCTTTACCGAGGCGTTCGCTCAAGTGCCGACTCAGACGTTCGGCCAGGCGTCGGGTGTTGACGAAAATCAGCGTGGTCCGGTGTTCACGGGCGAGGGCGGCGAGTCGGTCATAGACCAGTTCCCAGATGTCGTTGGCCATTACCGCCGACAACGGCACGGGCGGCACCTCTATATCGAGATCTCGTGGACGGGCGTGGCCGATGTCGATGATTTCGCAGTCGCGATCACGGCCAACCAAAAAGCGCGAGACCGCTTCGATGGGTTTTTGCGTGGCGGACAAGCCGATACGCACCAGCGGTTGCGAGCAGAGCGCTTGCAAACGCTCCAGGCTCAGGGCCAGGTGACTGCCACGCTTGCTGGCGGCAATGGCGTGGATTTCGTCGACGATCACCGTGTGGGTGGTGCCGAGCATTTGCCGGCCGGAGTCGGAGCCGAGCAGCACATAAAGGGATTCCGGGGTGGTCACCAGAATGTGTGGCGCGGTTTTGCGCATGGCCGAACGCTCTTTTTGCGGCGTATCGCCGGTGCGCACGGCGGTGCTGATCGGCACGTCGGGCAGGCCCATCACCCGCAACTGTTCGGTGATGCCGGCCAGCGGGTTTTGCAGGTTGATCCGGATGTCGTTGGACAGGGCCTTGAGCGGTGAAACGTAGACCACCAGGGTTTCGTCCGGCAGGCCGTCCGGGCTCTCCAGGCCACGATGGACCAGATCGTCGAGCACGGCGAGGAATGCAGTGAGGGTCTTGCCGGAACCGGTGGGCGCGGCAATCAGGGTCGAGCGGCGCTGGCGGATCAACGGCCACGCCCGGGCCTGGGCAGCGGTGGCCGTTGCGAAGGTGTTGCTGAACCAGGCGCTGACGGCGGGGTGAAAGCCTGCCAGAGCAGCGTCCGTGGGGATGGGCAGATTCATGGAGTAATTTATGCGGGTGGGGGCGGGAAGTTGCAAGTACCGCTCAGGATCTGTGTCGGTGCTGAGGGCCCCTTCGCGGGCAAGCCTCGCTCCTACAGTTTTTTCGCGCTCAGCACAATCTGTGTAGGAGCGAGGCTTGCCCGCGAAGAGGCCCTCACAAGCGCCACAAATCCCCGAGAACTACACTTTACGGATGACGGTTGCGCACTAAACCCGCAAAATGCAACGATTCCGGCAATTATTGAGGACATCGCCTGCGGGCGCTGTCGATAAAGCCATCGTTCCAATCAGACTGGGCCTGCTGACTCTATGCGAATGCGCCTTATGTTACTGGGCGGCGGAAATGCCCTTGGGCAGGCGCTGATTCGCCTCGGTGCGGAGGAAGACATCGGTTTCCTCGCCCCCCGCCCACCACAAGACGGCTGGGACGCCGCGAGCCTGACGCAACTGCTCGACGATACCCGTCCGGATGCGTTGATCAATCTCGCCTACTATTTTGACTGGTTCCAGGCGGAGACCGTCAGTGAGCAGCGTCTGGCCGGGCAGGAGCGAGCCATCGAACGGCTGGCCGAGCTGTGCCAGCATCACAACATCGTGCTGCTGCAACCGTCGAGTTATCGCGTATTCGATGGCTCCCGGGCGACCGCCTACAGCGAAAAAGACGAACCGGTACCGCTGGGCCTGCGCGGTCAGGCCTTGTGGCGAATCGAGCAAAGCGTGCGCGCCACCTGTCCGCAGCACGTGCTGCTGCGTTTCGGCTGGCTGCTCGATGACAGCCCCGACGGCACCCTCGGGCGGTTCCTGGCCCGGGCCGAGAAAGCTGAAGAACTGCTGATGGCCGATGACCGTCGCGGTAATCCGACGCCAGTGGACGATGCCGCCCGGGTGATCATTTCAGTGCTCAAGCAACTCGATTGCTCCGCGCCGCTGTGGGGTACTTACCACTACGCCGGGCATGAGGCGACCACACCGTTGGCACTGGGGCAGGCGATTCTTACCGAAGCACGCGCCCTGCACCCGTTGGCCATCGAAGCACCGACCGCCCAGGCTCACGCCGCGCGGCCCGACGCCGCCGAAGAACCGCAACACGCGGTGCTGGCCTGCAAGAAAATTCTGCACACTTTCGGGATCAAGCCCCGCGCCTGGCGCGCGGCACTCCCGGGCTTACTGGATAGGTTTTATCGCCATGGCTGACAGCCCTGTTTTAATCACCGGCGGCGCCGGTTTCATCGGTTCGCACCTGACCGACGCCTTGCTTGCCAAAGGGCATTCGGTGCGCATTCTCGATGACCTCTCTACCGGCAAACGCAGCAACCTGCCGCTGGACAATCCCCTCGTCGAACTGATCGTGGGCGATGTCGCCGATGCCGCATTGGTGGCGCAGGCGATGGTCGGTTGCAGCGCTGTTGCGCACCTGGCCGCGGTAGCCTCGGTGCAGGCTTCGGTGGATGATCCGGTGAAGACTCACCAGAGCAATTTCATCGGTTCGCTGAATATCTGCGAAGCCATGCGTCAGACCGGCGTCAAACGGGTGCTGTTCGCATCCAGCGCGGCGGTCTACGGCAATAATGGCGAAGGCGAGTCGATCGACGAAGACACGCCCAAGGCGCCGTTGACGCCGTACGCGGCGGACAAATTGGCGAGCGAGCATTACTTCGATTTCTATCGTCGCCAGCACAGTCTGGAACCGGTGATTTTCCGCTTCTTCAACATCTTCGGCCCGCGCCAGGATCCGTCCTCGCCGTATTCCGGGGTGATCAGCATATTCAGCGAGCGCGCGCAGAAAGGCTTGCCGATCACCGTGTTTGGCGATGGCGAGCAGACTCGGGATTTTGTCTATGTCGAGGACCTGGTGGACGTGTTGGTGCAAGCCATCGAGAAACCGCAGGTCGAAGTCGGCGCGGTGAATGTCGGCTGGAATCAGGCGACGACCCTCAAGCAAATGCTTGAAGCCCTTGAAGCGGTGGTCGGCAAGCTGCCACCCGTGAGCTACGGCCCGGCGCGTTCCGGTGACATCCGCCATTCACGCGCGAACAACCGACGTTTGCTGGAGCGCTTTACCTACCCGCAGCAGACGCCGATGAGTGTCGGCCTGGCGCGGTTGCTGGGGCACTGAGGTTTTACACAGCCATGAAAAAGGCGCCGTTGAAGGCGCCTTTTTTGTGGCCGATGCAGTTCCTTGTGGCGAGGGAGCTTGCTCCCGTTCGAGTGCGCAGCGCTCGCAGTTTTTTGGGGCCGCTTCGCAGCCCAGCGGGAGCAAGCTCCCTCGCCACAAAGGCCGGACAAGTGTTGATTAAAATTTGTAACCCAAACCAACCATGTAAATGAACGGGTCCACATCGACGTCGACCTTGGCCCGGGTACCCGGTGCGACGGCGTTGTTTTCCACGGTCGCGGTGGTGTCGATGTCGATGTAGCGCACCTGGGCGTTGATCATTACGTTTTCGGTCAGCATGTAATCGGCACCGACCTGCCAGGCCAGCCCCCAGGAGTTTTCCGCCTTGAAGTTGCTGAAGCCGTTGGCGGCGGCTTCGCTGCCGACGTGCTCGTCGTAGATCCAGGTGTAGTTGATACCGCCGCCGATGTACGGCTGGAACGCGGACTTGGAATCCAGTGGGTAGTAGACCAGGCTCAGGGTCGGCGGCAGGTGTTTGAGGGTGCCGAGTTTGCCGTTGGCGGCGCCGAGGGCGGTGCCTTTGAGCTTCACGTCATGCTCGAACGGCGAGGCCGCGAGCAGTTCGATCCCCAGGTTGTTGGTGATCATGTAGGCGAAGTTCAAGCCCAGTTGGGTGTCGCTGCTCATGGTGGCCTTGCCACCCAGATCGGCGCCCTTCAGCGGGCCTTGATCGACCTTGACGCTGGAGCTGTCGGCTTCCGGGTTGACGGTGATCGCACCGGCCCGAACGATGATGTCACCGGCGGTGTGGGCATGGGCGAGCGGGGCTGCGAGCGCGAGGGCGAACAGCGAAGCGCAGAGCTTGGACTTGTGCATGGGGGCTCCAAAGGACGTTAAAAATGTTCGATGTCCAATGGTAGGGATCCAACTGATACGGTCTTTTGATTCAGCTCAATGAAACAGTGATGGCCTTGATTTTTGCGCAACCTTGATGGCCTCTTCGCGGGCAAGCCTCGCTCCTACGGGGCTTGCGTGGCCTCTGTAGGAGCGAGGCTTGCCCGCGAAGGCGTCCTCACTATCAAAACAAAACTACCGGTCACTCCGGCAGCTCATACACATAAATCTTGTCCGCCTCCATCTGATACCCGGCATCCGCCAACTCGCTGGTGGATGCTTTCACCTGCAACGCCCCTTCGATCCAGTACGGCTGATACAGCTCATCAAGCTTCACGCCGACTTCGCTTTTGACATGCACGATCTGGTTCGACGGTGGCGGCGGCACATGGATGCAGGCGCCGAAATATGGCACCAGCAGAAACTCCGTGGTGCGGCCTTCTTCGCTGACTTCCAGCGGCACGATGTACCCCGGTAAACGAATGTTCTTGCCGTCGAGGCTCTTCACCACCGGCGCATTCGGCATGTCCTGCTTGGCGGCCGGGGCCGATTCTGCGGACAACGCATCGCTCATCTTCGACAGGTCATGCAGCGGCGTCATGTTCGGCACTTCTGGCGCCGCATCCGGCGGGATCATTTCCGACCAGGTCAGGTCCTTCGGCTCGGCCGCCCACAGCGGAAGGGCAACCAGCATCAATAGCGCAAGCACAGCGCGGGGCATCATTAACGTCCTCATAGTCGGATCGACAGGCCATCGGCCAAGGATTGGCGATAAGCACGCCAGGCCGGCACGCTGCCCATCAGCAGCGCGGCGATCAGGATGCCACCGAGCAGCGTCCATTCATATTCACTCGGCCAGGCCAGCGGCAAGTACAAGCCGTAATTCGCCTGCACGTAACCCTGCGCCACAGCGATGCACACATACAGCAGCGCCACACCGGCAATTACTCCGGACAACGCCAGGGCAAAGGCTTCCAGCACCAGCAAGGTCGCGATGTGCCACGGCCGAGCGCCGACCGAGCGCAGAATCGCCATCTCGCGGCGCCGCTCGTTGAGGCTGGTGAGAATCGCCGTGAGCATGCCGATCAACCCGGTGAGCACGACGAACAGCGAGACGACGAACAAGGCTTTTTCCGCCGTGCTCATCAAACTCCACAGCTCTTGCAATGCCACACCCGGCAGGATCGCCAGCATCGGTTCGCCACGGAATTCGTTGATCTCCCGTTGCAGCGCAAACGTCGAAATCTTGCTGTTGAGGCCGAGCATGAACGCAGTGATCGCTTGTGGTGTCAGGTCCATGTTGCGCGCCTGGTCGGCACTGATCCGGCCATTACCGCGCGCCGGAACGCCGTTGTGCCAGTCGACGTGAATCGCTTCCATCCCGCCGAGGCTGATATGCAGCGTGCGGTCCACCGGGGTGCCGGTGCGTTTGAGAATGCCGACCACGGTGAATGGTTTGTCGTCGTGTTTGACCAGGCTGATCACCGCTACGCCATGGGCTAACACCAGTTTGTCGCCGAGCTTGTAATGCAGTGCATCGGCCACTTCGGCGCCGAGCACCACTTCGAATGGATCGCTGGCGAAGGCGCGGCCGTCGGCCAGTTCGAGGTGCTGTCGATGGCCGTACTGGTAATGCTCGAAGTACGCCCCGGTGGTGCCCATCACCCGATATCCGCGATGGGAATCGCCGAGGGACATCGGGATCGCCCACTTCACTTTCGGGTTGTTGGCGAAATGTTCAAAGCTGTCCCAGCGGATGTTGTTGGTGGCGTTGCCGATGCGGAACACCGAATAAAGCAGCAGGTTCACCGAGCCGGAACGCGCGCCGACGATCAGGTCGGTGCCGCTGATGGTGCTGGCGAAACTGGCCTTGGCCTCGGTGCGCACCCGCTCCACGGCCAGCAACAGGCAGACCGACAGGGCGATGGCGAACGCGGTAAGGATCGCGGTGAAGCGACGGTTAGCCAGGCTGGCCATGGCTAGACGAAACAAATACATCTCAAACCTCGGACGGGGTGGCGGCGCGATTGAGATCGGCCAGCGACAGGTGGCGATCGAACAGCGGCGCGAGGCTCTGGTCATGGCTGACAAACAACAGGCTCGACCCGGCTTCTCGGCATTCGGCGAACAACAGGCGAATGAAGTTCTCGCGGGCGTCGTAGTCCAGCGCCGAGGTCGGTTCGTCGGCGATCACCAGTTCCGGCTGACCGATCAACGCGCGCGCTGCGGCGACCCGTTGCTGCTGGCCGATGGACAGCGAATCGGCGCGGCGGCTGAGGATGTTTTCATCCTTCAGGCCCAAGTGGGCGAGCAGGGTGGCCGCGGCTTGATCGACGCTGCCGTGTCGCTGTTTCGCCCGTTCGGCACGCAGCTTGGAGAAGTGGCAGGGCAGCTCGACGTTCTCGCGTACCGAGAGAAACGGCAGCAAGTTGAACTGCTGGAAGATGTAGCCGGTGTGATCGACGCGGAAGTGGTCGCGGGCACCGGCAGAGAGTTCGGTCAACTCCTGGCCAAGCAGGCGAATACTGCCGCGATCAGGCTTTTGCACGCCGCCGAGCAGGCCCAGCAGAGTGGTCTTGCCGCTGCCGCTGGGGCCTTTGAGGAACAGGGTTTCACCGGGTTCCAGGCGGAACGCCGGGATGTCCAGCAACGGCGGATGCCCGGGCCAACTGAAGCCCAGGTCGGACAGTTCGATGAGTGCTTGGGTCATGGCGCCGATTTCATGGGTTTGTCTCAATTTCACATTCAACACCGATCTCCGTAGGAGCGAGGCTTGCCCGCGAAGAGGCCTTTACATTCAACAATGATGTCGACTGTCAGATCGTTTTCGCGGGCAAGCCTCGCTCCTACAGGGGATGGTGTCGGATCAGAATTTCAGGGCGGCCGCCTTGGCCGTCACTTCAACCCCTTGCTGCCCGCTCGGGCTGATCAGTTGTACCTGAATCTTCTGGGTGGCCGGGAATGTGTTGAAGATATTCGCCAGGTCCAGGGTCTTCAGTGCGCCCGGAGCCGAGCAGCTGAATTGGTAATGGGCATGGATTTCGCTGTGGTCATGGTGATGCTCATGACCATCCTTGGCCTCTTCTTCATCATGGTCATCGGCATCCGGCTTGTCACCGAACAGCGGGCTTTCCAGTTCCTGAGTCGCGACCACGCAACCGGCGGCTTTTGGCAGATTGAACAGCACCAGCGGTTTTTCCAGCTGCGCGCGGACGGCGGCGACTTTGGCCTTGTCGGCGTCGGTGGTAGCGGCGTGTTCGAAACCCACCAGGTTCATCGCCGGGCTTTCCAGCTCCAGCTCCAGAGTCTGGCCATCCAGCGCGGCATTCAGGCGACCGACGCCATGTTCGTGGGCGCTGAGGCTGCCATGTTCATCATGATCGTGATCATGCTCGACCGCCGCATGGGCGACAGCCAGCGGCAACAAGGCAAACGGCAAAGCGAGCAGCAGACGGCGCATGACGGATCTCCGGAAAGTAAAATGAAAAGTTTGTTATGTAATCTTATAACGAAAGTGCGGAGAGTTTGACCGTCTGCTTGGCGTTGCGCAAGACCCATGGGAGCATGGGAGTCAGGTATGGGCAGGAGCAGACTTATGTTGCGAATACGCGGAAGCATCGGCGACTGGCCGGTGGATTTGACACTGGAGCTCGATGAAGGCGACTGGGCGCAACTCGGTGCGCAGTTGCAGGCAGCAAAACCCGAGGCGAGTGTTGCGCCCGCCAAACCGGTGAATCAGGACGATGCGCTGTGGCAGATCGCCCAAGAGTTACTACGCAAGGCCGGACAATTGAGCGGGCCGGATTTGCTGGAGCAGCTGGAAGGATTGACGGGCAGCGCAGCGGCGGGCAAGCGCTTGTTGGTGCGCTTGCGCCACTGTGCAGGCGTCAAAGTGGTGAGCGGCGGGGATACGCCGCTGTACCACTGGATCGAGCCCGCGTAGTAATCGGGTTCACACGGACGGATCGAGTAAGCCGCAAAAAAGATCGCAGCCTTCGGCAGCTCCTACGCGGGATCTGTATTCCCCTGTAGGAGCTGCCGAAGGCTGCGATCTTTTGACGTTAATAGAGAGCAGCGAACAACTTGCGACGGTACGTGGTCACCAGCGGGTGATCGTTGCCCAGCAGTTCGAACACTTGCAGCAAGGTCTTGTGCGGCAAGCCTTCGCTGTAGCTGCGATTGCGGATGAACAGTTTTAGCAGGGCATCCAGCGCCGCGTCGTATTGCTGACGGGCCAGTTGCTGGATCGCCAGTTGATAGACGGCCTCATCGTCCTGCGGATTTTTCGCCAGACGCGCTTTCAGGTCTGCCGCATCCGGCAAATCCCTGGCCTGACCGAGGAACTGGATCTGCGCCTTGGCGCCGGCCAGGGCAGCCTTGTGCTCATCGGTCTTGACCGCGTCGAGCACGATTTGCGCTTCACCCAGTTCGCCGCGCTCAGTCAGGCAGCGGGCGTAGAGGATCAGCGCCTTGGCGTTGGTGTTGTCTTCAGCCAGCAGTACTTTGAGCGTCGCTTCGGCGTCGGCGTAGCGGCCATCATCGAACAGCGCCTGAGCCTGTTCGAACGGGTCGGCTGCAGCGGGCGGCGGCATTTGCACGTGGGGTTCGAGCATCGTGCGCACAGCCGATTCCGGTTGTGCACCGGCAAAACCGTCCACCGGCTGACCGTCCTTGAACAGCACCACAGTCGGCAGACTGCGAATGCCGAAGCGCGCAACAATGTCCTGCTCGATGTCGCAATTGACCTTGGCCAGCAGCAACTCGCCCTGATAGCTCTCGGCGATGGTTTGCAACATCGGCATCAAGGCCTTGCACGGCGCACACCATTCGGCCCAGAAATCCACCAGCACCGGTTTGTGAAAAGAGTTCTCGATCACCGACTGGTCGAAATCGGCAGTCGTGGCGTCGAAAATGTACGGCGTTTCCTGACTCATGGGCTATCTCGTAAAAGCGTGGATGGGTCAACTATAAGGCTTGGTGGGGGGTGGCCGGAAGCGGTGTGCCATTGAGAGGTGCGCTGCCCGACGGGACGCCTTCGCGGGCAAGCCTCGCTCCTACAGGGTTGGTGTCGATCTTGAAATCAGCGCGGACCTGTAGGAGCGAGGCTTGCCCGCGAAGCTTTTAGCTAGCCACGCCGCGCGTGATAGAGGCTCACATACCGAAACTCTTCGGGTTCGGCCAGATCCGGCAAGGTCATTGCCTCCAGCATTTCGATGCGCTGATACAACGGATGGCGAAAATCCCTCACGCGCGAATCCGCCACCAACGCTTCCCGGCCACGGCTGAGAAACTCGTCGAGCAACGGCAGGTTTGCCCGGTCGTACAACACGTCGGCCACCAGAATCAGATCAAACCGATCGGCCTCGGTGAAAAAGTCCGTCGAGTAGCTGAGCTGCACGCCATTGAGTTCGGCATTCGCCCGACACGCGGCAATCGCCAACGGGTCCAGGTCACAGGCCACCACTTCCAGTGCCCCGGCTTTCACCGCCGCAATCCCGGCGACCCCTGAGCCGGCGCCGAAATCCAGCACCCGTTTGCCTTCGACCCATTGCGGGTGCTCGGCGAGATAGCGAGCCACGGCCAGCCCGCTGGCCCAGCAGAAACTCCAATATGGCGGCTCGTGAAGAATCCGCCGGGTTTCTTCCGGGCTGAAGGCGCGATCCATGTTGTCGCCGTCGATCAGCCAGAGTTTCAGCTCGGTGCCGGGTAACTCACAGGCTACAAGCTGTGCATCGCCAAGCAGTTCACCCAACGCCTGTTGCAGGTCGAGCGGTGCAATCATGGCGCTTTGACGAATTGCAGCTGACCCAATGCCTGGGTGGTTGGCTGTGTGATCATTTGCGCCGGCAGATGCAGAATCAACTGCCCGGACTGGCTGGCGCGACCACGAAGCTCGACGCGGGCACCGGCCGGAAAGGACTCGGGGTTGAAACGCAGGCGAAACGGCAACACCTGATTGGTGCCGATCAGGCTGGAACTGGCGAGCAATAGTTGCGGACGATCCTTTTCGTCGATCACCAGCAACGCCAGTTCGACTTCGGCACCGGCCGGCACGCCCTGCAGAGTGCCGCTCAATTCACGTTGATAAGCCGGCAGGGGGCCGAGTTCGGTCGAGGCCTTGGCTTTCTTCTGCGCCTGTTGCGGTGCAGGGCCGGGCGTTGGCGGCTGGGGCTTGGGCGCATCGCTGCCACAGGCCACCAACAGGCTGAAAAGACTGAGCAAAATGAGTGGTCGTAAAGACATTGGCGGCTCCAGCAAGCGAAATCCATAGACAGCCAGTCTGTATACCGCAAACCCTATGGCTTGTCTTGCCACGGGGATGCGCTACCATGGCCCTCCCATTTTTTGTTGCCTGCCACCATGCACTGTCCCTTCTGCGGTGCCAACGACACCAAGGTCATCGACTCGCGTCTGGTCGCCGAGGGCGAACAGGTGCGCCGCCGGCGTGAATGCCTGGCCTGCGGCGAACGTTTCACGACGTTCGAAACCGCTGAACTGGTGTTGCCGCGCCTGATCAAAACCGACGGCAGTCGCCAGCCGTTCGACGAAGAAAAACTCCGTGCCGGTATGCAGCGGGCGCTGGAGAAGCGCCCGGTGAGTGTCGAGCGCCTCGAATCGTCGCTGGTGCACATCAAACACAAGCTGCGCGCCACCGGCGAACGCGAGGTCAAATCCCTCGTGGTCGGCGAACTGGTGATGGCCGAGCTGAAGAAGCTTGATGAAGTCGCCTATATCCGCTTCGCTTCGGTGTACCGACGCTTCCAGGACCTCAACGAGTTCCGCGAAGAGATCGATCGCCTCGCCCGTGAGCCGGTGAAAGAATGACCACACCTCCCGAACAAGCCATCCTCGATGCGCATTACATGGCCCGGGCCCTGGAACTGGCGCGCAAAGGTCATTACACGACGCATCCCAACCCCCGGGTTGGCTGCGTGGTGGTGCGTGACGGGCAGATTGTCGGCGAAGGTTGGCATGTGCGCACCGGCGAACCGCACGCCGAAGTCCACGCCCTGCGCGTCGCTGGCGACAAGGCGCGGGGCGCCACGGCTTACGTGACCCTCGAACCTTGCAGCCACCACGGCCGTACGCCGCCCTGCGCCGATGCGCTGGTGAATGCCGGTGTGGCGCGCGTCGTTGCGGCGATGCAGGACCCGAACCCGGAAGTCGCCGGTCGCGGTCTGCAGCGTCTGGCCCAGGCCGGTATCGCCACTGAAAGCGGCGTGCTGGAAGGCGAGGCGCGCAAGCTCAATCAAGGCTTCCTCAAACGTATGGAACATGGCTTGCCGTTCGTGCGGGTCAAGTTGGCGATGAGCCTCGACGGTCGCACGGCGATGGAAAGCGGCGAGAGCCAGTGGATCACCGGGCCGGCGGCGCGTTCGGCGGTACAGCGTTTGCGCGCCCAGGCCAGCGTGGTGCTGACCGGCGCCGACACGGTACTGGCGGACAATGCGCGCTTGACCGTACGTGCCGACGAGTTGGGTCTGGACGCTGAACAAACGGCCTTGGCCATGAGCCGTCCGCCGCTTCGTGTGCTGATCGACGGTCGCCTGCGGGTGCCTCTGAATGCACCGTTCTTCAAGGCCGGTCCGGCGCTGGTCGCCACGTGTGTCGCGGTGGAAGAACAGTACGCCAACGGCCCGGAATGCCTGATCGTGCCGGGCGACGATGGCCAGGTCGATCTGCATCAGTTACTGGTCGAACTCGCCAACCGTGGCGTCAATGACGTGCTGGTCGAGGCCGGCCCACGACTGGCTGGCGCGTTTGCCCAGCTCGGGCTGGTGGATGAGTTTCAGATATTCATTGCCGGCAAGTTTCTCGGCTCCTCGGCCCGACCCTTGCTGGACTGGCCACTGGCGCAGATGAAAGACGCGCCCGAGCTCAAAATCACCGAAATCCGCGCGGTTGGCGATGACTGGCGAGTCACTGCCATCCCTGTGCCATCGGCGAGCGTATAATTCCTGGCCATTGCTCTAGCGCTGGCTCTGTTCTCGAGGAGGACTCCATGTTTACCGGCATCATCGAATCCATCGGCAGTATTCGCGCATTGACCCCAAAAGGCGGAGATGTGCGGGTTTACGTAGAAACCGGCAAGCTCGACCTGAGCGACGTAAAGCTGGGCGACAGCATTGCCGTCAATGGCGTGTGCCTGACCGCGGTTGAATTGCCGGGCAATGGCTTTGCGGCAGACGTCAGTCGCGAAACCCTCGATTGCACCGCCATGAATGACTTGAAAAGCGGCAGCCCGGTCAACCTGGAAAAAGCCCTGACCCCGACCACCCGTCTCGGCGGGCATCTGGTCAGTGGTCACGTCGATGGCGTGGGCGAAGTGGTTGCCCGTACCGAGAATGCCCGCGCTGTGGAATTCCGCATCCGTGCCCCGAAAGACCTGGCCAAGTACATCGCCCATAAAGGCTCGATCACCGTCGACGGCACCAGCCTGACCGTGAACGCAGTCGATGGCGCCGAGTTCTTGCTGACCATCATTCCGCACACCCTGAGCGAAACCATCATGGCGTCGTACCAGCCAGGTCGCCGGGTGAATCTTGAAGTCGACTTGCTGGCACGTTATCTGGAACGCCTGCTTTTAGGCGATAAAGCCGCAGAGTCTGACTCTTCGCAAAGGCCGTCCAGTAACATCACCGAAAGCTTTCTGGCCCAAAACGGCTACCTCAAATCCTGAAGCTCAAATTTCGAAAGAAGGGGGGTGCCTTGTGGCGCTCAATAGCATCGAAGAACTGGTTGAAGACATCCGCCAAGGCAAGATGGTCATCCTCATGGATGACGAAGACCGCGAGAACGAAGGCGACCTGATCATGGCCGCCGAGTGCTGCCAGCCTGAACACATCAACTTCATGGCCAAGCACGCTCGTGGCCTGATCTGCATGCCGATGAGCCGCGAACGCTGCGAACTGCTCAAGCTGCCGTTGATGGCGCCACGCAACGGTTCCGGTTTCGGCACCAAGTTCACCGTGTCCATCGAAGCCGCCGAAGGCGTGACCACCGGTATCTCCGCGGCCGACCGTGCGCGTACCGTGCAAGCCGCTGCCGCCAAAGACGCCAAGGCTGAAGACATTGTCAGCCCCGGCCACATCTTCCCGCTGATGGCCCAGGCCGGCGGTACGCTGGCCCGCGCCGGTCACACTGAAGCTGCCTGCGACCTGGCGCGCATGGCCGGTTTCGAGCCGAGCGGTGTGATCTGCGAAGTGATGAACGACGACGGCACCATGTCCCGTCGTGCCGAACTCGAAGCCTTTGCCGCCGAACACAACATCAAGATCGGCACCATCGCCGACCTGATTCACTACCGGATGATCCACGAACGTACCGTTCAGCGGATTGCCGAGCAGCCGCTGGACAGCGAATTGGGCCAGTTCAACCTGGTGACCTATCGTGATTCGGTGGAAGGCGATGTGCACATGGCCCTGACCCTGGGCACCGTGTGCGCCGAAGAGCCGACGCTGGTCCGGGTACACAACATGGACCCGCTGCGAGACCTGTTGATGGTCAAGCAACCAGGCCGCTGGAGCCTGCGCGCCGCCATGGCTGCGGTTGCCGAGGCTGGCAGTGGCGTGGTGCTGTTGCTCGGTCACCCGCTCGATGGCGACGTATTGCTGGCGCACATTCGCGAAACCGCGGATCACAGCGCAGTGAAAAAACCGACCACTTACAGCATCGTCGGTGCCGGTTCACAGATCCTTCGCGACCTGGGCGTGCGCAAAATGCGCCTGATGAGTGCGCCGATGAAATTTAATGCGATATCCGGTTTCGATCTGGAAGTTGTAGAATACGTGCCCTCCGAATAATGACCGGCAATTTGCGGGCCTGTATTCGCGGTTAACACATCACTGAGGGACGCGTAGAAAACGCGTCCCGGCTCTTTAAGAGATCTAACGAATGACCCTGAAGACCATCGAAGGTACCTTCATCGCCCCTAAAGGCCGCTACGCTTTGGTAGTGGGCCGTTTCAACAGCTTCGTCGTTGAAAGCCTGGTCAGCGGTGCAGTTGATGCCCTGGTTCGCCATGGCGTGAGCGAAAGCGACATCACCATCATCCGTGCGCCTGGCGCCTTCGAAATCCCGCTGGTTGCGCAGAAAGTCGCTCAGAAGGGCGAGTTCGCGGCAATCATCGCCCTGGGCGCAGTCATTCGTGGCGGTACTCCGCACTTCGAATACGTGGCGGGCGAATGCACCAAGGGCCTGGCCCAGGTGTCCATGGAGTTCGGCGTACCGGTCGCTTTCGGCGTACTGACCGTTGATTCCATCGAACAAGCCATCGAACGTTCCGGCACCAAGGCCGGTAACAAAGGTGCTGAAGCTGCCCTGTCCGCTCTGGAAATGGTCAGCCTGCTGGCGCAGTTGGAGGCCAAGTGATTAGCGACGAAAGCGATCGTTTCAACCCGCGCGATCCAAAGCCTGCGGATGCCGGCAAGCCATCGAAAAGCGTCAAGCGTCGCGAAGCCCGTCAGCTCGCGACTCAGGCGCTGTACCAATGGCACATGGCCAAGCAGTCGCTGAACGAGATCGAAGCGCAGTTTCGGGTCGATAACGATTTCAGCGATGTCGACGGCGCCTACTTCCGTGAAATCCTGCATGGGGTTCCGGCTCAGAAGGACCGGATCGATGCCGCACTGGCGCCATGCCTGGACATCACCATCGAAGAGCTGGACCCGGTTGAACTGGCGGTTCTGCGCCTGTCCACCTGGGAGCTGCTCGAGCGCGTTGATGTGCCGTACCGCGTTGTGATCAACGAAGGTATCGAACTGGCCAAGGTCTTCGGTTCCACCGACGGCCACAAGTTCGTCAACGGCGTGCTCGACAAGCTGGCCCCGCGTCTGCGTGAAGCTGAAGTGAAGGCGTTCAAGCGCTGATCGGCGCTTGCAGTGTCCTGTCTCGCCGATACGTTCGTTTTTTGGCGAGTGGCTGGTGTTGCCAGACAAGGCGCCGCGACGAGTCATAGCTGGCTATGGCGAGGAGCGGCAACGCAGTATGGCGACACCAGACGCCGTAAAAAAATGAACAGTATTGGTGAGACAGGACACCCAATGGGCGAGTTTGAGCTGATCCGCAATTTCTTCGCCGCCGCACCTTGTGCGCAGGGCGGCGAAGGCGTTGCTCTGGGGATCGGCGACGACTGCGCCTTGCTGGCTGTTCCCCCCGGGGAGCAGTTGGCAATTTCCACCGACACGCTCGTGGCCGGTGTGCATTTCGCAGACCCCTGTGACCCGTTTCTGCTCGGTCAGCGCTCGCTGGCTGTGGCGGTCAGTGACCTGGCCGCCATGGGCGCCGCTCCCATTGCCTTTACCCTTGCCCTGACCTTGCCGACGGTGACCACCGATTGGCTGGAAGCCTTCGCCCGTGGTTTGAACCTCATGGCGCAAAATTGCGGCGTGGCGCTGGTGGGTGGCGATACCACCCGCGGGCCGTTGAGCCTGACCATGACTGTGTTCGGTCGGGTGCCGGTCGGCCTGGCGTTGACCCGCAGCGGCGCACAGCCGGGCGATTTGTTCTGCGTGGGCGGTGAGTTGGGGAACGGCGCGGGTGCATTGCCGTTGGTACTCGGTCAGCGAATGGCTGACGCGGCCATTGCTGATCCGTTGCGCGCCCATTACTGGTCGCCGCAACCGCAGCTGGGTCTGGGCATGGCGTTGCGCGGCAGAGCCACGGCGGCGCTGGATATCTCCGACGGGCTGCTCGCCGACTGTGGGCATATTGCCCTGGCGTCGAAAGTCGGGGTTCAGGTGGAGCGCAGTAAGCTGCCGTTGTCGAAGGCGCTGCTGGCCTTCCTCGGTCAGTCCGACGCTGAGCAAGCCGCCCTCAGTGGCGGTGACGATTACGTGCTGGCCTTCACCTTGCCGCCCGCCGAGTTGCCATCGTTGCTGGCGGACGGCTGGTCGATCCATGTGCTTGGGCGGGTCGTAGCGGGGCAGGGCGTGACACTGCTGGACGCCGACGGACACGACATCACCCCGTCAATCCGGGGCTATCAACATTTTCGGGAGACACCGTGACAGATCATCCCAAACAGGTCCCGGCGGAGTTCGTACCGCCGTCGGTCTGGCGCAACCCTTGGCATTTCCTGGCGTTCGGCTTCGGCTCGGGCACCCTGCCAAAAGCGCCGGGCACCTGGGGTTCGTTAGTGGCGTTACCCTTCATTCCGTTGTGGCAGATGCTGCCCGATTGGGGCTATTGGCTGATGCTCGGCATCACCATGCTGTTCGGCTTCTGGCTGTGCGGCAAGGTCGCCGATGATTTGCGCGTGCACGACCATGAAGGCATCGTCTGGGACGAAATGGTCGGGATGTGGATCACCCTGTGGCTGGTACCGGAAGGCTGGTATTGGTTGCTGGCGGGGTTCCTGATGTTCCGCTTCTTCGACATCCTCAAGCCCTGGCCGATTCACTGGATCGACCGGCATGTGCACGGTGGGGTCGGGATCATGCTCGACGACGTGCTGGCAGGCGTATTTGCGTGGTTGGCGATGCAAGGGCTGGTGTGGTTTCTCGTCTGAGGCGCCAAGTGAGAGAACCGGGGATAGCGCGACGCGGGTTGCTGCTGATGGTTTTCGCGGTGTTTTGCTCGCTCGCCCGGGCGGAGGATGCACCGACGACGCCCTCCGTGATTCACCTCGCCAGCGAAGCCTGGGAAGACTTTACCGCCGCCGATGGTCAGGGTTTGGGCTGGGAGGTGTTACGCAAAGTCTTCGAGCCGGCGGGCGTAAAACTGGATATTCGAACCGAACCTTATACGCGCGCCATGGGCTTGGCCCAGCGTGGGGAAGTGGACGCTTGTGTCGGTTCTTATCGGGAGGAGGCGAGCGACCTGCTTTATCCACGATGGAATTTCGATACCGACCACATCTACGCCTTGGGCTTGGCCAGCAATCCGGCGCCGACCCTGGATACCTTGGGCCGCTACCGATTGGCCTGGGTACGCGGCTACAAATATCAGGCTTATCTACCCAATGTGCAGCGCTATAACGAAGTCGTGCGGCGGACGGGAATTGCGTCCATGCTGACCCACAATCGCGCCGACTATTACATCGATGCACTGACTGAAGTCGATTACGTCCTTAGCCGAGTCACGGACACGTCGCAGTTTCGCCGCACGCATATCGCGGAATTACCGCTTTACCTGTGCTTCGCCGATACACCTCGGGCTCGCACGTTGATGGCGCTGTTCGATCAGCGCATGGAAGTGCTGGTAAAAAACGGCCAGTTGAAACCGATTTTCGCAAAGTGGAAACAGCCGTACCCGTTTGACACAGAATAAGTACGGTGAATGTGGGAGCGGGCTTGCTCGCGAAAGCGGTGTGACAGTCACAATGATTTTGAATGTGGAACCGTCTTCGCGAGCAAGCCCGCTCCCACAGGGTTGTTGGCTTGGCCTCTTGATCAAACTTTTTGATCGTTATGCCCCATAATTCAGCCTAAGCGTCTGTAGGAACGTGCTGTTACAATGCCGCCTCTGCGAATCTTCAGTACTTATAGATCAGGAGCACACCGGTGCCTGTCGTTTTTGTCGCCGCTTCCAAGCTGCCAACGCCTTTTGCGCAATTCACCATGCATGGCTTTCTCGACGAAGAGAACGGGCGCGAGCACGTCGTACTGAGCCTGGGTGAGTTTGCCGACGGTGCTCCGGTACTCGGCCGGTTGCACTCCGAATGCCTGACCGGCGATGCCTTGTTCAGCCAGCGCTGCGACTGCGGTTCGCAACTCGAGGCAGCCCTGCAGGCGATCGCCCGTGAAGGCCGTGGCGTGTTGCTCTACTTGCGTCAGGAAGGTCGCGGCATTGGCCTGCTGAACAAGATCCGCGCCTATGAATTGCAGGATGGCGGTGCAGACACCGTTGAAGCCAACGAGCGTCTGGGTTTTGCCGCCGACCAGCGCGACTACGCCATGTGCCTGCCGATGCTGGAGCACCTGGGCGTGAAGTCCCTGCGTCTGATGACCAACAACCCACGCAAGGTCAAAGCCTTGACCGACATGGGCATCGTGGTTGCCGAGCGCGTGCCGTTGCACACCGGGCACAACCCACACAACAAACTCTATCTGGCCACCAAGGCCAGCAAGCTCGACCATATGATGGGCAACGAGCATCAGGGCGAGGTTGACCGGGCGTGACCCGCGGTCAGGTACGGCGGCGACTGTCCGTCAATTGGTGGCAATACCTGGCGCTGGCTTTGGTGCCGCTGTTCGTGGTCAATGGTGTATTCGGCCAGAGCGAGGCGATTTTGCCGGTACTGGCGATGCCATTGTTCATCGCCGGTGTGGCGTCGATGTTTGTCAGCCTGAAGTTCTTTGGCGGTTACAAGCACGCACTGATCGCTACCCAGAAAGCCCTCGACACTCCTGAAGAACCCAGCGCCTGGATTGCCCTGGCCGCGAAACGCCGTGCTGCGTTTCTGGTCGCCGGCCTGCCCGCCTGGATTGGTGCGCTGGCGGTATTCGTAGGTCTTGAAGCCGTTCCATTGGTGCTGCTGGCGCTGTCGACCACGGTGCTGTTCTACCTCTACCGTATCCCGCGTCAACTCGGCTGATGCGCAGCATCTGGCTGGCAGTGTCGCTGCTGGCTGTCAGCGGTTCGGCGGCTGCGGTTGAACGGGTCGTCAGTCTGGCGCCGTCGCTTTCTGAGATTGTCGTTGAGCTGAACTCGGCTGACCTTCTGGTCGGTGTGCTGGATGCTGGCGAACGTCCCGCTGAACTCAAAGACATTCCTTCTGTTGGCAACTACGGCCAGTTGGACATGGAGCGATTGCTCAGCCTCAAACCCGATCTATTGCTGTTGTGGCCGGGCAGTGTGGGGCCGGTCCAGCGTGAGCAGCTCAAACGGCTGAACATTCCCACCTATGTCGCCGAACCCCACAACCTCGAACAACTTGCCTCCCAGATTGAAGTGATCGCTACGCAGCTCGGAAGACCGGAGCGTGGCGTTTCATTGGCCGAAAATCTGCGTCAACGACTCGACTCCCTGCGCCAGCGTTATCGAAGGGATGAACCGTTACGGGTGTTTTATCAAGTCTGGGATCGCCCGCTGTACACCGTGGGCGGTGGGCAGATCATCAGCGATGCTCTAGCGGTGTGCGGGGCGCGCAATGTGTTTGCCGATCTGACACAGCCTGCTCCGCAGATCAGTGTGGAGGCGGTGTTGCAGCGCAATCCCGAGGTGATTCTGGCCAGTGATCAGGCGCAGCTCGATGCGTGGAAGAGCTGGCCTCAGGTAACGGCGGTGGCGCAGGGGCAATTGCTGCTGGTGACGGACAAAGGCCTGGAGCGGCCGAGTGGGCAGATGATCGAAGCGACTGCCAAGTTGTGCCAAGTGATCGCGCCGGACCGTTGAGACCGAGGCGCGGCCTTCGCGGGCAAGCCTCGCTCCTACAGGATTGGAGTTATTCAATTTTTTTGATCGACTCAAACCCGTAGGAGCGAGGCTTGCCCGCGAAGAGGCCCGCCTGAACACCGCTGATCTCTGGTCAAAACCCTGGCGTCCAGGTCACCCCGAACATCCACGCCCGGCCTTCCTCACGATACCCATACTGACTGCCATCATGGCTGTACAACGCCCGGCTGTAGCCCTTGTCCAGCAGGTTATCGACCTTCAATTCCAGCTTGATCTCGCGATTCAGCGCCCAACTGCTGCGCAACCCCAACAACGCATACCCGCCTAACGGCTGCTGATTGTTCTCGTCGTCATAACTACTGCTCACCGCTTGCCAACTGGCACCGAGGCCGAGCCGGTCGAACTGCCGATCCAGGTCCAGGCTCAACGTCCGCCGTGCACGACGGGCGAGGGTGTGGCCGCTGTCGCGATCCCGCGGGTCGATGATTGCCAGGCCAAGGTTGCTCTGCCAGCCGAACAGCTCTTGTTTCAAGGCCGCTTCGAAACCGTTGATCCGCGCCGAAGCGACGTTTGCCGGGCGGTTGTTGCTGCCGAAAATAATTGCGTCTTGCAGATCGGTGCGATACAGCGAAGCTTCCAGACGACTGCTCTGCGTCAGCTGACTGCGCCATTGCAACTCATAACTTTTCGAGGTTTCGGGTTTCAAATCCGGATTGCTGAAATCCGGGTAGTACAGGTCGTTGAAGGTCGGCGCGCGGAAGCCTTCGCTGTAGGTCAACAGCACATCGTTGTCCGGGTTCAGCGGCAGTGTGAACGTGCCGCTCCAGCTGTTCTGGCTGCCGAACTGCTGATTCTGGTCGCGACGCAGGCCCAGTTCGGTAGAAAAGCTGTCGGCTTGATAGCGATGCTGGATAAACGCTGCACGGTTCCAGCGGCTGTCTTCGTCGAACGCAGTGCTGCTGTTGATTCGGTCTTCGTACCAGTCGCCGCCGAGGATCAGGCTGTTGCGTTCATTCAGGGTCAGGTCGTTTTGCCAATTCACCGAATCGCGGTAGGTGTTGAACACGCTGCGCTCATCGCTGAGCTTGTCGAGCGTCTTCTCACGGTTTTCGCTATGGCCGAACTCGACGCGGGTTTTCCAGGCGTCGTTGATGCGCGCATCGACGTAACTGCTGACGCTGCTCACAGAGAACTTGCTGTAGGGTTGCTGCTGGACCGATTTGAAGGTGTTCATGTCGAAGCGGCCGAACGGATTATCGAAGGCACTTTTGCCCTGGTTATCCAGCAGATTGGCGCCGACTTCGATGTCATCGGTGAGGGCGTGACTCAGGCTAAAGCTGACCGACTTATTGCGGTATTCATCGTGATCGCCATCACTGGGCCAAGACTGGTGAGTGCGATTGATGCCTGCCGTTTCATCGAGGCTGGCACCGAGATTGAAGCGGGTCTGCGCGTCGCCGCCAGACAATCCAAGGCTGCGTTCCCAGGTCTGATTGCTGCCAACCCCCACGTGCATGCGGGGTTGCAAGCCCTGTTCGCCACCACGGCGGGTGAAGATCTGGATCACCCCGCCAATCGCATCGCTGCCGTAAATCACTGAACGCGAACCACGCAGCACTTCCACGCGCTCGACCTGTTCGATGTTGATGTGTTGCAGGTTGCTGTCGCCGGAGGTCGAGTTGCCGATGCGCTGGCCGTCGACCAGCGCCAGACTTTGCGCCGACTTGGTACCACGAATGTAAACCCCCGGCAGACTGCCGCGCCCGCCAGTTTGCCCGACCTGTACGCCCGGTACCCGGCGCAGCAGGTCAGTGACACTGCTCGGCTGCAGACGGTCGATGTCGTC
This sequence comes from Pseudomonas sp. PDM24, assembly GCF_019218905.1. Taxonomy (NCBI): domain Bacteria; kingdom Pseudomonadati; phylum Pseudomonadota; class Gammaproteobacteria; order Pseudomonadales; family Pseudomonadaceae; genus Pseudomonas; species Pseudomonas sp. PDM24. The sequence goes on along the minus strand of NZ_JAHUWR010000008.1, from coordinate 231,930 downwards.
GCGGGTGAACACGGTGTTGGCGGCGCTGCTGTCGTTGCGCGCTTCGACCTGACGGTTGGCGCTGATCAGCACGTCCGGCAGTTTCAGGGCCTGGTCGCGTTCGAAGGTGTCGGCCAAGAGTTGGCCGGCCGGCAGGAGGGTCAGCGCCAGGGCGAGGCGGGGGAGTTTCATGGGTAGTCCGTTGACGCTCTAAAGCGAATACATTTTTATGAGGTTGCACAAAACCAATGTGGGAGCGGGCTTGCTCGCGAATGCGCTGTGTCAGTCAACATTGATGCCGACTGACGCACCGCATTCGCGAGCAAGCCCGCTCCCACAGGGTTTTGCATGTAGCCAGAGGATTAGATATTCAGCAGCTGCAGGCGCTGACGCACCGCTTCTTCGATCCCCGCCTCATCCAGCCCACACTCCGCCAGCATTTGCGCAGGCTTGGCGTGCTCGACGTAGATGTCCGGCAAGCCCAGGTGCAGCACCGACTTGAGGATGTTTTCGCGGGCGAGAAACTCGCTGACCGCGCCACCGGCACCGCCCATGATGGCGTTCTCTTCGACGGTCACCAGCAGTTCGTGACTGCCAGCGATTTCGCGAACCAGTGCTTCGTCGAGCGGTTTGACGAAACGCATGTCGACCACGGTCGCATCCAGCTTCTCGGCGACTTTCAGTGCCTCGGCCAGTTGCACGCCGAATACCAGCAGGGCGACTTTGTTGCCCTGACGGCGGACGACACCCTTGCCGATTTCAATCGGTTCGAGGTCTTTCGCGATCGGCGCATTCGGGCCGGTGCCGCGTGGATAACGCACTGCCGCCGGGCCGTCGTACAGGTGGCCGGTGCTGAGCATTTTACGCAATTCGTTTTCGTCGCTCGGGGTCATCACCAGCATGCCGGGGATGCAACGCAGGAACGACAGGTCGAAGCTACCCGCGTGCGTCGGGCCGTCTTCGCCCACCAGGCCTGCACGGTCGATGGCGAACAGCACGTCAAGGTTTTGCACCGCCACATCATGCACAAGCTGGTCGTATGCGCGTTGCAGGAAGGTCGAATAGATCGCCACCACCGGTTTTGCGCCTTCGCAGGCCATGCCGGCGGCGAGGGTCACGGCGTGTTGCTCGGCAATCGCCACGTCGAAATAGCGCTCCGGGAAGCGCTCGCTGAAGGCCACCAGGTCGGAGCCTTCCTTCATCGCCGGGGTAATCCCGACCAGACGCGGATCGACCGCGGCCATGTCGCACAGCCATTCACCGAACACACCGGAATACTTCGGCCCGCCGGCTTTCTTCGGCGGGTTGGCCGGGGCGTCCAGGGGTTCGAGTTTGGTGATGGCGTGGTAACCGATCGGGTCGACTTCCGCCGGAGCGAAGCCTTTGCCTTTTTTGGTGACCACGTGCAGGAATTGCGGGCCTTTCAGATCGCGCATGTTGCGCAGGGTGGCGATCAGGGTCGGCAGGTCGTGGCCATCGATCGGGCCGATGTAATTCCAGCCCAGCTCTTCGAACAGCGTGCCCGGGACCAGCATGCCTTTGGCGTATTCTTCGGTACGACGGGCGATTTCCCAGGCGCCGGGCAGGCGCGACAGGACCTTTTTGCTGCCTTCGCGCATGCTCGCGTAGGTGCGGCTGGAAAGGATTTTCGCCAGATAGTTCGACAGCCCGCCGACGTTGCGCGAAATCGACATGTCGTTGTCGTTGAGGATTACCAGCATGTTGGCGTCCACTTCCGGCGCGTGGTTCAGCGCCTCGAAGGCCATGCCGGCGGTCAGTGCGCCGTCGCCGATCACCGCGATCGCCTTGCGATCACTGTGTTGCAGGCGGGCGGCAATCGCCATGCCCAGCGCTGCGCTGATCGAGGTGCTGGAGTGGCCGACGCCAAAGGTGTCGTACTCGCTCTCGGAACGCCGCGGGAAGGCGGCAACGCCGTCCTTCTGGCGCAGGGTGCTCATGCGCTCGCGACGGCCGGTGAGGATTTTGTGCGGATAGGCCTGATGACCCACGTCCCACACCAACCGGTCATCCGGGGTGTCGAAGACGTAATGCAACGCGATGGTCAGCTCGATGACGCCCAGGCCGGCACCGAAATGCCCACCGGTCTGACCGACCGTGTAGAGCAATTCCAGGCGCAACTCATCAGCCAGGGTTTCCAGCTCGGCTTCGCCTAACCGGCGCAGGCCGTCCGGCGTGTTGGCACGGTCGAGCAGGGGCGTGGTCGGGCGCTTGCGGGGAATCTCATGAAACGTCGTGGGCATCAGGCGAATCGTTATAGGTATAAAAGATGCGGCAGTTTACCTGATGCATCGCCCCCTGCCCACGCGTTGGTTTTTTTTGGCGGATACGCCGTCAGCTGCGGCGATCGACGATGTACCGGGCCAGATCGCGCAATGGCTCGGCCGCCGCGTCAAACGGTCGCAGCGCGTGCAGGGCCTGATCGCGCAGTTCCAGGGCATAGGCCTTGGCCGCATCGAGACCGAGCAGTGCCGGGTAGGTCGGCTTGTCCCGAGCGATATCGGCGCCCTGGCGCTTGCCGAGGGTTTCGGTGTCACTTTCAACGTCGAGAATGTCGTCCTGGACCTGAAATGCCAGACCGATGGCCTGTGCATAACTCTGCAGGGACTTCAGTTCGTCCTTGGCGGCGTGACCGCTGGCCAGGGCACCAAGCTTGACGCTGACTTCGATCAACGCGCCGGTCTTGTGCCGGTGCATGTATTCAAGGGCTTTTTGATCGAGCTTCAGGCCCACCGAACCGAGATCGATAGCTTGCCCTCCGACCATGCCCGCCGGACCGGCTGCCAACGCCAGGGCGCTGACCATCTGCAGACGGGTTTCGGCGTCGCAACTGCTAAGGCGTGGGTCGAGCAAAGCGCTGAAGGCCAGGCTCTGCAAACCGTCACCGGCGAGGATTGCGCAGGCTTCATCGAATTTTTTATGCGTAGTCGGCTGGCCGCGACGCAGATCGTCGTCGTCCATGGCTGGCAAATCATCGTGCACCAGCGAATAGGCGTGGATAAGTTCAACTGCACAGGCTGCGCCGTTGGCTTGCCCGGCCTTGCCGCCCAACGCCTCACACGCGGCATAAGCCAGCAACGGACGCACGCGCTTGCCGCCGTTCATCACGCTGTAGCGCATGGCTTCGTAAAGGCGTGCGAGCTCGGGGCTCGGCGCGTTGAACAGGGTTTCCAGTGCAGAATTGACGCGAGCCTGGCTGGTCGCCGAATACGCCGCAATCATTCTGGCTGATCCGCGTCGAAGGGTTCCTCGGCCAGCTCACCATCACGCTCGAGCAGCACTTGAACCTTCAGCTCGGCCTGCGCCAGCGCCGCCTGGCAATCGCGGGTCAGCCCGATGCCCTGCTCGAAAGCGGTCAGCGAGTCTTCCAGCGACAATTCGCCGTTCTCCAGACGCTCCACCAGCGTTTGCAGGTCGGCGAGAGATTGTTCGAAATCCAGTGCAGCTTTTTTGCGGGCCATGGCGGCTATTTCCGGTTGACGTTAAACCGGCGCGACACTAGCAGACATAGGGGTTATGGGCAAATGAGCGGGGCGTTTCGGACAATGGTTTTTGGGCGTCAATACGGCCGCTGTGGTGAGGGGGCTTGCCCTAAAGCCGGTAAGTTAAACCATTTCAGCAGCGACGCACTCTTTGTAGCAGCTGGCGAAGCCTACGTTCGGCTGCGCTGCAGTCGTAAAGTCAGAGATTGCGGTACGCCAGACAGACTGCATTAGCCGGGTTCACGACTGCTGCGCAGCCGAACGCAGGCTTCGCCAGCTGCTACAGATCGCATTACGGCTTAACTCATCGAGTGCAATGTCGATCATGATTAATCTGTTGAGTCATCGGGATAGCTGATTTGATATCGAGTACTGCGCCCGCCGCCGGGCAGGCGTTTCAGGCAGCCCTTCTCCAGCAGTTCGGCCAGATGACGGGTTGCGGTGGCTTTGGAAACCTTTGCCACTGCCTGATATTGAGCGGCGCTGATGCCGTTATCGAAACCTCGTTCCCCACCATCGAGCAAGCGATTCAGTACTTTGGTCTGCTCGGTCGACAGTCCGGATTCCCGATGTGCCTGCCAGAAACGCACCTTGCCCAGTACCGACTCAATCCGCGTCATGGCCTGCTGCAAGCTACGCAGCAAAGTCTGAAGAAACCACTCCAGCCATTCGGTGATATCCATCGTGGCTTTCTGACTGGTTTCCAGCACTCGGTAATAGCCAGAACGATCATCCAGAATGCTCGCCGACATGGCGTAGAAACGGATGGCCTGAGCCTCACCCTGAGCCAGGGCCAGATCAGTGATCGTTCGCGTCAGGCGACCGTTGCCATCGTCGAAAGGATGCAACGTCACAAACCAGAAATGTGCGACGCCGGCCCTCAGCAAAGGGTCGAGTCCGACTTGATTTCGGCTGGCTTCAAACCAGGTCAGGAAGGTTTCGAGTTGTCGTTCAAGACCAAGGCGAGGCGGCGCTTCGAAGTGAACGGTCGGCCTGTCGAGGCGCCCGGACACCACTTGCATCGGCTCGTCGCCGCGCAAGGCTCCGACACGGATCGATCGGGCCGCAAGATCAGTGTCTTGCTCAGGAAACAGCCATTTATGCCAATCCAGCAATCGAACCAATGTCAGTGGTTCAGCGAAATGCCGGGTGGCATCGAGCATCAATTGCGCAAGGCCCTCACTGCGCTGGCTCACCTTATCGCCATTGACCAGGTCCAACCCCAACCGTCGCGCCAGAGAGGAGCGTACGGAGCCAACATTAAGCTGTTCACCCTCGATAGCGGACGAGGTCACGATGTTCTGCAACAACGCATCCAGTTCGTTTTGCGCGCTCAACGAACTGCCTACCGAACTGGCCATCCCCATCAACCGACCCTGCGCCTGAACGCAGTCGCGCAACAGTGGCGCCAAACGCTCGGCTTGCCATTGAAAGTTAGGCCAATCAGGCTGCTGCCAGATCCAGTGAGGTGCCATGGAATCGGTGCTCTTGGAATGAGTGAGCCGATTAAAAATGCTATTCGGCTCATATAGTGAGCCGAATATGACGCCTATTCGGCTCACCGTCCAGTTGTCGGACAGCTTGTCGCCTCACGTGCGGCTGCGACTGAATCGTGCAACATGTGGGTTGGCCGCAGTTCAATGCGGTCATAGTGAATTCGGGATTAATTTTCAGACATTAAAAAGCCGGCTTGTGGCCGGCTTCTCGGGGACTGGCTTGGTTTATTTTTGGTAAACCGCGCCAGCCTTCAAAACGTACACCCGGATCTTGCGTCCGGCTGTGGGACTTGGCGAGAAAGTGATCTGCCTTGTCGGTGCGATCTGAGCCTGAAGAAGGGTCGATGCGCAAATGTGGGGCGCAGCATACTGATTTTTTTGAGGAATTCCCAGCTTGGCGTGTGGGGTAGGGCGATTGCGGAGAGGTGCAGCAGCTGCCGAAGGCTGCGTTCGGCTGCGAAGCAGTCGTAAATCCATTATTCACGGTATGGCTGAAACACCGCGGTGAAGAGTTATACGGCCGCTGCGCAGCCGGACGCAGGCTTCGCCAGCTGCTACAGGGTTGCGTCTTTACAGAAAGGGCACCGACGGCCGGCGTTTGTTGAGCGTCGACCACCAGAATACCCACCCCAATACCCTGATGTTTTGCTTATCGATCTGCTCGGCACTGAAGATCTCGTCTGGATACTCGGCTTTGTTATAGCTGCGCAATCGCAACGCATTCCCCGGCATCCGGTGCAGGTATTTGATCCGCAGCATCCCGTCATGCTCGATCGCATAAATTTCCCCATCAATAACCTGCGTCAGCCCACGGTCGATCGCAAGCGTCGAGCCATCTTCAATCTTTTCGCCCATGCTGTTGCCGATCATGTGGGTACAGATAGCGTCAGCGTGCTTGATTTCCAGAGAGTCGAGGTGGCTGCGAGGCAGGCGGATGGATTGGCTGGGGTCTTTGACGACGTGGGTTTTGTTGGAGCCCGGGGCGGTGGCTGTTTCTATATAGAAGGGCAATTCGACGTCGATGGGCTCGATCACCGTGTAGATGCCGCGGATGGCCTGGGCATCGAAGGTGTTGCCGGACTCGTCGAGTACGCGCAGGCGTGAGGACTCTTTCGGGCCTTCGCCGGTTTTCAGCCAGTCGCTGTTTACAGACAGTAGTCTGGCGACCTCTTCCATGCGGTAGGCGGGCACACCTCGGGTGTACCAGTTGTGGATATTTTGCGCTTCCGTGTCGAAGAAAGCGGCAAATCCAGTGGTTGTGATTTTCGCTGCTTCAAGGAGTGCTTTAAACCGTGGGCCGCTAGTGTTCTTTTTCATAAACACGAGTCTACTGGCGCAGGACGGGGGTTTGAATAAACGATCCGTTCAAATTTCGAGGGAAATTTAAGACTGGATGTAAGGCGCTTTTAGTGGAAATTAAACGAGAAAAAACCAATGCACCCAAGCGTTAAGCGACCGGTTTAAAAGAGGCTTTGCAAGCGCGCACAAAAAACCCCGGTTCAACCGGGGTTCTTCTTCAAACGTCGCAGCTAGAAGCTTACCGCGGCTTCTCAGCCTTTATAGGCAGCAACCGACTTGGTGATCGCGTCGCGGGCGGCATCTGCGCCGGCCCAGCCTTCGATCTTGACCCATTTGCCTTTTTCGAGATCTTTGTAGTTCGCGAAGAAGTGCTCGATCTGCTGAATCAGCAGCGGAGGCAGATCGGTGTATTCCTTCACGTCGACGTACAGCTGGGACAGCTTGTCGTGTGGAACCGCGATCACTTTGGCATCGCCGCCGCCGTCGTCGGTCATGTTCAGGATGCCGACTGGACGCGCGCGGATCACCGAGCCTGGGGCAACCGGGTAAGGAGTCACGACCAGCACGTCGAGGGGGTCACCGTCGTCAGCCAGGGTGTTCGGGATGTAACCGTAGTTGGCCGGGTAGAACATCGGGGTGGCCATGAAACGGTCAACGAACAGGCAATCGCTGTCTTTGTCGATTTCGTATTTGATCGGCGCGTGGTTGGCCGGGATCTCGATCGCGACGTAGATGTCGTTCGGCAGGTCTTTGCCAGCCGGAATCTTGCTGTAGCTCATTGGGCGGTGCCCCCGTTAGTTGACCAAAAAAACTTGGCCGGATTGACCAAAAAGTGGCGGCGATTATAGGCATATTCTGCCACCGTTGCCATGCGCCAGAGGTCGTGTAGACCTTAGTCGTGTGCCTGATAGACCGGGTTTTCAGCCAGAAGTTGCCGTAGACGGGCCAGCGGATCCTGCCGATAAAACAACTTCAGCTGCTCATAAACCTGTGGATATGCTTCATGCAGCAAGTCCGGTGCGCTGAAGAAGTATTCGCTGGTGACGGCGAAGAACTCGGCGGGGTTTTCCGCTGCGTAGGGGTCGATGGCGGTTTCGGCGTCCGGGTTGCGGTCCAGTTGCCGGTCGAGGTCGTCATAGGCTTCTTGCATGATTCTGGCCCAGTCGCTGACGCGCATATCGGTATGCAGCGGGGGCAGGCCATTGGCGTCGCCGTTGAGCATGTCGAGTTTGTGCGCGAGTTCGTGGATCACCAGGTTGTAGCCTTCCCAGCCACCGCTGGCCATTACGCCGGGCCAGGCGAGGATGATCGGGCCTTGCTGCCAGGCTTCACCGCTGTGTTCGCCGTCCCATTCGTGTTCGACGCCGCTGGCATCGCGATGGCGCTGGGGGCTGAGGAAATCGTCGGGGTAGAGGATGATTTCGTGAAAGCCCTGATACCAGTTCAGATCGCCCAGATGCAGCAGCGGCAATTGGGCCTGGGCGGCGAGCAGCAGGCGTTGCTCCTGGTGAAGCTCGACGCCGGGCAGGGCGGTCAGGTGTTTGTCTTGCAGGAACAGCACGCAGGCTTCCCGCAGCCACTGGCCTTCGGCTGCGCTGAGGCCATCGAGAAACCTCAAGTGATGGCGCACCCGTTGCCACATGTCGTCGGCAATCGGATGCCTGGCCAGGGTGCGCCGGCGTCGCCAGGCGCTAAGGGACCACATCGTGAGTCAGCGGGGTTCGGCTTTGGACGCGGCATTCCCGAGGCGGCTGCGGATCACGCTGATGATCATCGGCAGCAGCGACAGCAGGATGATGCCCACTACCAGCAGCGACAGGTTTTTCTTGATGAACGGTACGTTGCCGAAGAAGTAACCGAGGGTGACCAGGCCGCCCACCCAGAGAATGGTTCCGAGAACACTGAAGGCAAGGAAACGCGGGTAAGGCATTTTGCCGACACCGGCGACGAACGGGGCAAAGGTGCGGATGATTGGCATGAAACGCGCCAGGGTCACGGTTTTGCCGCCGTGCTTGTCGTAGAAGTCGTGGGTTTGTTGCAGATAGTCGCGGCGGAATATTTTCGAGTTCGGGTTGCTGAACAGCTTTTCGCCGGCGGTGCGACCGATTATGTAGTTGGTGCTGTCGCCGAGAATCGCCGCCAGCATCAGCAGGCCGCCCAGCAGCACCGGGTCCATGCCGCCACCGGCCGCCACGGCGCCGGCGATGAACAACAGGGAATCGCCCGGCAGGAATGGCATCACCACCAGACCGGTTTCGCAGAAGATCACCAGAAACAGAATGGCGTAAATCCATGCCCCGTAGTTAGTTACCAGCAGGTCGAGGTAAACATCGAGATGCAGGATAAGGTCGATCGGGTTGAAATCCATGGAAAGCACCTGTGGTGATGGCCCGACTCTGCAGGCCTGTGCGGATGGCTTCGCGTAAGACTACAGCTAAGTGTGATTTTTCTTACGAGCCGGAAGAATGGGCATTATACGGGGAGAGAAGTGAAAAACGCCTCGAGTTTGTAGCGGGGGATGTCGATGGAACGATCATAGGTCTGTTGGCATTGCACAATCTTTGTGGCGAGGGGGCTTGCCCCCGTTGGGTTGCGAAGCGACCCCTAAACCAGGTAGTCACGGTTTTTCAGATACACCGCATGCTCAGGTTTTACGACGGCTGCGCCGCCGAACGGGGGCAAGCCCCCTCGCCACAGCAAGCCCCCTCGCCACAAAGGCCCCAGTGCTTACAGCTCCTCACTGATCGGCAACACGTAGTTCTTGAACTCGGTGTCTTCCCTGAACCCGATGGATTCGTAGGTTTTCTGCGCGACTTCGTTGTTGCTGCTGGTGGAAACGCGCATGCGCACGGCATTGGTTTCCTTGGCCATTTTTTTCGCGGTACGGATCAGGTTGTCGGCCACCAACTGGCGGCGGGCGTCTTCGGCGACGTAGATGTCGTTGAGGATCCACACGCGTTTAAGCGAAAGAGACGAAAAGCTGGGGTACAACTGACAAAAACCCATCAGTTTGTTGTTGTCGTCATCGGCCAGGGCCAGGTAGATCACCGACTCCTTGCGGCGCAAGCGTTTCTCGAGGAACGCCCGGGACGAGTCCGGATACGGCAGGGAACCGTAAAACTCACGATATTTGACGAACAACGGGGTCAGCAGGTCGAGGTGTTCGAGGGTCGCTTGAATAATCCGCATGGTAGGTCTCGTCTTCAAGTGGCTGTCTTACGTGGTGACGGCGACGGGAAACCCTGGCGGCCGTGCATCGATCCTGCCTGAAACCTGAATAGAAACGCAATGCGGAAACGGTTCAGGTATCCGACGGGCTCAGTAGGAAATTACCTTTCATATCCGCACCAATGTCCGACTCCAGCGTCTGAACCTGGGCTTCGTCCTTCAGACTGACCCCCGATAACTGCCGCCGACAGGCTTCGCGCATTAAATACAGCAAGCGGTGTGCCGCCATGCCGTAACTCAAGCCTTCGAGCCGGACATTCGAGATGCAGTTGCGATAGGCGTCTGTCAGTCCGACTTTGGGATTATAGGTGAAATACAACCCCAGGCTGTCTGGCGAGCTCAAGCCGGGGCGTTCGCCGATCAAAATGACCACCATTTTCGCGCCTAATAGCTCGCCAATCTCGTCGGCCACTGCAACTCGGCCCTGTTCCACCAGAATCACCGGCGACAGGGACCAACCCTCAGCGGCTGTCTGTTCTTCCATGCGCGCCAGAAACGGTAAGGTGTGGCGATGAACGGCCAATGCCGAGAGGCCATCGGCCACCACGACCGCCAAGTCCACCCCGCCAGGATGATTCCGAGCATAGTCGCGCAGGGTCTGCGCCGACTCATCACTCAACTTGCGCCCCAAATCGGGGCGCTGCAGATAGCTGTTCCGGTCCGTGGCGGCGCTGTGCAACAGCAAACTCTCACGCCCACGCTCGGCCAGTTGCGAATTCAGCCCCCTGTGGTCGAACGGCAGGTGCACCGCATCCCGGGCCTGTGCATGGGCGTACTGAAAATCCAGCTGCGCGCTGGTCGGCATACTGGTGCCTGTACGACCGAGGGCAATACGTGCCGGGGTCAGGCGACGCAGTTCCAGCAATGGGTTTTGCGGATCGACAGGTGGTTTATCCATCTCAATACTCATCCCAGTTGCGCCATGGCTTGGCGGAAGGCCGGCGGCAGGTTGTCGCCGAAGTGAATTTGGCCGTCTGCCTGGGTAAAGATGCCCATGTTCGCCAGCCACTGTTCAAACTCCGGCGCCGGTTTCAGGCCCAGGGTTTTGCGGGCGTAGAGGGCGTCGTGGAACGACGTGGTCTGGTAATTGAGCATGATGTCGTCAGAGCCGGGGATGCCCATGATGAAGTTGATCCCAGCCACGCCCAGCAGGGTCAGCAGGGTGTCCATGTCGTCCTGATCGGCTTCGGCGTGATTGGTGTAACAGATGTCGCAACCCATGGGCACGCCCAGCAGCTTGCCGCAGAAGTGGTCTTCGAGACCGGCGCGGATGATCTGTTTGCCGTTGTAGAGGTATTCGGGGCCGATGAAGCCTACGACGGTGTTCACCAGAAACGGTTTGAAATGGCGTGCCACGGCGTAGGCGCGGGTTTCGCAGGTCTGTTGATCGATGCCGTGGTGAGCGTTGGCTGACAAGGCGCTGCCCTGGCCGGTCTCGAAATACATCAGATTTTGGCCCAGCGTGCCGCGATTCAGGCTCAAGCCCGCGTCATAGCCTTCCTGCAAGACGTTTAGGTTGATACCGAAACTGGCGTTGGCCGCTTCAGTGCCGGCGATCGACTGGAACACCAGGTCTAGCGGAATGCCGCGATTCACCGCCTCGATGGAGGTGGTGACGTGGGTCAGCACGCAGGCCTGTGTAGGAATTTCGTAGCGCTGGATGATCGCATCGAGCATTTCCAGCATGGCGCAGATCGAAGCGATGCTGTCAGTGGCCGGGTTGATGCCGATCATCGCGTCACCGTTGCCGTACAGCAGTCCGTCGAGAATGCTCGCGGCGATGCCGGCCGGTTCGTCGGTGGGGTGATTGGGTTGCAGGCGTGTCGAGAGCCGGCCGCGCAAGCCCAGAGTGCCGCGGAATTTCGTGACCACGCGGATTTTCTGCGCCACCAGCACCAGGTCTTGCACGCGCATGATCTTCGACACGGCGGCGGCCATTTCCGGGGTCAGGCCCGGGGCGAGGGCACGCAAGCTCTGTTCGTCGGCGGCGTCGCTGAGCAGCCAATCGCGAAAGCCACCGACAGTGAGGTGGCTGACCGCTTTAAAAGCCTGTTTATCGTGAGTGTCGATGATCAGCCGGGTGACTTCATCGGCCTCGTAAGGAATCAGTACTTCCTGCAGGAAGTGAGTCAGCGGGATGTCAGCCAGGGCCATCTGCGCGGCCACTCGCTCACCATCGTTGAGGGCGGCAACGCCGGCCAGAAAGTCCCCCGAGCGCGCGGGGCTGGCCTTGGCCATGACGTCTTTGAGACTGTCGAAGCGGTAGGTCTGGGCGCCGACGGTATGGGCAAATACGGCCATGGGGCGGTGTCCTCCTGATTCAATAAATAACTCAAATGCACCGCCGAACCCCTGTGGGAGCGGGCTTGCTCGCGAATGCGGTCTGACATTCAACATGGGTGGTGAATGACACTCCGCCTTCGCGAGCAAGCCCGCTCCCACATTGGATCTCTGTGCACTTCAATATGGCAGGCGCCGGGAATCAGCCCGGCGCCGGTGCAACTCAGACGCCTTCGAGCATTGCATCCGCCGGCGCATCGGAACGCTGCTTGGCCGTCAGTTGGAAATACAGGTAGCCGGCCGCCATGAACCCGAGGAACACACACCCGATCAAGGTGTTGAACCACGCCATCGCAACCAGGCACACCACGGCCAGAAACAGCGCGATGCCCGGTACGATCGGGTAGCCCGGTGCGCGGAAGGTGCGTTCCAGGTTCGGCTCGGTTTTACGCAATTTGAACAGGCTCAGCATACTGATGATGTACATCACGATGGCGCCGAATACCGACATGGTGATCATTGCCGCCGTCAGCGTCATGCCCTGCAGGTTGACCAGGCCGTCGCTGTAGATTGCCGCGATACCGATCACGCCGCCCGCCAGAATCGCCCTGTGCGGCGTCTGGAAGCGCGAGAGTTTGGCCAGCCCTTTGGGCAGGTAACCGGCGCGAGCCAGGGCGAAGAACTGTCGCGAGTAGCCAAGAATGATCCCGTGGAAACTCGCCACCAGGCCGAACAGGCCGATCCAGACCAGCATGTGCATCCAGGTCGAATTGTTGCCGACCACGGCTTTCATCGCCTGAGGCAGCGGATCGTTGATGTTCGACAGTTGGCGCCAGTCGCCGACGCCGCCAGCCATCACCATGACGCCGATGGCCAGGAACACCAGGGTCAGAATGCCACTGACGTAAGCCCTGGGAATCGTGCGTTTCGGGTCCTTGGCTTCCTCGGCGGCCATGGCGGCGCCTTCGATGGCGAGAAAGAACCAGATCGCGAAAGGAATTGCCGCAAAGATGCCGGGAATCGAGGCCATGGTGAATTCGTTGGAACCCGACCAACCATTGAGCACGAAATTGCTGAAGCTGAAGCCCGGTGCGACCACGCCCATGAACACCAGCAACTCGGCGACCGCCAGCACGGTGACCACCAATTCGAACGTGGCAGCGATGCTCACACCGAGGATATTCAAGCCCATGAACACGAAATAGGCACCAACAGCGGCGATCTTCGGGTCCAGTTCCGGGTATTGCACGTTGAGGTAGGCGCCGATAGCCATGGCAATTGCCGGTGGCGCAAAGACGAATTCGATCAGGGTCGCAATGCCGGCGATCAGTCCGCCTTTTTCGCCGAAGGCCCGGCGGCTATAGGCAAACGGCCCGCCAGCGTGGGGAATGGCGGTGGTCAATTCGGTGAAACTGAAGATAAAGCAGGTGTACATCGTCGCCACCATCAGGGCGGTGACGAGAAAACCCAGGGTCCCTGCGGTGCCCCAGCCGTAACTCCAGCCGAAGTACTCGCCGGAAATCACCAGGCCGACGGCAATGCCCCATAGGTGCAGGGTGCCGAGTGTGGGTTTGAGCTGTGTAGTAGAAGTCATAAGTCCTCTCTGTCTTTTTTATTGTTTGATCTGTTGGACTTTCGGGTATGGCGTTTTCGTGTAATTCGGGCACGCAAAGCCCGTGCCAGAGCATCAGGGCGATAATTGGTGTGTCATTGAGGGCGCCTTCGCGAGCAAGCCCGCTCCCACATTGGGGGGGTGGTGTGCCTGATAGTGGGCACGCCGGAAATCCTATGTGGGAGCGGGCTTGCTCGCGAAGGCGGTTCGAAGGGCGATACAGAACTACCTGTATCGCCTCCGGTTTTTAGAAGAAGCCCAACGGATTGATGTCGTAGCTCACCAGCAGGTTTTTGGTCTGCTGATAGTGGTCGAGCATCATCTTGTGGGTTTCACGGCCAACGCCGGACTTTTTGTAACCACCGAACGCGGCGTGAGCCGGGTACAGGTGGTAGCAGTTGGTCCATACGCGACCGGCCTTGATGGCACGGCCCATGCGGTAGGCGCGGTTGATGTCGCGGGTCCAGAGGCCGGCGCCCAGGCCGAACTCGGTGTCGTTGGCGATGGCCAGGGCTTCGGCTTCGTCCTTGAAGGTGGTGATGCTCACCACCGGGCCAAAGATTTCTTCCTGGAACACGCGCATTTTGTTGGTGCCCTTGAGCAGGGTCGGCTGGATGTAATACCCGGTCGCCAGGCTGCCCTCGAGTTTTTCCACTTTGCCGCCGGTCAACAACTCGGCGCCTTCGCCCTTGGCGATTTCCAGGTACGAAAGGATTTTGTCGAATTGCTGCTCGGATGCCTGGGCGCCGACCATGGTGTCGGTGTCCAGCGGGTCGCCACGTTTGATTTGCAGGACTTTGTTCATGACCACTTTCATGAACTCGTCGTAGATCGACTCTTGCACCAAGGCGCGGGACGGGCAGGTGCAGACTTCGCCTTGGTTGAAGAATGCCAGCACCAGGCCTTCGGCAGCTTTTTCGATGAAGCTTGGCTCAGCTCTCATGATGTCTTCGAAGAAGATGTTCGGCGACTTGCCACCCAGCTCCACGGTGGACGGAATGATGTTTTCGGCGGCGCATTTCATGATGTGCGAGCCGACCGGGGTCGAACCGGTGAAAGCGATCTTGGCGATGCGCTTGCTGGTGGCCAGGGCTTCCCCGGCTTCTTTGCCGAAGCCTTGCACCACGTTGAGCACGCCGGGTGGCAGCAGGTCGCCGATCAGTTCCATCAGCACGGTGATGCCCAGCGGGGTTTGCTCAGCCGGTTTAAGGACCACGCAGTTACCGGCGGCGAGGGCCGGGGCAAGTTTCCAGGCGGCCATCAGGATCGGGAAGTTCCACGGAATGATCTGCCCGACCACGCCCAGAGGTTCATGGATGTGATAGGCCACGGTGTTGCCGTCGATCTCGGCGGCGCTGCCTTCCTGGGCGCGGATGCAACCGGCGAAGTAGCGGAAATGGTCGGCGGCCAGCGGGATGTCGGCGTTGAGGGTTTCGCGAACGGCCTTGCCGTTGTCCCAGGATTCGGTGATCGCCAGCACTTCCAGGTTCTGTTCGATGCGATCGGCGATTTTCAGCAGGACCAGCGAGCGTGCCTGGGCGGACGTGGCGCCCCAGGCATCGGCGGCTGCATGGGCAGCGTCCAGGGCCTTTTCGATGTCTTCGGCTGTGGAACGCGGGAATTCGGCAATAGGTTGGCCGTTGACCGGCGATGTATTGGTGAAGTACTGACCTTTGACAGGCGCGACGAACTCGCCGCCGATGTAGTTACCGTATTTGCTTTTGAACGAAACGATAGCGCCTTCAGTACCGGGGTGAGCGTAACGCATGGTGATTTCTCCTTGGCTTTTGTGCTTATAAGGGAGGACGCGCTAAAGCGCTGCATTAAGCGTAGAGCAAAGGTCGGGCCAGCGCCTTGCAGGTCAGGTAAATCAAGGCCTTGCGTGTTTTTTGTCGGACGAATGGGCAGCGTTTGTGACGCTTGCGGTACAGCCCCTGTGACACTTTGTACCGTTTGTGGCGCAGGCTGTGACTGGCGGGTCTTGCCAGCATTGCAATGCTGGCCAGGCTGGAGGATGCTCGAACCTCCCTCCTTGTAGGAGCGAGGCTTGCCCGCGAAGGCCATGATTCGGTTTGCCTGATGCGCCGCGTTATCGTTCTTCGCGGGCAAGCCTCGCTCCTACACGGGGATGCAAACCGCTCGGGGAGAATAATAAGAAATGCACGATAACCATTTGAGTCGCCATGCCCAGCAAGTGCTGACCGTGACCCAAGGCAAATCCCACCTGCACGGTCCCGGCAGCGATCCGTCCATTGCCCGTTCCTGGCTGCGTTGTCTTGAGGATTATCACCTCGACCCGGCCCTGACCATGGCGCCGACGGTGCTGGAGCATGGTCGTGTGCTGGAAAGCCGCGAACGTTTGCAGCAAGTGCTGCAGATCGCCGGCACCGAAATGACCAGCCTCCACCAGCAACTTTCCGGTGCCGGCCACGCGGTGCTGCTGACCGACGCCCGCGGGGTGATCCTCAACTGTGTCACTGCGCCTACCGAACGGAAGATTTTCGAGCGCGCCGGCCTTTGGCTCGGCGCTGACTGGAGCGAAGCCTGCGAAGGCACCAACGGCATCGGCACCTGCCTGGTGGAGCGTCAGTCCCTGACCATCCATCAAGACGAACATTTTCGTGGCCGACATACCGGCCTGACTTGCTCGGCGAGCCCGGTGTTTGATCCTCACGGCGAGCTGCTGGCGGTACTCGACGTGTCTTCGGCGCGTCACGAGGTTTCGCGGCAGAGCCAATTCCACACCATGGCCTTGGTCAATCTGTCGGCGAAGATGATCGAGAGCTGCTATTTCCTGCGTTACTTCGACAATCAATGGTTGCTGCGTTTTCACCTGCAGGCCGAATCTGTCGGGCTGTTCAGCGAAGGGTTGCTGGCGTTCGATGGGGAAGGGCGGATCAGTGCGGTCAACCAGAGTGCGCTGAATTTGCTGGGGCATATTCGTGGCGGGCTGTTGGGCAAACCGGTGGAGGCGTTTTTCGACTGCTCGCTGGATGAATTGCTCGGCCGCGCGAGCGCCAATGCCAGCGCCAGTTGGCCATTGCGCACCCGTGACGGGCGGCGGTTGTTTGCCGTATTGCGCGGGCAGCCGCGCAGTATTCCGGTGCCGGTGGTGCAAAGCCCGATGGTTGCCGAGCGTCCGCGCTTGTCAGGCATTTGCCTGGGCGATGCCGCGCTGCAGGAGGATTTCCGCAAGGCCTTGCGCGTGTTTGAACGGGACGTGCCGTTGCTGATCAATGGCGAAACCGGCTCAGGCAAGGAGGCCTTCGCCAAAGCCGTGCATCAGGCCAGTCAACGGGCAGCAAAATCGTTCGTTGCCCTCAATTGCGCGGCGATTCCCGAAAGCCTGATCGAGAGCGAACTGTTCGGCTATCGCGGCGGCAGTTTCACCGGCGCTCGCAAGGAAGGCATGCGCGGCAAGCTGCAGCAGGCCGATGGCGGGACGTTGTTCCTCGATGAAATCGGTGACATGCCGCTGAGCATGCAGACCCGTCTATTAAGGGTGCTGGAAGACCGTCAGGTGGTGCCGATTGGCGGTGAGCCGGAATCGGTCAATGTGCGGATCATCAGCGCCACCCACCGCAATCTGCTTGAACGGGTGCAGGACGGCAGTTTCCGCGAGGATTTGTATTACCGGCTCAATGGGCTGGAGGTTGCGTTGCCGGCGCTGCGGGAGCGCGCTGACAAATCGCAGTTGCTCGACTTTTTGCTGGCCGAAGAGGCGGGCGGAGAGACGGTGCTGATTGATGCTCCGGCGCGGCAGGCCTTGCTGGATTTTGCCTGGCCGGGCAATGTGCGGCAGCTGCGCAATGTGCTGCGGACCCTGGCGGCGCTGTGTGACGGCGGGCGGATCGGGCTGGAGGATTTGCCGGCGACGATTCGCCAGGCCCGACCGGTGACGGCGTCGGCGGTTGAAGAACCTTCCGAGTATCCGCTGGACGATGCCGAGCGGTTGGCATTGCTGACGGTGCTGGAACAGCAGCGCTGGCATATGACGCACACCGCCGAACAGCTGGGCGTGAGCCGCAATACCCTCTACAGAAAGCTGCGCAAACACGGTATCGCCCGCTAGATACACCGGATCCTGACTTTGTAGGAGCGAGGCTTGCCCGCGAAGCTTTTGGCGTACTAGAGGGCGCCTTCGCGGGCAAGCCTCGCTCCTACAGGTTCTGCGGTGATTTCAAACTCTGAGTGCGAATTTTCCCACCCTACGCTAACCTGCGGCCATGTTTTACGAGGTCGACTATGCACATTCATATTCTTGGTATTTGTGGCACTTTCATGGGTTCGATGGCGGTTCTGGCCAAAGAGCTGGGCCATCACGTGACCGGCTCCGATGCCAACGTCTATCCACCGATGAGCACTCAGCTGCAAGCCCAGGGCATTGAGTTGACCCAAGGTTACGACCCGGCGCAGCTCGATCCGGCCCCGGACCTGGTGGTGATCGGCAATGCCATGTCCCGCGGCAACCCGGCCGTCGAATACGTGCTGAACAAAGGCCTGCCGTACGTCTCCGGCCCGCAATGGCTGGCCGATCACGTGTTGCAAGGCCGCTGGGTGCTGGCGGTTGCCGGCACTCACGGCAAAACCACCACCAGCAGCATGCTTGCCTGGGTCCTGGAGCACGCCGGCATGAGCCCGGGTTTCCTGATCGGCGGCGTGCCGCAGAATTTCTCGGTGTCGGCGCGTCTGGGTGATACGCCGTTCTTCGTGATCGAAGCCGACGAATACGACAGTGCATTCTTCGACAAGCGTTCGAAATTCGTTCACTACCGTCCGCGCACGGCGATCTTGAACAATCTTGAGTTTGATCACGCTGACATCTTCCCCGATCTGCCGGCCATCGAGCGGCAGTTCCACCATTTGGTGCGGACCATTCCAAGCGAAGGCCTGGTGATCCATCCGACCACCGAACCGGCATTGCTGCGGGTTATCGAAATGGGCTGCTGGACCCCGGTGCAAACCACCGGTGCCGGCGGTCAGTGGCAAGTCAAACTGCTCAGTGAAGACGGCTCGAAATTCGAAGTGATGTTCGAAGGCGCCGTTCAAGGCGTGGTCGAGTGGGACATGACCGGTCAGCACAACGTCGCCAACGCCTTGGCCACCTTGGCCGCCGCACGTCATGTCGGCGTCGTGCCGTCGATGGGTATCGCTGCACTGAGCGCGTTCAAAAGCGTGAAGCGGCGGATGGAAAAGGTCGCGGAAGTCCGTGGCATCACCATTTACGACGACTTTGCTCACCACCCGACCGCCATCGCCACCACCCTCGACGGTCTGCGCAAACGCATTGGCGATGCGCCGCTGATCGCGATCATCGAGCCGCGCTCCAACTCCATGAAGCTTGGCGCGCACCGTGATGGCTTGCCGGAAAGTGTGGTCGATGCCGATCAGGTGATCTGGTATTCCCCGGCCAACCTCGGTTGGGATCTGGGCGCCACTGCGGCGTTGTGCACTGTGCCGTCGATCGTCAGCGATTCGCTGGAAGGCATCATCGAGCGCGTGAAGAGCCAGGCTCAGCCCGGCACTCATGTGGTGATCATGAGCAACGGCGGCTTCGGCGGCCTGCACGGCAAACTGGCCGAGGCGCTGCAATGAACAACGGTCCGGAACGCATCACGCTGGCGATGACCGGCGCTTCGGGCGCCCAGTACGGCTTGCGCCTGCTCGACTGCCTGGTGCGTGAAGACCGCGAGGTACACTTCCTGATTTCCAAGGCTGCGCAACTGGTGATGGCCACCGAGACCGATGTCTCGCTGCCGTCCAAACCACAGATGATGCAAGCCTTCCTCACGGAATATACCGGCGCCGCCGCCGGGCAGATTCGGGTGTACGGCAAGGAAGACTGGATGTCGCCAGTGGCGTCGGGCTCTGGCTCGCCAGCGGCGATGGTGGTGGTGCCGTGTTCCACCGGGACCTTGTCGGCTATAGCGACCGGGGCCTGCAACAACTTGATCGAGCGGGCTGCCGACGTGACCTTAAAGGAGCGCCGCCAGCTGATTCTGGTACCGCGCGAGGCGCCGTATTCGAGCATTCATCTGGAGAACATGCTCAAACTGTCGAACATGGGCGTGACGATTTTGCCGGCGTCGCCGGGCTTCTATCACCAGCCGCAGACCATCGATGACTTGATCGACTTCGTTGTGGCGCGAATTCTCAACTGTTTGAATATCCCGCAAGACATGCTGCCGCGTTGGGGCGAACACCATTTGAGCAGCGATGAATAAGCTGCTGATCATCCTGTTGGCTTTGCAATTGGCGGGCTGCGCCACCGCGCGCACCCTCGATGCCGCCAAGCCTGGAGCGCCGGTGGTGTATTCGGGGACGCGTCTGGATTTGTATGCGATGAACGGCGGGTGCTGCGCCATGGACCGATTTGGCGCCGAAGCGCCGAGTTATCCGGCTGTTGACCTGCCGGCCAGTGCGTTGCTCGACACACTGCTGTTGCCGCTGTCGTTGTTGACGGTGATTGGCGTGAGTTTTCAAGCGACCGGTGGTTTGTAGCGCTCGGCGTTGAATCGATGTTGCGCCCTTCGCGAGCAAGCCCGCTCCCACATTTGATCTGTGTCATTCACAAATCCAATGTGGGAGCGGGCTTGCTCGCGAAGGCGTCCGTTTGGGCGCCGCTGAATTATTTTCCCAACTTGCGCAACTCATCCGACTCGACAATCCGCACGCCATCCTGCTCTTCCAGCGCCAGGCGCCACATGGCGCGGGCCAGTTGGCAGGCTTCGATGCCGTGGTATTTGCCCGGAATCAATTTCGACAATGGGCCGGCAACCCGCTCGGCCAGTCGCGGCTCGACGCGATCGCCCAACAACAGCGAAGGCCGGCAAATGGTCAGCTGCGGCCAATTCTGCGCGCGCAATGCGTGTTCCATCTCGCCTTTGACCCGGTTGTAGAAAATCGAGGATCTGCGATCGGCACCCAAGGCGCTGATCACGATCAAGTGCCGTGCGCCCATTTCTCGCGCACGTTTGGCGAAAGCCACGACCATGTCCAGGTCCACCGCGCGAAACGCTTCCTCGGAGCCGGCCTGCTTGATCGTGGTGCCGAGGCAGCAGTAGGCAATGTCGACGCGACCGTTCAATTGCGGCAAAAACACCGTCGGGTCGCCGACCGGGTTTTCCAGGTGAGGATGCTCGGCCAGTGGCCGGCGTGAGGGGGCTAATACCCGTGTAATCGTTGGCTCGTTGAGTAGACGGTCAAGCAAATGTTCACCGGTTAACCCGGTAGCTCCGGCAAGCAATACATGCTGAGGCGTCAAGTACATAGTCATTCCCCCTTGATACTATTCAGCTTAGTTGCTCTTTTCATCCTTGCTGATAGAGACACTTTGCAGTGCCTTTCGTGCCTGTTGTTTGCGCAACAGCTGCCAGTGGCTGAGAACGGTTTTCGGCGCCCAGATCTGTGGCTCGGAAGCTTCGAAGCTGTCGGCCAGTTCACGCTCGGCCACGGTGGCACTGGCCAGTTTGAAGGCTTGCTCCAAGTCGTCGGTCTGGTTCAGCGCCTGGGCGAACAGCGCGTCGCCGAAGTACGTGAAGTTGGCTTCTTCCGAACACCCAAAGGACACTCGATCGGCGCGCGAGGCGGTCATGATCAGGGTGCGTTCGTCCTTGAGGGCGGGAATGAAGCCACCGGAATAGCACGATGAAATCACGATAATTTTGTCGCGCTTTTTCAGGGGCGCGAGGACGGCGGCGAGTTCGTCGGCGGGCAGGTCGGCCAGTTCCATGCGTGGCTGGTCGAGCACCAGTTCGTGTTCGCTGTTGCCGTGGCTGGTCAGGTAAATGAACAGCAGGTCTTCCGGGCCGCTGCGTTCGGCCAGGGTCTGGGCGGCGCGGCGCAGGTTTTCCCGGGTGGCCATCGGCCGATCGCCGAGGTGATCGCGATGGTTGACCAGGCGGATCTGGCCGAAGGCGCCGAAACGGCTGGCGAGCATGTTGGCGACGTAGTCTGACTCGCGCAGGAACACGCTCTGCTTGCCATCGCCGCCGAGGGTCAAGGTGTACAGTTCGACCGCCGGGGTCGAGGCCGGGACGTTGGCCAGCGAATCGTCGAGCAAGCGCCCCTGGGCCAACAAGCCGAGTTCGAGAGGGTCGGGCAGCAGCTTGCCGTCGGCGTCGCGCACGCGCTGACTGTTGACCCAGGTGCCGCTCTGCACCGTGCCATCGGTCAGCACCAAAGTACCTCGGCCCTGATAGTTGTCGCCGTCGAACTGGCCGATATAGAAACTGCCATCGGCCAGGTTCAAGCGACCCTGACCGGTGAAACGCCAGTCGCTGAAGTGACCGATGT
This sequence comes from Pseudomonas sp. PDM24, assembly GCF_019218905.1. Classification (NCBI taxonomy): domain Bacteria; kingdom Pseudomonadati; phylum Pseudomonadota; class Gammaproteobacteria; order Pseudomonadales; family Pseudomonadaceae; genus Pseudomonas; species Pseudomonas sp. PDM24. The sequence goes on along the minus strand of NZ_JAHUWR010000008.1, from coordinate 210,241 downwards.
AGTGACTGCCATCGGCGCCGATCAACTCGCCCTTGCCGCTGAGCACGCCTTCCTTGAACTGACCGAGCCAGACATCGCCATCGGCGTTCTCGTAGCGCCCCTTGCCGTGCAGTTGATTGTTCTTGAAACCGCCGACATAGATATCGCCATCGGCGCTGTTGAAGGTGCCATTGCCTTCCAGCTGACCGTCGGCGAAATGCCCGGTGAACTGATTGCCGCTGGCATCGCTGCGCTGGCCTTCGCCGTTGGGTTTACCGTGGGCGAATTGACCCTGGTACTGGCTGCCGTCTGCGAGTTCCAGACGACCGAGCCCTGAATATTGATCGGCCTTGAATTCGCCGCGGTAGGTCATGGCGTTTTCTTTGAGGGTGCCTTCACCGTCGCGTCGACCCGCCTTGAAACCGCCGGTGTAGCTGCTGCCAGTGGTGGTCAGCGTGCCTTGGCCGTCGAATAGCCCTTGCTGGAATTGCCCGCGATAGACCTCGCCGTTGCTGCCATGCCATTCGCCCTGGCCATGCCATTGGCCTTTGTCGAACTGGCCGGCGTACCAGCTGCCGTTCGGGTAATCGATGCGGCCTTCACCTTGCAGCAAACCATTGACCAGATCACCGCGATAGCGTCCGCCGTCCGGCAGGCGGGCATCAGGGGGCAACAGCGATTCGCCATCGCCGCAAGCGGTGAGCAACAGGGTCAAAGCAAGGAGTGCAAGTGAGCGCATAGCGGGATCCGGGCAATTAGGCGACCGAGTATGCCGCAGCTATGTGTCGCATTTATAGAGACACGGCACAGACACGGCGCGAAACAGCGTGAGCTGCTTCGCATCCGGGATGCTTTACACGAAGCAGAGGGACAGTGGCTCGGCGATATATGCCGGTTTGTCCGACCCTTCAATTTCAAGCGTGGCGGTTGCCTTGAGCAACCATTGGCCGGGTTTCTTCTCGATGACGTCGTTCATGTCAACCTTGAGTCGAACCCTGGAATTGACCTTCACAGGCTGGATGAAACGCACGCTGTCCAGACCATAGTTGACTACCATCTTTGCGCCCTCGGGCAGGATGAGGATGTCTTCCATCAGTTTGGGGATCAGCGACAACGACAGGAAACCATGGGCGATGGTGCTGCCAAAAGGTGTTTGCGCGGCTTTGACCGGGTCGACATGGATGAACTGATAATCACCTGTGGCTTCTGCGAACAGGTTGATGCGTTCCTGGTCGATGGTGAGCCATTCGGAACGTCCGAGTTCCTTGCCGACATAATCTTTGAGCTCTGCAACTGGAACATAGGGCATTGAGACTCTCCTTGGGTCATCGGTTTTATAGTTTTCGAGTGGGGGGATTTGACCTCCCTGCGAACCACTTTAGATCAACATGGCAAATTGCTCCGGTCAACTATCCATGCTTTTGGCGAATGCCGATTCATAGCGTTGGCGTGCTTATAATGCCGGGCCCCTTCTTTGTGGGGAGCACGCGTGGGAGAGAATGGATGTTGTTACGTGGCCTGACCTGGCTGGTGCTTTTTCAATTGCTCGGCACCGCCCTCAACCATTTGTTTTTGTCGGTACTACCGGGGCCGATCATTGGCCTGCTGTTGCTGCTGGGGTATCTGATTATTCGCGGTCAAGTCGGCGAGCCGCTGAACCTCGCGGCCAGCAGCCTGCTGCGTTATCTGCCGTTGCTGCTGGTGCCACCAGCGGTGGGCGTGATGGTTTACGCCGCCGATATCGCCGCGGATTTCTGGGCGATCACCGGTGCGCTGGTGTTGTCGCTGCTGCTATCGATGGCCTTCGCTGGTGTATTGATGCAGCGCCTGGTCAAGCGTCACGCTCATCGCGAGGACGACCAATGATTTTCGATTGGCAGGGCGCCTGGGCGGCGGTGATTCATCATCCATTGTTCGGTATCGGCATTACATTGGGCGCGTATCAATTGGTGCTGGCGGCCTACGAGAAAACCCGCTGGATTTTTCTGCAACCGGTACTGGTCTCCATGTTGCTGGTCATCGTTGTCCTGGTGGGTTGCGGCCTGAGCTACGCCGAATACCGCAAGAGCACCGAGATCCTCAGTATCTTGCTCGGGCCGGCCACTGTTGCGCTGGCGGTACCGCTGTACCTCAATCTGCGGCGGATCCGGCAGTTGTTCTGGCCGATATTTACTACGCTGGTGATAGGCGGCGTGGTCGCCACGGGCATGGGTGTGTTGCTGGGCTGGGGCTTCGGCGCCGAACACATGATCCTGATGACCATGGCACCCAAATCGGTCACCTCGCCGATTGCCATGCTGGTGGCAGAGCAGATTGGTGGCGTCGCGGCACTGGCGGCGGTGTTCGTGTTGATTACCGGGGTAATCGGGGCGATCTTCGGGCCGAGTCTTTTGACCCGTCTCGGTGTCCACAGCCCAGAGGCTCGAGGCATGGCCCTGGGCATGACCGCTCATGCGGTCGGTACCTCGGTGGCCTTGCAGGAGAGTGAAGAATGCGGTGCCTTTGCGGCGCTGGCGATGAGTCTGATGGGCGTAGCCACGGCGGTGTTCCTGCCGTTGGCGGTGTCGATGGTGGTGTAAGGAAATGTCTATGAGTCTGCCGCTTTTTCCGCTGAACACGGTGCTGTTTCCGGACTGCATCCTCGACTTGCAGATCTTCGAGGCGCGCTACCTGGACATGATCGGTCGCTGCATGAAACAGGGTGGCGGCTTCGGCGTGGTGTGCATCCTCGACGGCGAAGAAGTCGGCATCGCCCCCGAAGGCTACGCACGGGTGGGGTGCGAGGCGCTGATCACCGATTTCCATCAGCAAGACAATGGCCTGCTGGGCATTCGGGTGAAAGGCGGGCGGCGTTTCCACGTTGTGCGCACCGAGGTGCAGCGCGACCAGTTGATCGTCGCCGAAGTCGAATGGCTGGAAGACGAGCCCGAACAACCGCTACAGGATGAAGACGCCGACCTGGTCGCGCTGCTCAAGGCCTTGGCGGAACATCCGATGGTCGAAGCGCTGAACATGGGCACCGAAGCGACGGGGCAGCAGTCGCTGGCCAATCAGTTGGCGTACCTGTTGCCGTTTGCCGAAACGGACAAGATTGACCTGCTGCAACTCGATGATCCGCAGCAACGTCTGGATGCGATTCAGGCGTTGCTGGATAAGTTGCAGGGTGACTTGTTTGCCTGACGTCCGCTAAAAGATCGCACCTGTAGCAGCTGCCGAGCCTGCGAGGCTGCGTTCGGCGGCGAAGCCGTCGTAAAACCAGACAACGCGGTCTTTCAGGCAAACCGCATAAGCAGGATTTGCGAGGACTTCGTCCTCGAACGCAGCCTCGCAGGCTCGGCAGCTGCTACAGGGTTACGGCATCAATACGCATACCGCAACATCGCATGCGGCATGTGCCTCAACACAAAGAAACCGAACAACGCCACCAATGAAGGCAACACCAGCCACCAGATTTTCGGCGGCATGGCGGTGAGCGAAGTCTGGCGTTGAGTCAGCCAAAGGCTGGCCGCGCACACGCATGCCGCCAGCATCGCCCCGGCCAGCACATCGGTCGGCCAGTGCGCGCCCAGGTACACCCGTGACAAGGCAATCATCAGCGCCGGCAAGCAGCCCACCAATAACCAGGTCAGGCGCATGCGCGGCGGTTGTCCGCGACCGGCCAGCACTGCGAGCGTCAAGAACAGTGCGAAAGAGCCCGAGGCATGGCCGCTGGGCATGCTGTAGCTGGTCAGTGGGTCGCTCAGCACTTCCGGGCGCACGCGGGCGAAAAAGTGCTTGGTCGCGGTGTTGCCCAGCGCGGTGAACAGCAGAGTGCCGCCGGCGAAGAGCGCGTGTCGCCATTGTCGTGTCAGCAACAGCAAGACGGTCAGCAGCGCGCTGAGCATAAACATGTTGCGCAATTCACCGATCAGCGTGAACACCACGGCCACTTCATCGAGCATCGGGCTGCGGTGTTCCTGCACCAGCGTCATCACGCCTTGATCAAGAGCGCTCAGGTGCGGATAGCCAATAAACAGCCCCGCCAGAATCAGCAGGCTCATGCCGGTGATGAACATCGTGGCTTTGCGATGCCGGCGCAGGCTGCTGGTGGCACTCAGCCCCACCATCAGTGCAATGCTGCCCGCGACAATTCCGGCCTCGGGCCAGAAACCTTCCGGCAACGGCAATCGAATCGCCGCTCCCGTGGCCCAGCCGGGCAGCAGATACGCAACGCTCCAGCCTGCGGCGGCCAGCAAGCTGACGACGGCGAAGCGCGGGAATGGCATGTCGAACATCCCGGCGACCATCGGCAGCATCGGTCGTAGCGGGCCGATAAAACGTCCAACCAACAGACTGGCAATGCCATAACGCTGGAAATACGCCTCGGCCCCGGCCATCCATTCCGGATGATGGCGCAACCCCGGCAGACGCCGGATGTTCTGGTGGAAATGGCGCCCCAAAAAGTACGAAACAATGTCACCCAACACACCACCGAGCAAACCCAGCAGCAGCGTTTCACCCAATGACAACGCGCCACTGCCGGCCAGCACCGCCACGGCAAACAGCAATACTGTGCCGGGCACGATCAGCCCGGCAATCGCCAGGCATTCAACGCAAGCCACGATGAACACTGCCGCGGCCAACCACTGCGGATTGACCGTCAACCAACCGGTCACGCTATCGAGCCATGGGCCCATAAAAACAACTCCATTGAATAATCAATTGGCCTCAAGGGACAAACGCAATCTTCACAACACCACAGATTTCATGTGGGAGCGGGCTTGCTCGCGAAGGCGGAGTGTCAGGCGGCACTAATATCGACTGAAAGGGCCCCTTCGCGAGCAAGCCCGCTCCCACACTGGATTTTCATCGTTCACGTCAGCAAAAAATAATCGCGCCCTTCGACCTGCCCCCGGCGCAGCGGGTTGCGTGTGCAATAAAGTGCGTAAGCCGCATCAACAAAACGGTACATCAAGTGTTCGTCGCGCCCGTGGGGAATGCCCAGGCGTGTGGTCTGGATAATGTGGCCGGGCGCCGGCCCGACATCTTCCACCAGCAGTACTTCATGGTCGAAGCGCTTGGCGTCCCAGACCGGCACCTTCAGCCCTAGCGCCTTGCAAAGCAGCGTCTGCCCGGCACACAGCTTTTGTGAGGGGCGAGGGCGGCCCTGAGCATCGGGATTGTTCAATAGCATCTGCGCCAGACTCGCTGGCCCGCTCAGTTCATCGACCCACGGATAGGCGGATTTGATCAATACCGCATTACCCGGACCCTGAGCGCTGAAATTCAACGAATCGCCGCCGCGGGCGTAATACATATAGATGTGGCCGCCATCCAGAAACAAAGCCTTACGCTTTTCTGTGTAGCCAAGGGAGGCGTGGCTGCCTTTTTCTTCGCAGTAATAGGCTTCGGTCTCGATGATCCGGGCACTGAGCCACAGGTCGCCGACCTTATGGCGGATGATCTTGCCCAGTAAATCCCGGGCCAGCGTTTGGGCATCGCGGTCGAAAAATGCATCCGGCAACCCCGTGGGCTGGCGCGTAGTGGATGCAGAAACAGGCAGGTTAGTCATGATGAACAGCGTTTATCAGGGCTGATGGAGTCGTGATGATAACAATATGCGGCTTAATCACGGCTGAACGTCGGCAAATTGCGCTCCATTTCGACCATCCGCCCGTCACCGCTGTTAGTCCCGGGACGCGACAGCTATAATCTGCCGCTTTACTCTTTACCAAGACCTTAGCAAAGACCATTGCAGACCATGACTGAGTCCGTTCTTGACTACATGACCCGTTTGGGTCGCGCCGCCCGCGAAGCTTCCCGCGTGATCGGCCGTGCCAGCACCGCGCAGAAAAACCGCGCCTTGCAGGCAGCTGCCAATGCGCTGGACGCTGCACGCGCCGAGCTGACCGCAGCCAATGAACTGGATCTGGCGGCCGGCCGCGCCAATGGTCTGGAACCTGCTTTGCTGGAACGTCTGGCACTGACCCCGGAGCGCATCGACGGCATGATCGTCGGTTTGCGTCAGGTCGCGGCACTGCCCGACCCGGTGGGTGCGATCCGCGACATGAGTTATCGCCCGTCTGGCATCCAGGTCGGCAAGATGCGCGTGCCATTGGGCGTGATCGGGATCATCTACGAATCACGGCCGAACGTGACCATCGATGCCGCCAGCCTGTGCCTGAAGTCCGGCAATGCGACCATCCTGCGTGGCGGCTCCGAGGCGATTCATTCCAACCGTGCCATTGCCGCCTGCATCCAGCGCGGCCTGGCCGAGGCCGATCTGCCGGCCGCCGTGGTGCAAGTGGTCGAAACCACCGACCGTGCCGCCGTTGGCGCGCTGATCACCATGCCCGAATACGTCGACGTCATCGTGCCCCGTGGTGGCCGTGGCCTGATCGAACGGGTCAGTCGCGATGCCCGCGTGCCCGTCATCAAGCACCTGGACGGCATCTGTCACGTCTACGTCAGTGCCCACGCCGATCTGCCGAAAGCCCAGCGCATTGCGTTCAATGCCAAGACTTACCGTTACGGCATCTGTGGCGCCATGGAAACCCTGCTGGTGGATCAGGCAGTCGCCAATGAGTTCCTGCCATCGATGGCTGCCCAGTTCCGCGAAAAAGGCGTCGAGCTGCGCGGTTGCGAGCGCACCCGGGCGATCATCGAGGCCGTTGCGGCCACTGAAGAAGACTGGCACACCGAATACCTGGCGCCGATCCTCTCGATCCGTGTGGTCGACGGTCTGGATCAGGCCATTGAGCATATTAATAAGTACGGCTCCCATCACACCGATTCGATCGTCAGCGAAAACCTGGCCGATACCCGGCGTTTCGTGGCTGAAGTCGATTCGTCTTCGGTGATGATCAATACGCCGACGTGCTTTGCCGATGGCTTCGAATACGGATTGGGTGCCGAGATTGGCATTTCTACTGATAAGCTGCACGCCCGCGGCCCGGTGGGCCTCGAAGGGCTGACCTGCGAGAAGTACATCGTGGTCGGTGACGGTCAGTTGCGCGGCCAGGAGTCGCTCTGACTTGGGCGACCTCGACCCGTCAGCCCTGGTGATCGCCAGCGAGCCCCAGCCTCGACGCATTGGCGTACTGGGCGGGACCTTCGACCCGGTGCACATCGGCCATTTGCGCGGTGCGCTGGAAGTCGCCGAATCGCTGGCGCTCGATGAGTTGCGTCTGACACCCAGTGCCAGGCCACCTCATCGCGGTACGCCGCAGGTGTCGGCGAAGGACCGTCTGGCGATGGTCAAGTGCGCGGTGGCCGGTGTGCCACCGTTGGTAGTGGACGCCCGCGAATTGCAGCGGGACAAACCGTCCTACACCATCGACACCTTGGAACTGATGCGCGCCGAACTGGCCGCCCCGGACCAGGTTTTTCTACTTTTGGGCTGGGACGCATTTTGCGGCCTGCCCACTTGGCACCGCTGGGAAGAGTTGCTCCAGCATTGCCACATCCTGGTGCTGCAACGCCCGGATGCCGACAGCGAACCGCCGGATGCCTTGCGCAACCTGCTGGCAGCGCGCTCGGTGAGCGACCCGCTGGCCCTCAAAGGGCCGAGCGGACAGATTGCATTCGTCTGGCAGACGCCGCTCGCGGTATCCGCCACCCAGATCCGTCAACTGCTGGCCAGCGGTAAGTCGGTACGTTTCCTGGTGCCCGACGCGGTCCTGGCCTACATCGATGCGCACGGGCTTTACCGTGCGTCGAACTGAAAAAGGGCGCGCTTCAAGGCACGTGAATGCGTGTATCGAAGCGCCCGAACACACGAGCAAAACGAGTTTTATATGACTGACAAAGACGTAAACAAAGTAAAGCGCAAGGGCACGTTCAAGAGCGCTCCGCTGCCAGTAGTGGCCAATACCGGCCCGGAACTGCGCGGCGAAGAGCTGGTCAAGGTGGCCGTAGCGGCCCTGGAAGACGTCAAGGCCCAGGATGTTCTGGTGATCGACGTTCGTGAAAAGCAGAGCATCACTGATTTCATGATCATCGCTACCGGTACTTCCAACCGCCAGATCGGCGCGATGCTGGATAAGGTCCGCGAGGCGGTCAAGGCCCAAGGCGTCAAGCCGTTGGGTGAAGAAGGCAAGGGCGACAGCGACTGGGTGCTGCTGGATATGGACGACGTCATCGTGCACATGATGACTGCCAGTGCGCGCCAGTTCTATGACCTGGAGCGTTTGTGGCAGGGTGCCGAGCAGAGCCGTGCCGGCAGCGCCGCGCACCACAGCCCGGAAAACACCCATGAGCATTTCATCAAGCTCAACAAAGACCAGCAATAAGGGACCGCTGTGCGACTGCGACTGATCGCCGTCGGTTCACGCATGCCCCAATGGGTGGAAGAAGGCTGGCATGAATATGCCAAGCGTCTTCCGTCCGAGCTGGCGCTGGAACTGGTGGAAATTCCGCTCAACACCCGCGGCAAGAACGCCGACGTGGCGCGCTTTATCCGTCAGGAAGGCGAGGCCATGCTGGCCAAGGTCGGGCCGAACGAGCGCATTGTCACCCTCGAAGTCCACGGCAAGCCCTGGAGCACCGAGCAACTGGCGGTCGAACTCGATCGCTGGCGGCTGGACTCGCGCACGGTGAATTTCATGGTCGGCGGCCCCGAAGGGCTGGCGCCGGAAGTCTGTGCCCGGGCGGATCAACGCTGGTCGTTGTCGCCGTTGACGCTGCCGCACCCATTGGTGCGGATTCTGATCGGCGAACAGCTGTATCGTGCCTGGACAGTCCTGTCCGGCCACCCTTACCACAAGTAGTTCTGCCCTCATGCCCCAGCCGATCCGCATCAAGGACCACGAAAAAGACGCCCGTCTGGTGCGTGGCCGCGTCGTGTTCGGGGCCATTGCAGTGGTGGCGCTGATTGGCGTGCTGATCGCGCGGCTGTATTTCCTTCAGGTGATCCAGTACGAGTACCACTCGACACTGTCGGAAAACAACCGCGTCCATGTGCAGCCGATTCCGCCGACTCGCGGGTTGATCTTCGACCGCAATGGCGTGGTGGTGGCCGATAACCGGCCCAGCTTCAGCCTGAGCATGACCCGCGAACGCTCCGGTGACTGGCAGCAAGTGCTCGACGTGATCGTTGAAGTGCTGGAGCTGACGCCCGAGGACCGGGTGATTTTCGAGAAGCGCATGCGTCAGGGGCGCCGACCGTTTGAGCCGGTGCCCATCCTGTTCGAGCTGACCGAAGAGCAGATCGCCCGCATCGCGGTGAACCAGTTCCGTCTGCCCGGTGTGGAAGTGGTCGCGCAACTGGTGCGTCATTACCCGCAGGGCGCGCACTTTGCGCACTCAGTGGGTTACATGGGGCGGATCAACGAGAAAGAGCTCAAGACGCTCGATCCGGTGAGTTACAGCGGCACCCATCAAATTGGTAAAACCGGCATCGAGCGGTTTTACGAGCCCGAGCTGCACGGTCAGGTCGGTTACGAAGAAGTCGAGACCAACGCCCGTGGCCGCGTGTTGCGGGTGCTCAAACGTACCGAGCCGATTTCCGGCAAGGACATCGTCCTGAGCCTGGACATCAAATTGCAGGAAGCCGCCGAAGCCGCGCTCGGCGGTCGTCGTGGCGCGGTAGTGGCGCTGGACCCGAAAACCGGCGAAGTCCTGGCGATGGTCAGTCAGCCGAGTTTTGACCCGAACCTGTTCGTCACCGGCATCAGTTTCAAAGCCTATTCCGAGTTGCGCGATTCCATCGACCGGCCATTGTTCAACCGCGTGTTGCGCGGTCTGTACCCGCCGGGCTCGACGATTAAACCGGCGGTGGCGATTGCCGGCCTGGATGCGGGCGTGGTCACGGCATCGACCCGGGTCTACGACCCCGGTTACTACCAACTGCCCAATTACGATCACAAATACCGTAACTGGAACCGTACCGGCGACGGTTACGTGGATCTGGACACGGCGATCATGCGCTCCAACGACACCTACTTCTATGACCTGGCGCACAAGCTGGGGATTGATCGGTTGTCGGCTTACATGAGCAAATTCGGTATTGGCCAGAAGGTCTCCCTCGACATGTTCGAAGAGTCGCCGGGGTTGATGCCGACCCGGGAATGGAAGCGTGCGACCCGTCGTCAGGCCTGGTACCCGGGCGAAACGCTGATTCTCGGGATCGGTCAGGGCTACATGCAGTCCACTCCGTTGCAGTTGGCGCAGGCCACGGCGCTGGTGGCCAACAAGGGTGTGTGGAATCGTCCGCATTTGGCCAAGACCCTCGAAGGTGCGAAGCCGGTGGACGAAAATCCGATGCCGGACATCATTCTGCGCGACCCGTCGGACTGGACCAAGGTCAACCACGGCATGCAGCAGGTGATGCACGGTGCCCGCGGTACGGCGCGCAAGGCATCCATCGGTGCTCAATACCGGATTGCCGGCAAAAGTGGTACGGCCCAGGTGGTCGCGATCAAGCAGGGCGAAAAGTACGACCGCTCCAAGGTTCAGGAGCGTCACCGCGACCACGCCTTGTTTGTCGGCTTCGCGCCGGCCGACAACCCGCAAATCGTGGTGTCGGTGATGGTCGAGAACGGCGAGTCCGGCTCCGGCGTCGCCGCGCCTGTGGTGCGTCAAGTCATGGACGCCTGGCTCCTGGACCAGGACGGCCGACTGAAAGCCGAATACGCCAGCCCTATCAGTGCGGAGGCTACGGCCCGTGAAGAGTAATTTCGATCGCATCCTCTCCAGCGAGGATGTGATGCGTCGCCGTGCGACGCTGTTGCAACGCATGCACATCGACGGCCCGTTGCTGATCCTGCTGTTGACCCTGGCGGCCGGCAGCCTGTTCGTGCTGTATTCGGCCAGCGGCAAAAGCTGGGATCTGCTGGCCAAGCAAGCCACCTCCTTCGGCATCGGCCTGGTGTCGATGATCGTCATCGCCCAGTTCGAGCCGCGCTTCATGGCCCGTTGGGTGCCGGTCGGTTATGTGATCGGCGTGCTGTTGCTGGTGGTGGTGGATGTCATGGGCCACAACGCCATGGGTGCCACGCGCTGGATCAACATTCCCGGGGTGATCCGCTTCCAGCCCTCGGAATTCATGAAGATCCTGATGCCGGCAACCATCGCCTGGTACCTGTCCAAGCGCACCTTGCCGCCGCAACTCAAGCATGTGGGCGTCAGTCTGTTTCTGATCGGGTTGCCGTTCATTCTGATCGTGCGTCAACCCGACCTCGGCACTTCGCTGTTGATTCTCGCCGGTGGCGCGTTCGTGCTGTTCATGGGTGGCCTGCGCTGGCGCTGGATTCTCAGCGTGATTGCCGCGGCTGTGCCGGTGGCGATCGGCATGTGGTACTTCATCATGCACGACTACCAGAAGCAGCGAATCCTGACCTTCCTCGACCCAGAGAGCGATCCGTTGGGCACGGGCTGGAACATCATTCAGTCGAAAGCAGCCATCGGTTCCGGTGGCGTGTTCGGCAAAGGCTGGTTGCTTGGCACCCAGTCGCACCTGGACTTCCTGCCGGAAAGCCACACCGACTTCATTATTGCGGTGATGGGCGAAGAGTTCGGCCTGGTGGGCATCTGCGCATTGTTGCTGATTTACCTGTTGTTGATCGGTCGCGGGCTGGTGATTACCGCCCAGGCGCAGACATTGTTCGGCAAATTGCTCGCGGGCAGCCTGACCATGACGTTTTTTGTTTACGTTTTCGTCAACATCGGTATGGTCAGTGGCCTGTTGCCGGTTGTGGGGGTACCGTTGCCGTTCATTAGCTACGGAGGAACTTCGCTGGTGACGCTACTGTCAGCGTTTGGGGTTTTGATGTCGATCCATACCCATCGCAAGTGGATCGCACAGGTTTGAATAAGGTGAAGATTTCAATGCAAGTAATGCGTGGCTGGGCGACTCGATACGCACCGTGGGTCGGCCTGGTAAGCATCCTTGGTACCGCGCAGCAAGCGTGGGCCGGCGATTACGAAGGCTCACCGCAGGTGGCCGAGTTCGTCGGTGAAATGACCCGCGACTATGGCTTTGCCGGTGAACAGCTGATGGGCGTGTTCCGCGAAGCCGAGCGCAAACAGTCGATTCTGGACGCGATCTCCAAGCCCGCCGAACGGGTTAAACAGTGGAAAGAATATCGCCCGATGTTCATCACCGATGCGCGCATCGCCCGTGGCGTGGACTTCTGGCGTCAGCACGAAGCGATCCTGGCTCGTGCCGAGCAGGAATACGGTGTGCCGGCGCAGGTCATCGTCTCGATCATCGGCGTGGAGACCTTCTTTGGTCGAAATACCGGCAATTTCCGGGTGATCGATGCCTTGTCCACCTTGGGTTTCGACTATCCTCCCCGTGCCGAATTCTTCCGCAAGGAGTTGCGTGAATTCCTGCTACTGGCCCGTGAAGAGCAGGTCGATCCGTTGACCCTCAAAGGCTCCTACGCCGGGGCCATGGGTTTGCCGCAATTCATGCCAAGCAGTTTTCGCGCCTATGCGGTGGATTTCGACGGCGACGGCCACATTAATATCTGGACTAACCCGGATGATGCCATCGGCAGCGTCGCCAGTTATTTCAAGCGTCACGGCTGGGTCGCCGGCGAACCTGTGGTCAGCCGCGCCGATGTGCGCGGCGATCAGGTAGATGAAGGTTTGACCGCAGGTATCGAGCCGACGAAAACTGTCGGGGAGTTGCGGGCGCTGGGCTGGTCGAGTCATGATGCGCTGCGTGATGATATGCCGGTCACGGCTTTCCGCCTGGAAGGTGACAATGGCCCTGAATACTGGATGGGTCTGACGAATTTTTACGCAATCACGCGTTATAACCGCAGCGTGATGTACGCCATGGCCGTACATCAACTGTCTGAACAGCTGGTCCAAGCACGGGGCGTCAAGTAATGCGGGCATTGCCTATGAATAAACCCCTGAAGCTCATGGCATTCGCCGCGTTGACGGTTCTGGTCGCCAGTTGTTCGACCAGTCGCGCGCCGGCTCAGAAGTCCCCGACCGCCGTTCGTTCGGCACCTGGCCTGGATATCAACCGGGCTCACAAGGATGGCGCACCCTGGTGGGACGTCGACGTAACGCGCATTCCAGATGCCACGCCGACCCTGCACAGCGGTCCTTATAAAGCCAACCCGTACACGGTGCTGGGCAAGACTTATTTCCCGATGCAAGAATCCAGGACCTACGTGGCGTCGGGCACTGCGTCCTGGTACGGCACCAAATTCCATGGCCAGAACACCGCCAACGGCGAAGTGTATGACCTGTACGGCATGAGCGCAGCGCACAAGACCCTGCCACTGCCAAGTTACGTTCGGGTGACTAACCTGGACAACAACAAGACGGTCATCCTGCGGGTCAACGACCGCGGGCCGTTCTATTCGGACCGGATCATCGACTTGTCCTACGCGGCCGCCAAGAAACTCGGCTATGCCGAAACCGGTACGGCGCGGGTCAAGGTCGAAGGCATCGACCCGCAGCAATGGTGGGCAGCCAAAGGTCGCCCGGCGCCTTTAATGCTTAACGAGCCGAAAGTCGCACAAAATAGCGCGCCGGTGATGACGGCATCGGCCGGCACCGTCGAGCAATGGACCCCACCGCCGCAGCAACACGCCGCGGCCGTAGTGCCCGTGCAGATCGATGCAAAAAAAAACGCTTCTGTACCAGCATCTGGCCGGTATCTGCAGGTGGGCGCGTTCGCCAACCCGGACGCTGCAGAGCTCCTGAGATCGAAGCTCAGCGGGATGGTGAGCGCTCCGGTGTTCATCAGCTCGATCGTGCGTAACCAACAGACACTGCATCGGGTGCGCCTGGGGCCGATCGGCTCGCCGGGTGAAATCCAGCAAGTGCAAAACAGCGTGCGGCTGGCCAATCTCGGTTCGCCGAGCCTGGTCAGCGCCGAGTAACACGTAGTACTTGATTGACGGTTCGCTTGCGGTTTGGGGGGCGAACCGGGTTGTTGGCTCGTTGAAGAACAAAAGCCCGGCAAGGGTTGCAGAGTGAGCAACTGAACACGCGACAACTTTTTCGAGAGTTGTCTGATTAGTTTTGCCCTAGGGCAGTTTCCATTAGCGATTTCGAGAGACGGATGAACATCACCACCTTTGCCAAACGCCTGTGCCTGCTAGTCCCGCTGCTTCTCTCGCCCGCGGCTTTCGCGGCCGAGATAATGCCGTCGCCACCGCAACTGGCCGCCAAAGCCTATGTACTCATGGACGCCAGCAGCGGCAACGTGCTGGTAGAGAACAATGGTGACCAGCGTCTGCCACCGGCCAGCCTGACCAAGCTGATGACCGCTTACATCGCGACCCTGGAAATCCGTCGTGGCCAGATCGGAGAAAACGATCCGGTGACCGTCAGCGAGAACGCCTGGCGTACCGGCGGTTCGCGGATGTTCATCAAGGTGGGTTCGCAAGTCACCGTCAGTGATCTGCTGCACGGCATCATCATTCAATCGGGTAACGACGCCAGTGTTGCGCTCGCTGAGCACATCGCCGGCAGCGAAGACGCGTTCGCCGACATGATGAACAAAACCGTGGCCGACCTGGGCATGACCAACAGCCACTTCATGAACCCGACCGGTCTGCCAAACCCGGAGCACTACTCGTCGGCTCACGACATGGCTGTGCTGGCCCGCGCGATCATTCACGAAGACCCGGCTCACTACGCGATCTACTCGCAGAAAGAGTTCTTCTGGAACGGCATCAAGCAGCCTAACCGCAACCTGCTGCTGTGGCGTGACAAGACCGTCGACGGTCTGAAAACCGGTCACACCGACGAAGCCGGTTACTGCATGGTGTCTTCGGCCGTACGTGATGGCATGCGCCTGATCGCCGTGGTGTTCGGCACCAACAGCGAAGTGGCCCGTGCTGCTGAAACCCAGAAGCTGCTGACTTACGGTTTCCGCTTCTTCGAAACCCAGACCTTCTATCAGAAAGGCGCCGAGCTGGCTCAGGCACCTGTCTGGAAAGGCACCACCAATCAAGTCAAGGCCGGCCTGGCTCAAGACCTGACCATGACCCTGCCAAAAGGCCAGCTGAAAAAGCTCGCCGCCAGCATGACCATGACCCCGCAACTGGTCGCGCCAATCGCCAAGGGCGATGTGATCGGTAAAGTCGAAGTGAAACTGGACGACAAAGTGGTGCACAGCGCCGACCTGATCGCTCTGGACGCGGTCGACGAGGGTGGTATCTTCCGCCGCATGTGGGATAGCATCCGTCTATTCTTCTACGGCTTGTTCAACTGAATTAGTGTGGACCTGCATGGCCCCGTTCCAATCCGGAGCGGGGCCATGTCCGTTGCCACGGCTTACGAGGCCGTTACGCCATGACAGACACTGAAGTAAAGGCGCCAAAAATCGAATTCCCCTGCGCGGATTACCCGATCAAGGTAATCGGCGACACCGGCGTGGGTTTCAGGGACAGGATCATCGCGATCCTTGAGAAACACGCGACCGTTGACCACAACACCTTTGCCGAACGGCAGAGTACCAACGGCAAGTACACGACCATCCAGTTGCACATCATCGCCACCGGCCAGGAACAGCTGTACGACATCAACAGCGAGTTGCGGGCTACCGGTTTCGTGCACATGGTGCTGTGATGTCTGGCACGCTGGGCTTTCGCGAGCTCGGTCAGATGGCTTACGAGCCGGTCTGGCATGCCATGCAGCGCTTCACCAACGAACGCGGCAGCGATGCCGCCGACGAAATCTGGCTGGTCGAGCACCCGCCGGTGTTCACTCAGGGCCAGGCTGGCAAGGCCGAGCATCTGCTGCTGCCGGGGGATATTCCGGTGGTGAAGGTCGACCGCGGTGGTCAGGTGACTTATCACGGTCCCGGCCAACTGGTGGCCTACCTGTTACTGGATGTCCGCAAGCTGGGGTTCGGTGTGCGTGATCTGGTCAGCCGCATGGAGCAATGCCTGATCGAGCTGCTGGCCAGCTACGGCGTGACCGCGGTGGCCAAGCCGGATGCGCCGGGTGTCTATGTCAATGGCGCGAAAATCGCTTCGCTGGGTCTGCGGATCCGCCACGGTTGCTCCTTTCATGGCCTGGCCTTGAACGTGGATATGAACCTGGAACCGTTTCGACGGATTAATCCCTGCGGCTACGCCGGGCTGGCAATGACCCAGCTGCGCGATCACGCAGGATCGATTGAATTTGCCGAGGTAAGTGCCCGGCTGCGCGCGCAGCTCGTCAAACACCTCGACTATGCTGAGCAGACGACCCTAACGGGCGGAATCGACTGATATGACTACTGATGCAGTGCAAACCATGATCCCGACGCTCGATGTCACCGAGCGTCCGGCCCCGCGTGCCAAGGTTGAAGCCGGCGTCAAGCTGCGCGGCGCCGAGAAGGTTGCACGCATCCCGGTGAAGATCATCCCGACCACTGAACTGCCGAAGAAACCCGACTGGATTCGCGTGCGCATCCCGGTTTCCCCGGAGGTCGACCGCATCAAGGCCCTGCTGCGTAAACACAAGCTGCACAGCGTGTGCGAAGAGGCGTCCTGCCCGAACCTGGGCGAGTGCTTCTCCGGCGGCACCGCGACCTTCATGATCATGGGTGACATCTGCACCCGTCGCTGCCCGTTCTGCGACGTTGGTCATGGTCGTCCGAAGCCACTGGACGTCAACGAGCCGGAAAGCCTGGCCATTGCCATCGCCGACCTGAAACTCAAGTACGTCGTAATCACCTCGGTAGACCGCGACGACCTGCGTGACGGCGGTGCCCAGCATTTTGCCGATTGCATCCGCGAAATCCGCAAACTGTCGCCGAACGTGCAGCTCGAGACCCTGGTCCCGGACTACCGTGGCCGCATGGACGTTGCGCTGGAAATCACCGCCGCCGAGCCGCCGGATGTGTTCAACCACAACCTGGAAACCGTGCCGCGCCTGTACAAGGCTGCGCGTCCGGGTTCGGATTACCAGTGGTCGCTGACCCTGCTGCAACGCTTCAAGCAGATGATGCCGCACATTCCGACCAAGTCCGGTTTGATGCTGGGCCTGGGCGAAACCGACGAAGAAGTCATCGAAGTCATGAAGCGCATGCGCGAACACGACATCGACATGCTGACCCTGGGCCAGTACCTGCAACCGTCCCGCAGCCACTTGCCGGTCCAGCGCTTCGTACACCCGGACACCTTCGCCTGGTTCGCCGAGGAAGGTTACAAGATGGGCTTCAAGAACGTTGCTTCCGGGCCGCTGGTACGCTCCTCGTACCACGCTGACGAGCAGGCGAAACTGGTCAAGGCCGAGCTGATGTCGTCCTGATCCCGTTATGAGAGCAAAAAAGGCCCGCAAGGCTTCCAGGCCTTGCGGGCCTTTTTTTAGCAGTGCTCACGGCGATTACAGTCTTTTCCTGCAAACCGTGGTGCGATTGACCCTCTTCTGTTTATTCCCGTTCCTGACTACTGTGTGCTGAAGCGTTCACAGGGAGAATCATGGATGACTGCTCGACCGACCCACACCCTTTGTCCTCACACCCCCGTTCCGGCCTTGCCACCTACAGGGCTGATTGGCGTGATCGCGCCCGCCGGCCCCGCAGCGCTGGACACCGATAAAGCCATCGGCTGGATGCGCGCTCGCGGCTATTCGCTGCGCGTGTTTCCCGGCGTTTATGAGCAAGACGGTTATCTGGCTGGCAGTGATGATGTGCGGCTCAATGACTTGCATGGCGCATTCGCCGACAGCGAGGTCGATGCCATCCTCTGTCTGCGTGGCGGTTACGGTACGCCGCGTTTGCTTGATCGCATCGATTTCGAATTACTGCGCAACAACGCCAAGCCGTTTATCGGTTACAGCGACGTCACTGCGCTGCACTTGGCCATCAGTCGTTATGCAGGCTTCGTGACGTTTCACGGCCCGATGCTCAACGCGGACCTGCTGGGTGACAAGCAGCAACCCACCGAGTTCTCGTTTTTCAACATGCTGCGCGGGCAGGTGAAGGCGGGCAGTGTGCTTTCTCACCCGGTGGCCTGGCCGTTGACCATCATCGAGCCCGGTATCGCTCACGGGCGTTTGCTGGGGGGCAATCTGTCGATGATCGCCGCGACCATGGGCACGCCTTACGAGATCGATGCCGAGGGCGTCATCCTGTTCATCGAAGACATCAACGAGCCGCTGTATCGCATCGACCGGCTGCTGACTCATTTGCGTCTGGCCGGCACGTTGCACAAGCTGCGCGGGGTTCTGGTGGGGGATGTGGCAGGGGTTGATGCGATCGCGCTGAAGAAGTTGCTCAAGCAGACCTTTGCGCCGTTGCGCATCCCCGTGCTGGCCGGATGGCGTAGCGGGCATTGTGATCCGAATCTGACGCTGCCGATGGGCGCGCTGGTCAGGCTGGATGCGGGGGACAAGGCGTTGGTGTTGGAGCAGGATGTGGTGATCAGGCAGTAGTTCGTTAGCGCCTGATAGTCAGTCTTCGCGGGCAAGCCTCGCTCCTACGGAATTGTTGGGTCGTCATAAACCCTGTAGGAGCGAGGCTTGCCCGCGAAGCTTTTAGCGGCTACGCAACCCTTCCAGCAACTTGTGCGTCGGATAACCATCCGCCGGCCAGCCAAACGACTGCTGCGCGCTGCGGATCGCTTTGCGGGTATTGGCGCCGATAATCCCGTCGGCGGTCCCTGCGTCGTAGTTCTGGGCGCTCAGCAGGTTTTGCAGCTCGATTCGCTCGGTACGGCTCAGCGGCAAGTCATCTTTTGGCCATAGACCGCTGATCAAACCGCCGCCATTGAAGCGCTCGGACAGCAGACTCACGGCCAAGGCGTAGGACGAAGAGTTGTTGTACTTGAGAATCGCGCGGAAGTTATCGAGGACCAGGAACGCCGGGCCGCGATAGCCTGCCGGCAACAACAGGGCGGCCGACAGGTGTTCGGAGCCTGCCGGAACCTGGCCGCCATTGGGCAGGGTTACCCCCAGTTGTCGCCACTCGGCCACACTCTTGCGAATCGCGCCATCGGCCAGGACGTAATTGAAGCCGCTCGCCAGTTGTACTTCGAAGCCCCACGGCTGACCTTTCTGCCAGCCGGAGCTTTGCAGGTAGTGCGCGGTCGAGGCCAATGCATCAGCAGAGCTGTTCCAGATGTCGCGGCGGCCATCACCGTCGAAGTCTACGGCGTGGGTGTTGTAGGTGGTCGGAATGAACTGGGTCTGGCCCATGGCGCCTGCCCAGGAGCCGAGCATTTTCTCGGGGGCGATATCGCCTTGTTGCAGGATTTGCAAGGCCGCGATCAGTTGCGCGTGGGCAAACCCGGGGCGTCGCCCTTCATAAGCCAGGGTCGCCAGGGAGTTGATCACCGACTTGCTGCCCTGGAACTGACCAAAGTTACTTTCCATGCCCCACACCGCGACCAGAGCCTGACGGTCGACGCCGTAGCGCTGTTCGATGCTTTGCAGGATGTCGGCGTGCTCGCCGACAAGCGCCTGACCTTTGCGCACCCGTAGTGGCGACAGCGCGCCATCGAGGTACTCCCACACCGGGCGAGTAAATTCCGGTTGGCTGCGATCGGCACGGATCACGCTGTCGTCCACGCTGACATTGGCAAAAGCACGATCGAACAGGTCGGCGCGAATGCCGGCGGCGAGGGCGTCCTTACGGAAACCCGCCTGCCATTCGGCAAAGGTCTGGGTAGGCTGGATGTCGAGATTTTCACCGGTTGGAACCACCGGCGGAATAACCGCAGGGGCCGTCGCAACGGTGGGGGTCTGAAGCGGTTGGGCGTCGGCAGCGGTGGGTTTTTCCGCGCAGGCGACAAGCAGAACGAGGCTGGAGGCAGCTATCAGTTGGCGAAGAGGCCAACGACGGGAAATACAAAGGGGCATGCACAGGTCCAGAGGATACGAATCAGGTGCAGACCTTAACATGCCTGCTGAGAGAATCGGTCGCTTGGCAAACATTTGGACTGAAAGCTTGCTAGCCAACTGGCTAGCCTAGTCCCATTTCATGCGCTCTCCAACTGTCAGATCTGGCAGCTATTCGGGGCTCTTTTCAAACTGTTAAATGATCGATACAGGCAACTTTATCGTTCATCGATGGGGACTTTTTACATGAAAAGGATAGTGCTTTCGTTGTTGTTTTTCCTGATTTTGGGCTGTTCGACATCACACGATGTGAGCAACGATTCAATTTACAACAATATGACTACCTCGGCGACGACGGAACCGCCGTTGGCAACTCGCGGTCCGTTAGTGGCAGCCGAGTTGGCTGCGCGTTACAGAGATACTGCCACCACTCGATGCGATGGACTGGATAGAAGGCCAGCATTCTTGTGCAGTGGAATTTTGCTACGTGGAACGGCCACTGCAGACGGATTCGATGTCTGGGATCCGAGCCCTACGGCAGTAAGGGTGGGAGGCACTTCATTTTCATTTGTCCGTTCGGACTACAAGATGAAAAGACTTGCCATGGGCTATAAGAAGGGTCTGATTTTTTACCCTGTTTTGAAAACTCCTCCAAGTAAACTCAAGATCCCCGTTTTGTGTTTCTTTCCCGTGGACGGGGATTCCGATCATCGTAGCGACAAGGGTTGCGGCGGTATTTCCGGGTACGCCTCAACCGTTGCCTGCGCTTCTCAGGGTATCGACACCCCTGAAAAATGGGCAGGGAATTACCAACAATATGCTTCTGAAAGTCATAACAGGAGGGGGGTGTGCAGTTTTGATGTCCGAGATTCGATTGATGCGCTTGCCGGCCCCAACTTTGTCAAAGGCATGCAGGCAGGTCGCTTGGTGACGCCTAGAGCTTTTGATATACCCAATGATGTGAAGATGGAAACTTGGGAAAAGGGGGCGGCCGCGGTTCTGCCAATTGAGGCCTTCTTTTATGTCATTGTCGGAAGTTCTTCAGGATTGACGGAAGTGCAAAAGGATCAACTTCGATTCAAGGAGGTCACTGGAGAAAGCATACCCATTATCAAAGTGACAATGCCCGCAACGCTGGACGAAAAAGTGACCTTCGCTTTTCAGGCGCAAGATCAGGCAGTGAATTGATTGCTGATTCAAGCGGCCAGAAAGTAAGAAGCCTCCCAGCTGTTAGACTGGAAGGCTTCGCGGCGGTAGCTGCCTTTGCCCTTGCCGGCTCGTTCCTGACGGCTGCGGAACAGTGGCTGGGCGACGATGGATTTGGCCTTGTTGGGGCCATGTTTAGATGGCTTTTTGCTCATGATGATCTCTCGCAAGTGAGTGGGTTTTGCGGGGGGAAATGATCTGCCGAAGTAGGGATTCTGTCTAGTCCCTACATTGTGTAGGACCTTTCGGACGCCTTCGCGGGCAAGCCTCGCTCCTACAGGAATCACACACGATCTCTGTAGGAGCGAGGCTTGCCCGCGAATGGCCGTTATGGGTCAAAAACATTACTCGGCAGGCAGCGATAATCTCTGGCCAGCCATCAACAGCGTCAACCGACTCAGACTCATCCACGGCGAACCCGCCGCCTGGCCTTTGATCTGCGCGTCGATGCGCTGGGCTTCCAACAGCAACTGCGCCCAGCGTTGTGCCGAATAGCGTTGCAGCGCTTTGCTCATCAACGGTTTGCGTTTGTCCCAGATTGGCGGTCGGGCCTGGCTGAAGGCTTTGTCGAGCGGCACGCCTTGGCTGTATTGCAGCGACAGGTTGGCCAGCAGACGCAGTTCCCGGGCCAGCGCCCAGAGAATCACCGGCGGTTCGACGCCTTCGCCGCGCAACCCTTCGAGCATGCGCAGGGCGTGAGCGGCCTCGCCATTGAGAATCGCATCGGTCAAGCCGAAGACATCAAAACGCGCACTGTCGGCTACCGCTGCTTGCACGGTTTCGACGGTGATCTGGCCACCTTCGGCCATCAGCTTGAGCTTTTCGATTTCCTGGGCGGCAGCCAGCAGGTTGCCCTCGACCCTGGCGGCAATCAGTTCGACGGCGTCCTGGCTGGCGGAAAGCCCGGCCTGGGACAGGCGTTGACGGATCCAGCTCGGCAACTGATTGGTGTCCACGGGCCAGATCTGCACGAACTGGGTCTGCGGGCCTTCGACCAGCGCCTTGCCCCACTTGGTCTTCTGCGCACTGCCGTCAAGCTTGGGCAGACTGATCAGCAACACCGTGTCTTCGGCGGGGCGCGAACAGTATTCGATAAGTGCCGCGGCGCCTTTGTCTCCGGGTTTGCCGGAGGGCAGACGCAGTTCCAGAAGACGTTTTTCGGCGAACAGCGACATGCTGGCGCCGGCCTGCAGCAGCGTACCCCAGTCGAAACTGGCGTCGGCGGCAAAGACCTGGCGTTCATCGAAACCTTGCTGGCGGGCAGCCGCGCGAATGGCGTCGGCGGCTTCCTGACACAGCAGTGGGTCATCGCCACTGATGACGTAGACCGGCGCGAGGGCACCTTGCAGGTGTTTAGCGAGTTGGGCGGGGGCGAGTTTCATAAGAAGAGGCAAACGGGGCGCCTGAGCGCCCCGTAAGGCTTATTGCTGCGGCAGTTCGATAGGCGACTGACGCGGCGTCTGCGCTTCAGCTTTCTGTGCCGCTTCCAGCGCGTCGGTTTCAGCCTTGGCCCTGGCGTCAGCGGTCTGCTGCAGCTGTTCCAGCTGAGTTGGGGAGAGCTGTTGCAGGCGCAGCATCATGCGTTGAACCAGTTCACGACGCATTTCCTTGCGGGCATCGTTGGCTTCCTGGTCGGAACCCACCAGGTTGTTGCCGTCATGGATGAAGACTTTCTGCACTTCGAGCTTGTCGCTCAGCAGTGGCAGGTTGCTCTGACCCCGGATGTCGTAGTTCAGCACCATGGTCATCTGGTACTCGCCAGTACGACCGGCGCCTGCGTAACTGAGGATGCGCTGGCTTTCCTGCTCATCGGTCAGCACCAGTTTGTGAGGTGCGCCGCTGTAGACCTTGACGCCACTGCTTTCCAGCACCTGACGCAATTGCGTTACGGTTTCGCCGTAGGCATTGCGGGCGCTCAGATCGAGTTCCTTGATCGCCAGTTCAGTGGTGCCGGTGCCGCGCAGCTGGAAACCGCAGGCGCTCAGCAGGACTGCAAGGCCCATCACCAGCAAATTGCGTTTGATCATCTTGTTGCTCCCCTTGAAACCATGTGGGCCGGTCAAGCGGCCCGAAAGGTTTTACTCGGCGCCAGGCATCACCTGGCGCCCGATCCAATTTAGCTGGCGACGATATTGACCAGTTTCCCGGGCACTACGATCACTTTTCGAATAGTCAGGCCATCGACGAAGCGCAGGACGTTTTCGTTGGCCCGTGCGGCCGCTTCGACTTCTTCGCGGCTGGCGCTGGCCGGCATTTCGAGGTGGCCGCGCAGCTTGCCGTTGACTTGAATGACAAGCTGCAGGCTGTCCTGTACCAGGGCGCTTTCATCCAGCACCGGCCAACCGGCATCGATGACCGGATCGGCGTGACCCAGGCGATGCCACAGTTCGTGGCTGATGTGCGGGGTGATCGGAGCCAGCAGCAGGACTACGGTTTCCAGACCCTCGTGAATCAGTGCGCGATCCTGTTCGGTGCTTTGCGCGGCTTTTTCCAGCACGTTCATCAGCGTCATCACTTGGGCGATGGCGGTGTTGAATTTGTGGTTCTGGCCGACGTCGTGGCTGGCCTGCTTGATGGCCTGGTGGATCGAACGGCGAATGGCTTTTTGCTCGTCGTTCAGGCTGGCGACGTCCAGTTTGCCCGGCAGGCCCTGAGTGACGTGCGCTTGAGCCAGGCGCCAGACGCGCTTGAGGAAGCGGTGCGAACCCTCTACGCCGGAGTCGGACCATTCCGCGCTCATGTCGGGTGGCGAGGCGAACATCATGAACAGGCGGCAGGTGTCTGCGCCGAACTGGTCAATCATCGATTGTGGGTCGACGCCGTTGTTCTTTGACTTGGCCATCTTCTCGGTGCCACCGATTTCCACCGGCAGGCCGTCTGCGATCAGCTTGGCGCTAATGACCTTGGCCTTGCTGTCGCGTTCAAGTTCGACATCCGCCGGGTTGAACCACGTGTAGGCACCGTTGGCTTCGCGACGGTAGTAAGTCTCGGCGATCACCATGCCCTGGGTCAGCAGGTTCTTGAATGGCTCGTTGGAGCTCACCAGGCCTTCATCACGCATCAGCTTGTGGAAGAAGCGCGCATAAAGCAGGTGAAGAATGGCGTGTTCGATGCCACCGATGTACTGATCCACCGGCAACCAATGGTCGGCCGCCGATTTTTCCACCAGACCACCTTCATAGTGTGGCGAGGCGTAGCGGGCGTAGTACCACGAGGACTCGACAAAGGTGTCCATGGTGTCGGTTTCACGCTTGGCTGCAGCGCCGCATTTCGGGCAGGTGCACTCGTAGAACTCGGGCATGCGCGCCAGTGGCGAACCGGCGCCGTCCGGTACGACGTCTTCCGGCAGCACCACGGGCAGTTGATCTTCCGGGACCGGCACATCACCGCAGGTGTCGCAGTGGATGATCGGGATCGGGCAGCCCCAGTAGCGCTGACGGCTGATGCCCCAGTCACGCAGGCGGAACTGGGTGCGCGAGGCACCGAGGTTTTTCTTGATCAGCGCCACTTCAATGGCGTCGAACGCACCTGCGAAGTCGAGGCCGTCGAATTCGCCGGAGTTGATCAGCGTGCCGTGCTCGCCGTACGCATCCTGCCAAGGAGCCGGGTTGGTGTCGCCGGAACTTGTGCGCACCACGGATTTGATCGGCAGGTTGTACTTGGTGGCGAACTCGAAATCACGTTCGTCGTGAGCCGGAACAGCCATGACCGCGCCATCGCCGTAATGCATCAGCACGTAGTTGGCGACCCACACCGGGAGTTTCTCCCCGGTCAGCGGGTGTTCGACGAACAGCGAGGTCGGCAGGCCTTTTTTCTCTTGAGTGGCGACGTCGGCTTCGGCAACGCTGCCGCCCTTGCATTCAGCGATGAACGCTTGCAGCTCAGGGTTGTTCTGCGCGGCCAGGGTCGCCAGATGGTGTTCGGCGGCCACCGCAACGTAGGTTGCGCCCATCAGGGTGTCCGGACGGGTAGTGAAAACTTTCAGTGCGCCGGCTTCGCCGATGGAGTCGACGTTGTACGGGAACTGCACTTCCATGCCGCGGGATTTGCCGATCCAGTTGCGCTGCATGGTCTTGACCTGTTCAGGCCAGCCCGTCAGTTCGTCGAGGCTTTCCAGCAGCTCATCCGCGTAGGCGGTGATCTTGAAGTAGTACATCGGGATTTCGCGCTTTTCGATCAGCGCGCCGGAACGCCAGCCGCGACCGTCGATCACTTGCTCGTTGGCCAGAACGGTCTGGTCGACCGGGTCCCAGTTCACAGTGCCGCTTTTTTTGTAAATCACGCCTTTTTCGAACAGGCGAGTGAACAGCCATTGTTCCCAGCGGTAGTAATCAGGCTTGCAGGTGGTCACTTCGCGCGACCAGTCCACCGCCAGGCCCAGGCTGCGCAGCTGGCTTTTCATGTAGGCGATGTTTTCGTAGGTCCACTTGGCGGGCGCTACGTTGTTCTTCATCGCGGCGTTTTCCGCCGGCATGCCGAAGGCGTCCCAACCCATGGGTTGCAGGACGTTCTTGCCTTGCATGCGCTGGTAGCGGGAGATCACGTCGCCGATGGTGTAGTTGCGCACGTGCCCCATGTGTAGCTTGCCGCTGGGGTAAGGGAACATCGACAGGCAGTAGAACGTCTCCTTGCCTGGCTGTTCACTGACTTCAAAGGACTTTTGCTCGTCCCAGAATGACTGGGCGGCGGCTTCGATTTCACGGGGCTGATATTGTTCGTGCATGGCTACTTTTGAACTGAATAGGGGTGGCCTAATCCTCTTCAATGCAACGCTGGACGGTGATAACGCCAAATCGGCGTTTCGGTGCCCAGGCGAGCTGGAAGTGGAGTTACAGGAAGCGCCGTAGCATACATGACCGCACTCTACCGAGGGAAACCCTGATTACACGCAAGGACGTGGCCAATACCCGCTCCGAGGGCCGTTGGTCGCGGCACTCAGCCGGTTTTTTCAGCGAGGCTAAGCTCTAAAAGGGGAGTGAGTCTTATCTTCAATGAGGTGATGGATGGTTGAGTCACAGCAAAAAGCTACAAAACCGGAGCTGTACGAAAAACTGATAGACCGTCTCGCAATGGCGCTGGATTCGGCCAAAACTGCCGGACGGCTGCGTGATGAGCGTCCCCTGGAGCTGGAGCTGCGTGGTTTGAGCCCCGCAGAGTTTGAACTGGTCAAGGCCTATCTGGATCGTAGTGAACGTGAAACGCAGGGATGCTTGTCAGCAGCAGTGAAGCAACTCGAGGCACCGCGTTCGGCCAAGATCATCTGGCTCAAGGATAAGGCACCCGGCAAAGGCGCGGGAAAGGTCCGGTCTTTGCAATTCAAGTAAGGGCACTTGAAGCCATGGAAAATGGTTTTTTGAAACAAAGTCCTTCCACATTTGTTGTCGCGTTGCGTCAACCCACCTAGGCTTCGGGCATCTATGGAGATGCCCGATGCCTTTTCGTTATTTCATTAAACAACTTCTTCTGCCGCCCGGCATTTTATTGCTGCTGCTGGTACTTGCCTGGTGGTGGCGCCGCTCAAGGCCGAGACTGGCGGGGGTGTGTTTCATCTTGGGCGTGGGCGGCTTCTGGTTGATGAGCCTGCCGGTCGTGGTGGAGTGGAGTGCCAAGGCGCTGGAGCGCGAGTCGCCGCTGGCGCGCGAGGAATGGGCAACCTTGGGCCGACGGGCGGACGCGATCGTGGTGCTGGGTTCAGGGCGTGAGCGGGGCGATCCGGCTTGGGGCGTTGACCAGCCGACCGGAGTAGGCCTGGGACGTGAGCGCTATGCCGCGCGCCTGGCCAAGGCGTCCGGCTTGCCGATTCTGACCAGCGGCGGCCTGCATTACGGCACTCCACCGACCGAAGCGAAGCTGATGGCGGACTCATTGCTCGATGATTTTGGCGTGACGGTACGCTGGCAGGAAGGGCGCAGCCGTACGACCTGGGAAAACGCGCAATTCAGCGCTCAGGTGTTGTTGCCGGAGGGGATCAAGCGGGTGGTGGTCGTGACTCAGGCCTGGCACATGCCGCGAGCGGTCTGGAGTTTCCAGCAGGCCGGATTTGAGGTAGTGCCCGCGCCAGTGGGGTTTTTAGGCGTGGACAATGCCCGGCCGCTGGGTGGCTGGATGCCGGAGTTCAAATCGATCTGGCAGAGCGGGCAGTTGATGAATGAGGCGGTGGGGCAGATCGGGTATTCGTTGTTTTATCGAGGCGGTGTTGACGCTGATTGATGTTGTGCCTGTGATGCCGTCTTCGCGAGCAAGCCCGCTCCCACATTGGATCTCGAGTGTTCATACATACTGTGTTCACCGTAGATCTACTGTGGGAGCGGGCTTGCTCGCGAAGCTTTAAACGGTTTTCGCCATCCGGTTGGCCACCAATGCCCAACCAAACAACAACACGCAACTGATGATCAACGGCCACGAACGCCATTGCAGGTAGGGCGTCAGGTTGTGCATCGGCACCACTTCGCCATACAGAATGCCTTGTTCGAACTGCGGGATCTGCACAGTGATCTGGCCAAACGGGTTGATCAGGCCGGTCACGCCGTTGTTGGTGGCGCGGATCATCCAGCGGCCGGCTTCAAGTGCGCGCATCTGCGCCATCTGCAAGTGTTGCAGCGGGCCGATCGAGGTGCCGAACCAGGTGTCGTTGCTGATGGTCAGCAGCAAATCGCTACGGGCAGCGAGGCCGGCGGCGAATTCCGGGTAGACCACTTCGTAGCAGATGAACGGCGCAATCTGATAACCCTTGGCTTGCAGCAGCGCTTGATCGGCCGGCCCTCGGGCGAAGTCGGACATCGGCAGGTCGAAGAAAGCGATCAGGCCGCGCAAGACTTCTTGCAGTGGCACGTATTCGCCGAACGGCACCAGTTTCTGCTTCAGGTAAGTGCCATCGCCTTCACCGACGACGGTAATGCCGTTGAAATAGCGCTTCTCGTGATGGAGTTCCTGGCGAATCGGCACGCCGGTGATCAACGCGGATTTACGCTCGGCGGCGAAGCTTCCCATCATGTTCAGATAGCCCTCGGCGGACTCCTTGAGCACCGGGACCGCCGTTTCCGGCCAGATCAGCAGGTCGACGCGTTTGGAACTGAAACTCATGTCGCGGTACAGCGCCAGCTGCGCATTGAGCTGCGAGGGGTCCCACTTCATGCTTTGTTCGATGTTGCCCTGAATCGCCGCGACGCTCAGTGGTGCGCCTGCCGGGCTGGTCCAGGCATGTTCCTTGAGCGCCATGCCGGCCACCCATGGGCCTGCCAGCAGTAACACGCCGACAGCGATGAAGCCTTTACGGCCAGTGCGTACCAGGCGCGCAGCGTTGTAGATCAGCGCAGCCGTCAGGGCCAGGGTGAAGGAAATCAGCCACATTCCGCCGACCGGCGCGAGCCCGGCCAGTGGGCCATCGAGCTGGCTGTAGCCGGAATAGAGCCATGGGAAACCGGTAAGGAACCAGCCGCGAAAGGCTTCCTGACCCACCCACAACGCCGCAAATGCCAAGGCATCGGCCAGAGGCGCTTCGTTACGGCGCAGCCAACGCGCCCAAATCCAGGCGGGCAGGGCGAAGAACCAGGCAATCGCCGCGGTGAACAGCAGCATCAAGAATCCGGCCAGCAGCACCGAGGCGCCACCAAAGTTGTGGATGCTGTAGTAGATCCAGCTAGTGCCCGCGGCAAACAGGCCGAAACCGAAACACCAGCCACGGCCCAAGGCCTGACGGGGGGTCAGTTCGCGCAAACCGGCATAAAAGAAACCGACCGCCAGCAATGCCAGCGGCCAGATATCGAACGGCGCCAGGGCCAGAGTGGTGAGTGCACCGGCCGCCACGGCCAGCAGGTTACCGGGCCAGCCGGGGCGGGTCATCCAGTGCATTTCTTTCCTTAATTTTTACCGGGCAATAGGTGTCAGACGCAGCAAGTGAATCCGACGGCTGTCGGCGTTCAGGATGCGGAAGCGATAGGCGCCGATTTCAGTGATTTCGTTGCGTTTTGGCAAGTGCCCGAACGCGCTCATCACCAAGCCACCGACGGTGTCGAATTCATCGTCGGAGAATTCGCTGTCGAAGAACTCGTTGAAGTTATCGATCGGCGTCAGGGCCTTGATCAGGAAGTCACCGCTGGGCAGCGGCTTGATGTAGCTGTCTTCTTCGACGTCGTGCTCGTCTTCGATGTCGCCGACGATCTGTTCCAGCACGTCTTCGATGGTCACCAGACCGGCCACGCCGCCGTATTCGTCAATGACGATGGCCATGTGGTTATGGTTGGCGCGAAACTCACGCAGCAGCACATTCAGGCGCTTGGACTCGGGCACGAAGGTCGCCGGGCGCAGCAGGTCCTTGATGTTGAAGCTGTCGCCGTTCTCCTTGAGGATCAACGGCAGCAAGTCCTTGGCCAGCAACACGCCCATCACGTCATCATGGCTTTCGCCGATCACCGGGTAGCGGGAGTGGGCCGAGTCGACCACGGCCGGCAGGAACTCGCGAGGTGTCTGGGTCGCCTTGATGCTGATCATCTGCGAGCGCGGGACCATGATGTCCCGTACTTGCAGGTCTGCAACCTGGATGGCGCCTTCGACGATGGCCAGCGCTTCGCTGTCCAGCAACTTGTTTTGATGGGCATCGCGCAGCAGCTCCAGCAGCTCCTGGCGGTTTTTCGGCTCGTGGGCAAAAGCCTGGGTGAGCTTACCCAGCCATGACTTCTGCCCGTTGCTCGATCGATCTTCGCTCATAGCGATTACTCTGAATCCTTTGTTGTTACGATTGGGGATGTGTCTGTTTCGTCGTCCGCATAAGGGTCTGGATGACCCAACTCTGCAAGCAACGTTCGTTCCAGTGCTTCCATCTCTTCGGCTTCATCGTCATCTATATGGTCGTAACCAAGCAGATGCAAGCAGCCGTGAATGACCAGGTGCGCCCAGTGAGCCTTTATTTCCTTGCCTTGTTCCGCCGCTTCGCGCTCGACCACCGCTACGCAGATCACCAGATCGCCGAGCAGGGGAATATCGAGAAACTCATCGGGGACATCGGCCGGAAACGACAAAACGTTGGTGGCGTAGTCTTTCTGCCGCCAGGTGAAGTTCAGTTCGCGGGCTTCCTCTTCATCGACCAAGCGGATGGTCATTTCGGAGTCGGCAGTACGCTGGCGCAGGGCCAGTTCGCACCATTGGCGGAATTCGGCTTCGCTTGGGGCAGACGCTTCGGTAGCCAGTTGCAGGTCAAGCTCAAGCATCGGGGCGAGTGTCCTTGGGAGAGGGCTTCGCCGTTTCGTCGGCTGTACGATTTTCGAAGCGCTCATAGGCCTCGACAATGCGTTGCACCAACGGATGGCGCACCACGTCCTTGGGCATGAAGTGGGTGAAGCTGATCCCCGGAACGTCTTTGAGCACCTCGATCACATGATGCAGCCCGGATTTGGTGCCTTTCGGCAGGTCGACCTGGGTGATGTCACCGGTGATGACCGCAGTGGAGCCGAAGCCGATGCGGGTCAGGAACATCTTCATCTGTTCGACGGTGGTGTTCTGGCTTTCGTCGAGGATGATGAAACTGTTGTTCAGCGTACGACCGCGCATGTAGGCCAGCGGCGCGACTTCGATCACTTGACGCTCGATCAGCTTGGCCACGTATTCGAAGCCGAGCATTTCGTAGAGCGCGTCGTAGAGCGGGCGCAGGTACGGATCGATCTTTTGCGACAGGTCACCCGGCAGGAAGCCGAGCTTTTCGCCCGCTTCAACCGCCGGACGAACCAGCAGAATACGGCGAATCTGCTCGCGTTCCAGCGCATCTACCGCGCAGGCAACGGCCAGATAGGTCTTGCCGGTACCGGCCGGGCCGATGCCGAAGTTGATGTCGTTACCGAGGATTTCCTTCACATAGCGCACCTGATTCAAGCCGCGAGGGCGAATCATGCCTTTCTTGGTGCGCAAGGCGACGGACGGTTCGGCGGGGGAATGGTTGTCCAGTTCCTCGACGGCCGATTCCTGCAGGAACAGGTGAACCATGTCTGGCGACAGCTCGGTACCTTTGGTTTCCCGGTACAAGCGGCGCAGAAGGTTTTCCGCGGAGGTGGTGTGCTTGGGCTCGCCGATCAGTTCGAACTGATTTCCGCGGTTGCGGATCTCGATCGCGAGGCGCTGTTCGATCAAGCGCAGATGCTCGTCGAATTGCCCGCACAGATTGGCGAAGCGGCGAGCTTCAAAAGGCTCGAGGATGAAACGATGTGGTTCTATGGGTGCGTTCAAGGTCGTATTTAGCCGCCCTGGGGCAATTATGATGAATCAAGGATAGCGCCAGTCGCCTGGGTACGAAAGCTCTTAAACCGACCAATGTTGAACACCGTCCTTGTAGGAGCGAGGCTTGCCCGCGAAGAACGATAACGCGGTCCGTCAGACAGACTGCGGTGCGGCCTTCGCGGGCAAGCCTCGCTCCTACAACAGCGAGCCCCGCAGCGAGTGCGGTTGCGCGGCATCGATGCGCACATCGGCGAACTGGCCGATCAGGGTCGGATTGTCGCAGCGGAAGTTGACGATACGATTATTCTCGGTCCGGCCTTGCAGTTCACCGGGGTCTTTTTTCGAATAATCGGTGACCAGAATCCGCTGAATGGAGCCCACCATTTGTCGGCTGATCTCGAAACCTTGCTGGTTGAGGCGATGTTGCAGGGCGTTCAAGCGTTCTTTTTTCAGTTCTTCCGGCGTTTCGTCGGCCAGATCGGCGGCCGGCGTGCCCGGACGCTGGCTATAGACGAACGAGTAGGAAAAGTCGAAACCGACGTCTTCGATCAGCTTCATGGTCTGTTCGAAGTCTTTTTCGGTCTCGCCCGGGAAACCGACGATGAAGTCAGAACTGATGCAGATCCCCGGCACGGCGGCCCGCAACTTGCGCAGTTTGGATTTGTACTCCAGTGCGGTGTGGTTGCGCTTCATCGCCGCGAGGATCCGGTCGGAACCCGATTGCACCGGCAAATGCAGGTGTTTCACCAGCTCCGGCACGTCGGCGTGGGCCTGGATCAGGCTGTCGGAGAATTCCAGCGGGTGCGAGGTAGTGTAGCGAATCCGGTCGATGCCATCGACAGCGGCTACTACCCGGATCAATTCCGCCAGATCAGCCAGGCGCCCATCATGAGTGGTGCCGCGATAACCGTTGACGTTCTGCCCCAGCAAGGTCACTTCGCGCACGCCGTTTTCGGCCAGGTGAATGATCTCGGCAATCACGTCGTCGAACGGTCGGCTGACTTCTTCACCGCGCGTATAAGGCACCACGCAGAACGTGCAGTACTTGCTGCAGCCTTCCATGACCGACACGTAAGCGCTCGGCCCGTCGATGCGCGGCTCGGGCAAGTGGTCGAATTTTTCGATTTCCGGGAACGAGACGTCGACTTGCGGCAGTTTGGTCAGGCGCGCGGCGTCGATCATTTCCGGCAGGCGGTGCAGGGTCTGCGGGCCGAATACCACGTCCACGTACGGAGCGCGGTCACGAATGGCCGCGCCTTCCTGGCTGGCTACGCAGCCGCCGACGGCGATGACCATTTCCGGGTTAGCCAGTTTCAATTCGCGCCAGCGACCCAGCTGGGAATACACCCGGTCCTGGGCGCGTTCGCGGATCGAGCAGGTGTTGAGCAGGATCACGTCGGCGTCTTCAGCGCGAGCGGTGACTTCCAGGGCCTGGTGTTCACCCAGCAGATCGACCATGCGCGAGCTGTCGTACTCGTTCATCTGGCAACCGTGGGTTTCGATGTAAAGCTTCTTGGCCATGGATAGAGTCATCACGTGATTCAAAGAACCGCGCATTATAGGGAACATGCACCAAGGTTCCTACCGTTGCGCGTCCGGTGGCTATGCTATAGTTCGCGCCCTCATTTTTATCCCCGATGTGTTACCCGCCCACCATGACCAAACGTGAAGCTCCAATCTACAAGGTGATTTTCCTCAATCAGGGCCAGGTGTACGAAATGTACGCCAAGCAGATCTATCAAAGTGATCTGTGGGGCTTCCTGGAAGTGGAAGAGTTCGTCTTTGGCGAGCGCACGCAAGTGGTCGTCGATCCGAGCGAAGAGAAGCTCAAGGCTCAGTTCGAAGGCGTTGTACGCAGTTTTGTACCGATGCATTCGATCGTGCGCATCGACGAGGTCGAGCGCTTGGGCACACCGAAAATCAGCGAAGCCCGTGGCGCGGTCGGCAATGTCATGCCGTTTCCGATGCCGATGCCTGAGAAGTAGTCTTCAAGACCGAGCCGCCCCCTTCGCGAGCAAGCCTCGCTCCTACAGGCCCGCGCTGCCCTTGTAGGAGCGAGGCTTGCCCGCGAAGAGGCCAGAAAGACCAACACAGAATTCAGGGCAGTGGCGAAAACGGCGTACGCCCATCGGCGCTCTGCAATTCCATCAGGTATTTACGGAAAATTTGCCCCAGTACCTGGGTAGCGACTTCCAGATCTTCGCGGGGCATTTTTTCGGCGACTTCGTCGGCGGTGTCCAGCGCCTCTTCGGCGCCGTTGACCGCGGCCATTTTCAGCACGATATACGCCTGAACGTTATTGGCCGGTACGCCTTCGCCATGGAAGAACATGGTGCCAAGTTTGAATTGCGCCTGGGCGTGGCCTTGCAGCGAGGCCTTTTCGAAGTAGCTCAGGGCTTGATTGAGGTCGCGCGGCGCGTTTTTGCCGTCGTAGTAGAACTCACCCAACTCGTATTGCGCTTGCGCATCCCCTTCATCCGACGCTTTCTGACAGGCGGCGAGCGCTTGCGTCAGGTCTTGCGGCTGAGTATTGAGGGTGCAGCGACCCATCGCCGGGATCAACAACGAGTTGCCGCCTGCTTGTGCGAGCGCGAGCAGGGGCTGAAGGAGCAACAGGCAGCCCAATGCAAGGGTGCGGCCGGTGCGGTTCATGGGAATCGACTTACCTCTGAGGGGCGCGTGGACCCATCGAGGGGATCCAATAAGCGCGCATTATGAAATAAGCAGGGCCAACCTTACAAAGTCTTTACTCGTTTTTCTGCTGCACGGGAAATATATCGCCCACTTTGCGGGGGATTATTGGCAGATGAGTAGGAAAAAGGGCGCGAATGTAGGTGAAAGCTGACATTGGCAATGGCCAACGTCAGCGTTGCAGCTTTATTTCAATGCGGCGAATGCACGCTCGGCGGCGTCCAGTGTCAGTTTCAACTCGGTCTCACCGTGGGCGATCGAGGTGAAACCGGCTTCGAAGGCGCTTGGCGCCAGGTACACGCCGCCTTCGAGCATCAGGTGGAAGAAACGCCCGAACAGGCCGGCATCGCTGGCCATCACATCCTCGAAGGTCACGATGTCGTCGGCGCCGCTGAAGTACAGACCGAACATGCCGCCGGCCTGAGTGGTCACGAACGGAATGCCGGCGGCGTCGGCGCGCTGTTGCAGACCATCAAGCAGACGGCTGGTGTAGTCGCTCAGCTCGGCGTGGAAACCAGGACGACTGATCAGGCGCAGCGTGGTCAGGCCCGCCGCCATCGCCAGCGGGTTACCCGACAACGTGCCGGCCTGGTAGACCGGCCCCAGTGGCGCGATTTGCTCCATGATCTTGCGTTTGCCGCCGAAGCAGCCAACCGGCATGCCGCCACCGATGATCTTGCCGAAGGTGCTCAGGTCCGGCGTGACGCCGTAGTGGGCTTGGGCACCACCGAGGGCGACACGGAAACCGGTCATCACTTCGTCGAAAATCAGCACCACGCCGTGCTTGTCGCACAGGGTCCGCAGGCCTTCAAGGAAGCCCGGTGCCGGCGGTACGCAGTTCATGTTGCCGGCCACGGGCTCGACGATGATGCAGGCCACGTCCTGGCCGACTTCGGCGAGCATGGTTGCTACCGCGTCGATGTCGTTGAACGGCAGGGTCAGGGTGTGTTTGGCGAACGCCGCCGGTACACCGGCCGAACTTGGTACGCCTTGGGTCAGGGCGCCGGAACCGGCCTTGACCAGCAGGCTGTCGGAGTGGCCGTGGTAGCAGCCTTCGAACTTGATGATGCTGTCACGGCCGGTAAAGCCACGGGCCAGACGGATGGCGCTCATGGTCGCTTCGGTGCCGGAGCTGACCATGCGCACCATTTCCATCGACGGCACGATCGAGCAGACCAGATCGGCCATTTCGGTTTCCATCGCGGTCGGGGCGCCGTAGGACAGGCCGTGTTCCAGCTGTTTGCGCACCGCGTCCAGCACGTCCGGATGGCTGTGGCCGAGAATCATCGGCCCCCAGGAACCGACGTAATCCACATAGCGCTTGTCATCTTCGTCGGTGACGTAGGCGCCTTCGGCGTGTTTGAAGAACAGCGGCGTGCCGCCAACACTCTTGAACGCACGAACAGGCGAGTTCACGCCTCCGGGAATGTGTTTTTGGGCATTGGCAAACAGGGTTTCGGAACGAGACATGATCGGGCTCTCAAAAATCAGGATTTGAACAATTCGTTAAAGGCGCGGGCGCGGCGTGTCACTTCAGCCGGGCTGTCGGCGCCAAACAGGCCATGCACCACCGCCAGCAAGTCGACCCCGTGGGCCACCAGTGGCGCAGCGTTGTCCAGCGTGATGCCGCCGATCGCGCAGATCGGCAGATGCAATTTGCTGCGGGCCTGATCAAGCAGTTCGAGGCCGCAGGCCGGTGCGCCGGGTTTGGTATTGGAATTGAAGAAGCGACCGAAGGCGACGTAACTGGCGCCTTCTTTGGCGGCTTGTTCGGCGAGTTCGAGTTGCGCGTGGCAGGTCGAACCGATGATGGCCTGACGACCGAGCAGTGCCCGAACCGGCATCAGCGGGCCATCGGTCTGGCCCAGGTGCACGCCGACGTTCAGGCGTGCGGCCAGTTCGGCGTCATCGTTGATGATCAGATGAGTCTTGTAGCGTTCGCACAGATCGCGCAGGGCTTCGGCTTCGCGCAGGCGGCGGGCCTCGTCGCTGCTCTTGTCACGGTATTGCAGCAGGGTGACGCCGCCTTCGAGCGCCGCCTCCACGTACGAAAGAAATTTCCCGGCCAGTAACTGGCTGTCGGTAATGGCGTACAGGCCACGTAGTTTCATCGGACAAGCCTCATGGCGTTACGAACAGAAGTCCAGTGGCAAGCGGCGCGGCACGAACTGGCCTTTGCCCAGCTGCTCCGCATCACGCAAGGTGCGCCAAGTGTAGTCAAGCGCGCTCTTTACGGCACTGGCGAGGTGTTCGCCCTGGGCCAGACGACCGGCGAGGGCGCTGGCCAGCGTGCAACCGGAACCGTGATAACTGCCGGGCAGGCGCTGGCAGGTAAAGGTTTCGCGGCGACCGTCGCGGCTGTACAGGCGATTGTGTATTTCGTGTTCGTCGCCATGACCGCCGGTGATCAGCAGGTGTTTGACGAATGGCAGAAGTTTTTCAGCGCACTCGTCCGCGGTGCCTTCGGGCAGTTCGGCGAGAATGCGAGCTTCGGGAAGGTTGGGGGTGGCAATGATCGACAGCGGCAACAGGCGTTCGCGCATGGCGTAGCCGACTTCGTCTTTGCCCAGTCGTCCACCGCCGCCGGCGCGCAGCACCGGGTCGCAGACCACCGGCAAATGCGGGTGTGCTGAAAGCAGTTCGACCACGGTGTCGACCATTTCCAGGGAACCGAGCATGCCCAGTTTGACGGCGGCGACTTCGGAGTCATTGAGCACGGCGTTGGCCTGGGCCAACACCCACTCGCGATCGAGAACGCGGAAGTCAGTGACGTTGACGGTGTCTTGCACCGTCAGGGCGGTGACGGCCGGAGCCGCATGACAACCCTGAGCGAGCAGGGCTTCGATATCTGCCTGCAAGCCGGCGCCACCACTAGGGTCGTGGCCGGAGAGACAGAGGACAACGGGGCGAGAGCTGTAGATATTCATGGTGCGCGAGCTTACCACCAAACATGTTTTTTCGGGTGTCGGCCCGTGAACCGTGACGCGGTCCCTGTAGCAGCTGCCGAAGGCTGCGTTCGGCCGCGTAGCGGTCGTCAAGCCTGTGTTCACGGTTAGCCTGATGCACTGCGGTGATTGATTTTGCAACGGCTTCGCCGTTGAACGCAGCCTTCGGCAGCTGCTACAGAGGGATGTGTGCCGGGTACCCTTGTCACAACCTGACCAAGCCAACAGCTCTAACTCAATGTATAGAGCTGGAACGCTTGTTCTAGAGCCTTTTCAGGAAAAATTTCAATGGTGTTCAATGGCCATCAACGGCTATGCTAGAGTGGATCCAAACCAATAACAGGTAATACCGGTTTTACGTCTACTCAAAAGGAATGGGGGGCTTCCTGACAGAACCGGACAGGCCACGCTGGGGCTTAAATGCGCTATTTGCTGATGTTGCTGTTGTGCTTGCCCCTCCTGGCGAGCGCCGTCGAATTCGACGAGTTCACCCAGAGCCTTCCCCTGGGCCGAACGATGCAGGTTTATGAAGACGCGGGCGGTCAGGCGACCATCGCCGATGTCCGTGCGCAAGCGGCGGCCGGGCAGTTCAAGCCTCATGATAAAGCCACCCTGAACGCCGGTTATTCGCGTTCGGCGTTCTGGCTGAAAATCGATTTGCAGTACCGCCCGACCAACCCGTCGGCGCAACGGACCTGGTTGCTGGAACTGGCTTATCCGCCTCTCGATCACCTTGATCTGTACTTGGCCGATGCTGGCGGTGACTATCAATTGGTCCGACAGACCGGCGATGCGTTTCCGTTCGCCACTCGCGAGATCCGCCAGAACAACTATCTGTTTGGTCTGAACTTTGCGCCCGAGCAGGCGCAAACCGTGTATTTGCGCCTGCAAAGCCAAGGCTCGATTCAGGCGCCCGTCACCTTGTGGTCAAGCACCGCTTACCTCGAAGAGCAGCCGGTGCGGCTTTATGTGCTGGGGCTGATTTATGGTGTGTTGCTGGGGATGCTGGTCTACAACCTGTTCATCTTTCTCAGCGTGCGCGACACCAGCTACTTCTATTACATCGTCTATATCGCCTCGTTCGGCTTGTATCAGCTGTCAGTGAATGGCGCGGCCGTGGAGTATTTCTGGCCGAACAACCCTTGGTGGGCCAACGCCGCGACGCCGTTCTTCATCGGCTGTTCGGGATTGTTCGGCAGCCAGTTCGCCCGCAGCTTCTTGCAGACGGCCACCCACAGTCGCTGGCTCGACCGTTTGCTGCTGGCGTTGATTGCGTTCAGTGCGCTGGTGGTCGGGTTGTCATTAATGACCAATTACGCCCTGGCCCTGCGTCTGGCGACGTTGCTGGCGTTGGTTTTCACCGTGGTGATTTTCGCCGCCGGGATTTTCGCCTGGTGGCGTGGCCTGCGGGTCGCGCGGTATTTCATCATTGCCTGGTCGGCGTTCCTGCTCGGTGGTGTGGTCAACACCCTGATGGTGCTGGGTTATTTGCCCAACGTATTCCTGACCATGTACGCCAGCCAGATCGGCTCGGCGATCGAAGTGGCGCTGCTGTCCCTGGCCCTGGCCGATCGCATCAACGCCATGCGCGAGCAACAGGCGCAAACGCTGTTTGATGCCGGTCAGAAGCTCGAAGTGTTGAACCAGCAACTGGCTCACAGCAACAAGCTCAAGGACGAATTCCTCGCCACCCTGACCCACGAACTGCGCACGCCCATGAATGGTGTAATCGGTTCGCTGGAGTTGATGCAAACCGTCGAGATGAACCCTGAGATGGAGCAATATCAGCAAACGGCTGCAGGTTCGGCGCGGGACATGATGCGCATGGTCAACGGCATCCTCACCCTGACCGAATTGCAGGCCGGCAAACTCAAGGTCTATCCGGACACCTTCAGTTTGCGCGGTGTGGTCGAGGCCTTGCGTCTGCAGTTCGATGGCAATGCGGCGAGCAAGTCGCTGGACTTCAAGGTCGAGGTGACATCCGGGCTGCCGGATCGTTTGCACGGCGACAGCGGCAAGCTGACGCAATGCCTGGAATGCCTGCTGGATAACGCGATCAAATTCACCCGGGTCGGCGGATTGGCGCTGCGGGTGACGGGTAAACCGGTAGCGCCCGATCGGCTGGCGCTGTCCTTTGCGGTGATCGATACCGGCATTGGCTTCACCGATTTGGACGAGGCAACGCTGTATCAACGCTTTTTTCAGGTCGACGGCTCGATGACCCGTGAATACGGTGGTTTGGGTGTTGGCCTGGCCATTTGTCGGCAACTGGTCGAATTGCTCGGCGGGCGCCTGAGCCATCGCTCGGAACCGGGTCGCGGCAGTCGCTTTCAACTGGACGTCGAGTTCGAGCTGCCGTTGCCGGTGGTGGAATCTGCACCCGCAATCACCCGGCAAACCACCGGCCTGCGTTTGCCTCAGGACTGCACGGTGTTGCTGGTCGATGACAACAGCATCAATCAATTGGTGATGCGTGGCATGTTGCTCAAGCTTGGGTTCCGCGTGCGCACCGCTGACAGCGGCGTCGCGGCGCTCGATCTCTTGCAGCGTGAAACCGTTGATGCGGCGCTGCTCGACTGTCAGCTGCCGCCACTGGATGGCGTCTCGATCTGCGGTCGGATCCGCGCCTTGCCGGGTTGTGCCGAGTTACCCGTGTTCATGATCGCCCAGAGTGCGGATCGAGCCTACTGCCCAAGCGACACCTTGCTCGACTACCTGAGCAAACCGGTGAAATTCGAAGATTTACAGGCGGCGCTCTATCGGCGGGTGCTCTGTCCAGGGCAAGGCGAAAGCGCCGACAGTTAGGCAGATATGCCACTTTGTTCAACCTCGGGGCGGTGCTTAACTGAAAGTCCCTTGGCTGACCAAAGGAGCCCCGTCATGAACCTGCATCAGTTCGCCGAAACCCACGAAGTCACCAATCAGCCGCCGTCGCTGGACGGCGCCAACCTCTATCGCATCGACCTGCCTTTGCAGGAGTGGTCGCGGCGTTTCGATGCCGGTTGGGCCGAGTCGCGAATTGACGCTTATGGCGCATTGGCCGGCGGGCCGCTGATGGAGGCGGGGTTTGCGGCCAATCAGAACAAACCGGTGTTCGTCAGTCATGACCGCTACGGTCATCGCATCGATCTGGTGGAGTTTCATCCCGCCTACCACGAATTGATGCGCACGGCGGTGGAGCATGGCCTGACAAGCTTGCCCTGGACCGACCCGCAATCGGGCGCCCACGTTGCCCGTGCATCCATGACCTATTTAC
This sequence comes from Pseudomonas sp. PDM24, assembly GCF_019218905.1. Lineage (NCBI taxonomy): Bacteria > Pseudomonadati > Pseudomonadota > Gammaproteobacteria > Pseudomonadales > Pseudomonadaceae > Pseudomonas > Pseudomonas sp. PDM24. Next base: position 170,236 of record NZ_JAHUWR010000008.1, on the reverse strand, counting down.
ACAGTCAGGCTGAAGCCGGCAGTGGTTGCCCGCTGACCATGACCTTCGCCAGCGTCCCGGCGATGCGCCTGCAACCGGATCTGGCCGAACAATGGCTGCCGAAAATCCTCGCCACCGAATACGACCCGCGCAACGTCGGCATGGCCCACAAGGCCGGGGTCACTATCGGCATGGCCATGACCGAGAAACAGGGCGGCACCGACGTGCGGGCCAACACCACCAAGGCGTATCCGGTCGGCGCCAGCGGTCCCGGTCAGGCGTATGAACTGGTGGGCCATAAGTGGTTTTGCTCGGCGCCGATGTGCGACGCCTTCCTGACCTTGGCCCAGACCGACAAAGGCTTGACCTGTTTCCTGCTGCCGCGTCATCGCCCGGACGACACACGCAATCAGTTCTACATACAGCGGCTGAAAAACAAACTCGGCAACTGGTCCAATGCCTCCAGCGAGGTGGAGTTCCGTGGCGCCCTGGCCTGGATGGTCGGCGAAGAGGGCCGGGGTGTTCCAACCATCATCGAAATGGTCGCCATGACCCGCTTCGATTGCATGGTCGGCTCCAGTGCGCTGATGCGCCAGGCCCTGACCCAGGCCAGCCATCACTGCGCCCACCGCAAGGTCGCAGGCAAATTGCTCAGCGAGCAACCCTTGATGCAAAACGTGCTGGCCGACCTGGCCCTGGAAAGCGAAGCGGCGTTGGCTTTGAGTTTTCGCATGGGCCGGGCGCTGGATCATCTGGATGACAATCACGAAGCGAAATTCGCCCGACTGGTGACGGCGGTGGGCAAGTACTGGATCTGCAAACGCGCGCCCGCGATGATCAATGAGGCTGCCGAATGCATGGGCGGCGCCGGTTATGTCGAAGAAAGCATCCTGCCGCGTCTGTACCGTGAGGCCCCGGTCAACTCGACGTGGGAAGGTTCCGGCAACGTGCAATGCCTCGACGTATTACGCGCATTGTCGAAAGAGCAGGGTGTGCTTGATGTGCTGTTCAGCGAGTTGGGCGACGGTCATGGCGACAAACGCCTGGCCGCACACATCAGCCAATTGCAGGCGGCGTTCAAGGACACCGACGACATTCAATACCGCGCCCGCCAGCTCACCGAAGACATTGCCTTGGGGCTTCAGGCCAAGTTGTTGCTGGAGGCGGGGAATGCGGCGGTCAGTGATGCTTTTATCGCCAGCCGTCTGGGTTCGGCCGGTCGGGTGTATGGAACATTGCCGCGCGGGCTGGATGTGGAAGCGATTGTTGCCCGGTCGACGCCGCAAGGATTCTGACCACTCCTTTGTGATCGACGCAAATAAATGTGGGAGCGGGCTTGCTCGCGAATGCGGCCTGTCAGTCAACATCATTGTTGAATGGTAAACCGCATTCGCGAGCAAGCCCGCTCCCACAGGGTTCCCGTGAAGCGATGATGCAGGCAAGATGAAGGTCTGCAAGTCAGAACACAGGAAGCTGATCGTGACCGAAGCGTTTATTGTCGTTCAAACCGCCGAGCAAGCCGTGGATCGGCTTGCTGCCTTGCACGAGCGTGCAACCACCGCGCTGAATCAGGCGCTCAAGCGTTATCTCAAGGATCGCGTCGAACCGGACGCTGAACAGCGGGCTCTGTTTCGTTATCCCGAGTTGCGTCTGACCTACCTTTGCCAGGGCGAAGTCCCACAGACCACTCGCGCCTATGCCAAGGTTCAACTGCCGGGAACCTACAGCGTCACCGTCACCCATCCCCGGGCTTTCCGCAAATACCTGCTGGAACAACTCGTCCCGTTGATGCACGACTTCACCGTGACCGTGGAAGTCGGCGTCAGCCAGCAGAACATTCCTTATCCGTACGTGGTCGAGCAGGGCGATGAGCTGGCCGGTTCCGGCGTTACGGCGGCAGTGCTGGCGCGAGTGTTCCCGAGTACGGATTTGTCGGCCGCCACCGATGGCATCGCCGATGGCTTGTACGACTGGGAAAACACCGACCCGTTGCCACTGGCCCTGTTCGACGCCGCGCGGGTGGACTTCTCCCTGCGCCGACTGGTGCATTACACCGGCAGCGACTGGCGCCATGTGCAGCCGTGGATTCTGCTGACCAACTACCACCGCTACGTCGACCAGTTCATCGTTCATGGCCTGGAGCAACTGCGCAACGACCCGCGTTTTGTGCGCATGGTGTTGCCCGGCAACGTGATCATCGAAAAGAGCATGGACCATGGCGAAGCGTCGGCGATTGCCGCGGGCGTGGTCTGGCACCGTTACCAGATGCCGGCCTATCACCTGATCGCCAGCGACGGCCATGGCGTGACCCTGGTGAACATTGGCGTCGGCCCGTCCAACGCCAAGAACATCACCGACCACCTGGCGGTGCTGCGTCCGCATTGCTGGCTGATGATTGGTCACTGTGGCGGCTTGCGTCAGTCGCAGACCATTGGCGACTACGTGCTGGCCCACGCTTACATGCGCCGCGACGGGATTCTCGATCGCGTCGTGCCGCCGAACATTCCGATTCCGGCCCTGGCTGAAGTGCAGATGGCGTTGCAGCAAGCGGCGGCCAACATCACCGGTGAGAAGGGCGACGAGCTGAAGAAGCGTCTGCGTACCGGCACCGTGTTGACCTACGACGACCGTAACTGGGAGCTGCGCTGGGCGCAGGAACGTCCGCTGATCAACCTGTCCCGCGCTGTGGCGGTGGACATGGAAAGTGGCACCATCGCCGCCCAGGGTTATCGCTTGCGGGTGCCGTACGGCACGTTGCTCTGCGTATCGGATAAACCGTTGCACAGCGAAATCAAACTGCCGGGTTCGGCCAACGCTTTCTATGAACGCGCGGTCAGCCAGCACTTGAAGATCGGCATCGAAGCGGTGGATCTGTTGCGCACCGAGCTCAACTCGCTGCACTCGCGCAAACTGCGCAGCTTCGACGAGCCGCCGTTCCGCTGATCGAGAGTTGTCATGGTCATTTGGCGGTCAGGGCACTAGCATTAGCAGCCCTGACCGTTAGATGTTCCTTTCCTCATGTCTCGTCCACAACGTCCCGTCTCTCGCCGCCCTGGCGCGAACAACCCGCAATCAGCCCCGCGCCGTGTCGCCAAAGCGCCGCCGGCCGAGCCGAAGCTGATTCTGTTCAACAAACCTTTTGATGTGCTGACGCAATTCAGCGACGGCGAAGGGCGGGCGACGCTCAAGGATTTCATCGAGATTCCGGGAATCTACCCGGCAGGGCGGCTGGACCGCGACAGCGAAGGCTTGCTGTTGCTGACCAACGACGGCCAGCTTCAGGCGCGAATTGCCGACCCGAAACACAAACTGGCCAAGACTTACTGGGTGCAAGTGGAAGGTGAGCCAACCGCCGAGCAGTTGCAGCGATTGCGCGATGGCGTCGAGCTGAACGACGGCATGACGTTGCCGGCTGAAGCGCGGCAATTGGATGAGCCTGAACTGTGGCCGCGCAACCCGCCAGTGCGCTTTCGTAAAAGCGTGCCGACCAGTTGGCTGGAACTGGTGATTCGCGAAGGCCGCAACCGTCAGGTACGACGCATGACTGCGGCGGTCGGCTTGCCGACGTTGCGTCTGGTGCGGGTCAGAATCGGTGACTGGTCGATCGAAGGGCTCGATCAGGGCCAGTGGAAGGAAGTGCCGGCGCGCTTATAGAGTGCCGGATTCGATCAGGCCGATGACCACGCTTTTGATCACGAACGCGGCCACGCCCAGCCCTAGTACGAAGAACAGAATGAACGAGCCGAAGCGCCCGGCCTTGGATTTTTTCGCCAGATCCCAGACGATGAAACCCATGAAAATGATCAGGATGCTGACCAGTCCAGTCATCATCCACTCTTCGAGTACTGCAGGATCCATTGAACATCTCCAGCGTGGGCGGGGCTAAAAGGCGCTGGAGTATACGCCACGACGAATTGGCGGAGTATTGACCTGCGTCGGTGTGTCGCAGTCATTCGTCGCCTGTTCCGGCGCCTTCGCGAGCAAGCCCGCTCCCACATTTGGAATGCATTCCCCTGTGGGAGCGGGCTTGCTCGCGAAGGCGTCCTCAGCTGCGCAGATGAGTCAGCGGCAACTCGGTACTGTTGAGCACCTGATTAAGCACAAAACTCGACCGCACACTGGTCACCCCTTCAATCCGGGTGAGATGCCCCAGCAGCAGTTTCTGATAGTGGTCCATGTCCGGCACCACCACCTTGAGCTGATAATCGGCATCCATCCCCGTCACCAGGCTGCATTCCAGCACCTGCGGCAAGGTGCGAATGGCGGCTTCGAAGTTCTCGAACCGCTCGGGAGTATGGCGGTCCATGCCGATCAGCACGTAGGCGGTCAGGCTCAGGCCGAGCATCTTGCGGTCCAGCAGGGCGACCTGGCGGGTGATGTAACCGTCGTCTTCCAGCTGCTTGACCCGCCGCGAGCAAGGCGAAGGCGACAGGCCGATGCGTTCGGCCAGCTCCTGATTGGAGATGCGCGCGTCGCGCTGTAATTCAGCCAAAATGCTCAGGTCGTATCGGTCGAGTTTGCTCATCAATCAGGCCTTTGTCATAACTATTGCGGCGGATTATCTATCCTGAGTTAAAAATTGCGCAAGTGATGTTTATTTGAGCAATCTTCGCAATCCTCTGCCGGTGCTCCGGGCCTATTCTTATCACCAGAATCACTGCTCGGACAAACAGTCCAGTGCGGCTCGCCCAATCAGGCCAGCTGCGGTCGCCACCCCCACCGGGGATGTGTCGACCCCCGAGCTACACACTGTCCAGAAGACGGCGTGAGGTGAGCCGACGTCATAAGCGTCGAGCACGGACGAAGTTCTCAAAGGGAGGCCGACGGGTCTCCCTTTTTTCTTGCCCGGAATTTATGGGCGACCCTCAATAAATAAGTTGCGTGACTGATAACCTGTTGCAGAACCGGCCTGTGCTTTCCCAGTCTTACGTACAGGCCCTAACCCGCAGTGAGGAAAAGCATGAAGTCGCGCATCTGGCGTTTGGCCGGTGTTGGTTTGCTATGTGTGAGTGTCACTGCGCAATCGCTGGCCGATGAGCCGCAAATCCGTGGGCCTGATGGCGGCCAACGCGGGCCGGATCATCAGGGCAAAGGTCAGGGGCATGACAGTAACAATCAGCCACACCGGCAGAACAACGAAATCATTCGTGGTGACAACAGCCGCCAGTTCGAGCTCCACGACCAGAATCAGGGCGGCGAGCGTCAGAACCGTCCGTCGCACGATCCCAATGTTCAGGGCCGACCGCCGCAACAACCCAGTAACAATCTGCCAATTCAGGGCCGGCCCGACACCGTGCGCCAGACCCAGGAACCCCGGCGTGGCTACTATCAGGACGAGCAGCCGCGCAACTATGACAACCAGCACTGGCAGAGTGGCGGGCAGGGCTCACGTCATGATGATCGTCGCTGGCCCGGTCGCCCGGATGGGCGCGGCAATGGCTGGGGCCCCGGCCCACAGTATCGCCCGGGGTACGTGATCGACCGCTTCCCGGAGCGCAACTACCGCGTGCCGTATCGTGGCCAGGATTATTTCTATTCCGGTGGTTATTGGTATCGCCCGCAAGGCCCGCGTTACGTGGTGGTTCAGCCACCTCGCGGGATTCGGGTCAGCTATTTGCCCGATTACGCGCGTGAAGTGTGGATCGGCGGTGCGCTGTTGTTCCTGGCGGCCGGCGCGTATTACGCCTATCAGGAGAGCACTCGGGATTACGTCGTGGTCGAACCACCGGTGCAGCCGCAACCGGTGAGCAGTGGTTATGACGTGGTGGCGTATCCGGCCAACGGCCAGTCGCCGGAGGAGGTCAGTCGGGACGGTTACGAGTGTTATCGCTGGGCCGTGGAGCAGAGCGGTTTCGATCCGCGTGCCGTCACCTATCAACCGGCCCCGTCGGTGGTGCAAGTCTACCGACAGGCCCAGGGCAACTGCCTGAGCAGTCGCGGTTATCAGGTGAGCTACTGAGCCCCGGCGGCGTTCACCACTTCCTGCGGGTCGGCGTGCACCAGCACTTCGGCTCGCGGGTAAGCAGCGTGAATTGCATCGGCGGCTTGATCGCTGATGCCGTGGGCGACTGACAGCGTCAGCTCTCCCGGCAACTCCAGATGCAATTGCACAAACCACTGGTTGCCGGAGATTCGTGTGCGCAGATCGTGGGCGCCCAAAACCCCCGGCACGCTGCAGGCCAGTTCAAGCATGTGCTGGCTGACACCCGGCGGCAGCTCTTCATCCATCAGCACGGCAAAACTCTCTCGGGCGATATGAATGGCGCTCCAGAGGATGTAGGCGGCGATCCCCAATCCGAACCAGGGGTCGACTTGATGCCAGCCAAACCCGGCCAACACCAGCGCCACCAGAATGCTGCCGTTGAGCAGCAAGTCTGAGCGGTAATGCAAGGAGTCGGCACTCACGACGTTAGAACCGGTTGCCTTGATCACCCGATGTTGCAACATCAGCAGGGCCACGGTCAGGGCGAGGGAGAACACAATCACCCCGATGCTGAGCCACGCAGCACCTATCGGCTCCGGATGTTTCAACCGTTCGATCGCCTGCAAGGCAATCAGCACGGCACTGCCGCCAATGAACAGCGCCTGAGCCATGCCCGCCAATGATTCGGCCTTGCCATGCCCGTACCGATGATCGTCGTCGGCCGGGCGCAAGGCGTAATGCACGGCCAGCAGATTGAGCAGCGAGCTGACGCCATCGAGTGCAGAATCGGTCAGCCCGGCGAGCATGCTCACCGAACCGCTCAACCACCAGGCGATGGCTTTGGCGACGATCAAGATGCACGCCACCGCCACCGAGGCGCGCGTCGCCAGCCGTAGCAGGCGGGCGTGTTCGGTACTGCTGGTCATAAGTGCGGCTTTTCCTTTTTGGTGCACCGATTACGCGGCCGGTTGCAGGCCAAACATGGCCAGTTGCTGGGTGCTGCCCTTGTGCTGGATCAGACGTGGATCGTCCAGTGGGAAGCTGCGGCCCAGTTCACTTTCCAGAATAGTCTGCAACTTGTGGTTATCGACCTTGCCGTCGGCGCCGATGGCTTCCTTGAGTTTTTCCGGGGCCACCTGAGCAGTGCGGCCCGGTTCGAAGTAAATGGCGCCCGTGGCGAAGTCCACCGCAAAGGCGATCAGGCCTGGGATGATGTAAAACAGCAGGCCCACGGCATCCAGCGCGACGATGACCGGGTCGATCTTGCCATCGATCTGCCCGCGACGATCGGGGTAGAAAATCGTGCCGCAGGCGGTCATTTGGGTCAGCAAAGTCGCGACCAATACACCGCCGATCAAGCGAAAGGGAGCACGCATGTGAAATCTCCTGGGTTATCTGGAAACGAAGGGACGTCTATATGAATTAGGACCGCGCCGAACGCCGTTATACTCGGCCCTCTGTTTGGGAGCCAGCATGATTTCTTTGCCGATTGATGAAGTTTTACCCGCCCTGCGTGAAGCCCTCGCTACACGCCACGAAGCCGTGCTCGAAGCACCGCCCGGCGCCGGTAAAACCACCCGCGTGCCCTTGGCCTTGCTCAACGAGCCATGGCTGGCCGGGCAGACCATTCTGATGCTCGAACCGCGCCGCTTGGCCGCACGGGCGGCGGCGGAGCGGTTGGCCAGTGAGCTGGGTGAGAAGGTTGGCGAAACCGTTGGCTACCGCATTCGTCTCGACAGCAAAGTCGGCCCCGACACCCGCATCGAAGTGGTCACTGAAGGTATCCTCACCCGGCGCTTGCAAGACGACCCGGCGCTCGAAGGCGTGGGCCTGCTGATCTTTGACGAATTCCACGAACGCAGTCTCGACGCCGATCTGGCGTTGGCCCTGAGCCTCAATGGCCGCGAGTTGTTTCGCGACGACCAACCGCTGAAAATTCTGTTGATGTCGGCAACCCTGGAAGGTGAACGCCTGGCCGGGTTGCTCGATGATGCGCCAATCCTGCGCAGCGAAGGTCGCATGTACCCGGTGGCGATGCGTTGGGGGCGACCGTTTCAGCCCGGTGAATTTATCGAGCCAAGGGTGGTGCAGACCATTCTCGACGCGCTGAACGATGAGACCGGCAGCCTGCTGGTGTTCCTGCCGGGGCAGGCGGAAATTCGTCGGGTGCATCAACAACTCGCCGATGCGCTGGACGATAGCACACAGGTTCTGCTCTGCCCGTTGCACGGTGAATTGGACCTCGCCGCCCAACGCGCCGCGATCGATCCGGCGCCCGCCGGCAAACGCAAAGTGGTGCTGGCGACCAACATCGCCGAGACCAGCCTGACTATCAACGGTGTGCGCGTGGTGATCGATGCCGGGCTGGCGCGAGTGCCGCGTTTCGACCCCGGCAGCGGCATGACTCGCCTGGATACTCAGCGGATTTCCAAAGCCAGCGCCACGCAGCGCGCAGGTCGGGCAGGGCGTTTGGAGCCCGGCGTGTGTTATCGCCTGTGGTCGCAGGATCAGCATGAGCAACTGGCGGCTTACGCCAGTGCGGAAATTCTCTCGGCGGACCTCGCCGGACTGGCCTTGCAACTGGGGCGTTGGGGCGTGACGCCGGGTCAGTTGGTTTGGCTCGATGTCCCGCCCGCAGCGGCTTATGCACAGGCTCAGGATCTGCTTGAACGTTTGGGAGCGCTGGAGGGCGAGGCGCTGACCCGTCACGGTCAGGCCATGGCTGAACTGCCGGCCCATCCACGGATCGCTCATTTGCTGTTACGTGGCCAGGCGCTCGGTCTCGCCGACATGGCCTGCAATGTCGCGGCACTGCTCGGTGAACGGGATATCTTGCGTGGTGCCGGCGCGGATCTGCACAGTCGACTGGTGCTGCTGTCCGGCGAAGAGCGGGCTGCTCGTGGTGCCCAGGGCGGTGTTCAACGGGCTCGGCAACTGGCGCGGCAGTATCGCGGTTACCTGCGGGGCAAAGCGTCGGAGCCGGTCAGCGATCCTGAACATCCGCGCTGGCTCGGCGCGTTGCTGGCGTTGGCTTATCCCGACCGGGTTGCGCAACAGCGTCGTGCCGGTGGCGCGGAGTATCGTCTGGCCAACGGTCGCGCAGCGTTGTTCGCCGAGGCAGACAGCCTGATGAAGCAACCGTGGCTGGTGATCGCTGATCTGGGCAGTCGCCAGGGCCAGCGTGAAGAACGGATTTATCTGGCGACGGATTTCGATCCGGCGTTGTTCGATTCGGTGTTGGCCGAGCAGGTGCGTTGCGTCGATCAACTGGATTGGGATGAGCGCGAAGGCGTGCTGCGGGCCGAGCGTCAGCGCAAGGTCGGCGAATTGATCCTCAGCCGCGAACCGCTGACCGGGCTCGATGAAAGCGCTCGCAGTCAGGCGTTGGTGAATCTGGTGCGGCGTAAAGGCCTGGAGCTGTTGCCCTGGACGCCAGAGCTGCGTCAGTGGCAGGCGCGGGTTGCGTTGTTGCGTCAGTTGGATCTCGGCAGTAAGGAGCAGAGTGAATGGCCGGATGTCAGCGATGCTGCATTGCTCAAAAGCCTCGAGCATTGGCTGATGCCGTATCTGGGCAAAGTCTCGCGACTTAGTCACTTCGCCAATCTGGACCTGTCGAACATCGTTCATAACTTGTTGCCGTGGCCGCTGCCGCAACGGCTCGAAGAACTTGCACCGCATCATTTGAGCGTGCCGTCGGGTTCATCGATTCGTCTGGATTACAGCGAACAGCCGCCGATTCTGGCGGTGCGTTTGCAGGAGTTGTTCGGCTTGGCCGAGACCCCGCGCATTGCCGGTGGCCGGCAAGTGGTCAAGCTTCATCTGCTGTCCCCGGCGCGGCGACCGGTGCAGGTGACGCAGGACCTGGCGAACTTCTGGCGCAGTACGTATGCCGAGGTGAAGAAGGATTTGAAGGGGCGGTATCCGAAGCACTACTGGCCGGATGATCCGCTGGTGGCCGAGGCGACGGCGCGGATCAAACCGCGTAAGTAGTCAGTGGCATCAATGGTGCGGCATTCGCGAGCAAGCCCGCTCCCACATTAGATCTTCAGTGAATACAGCATTTGTGTACCACCGAGATCCAGTGTGGGAGCGGGCTTGCTCGCGAAGCTTTTGACCTAAGGCGCTGCCGGCAACAGAAACCGCGCAATCACCGGCAAGTGATCGGAAATGCGCAACGTATCGTCCTGCCTCACCCTTGCCTCGACTCGTTTGATGTGCGGGCTGTAAAACAGGTAGTCGACGGTCCGGTCCGGGCCGTTCAAGCCCGGGTCATTCGGGTAGTGGGTCAGCCATTGTGCCCGGTCGATACCGCTGGCTTCGTTGTTGGTGGGGATCATCGGGTATTTGTCCCACAGCACATGCAGCGCGCTGTCGGCGGAGTAGGGCGTGCGTTGCTCGGCGGGCAGGCGTCGATACTGGCCCAACGGCAACAGGTTGAAGTCGCCACCGATCAACCACGGCGTGCCGCGGCTTTCGTACTTGTCGAGGACCTTGGCCACGGCTGTCACCTGGCGTTGCAAGGTTTCGTCGAGCGGGGGCGTGGCACGTTCCAGATGGGTATTGAACACGGCCATTTGGCCGCCATTGCTCAATGGCAGGTGAGTGACCAGCAAGGCGTTTTTCGGCTTGAACTGACGGCTGATGAAATTGGCCGGTGCGACCGGTAATTGCAGGCGTTCGGCGTGTTCGATCTGGTAGCGGCTCAGGGTTGCCAATTGCCGGCCAACGCTGCCGTAGATGGGCGATTCAGGCACGAAGTCGGCTTTCCAGTCGAAGGCTTGCGCGCTGCAGGGATACAGGTCAGTGACTCGATCCTGAAGCAATTTGAACTGGTTCTGGTAGTCACTGGCCTTGGCGCCGTCATCGAGTTCCTGCAACAGCACGATGTCCGGTTGCTCGTCGCGAATCACCCGCGCCACTTCGTCGAGGCTGAAGGCCATGTCTTCAGGCGTAGGGCGCTCGTCTTTTCCTGCAGCCAGATCGTTCCAGAACACGTAGCGCTTGCCTGCCAGGTACTGGACGTTCCAGGTCATCACCGTTAGCGCCTGGCCGGGCACCAGCGTCGGCGCCTGGGTGTTGCAACTGACCGGCAGCGCTTCCTTGGCCTGGGGGCGCCAGGTCAGGCTGCAGATCAGCAAAGCAATCAGGCCAATGGCAATCAGCAGGCCCAGCAGGGTGTAGCGCAGTAGACGGGTCATGGCTCGGCTTATAGCGTTACAAAATTGACCTCGAGCATAACCGAGAGCAGCGCCCAAGCCCAAGGGTAGAGCGCTCAGAGCGCTCCGTCAGCTTTCTCCGGTGCATCGCTAATCAGCATGAACAAACGGAACACCACCACGCTGGTGAACAGTTGCAGGAAGCTGTGGGCGCTGTCGATCAGCAGCGAGATCACCGGGTTCTGTGGATCAGGGTAAACCGCCAACGTCGCCCCCTTGAGCACCCACAGCGGGCCCATCACGCACAGAATGCACACCAGAATGCGCAGGAAGTTTCCGCGGGTCAGGCGCAGGCTTTCCTTCATCGCCGCCAGCGGTGCCAGGCCGCGCAGCACCAGCAGGTACTCGCCGAACGCCAGCGTCACCATCAGCCAGATCCCCGGCAGGAAATACAGCGACAGGCCAATCAGGATCAGCAGTGTGTTGAGGGCGGTCAGCACGGCGAAGCGTGGCCACAGGGTTGCAGAGGTCGCCAGCAAGTCGCGGGTGCGCGGCGTTTCGCCACGGCTGCGGGCATCGAGAAACAGGATCAGCGCGGCGGTGTACAGCGGATACACCAGTAGGCCGACAATCACACTGATGCCGGGGAAACTGTCCGGCTCCGTGGAGTGGTCGACCACTTGTTGCAGCAGCGCCTCGACAATCACCAGCGGCAGGCACAGCTGCACGATCTGGCGCAGATTGCGCTTGAAGAAATACAGAGAGTCACGCAGTACATCGAACGGATTCATCAGTCGGTATCGCAGGTCGAAAGCAGGTGCGTCACTTTAACCGATGAACCCCTTTGGGGCGCAAACGTAAACGTTCGGTAAAGGTCATTGAAACATCCTGTATCAGCCCCATTACTGGTGAGCACCTTGTCCACCGTGGATGAGGGCGACGATATTCCCGGCAATCTATGAGGTCGCCATGAACAGCGAAGAACAAACCCTGATCGATGGACTGTTTTCCCGGCTGCAACAGGCCGAAACGGATTCAGCCCCGCGCGACGCCCAAGCCGAAGCACGGATCAAGGAACACCAGACTCGCCAGCCAGCGGCGGGCTATTTCATGACCCAGGCGATTCTGGTGCAAGAGGCTGCGATCAAGAGCCTTGACGAACAGAACAAGCAACTCACTCAACAAATCCAGCAATTGCAGGCTGAACTGCAATCGGCCAAGGCTCAGGCTCCGGCACCGAGCAGCGGTGGCTTTTTGTCGAGCATCTTCGGTGGCGCTTCCCGTGATCCACAGCCTGCTCCGACTCAAAGCGCAGCCCCGTCGAATGGCGGCTGGCGTGAACCGGGGCGGCCGTCGTTCAACTCGCAGCCGCCACAGCAAAACTTCAGTGCGCCGGCTACTCAGCAGAACTTCGGAGCGCCGCCCCAGCAAAACTACGCACCACAACAGGCCGCCGGCAGCAGTTTCCTCGGCGGGGCATTAAAAACCGCAGCGGGCGTGGCCGGTGGTGTGATGTTGGCGCAGGGCATCAGCAGTCTGTTTCAGCATCATCAGCAGCCGGAAGTGGTTGAAGTCATCAAGGAAGAGCCGGCTCAGGTCAACGATCAGAGCGACAGCGGCAATGGCTGGGGCGACGATCAGCGCGTGGCTGACAATTCCAGCGATCAAGGCGGATACGCTGACGCCGACTATAGCGATGACAGCTCATCGTTCTTCGGTGGCGACGACGATTCCTTCGTCTGACACATCTGTGGCGAGGGAGCTTGCTCCCTCACCACATGGCCGATTATTCGCGGAACAATCCTTCGGGCTGGCATACTGGGCAACTTTTCGGGCCTGGTGCCTGATCCTGCCCGCGCTTCGGCACGCCAAAGAGGATGTACGGTGAAAAAAATCGCAGTGTTCGCCGATGTCCAGAACCTCTATTACACCGTGCGTCAGGCCTATGGTTGCCACTTCAACTACGCCGCGCTATGGGCTGACGTCAGTAAAGAAGGGCAAATCGTCGAGGCCTATGCCTATGCGATCGATCGTGGCGACAGCAAGCAGCAGCAATTTCAGCAGATCCTGCGCAATCTCGGCTTCATTGTGAAGCTCAAGCCCTACATCCAGCGCAGCGACGGTTCGGCCAAAGGCGACTGGGACGTGGGCATCACCCTCGACATCATGGACGCCGCCGACCATGTCGACGAAATCGTGCTGGCCTCCGGTGACGGCGATTTCGATATGTTGCTCGAGCGCATTATCAGCAAGCACGGCGTGCAAGCGGTGGCCTATGGCGTGCCCGGTCTCACCGCCAACTCGCTGATCCGCGCTGCCAGCCGTTATGTGCCGATCGAAGGCGCGTTGCTGCTCAAGAATTGATTTTTACGGAGTTGAATCAGGTTTGGAACGCATAGCAGTCATCGACTTTGAAACCACCGGACTCTCCCCGAGCAGCAGCTGCCGGGCCACGGAAATTGCCGTGGTGATTCTTGAACAGGGGCGCATTGTCGAGCGTTACCAAAGCCTGATGAACGCTGGCGTGCGGGTGCCGGCTTTTATTGAGCAACTCACCGGCATCAGCAACGCCATGCTGCGCACCGCGCCCTCGGCCGAGCAGGTGATGAACGAGGTCAACGAATTCGTTGGCATCACACCGCTGCTGGCGCACAACGCTGCATTCGACCAGAAGTTCTGGGACTACGAACTCGGGCGAATCAAACGCACACGCTTGCAGAACTTTGCCTGCTCGCTGTTACTCGCCCGCCGCCTGATGCCCGCCGCGCCGGACCACAAACTCGGCACCCTCACCACTTTCGCCAGCCTGCCCAATACCGGAAAGGCTCACCGGGCCATGGCCGATGCCGAAATGGCGGCCAACCTGACGGCGCACTTGGCTGAAGAGTTGCGGCGCAAGCATGGGTTGCGGGAGTTGTCCCATGATCTGCTCGTCAGTTTGCAGAAAGTGCCGGCGGCGAAGATCAATGAGCATCTCAAGCGGTATCGCGGGTTTTAAGGTTTTGTAGTGTTTCTACTGGCCTCTTCGCGGGCAAGCCTCGCTCCTACAAGTTCGGTGCAGTTCTGTAGGAGCGAGGCTTGCCCGCGAAGGCGTCAGAGCAGACACCGCATCACGATTTACCATTCCCCTCCAACTGCCCCAACGGCACGCGCTTCTCAATGGCGCTGGACAGCACGATCGAGGTCTTGCTGAACCCGAACGTGGCGATCCGGTTGATCAACTCTTCCAGCTCCGGCATCGAGCCCACCGCCGCTTGCATGATCACGCACGGGTCGCCGGTGACGCGGTGGCATTCGGTGAGTTGTGGGATTTTGATCAGTTCGTCGTAGGTTTTCTGGTTGCCGTGCTGGTTCAGGCGCAGTTCAATGACGCACTGGATCGGCAGGCCGAGTTTGGCCATGTCGACTTTCGCCTGGTAGCCGGTGATCACCCCGCAGGCCTCAAGTTTGGCCACGCGCTCGGCCACCGCCGGAGCGGACAGGTTCACCTTGCGCGCCAGTTCGGCGTAGGACGCACGACCGTTTTCCAACAGGGCGCTGAGGAGCATGCGGTCGTATTTGTCCATCGTGGTATTCCTGAAAAAAGACTGACTTTCGAAAGCACGGTTTATAGCGCTGAACTCCGTGTTTTGAAAAGTGTACTGGCGCTATAAACAGGTTTTGTAACTTATTTTCCGGCGCTGGCCTTTCTAGAATAGCTGCTCTCTTTGTCTTGTTCTCGAGCTGCCCATGCCTGGCATACGCCGTTTTTCCTTACCGCTGATCGCTGCTTTTTTCGCGCTGTACGTGATTTGGGGATCGACCTACCTGGTGATTCGTATCGGCGTGCAGTACTGGCCACCGTTGTTGCTCGCCGGTATCCGCTTCGTGATCGCGGGTGCGTTGATGTACGCGTTCCTGCGCTGGCGCGGGGCACCTGCACCGACGTGGGCGCAGTGGAAAGCGGCGGGGATCATCGGGATTTTGCTGCTCACGTGCGGTAACGGTGCGGTGAGCGTCGCCGAGCATACAGGCGTGGCCTCCGGCGTTGCCGCGTTGGCGGTGGCGACGGTGCCACTGTTCACTTTGTTGTGTGGATATTTCTGGGGCGCGCGTAATACCCGTCTCGAATGGGCCGGGATTGTGCTCGGGCTGATCGGTATCGCCATGCTCAACCTCGGTTCCAATCTGCAATCGAGCCCGTTGGGCGCGGCATTGCTGGTGTTCGCGGCAGCGTCCTGGGCGTTCGGTTCGGTGTGGAGCAAACACTTGCCGTTGCCACAAGGCGCGATGGCCAGTGCCGTTGAAATGCTGGTGGGCGGCGTGGTGTTGTTGATCGGCAGCGCGGTGAGCGGTGAGCATCTGGAGGCTATGCCGCCGATCGAAGGTTGGGCCGCATTGGCCTATCTGACGTTCTTCGGTTCAATCATCGCCTTCAACGCCTACATGTACCTGCTGAAACACGTGCGTCCGGCAGCGGCCACCAGTTATGCCTACGTTAACCCGGCGGTGGCGGTGTTGCTGGGTATCGTATTTGTTGGCGAGACCATTGGTATTGAAGAAGCGCTGGCCATGACAGTGATCATCAGTGCCGTGGTGCTGATCGGGTTGCCGCAGTGGCGCCGAGGTGCAGATCGGCCTGCCGTAGTGGTGCCGACAGAATCCCGCGCGAATTAGGGTAAACTGCGCGCCATTGCATCTTGTTTTGCACACTTGTTTTGAAAAACCCGCGCTGAATTTTCCTACGGTACTCCCATGACTTTCGCCACCCTTGGCCTGATCGAACCTTTGCTGCGCGCTCTCGAGACGCTCGGCTACCAGACTCCTACGCCGGTGCAGACACAAGCGATTCCGGCGGTGCTGGCCGGTCGCGACCTGATGGCCGCCGCCCAGACCGGCACCGGCAAAACCGCCGGTTTCGCCCTGCCGCTGCTGCAATTGCTGGCCATGGAAGGGCCGAAAGTCAGCGCCAACTCCGTGCGCGCATTGATCCTGGTGCCAACCCGCGAGCTGGCCGAACAGGTTCACGAAGCCGTGCGCCAGTACGCCGAGAACCTGCCGTTGAGCACGTACGCGGTGTACGGCGGCGTCAGCATCAACCCGCAAATGATGAAGCTGCGCAAGGGTGTCGACCTGTTGGTGGCGACTCCGGGCCGCTTGCTCGACCTGTTCCGCCAGAACGCGCTCAAGTTCAACCAGTTGCAAACCCTGGTGCTGGACGAAGCCGATCGCATGCTCGATCTGGGCTTTTCCGAGGAGCTTGGGAACATTTACCGCGTATTGCCGAAGAAACGTCAGACGTTGCTGTTCTCTGCCACGTTCTCCGATGCGATCCGCCTGCTGGCCGGGCAAATGCTCAACGACCCGCTGAGCATCGAAGTCAGCCCGCGCAACGTCGCCGCCAACACCGTCAAGCAATGGGTGGTGACGGTGGACAAGAAGCGTAAGCCGGAGCTGTTCGTTCACTTGATGCGCAAGGGTAAGTGGAAGCAGGTGCTGGTGTTCGCCAAGACCCGTAACGGCGTAGACGCGTTGGTGGAAAAGCTCCAGGGCCTGGGCATCAATGCCGACGGCATCCACGGCGACAAACCTCAGGCGACCCGTCAGCGGGCACTGGATCGTTTCAAGGCCAGTGAAGTGCAGATCCTTGTAGCCACCGATGTTGCCGCCCGTGGCCTGGATATCGAAGATTTGCCATTGGTGGTCAATTTCGACCTGCCGATCGTGGCCGAGGACTACATCCACCGCATTGGTCGCACCGGCCGTGCGGGCGCAACCGGGCAGGCTATTTCGCTGGTGTGTGCCGATGAGGTGAATTTGCTGTCGGCCATCGAGACGTTGACCCGTCAGACGTTGACTCGTCAGATGGAGCAGGATTTCGAGCCTGAGCACCGCGTGCCGGATACCGATGCCAGCGGTCAGGTGGTCAAGAAGCCGAAAAAACCGAAGAAGCCAAAAACCTCCAGTGGCGGCAAGCGCAACCTGGGTAGGTGGGTCGAGAGCGGTGATGCCTCGGCGCCGGAGCCTTCGATCAAGCCTGTGCGTAAAGTGCCGGTGTTTAATACCGGGCCGCGTAAGCGTAAGCCTTGATTAAACGCTGCGCCGGTTAGACCGCTTTCGCGAGCAAGCCCGCTCCCACATTCAATCGCATTCTTACTGAAAGAACTCGAATGAATGTGGGAGCGGGCTTGCTCGCGAAGGGCGCACCTCGGTCTCAATCCTTGAGTTTCAACCACTCCACCATCCCCAACCCCGCCGCTCGCCCACTGGCGAAACACGCGGTCAGCAGATAGCCGCCGGTCGGCGCTTCCCAATCGAGCATTTCCCCCGCGCAGAACACGCCGGGCAGTTGCTTGAGCATCAAACGTTCATCCATCGACTCGAACATCACGCCCCCCGCGCTGCTGATGGCCTCGTCCAATGGCCGGGTTTTCACCAATGTCAGCGGCAATGCCTTGATCGCTTTGGCCAGCAATGCCGGATCGGTAAAACAGTCGGCCGGTGTCAGCTCTCGCAACAGCGCCGCTTTCACCCCATCAAGCCCAAGCTGACTGTGCAGGTGTTTGGCCATGGAACGGGAGCCGCGAGGTTTGCTTAGCGCCGCCTGGATTCTATCCACAGGCTTGCCCGGCAACAGGTCGAGGTGAATGGTTGCCGAGCGGTGTTGATTGATCGCTTCGCGGATCGGTGCCGACAGGGCGTAGATCAAACTGCCTTCAATTCCTGTGGCAGTGATCACACATTCCCCGAGTCGCGGTACGTCGTCATTGAGGCCAATGGCGATGTTTTTCAGCGGGCTGCCTGCGAATTTGCTGACCATCAATTCGCTCCAGGCCTGCACCTCGAAGCCGCAATTGCTCGGTTGCAACGGCGCCAGTCCTACACCGCGCTGTTCCAGCGGCAACATCCAGGCACCGTCCGAACCGAGGCGCGACCAACTGCCGCCGCCCAGGGCCAGCAGGGTCGCGTCGGCTTGAATGGTTTTTTCACCTTCGGGGCTGTCGATGCGCAAGTCATTGTTGTCATCCCAACCGAGCCAGCGATGGCGGGTGTGGATAACGACGCCGGCATCGCGCAGGCGCTTGAGCCAGGCCCGCAACAGGGGCGCGGCTTTCATGTCGGTAGGAAACACCCGGCCGGAGCTGCCGACAAAGGTTTCGATACCGAGGTCATGAATCCATTGGCACAACGCGTCGGCGCCGAAGGACCGTAACAGCGGCGCAATCTGCGGTGCCCGTTCGGCATAGCGTGAGAGAAACGCCGGGTAGGCCTCGGAATGGGTGATGTTCATGCCGCCGACCCCGGCGAGGAGGAATTTTCGCCCCACTGAAGGCATGCCGTCGTACAGATCGACCTTGATCCCGGCCTGGCTCAGCACTTCAGCCGCCATCAAACCGGCGGGGCCGCCGCCGATGATGGCGACGTGAGGGGGGAGGGAAGTGGAGGGCTGGGTCATGGAGTGCGCTGCGGTCTGGCGGAATGAAGCCGGGCATTCTATCAGCCCCGATCAATGTGGGAGCGGGCTTGCTCGCGAAAGCGGTGGGTCAGTCGATATCAATGTTGATTGTTAAATCGCCTTCGCGAGCAAGCCCGCTCCCACATTTGATCGTCGGTGTTTTCAAAGGTGGTTAAAAAACAACCACCGCTCTGTAGCCTACACCCCGCATGGCCTGCAGACCCTTTCACTCAGGTTATCCACAGGCGGTTCCACAGGCATTGTGGGTAAAGACTCACACATCAATGACAACCTGATGACTGCCACACCCGTTGGGCGCTGTGATGGAGGATGCCATGACGGCGTGCCAGGGCTTTGCGGTCTTTGCTGTAGCCGCCGCCGATCACGCCGACCACCGGAATATCCCGGCCCAGGCAATGGCGCATCACGCTTTCATCGCGAGCGGCGACGCCTTCGTCTGTCAGCTTCAGATAACCCAGTGCGTCATCCTTATGCACATCGACACCGGCGTCGTACAGCACCAGGTCCGGTTGGTAGAGCGGCAGCAAATAGTTGAGTGCGTCGTCCACCACTTTCAGGTAATCGGCATCGCCCATGCCCATCGGCAACGGAATATCCCAATCACTTTCGGCTTTGCGTGCAGGAAAATTCTTTTCGCAGTGCAGGGAAACGGTTATCGCCTCAGGGGTGTTGTGCAGGATTCGTGCAGTCCCGTCGCCCTGATGCACATCGCAGTCGAAGATCAGCACCCGGTTCACTCGGCCACTTTCCAGCAGGTAATGGCTGATCACCGCCAGGTCATTGAAGATGCAGAACCCGGCGGGATGATCGTAATGCGCGTGGTGAGTGCCGCCAGCCAGGTGGCAGGCCAAACCATGCTCCAGTGCCTGTTCGGCCGCCAGCAGCGAACCGCCGACCGCTCGCACCGTGCGCCGGGCCAGCGCTTCGCTCCAGGGCAAGCCGAGGCGTCGTTGATCTTCGCGGGACAATTCGCCGCCCATGTAGCGTTCGATATATGCAGGGTCATGGGCGAGGGCGAGAATCTCTGGCGGGCAGAGGTCCGGGCGCAGCAAATCGGTGTCGCGGGTCAGCCCACTGTCCACCAGGTGATCGCGCAGCAGGCGAAACTTGTCCATGGGGAAGCGGTGATCCGCCGGGAACTCGGGACTGTAGTCTTCGTGGTAGATCAGTGGCAGGGGCATGGCAGATTTATACAGGAAGGCATGTAGGAATGAGTGAACGATCCTACCAGCGATGTAGACTTGCGGCATGGAAACGGGGGAGGAGGCACGATGGAGCCGATACTGGAACTCGAAAGCGCACGACTGTTGTTACGGCAGTGGCGTGATGAGGATTTGCCGGCGTTTGCGGCGATGTGCGCCGATCCACAAGTGATGCGTTATTTTCCGGCACCCTTGAGTCGACTGGAAAGTGCCTCGTTGATCGGGCGGATTCGCGGGCATTTTGCCGAGCATGGTTTCGGTCTCTGGGCACTGGAGCGCAAGGACACCGGGGCGTTCATCGGGTTTACCGGGCTGGGTGTGGTCGGCTTCGATGCGCCATTTACGCCGGCCACTGAAATCGGCTGGCGCCTGGCGCGCGAGCATTGGGGCCTGGGCTATGCCGGTGAAGCGGCGTGGACCGCTCTGCGCTGCGGGTTTGATCGGTTGGCGCTACAAGAGGTCGTGGCATTCACCACCAAGACCAATCTGCCATCCGAGAAAGTCATGCAAGCGATCGGCATGCACCATGCCCCCGTCGATGACTTCGAGCACCCGCGGCTTGCAGCCGATCATCCGCTGCGTCCGCACGTGCTGTACCGCATCACCCGTGAGCAATGGCTGCAAACCTTGCATGGATAAGCAGGCGCGGACGTTTACAATGGCCCTCATGTTGAACCGGGCCATAAACTGAATCGACCGCCGCAGCCAAGACTGCGCGGCATTGCGTTGTGTGAGGAGAGTCTGAATGAGCCAAGTGTTGGAAGATCTGGTAGACCTGCTGACCCTGGAACCGATTGAAGAAAACCTGTTCCGTGGTCGCAGCCAAGACCTGGGTTTTCGTCAGTTGTTCGGCGGCCAGGTACTCGGCCAGTCCCTGTCGGCGGCCAGTCAGACCGTCGAGGCAGCGCGCCATGTGCATTCGATGCACGGTTATTTCCTGCGCCCGGGCGATGCCAAATTGCCGGTGGTGTATCAGGTCGATCGGGTGCGCGATGGCGGCAGTTTCAGCACGCGCCGGGTGACGGCGATCCAGAAGGGCCATCCGATTTTCACTTGCAGCGCCTCGTTCCAGTACGACGAAGAAGGCTTCCAGCACCAGACTGAGATGCCGCAAGTAGTCGGCCCGGAAAACTTGCCGTCGGAGCTGGAGCTCACCCAGCAGCGCGCGCACCTGATTCCTGAGCACATGCGCGAAAAACTGCTGTGCCCGAAACCGATCGAAGTCCGGCCGGTGACCGAAAAAGACCCTTACAATCCGCAGCCCGCCGACCCAGTCAAATACGTCTGGTTCCGTGCCGACGGTGCCTTGGCTGACACCCCGGCGCTGCACAAATACCTGCTGGCCTACGCGTCGGACTTCGGTCTGCTGACTACCTCGATGTTGCCCCACGGCAAATCGGTCTGGCAGAAAGACATGCAGGTCGCCAGCCTTGATCACGCCTTGTGGTTCCATGCCGACCTGCGCGCCGATGACTGGTTGCTGTACGCCATGGACAGTCCATGGGCCGGCAACTCGCGCGGATTCTCCCGCGGCAGCGTGTTCAACCGTGCCGGGCAACTGGTGGCTTCGGTCACTCAGGAAGGCCTGATCCGCCATCGCAAGGATTGGGCATGAGCCTGGCTGAGGTGCGGCACTGGGTGTTCGACATGGACGGCACCCTGACGGTGGCGGTGCATGACTTCGCGGCGATTCGCGTGGCGTTGGCGATTCCCGCCGAACACGACATCCTGACCCACCTCGCTGCGCTGCCGGCCGATGAAGCCGCGGCCAAACACGCGTGGCTGCTGGAGCACGAGCGGGATCTGGCGCTGGGTTCGAAGCCGGCGCCGGGCGCGGTGGAACTGGTGCGTGAGTTGGCCGGGCGCGGGTATCGTCTGGGCATTCTCACGCGCAATGCTCGCGAGCTGGCCCATGTCACGCTAAAGGCTATCGGCCTGGCCGACTGCTTTGCGGAAGAGGATGTCCTGGGCCGCGATGAAGCACCGCCCAAGCCGCATCCTGGTGGATTGCTGAAACTGGCCGAAGCCTGGAAAGTGCCGGCGAGCGAAATGGTGATGGTCGGTGATTACCGCTTTGATCTGGATTGCGGCCGGGCGGCGGGGACGCGGACGGTGCTGGTGAATCTGCCGGATAATCCTTGGCCGGAATTGGCGGATTGGCATGCAGCCGATTGCGTGGTGTTGCGGCAGATGCTTTCGGCTTGAGGGATATGTTGTCGGGTTAACCGCTTTCGCGAGCAAGCCCGCTCCCACATTTGATCGGTGTGAACACAGATTTTGTGTACACCAAAATCTACTGTGGGAGCGGGCTTGCTCGCGAAGGGGCACTGCCCGGCCCCGCAACCCTCACTGCCCGAACAACACCTTCTGCCCCTCAGGCGAGGTAAACATCCCATCCCCATTGTGCCCGACCCCAGGCACTTCAATGAGCTGCTGACTCAACCCTTGCGGATGGCGCCGTTTCAGATAATTGAAATAATGGCGCCCACGAATCAATCGAGAAGCACCCTGGGCTTTGGCCTCGCAACTTTTATCCAGCGCCGGATGATTCGGGTCGATGTCCTGCTGCCCGAGTAAATAAACGATGTCACGTTTGACGTAGTTGTCTTCGAGTTGCGCAGGTGTTTGTCCATCGGCATAGGCGGGCAGATTCGCCAGCCCGTATTTCCAGCGATTGAAATTCGGACATTTCGCGTGACTGAACGCCACCGGCCGTTGCTCATTGAAGTAAGCGTACGACGAAGCATTGGCGATCACATAGCGCACCTTCACGCCCTCCGCCTCGAGGGCTGGCTGAGGGTGGCTCAGCAAGGCATAACGTTGAACCACCTGAGCGCCGCCGGAGTGACCGGCGATGACGATTTGCTTCACGTCCGGAAACTGTCGCCGATCACCCAGTCGAGCGATGATTTCGTCGAGCGCCGCATAGGAACTCAGCGTAAACGGCGCGGTGGATAAACCGCCGGCCATCCAGTCGTTGCCTTGCCAGCGTAAAACACTGTCAGGCACCGGTTGGCTCGCGACGTCGGTTTCGTTGAGAAACTGCGGGGCGAGCACCAGGGTGTTCGCGCTTTGCCCGGCTTGCTCGGCAGCGCGTTCGGCGCTTTGGCGATAGGTTTCAGCATCGCGTAATCGACCATGGACGATGATCACTACGCGTTCTATTTTTTCCGGTGTCGGGCCCATGCTCACCGCGATTTCCCCGGCGCTCAACAGCAGGCGCCCGGAACTGATCGCCTTGACCCCTTGCTCGGCAGCCTGGGTGCTTGCGCAGGTGATTAGCAGAGCCAGCAGCCACTTGCGCATCACAGACTCTTCGCCGCGAAGGTGTCGCACTGGCCGACCTGGCCCTGTGCGAACCCGGCCTTGAACCAGCGCACTCGCTGGGCCGAAGTGCCGTGGGTGAAGGAGTCCGGCACCACCCGGCCCTGACCTTGCTGTTGCAAGCGGTCGTCGCCGATGGCGTTGGCGGCGTTCAAGGCTTCTTCGATGTCACCGGGTTCCAGCCAGTTCAGACGTTTTTGCGCATTGTGGGCCCAGACGCCGGCCAGGCAATCGGCCTGCAATTCCTGACGCACCAGCAAACCATTGTCGCCTTCCATCTGCCGGCCCTGTTGGCGAGCGGTCTGAATTTTCGCTGAAACGCCGAGCAGGGTCTGCACGTGGTGCCCGACTTCGTGAGCGATCACGTAGGCCTGGGCGAAGTCGCCGGCGGCGGAAAAGCGTTGGGACATCTCTTGAAAGAAACTCATATCGAGATAGACCTTCTGGTCAGCCGGGCAATAAAAGGGACCGGTCGCCGAAGTTGCCAGGCCGCAGGCCGAGTTGACGCGGTTGCTGAACAGCACCAGGGTCGGGTCTTTATATTGTCGATCGGCCTGCTGGAAAATCTGGCGCCAGGTGTCTTCGGTATCGCCGAGGATCGAGCGCACGAATTCGGCCCCTTCATCATTGGCCGGTGGCGCCTTGCGGGTTTGGGTGGGGGCCGGGGCTGACTGTTCACTCATTTGCCCGGTCAGTTGGCCGAGGATCTGCAGCGGGTCCTGGCCGGTGATCCAGCCGATCCCGACGATCAACAGGATTGCCGTCAGGCTCAGGCCCTTGCCTCCACCGAAGCGCATTCCACCGCCCCCACCACCGACGTCATCGCCACGGGCATCGACCACGTTGTCGCTGCGTCGGCCTTTTTTCCAAAGCATGGGGGATCCTCTTTTTTACCTGATGAAGGCGCATGGTGATGAGTGTTGCCGGTGAGTAGGTATGGCGCCAGTCCGGTCGTCTGACAGCCCTTGGCGACTGGGGTTCTCCTAAGTGGCGACATTAGCGGTTTCATGGACGGACGGGGACTGCAGGTTCGGTCAAGACTGCTGCCGGACAGGTTCCAGATTTTGCTTCCTTCGAGTTGTCTTTTAGAATCAGTCAAATTTCATTTTGGAATCTCCCATGGCAGGCAGTCAGATCGAACGTGTTTTCAGCGTGCTGGAAAGCCTTACCAGTGACCCTCGTGGCCTGCCGATGCAGACGCTGGCAGAGCAACTGGATATCCCCAAAAGCGCGACCCATCGTTTGCTCGCCGAGCTGATTCGACTGGGCTATGTGCGGCAGAATCCGGAGAACCTGCGCTATCACCTGTCGACCAAGTTGGTAGCCCTGGGTTTTCGCTACCTGTCGAGTAGCGGCGCGGATATCGTTCAATCGGTGCTTGATCGACTGGCTCAGGAAACCGGTGAGCTGGTGCGCCTTGGAGTAATCGAAGGGGAGCGGCAGGTCTGGATAGCCAAGTCCCAGGGCGCCCGATCCGGCTTGCGCTACGACCCGGACATGGGCCGCGATGCACCGTTGTTTTACACCGCGTCGGGGCATGCGTGGCTGGCGAGCATGAGCGATGCCGAGGCGTTGTCGCTGGTGGAACGCCAGGGCAGTGACCGGCCTAAGGACCTCGGGCCAAATGCACCGCGCTCCAACATCGAATTGCTTGAACGCCTGCGTCTGGCCAGAGAGCAGGGCTATGCCTGGGTCGAGGAGAGTTCGGCGGTCGGCACGTCGGCAATTGCAGCGGTGGTGCGGCATCCGGGTGATGGTCGGGTGATCGGGGTACTCAGCATCGCCGGGCCAAGTGCGCGGATGCCGGGGGCGCGTTTGCATGAACTGGCGCCGCTATTACTGAAGTTTGCCGAGGAGTTGTCGGCGGCGAGCCTGGCTTCAGAGTTGTTGTAGGAGCGAGGCTTGCCCGCGAAGACGGTGTGTCTGTCGACATCAATGTTGCATGACACACCGTCTTCGCGGGCAAGCCTCGCTCCTACATGGATTTTCCTTCGCCCATACAAAGTTGTGCGCTGTTCGAACACTATTTGCTTTTTCTCATGTAAGAATCTGGAACCATGTTCTAAATTATTGGAATTCATCTCCCACAAGGACAACAGAGACTCCGTAGGCGCGAGGCTTGCCCGCGAAGCTTTTGATCTCAAGACCCAGGGATAACCCATGACCGTCAGCACCCCGCTTTCCGGTGTCAATCAGCCCTTCAAAGGGATTCTGCTGATCGTCGTTGCCACCTTCCTGTTTTCCAGCCATGACGCTCTGTCGAAATATCTCTCGGGGTTCTATCCCGTCATCATGGTGGTCTGGGCCCGCTATGTGGTTCACACCTTGCTGATGGCGGGGATTTTTCTGCCGCAGTCCGGGCTGCGTGTCCTACGCACCAAACGGCCATTGCTGCAGCTGTTGCGGGCGTTGTGCCTGTTGGGGACCAGTTTGCTGTTCACGACTGGTTTGCTGTTCATCCCGTTGGCCGAAGCCACGGCTGTGAATTTTCTTGCACCGGTATTGGTCACGGCGTTGTCGGTGCCACTGCTCGGTGAACAGGTGACGCGCGGGCAATGGCTGGCGGTGATTTGCGGGTTCATCGGAGTGTTGATCATCGTCCATCCCGGCGGCGAACTGTTCACGCCTGCGGTGTTGCTGCCGTTCTGCTCAGCGCTGTTTTTCTGCTTCTATCAATTGCTCACCCGCAAGCTCAGCGAAATCGATAGCCCGACCACCAGCAATTTTTTCGCTGGGCTCTGCAATACGTTGGTGATGAGTGCGCTGGTGCCGTTCTTCTGGCAAGTCCCAAGCGTGGGGCATGGGTTTTTGATGGTGGCGCTGGGGGCGTGCGGAATGACGGCGCATCTGTTGTTGACCCAGGCCTTCCGTCACGCCGCGCCCGCGTTGCTGGCGCCGTTCGGCTATTGCCAGATT
This sequence comes from Pseudomonas sp. PDM24, assembly GCF_019218905.1. Taxonomy (NCBI): domain Bacteria; kingdom Pseudomonadati; phylum Pseudomonadota; class Gammaproteobacteria; order Pseudomonadales; family Pseudomonadaceae; genus Pseudomonas; species Pseudomonas sp. PDM24. Next base: position 144,280 of record NZ_JAHUWR010000008.1, on the reverse strand, counting down.
GTCTTTGCAGGTTTGCTGGGCTGGTGGCTGTTTTCCCACACGCCGACCCTGACTACGGTGATCGGGATTGTGGTGATTTGCTGCAGCGGGTTGGCAGCGGCGTGGCAACAACGGCGTCGACAAGAGGAGGGCGGCAGGCCTGGAATCAGGCCTGCCGGGGGAAGGGAGTTTACGCGGTGACGGTAGGAATCTTGCGCGGTGCCATGAAGTACATCCAGATCAGTGCGATGAAGTACATCGCCGGAATCATGGTGAACAGCACGGTGTAGTTGTTGTGGGTGACCGTCAGGATGTGGCCGACCAACTGGGTCATGAACATCCCGCCGATTGCCGCGCACATCCCGCCGAAGCCGAACACCGTACTCATCATGTGCTTGGGCGTGTAGTCCATCACCAGGCTCCAGATGTTCGCGGTCCAGGCCTGGTGCGCACCGATGGCCAGGGAGATGGCGAACACCGCGAGCCACAGGTTGCTTGAGCCGGCGGCCATGACCACGCCGATGATGCAGCAGGCGAACAGGAACATGGACATCAATCGCGCCTTGATCGGGTTGATCCCGCGACCGATCAGGAACGAGGACAGGATGCCGCCGCCGACACTGCCGAAGTCAGCCGTGAGATAGATGATGATCAGCGGGATACCCATCTGGGTCACGTTGATCCCCAGGTTGTATTGCTGATTGAGGAACGGCGGCAGCCAGTACAGGTAGAACCAGAACACCGGCGCGGTAATCGAGTAGGCGAGGGCGAAGGCCCAGGTGCCACGCATGCGCAGGATTTTCGAGAACGGTACGCGGGATTGTTCCGGCTCGACTTCCTTCTGGATGTAGTCCAGTTCCGATTGCTTGACGCTCGGGTGATCTTCCGGGTTGAAGTACTTCAGGCCCCAGAACAGCAACCAGATGCCGCCCAGCGCCGCCATGCACAGGAACGCGGCTTGCCAGCCCCAGGCGTGGAGGATCAGCGGCAGCAGCATGGGCGTGAACATCGCGCCGACGTTGGTCCCGGCGTTGAAGATGCCGGTGGCCACGGCGCGCTCGCCGGCGGGGAACCACAACCGGGTGGTTTTCACGCAGGCCGGGTAATTCGCCGCTTCAGTCAAACCGAGAATGAACCGGCAGACCATAAAGCCCACCGCCGAAGTGGCCAGGCCATGAGCACCGGTAGCCAGGCTCCAGAGCAGCACCGCGCAGAAGAACACGCGTTTGACGCCGACCCGGTCGATCAACCGGCCCTGCAGCACAAAGCCGATGGCGTAGCCGACCTGAAACCAGAAGTTGATGTTGGCGTAGTCCATCGCCGTCCAGCTCATTTCCTTGGCCAGGATCGGCTGCATCACGCCCAGGGCGGCGCGGTCGATGTAGTTCAGAGTGGTGGCAAAAAACACCAGCGCCAGCATCCCCCAACGGGTTTTGCCGACCGCCATGGCGCCGCGGATTTTGTCGCCGATGCCGCCAGTGGCGACGCCCATGGCCGGAGCCACGCGAGAGCTTTGAGAAGGAATCATGTGTATGTGCCATCCGTTCAATGACTGACAAGCGAGGCTTGTCGGGACTTCAAGGGCGCGTGATCAATCGACGGCGCCAGGCGCGGGTGTGATTGATCGGCTGAGGTGTTTTCGTCGGACTGACGACAACGCGTTATTCAGCCAGCGGCACGGTTCGGCCGAGAGGGCGCAAGGTTCGGATGGATGCCAGATACAGCGTGAGGGTGGAGCAAGCAAACAAGGCGTTGAATAAGCGCATGAGCGTGTACCCGTTTTTTGAAATTTTTATGTGGTGTTCAGGGTCTTTGGTAACCGAGTCCATGGGGTCGTGGCCGGACTCAATGTGGTGTCGATGTTGCGCAGTGGACGAAAAATCGTCAATTCGCCAACCGCCATTGTGTTCGATAATCGCCCGCAAAACTAACCGGGTAGTACACTTTGAATTGCTGTGTGGATTCGTCAAGCCAATAATTTGCCCAACAAGAATGTCCCCACCACCGGGAGTCGACACATGCAGCGTTCCATTGCCACCGTTTCCTTGAGCGGCACCTTGCCGGAAAAACTCGAAGCCATCGCCGCCGCCGGTTTTGACGGCGTGGAGATTTTCGAGAATGACCTTCTCTACTACGACGGCAGTCCGCGGGAAATCAGACAGATGTGCGCCGATCTCGGGATCGCCATCACGCTGTTTCAACCCTTTCGGGATTTCGAAGGTTGCCGCCGCGATCGCCTGCCACGCAATCTGGAGCGGGCCGAGCGCAAGTTCGATTTGATGCAGGAACTGGGCACCGACCTGGTGCTGGTGTGCAGCAACGCCTCGGCCGACTCCATCGGTGATGAGCAGATCCTGGTCGATGACTTGCGCCTGCTCGCCGAACGGGCCGGCGCTCGTGGTTTGCGGATCGGCTACGAAGCGCTGGCGTGGGGGCGACACGTCAACACGTATCAGCAGGTGTGGAACATCGTTCGACAGGCCGATCATCCAAGCCTCGGCGTATTGCTGGACAGTTTTCATACGCTGTCGCTCAAGGGCGACCCGAGCGCCATCGCCGAGATTCCCGGCGACAAGATTTTCTTCGTACAAATGGCCGACGCGCCGATTTTGGCCATGGATGTGCTGGAGTGGAGCCGACACTTCCGCTGTTTCCCGGGTCAGGGCGAATTCGATCTGCCGGGCTTCCTTGCGCCCATCATCAAGAGTGGCTACACCGGGCCGCTGTCGCTGGAGATCTTCAACGACGGCTTTCGCGCCGCACCGCCACGGGCCAACGCCGCCGACGGTTTGCGTTCGTTGCTGTACCTGGAAGAGAAAACCCGCCAACGTCTGGAACAGGAAGCCACACCCCCGGCCAATCGCGACACTCTGTTCCAGACCCCAAGCGCCAGCGAATACAACGGCATCGAGTTTCTTGAATTCGCAGTGGATGAAAGCCTCGGTGCCAAGCTGTCCCATTGGCTGGAGCGGCTGGGTTTCGTCAAGGCCGGGCAGCACCGTTCCAAAAGTGTCAGCCTGTTGCGTCAGGGCGATATCAACCTGATCCTCAATTGCGAGCCTTATTCCTTCGCCCACAGTTTTTTCGAGGCCCACGGCCCATCACTGTGCGCCACCGCCGTGCGGGTCCAGGACAGCGCCAGTGCGCTGGCCCGTGCCGTGGCTTACAAAGGCCAGCCCTATCGCGGCCTCGTTGGCCCCAATGAGCTGGAACTGGCAGCGGTGCGAGCGCCGGACGGCAGCCTGATTTACCTGGTGGACCAGAATGCCGACGTCTACGGCACCGACTTCAATCTGCAACCGACGGCCGTGGCCAGCGGTGGCCTCAAGCGTATCGATCACATGGCGATGGCGCTGCCGGCCGACAGCCTCGACAGTTGGGTGCTGTTCTATAAAAGCCTGCTGGATTTCGAAGCCGACGATGAAGTGGTGCTGCCTGATCCGTATGGTTTGGTGAAGAGCCGCGCATTGCGCAGCCGTTGCAGTTCGATCCGCCTGCCGCTGAACATTTCCGAGAACCGCAACACCGCCATCTCACACGCGCTGTCGAGTTATCGCGGTTCCGGCGTGCATCACATCGCTTTCGATTGCGACGACATCTTTGCCGAAGTCAGCCGCGCCAAGGAGGCGGGCGTGCCGCTGCTGGATATCCCGCTCAACTACTACGATGACCTCGCCGCACGCTTCGATTTCGACGATGAATTCCTCAGCGAGCTGGCCTATTTCAACGTGCTCTACGACCGCGACGCCCAGGGTGGCGAGCTGTTTCACGTGTACACCGAGCCGTTCGAAGGGCGGTTCTTCTTTGAAATCATCCAGCGCAAAAATGGCTACGCGGGTTACGGCGCAGCCAACGTGGCGGTGCGACTGGCGGCCATGGCTAAATCGCGAAGTGGTGGCGTACGTCAGGCAAAGTTGTAGGAAAATCGTAAACACGGGTACATAACTGCTGCCTCGCGACTTCCTTCACTGTGCGCGGAAGCCCATAATCGCCAGCTTGTGCAGTGATGGCCGTGAGCCCGCAATGACAATAATTACAGAACTCTCCGCAGCGCCCGAAAAGCCAATTGCCGAGCCTCGCAAGAGTCGCAAGAACAACCCGGAAAAGACCCGCGAGAACATTCTTCAAGAGGCCATTGTCGAGTTCGTTCAGCAGGGCCTTTCCGGTGCGCGCGTCGATGCAATTGCCGAACGCATCCACACCTCAAAACGCATGATCTATTACTACTTCGGCAGTAAGGAACAGCTCTATGTCGAGGTGCTGGAGAAACTCTACGGGGATATTCGCAGCACCGAAAACCGTTTGCACCTGGCCGAGCTGGCGCCGGTGGAGGCGATTCGGCGGTTGGTGGAGTTCACCTTCGATCACCATGATCGCAATGTCGATTTCGTGCGTATCGTCAGCATCGAGAACATTCACAACGCCGAGTATGTGAAGCGCTCCGATGCGATCAAGGCGATGAACAACACCATCCTCGATTCACTGGGCGAGATTTTGCGTCGCGGCTGCGAAGAAGGTGTATTCCGCACCGACCTCGATCCATTGGATGTGCATCTGCTGATCAGCTCGTTTTGCTTCTATCGGGTGTCGAACCGCCATACCTTTGGTGAGATCTTTCAGATCGATTTGCCGGACGAAAGCATCAAGCAGCGCCATCGGGTGATGATTTGCGAGTCGGTTTTGCGATATTTGCAGGCCTGACGTCTTCGCGGGCAAGCCTCGCTCCTACAGGGCTAGCGGTGATCCCGTAGGAGCGAGGCTTGCCCGCGAAGCTTTTCAACCATTCATGCTCTGAAAATGCGCCATCATCCGCTGAGCATCCGGCACCACCCCGCTGAACAGTTCAAACGCCTTCACTGCCTGAAACACCGCCATGGTGCCGCCATCCAGGGTGCGGCAACCCAGCGCGCGAGCGTTGCGCAGCAGTTCGGTTTCCAGTGGGAAGTAAACGATCTCCGCGACCCACAACTGCGCCCGAAGCAACTCTACCGGCACGGGCATGCCCGGCAGTTTTTTCATGCCCATCGGCGTGGTATTCACCAAGCCGTCAGCCTGACCCAACGAGCCTGGCAAGTCATGACCAGCCACGGCGCGACCGAAACCGAAATGCTGATTGAGGTTGTTCGCCAACGACTGAGCGCGACTTTGATCCACATCGAAAATGCTCAGCAGCTGTACGCCTTCGCTCAATAGCGCGTGGGCCACTGCCGCGCCTGCGCCACCGGCGCCCATTTGCACCACGCGCTCAAGAGCAACGCCCTGCAAGCCACGGCGAAAGCCTTCGGCAAAACCCAGACAATCGGTGTTGTGGCCGATGCGTTTACCGTCCTTGAGCACCACCGTGTTCACCGCGCCAATACCGCGGGCTTCCGGCGACAATTCGTCCAGCAACGGGATGATCGTCTGCTTGCACGGGAAGGTGATGTTCAGCCCGGTGAAATTCATCCGTTCGGCGGCCATCAGCAGGTCGGGCAGGGCGCTGCTGTCGAGCTTCAATTGATCCAGATCGATCAACCGATACAGGTAACGCAAACCCTGAGCGTCACCTTCATGCTCGTGCAGCGCGGGAGTGCGGGAAGCTTGAATGCCGGCACCGATCAGCCCGGCCAATACCACGGTGTTCTGTGTCATGACGCTTAACCTTCCAAATGATGGCTGAAATGCTCCAGCGCCAAACGATAGCCGTGGCTGCCGAAACCGCACATGACCGCAGTGGCGATGGACGAAACAAAGGAGTGATGCCGGAAGGGTTCACGGGCATGGACGTTGGACAGATGCACTTCGATCACCGGCAATTCGCTGGCAACCAAGGCATCGCGAATGGCGACCGAGGTGTGAGTCCAGGCGGCCGGGTTGATGACGATCCCGGCGCAGCGGCCACGGGCGGTGTGAATCCAGTCGAGCAATTCGCCTTCATGGTTGGTCTGGCGAAACTCCACTGTCAGGCCGAACTCTTCGGCAGCACGACCGCACAGCGCTGAAATGTCCGCCAGGGTTTCGTGGCCATAAGTCGCCGGTTCACGGGTGCCCAGCAGGTTCAGGTTCGGGCCGTTGAGCACCAGAACGATAGGGGACATCGGGTCTCTCCACATATTATTTTTGGCATTGGCCGAGGGTTTCAGCTTGTGGAGAGAAATTGTACTAACCGGTTAATAAGGTCAATTGAAGAGGGCTTCAGGCCTGGATTATTTGTGCGGTGATCGAACATGCGCAAAAAGATCGCAGCCTGCGGCAGCTCCAACAGGTGCGATCTTTTCAGCGCGGCAGATGCTCAACCAGAAAATCGATAAACGCCCTGAGCCGCAACGGCACATGGCGGCTTTGCGGATACAGCAGAGTGAAGGGGCGGGAACGTCCGCCGTAGGGCTCGAGCACTTCCACCAGCGAACCGTCCGCCAGTTCCTTTTCGACGATGAAGCGATAGGTTTGAAAAATCCCCGCGCCGCTTTTTGCCAGCGTCACGCCGCCCAATACGTCATCGGAACAGCAGTAGTTGCCCTCGACCAAAATCTCCCGCGGCACACCGTTGTCGTTGAACAGCCAGGCAATCCGCCGCCCACTGCTGGGCAGTTCGTACTGGATGCATTCGTGCTGAGCCAAGTCATCCAGGGTCTGCGGGGTGCCGGCGCGCTTCAGGTAATCAGGGCTGGCAATCATCACCAGCGCGGCGTCCTCCAACGGTCGTGCAATCAGCCCGGAATCGGGAATGGCCCGCACACGGATTGCCATGTCATAGCCTTCGCCGACGAAATCGATGTTGCGATTGCTGATGTGTGCCTCGACTTTCACGGCGGGAAAGCGCGCCCGAAACGCAGGCAGCAACGGCAGGATTCGATGATGGGCATAGGTCGTGGGAATGCTGATGCGCAATGTGCCAGAAGGTTCTTGCTGCTGCCCCATCACCTCGCGCTGGGCCTCGACCAGTTGTGCGAGAGCCTCACGACACTCCTCGAAATAACGCCGGCCACTGTCGGTCAGCTTGACGCTGCGGGTGGTACGCGCAAACAGCCGCACGCCCAAGCGTTCTTCCATGCGCGACACCGAGCGACTGACGGCGGCCGGGGTCACACCTGCCACCAGAGCCGCGGCAGTAAAGCTGCCAGCTTCGGCGGCCAGGCAAAACAGTTCGATGCTGCCAAGCTGAAGATCGTCGAAATGTCGCTGCATGATTGATTACACCGGGAATCAAATGAAGTGCCTGAGTCTGTATCTATCAAATAAGAGCGCACAAATACAGGGCCGGGTTACCGGCCAGGTATTGGCGATGAAAGGATTGCTTACTCTTTTTTGCCTTGATTGGCGGAGCCCGGTCGACCTGGAACGCTAGGCTCAAACGTGGCCAGTTGATCCAAGCGATCAGCGCCACTTATCGGATTCTTCAAGGAATGGCGAATCTTCGAACTCTATAACCTAACGGATGGGTTAGCATGAATGTATGCCGCTACAAAGGGTTTTCACTGGTGGTCATGTTGCGTGATGAGCATTGCCCGCGACACGTTCACGTCGACGCAGGCGCATGGAGCGCGGGCTTCAGGTTCTGTTTCTGGCACAACGGCGTCGAGCTCTGGGATGTCGTCCCTCATTCGCATCGACCTCCTCTGGCTGTGCTGGAGGGATTGCGTCAGGCGCTCAGGCAACCTGCCCATTTACGGCGAGCTCGTGGCATCTGGTGGAACAAATTGCAGACGGCCTGCCTCGACAATCAGTTATGGGATTGGCAGGGCAATGAAGTGGTCGTGATGAAGTGGATTGGCAGCACGACTTACATGATTGGTTCGGCTCGCTATGAGCCGGAGAGCAACAAGACCCTGCTGAGCCTGATGGGAGCACCAGAAGGCGTGGAGATCGAATTATGAAAACGATAAGCGCAAAAATGCAGGTCGATCACCCCGTGACCGAAGGCGCTCTGGACGAAGCGATCGAGCGTGGTGGGGCACGCCGTCGCGCTGGATTGAATGCGACCACGGTGATCTTTCTTGATCCATGTCTCGCCGTCGGCTTTGAGGATGGCAGCGGTGTGTTGTTGCCAGTAAAAAACTATCCGGAGTTCGATGGTTTTGAGACCGAGGATTTCGCCGGGCTGAAAGTCGGTTTCGCCGGAGCCGCACTTTTTCATGAAGACAAGGACCTGCAGGTGTCCATCGCCGGCTTGATCTCGGCGAGCAAACCGCTGATGGATATGGCCGCCTCGGTAATCGCATCGCGTAATGGTCGTCAGAGCAGCGCTGCGAAGGCCGAGGCTGCACGGGCAAACGGCAAGAAGGGCGGTCGCCCGCGCAAGGTCGATGCGGCTCTCTGATCGCCGACAAAAAAGCCGTCCTGTGGACGGCTGATTTGGATGTGAAGGCTGCGATCAACGACGGGTCAACAACACCCCGGATTCCATGTGATGGGTCCACGGAAACTGGTCGAACATCGCGCATTGAGTAATGCAGTGAGTGTCGTGCAGCTGGGCGATGTTGGCCGCCAGGGTTTCCGGGTTGCAGGAAATGTAGAGGATGTTGTCGAAGCGCCGGGTCAGTTCGCAAGTGTCCGGGTCCATGCCGGCGCGGGGCGGGTCGACGAACACGCTACCGAACTCGTAGCTCTTGAGGTCGATGCCGTGCAGGCGGCGGAACGGACGAACTTCGTTCAGTGCTTCGGTCAGTTCTTCGGCAGACAAACGCACCAGCGTGACGTTATCCACTGCGTTTTCGCTCAGGTTGCTGAGCGCTGCATTGACCGAGGTCTTGCTGATCTCGGTGGCCAGCACTTTACGCACACGGGTCGCAAGCGGCAGGGTGAAGTTGCCGTTGCCGCAATACAGCTCCAGCAAATCGTCGGAGCGATCACCGAGGGCGTCATACGCCCAGTTGAGCATCTTCTGGTTTACCGTGCCATTCGGTTGGGTGAACGCGCCTTCCGGCTGGCGATAGCTGAAGGTACGGCCGCCAACTTCGAGTTTTTCGACCACGTAATCGTGACCGATCACTTCGCGTTTGCCCTTCGAGCGACCGATGATGCTGACATTCAGCTCGGCGGCCAGTTTCGACGCCGCTGCGTGCCAGTGCTCATCCAGCGGGCGGTGATAGCACAGGGTGATCATCGCATCGCCGGCCAGGGTGGTGAGGAACTCCACCTGAAACAGCTTGTGGCTCAGGGCCGCACTCGCTTGCCACGCCGCCTTGAGCTGCGGCATCAACTGGTTGATGCGCAGGCTTGCGATCGGGAACTCTTCGATCAGGATCGGCGTGCGTTTGTCTTCCTGGGAAAACATCGCGTAATGGCGCTCGCCGGCTTCGCGCCACAGGCGGAACTCGGCACGCAGGCGGAAGTTTTTCAGCGGCGAATCGAACACTGCGGGTTCGGGAGCACCGAACGGGGTCAGCAGATCACGCAGGCGCGTGACCTTTTCTTCGAGCTGAGCGGCGTAAGCCTGGGAATCAAAAGTCATGCGTTGAACCAACCCAACTTGATCACGAACAGAATCGACAGAATCACCAGCGCCGAATTCAACTCACGGCCGCGACCGGACAACAACTTGATGGCCGTCCAGGAGATGAAACCGAAGGCGATGCCGTTGGCGATGGAATATGTGAATGGCATGGCCAGGGCGGTGACCACGACCGGTGCGGCGACGGTGATGTCGTCCCAGTCTATTTCCGCCAGGCCGGATGTCATCAGTACGGCGACGAACAGTAAGGCAGGCGCGGTGGCGAAGGCTGGAACGCTGGCCGCCAATGGCGAGAAGAACAGCGCCAGCAGGAACAGGATCGCGACCACGATGGCGGTCAGGCCGGTACGGCCACCGGCACTCACGCCGGCTGCGGATTCGATGTAGCTGGTGGTGGTCGAGGTGCCCAGCAAGGAACCGGCCATGGCCGCGGTGCTGTCGGCGATCAGGGCGCGGCCCATTTTCGGCATGTGGCCGTCCTTGCCCATCAGGCCGGCGCGCTTGGCCACACCGATCAGGGTGCCGGAGTTGTCGAACAGGTCGACGAACAGGAAGGCGAAGATCACGCTGACCAGACCGATGTCCAGTGCACCTTTGATGTCCAGTTGCAGGAAAGTCGGCGCCAGCGACGGCGGCATCGACATCACGCCGCCGAACGGGGTGAAGCCCAACAGGATCGAAACGATGGTTACCGCCAGAATACCGATCAGCACCGCACCGCGTACTTTCAGGGCTTCGAGGGCAACGATCAGGGCAAAACCAAGGGTTGCGAGAATCGGTGCCGGTTGCTTCAAGTCGCCGAGACCGACCATGGTCGCCGGGTTGCTGACCACGATGCCGGCGTTGTGCAGGGCGATCAGGGCCAGGAACAAGCCGATACCGGCGGCAATCGCCGAGCGTAGCGCCAGCGGAATGCTGTTGATGATCCATTCGCGGATGCGGAAGATCGACAGCAGGAAAAACATCACCGCCGAGATGAACACCGCGCCCAACGCCACTTGCCAGGTGTGGCCCATGTGCAGGACCACGGTGTAGGTGAAGAAGGCATTCAGGCCCATGCCCGGCGCGAGGGCGATCGGGTAGTTGGCGATCAGGCCCATGGTTGCCGAGCCGATGGCCGCAGCCAGACAGGTGGCGACAAACACCGCACCTTTGTCCATGCCGGTCTCGCCGAGGATGCTCGGGTTGACGAACAGAATGTAGGCCATGGCCAAAAAGGTCGTGACGCCCGCCAGAATCTCGGTCCGCACGTTGGTGTTGTGTGCCTTGAGTTGAAACAGCCTTTCCAGCATGTCTGCTCCCCGTGGCGCGCCCGGCGCCGGTGAATGTATCGACCTCAACAGCAAAGCACAGGCCGCAGCAGGCGCCTGGGTATTTTCTGTGGGTCGGAAAAAGCCGCGCATCATACCAGCAGCGTGGGGCTATGGCTGCTTATGGCTGCGATCGTCGTCGATGTTTTGCACAAAAGGGAACTGCGCCATACTGCGCGCTGTTTTTTTGGGGGAGGGAGGGGGTAGATATGTATTGCATTAATAAGCGTGTGATTGCGGCATTTGGATTGCTGCTCAGCTGTTTCATCGGAGCGCAAACAGCCTCCGCGGCCATGGCCCAACCGTTGAGCCAGGTGAAGGTGCTCAAGGTCGAATCGCCATCCTGTGGATTTGAAAGTATTGCGGACGGCCAGGCGCAAACCCGTTGCGACCACAAAGGGCCAAACATCAAGGTGTATGTGCTGGAGGTCGGCTACGGCCGTGCAGCCCATGTCGCACTGGACGGTTTCGAAGTGAACGGCACCCGAACCCCTGTCTGTGCCTTTGATACCGGCAACCTGACCGAGTGCTCCGCCGGGAAAAAAACCGTCGGCTATCTGTACATCTTCAACCTGGCGGGCAAGCAGGACGGCACCTTCACGTTCAGCAATACCTCGATCAACGCCCCCGGCAACACGATGTCGACGCAGCTTTACATCAAGTAACGGCTGGCCTCGAACAAGGGTCAGGAAAGCTGACTACGCTTTAAAGATTATCCTGTGGACCGCGCCCATGACCTTTAGAGCCCTGATTACCCTCGCCGAGGGCATCGACGATCTGCAAACCGTGACCTTGATCGATGTGCTGCGCCGCGCCAAGGTTGAAGTGGTGGTGGCCAGCATCGAGGCACGGCGCATGCTCACCTGCGCTCGCGGCACCCGCTTGACCGCCGATGCGATGTTGGTGGATTTGCTCGCCCAACCCTTTGACTTGATCGTGCTGCCTGGCGGTGCCGTAGGGGCGCAGCATTTGGCGGCCCACCAACCCTTGCAACAATTGATCAAGGACCAGGCCGCCGCCGGGCGCCTGTTCGCCGGTATTGCCGAATCTCCGGCGCTGGCGCTGCAAACCTTTGGCGTTTTGCGCCAGCGACGCATGACTTGCCTGCCCACGGTCAGCAATCAGCTGTCGGGTTGTAACTTCATCGATCAACCGGTGGTGGTCGATGGCAATTGCATCACCGCTCAGGGTTCGGGCGCCGCGTTGGAGTTTGCGCTGACGCTGGTGGAGCAACTCTGCGGCAAAGCCACGCGGGCGACGGTGGCGGGGGAGTTGGTGGTCTAGTGAATGTCAGGCGTGGATAGCAATCGGTTCGATGAAGGGTTGCTCACGCTGCTCCGCTTGCCAGAGATCGTAGTCGATCTGAACCCCTAACCACATCCGGGCCTTACCGATTCCAGCCCGCTCCAGACGTACCGCCAGGTCCGGACTGATGGGCGCATGGCCGTGCAGCACTCGCGAAAGATGCGGGCGGGCGAATCCAAGGTGCCTGGCCAGTTCGGTGACGCTGACACCAAGCTCGGGCAATACATCCATCAAGAGTGTTTCGCCAGGGTGTGGCGGGTTGTGCATGGGCATGGTCCTGCCTCCTGTCAGTGGTAATCCAGATAGTCGACCAGTTCGATATCCGAACCAATAAAACGAAAAATAACCCGCCAGTTCCCCGAAATGCTGAGTGACCAATATTCGATCAGATCGCCCTTGAGCGGATGTAATCGCCATCCCGGAAGGTCGAGGTCGTCGGGGGCCACTGCGCGATCCATGAACTGCAGCATGCGAGCCAGACGTTTCGCATGATCTGCTCGAATCCCACGAGTCGAACCGGTTTCGTAGAAGCCACGAAGGCCTTTGTGCTGAAAGGATTTGATCATGCTCGAAGTGTAAGGCGATACATTACACTTGATGCACTATCTATGTATTGCACTTGGTCGGAGAATTTATGCTTTGTGCTGATTTCCAGTCTTTTGGAAGCAGGTAGGGGACTTCCGTATCCTGAGCTACATCAGGCCCTGACTTCTTCCACCGGCACATGCATTCGGTCGCGGTTGGCCAGGGTCGGGAACAGTTTGATCCAGGCCCCGGTCACCATCAGCGTGCCGATACCGCCCATGACCACTGCCGGCACCGTGCCGAACCAGTGGGCCGTCAAGCCGGATTCGAACTCGCCGAGCTGATTCGAAGCGCCGATGAACAAGCCATTCACCGCGCTGACCCGGCCGCGCATTTCGTCCGGGGTTTCCAGTTGCACGAATGAGGCGCGGATCACCATGCTGATCATGTCCGCTGCGCCCAATACCACCAGCACGGCGAGAGAGAACCAGAACGAAGTCGACAGGCCGAAAGCGATGGTCGCCACGCCGAATACACCCACGGCCGTGAACATCACCCGCCCGACGTTTCGCTCCACGGCAAATCGCGCCAGAAACAGCGACATCAACAGCGCCCCGACTGCAGGGGCCGAACGCAGCAGGCCCAGCCCCCACGGGCCAGTCAGCAAAATGTCTTTGGCGAACACCGGCAGCAACGCGGTTGCGCCACCCAGCAGAACGGCAAACAGATCCAGGGAAATCGCCCCGAGAATGTCCGGGCGACTGCGAATGAAACGGATGCCCGCCAGCAGCGAGTCCAGGGTGGCCTTGCCCTTGTTCAGCGGTTTTTGCCGGGCCGGAAGGTTGAGCATCAGCGCACAAGCGATGAGGTAAAGAATCACCGTCGGGCCATACACCCAGACGCTGCCGAAGGCATAGAGCAAACCGCCCAGCGCCGGGGCGACGATGGTCGCTGATTGTTGGGCAGATTGCGCGGCGGCAACGGCGCGGGGGAATAACGCGCTGGGCACGATGCTCGGCAGCAAGGCCTGAGTCGTCGGCATTTCGAAGGAGCGGGCGGCGCCGAGCAGGAACGCGAGGATGAAGATCATCTCCCGGGTGACCTGGTCGGTCGCGCTGCCGATGGCCAGTGACAGGGCGATCAGCGCTTGCAGTGACTGACAGATCGCCGCGACCTTGCGCCGGTCATAGCGGTCCGCGACATGCCCGGTGTGCAGCATGAACAACACGCGAGGGGCAAATTCCACCAGCCCTACCAGGCCCAGATCGAGCACATTGCCCGTCAGTTGATACAGATTCCAGCCAATGGCCACGGTCAACATCTGAAAACCGCTGGCGGTGAACACCCGAGCCAGCCAGAACGCGATAAACGGGCGGTGATGACGTAACAGCAGGGGCGCTTGGCTGGGCATCTGAAGGCAGGTCTGGGAGAGGGAAGGGGCGAGATTATCACCAAGCTGTAACCAGAAGTTGCAGGGCTGAAAAATTTAGTTAGCTAGACACCGATCTATGGAGCATACGAAATCCCTGTGGTGAGGGGGCTTGCCCCCGTTGGGCTGCGAAGCGGCCCCAGACCCAGGCAACTCATTTCTGCCAAGTACACCGCAGTAACCGGATTTACGACTGCTGCGCAGCCGAACGGGGGCAAGCCCCCTCGCCACAGTTAGTCCACCCATCCAAAAATGTATTGCAGCTCATGCCAAAACCCATGAGGCAACCTGTCACGCGGCAAAAGACCACACCGTCCATCGGCAAAAATGCGACTACTCTTTCAACGTTGCTTGATCCAGATCAAGACCCTTCGTGGAATTGATCTGGCGGCCAGATGGCCAGACTCCCTACGTTTGTGATGATGGTCCAAAAAGAACGAATTCGAATTCGCCACACTCCATATCCGTGGGGGCAGTGGGTGTAGGCCGCAAGCCTTCAGCCGGTATTACCTGACAGAGGAAGACGTATGTTCGGTTTGGAGGCACTTGATCTCGCCCGGATTCAGTTCGCATTCACCATTTCGTTTCACATCCTGTTCCCGGCCATCACCATTGGCCTGGCGAGTTACCTGGCGGTGCTCGAAGGCCTGTGGCTGAAGACGCACAACGACACTTACCGCGATCTGTACCATTTCTGGTCGAAGATCTTTGCCGTCAACTTCGGTATGGGCGTAGTTTCCGGTTTGGTCATGGCCTATCAGTTCGGCACCAACTGGAGCCGTTTCTCGGACTTCGCCGGTTCGGTGACCGGGCCGTTGCTGACCTATGAAGTGCTCACCGCCTTCTTCCTCGAAGCCGGTTTCCTCGGCGTCATGCTGTTCGGCTGGAACAAGGTCGGGCGCAAGCTGCACTTCTTCGCTACCGTCATGGTGGCCATAGGCACCCTTATTTCCACCTTCTGGATTCTGGCCTCCAACAGCTGGATGCAGACCCCTCAAGGCTACGAGATCGTCAACGGTCAGGTTATTCCGGTGGACTGGCTGGCGATTATCTTCAACCCGTCGTTCCCCTACCGCCTGATGCACATGGCCACGGCGGCGTTCGTTGCGACCGCGTTCTTCGTAGGCTCGTCGGCGGCCTGGCACTTGCTGCGCGGCAAGGACAACCCTGCGATCCGCACCATGCTCTCGATGGCGATGTGGATGGCGCTGATCGTTGCCCCGATTCAGGCGGTTATCGGTGACTTCCACGGCCTCAATACCCTCAAGCATCAGCCGGTGAAAATCGCTGCGATCGAAGGCCACTGGGAAAACCACGGCGACGAACCGACGCCGCTGATTCTGTTCGGCTGGCCGGACATGAAAGCTGAGAAGACCAAGTTCGCGGTAGAAATTCCGTACCTCGGCAGCCTGATCCTGACCCACACCCTGGACAAACAGGTCCCTGCGCTCAAGGAATTCCCGCCTGAAGACCGGCCGAATTCGACCATCGTGTTCTGGTCGTTCCGGATCATGGTCGGTCTGGGCATGCTGATGATCTTCACTGGTTTGTGGAGCCTGTGGCTGCGCAAACGCGACAAGCTGTATACCTCGCGGCCGTTCTTGTACCTGGCGCTGTGGATGGGGCCGTCAGGCCTGATCGCGATCCTCGCCGGCTGGTTCACCACTGAAATCGGCCGTCAGCCGTGGGTGGTTTATGGGTTGATGCGCACGGCGGATGCGTCCTCCGGGCACAGCTTCGTGCAGATGAGCATCACCTTGATCATGTTCGTTGTGGTGTATTTCGCACTGTTCGGTGCCGGTCTTGGCTACATGATGCGCCTGGTGCGCAAAGGGCCGAAGATCGACGAAGGCAAGGAAACCAACGAAGGCGGTCCTGGCCAGAAACGCACACCAGCCCGTCCGCTGTCTGCAGCCGATGACAATGGTGACGCTGATCACAACCACAGCCTGAACAAGGAGATTTGAATCATGGGTATTGATCTTCCGCTGATCTGGGCCGTGATCATCATCTTCGGCATCATGATGTACGTGGTCATGGACGGCTTTGATCTTGGGATCGGAATTCTCTTCCCGTTCATCAAGGGCAAGAGCGATCGGGACGTCATGATGAACACCGTCGCCCCGGTCTGGGACGGCAACGAAACCTGGCTGGTATTGGGCGGTGCGGCATTGTTCGGCGCCTTCCCGCTGGCTTATTCAGTGGTGCTCTCGGCGTTGTACCTGCCGCTGATTTTCATGCTGATCGGGCTGATTTTTCGCGGTGTGGCCTTCGAGTTTCGCTTCAAGGCCAAGGACGACAAGCGCCACCTCTGGGACAAGGCATTCATCGGTGGCTCGATCGCCGCAACCTTTTTCCAGGGCGTGGCATTGGGTGCGTTCATCGATGGGCTACCGGTAGTCAATCGTCAGTTTGCCGGAGGCTCACTCGACTGGCTGACACCGTTCACGATGTTCTGCGGTGCGGCGCTGGTGGTGGCTTATGCGCTGCTCGGTTGCACGTGGCTGATCATGAAGACCGAAGGCAAGCTGCAGGAGCAGATGCATGATCTGGCGCGGCCATTGGCCTTCGTGGTGCTGGCGGTGATTGGCATCGTCAGCATCTGGACACCCTTGGCCCACGCCGAGATTGCCGCACGCTGGTTTACCCTGCCGAACCTGTTCTGGTTCCTGCCGGTGCCGATTCTGGTGCTGGTGACCATGTACGGTCTGATTCGCGCGGTGGCCCGCAATGCGCATTACACGCCATTCCTGTTGACCCTGGTGCTGATCTTCCTCGGCTACAGCGGTCTGGGTATCAGCCTGTGGCCGAACATCGTGCCGCCGTCGATCTCGATCTGGGACGCCGCCGCACCGCCGCAAAGCCAGGGCTTCATGCTGGTGGGCACGCTGTTCATCATCCCGTTCATCCTGGGCTACACCTTCTGGAGCTACTACGTGTTCCGCGGCAAGGTCACCCACGAAGATGGTTACCACTAGTGACTACGGCGCAGAATTGAATCCTGCGCCGTTGCAGAGGAGAAAACGATGATGGCTGGCAAACCTGATTTGCAGGAAATCGAAGCCGCCGAGAAAAAGCCGCTCTGGCAGCGGCTCGGCTGGCTGGCGATGATCTGGGCCGGCAGCGTCGTGGCTCTGTTCATCGTGGCCACGCTAATGCGCATGTTCATGAATGCCGCGGGCCTGAGTACCCACTGAGATTCCCATCCCGTTGCCTTGCGGCACGGATTTATAACCCTCCTGCGATGGAGGGTTTTTTTTGTCCGTGATTATTTGCGTGCTTTGAGAATCACGAACTTGGGTGTGGCCGCGACTTGCTCGACGCCGCGGAACAACCGCGCCAGCTTGCTGTGATAACCCAGGTGACGATTGCCGACGATGTACAGCGCGCCGCCCACCACCAACGATTCACGCGCCTGCTGGAACATCCTCCAAGCCAGGAAATCGCCGACCACTTGCTGTTGGTGAAACGGCGGATTGCACAGCACCACGTCCAGGGATTGAGGTTCCTGCTCAGCCAACCCATCGCCGGCCCGCACGATCACGTCGCGATTACCCAGCGCCGCGCGCCAGTTTTCAGTGGCCGATTGCACGGCCATGAACGATTCGTCCACCAGCGTGTAGTGCGCCTCAGGGTTTTGCAGGGCACTGGTAATCGCCAGCACGCCGTTGCCACACCCCAGATCGGCAACCCGTGCTGCGCCGAGGTTCTTCGGCAAGTGCGGCAAAAAGGCCCGCGTGCCGATATCCAGCCCTTCGCGGCAGAACACATTGGCATGATTGAGCAGTTCGATCGCAGGGTCGTCGAGTCGATAGCGGGTCGGGTAGGGGGAGGTCGCCGGCGCTTTGTCTTGGGGCGTGGCGATCAGCAGCCGAGCCTTCTTGACGGCCAGCGAGGCTTGCACCGGGCCGATGTAACGCTCCAGCAGATCGCCCGCAGCGCGTGGCAAATGCTTCACCATCGCGGCTGCAATCACTTGAGCGCCAGGAGCCAGTTGCCCTTGTAGCCGGATCAGTTGCTCTTCCAGCAGGGCCAGGGTTTTCGGTACCCGGATCAGTACCCGGTCAAACGGCCCGACGAACATTTCGCTGGCAGGCACTTTCGGCACTGCATCAAACGTCTGGCCATTGCGTATCAGGTTTTTTTCCAGCCCCTGAAACGCCAGAAACGAATCGCCGCTGCTGGTCACCCGAACCTTGCCCGCCAGGCTGGCGGCCAAAGCGCCGAAGCTGTCGTTGAGCACCAGCACGCGGGTATCGGCTGCCGGTTGTTGCCCGGCCAGATGAGTGAGCAGGTATTCGTCTGCGGCATCAAAGGCTTGCAACGGTTCGTTCGGCTGTTCTGGCTGGCGGATCAGATCGAGTTGAGCGAAGGGGGTTTCGAGCAGAGGCATGAGACGGGGGGCTCTGGGTAATCAACGGAGGATAATCAACGAGTGGCCCGCCGCGCAGAGGCTTATAACGGGCGAGCCATTCCGAGTGGACTACGTCGTGGAATTTCACACGGCATCACTCAGGACTGGATCGCAGATGGTACGGTTTTTTCGCTTGGATTACTCGCGGGGATTACCGGATTCAAACAGATTCAGATGACGCCCACTTTCGCGGCTCTGATCACTGCCGCAATTTTGTTGTTTACGCCGAATTTTCGGATGGCGCCGCGTATATGGAACTGTACCGTGCTTGGACTGAGGTTGAGGATGATCGCGACCTCGTCTGCCGTCTTGCCATCGGCTGAGTATTTCAGCACCTCGATTTCCCGGGATGATAAATGCACTGTGCCTGGTTTTGAGGGCGCAGGCAGTTCTTTCGCCACAAGCCCATGCAAGTGACGGCTAATGAACAACGCATAGCCCAGATTCTTATACAGATCATGCGTCGTAATCGGACAGTGGCTTCTGGCCAGGCTCAGCATGCTGCAAAGCCCGTTCTCATCATGAACGGATTGGGACCAGCCATAGCGCAAGCCTTGCTGTTGTTGTGCTTGCCACAGTGTGGGTGTCTTGCAGAAAATTTCTTTCTGCCAAAGAATCGGTAATTCAGATTGATTGCAATGGGCTAGTATCGGATCGACTTCACTGAAGTGCTCCTGTTCATATTTCGTGTTCCATTCGGTGGGATAATTATTCAGATTGATCGTATGGCGGCGTATCCCCCTTACTTGGGATGTTATTGAAAATGCACAGAAATTAAAGCCAAGATTTTTAACAAGATTGAGAGAAATCTCGTACGCGGTCTCTATTTTCTGAGCGTAAGAAAGCTGCGTTAACTGTGACTCCTTCCACACTTTCATTGGGTAGCTCCATGGCGGCCTTACTGTCGTTGGTGCTGATTGGATCCGATATCCGGCACGCCACGATTGTAGGAGAATTCTTACATGCGTGGTGGATTTTTTTGCTCTTAAAAAAAATATGCAACTGCATAAACCAGTTCTTAGCTTACTAACGGATCAACAGGAATCAACTACATATCATATTTGTATTTCTACTGTTTGGTGAGGTGAGGGAAAAGCCATTACAAATCACCGGTGTTTATACCTTCTACTTTGCGGGACACTGGCGTTATCTGTTGAATGGAGCGACCCAATGACTGCCAGTGCAGAGAAATTCACACGCCAGACACTGCTCGACGTCCAGCCGTTGACTCCAAACCTGTTTACCCTGCGAACCACCCGGGATTCTGGCTTTCGTTTTCGCGCAGGGCAATTCGCCCGGCTGGGCGTGACCAAGGCCGACGGCAGTACGGTGTGGCGAGCTTATTCCATGGTCTCGTCCCCCTATGACGAGTTCCTGGAGTTCTTCTCCATTGTCGTGCCGGGAGGGGAGTTCACCAGTGAACTGAGCCGGCTGGAAGTCGGCGATATGCTGCTCGTCGATCGGCAGGCCTTTGGTTATCTGACGCTGGATCGCTTCGTCGATGGCCGTGACCTCTGGTTGTTATCCACAGGCACGGGGCTGGCGCCGTTTCTGTCGATCCTGCAGGACTTCGAGGTGTGGGAGAAATTCGAACGAATCATCCTGGTCTACAGCGTGCGCGAAGCGCGGGAGCTGGCGTATCAGGAGCTGATTGCAGGGCTGGCACAGCGCGATTATCTGGCCGAATACGCGCACAAGCTGCAGTTCATCGCCACCGTCACCCGCGAGCAGCATCCGGGGGCCCTGAATGGGCGGATCACGACACTCATGGAAAGTGGCGAGCTAGAGCGCACGGCCGGTGTAGCGCTGACAGCCGAGCATTCGCGGGTGATGCTCTGCGGTAATCCACAGATGATCGATGACACGCGCAAGTTGCTCAAACAACGGGACATGCGCTTGAGCCTCAGTCGACGACCCGGCCAGGTGGCAGTGGAAAACTACTGGTAAACAAACGGCGCCCAAAAGGCGCCGTTTCTTGGGCAATCAGTCATCAGGGCTGATTGTTCTGAGCCTTGAGCAGATCGCGAATCTCTTCCAGCAGCTCTTCTTCCTTGGTCGGAACCGGCGGCAGGGTGGGCGCAACGGCCTCTTCACGTTTCAGGCGGTTGATGGCCTTGACGCCCATGAAGATCGCGAAGGCGACGATGATGAAGTCGATCAGGCTCTGGATGAACTTACCGTAGGCCAGCATCACCGCCGGGACATCACCGTTGGCAGCCTTGAGCGTAATGGCCAGGTCACTGAAGTCCACCCCACCGATCAGCAAGCCGATTGGCGGCATCACCACGTCGCCGACAAATGACGAAACGATTTTGCCGAAGGCGGCGCCGATGATGATACCCACGGCCATGTCGACCACATTACCTTTGACCGCGAAGGCCTTGAACTCACTTATCACGCCCATAGGTTATTTCCTTGTTACAGATGAGGTTGGTGAACGCAGTGTAAATCAGCAAAACGGCTGGCGCTCGAAACACCGCCTTACAATGCTCGCTCTTATCGACACATCTTCCGGCAATTAGTTTACAAAGTGCCACCATTCGCGCGCGACTAACCGCTCTAGACCGGGTATTCCAGAACCTTTTCGCTATCGGCTCGGTGCGGGATTTCTATTTATGTTTTGGCCTTTGGGTCACTAGCCTCTGTGGGGCGCACCTGGATGCGCCTTATAAAACCAGAGGAAACTTCCATGACAACTCCCCTTGGCCTCGGGGCTTTTCCCTTCCCTCGTACCCTTGGCGTTCTGACCGCCAGCCTGCTGTCCTTCTCCGTCAATGCTGCGACCTTGACCCGCGATAACGGTGCCGCCGTCGGCGACAACCAGAACTCACAAACCGCCGGCGCGACCGGGCCGGTACTGCTGCAAGACGTGCAACTGATCCAGAAACTCCAGCGTTTTGACCGTGAACGCATTCCCGAACGCGTGGTGCATGCCCGTGGCACTGGCGCCCATGGCACGTTCACCGTAACCGACGACCTCAGTGACCTGACCAAGGCCAAGGTGTTCGCCGGCGGCCAGAGCACGCCGGTATTTGTGCGTTTCTCCGCTGTGGTCCATGGCAACCATTCGCCGGAAACCTTGCGTGATCCGCGGGGGTTCGCCACCAAGTTCTACACCGCAGACGGCAACTGGGACCTGGTCGGCAACAATTTTCCGACCTTCTTCATCCGTGACGCGATCAAGTTTCCAGACATGGTTCACGCCTTCAAGCCAGACCCGCGCACCAACCTTGACGACGATTCCCGTCGTTTCGACTTTTTCTCCCATGTTCCAGAAGCCACTCGTACCCTGACCGAGTTGTATTCCAACTCCGGTACGCCGGCCAGTTATCGGGAGATGGACGGTAACGGTGTACATGCCTATAAGTTAGTGAACGCCAAAGGCGATGTGCACTATGTAAAATTCCACTGGAAAAGTTTGCAGGGGTTAAAGAACCTCGACCCTAAAGAAGTGACGGGTGTTCAAGGTCAAGACTACAGTCATATGACTAACGACTTGGTCGCCAATATTAACAAGGGCAACTTTCCTAAATGGGACTTGTACATCCAGGTTCTAAATCCACAAGACTTGTCCAAGTTTGATTTCGATCCATTGGATGCGACCAAGATCTGGCCCGGTGTTCCTGAACGAAAAGTTGGACAAATGGTGTTGAACCGTAATCCGGCGAATGTTTTCCAGGAAACCGAACAAGTGGCCATGGCCCCGGCCAATTTAGTTCCGGGTATCGAACCTTCGGAAGATCGCTTATTGCAAGGGCGAGTGTTCTCGTATGCCGATACTCAACTGTATCGTCTGGGGGCCAACGCTCTGCAGTTGCCGATCAACGCACCCAAAGTCGCCGTGAACAACGGTAATCAGGATGGCGCAATGAACATCGGCGCCAGCAGCACCGGCGTAAATTACCAGCCAAGTCGCCTGCTGTCTCGTGAAGAGCCGCCAACCGCGCGTTACAGCCAGTCGACCCTGTCGGGCAGCACGCAGCAGGCGAAGATTCAGCGCGAGCAGAACTTCAAGCAGGCCGGCGATCTGTACCGCTCGTTCAACCAGAAGGAACGTCAGGACCTGATCGACAGCTTCGGTGGCTCACTGGCCACCACCGATGAGGAGAGCAAGCACATCATCCTGTCCTTCCTGTACAAGGCCGACCCGGAATACGGGACCGGCGTGGCCAAAGTAGCCAAGGGTGATCTGGCTCGGGTCAAGACGCTGGCGGCCAAACTGGTCGACTGATCCATCTGCCTGAAGCGGGGCCTCATGCGAGGTCCCGTCTGATCAAGGAGCTGCGCCATGCGTTTTTATCTGTCTGTGTTTCTGGCGTGCTGGTCGCTCAGTGTGTTCGCCGGGCCTGACGTGCAAGCCTCGAAGAGCCCTCAGGCGCTGAAAGCCCAATTACAGGATTACTACTTTGATGCCGCTCGACGCGGTGATGTGCCGATGCTCGATACCTTCATCGAGGCCGGCTATTCCCTCGATACCCGCGACAGCAAGGGTTACACCGCACTGATTCTGGCCGCCTATCATGGCCAGAGCGCTGCAGTGGAGCGTTTGCTCGCTGCCGGGGCGGACGCCTGCGCTCAGGATCAACGCGGTAACACGGCGTTGATGGGCGCGATTTTCAAAGGCGAAGTGCAGATTGCCAGGACCTTGCTGGCCGCCCATTGCAGTCCCGACCAACGCAATGGCGCAGGGCAGACTGCCGCGATGTACGCCGGCTTGTTCAAGCGCGTTGAGTTGCTGGACGCACTCAAGGCCAAAGGGGCGGACATGAACGCCGAAGATCCGTTGGGCAATAGTGCCGCGCGTCTGGCCAGCGGTGAAATCCGTACGGCGCCGCCGCGCTGATCCGCGCGAGCTGAGCTATCATCGCGGTTTTTGCCGGGAGTTCAGATGGCCAAGGCCAAGCGCATGTACGGCTGCACCGAGTGTGGCTCAACCTTCCCCAAGTGGGCCGGCCAGTGCGGCGAATGTGGGGCCTGGAACACGCTGACCGAAACCATGGTCGAGAGTGGCGGCGCCGCAGCCCCCAGCGGGCGCACCGGTTGGACCGGCCAGCAGGCGCAGATCAAAACCCTGGCCGAAGTCAGCGTCGAAGAGATTCCGCGTTTCTCCACGGCGTCCAGCGAGCTGGATCGCGTTCTGGGCGGCGGCCTGGTGGATGGCTCGGTGGTGTTGATCGGTGGTGATCCGGGTATCGGCAAGTCGACCATTTTGTTGCAAACCTTGTGCAACCTCGCCAAGAGCATGCCGGCACTGTATGTCACCGGCGAAGAGTCCCAGCAACAAGTGGCCATGCGCGCCCGGCGCTTGGGCTTGCCTCAGGATCAGCTGCGGGTGATGACCGAAACCTGCATCGAAACCATCATCGCCACGGCCCGGCAGGAAAAGCCCAAGGTGATGGTGATCGACTCGATCCAGACGATTTTCACCGAGCAACTGCAATCGGCGCCGGGGGGCGTTTCCCAGGTACGCGAAAGTGCAGCATTGCTGGTGCGTTACGCCAAACAAAGCGGTACGGCGATTTTCCTCGTAGGTCATGTCACCAAAGAAGGCGCGCTGGCCGGTCCCCGAGTGCTGGAGCACATGGTCGACACCGTTCTGTATTTCGAAGGCGAATCCGACGGGCGCCTGCGTCTTTTGCGGGCAGTGAAAAACCGTTTCGGCGCGGTCAACGAATTGGGCGTGTTTGGCATGACCGACAAAGGCCTGAAGGAAGTCTCCAACCCCTCGGCGATTTTTCTGACCCGGGCCCAGGAAGAAGTCCCGGGTAGCGTGGTCATGGCAACGTGGGAAGGCACCCGGCCGATGCTGGTGGAAGTCCAGGCGTTGGTGGACGACAGCCATCTGGCCAACCCCCGCCGGGTGACACTCGGTCTGGACCAGAATCGCTTGGCCATGTTGTTGGCGGTTTTGCATCGACATGGCGGCATTCCGACTCACGATCAGGACGTATTCCTCAACGTGGTCGGCGGGGTGAAGGTGCTGGAAACCGCTTCCGACCTGGCCTTGATGGCGGCGGTCATGTCCAGTTTGCGCAACCGGCCGCTGCCCCATGATCTGCTGGTGTTCGGCGAAGTCGGCTTGTCGGGTGAAGTGCGCCCGGTGCCGAGCGGCCAGGAACGCTTGAAGGAGGCGGCCAAGCACGGCTTCAAGCGCGCCATTGTGCCCAAGGGCAACGCGCCGAAAGAGGCGCCGCCGGGGTTGCAGATTATTGCCGTGACGCGCCTGGAGCAGGCATTGGACGCGTTGTTCGAATAGCTGCCGAGTCGAACACAATCCCTGTGGGAGCGTCGGGCCGTTATATTTCGATCAGGGCGCCCAATTCGCGCTCCAGTTCCTCGGGATCGCCCAGGTTGAACTCAATCAACCGCCGCAGTCGCTCAATCGATTCCAGGCTGATGTGTTTGCAGACGAAGCCGAGCTGACCATGGTCATCGTGGGTCAGCAGCACATCCATCTTGATGGCGACATCTTCGTTGAGATGAATATCGACCAGGAAATGCCAGTCCCGATTCCCCAGCCAAGGCTCGGGCCGTTCGATCAATAACCCTTTGAGCGACAGGTCGATCAACTTCACCGGCCAGATGAATTCCCCTTGGCTCAGCTCGGTTCGGGCATCGAACGCAAAACGTTTGAAGCGGCGGCGATCAGCAGGGTGGTCACTCATGGCGCAATCCTCTGAATGTCCGCTGACTATAGACCCGCATGGTTAAAGCCTGCCAGCCAAGACCGGCTCTGGATCAATGTCGGGGTATGGCCTTTGCCGTCAGTAGCGCTAAACTCCGGATGGCTGTCTTTCTTGTCCACTCTGGCTGGAATCATAAAATGAAAAATAATAATAGCCTGCTACGCCACTTACCTTGGCTGCTGCTGGCAATCCTGGGAGCGTGCGCCCTGGGCGTAGTGGCATTGCGCCGAGGCGAGGCGATCAACGCCTTGTGGATTGTGGTCGCCGCGGTGGCCATTTATCTGGTCGCGTACCGCTACTACAGCCTGTTCATCGCTAACAATGTGATGCAACTCGATCCGCGTCGGGCGACACCCGCCGTGCTCAACAATGACGGTCTGGACTACGTACCGACTAACAAGCACATTCTTTTCGGTCACCACTTCGCAGCCATTGCTGGCGCAGGGCCTCTGGTCGGTCCGGTATTGGCGGCGCAGATGGGCTACCTGCCCGGTACGCTGTGGCTGATTGCCGGGGTGGTGCTGGCCGGTGCGGTTCAGGACTTCATGGTCCTGTTCATGTCCACCCGCCGCAACGGTCGCTCCCTGGGCGACATGGTCCGTGAAGAAATGGGCCGCATCCCCGGGACCATCGCGCTGTTTGGCTGCTTCCTGATCATGATCATCATCCTCGCGGTGCTGGCGCTGATCGTGGTCAAGGCCCTGGCCGAAAGCCCGTGGGGCATTTTCACGGTGATGGCGACCATCCCGATCGCGATGTTCATGGGCATCTACATGCGCTACATCCGCCCGGGCCGCATCGGTGAAATCTCGGTGATCGGCGTGGCGTTGCTGCTGGGTTCGATCTGGCTGGGCGGGCAGATTGCCGCTGACCCGGTGTGGGCCAAGGCGTTCAGCTTCACTGGAATCCAGATCACCTGGATGCTGATTGGCTACGGTTTTGTCGCTGCGGTATTGCCGGTGTGGCTGATTCTGGCACCGCGTGATTACCTGTCGACCTTCCTCAAGATCGGCACCATCGTTGCGCTGGCAATCGGCATTCTGATCACCATGCCCGAGCTGAAAATGCCGGCATTGACTCAGTTCATCGACGGCACCGGGCCGGTGTGGAAGGGCGGTCTGTTCCCGTTCCTGTTCATCACCATTGCCTGTGGCGCGGTGTCCGGTTTCCACGCGTTGATCTCCTCCGGCACCACGCCGAAGTTGCTGGATAACGAGGTTAACGCTCGTTACATCGGTTACGGCGGCATGCTGATGGAGTCCTTCGTGGCGATCATGGCGATGGTGGCCGCTTCGGTGATCGAGCCGGGCGTGTACTTCGCCATGAACAGCCCGGCGGCGGTCGTCGGTGGTGACGTAGTGGCTGTCGCACAAGTCGTCAGCGGCTGGGGTTTTGCAATTACCCCGGAAGCGCTGCAAGCAGTGGCCAAGGACATCGGTGAAACCACCATCCTGGCCCGTGCCGGCGGCGCGCCGACCCTGGCGGTCGGTATCGCACAGATCCTGCACAGTGTGCTGCCGGGTGAAAACACCATGGCGTTCTGGTACCACTTCGCGATCCTGTTCGAAGCGCTGTTCATCCTGACGGCGGTGGACGCCGGTACCCGTGCCGGGCGTTTCATGCTGCAGGATTTGCTCGGCTCCTTCGTGCCAGCGTTGAAACGCACCGAGTCCTGGACCGCCAACCTGATCGCAACCGCCGGTTGCGTGGCGATGTGGGGTTACCTGCTGTATCAAGGCGTGATCGACCCGTTGGGCGGGATCAACACCTTGTGGCCACTGTTCGGCATCTCCAACCAGATGCTGGCGGGTATCGCACTGATGCTGGCAACCGTGGTGCTGATCAAAATGAAGCGCCAACGCTACGTCTGGGTCACCATGTTGCCCGCCGTATGGTTGCTGATTTGCACCACCACCGCAGGCTTCATCAAGCTGTTCGACGCCAACCCGGCAATCGGCTTCCTGTCGTTGGCGAAGAAATACAGCGATGCGTTGGCCAACGGGCAGATTCTGGCCCCGGCCAAGAGCATCGAGCAGATGCAGCATGTCATCTATAACGCTTACACCAACGCAACGCTGACCGCGCTGTTCCTGTTCGTGGTGTTCAGCATCCTGTTCTATGCGCTCAAGGTCGGCATTGCTGCCTGGGGCACCAAAGAACGTACGGATAAAGAGTCGCCGTTCCAGGCTCAGCCGGACGCGTAATTGAGGATTGCACCATGTTCAATGACCTGAGTCGCCTCGGTAAATACCTCGGTCAGGCTGCGCGCCTGATGGTCGGCATGCCCGACTACGACAACTACGTCGAGCATATGCAAACCAAACACCCGGACAAACCGGTGATGAGCTACGAGATGTTCTTTCGCGAACGTCAGGAGGCCCGTTACGGTGGCAAGGGTGGGCCGAAGTGCTGTTGATGCAACAGCCTGGCTGATGCAATCCCTGTGGGAGCGGGCTTGCTCGCGAAAGCGGTGTGTCATTCAACATTAATGTCGACTGACACGACCTCTTCGCGAGCAAGCCCGCTCCCACATTTGTTTTGTGTTGTTTCTTAACTTTGTGAAACAGGAGAACCCGTTTGTCCTCTCCCATTCCAGTAACAATCCTCAGTGGCTTTCTCGGCGCGGGAAAAACCACGCTCTTGCGCCACCTGCTCAAAGCCGAGCACGGCCTGAAAATCGCCGTGATCGAAAACGAATTCAGTGACGCCGGTATCGACACCCAACTGTTGGGCGACGAGCCGGTGCAAGTGATGACGCTGTCCAACGGCTGCGTCTGCTGCACCATCCACACCGATTTGACCAAAGCGCTGTACCTGCTGCTCGAACGCCTGGACAGCGGCGAAATCGCCTTCGACCGCTTGGTGATCGAATGCACTGGCCTGGCCGACCCTGCCCCGGTGGCGCAAACCTTTTTCATCGACGAAGAACTGCGTGAGCGCTACATCCTCGACGGCATCATCACCCTGGTGGACGCGGCCCACGCCGACCTGCACCTGACCCAGACCATCGCCCAGGCACAGATCGGCTTTGCCGACCGTTTGCTGGTGAGCAAACGGGATCTGGTGGACGAACCGACCTTCACCGCCCTCAGCGAGCGTCTGACCCGCATCAACCGTCGTGCGCCAATCCGCGTGGTCGACCACGGCAAGATTGATCTGGCCGAACTGCTCGACGTGCGCGGCTTCAACCTCAATGCCGATCTCGGCGGTGGCGTGAGTTTGCGCCCGGTGAGCAAGGTGCCGTCCATCGACCGTATTTCCAGCCTGGTGTTGCGCACTGACAAGCCGCTGGATATCGACAAACTCAGTGAGTTCATGAACGAACTGCTGGAAGACCACGGCAAGCAATTGCTGCGCTACAAAGGTGTTTTGAACATCCTTGGCGAACCACGGCGCATGGTGTTTCAGGGGGTCTTGAAGCTGTACGGATTCGACTGGGATACGGAATGGGCCGACGATGAAATACGTGAAAGCGTGATCGTGTTCATTGCCGATGATTTGCCGGAAGAGAAGATTCGTGAGGGGTTTGCCCGAGTCGCAGCCGAGTAAAGTCGGATATCTTCAGCGTGTTTGAGGCCGCCTTCGCGAGCAAGCCCGCTCCCACATTTGATCCGTGTTGCCCACTCTGTCCGGGACGACACAAAGTCAATGTGGGAGCGGGCTTGCTCGCGAAAGCGATCTACCCGGCAGCACAGTTTCGAATGGTCGATGATCCAGAGTTCAGTAATCTTTGTTCAATATAATGCAGATGCCGGGTCATCAAATTTTCGGCCATCGCTACATCCTCACGCTCCACTGCATCGACAATCTCCGCGTGCTCCCGCCATCCGCAATAATCACCTGCCAGCGCGTCATACCGCGCAATCGCCAGCGAAGTCAGCGGCACCAGAGTGCCAAGAAAATACGCCAACGGTGCGTTCCCCGCCATTTCGGCCAGTTGCAGATGAAATTCCCCTGACAATCGAATGGCCGGACCACGCGCCGTGCATTGGCGTTCGCTGTCGATCAGGGCGCGCAGGCGTTTCAAGTCTTGCGGGTGAGGTTGCTGGCAGGCCAGTCGAATCAGCGTGATCTCGGTCAGTCGTCGGGCATGCAGCGTCTGGCGAATCTGTTCGGCATCGGGCGCGGCGACTCGGGGGCGATGGTTGGTGCGAAGGATAATGATCTGCTGATGGGACAACTGCGTCAGCACGCCACGAATGTCACTGCGTCGAGCGCTGAACATCTGCGCCAGGCTGTCTTCGGTAAAACGACTGGCTGCATGGATGCGCTGTTCGAGAATGGCGTCGAAGATCCGTGAATAGAGATCATCCGCCGGCAGTTTCCCTGTGTCGGTTCGGGAGAAGGGCAGGGCAGTGAATATCTGTGGTGAGGCGAAGCTGTTCATGGCCTGTCTCCAGTTCGAAGAGGGGGTCAACTGCCGAGGTGGTCATCCGGAATGTTCAATTCGATGCCCATCCGCTGGCCTTCGCGCAGGATGTGCCGACGCATCTCGGCGCTGGCCTGGGCGCTGTTTTTGCTGCGAATGGCCCGCACCACGGCTTCGTTTTCTTCAAGGCGTTCAGCCAGATGCTCTGGCGAGTTGCGTAGCACCTCGGCGCTTTGTTTGAGGGCGTTGCTGGTCTGCTGCACAACGCTCTGGAAGATCGGGTTCGAGGTCAGGGTGAACAGTTCTTCGTGGAACGCGATGTAGGCGCTGACCCCGGCTTCGCTGTCGTTGGCCTCCAGGGCTTCGCGCATGTCCATCAGGGTCAGGCGCAGTTGCCCGACTTCCTTGCTGCTGATGGATTGTGCAACCAGGCCGACGATGAAGGGTTCGAGGGTGTAGCGCAGTTGCAGCACATCTTCCAGGCTGGCCCCGGCCACCGCGCTGTCGTGGCTTTGGCTGTCGCTGAGATTGGCTTCCAGCACCACCACGCCTTTGCCCGGCATGGAGCGCACCAGCCCGAGGGTTTCCAGCACGATGACCGCTTCGCGCAGGCTCGGGCGGCTAATGCCCAGTTGCTCGGCCAGTTCACGCTGGCCCGGCAGCATCTCGCCGGAGCGCCACTGACCGCGGGCCAGGGCGGCCCGAAGTTTTTCTACCACCGAATTTACAACGGTTGACGAGGTAATCACTGTTCGCTCCAAGTCGTGATAAATGTGCCTGACCTTGGGCAGGCACACCTAGTTTAAAATTCCTGCTGATGCGCCGGGACCACCGGTTTCCTAGGCTGGAAGGTATAACCCACCTGACCGGAAAGCACTTTGTTCGCTCGCTGGATATCGATGTCCTTTTCCCAGCGGGCGATGGCCACGGTGGCGACGCAATTGCCGATCAGGTTGGTCAGTGCCCGGCCGATGCCCATGAACCAGTCCACCGCTAATACCAGCACCAGCCCGACCACCGGAATCGCCGGGATTGCCGTCAGTGTTGCCGCAAGAATCACCAACGCCGAACCGGGAATCCCGTGGGCACCTTTGGAGGTGATCAGCGACACCAGCAGAATCGTCAGCAGGTCAGTCATGGCCAGCGGCGTGCCGGTGGCATTGGCGATGAACACAATGGCCAGGGTCAGGTAGATCGAAAAACCATCCAGGTTGAACGAGTACCCGGTCGGAATCACCAGCCCGACCGTGGAGCTGCCGATGCCCAGATGCTCAAGCTTGCGCATGATTTGTGGCAGCACGGCGTCGGAAGAAGCGGTGCCCATGACGATCATCAGTTCTTCACGCAGGTACTTGAGCAGCGGCCACATCTTCAGGCCCGAGAGGCGCATCACCAGGCCGAGAATCAATGCCACGAACGCTACACAGGTCATGTAGAAAAGACCGACCAGGCTGCCCAGGTGCTGCAGCGAATCCAGGCCATATTTGCTGGTGGTGAAAGCGATGGCGCCGAACACGCCGATCGGTGCCAGACGCACGATCATGCCCATGATGCGGAAGATCACGTGGCTCAGCTCATTAATCAGCCGGGAAATACCCGACGCTGCTTCGCCCACCAGGTTCAGCGCGCTGCCGAACAGCACCGAAAACAGCAGGACTTGCAGAATGTTGTTTTCCGCGAAGGCGCCGATTACCGAGGTCGGGATCAGGTTCATCAGGAACTGGGAGGTGGTTTGCATGTGCTGACCGCGCTGGGCGATGTCGCCCATGTCGGCGGCGGAGAGTTGCTCCAGATGAATGTTCGCGCCGCTGCCGATGCCGGTCGTGAAGGCGAATACCAGGCCGATCACCAAGGCGATGGTGGTCAGTATTTCGAAGTAGATCACCGATTTCAGGCCGATGCGTCCGACCTTCTTCAAGTCGCCGGCACCGCTGATGCCGCTGACCACCACGCAGAACACGATCAGACCAATAAGCATCTTGATCAGTTTGATGAAACCGTCGCCGAGAGGTTTGAGTTGGGCGGAATATTCGGGAAGGGTCAGCCCGCAGACGATGCCGAGCACCAGTCCGAGAACCACTTGAAGGAAGATTGAACGCGAGCACCATCTGAGCATGGGAGGAATCCTGGTCGGTGTCCTGGCTGCCGTGCGCGATGCGCATCAGATTCAGGACTTAATTATTGTGGTCTTACCGGTATGTCCAGTGCAGGCGCAGTCTACGCTGGATTTTTTCAGGATTACAAGTGGAAGTCGAAAAATTGGCATGACCGGTCTGACCAGTGGCTAAAGCCGCGTAGGAGATGCCGATCAAGATCAAAAGATCGCAGCCTTCGGCAGCTCCTACAAAAACCCGCGTACACCCATGATTTCACGAATGTACACAACCTCTGTAGGAGCTGCCGAAGGCTGCGATCTTTTGATCTTTATGGCGGACGAAAAAAAACCGGCCATCACTGACCGGTTTTTTCATTGCTGCGGTTTAGCGGGGCAATTAAGCGCCGTACACCGGCAGCTTCTTGCAGATGGCTTTGACTTTCTCACGAACGGCGTCGATCACCGCTTCGTTGGAAAGATCTGCCAGGATGTCGCAGATCCAGCCGGCCAGCTCTTTGCACTCTGCTTCCTTGAAGCCGCGAGTGGTCACTGCCGGTGTACCGAAACGCAGACCGGAGGTGACGAACGGGGAGCGTGGATCGTTCGGTACCGAGTTCTTGTTCACGGTGATGAACGCTTTGCCCAGAGCGGCGTCGGCGTCTTTACCGGAGATTTCCTGCTTGATCAGCGACAGCAGGAACAGGTGGTTCTGAGTACCGCCCGACACCACGTCGAAACCGCGCTCGATGAACACGCCGGCCATGGCCTGGGCGTTTTTCACCACTTGTTGCTGGTAGGCCTTGAACTCAGGCTGCAGCGCTTCCTTGAAGCAGATCGCCTTGGCGGCGATCACGTGCTCCAGCGGGCCACCCTGGGCGCCCGGGAATACCGCGGAGTTCAGCTTCTTCTCGATGTCGGCGTTGGCGCGAGCCAGGATCAGGCCGCCACGTGGACCGCGCAGGGTCTTGTGGGTGGTGGTGGTCACGACGTCAGCGAATGGAACCGGGTTCGGGTAGACGCCAGCGGCGACCAGACCGGCCACGTGAGCCATGTCGACGAACAGGTAGGCACCGACTTTGTCAGCGATTTCGCGGAAACGCGGGAAG
Organism: Pseudomonas sp. PDM24; assembly: GCF_019218905.1. Lineage (NCBI taxonomy): Bacteria > Pseudomonadati > Pseudomonadota > Gammaproteobacteria > Pseudomonadales > Pseudomonadaceae > Pseudomonas > Pseudomonas sp. PDM24. Next base: position 111,629 of record NZ_JAHUWR010000008.1, on the reverse strand, counting down.
TCGAGGATCTGCGAGTAGGCAGAGAAACCGGCCACGATCATTTTTGGCTTGTGCTCGACCGCCAGACGCTCGACTTCGTCGTAGTCGATCAGGCCGTTGGCATCGATACCGTACTGAACAGCGTTGTACAGCTTGCCGGAGGACGAAACGCTGGCACCGTGGGTCAGGTGACCGCCGTGGGCCAGGCTCATGCCCAGGATGGTGTCGCCCGCTTGCAGCAGGGCCAGGTAAACGGCGCTGTTGGCTTGGGAGCCGGCGTGTGGCTGAACGTTGGCGTAATCGGCGCCGAACAGTTCTTTGGCGCGGTCGATGGCCAGTTGCTCAACCACGTCGACGAACTCGCAACCACCATAGTAGCGCTTGCCCGGATAACCTTCGGCATATTTGTTGGTCAGTACGGAGCCTTGAGCTTCCATCACCGCAGGGCTGGTGTAGTTTTCCGAAGCGATCAGCTCGATGTGTTCTTCCTGGCGCTGAGCTTCTTGCTCCATGGCGGCAAAAAGGTCGGCGTCGTACTTGGCAATAGTCAAATCACGGCTGAACATGGCGGTCCTCAAGGATCGGGGCAGAAAAGGGGGGCATTCTAACTCAATGGGTTTTAGATGGCATATGAAAGGACATCATGTCGCAGACAAGTGGTGTTCATGCGCAGGATTTGCGGTGTTTGTGCGGGCCTCTTCGCGGGCAAGCCTCGCTCCTACGGATAGCACCGTCTGTAGGAGCGAGGCTTGCCCGCGAAGGCGTCACGACAGGCGCTGCTGAATCTCAATCAAACATGAACAACGCATCATTGCTGAACTGCGCCTCAAACCGGCTCGCCGGCATCGGCCGGCCAAACAGATACCCCTGAACCTCATCGCAACCATGCTCACGCAGGAAGTCGAGCTGCTCGTGGGTTTCCACGCCTTCGGCGATCACTGCCAGGTTGAGGCTATGGGCCATGGCGATGATCGCCCGGGCAATTTGCGCGTCCTGTTCACCCGAGGGCAGGCCATCGACGAAGGTGCGGTCGATTTTCAGCACGTCGATCGGGAATTGCTTGAGGTAGTTGAGCGATGAATAACCGGTGCCGAAGTCGTCGACTGCAATGCTCAGGCCAAGGTTTTTCAACCCGGCGAGGATGTGCATCGCTTCGCTGACTTCGCGCATCAGAATACTTTCAGTCAACTCCAGCTCCAGGCACGCCGGCGGCAGGCCGGTTTCCTTGAGGATGGTGGCGATCCGCGTGCCGAGCTGACCGTCGGAGAACTGCCGGGCCGAAATGTTCACCGAAACCTTCGGCACCCGGACTTTGGTTTGATGCCAGGTCTTGAGCTGACGGCAGGCTTCGCTGATCACCCAGTCGCCGACGTCCACCACCAGCCCGAGCTCTTCGAGCACGGGAATGAAATCCCCCGGCGGTACCAGGCCACGTCGTGGGTGACGCCAGCGCAGCAGGGCTTCGGCACCGGTCAGGCGTTTGCCATCGCCGCTGAATTGCGGCTGGTAGTACAGCACGAATTCATTTTGCTCCAGGGCATGGCGCAAGTCGCTTTCCAGCTCCAGACGCTCCAGGGCGCTGGCGTTCATGTCGGCCTGATAGAACTGGAAGTTGTTCTTGCCACGCTCCTTGGCGTGGTACATCGCGGTGTCGGCGTTCTTCATCAACTGACTGAGTTCGCTGCCGTCCTGAGGGCTCAGGGCGATGCCGATACTGGCGGTGACAAAGAACTCGCGGCCTTCGAGCACGAACGGTTTCACCAGGCTGGCGAGGATCTGTTCGGCCACGTGAATCGCCCGGTTCAACGCGATCTCCCGGTTGACCCGCGGTTGCAGCAGCAAAGTGAACTCATCACCACCCATGCGTGCCACGGTGTCGTCATCATCGACGCAACCGAGCAGGCGCGTGGCCATTTCCTTGAGCATGCGGTCGCCGGCGGCATGGCCCAGGGAGTCGTTGATCGGCTTGAAACGGTCGAGGTCGAGGAACATCAGCACCACCCAGGACTTCTGCCGTTCAGCCGATTGCAGCGCGGTGTGCAGGCGATCCTGGAACAGCGTGCGGTTGGGCAGGTGGGTCAAGGCGTCGTAATAGGCGAGCCGGTGAATCCGTTGCTCGCTGGCTTTGCGCTCGCTGATGTCGCTGAAGAAACACACGTAGCTGGCCAGGTCGCCTTCATCGTCGAGCACCGCGGTAATTCCGACCCAGGCCGGGTAGTGCTCGCCATTGCGTCGTTTGAGCCAGACTTCGCCTTCCCAGGTGCTGTGCTGATGCAATTGCTTGAGCACATAGCGCAGATGGGCTTCCTGCTGCTCATCGACGGTGAGCATATTCGGCAACTGGTCGAGGACCTGGGCCACCGCATAGCCGCTGACGCGACTGAACGCTTCGTTGGCCTGGACGATATAGCCGGCCGGGTCGGTGATCAAAATCGCCGAGGTCGAGTGCTCGAATACCGTGGCAGCCATGCGCAGGTCTTTTTCGGCCCGACGTTGCTGGCTGATGTCGCGGCCGACCCCGAGCACACCTTCGAAGGCTCCGTGTTCGTCCCAGACCAGCACCAGACGCAGCTCGATGGGAATCTTGCGTCCGTCGGCCCGCAGGCAGTCGAACAGAAACAGCTGGGTCTGCACCTGACTGCGCAGCAACGCCAGTTGCTCGGGCTTATCCAGCGCTTTGCTGACCCGGTCCATGAGACTGTAGATGCCGGTCAGTTGTTGCGGGTTGGCAATGGTCGATTGCCAACCGTTCTGGAATATCCAGTCGGCGTCGAAACCCAGCACGGCTTGCACCGAGGGGCTGACGTAATTGAGCGACATCTTGCTGTCGGTGGAGAAAATCACGTCGCTGATGCTTTCGGCGAGCATCCGGTAGCGTTGTTCGCTGTCGCGCAGGGACTCACTGGCTTCGATCTGCTCGGTGATGTCCTTGGCCACGCCAATGATGCGCGTGACCTGATCGTGTTTGTCCCGCGCCAGGGCCTGTTCGCGAATGTCGAAACGCCGCCATTTGCCATCGCGATGACGGAAGCGCAGCTGGCATTGCATCAGTTGGGTGTAACCCGCGTGACGTTGGGACTGGCGTGATCGGTGGTAGTAGTCGGCATCCTCGGGGTGCAACAGGATTTCCCAGAAGTACTCGCCCATCTGGTGCAGTTCGGTGCGGTTGTAACCCAGCGTTTGCCCCAGGTGATGGTTGCTGAAGATCATCCGCTGGCTGACCACATCCTGCACATACAGATGATCCGGCACGGTGCGCACCACGTCGGACCAGAACCCTTCACGCTCCAGCAGCGACAATTCGATGAGCTTGCGACTGGTGATGTCGCTGATGCTCAGGATCACCGCTTTGTAGTCGGCCTGATCTTCCGGCAGACGCAGCACCAGCCACAAATGCTGGTCACGGCCATTGGCATCCTGGAGCTTGATTTCCAGCTCAAGCTGTTTTTGCTGGTGCAGCACCGATTCGAGCACTTGATTGCCGATGGCCGTGCAGTCCAATGGGCAGCCGTCGATCAGCAGTTTCCAGGCTTGATCGCAGGAATTGACGTTGAGCAATTGCAGGGCGACCTGGTTGACCTCGGTGATGCGCAGTTCCTGCAGCAGTTGCTGGCGTTGCTCCGGTGTCTGGAGCCAGGCCTTCAACTGCTCGCTGCTGTTGAGTTGAGCCTTGTCGAAAAAACTTTTGAGTCCGGACAGGTCGAGCACGCACAGCGCAACGCCGGTACCTTCGAAAATGTCCTGATAGCGTCGGCGGCCTTCATGCAACAGGCGTTGACGGCGACGAATGCTCAGCAGAGCGATGAACGGTAACAGCGAAAAGGCCAGGCCCAGCAGGCATTTGCCGATGAACGCCGGCAGCAGTTGTTCGAGCACCCGTTGGCGGTCGAACAACCCGCGCAATTGCCAGTCGCTGCTGCTCAGAGGGACTGTCAGCACACTGTTGGCCAGTTCGTCGGCTGTCAGCACGGCCGGCTTGGCCGAGGGCTGGGTGTCATCGCGGCTGATGATCTGATGATTGATGCGGTTTTCCACCAGCCACAGGGGGCGGATGCCGGCGTCGCCCTGCTTGGTCAATGAGGAGAAAAACGTCGGTGTCAGACGCAGGGCCCAATAACCGCGGCTGCTGCCGCTGGCTTGATGCAGGAGCAGATGCACCACTGAGCCGTCGTCGGCATTGCTGAAATAGTGGGCCTGGGCGCGGCTACGCTGAACCAGTTCGCCGAGGTAACTGGCATCCTGGCTGTCGGCGGCGCTGTCGCTGAGGATTTTTCCGGAGGGACTGAGCAACGCCAGGCTGCGCAAATCGGGCAGCGATTGTTGCAGTTTACGCAGCAACGCCTGCTGTTCGTCGGGACTTTGCGGTTGTTCGATGATCGGTAGCAGGTTAAGGGCGATCTGGGCATTGAGCGCCATGTTGAGGCTGACTTGCGCAGCCAGATCGGCGGAATAGTCGATGGTGTACTGGCGCTGGTTTTTCTGGGATTCGCGAAGCTGATCCAGCAGCTGCCAGAACAGCAGTGCGAGCAGCAACAGCACGAGGGTTGCCAGCGCGCCCTTCAAGGTTCCGCGCAGGGGCGAGCCGGTCGCAGGATTGAGTGCGCTCACGGACGATGGCGGAGAGACATTAGACAAACTGTAATCCTGCGGTTTGGCTGGACTGGCGCGACGTGCACTATAAGCCGGACGCCCGAAGGGCGGCTAGCATGCCTTGAGTTGTGGCGAAGTGCCAGTCCCGCTCGGCTGGACTGCTTTCTATCAATAAGGTAGCTTTGCCGGTTACGCGGGAGCGTTCCAGCTCCTAGAGGTTTTTTCAGCGCGCACGCCTTGATACCCATCAGACGAACGACGCGCATGGCCTGGCCGGGCATTGCCTGCGCTCCAATCATTCATCAGTCACTGACCCAAGGTTCTCCATGGCTCAATACGTCTTCACCATGCATCGGCTGGGCAAAGTTGTTCCGCCGAAGCGGGAAATCCTGAAAAACATTTCGCTGTCGTTCTTCCCTGGCGCCAAGATCGGCGTACTCGGTCTCAACGGTTCGGGTAAGTCCACGCTGCTGAAAATCATGGCGGGCGTCGATAAAGAGTTCGACGGTGAAGCCCGTCCGATGCCGGACCTGAATATTGGCTACCTGCCGCAAGAACCGATTCTGGACCCGACCAAAACCGTGCGTGAAGTGGTCGAGGAAGCGGTCAGCGTGATCAAGGACGCTCAGGCGCGACTGGACGAGGTTTACGCGGCCTACGCTGAACCGGATGCCGACTTCGACAAACTGGCGGCAGAACAGGCCAAGCTTGAAGCCATCCTGCAAGCCAGCGACGGTCACAACCTGGATCGCCAACTGGAAGTCGCCGCCGATGCGCTGCGTCTGCCAGCGTGGGATGCCAAGGTCGAAGTCCTGTCCGGTGGTGAAAAACGTCGTGTGGCCCTGTGCCGCCTGCTGCTGTCCGCACCGGACATGCTGCTGCTCGACGAACCGACCAACCACCTGGACGCCGATTCCGTCGCCTGGCTGGAGCACTTCCTGCACGATTTCCCGGGCACCGTGGTTGCGATCACGCACGACCGTTACTTCCTGGACAACGTCGCCGGCTGGATCCTCGAGCTCGACCGCGGCGCCGGTATCCCGTACGAGGGCAACTATTCGGGTTGGCTCGAAGCCAAGTCCGATCGTCTGGCGGCCGAATCCAAGCAGCAATCGGCTCACGAAAAGGCCATGAAGGAAGAACTGGAGTGGGTGCGCAAAGGCGCCAAGGCCCGCCAGTCCAAATCCAAGGCTCGTCTGCAACGCTTCGAAGAAATGCAATCGCAGGAATTCCAGAAGCGCAGCGAAACCAACGAGATCTACATCCCGGCCGGTCCGCGTCTGGGCGACAAGGTTATCGAGTTCAAGAACGTCAGCAAGGGCTACGGCGATCGCGTGTTGATCGACAACCTGTCGTTCTCCATGCCTAAAGGCGCCATCGTTGGCGTGATCGGCGGTAACGGTGCCGGTAAATCGACCCTGTTCCGTATGCTGATGGGCAAGGAAACACCGGATTCGGGCTCCATCGAAGTCGGCGAAACCGTACAACTGGCGTGCGTCGACCAGAGCCGTGAAGACCTGGATGGCAGCAAGACTGTGTTCCAGCAGATCTCCGACGGTTCCGACCAGATTCGCATCGGCAACTACGAGATCCCGTCGCGCACCTACGTTGGTCGCTTCAACTTCAAGGGCGGCGATCAGCAGAAGTTCGTCAAGGACCTGTCCGGTGGTGAGCGTGGTCGCTTGCACCTGGCCCTGACCCTGAAAGAGGGCGGCAACGTCCTGCTGCTCGACGAACCGTCCAACGACCTCGACGTTGAAACCCTGCGTTCCCTGGAAGAGGCCTTGCTGGACTTCCCGGGCGCCGCCATTGTGATCTCTCACGATCGGTGGTTCCTTGACCGAGTCGCGACTCACATCCTGGCGTACGAAGACGACTCGCAAGCGGTGTTCTTCGAAGGCAACTACACCGAGTACGAAGCCGATCGCAAGAAACGCCTCGGCGAAGCGGCTTCCCAGCCGCACCGTGTACGGCACAAGAAACTGGCCTGATTTCAGGTTGGTCGCATAGAAAAAACGGAGCCTTCGGGGCTCCGTTTTTTTATGGGTCTTCAGTAAGACCGAGTCGAGGCCTTCGCGGGCAAGCCTCGCTCCTACAGGTTGTGAAGATTTTTGATAATAACCACAACCCTGTAGGAGCGAGGCTTGCCCGCGAAGACGGTCTGAAGGTCACCCGGCCTCTATGGCCAACACCTCAATCACCAAATCCCCCGCCGGTCGCTTCCACAGCACTTCATCACCCACCTGCGCCCCGAGCAACGCCCGACCCAGCGGCGAGCTCCAATTGATCAAGCCATGGGTGGCATCCGCCTGGTCTTCTCCGACCAATTGCACGCGCTGCTCATGATCGTGTTCGTCGGCAAAGGTCACCCAGTTGCCGATCTGCACTTTGTCGGTCGAGGAGGCTTGTGCGACCACCTGGGCGCTTTGCAGGCGCTGCTTGAAATAGCGCCAGTCGCGATCGAGGTCGGCCTGGCGCTGCTTATCGGCCAGTTCGCCTTTGGCGCTTTCCTGATCAAGCAGGCTTTGCAGCTCGGCAACTTTTGCCTGAAGCTGCGCCAGGCCCGCTGGCGTGACGTAATTGGGCTGCGCGCTGACCTGCCGTTCGACTGGCTGATCGGCTTGCGCGGCGGCGTTATCTTCATTGACGAAGGCGCGACTCATGCTGTTCTCCCGTTATAGGGTTTGGGCCATGGTCGCAGGCATTAAGTTTCGACGAATGTCTGTAAACGACTTATTGCGAGCGATAGGCTCGCGCGGCGTCCCTGTCTTTCTCTTGTTGCCAGGCCCGTTCGCGCTCGTCCCAATGGCGGTCCTTGTACTCGTTGCGATCCTCGTTTTCACGCATGGCCTGGCACTGACGGAAGCCATCGGTCCAGCCTTCGGCGTATTGCTTGTCCTTGAGGTAACGCGGGACATTTTTGCGAAACTCACCGGTGATCGCCCCAGCGGCTTGCCGGCCACTGCTGCAACCGTCATCGAAGCCATCGGCGAATGCCGGCGGATAACCCTTGGCGATCAGATCCCCGTGGGTCGACTCGCACCCCGTGATCACTACCAACAACCCCAATACAGCCACGCAACGCCACATCCCGGACTCCTGGGCCGTTCAACGGCCTATAAGGGAAGTCTAGAAGCGGATTTGTCGGGTGTATGTGAAAGGCTTGTGATTAATCTGTGGGCTTACAAGGACTCAATTGTGGGAGCGGGCTTGCTCGCGAAGGCGGTGTATCAGTTGGCATCGATGTTGACTGACACTCCGCCTTCGCGAGCAAGTCGGATCGCCGCACCGCCGCTCCCACAGGGATTTGCGTCAGTAGTGATACCACTTCACCTCCAGCATCACTTCGTTTTCGGGCGAAGCCAGGTGGCTGAATTCGCGCTGGGCGCTCAGGCGCACGCCCAGATTGCGCGACAGTTCCCACTGCTGATTCAGGCTCATGCTGCGGCGCACTTCGCCATTGGTGAAGTAATCACCCTTGGCTTCCAGGCTGAAATTGCCCAGCGGGTTTTTCCATAGCAGGCCGCTGTTGAATCCCGCCGCCGGGGCGATGAAACCCGCGAAGTCGTTGTTATGCTCAACACGCACGGTGCCCAAGGCGAAACCGAGCATGTCGTCACCCAGCTGCCAGGTCCCGCCGCCACCGCCATTGACATGGCTGACCAGGGTTTCGTCATCATGCTTGCCCGGTACGCGCTCCAGGCCGCCGGTGACTTGCCATGACAGCGGCTGCAACAATTCATTGCGAGGCGTCAGCGAGCGGATGGTCGCCAGGTCCAGTTGCTGCAACTGCCAGTCATTGCCTTCGTATTGGCGCAGCTTCATCTGCAGAATTTCGATCTGCGCGCCGAGGGGGAAGCTTTCCATGTTGTCATTGAGGTCGTGATAGGCCATGCGCAGGCCATATTCGCCGAAGGCCTTGTCGCCTCGAGTGCCGATGCCGGCCTGCCAGGTGCGGGATTCGTGACCGTCCTCGGGCAAGCCGGGTTGCGGAATTTCCAGCTCCGGGGGCGGGTTTTGATTGATTGCGCGCAGCAATTCGAAACTGCGTTGAGCCCGTTGCGGGTCACGCTCCTGACCGTTGGCGCGATAACGCTCCAGACGATAAGCCCCATCGATGATCAACGCCTGGCGGTCGCGAGGTAGGGTCTTGAACGCCGGAGTCTGCAATTGCGTCTGATCGGCGCTGACGTTCAGCACCCACGCCTGCTCTTCAACGGTTAATGGCTCGGCGCGGCTTAGCAGTTCACGCTCACGGGACGGGCGATACTCGATCGACTCCACCAGCCCGGCTTCTTTCACCGCTTTGACCGTGTCAGTAGGGATAGCGGTCAACGGGAATTGCTCGGTCAACTGCAGGCTCGGTCGCGCCACTTGCAGCAGTTCAAGCAGGCGGTAGGAACAGTTTTCGTCGAAGAAGAAGTAGTCGAACTGGATCTGCTTGAGTTCCCAGACGTGCTCGACCATGCGCTCGGTTTCCTGCTGCGTCAGGTTCAGGCGGTATTCCCACAGATCGCGGTTCTCGAGGCTACGGTATTCCGAGAGCTTTTCCTGATACGGCACCAACGCGAACAGCCCGGGATAGCCACCCATCAGACCTTTCCAGGCATACAGAATGCTGTTGTCCGAACCTTCGATGTAGGCGCCGAAGTTGATCGCGTAACTGAGCAGCGATGTCTTGTCACTCTGCACATTGGCCTGATCGATGCGCAGCAAGGTGTGACCAAACATCGACGATGGACTGTTCAGGTAGGCCGCCGGGAAAATCATCACCGCGCTGTGGGGCGCAACATCCTTGAACCATTGCTTGAACTCAGCACAGTCCGGTGTCGGCAGATCGCTGAGCGCCAGTTGCGCCTTGAGCCAGCGGGTGCGGGCCGGATAGACGCATTGGGCATGCTGCTCACCAGCACTGGCCGGGGCATACAGTGCCTGCACGGTCGCCGCCAGTTCACGGTCGGGGTGTTCGTTGCCATCGGGGGCGAGAAAGAATTTCTTGTCGCTGACATAGCTGCGCCAGCCACCGAGCTTGGCGGTTTCGTAATGCCCCAGGGAAATCCAGAAGGGGTCGTTGGCCAGTTGCTGCAAACGTTGATTGTCGATATGTGGCGCGGCGGACAGCGGGGCGCAGACACAGAGCGCCAGCCAGGCAAGGCGTTTGAGCATAGTGAGCAACTTAGCTTTTCGAAAAAAAAGAGATCGGAGGAAAGACCCAAAGCACGACAGGTCAAAAAATAAAACCCGCTCCCCAAAAGGAGCGGGGTGTATCGAGCTTAAGCTTGAGTAGCGTACTTGGCCAGACGAGGGTCGCTTTTCAGCACGGCCAGGGTGTTGGTATGCACGTCATCAGCGGTCACGTCAGCTTTGCTGAAGATCTGCTGGAAGTGCTGATGAGTCACAGCGGCGAAGTGCGCACGGTCTTCCGGCGCCACGCCCAGTACCACGGCGTAAGTGGTCAGCGCTTCGCCCTGACCTTTAGCCATGTCTTCGGACAGCTCGTTCATCATGCCATTCATGGCGATCCAGGATTTGCCGCCATAGGTCAGCGACGCATTGGTCGAGCAACCGTTGGTACCGGAGGTCATACCGAACGTTGCGTTACCGGAAGTGCCGTTGGTGGTGGATGCCAGGAAGTGTGCCGGGGTGCCACGCTGACCTTCGAACAGCATGTTGCCCCAACCGCAGTCCGGACCGCCTGGCGCCTGAGCCATGGCGTTGATGGATACAGCGGTGAAGAGAGTACCGAGAAGAATCCGTTTCATAGCTATGTTCTCTTTGTGTGCATACCAATGGACAGGGTGCTGGCCCCTAATGGTGCCAGTGGGCCGGTTATTCGTTCCAGCCGCGCAGTTTGGAGTTTAGGCACGTTCCGGGGGTTCCGTTACTTTTTGCGAAACATTCGTTGAAAACATTGATTTTGAGCTGCTCGGCCCGGGGTTGGCGCTTTGTCTAAGCGCGCGCCTTGCCAGTGAGGTACGGGCAGCGCCAGAATGCCGCTATCTGCCCCGCCTGATGTAAGGAAGCCCGATGCCTGATCCTGTTGCTGCCAGCTTGCGTCTAGCGCCTGAAGCGCTGACCCGTCCGTTTTCCGCTGAACAGTTCAGCTTCTCTACCACCAATGATCTGGAGCCCTTCCGCGGTGTGCTTGGCCAGGAACGCGCGGTCGAAGCCTTGCAGTTCGGTGTGGCCATGCCACGCCCCGGTTACAACGTATTCGTCATGGGCGAGCCCGGCACCGGCCGGTTTTCGTTCGTCAAACGCTACCTCAAGGCCGAAGGCAAGCGCCTGCAGACCCCGGCTGACTGGGTCTACGTCAATAATTTCGATGAGCCGCGCGAGCCTCGTGCGTTGGAATTGCCGTCGGGCACCGCCGGTGCTTTCATCGGTGACATCAACGGTTTGATCGACAACCTGCTGGCGACCTTTCCGGCCGTGTTCGAGCACCCGTCCTATCAGCAGAAGAAAAGCGCCATCGACCGCGCTTTCAACCAGCGTTATGACCGTGCACTGGATGTGATCGAGCGTCTGGCGCTGGAGAAAGAGGTCGCGCTCTACCGCGACAGCAGCAACATCGCCTTCACCCCGATGAGCGAAGGCAAGGCACTGGATGAGGCTGAGTTCGCCCAGTTGCCGGAAGCCGAGCGCGAACGTTTTCATGACGACATTGCCGGGCTGGAAGAGCGGTTGAACGAAGAACTCGCCAGCCTGCCGCAATGGAAGCGCGAGTCGAGCAATCAACTGCGTCAGCTCAACGAAGAAACCATCACCCTGGCCTTGCAGCCATTGCTCGCTCCGCTGTCGGAAAAGTACGCGGAAAACGCCGGCGTTTGCGGTTACCTGCAAGCGATGCAGGTGTACCTGCTCAAGACGGTGGTCGAGCAACTGGTGGACGACAGCAAGACCGACGCCATCGCCCGCAAGCTACTGGAAGAGCAATACGCCCCCAGCCTGGTGGTCGGTCATCCGTTCAGTGGCGGCGCGCCCGTGGTGTTCGAGCCGCATCCGACCTACGACAACCTGTTTGGACGCATCGAATACAGCACCGATCAGGGCGCGCTCTACACCACCTATCGGCAGCTGCGACCGGGTGCGCTGCACCGGGCCAACGGCGGTTTCCTGATTCTCGAAGCGGAAAAAATGCTCAGTGAGCCTTTTGTCTGGGATGCGCTCAAACGCGCCCTGCAATCGCGCAAGCTGAAAATGGAATCGCCTCTGGGTGAGTTGGGCCGGCTGGCCACCGTGACGCTGACACCGCAACACATTCCGTTGCAGGTGAAAGTCGTCATCATCGGCGCCCGACAGCTCTACTACACGTTGCAAGACCTCGATCCGGACTTCCAGGAGATGTTCCGCGTCCTGGTGGATTTCGACGAAGACATCCCGATGGTCGACGAGAGCCTGGAGCAGTTCGCCCAGTTGCTCAAAACCCGTACGTCCGAGGAAGGCATGGCGCCGCTGACCGCCGATGCGGTGGCGCGTCTGGCGACTTACAGCGCGCGTCTGGCAGAACATCAGGGACGTTTGTCGGCGCGGATCGGCGATCTGTTCCAACTGGTCAGCGAGGCGGATTTCATTCGTGACCTGGCGGGTGACGACATGACCGACGCCGGGCACATCGAGCGTGCGCTCAAGGCCAAGGCCACCCGTACCGGGCGTGTTTCGGCGCGGATTCTCGATGACATGCTGGCCGGGATCATTCTGATCGACACCGATGGCGCGGCTGTTGGCAAGTGCAACGGGCTGACGGTACTGGAAGTCGGCGATTCGGCCTTCGGGATTCCGGCGCGGATTTCCGCCACGGTTTATCCAGGCGGCAGCGGCATCGTCGACATCGAGCGCGAGGTCAACCTCGGTCAGCCGATCCACTCCAAAGGCGTGATGATCCTTACCGGGTATCTGGGCAGCCGTTATGCCCAGGAATTTCCGCTGGCGATTTCCGCGAGTATCGCCCTGGAGCAGTCCTACGGTTATGTCGACGGTGACAGCGCGTCTCTGGGGGAGGCGTGCACGCTGATCTCGGCCTTGTCGAAAACCCCGCTCAAGCAGTGTTTCGCGATTACCGGTTCGATCAATCAGTTCGGTGAAGTGCAGGCGGTGGGTGGGGTCAACGAGAAGATCGAAGGTTTCTTCCGGCTCTGCGAAGCCCGTGGTTTGACGGGGGAGCAAGGGGCGATCATTCCTCAGGCCAACGTTGCCACGCTGATGCTCGACGAAAAGGTGCTGGCGGCGGTGCGCGCGGGGCAGTTCCATGTCTACGCGGTGCGCCAGGCCGACGAGGCTCTGAGCCTGTTGGTCGGCGAGCCTGCCGGCGCGCCGGATGAGAATGGCGCATTCCCTGAAGGCAGCATCAACGCGCGGGTAGTGGAACGCTTGCGGGTGATTGCGGAAATGATCAGCGAGGAAGACCTCAAGGAAGCCGAAAAGGAGTTGGCACAGGAAGCGATGCTGGAAATCAAACCGGCCTGACACAACCCCCATGTGGGAGCGGGCTTGCTCGCGAAGACTGACTAACATTCAACATCAATGTCGACTGTTATGCCGCCTTCGCGAGCAAGCCCGCTCCCACAGGTTCTGTAGTGTTTTGCAGACTGTATTCAATGCAAAAGAGCGCCATCAAAATGGCGTCAAGAATTCACGCAGTGACCACTCGGCACCTTCTGATTCTGGTTCGCGTGCGAGCCAGACTTTTCTTCTATTATCTGCTCAAGGATATCGACAGTAATCACTGGATCGAGACAGCCTTCCCGTGGAGGCTGAATACCGGATCTACCGAGGGTCGCCGCCATGTCGCGCAACCTCTGTCTCACCCGTCAATGCCTGGGCCTTGTGACCCGTATCGAATGTGCTATCCGCCCGCTGGCGGGAGATACGGGCATGTGGACCTTGCTCTTCGCCGCCGGAATGGCCGGCGAGCAGCCTTCTGCCATCAAGGCCCAAGGCCCGTTCCGTGGGCCGGTCGTGGCGGAATCGATCCTCGACACCATCGTTGAAAGTCTGACCTTGCATGGTTACGAACTGGCCGACGACCCGCAAATCTGGTGCCTGCATCTGCAAGCCCAGTTGCGAGAGATCAATGGTGGTCGTTACCGCAACCTTAGCGGACCCGAGTTTCGGCCCGAGCACTGAACAGGCTATTGATCAAGGCTGCCTGGCTCAGCCTTGTCGAGTTTGACCTCAAACCCATATTGCACGGTGGTGAGGTTGGTTCGCTGATAAGTTTCCAGACGTGTGGGCTGGCCATAGAAGTAATGCACTGCAAATAACGCCGGGCCTTGCGCGCTCGCGTCGTGACTGACCGACAGAATCTCTTTCAAATAATTGCCGCTGTCGTCCTTGGCGAAAAAACGCCAGTCCTGGGCGGGAAACAGTTTCAAATCCACCACCAATGCATTCCCTTTGAACTCCAGGCCTTTTGGCAACTGGCGGGCGTCGTATGTTTGCTGGTCGATAGTCGCCAGAAAGTGCGGCATGGAGCCCACGGCGTAGGCCGGTGTTTCCGGAAACAGGTTCAGATCATAGGTGATGGCGCCGCGGATCGGATCGACCTCATACGCCTCCGGCGGCAGCTCTATCGGCCCATCGCGCTGGCCATTGCGGTCTTGGGTAAAGAACGTCACCGGGCTTTCGCCGGGATTGAAAGAGGTGCCGAGCAGTTCGTCATTGAAGCTTCTGGGGTGATTGAATTCGATGCGGGCGGCACTTGGTTCATCGACCGACTGACTGATGCTGATGCTTTTTTTCAGTTGCTCCTCGCTCAACGTTGCGCCCTTGAGCCAAGTCGCAGCCTGGTCGTCATACACCACAACCGGCAAAGTCAGCGGCTGGATGGTTTTTTCCGTGGTGTGCGGGTCGAAGCGGCGTATCGGCAGGTTCAGGTCCTTGTGGGTCACCGTGACCGCCGAGAAGTCCAGCAGGCTCGCTTCGATGGTGTCGATCGGGCCGTTGAAGTAGACCTTGGTGTAATGCCGGGTTTGTTGTTGTTCAAACGCGCGCTGCTCGTCATCGAGCTGTTTTTCGAACGCTTCGCTCCAGGCCTTCTGCTGTTGCATCTGCGCCAGCTGTTTTTGATAAAACGCAATTTGCGCGGCGGTTTCGTTGATCGCACCTGAACGAGAGAGGAATTGCCCGGTGGCGTCCCTGGCCTGAACGATCAATGGGGTGAGTGATATGTCACGTATCTCGGGGGCCAGCGGCGCGCTGTTACTGAATTCGATTTCGGCGTAGTTATTGCCCAGTTTCAATAAGGTGACACTGAGATTGTCGTTGGTGCGAGTCTGGCCGACGTCCTTTTTCGTCAGGTCGAAACTGTAGAGTCGGCGTGGGGCGATGACTTCCACCTTGCTTTGCAGGCTCACCGGTTGTGGTTGGTTCTTCTTGTCCACCTCCAGGCCTTCGATGAAGGGGTAGGTCACCGTCAAATCATCGGGGTTGGTCAGGTTGGAGCTCGACGGGCTCAGCTGAATGCCGGGATCGGTTTCCGACCATTCCGGCTGGAACGCGATGACGCGCTTGTTGCTCAGGGTCACCGATTGCCATTCCAGTCCATGAGGAAAAAGGAACGCGCCCGGAATGTTGAAGTTGAAGGGGAATACCGGTTGCAGATCGGTCAGATAATCCGAGCTGGACTCCTTGTGCAGCACGAACAGACCGTTAATGTAGGTGTCGACCAGGGCCTGGGGTGTGGGGTAGTGCTTGAGCACGGCGAGGGCGTCTTCGCCGTATTCGGTGACCACTGGTTTGGTGTCGAGTTTGAGTTGTGCACGCTCGAGTAACAATAGGGAACCGCCTAGCTCGGCTACGGCATCCTTGAGTTTGGGGTCCTCGATCGTCTCCAGGGATTGTTCGAACTGTGCGATCTTTTCTTCGAGGCTGACCTGGCGTTTCTCATCGCTGGGTGAGCAGCCACCGAGCAACAATGCGAAGCAAAGCCCGGCACTCGTTAACGGCAATCGCACATCCATTTCCAGTTTTCCTGTCCGACGTCGCTGACCTGTCAATCATCTGGACACTAGCAGAAAAACTTTGTCACACACACGCAGGTTACGGATTTTCCGGCGGTTTCTGGGTGTAACAGGTGGCTGTTATACTCGCCGCCATTTCCAGCCCCTTGTGTGAGATTCAATGGAACGCTTTATCGAAAATGCAATGTACGCCTCCCGCTGGTTACTGGCGCCGATCTATTTCGGTTTGTCCCTGGGCTTGCTGGCGTTGGCACTGAAATTCTTCCAGGAAGTCTTCCACGTCATTCCTAACGTGTTCTCGATGGCCGAGTCGGACCTGATTCTGGTACTGCTGTCGTTGATCGACATGGCGCTGGTGGGCGGCTTGCTGGTGATGGTGATGATCTCTGGCTACGAAAACTTCGTTTCTCAGCTGGATATCGACGACAGCAAGGAAAAGCTCAACTGGCTGGGCACCATGGATTCGTCTTCGTTGAAGATGAAGGTCGCAGCTTCCATCGTGGCGATTTCGTCGATCCACCTGCTACGGATCTTCATGGACGCCAAGAACGTCGATCCCGAGCATTTGAAGTGGTACGTGGTCATTCACATGACCTTCGTGGTGTCGGCGTTTGCCATGGGCTATCTGGACAAGCTGACCAAGCACTGATCTGCACAATTCTTTGTAGGAGCGAGGCTTGCCCGCGAAGAGGCCGTGTCAGTCGACATAGGTGTTGCCTGTTACGCCGCCTTCGCGGGCAAGCCTCGCTCCTACAAGAAACGGTGTGAAACAGACGGGTGGTGCCGTCTGTAGCTTGTACTTTGGCCCGCCGAGGCATATCCATGTAGAGGTCCTGGCTCGCCAATACCTGAGGTGCGCTCATGAACCTGCAAGAGCTGAATGCGTATGCCGTCGCCGGAAAGGTCGATGAGCTGAACCTGATCTCGATGGAAGGCGTGTTTTACGTGCTGGAGGCACGGATGCATGGCGCGGGGCATCCATTGCGCGATGCGCACGGCGAGATATTGCATCTGCGCTCGGTCGAGCATGCGCGTGAAGTGCTTCATGCCTTTCCCAAGTTGTCGTTCAACGTCGTGCATACCTCGGTTCAGGATGAAATGTGTGGTGCCAGCACCGAGGAAAGCCTGAAGGTACCGATCACTTTCCGTTCCGCGTGACAGGGCCGACACGGCTCATCAACGTGACGGCATCTGTGCTAGTCTGCTCGCCCTTTTGATTCCGGGCGCTCCGGGATGCGCTGTGCATGCACGGCAAGTTCCAGGGCCGTCCGCACAACGGAGCAGTGTCATGTCCGAAGTAAATCTGTCTACCGACGAAACCCGCGTCAGCTACGGCATTGGCCGTCAGTTGGGCGACCAGCTGCGTGACAACCCGCCTCCGGGCGTTAGCCTGGACGCAATCCTGGCTGGCCTGACCGACGCGTTCGCCGGCAAGCCAAGCCGTGTGGGTCAGGAAGAAATGTCCGCCAGCTTCAAGGTGATCCGCGAAATCATGCAAGCCGAAGCAGCAGCCAAGGCTGAAGCCGCTGCTGGCGAAGGCCTGGCTTTCCTGGCTGAAAACGCCAAGCGCGAAGGTATCACCACGCTGGCTTCCGGCCTGCAATTCGAAGTGCTGACTCAAGGTGAAGGCGCCAAGCCAACCCGTGAAGATCAAGTGCGCACCCACTACCACGGCACTCTGATCGACGGCACTGTGTTCGACAGCTCCTACGATCGTGGTCAGCCTGCAGAATTCCCGGTAGGCGGCGTTATCGCTGGCTGGACCGAAGCCCTGCAACTGATGAACGCCGGCAGCAAATGGCGTCTGTACGTGCCGAGCGAACTGGCTTACGGCGCTCAAGGCGTTGGCAGCATTCCGCCGCACAGCGTACTGGTATTCGACGTCGAACTGCTCGACGTTCTGTAAGACCTGGGTGTCGGAACGGGCTCGGTCATGTGGGAGCGGGCTTGCTCGCGAAGGCGGTGTGTCATTCAGCGATGATGTTGAATGTCATGACCTCTTCGCGAGCAAGCCCGCTCCCACAGGGCTCGCTCCGACATGTTGCATTTTCATAGTTCGATCTTGTTGTGCAGCTCACTCGTCGGGCGCAACGCCCGGGCATAGCAGAACAGAAACAGATTGCGCACCAGTTCCTTGAGCACCACCGGCTCGCTGGAACTTAAACCGTTGACGTCCAGATCACCCTGATCCTGTAGCTCGTTCAAGGCTTCTTCTTCAAGCACCGCACAGACTTCCCCGGTTTCCCGATGCAGGATTCTGAGGTAGGGGTGTGGGCGGTCCAGCCAGGCATCGATCAAATAAGTCATGAGTCTCATCTCCATTGACGGGTTTCAATGAGAATAATTCTTATTCATCAAATAGCAAGGGCCTATTGGCGGTTTGTGTTTTTTTCTGTGGGGAAATTGCTGAGTGTCAAAACGACTGGCGTTTGGCTATTGCGCGGGAATGCTGGGTGATTCGGGGAAGGGCGAAGCACCATCCCACGCCGGGCGCGGGATGGAATGCAGCAGATTCAGACTTTTCTGACGAACTCGGATTTGAGTTTCATCGGGCCGATGCCATCGATCTTGCAGTCGATGTCGTGGTCGCCATCGCACAGGCGGATGTTCTTGACCTTGGTGCCGACCTTGACCACCAGCGACGTGCCTTTGACCTTGAGGTCCTTGATCACGGTGATGGTATCGCCGTCCTGCAGGACATTGCCGACCGAGTCCTTTTTCACGGTGTCATCGGAAGCCACTTCGGCTTCGCCACCGGCGGACCACTCGTGGGCGCACTCTGGGCAGATCAGCTGGGTGCCGTCTTCGTAGGTGTATTCGGAATTGCATTTTGGGCAGGGTGGCAGCGTGCTCACTAAAGCTCCTTGGATTCAGGATGGCTAAAAAGCGCACATTATATAGGGTTTATACAGGGGAGGGGGCGACACATGATTTTGTAGGAGCGAGGCTTGCCCGCGAATGCGATCTACCAGTCGACACCAATGTGACTGACACACCGCATTCGCGGGCAAGCCTCGCTCCTACAGGGCGCGCGTTAGTTAGTGCGTGCGGGCGACCGCGAACTCACTCAACTCAACCAACGCATCGCGGTATTCGCTAGCGGGCAGGGCGTCGAGGCACTTGATCGCACGGGCCACATAATCGCGGGCCAGTTGCGCGGTGTAATCCAGCGAGCCAGAAGCTTCAACAGCTTCGCGAATGCTTTCCAGATCTTCGATGCCACCTTTCTGGATCGCCTGACGAACCAGTGCGGCCTGCTCAGGAGTGCCTTCGCGCATGGTGTAGATCAGCGGCAGCGTCGGTTTGCCTTCGGCCAGATCGTCACCGACGTTCTTGCCCAGGGTTTCGGCATCGCCGCGGTAATCCAGCAGGTCGTCGACCAATTGGAAGGCCACCCCCAGGTGATCGCCGAAGGTGCGCAGTGCTTCGCTCTGTTCCGGCGAGGCGCCGGCCAGGGCCGCGGCACTGTGGGTCGAGGCTTCGAAGAGCATCGCGGTTTTGCCGCGGATGACTTCCATGTAGGTTTCTTCGGTGGTGCTGGCGTCGCGGACCTTTGACAGTTGCAACACTTCGCCTTCAGCGATGATGCGCGTGGCTTGCGAAAGGATCTTCATCACCGGCATGGAGCCCAGTTCGACCATCATTTCGAAGGAGCGCGAATACAGGAAGTCGCCCACCAGCACGCTCGGCGCATTGCCCCACATGGCGTTGGCGGTCGAGCGGCCACGGCGCATGCCGGACATGTCGACGACGTCGTCGTGCAGCAGGGTGGCGGTGTGCAGGAACTCGATGGTCGCGGCCAACAGGCGCAGGTCATCGCCTTCACGGCCGAGTGCCTTGCCGCACAGCAGCACGAGCAACGGGCGCAGGCGTTTACCGCCAGCCGAGGTAATGTAGTCGCCGATTTTCGATACCAGCGGCACTCGGGAAGTCAGCTGTTTCTTGATGATGCCGTCGACGGCGCTAAAATCGTCCGCCACCGCGCGGTAGAAAGCTTGGGGTTGCATCAGCGACAGTTGCTCCAGAAGGGTTGCGCGGCATGCTAGGACCCACGTCCGGGCCTGTCAAGGCGCGATGGACAGCCTCTTGCATCGCCCCGGAAGCTTGCGTACAATCGCGCACCCTGAACTTCCTGGGCAGCACCTGCCTTACGCAATTGCAAACAGGCCTTCCAGCCTTATGCAGCCATGCCAGCCAATACCTCTTCTTATAAAGAGCTGGGTGAGCAGGATTATCGGAGAAATACCATGTCTTATGCAGTAATCGTTACTGGTGGCAAGCAGTACAAAGTTGCTCCAGGTGAATACCTGAAGATCGAAAAACTGGAAATCGCTACCGGCGAATCCGTTACTTTTGATCGCGTTCTGTTGGTTGCCAATGGCGACGACGTGAATATCGGCGCTCCAGTTGTTCCTGGCGCTACCGTTGTGGCTGAAGTGATCTCCCAAGGTCGTCACGATAAAGTCCGCATCATCAAGTTCCGTCGCCGTAAGCACCACATGAAGCGTATGGGCCACCGCCAGTGGTACACCGAGATCAAAATCACCGGTATTCAGGCTTAATTTCAGCCTAATTCCTCACTAGGAGAATTGAACTCATGGCACACAAAAAAGCTGGTGGTAGTACCCGTAACGGTCGCGACTCAGAAGCCAAACGCCTTGGCGTGAAGATGTATGGCGGCCAGGTTATCATTCCGGGCAACATCATCGTGCGTCAGCGCGGCACCCAATTCCACGCTGGCTACGGCGTTGGCATGGGCAAAGATCACACTCTGTTCGCTAAAATCGACGGCGTGATCAAGTTCGAAGTAAAAGGCGCCTTCGGTCGTCGTTACGTAAGCATTGTCCCGAAGACTGACGTCGTCGCGGCATAATTACGTAGTTGCTGGAAAAGCCCTGTCTTGCGACGGGGCTTTTTCGTTTGTGGGGTGAGTCTCTTGCAAAGCTGTTTGTGATGGGCTCCAGCGCTGTATTGGCGGTCGTTGATTGAGGTCGCTGCGCTCATTTTTGCAAGAGTCTTATGTCTAGGTTTTTTCGGCTCGTCCGTATGGCGAGAGGCGTTTTGTTATGAAGTTTGTTGATGAAGTATCGATTCGAGTAAAGGCCGGGGACGGCGGCAACGGTTGCATGAGCTTCCGTCGCGAAAAATTCATTGAAAACGGCGGCCCGAACGGTGGTGATGGCGGTGATGGCGGTTCGGTCTACATGGTCGCCGACGAAAACCTCAACACCCTGGTGGACTACCGTTACACCCGGCACTTCGATGCCGAGCGTGGTTCCAACGGCGGCAGCACTGACTGCACCGGCAAGAAAGGTGAGGAGCTGGTGCTGCGCGTTCCAGTTGGCACTACCGTTATCGATTCCGCGACTCAGGAAGTGATCGGCGACTTGACCAAGGCCGGCCAGCGCCTGCTGGTGGCTCATGGTGGCTGGCACGGTCTGGGTAACACTCGTTTCAAATCCAGCACCAACCGGGCGCCGCGCCAGACCACGCCGGGCAAACCGGGTGAGCAGCGCGACCTGAAACTGGAAATGAAGGTGTTGGCGGACGTCGGTCTGCTCGGTTTGCCGAACGCTGGCAAAAGTACCTTTATTCGCTCGGTATCGGCCGCCAAGCCGAAAGTCGCCGACTACCCGTTCACCACTCTGGTGCCAAACCTGGGTGTGGTCAGCGTCGATCGCTGGAAAAGCTTCGTGGTGGCGGACATTCCTGGTCTGATCGAAGGTGCTTCTGACGGCGCAGGCCTGGGGATTCGTTTCCTCAAGCACTTGTCGCGTACCCGTCTGCTGCTGCACCTCGTCGACATGGCGCCGCTGGATGACACCAGTGCTCCGGATGCCGCTGAAGTAATCGTCAGCGAGCTGACCAAGTTCAGCCCGTCCCTGGCTGAGCGTGATCGCTGGCTGGTGCTGAACAAGTGCGACCAGATCCTTGAGGAAGAGCACGACGCTCGCGTCAAGGAAATCGTTGATCGTCTGGAGTGGACCGGTCCGGTCTACGTGATCTCCGCGATCGCCAAGCAAGGCACCGAGCGTCTTTGTCATGACATCATGCGTTACCTGGAAGATCGTGCCGATCGTCTGGGTAACGACCCGGCCTACAAGGAAGAGCTGGCCGAGCTCGATCAGCGTATCGAAGACGAAGCGCGCGCGCAGTTGCAGGCGCTGGACGATCAGCGTGCCCTGCGTCGCAGTGGCGTGAAGTCGGTCCATGACATCGGTGACGACGATTGGGACGAAGAGGATGTGGATGACGAAGACGGTCCGGAAATCATTTACGTGCGTGACTGATTCGTTGCGATAAACTTAAGCGCCGCTCATTAGAGCGGCGTTTTAGTATCTGGAAATCGGTAGTCACGAATAACGTTACGGGCAGCGCTGGGTCGTGCTGTCCTCAAGCTAAGGTTGAAGATGATGCGGAGCAAGGTGACAGGTGCGCAGCGTTGGGTCGTGAAGATCGGCAGCGCTTTGCTGACGGCGGACGGCAAAGGCCTGGATCGCGCGGCAATGGGTGTCTGGGTCGAACAGATGGTTGCCCTGCACGAGGCGGGTGTTGAGCTGGTGCTGGTGTCCTCTGGGGCAGTGGCGGCGGGCATGAGCCGTTTGGGCTGGACTGTACGACCCAGTGCAATGCACGAGTTGCAGGCCGCTGCCGCCATCGGTCAGATGGGGTTGGTGCAGGCCTGGGAGTCGAGCTTCGCCGAGCATGGCCGGCATACCGCGCAGATTCTCCTGACTCACGACGATTTGTCCGACCGCAAGCGCTACCTGAACGCTCGCAGTACCTTGCGCGCGCTGGTTGAGCTCAAGGTGATCCCGGTGATCAACGAGAACGATACCGTGGTCACTGACGAAATCCGTTTCGGCGACAACGACACGTTGGCAGCGTTGGTGGCGAACCTGGTCGAAGCCGATTTGCTGGTGATCCTCACCGATCGCGACGGCATGTTCGACGCCGATCCGCGCAACAATCCCGATGCCAAGCTGATTTACGAGGCGCGTGCCGATGATCCGGCGCTGGATGCGGTGGCTGGCAGCACGGGCGGTGCGCTGGGTCGTGGCGGTATGCAGACCAAGTTGCGCGCTGCGCGTCTGGCAGCGCGTTCCGGTGCGCACACCATCATCGTCGGTGGGCGCATTGATCGCGTGCTGGATCGTCTCAAGGCTGGCGAGCGCATCGGCACCTTGTTGTCACCTGAGCGTGGCATGCTGGCGGCGCGCAAGCAGTGGCTGGCCGGGCACCTGCAAACCCGCGGCACGCTGGTGCTGGATGCGGGGGCGGTGACGGCGTTGTCCCTGGGCAACAAAAGTTTGCTGCCGGTGGGTGTCAAACTGGTCCAGGGCAGTTTCCGTCGCGGCGAAATGGTGGTCTGTGTGGCGCCGGACGGTCGTGAAATCGCCCGTGGCCTGGCTAACTACAGTGCTCTGGAAGCACAAAAAATCATCGGTCAGTCGTCTGAGGCGATTGTCGGTCTGCTGGGTTACATGGCGGAGCCGGAACTGGTTCACCGCGATAACCTGATTCTGGTCTGAAGGAATACCTGAATGCGTATGGCAAAAGGATTATTGGGCTTGTTGTTGGCGATGCCGCTGTTGGCCTCGGCCGATGAAATTGGCCAGGTGTCGACGGTGTTCAAGTTCGTCGGCCCGAACGACCGTATCGTTGTCGAGGCGTTTGATGACCCGAAAGTGGAGGGCGTGACTTGCTACCTGTCGCGCGCCAAGACTGGCGGGGTAAAGGGTGGGTTGGGTCTGGCTGAAGATCGCGCTGAAGCGTCTATTGCGTGCCGTCAGGTCGGGCCGATCAACTTCAAGGGTGAGCTCAAGGATGGCGAGGAGGTGTTCAAGGAGCGCACGTCCTTGGTGTTCAAGACCATGCAAGTGGTGCGATTCCTCGACAAGAAGCGCAATACGCTGGTGTATCTGGTTTATAGCGATCGTTTGATCGAGGGCAGCCCGCAGAATGCGGTGACGGCGATTCCGATTTTGCCGTGGGCACACGCTCAATAAGCTAGCAAAGATCAAAATGTGGGGGGGGGCGGGCTTGCTCGCGAAGACTGGCTGACATTCAGCATCTATGTTGACTGTCACGCCGCATTCGCGAGCAAGCCCGCTCCCACATTTTTTTTTTTGCGTGGTATTTGCCAAATCGCAGGCAATAAAAAACCGACCCTGAGGTCGGTTTTTTAATGAGCGTGTCGCTTAGGCAGCAGCGGCAACGTTCAGGGCCTTTACGTGGCCATTCAGGCGGCTCTTATGACGAGCAGCTTTGTTCTTGTGGATGATGCCTTTATCGGCCATACGGTCGATAACTGGCACAGCCAGAACGTAAGCAGCTTGAGCTTTGGCAGCGTCTTTTGCGTCGATGGCCTTAACTACATTCTTGATGTAGGTACGAACCATGGAACGCAGGCTGGCGTTGTGGCTGCGACGCTTCTCAGCCTGTTTTGCACGTTTTTTGGCGGAAGGTGTGTTGGCCACCGTCGAGCTCCTCGAAAGACTTTTTAGGAAATAGCAAACAAAATAGGCCGCGAATCATGCCGATGAGTTGATGTCTTGTCAAGGGCGGTTGAGACGATCCGCTAAGTGGCAGGTATAGAGCGCCGGGATATTTCTTTCCGGCGTGCGACCTGTAAACTCGCGAGCTTTGGCTCTGTGCTGTTGCGGCGCGGAGTATCGCATAAGTGGGCGCGTTGTTCGCCTGCTGTTTATCGACAGGCATAAACTCTTTCAATGAATCTGCTCAAATCGTTGGCCGCTGTCAGCTCTATCACGATGGTTTCCCGGGTGTTGGGGTTCGTTCGCGACACCCTCATCGCTCGCGCATTTGGTGCGGGAATGGCGACCGACGCCTTCTTTATCGCCTTCAAACTGCCCAATCTGCTGCGGCGGATCTTCGCCGAGGGAGCATTTTCCCAGGCGTTCGTGCCGATTCTCGCCGAATATAAAAGCCAGAAGGGCGAGGAGGCGACGCGAACCTTCATTGCCTACGTCTCGGGCCTGCTGACGCTGGTGCTGGCGCTGGTCACCGCGCTGGGCATGCTCGCTGCGCCCTGGGTCATCTGGGCCACGGCACCGGGTTTCGTCACGACCCCGGAAAAATTCGACCTGACCACCGATCTGCTGCGGGTCACTTTTCCTTATATATTACTGATCTCCCTGTCTTCATTGGCCGGCGCGATCCTCAATACCTGGAACCGCTTCTCGGTGCCAGCCTTCGTGCCGACCCTGCTCAATGTCAGCATGATCATCTTTGCGGTGTTCCTGACGCCGTATTTCGATCCGCCAGTCATGGCACTGGGCTGGGCCGTTCTGGTAGGTGGTCTGGCTCAGTTGCTGTTTCAACTGCCGCACTTGAAGAAGATCGGCATGTTGGTGCTGCCGCGCCTGAGTCTGCGCGATAGCGGTGTCTGGCGGGTCATGAAGCAGATGCTGCCAGCGATCATCGGCGTTTCGGTGAGCCAGATTTCGCTGATCATCAACACCATATTTGCTTCGTTTCTGGTGGCCGGTTCCGTTTCCTGGATGTATTACGCCGATCGCCTGATGGAATTGCCATCCGGTGTGCTGGGTGTGGCACTGGGCACGATTCTGCTGCCAACGCTGGCCAGGACCTATGCCAGCCAGGATCGCCACGAATACTCGCGGATCCTCGATTGGGGGCTGCGCCTGTGCTTCATGCTGGTATTGCCGTGCGCCCTGGCGCTGGGGATTCTGGCTGAGCCGCTTACGGTTTCGTTGTTCCAGTACGGCCAATTCAGCGCATTCGATGCGGTCATGACCCAGCGCGCGTTGATTGCCTATTCCGTCGGCTTGCTGGGGATTATCGTGATCAAAGTGCTGGCGCCAGGCTTTTATGCGCAACAAAACATCCGCACTCCGGTAAAAATCGCGATTTTCACCCTGGTCGTCACTCAGCTGTTCAACCTGGTGCTGATCGGTCCGCTGGCTCATGCCGGTCTGGCCCTGGCCATCAGCGCGGGCGCCTGCATCAATGCCGGGCTGTTGTTCTATCAGCTGCGCAAGCAGCAGATGTATCAGCCGCAACCGGGCTGGGCGAAGTTCGGTCTCAAACTGCTGGTGGCGGTGGCGGTGATGTCCGCGGTATTGCTGGGCGCAATGCACTTCATGCCGGCTTGGGCGGAAGGGCATATGCTGGAGCGTTTGCTGCGACTGGGCGCATTGGTGATCGCCGGCGTGGTGGTCTATTTCGGCATGTTGCTGTTGATGGGCTTCCGTTTGCGCGACTTCAATCGCAAAGCGCTGAGCTGAGGCTTTTGTCTCGATAAACACGGGCGGGCCGACGGTTTTGTCGGCTCGATCACTTTGGGTTACGGTGTTGCCTGTCGTCGGCCGCCGGGTGTGGTTATAATCGACCACTTTATGAGCAAGAAGCGCGTTATGCAGCTGGTTCGAGGCCTCCACAACCTGCGCCCCCAGCATCGGGGCTGTGTCGCCACTATTGGCAACTTTGACGGTGTTCACCGTGGTCACCAGGCTATCCTGGCCCGGCTGCGTGAGCGTGCGCTCGAGTTGGGCGTGCCCAGCTGCGTGGTGATTTTTGAGCCGCAGCCGCGAGAATTCTTCGCCCCGGACACCGCCCCGGCGCGTCTGGCCCGCTTGCGGGACAAACTGCAACTGCTGGCCGAAGAGGGCGTCGACCGGGTGCTGTGCCTGGCGTTCAATCAGCGCCTGAGCAAACTCAGCGCCAGCGAATTCGTCGATACTATTCTGGTGGACGGCCTCGGCGTGCAGCATCTGGAAGTCGGCGACGATTTCCGTTTCGGCTGCGACCGGCTAGGGGATTTCGATTTCCTGCAACAGGCTGGCGTCCTTCAGGGGTTTACCGTCGAAGCGGCGCAGACCGTTGTGCTGGACGGCATTCGTGTCAGCAGCACTCAGGTGCGTAACGCCCTGGCCGCTGCCGATTTTGCCTTGGCCGAGCGGCTGCTCGGTCGTCCGTACCGGATTGCCGGGCGGGTCCTGCATGGCCAGAAGCTGGCGCGCCAATTGGGTACGCCCACGGCCAACGTGCAGCTCAAGCGTCGTCGTGTGCCGTTGAGCGGGGTTTACCTGGTCAGCGTCGACATCGACGGCAAGACCTGGCCGGGCGTCGCCAACATCGGCGTGCGGCCAACGGTCGAAGGGGATGGCAAAGCCCACCTCGAAGTACACCTTTTAGATTTTGCCGGCGATCTGTATGACCGGCGTTTGACGGTGGTTTTCCACCACAAGCTGCGTGAAGAGCAGCGTTTCGCCTCTCTGGAGGCGCTTAAGACGGCGATCAATGCGGATGTCGCCGCCGCCCGTGCCCTGTCGCACCTAGCGCCAATCGCTAATGAAGAGCCTTAAATGACCGACTATAAAGCCACGCTAAACCTTCCGGACACCGCCTTCCCAATGAAGGCCGGCCTGCCTCAGCGCGAACCGCAGATTCTGCAGCGCTGGGACAGCATTGGCCTGTACGGTAAGTTGCGCGAGATTGGCAAGGATCGTCCGAAGTTCGTACTTCACGACGGTCCTCCGTACGCCAACGGCACGATTCATATCGGTCATGCGCTGAACAAGATTCTCAAGGACATGATCATCCGCTCGAAAACCCTGTCGGGTTTCGACGCGCCTTATGTGCCGGGCTGGGACTGCCACGGTCTGCCGATCGAACACAAAGTCGAAGTGACCCACGGCAAGAACCTGGGCGCGGACAAGACTCGCGAACTGTGCCGTGCCTACGCCACCGAGCAGATCGAAGGCCAGAAGTCCGAATTCATCCGTCTGGGCGTGTTGGGCGACTTCGCCAACCCGTACAAGACCATGGACTTCAAAAACGAGGCCGGTGAAATCCGCGCCCTGGCGGAAATCGTCAAGGGTGGCTTCGTGTTCAAGGGCCTGAAGCCTGTGAACTGGTGCTTTGACTGCGGTTCGGCCCTGGCTGAAGCGGAAGTCGAGTACGAGAACAAAAAATCCGCAACCATCGACGTGGCCTTCCCGATCGCCGACGAAGCCAAACTGGCTGCCGCGTTCGGTCTGCCGTCGTTGGGCAAACCCGCCTCGATCGTGATCTGGACCACCACCCCGTGGACCATCCCGGCTAACCAGGCGTTGAACGTTCACCCGGAATTCAACTACGCACTGGTCGACGTCGGCGACAAACTGCTGGTGCTGGCTGAAGAGCTGGTCGAGTCGTGCCTGGCCCGCTACAGCCTGGAAGGTCCGGTCATTGCGACCACCACCGGTAAAGCACTGGAACTGATCAACTTCCGTCACCCGTTCTACGATCGTCTGTCGCCGGTTTACCTGGCCGACTACGTCGAACTGGGCGCGGGCACCGGTGTGGTTCACTCCGCGCCAGCCTATGGCGTAGACGACTTCGTGACCTGCAAAGCCTATGGCATGGTCAACGACGACATCCTCAATCCGGTGCAAAGCAACGGCGTGTACGCGACATCGCTGGAGTTCTTCGGCGGCCAGTTCATCTGGAAGGCCAACCCGGCCATCGTCGACAAACTGACCGAAGTCGGCGCGTTGCTGCATACCACCACCATCGAACACAGCTACATGCACTGCTGGCGTCACAAGACCCCGTTGATCTACCGCGCCACCGCGCAGTGGTTCATCGGCATGGACAAAGAGCCTGCAACCGGCGAAACCCTGCGCAAGCGGGCAATCAAAGCCATCGAAGAGACCAAGTTCGTTCCGGCCTGGGGCCAGGCGCGTCTGCACTCGATGATCGCCAACCGTCCGGACTGGTGCATTTCCCGTCAGCGCAACTGGGGCGTGCCGATCCCGTTCTTCCTGAACAAGGAAAGCGGCGAGCTGCACCCACGCACTGTCGAACTGATGGAAATTGTCGCCCAGCGCGTCGAAGTCGAAGGCATCGAAGCCTGGTTCAAGATGGACGCCGCCGAGTTGCTCGGTGAAGAAGCTCCGCTGTACGACAAGATCAGCGACACCCTGGACGTCTGGTTCGACTCGGGCACCACGCACTGGCACGTCCTGCGCGGCTCGCATTCGATGGGCCACGAGGGCGGTCCACGTGCCGACCTGTACCTGGAAGGTTCGGACCAACACCGCGGCTGGTTCCACTCGTCGTTGCTGACCGGTTGCGCCATCGATGACCACGCGCCGTACCGCGAGTTGCTGACCCACGGTTTCACCGTCGACGAGTCCGGCCGCAAAATGTCCAAGTCTTTGGGCAACGTGATCGCGCCGCAGAAGGTCAACGACACCTTGGGCGCCGACATCATGCGTCTGTGGGTCGCTTCTACCGACTATTCGGGTGAAATGGCGGTTTCCGAGCAGATCCTGCAACGCAGTGCGGACGCCTATCGGCGCATCCGTAACACCGCGCGCTTCCTGCTTTCCAACCTGACCGGTTTCAACCCGGCCACCGACATCCTGCCGGCCGAAGAAATGCTGGCGCTGGACCGTTGGGCCGTGGATCGCACCCTGCTGCTGCAACGCGAGCT
Organism: Pseudomonas sp. PDM24; assembly: GCF_019218905.1. Lineage (NCBI taxonomy): Bacteria > Pseudomonadati > Pseudomonadota > Gammaproteobacteria > Pseudomonadales > Pseudomonadaceae > Pseudomonas > Pseudomonas sp. PDM24. Next base: position 82,634 of record NZ_JAHUWR010000008.1, on the reverse strand, counting down.
GCAAGAGCATTACGGCGAATACCGCTTCTGGAACGTCTACTCCAAGATCCACAACTTCTGCGTGCAGGAGCTGGGCGGTTTCTACCTCGACATCATCAAGGACCGTCAGTACACCACTGGCGCCAACAGCAAGGCCCGTCGTTCGGCGCAAACCGCGCTGTACCACATCAGCGAAGCGCTGGTGCGCTGGATCGCGCCGATCCTGGCGTTCACCGCTGACGAGCTGTGGCAGTACCTGCCGGGCGAGCGTAACGAGTCTGTGATGCTCAACACCTGGTACGAAGGCCTGACCGAATTGCCGGAAGGTTTCGAGCTGGACCGCGCCTACTGGGAGCGGATCATGGCGGTGAAGGTGGCGGTCAACAAGGAAATGGAGATCCAGCGCGCGGCGAAGGCCGTCGGTGGCAACCTGCAAGCCGAAGTGACGCTGTTCGCCGAAGACGCGCTGAGCGCCGATCTGGCCAAGCTGAGCAACGAACTGCGCTTCGTACTGATCACCTCGACCGCCACCGTTGCACCGTTCGTGCAGGCTCCGGCAGACGCGGTGGTCACCGAAGTCGGCGGCCTGAAGCTCAAAGTGGTCAAATCGAGCCATGCCAAGTGCGCCCGTTGCTGGCACTGCCGTGAAGACGTCGGCGTGAACCCGGAGCATCCGGAAATCTGCGGTCGTTGTGTCGACAACATCAGCGGCGCGGGCGAGGTTCGTCACTATGCCTAATGCCGTTGGCCGTTTCGGACGGCTGAGCTGGCTCTGGTTGAGTTTGCTGGTCCTGGTCATCGACCAGGCCAGCAAGTTCTACTTCGAAGGCTCGCTGAGCATGTACCAGCAAATCGTGGTGATCCCCGATTACTTCAGCTGGACCCTGGCCTACAACACTGGCGCGGCGTTCAGTTTCCTGGCTGACAGCTCGGGTTGGCAGCGCTGGCTGTTCGCCCTGATCGCGGTGGTGGTCAGTGCGGTGCTGGTGGTCTGGCTCAAGCGCCTGGGGCGCAACGAAACCTGGCTGGCGGTTGCGCTGGCGCTGGTTCTGGGTGGCGCGCTGGGCAATTTGTATGACCGCATTGCCTTGGGCCATGTGATCGATTTCATTCTGGTGCATTGGCAGAACCGCTGGTATTTCCCGGCGTTCAACTTTGCTGACAGCGCAATTTCTGTTGGTGCCGTGATGCTTGCACTGGATATGTTCAAAAGTAAAAAGACCGGAGAAACCGTTCATGACTGAACAGGTATTGGCTGAGCAACGCATTGGCCAGAACACGGAAGTCACCTTGCACTTTGCATTGCGTCTGGAGAACGGCGACACCGTCGACAGTACCTTCGACAAAGCCCCGGCGACCTTCAAGGTTGGCGACGGCAGCCTGTTGCCAGGTTTCGAAGCCGCGCTGTTCGGCTTCAAGGCCGGCGACAAACGCACCCTGACCATTGAGCCGGAAAACGCCTTTGGTCAGCCGAACCCGCAAAACGTACAGATCATCCCGCGCTCGCAGTTCAAGGATATGGAGCTGTCGCCTGGCTTGCTGGTGATCTTCAACGATGCGGCCAATACTGAATTGCCGGGCGTGGTGAAAGAGTTCGATGACGCCCAGGTGACCATCGACTTCAACCACCCGCTGGCCGGTAAAACCTTGACCTTTGACGTCGAGATCATCAACGTCAAAGCGCTGTAACTGACTGAACTCGGTCCAATGTGGGAGCGGGCTCGCTCGCGAAAGCGTCATCACATGTAACATCAATGTCGACTGACACACCGCTTTCGCGAGCAAGCCCGCTCCCACATTAAGATTTTCACTGTTTTCGAGCCCGGTGTTCGAATGACAGGTGGCATTACTATTTCTTGCGCGCAAGACACGAGGCACAGCATGCAAATCAAACTCGCCAACCCCCGTGGCTTCTGCGCCGGTGTGGACCGGGCGATCGAAATCGTCAACCGCGCCCTGGAAGTCTTCGGGCCGCCGATCTACGTGCGCCACGAAGTGGTCCACAACAAATTCGTCGTCGAAGACCTGCGCGCCCGTGGGGCGATCTTCGTTGAAGAGCTGGATCAGGTACCGGATGACGTGATCGTGATCTTCAGCGCCCATGGCGTTTCCCAGGCCGTGCGTACCGAAGCCGCAGGCCGTGGCCTGAAAGTGTTCGACGCTACCTGCCCGCTGGTGACCAAGGTACACATCGAAGTCGCGCGTTACAGCCGCGACGGCCGTGAATGCATCCTCATCGGCCACGCCGGTCACCCGGAAGTCGAAGGCACCATGGGTCAGTACGATGGCAGCAATGGCGGCGCGATCTATCTGGTCGAGGACGAGAAAGACGTCGCCGCGTTGCAAGTAAACAACCCTGAAAAACTGGCCTTCGTCACCCAGACCACCCTGTCCATGGACGATACCAGTCGCGTGATCGACGCCCTGCGTACTCGGTTCCCGGCGATCGGCGGTCCGCGCAAGGACGATATCTGCTACGCCACGCAAAACCGTCAGGACGCCGTCAAGCAACTGGCGGACGAGTGCGACGTGGTGCTGGTGGTCGGCAGCCCGAACAGCTCCAACTCCAATCGCCTGCGTGAACTGGCTGAACGCATGGCCACCCCGGCCTATCTGATCGACGGCGCCGAAGACCTGCAAAAGAGCTGGTTCGACGGTGTCGAGCGTATTGGCATCACCGCTGGTGCCTCCGCTCCGGAAGTATTGGTGCGTGGCGTGATCCAGCAGTTGCAGGCTTGGGGTGCGACCGGGGCCGATGAGTTGGCCGGGCGCGAGGAGAACATCACGTTCTCGATGCCTAAAGAGCTACGCGTGCGCTCCCTGCTCTGAATCTTCTCCTCCCGCGCACAGCGCCTGTTCAGTCTTATTGCTGCGCAGGCTGACGCGTCCGGTCGGGGCCAGCACCACCTGGTGCAGGCTGACCGGTTTGCGGCTGGCGCAAATATGTATCGTCCCCGCTCGAAAGGCACCGCTGGGCAACTGTGGTTCGCCCAGGCTGCTGAACTGTATGAATTTCTTGACCGGCCGATTACCGACAATGGGCACTCGAGCGTCGCTCCGTTGCTCGACCAGCAGCGGATTGCTGCTGTCCTCCGGGCCCTTACCGCTGACATCCAGAATGATCCGCCAACCCTGGCCCCAGTCGCCATTGATGCCGTGTATCACCACACTCTGATTGCGGGTGATAGCCGCGGTTCTGGCATTGCGTATACCAGTGACAATCGACTGCGCCGCCTGCTCTCGATGGTTCGATTCTGTCAGTGCGGCAAACGCCGGGCTGACCAGTTGCAGAACAATCCCGACAATTGTCAGTCCCATGAGCAGTTCGATCAGGCTGAAACCTTGCTGATGCATGTTATCTCCCTCCCTGGAGTGCTGCGGCCCGCGCGATCCCTGCGCGAGTAATGGCAAAACAACCGTACATCTGCCGGTCGAATGTTCTAGCGTGTAGAAGCAGGTATAGCCGACGGCAACGGAGGGCACCGATGGATCATCGTACAAAAGGTTTCACGCTGATCGAGCTGCTGATCACGCTCGCCGTGTTTCTGATCCTGATCAGCCTGGCTGTTCCGGCGTTTACCCGCTCGGTGCAAAGCACCAAGGCCGACACCGAGATCGGCGATCTGCAACGCGCGCTTAATTTCGCCCGGCTTGAGGCGATCGACCGGGGCATTACCACCCGGGTTCGCCCGACAGCCGGCGGCAGTGTCTGGACCGGCGAGCTGACCGTTTATGACGGTACCGGTAATCCGGCCAATGTATTGCGGGTTGTTCCAGCGATGAGCAGTGGCGCCACTCTGACGCTAACCTCAGGAGTGACCGCTATTGATTTCAACAATCTGGGTGGTTTGTCGGCGCCGTCCACGGCCGTCGTGATCAGTTATGTACTGGGGACACAGAGCAGGACGCTGAATGTGTGTTTGAACGGACGAATTCTATTGGGTGGAAGTTGCGGATGAGGGGTTGGAGCAAGCGCGCACAGGAGGGCATGACGCTGATTGAGGTACTGGTCGCGTTGTTGGTTCTGGCCGTAGGGTTATTGGGCGCGGCGGCGATTCAGCTCAATGCGCTGAAGTACACCGACAGCTCGCGGATGACCAGCCAGGCGAGTTTTATCGCCTACGACATGATGGACCGCATTCGCGCCAACTCCGGCGCTGATTACACCGTCACGCCACCGACCTCCGGCAATTTGAGCGTGGCCCGGGATCAGGACCTTTACGATTTCACCAGCAACATCGTCAATTTCGGCGGCGCCACGGCGACCGGCAGCATTACCCGAAACCAACGGGTATACACCATCACCATTACCTGGGATGACTCACGGGCCGCCAATACCGCCGACTCGCGCCGCAGTTTCGTCCTCACCAGTCGCGCCACCGTTGATCCGGCGACGACACCATGATTAGAGCCAGCAAAGGTTTCGGCCTGATCGAGTTACTGATCGCCCTGGCGTTGAGTCTGGTCGTGGTTCTTGGCGTGGCGCAGATCTTCATCGCCGCTAAAAATACCTATGTCAGCCAGAACACTGCCGCCGGCATGCAGGAAGATGCACGGTTTGTCCTGAGCAAGATGATTCAGGAAATCCGCATGGTCGGCATGTTCGGTTGCCTGGGGACGATTATCGATGCCAGTTCGGCAGTGAGTTTCAATGCCAGTCAGATCACGCCGATCAGTTGGGACAATGCCAACCTCAAATTAACGCTTGTCACTGCCGATGTCGGCGGCAGTGGCGGGACGCCGACCTGGACGGTGGTTTCGGACTGTCGTAACACTGCAACGGCCTACTCCGGCCTACGAACGACCACATCCGGGCAATTGGCGTTTCCGATCCGGCGGTTGATTTACAGCTTCAGCAATAACCAATTGCTGATGGGCTCTGGTGTCGACACGCCGACCCAGCAGGTGCTGGTGAACAATGTCAGTGCCTTCAAGGTGAGCTTCGGCCTCGCGAGCTCCGCCACGGATACGGCCGCCTCCAGCTACAGCAGCAACCCATCCGATCCGGCACGAATCCGCAGTGTGCGACTGACGCTGACGCTGACCGACCCGAACAGTCGGGTACGCGATCAAACCTTCAACGTGGTTGCCGCCTTGCGCAACCGGTTGCCATGAGGGGAGAGCCGATGAGTATTGCTCCCATGACCCCTCACGCCCAGCGCGGCATGGCGCTGCTGGTCAGCCTGGTGTTTCTCCTGGTGCTGACGTTGATCGGGCTTTCATCAATGCAGAGCGCCACGTTGCAGGAAAAAATGGCCAGCAGCGTGATCCTGCGCAACCAGTCGTTCCAGGGCGCAGAAGCGGCATTGCGCGTCGGCGAAAGCGCGGTGCAACTCAACACCTATTCATTGCCGGTTTGCAGCGGTACCAGCCAATGCGCGCCACCGGCCGAAGCATCGGTCATTACCGCCGCCGGGTTCAACTCCACCTCGGGGGTGACCTGGATCGCCTCTGGCAGCGGCTTTTACGGGGTGCAGAACATCGGCACCACTCTGACGGCCGTGAACGTACCGAGCAACACGTCGGCAACGCTGTACCGGGTGACCGCCGTGGGCATCGCGGGCAATTCGCGCAGTGTGGTGGAGAGTATCTATGCGAAGTACTGAGACCCGCACAGGCTGGTGCCGCTGGTTGTTGCAGTTGCTCTGCGGCGCGGCGTCGAGCCTTTATCTGGCAGCGCCGACTTACGCCTTCACGCCCTCGGATTCGCCGCTCCTGAACGCCGCTGCCGTGGCGCCCAATGTGATGCTGTTACTTGATGATTCGAGAAGCATGAACAGCATTATCTGGGCGCCAGGTTTCGACCCGACAATCGCACGCACCCCAGTGGCTATTTGCCTTTCGAATGGTTCATGCTTGAAAGGCCGCGAGCTTGACATGACCGATAACAATATTGCCCTGTCGAGTTTGAATCATGGAACATGTTTGAAGGAGGGATGGTACGGCTTTTATAAAAACAGCCTTCTCGGTCTGGATTCGCTTTGCCTCAAGCTTCCCGATCCGGTGGGGAGCGAAAACACTCTATATTCGGCGAAATACTTGTCGTATCTGATTAGCCTTGCCAACAACTCCGACCGGGATTTTACCGATGGCTCGATTCCCAATGACTACCGGATGAATGTAGCGCGCAACGTCTCCAAGACGTTAGTGACCAGCAACCGCTCGCTGCGCATCGGTCTGTCGACGTTCAACCTGGCGGTCGGCAACCATAAGAATGACGGCGGTTATATCGTTCGTTCGGTCAGTGATTTGTCGGCTGTCAGCGGCACCGTGACCCAGGCTCAGGCCGATGCCAACTACAACGATCTGATCGCCGGAATCGACGAGTTGAGCGCACAGGCGGATACGCCGCTGGCTGAAGCCTATTACGAGATCACCCGCTATTTCCGTGGCATGGCGCCATACAACAACTCGACGCCTACCACCTACACCAGTCCGATTCAGTATCGCTGCCAGAGAAATTACGGCGTGGTAATCACTAGTGGTTTGCCGACCTTCGACCATACCTTTCCGACTGACGATCCGCTGGGTACCAGCAAGTTACCGAACTGGGACGGTATCAGCAGTAACGATGGCGCCAACCCCGTCGGCGACAAAGAGGGTGACACCTTTTATCTGGATGACATCGCCAAGTTCGCCTTCGATATTGACATGCAGTCCACGGGTACCGACATCACAGGAAAAGGCTGGAACGCCCTGGATTTTCCCAAGCAGAACCTCAACACCTATACCGTGGGTTTCACCACGGCAAACCAGATGTTGTCGGATGCCGCCAGCTATGGACAGGGTAAGTACTACCAGGCGACCGACGGTGCGGGGCTCAACAGCGCATTGTCTTCAGCCTTGAGCGACATCACCGCCAAGGCCGGCTCGGGTGGTAGCGGCGTGACCAGCGGCACGACCCTGACCAGCAACTCAGCCTACTACCAGACCACCTACGACCCCAAGGACTGGCGCGGCACCATCAAGTCTTTTGGCTTCACCTCGGCGGGCGCGGTGAACACGGCCGCGGTGCTGTGGACGACCGACACCACCATCGTGCCCGGCGCGACCGCGCCGACCTACCAGTCCTGGAATACCCTGACCAACGCCGTCGTTACCCTGGCCTATAACAATTTCTCTACGGTCCAACAGACTTCCCTCAACCAGAGCCTGCCCGTCGGTATTACAGGCAGCGATTTGGTGGAGTGGAGCAAGGGCACCAACAAAACCGGGTTGAGAGCGCGCAGTGTATTGCTCGGCGATATCATCAATTCGCCTCTCGTGTTGGCCGCGCCCACGGACAAAACCGCGTCCGATCTGGTAGGGGATACTACCTACAGCACCTACCTCGCCACTAAAGCCGCCAACATGAATGACAACCTGGTGGTGAACGTCAACGACGGTTTTGTAAACGTCATCAACTCGACCAATGGTGTCAGACGCTACGGCTATATGCCCTCCAGTGTGCTGCCATCATTGCGCTATATCTCTGACCCCACTTACATCAATGGTGTGAGCCACAAATATCTGGTCGACGGTCAGGTCGGCGTGTTCGATGCCCAACTCGACAGCGCCTGGAAAACCCTGGCGATTGGTGGAACAGGGGCGGGCGGCAAAACCTTCTATGCGCTGCAGCTGTTCGACGCCTCGGCCGGTAATGTGACTAACGCGTTGTGGGAAATCAGTGCGCCGACCACGGCCAGTACGGCGAACGTTTTCAATGATCTGGGTTATGCCTATGCGCGCCCCGAAGTGGCACGCTTGGCCGATGGTCGCTGGGCCGCGTTTATCTCCAACGGTTATGGCAGCAACTCCGGGGTGGCAGCACTTTATGTGGTGGATATCCGCAACGGCTCGCTGATCAAGAAAATCGTGGTCGACAGCACAGAAACCACTAACGGTCTGTCGTCGGTGAAGCTCAGGGTCAACTCGCAGAATGTGGTGCAGGCTGCCTATGGTGGTGACCTGAAAGGGCGGTTGTGGAAGTTCGATTTGAGTGGCGCCACCACCGACACCTGGGGTGTGGCGTTTTCCGGCAAGCCGTTGTTCACCACGGCGGGCGGCGCGACTCAGCCGATCACGGTACAACCGCTGCTCGCCGATCATGCATCGGGCGGCAAGCAAGTGTTTTTCGGCACCGGCAAACTCAATGAGAGCGCCGACAAGACCAACAAGGATTTACAGGCGTTCTACGCGGTATGGGATGCGGAGGGTGGCGCGGGGCAAATCACCACTTCCAGCTTGCAGGCGCAGGCGGTGACCGGCGTGTTCTCTGGCAGCAGCGGGCAATTCATCACCACCAGCCAGAATGAGGTGACCTACCCGGCAAAGAAAGGCTGGTACTTGCCGCTGGTCTACAACAACGTACTGACCGGGGAGCGGGTGATCAATCAGGCCAGTCTCGTGGCAGGGCGAATCGTTTTTACCACGGCCAGTATGGATACCGTTGACCCCTGTGCCGGCTTCGGCTCCGGCAAACTGGTCGAACTCGATGCGTTCAGCGGTAAGATGCTCAACTATGCGGTGCTCGACACCAATGCTGACGGGGTGGTCGACAGCACTGACACGATTTCCAGCGGGGTGATCTTCACCGGTGGGATCCCGACCCTGAATGCGGTCGTCAATGACGCATCCCGCAAGATTGTGAACGACTCCGGCGGTGGCGTGACCACTCTGGTGGAAAAATCCGGTGGCGGCAGCGGCCGTCGCATCATGTGGCGACAAATACAGTAAGTGAGAGTTGAGGCATGCGCAGATCCAATCGAGGTTTTACCCTGATCGAAATCATGATCGTGATTGCGATCATCGGGATCGTCATCACCATTGGCTATCCGAGCCTCACCGAGTATGTAAAAAAGGGCCGTCGTACTGAAGTGGCAGGTCTGCTTTCCGAGCAGGCACAGATACTGGAACGCTTCTATTCGAAGAATAATGTCTATACCAATGCCACCGGTCTGAGCGCGGGCAATGATTTCTATACCATCACCCCGACCCTGACCGATCAAACCTTCCTGCTGACGGCAACACGCAAGGCCGGTTCGAGCATGGCGAGCGACAAGTGCGGTAATTTCACGCTGACCAATACTGGCGTTCGGGGCATGGTCAATGCAACGTCCGGCCTGACTACCAAGGATTGCTGGGGTCGCTGAGTTTACTTTTCAGGCGCCCTTTGCGCCTTCTGTCTATTGAACGGTTGGATCAGAACATGAGCAGGCAACAGCAAGTGGTGATTGTCGGCGGCGGCGTGATTGGCCTGCTGACGGCGTTCAATCTCGCGTCCGAAGTACAGAGCGTCGTGCTGCTGGACCGCTCGAATGTCGGTCAGGAGTCGTCCTGGGCCGGTGGCGGGATCGTTTCGCCACTCTATCCGTGGCGCTACAGCCCGGCGGTCACTGCGCTGGCTCATTGGTCCCAGGATTTTTATCCACAACTGGCGAAACGTCTGTTCGCCGCCACGGGTGTCGATCCTGAAGTGCACGTCACCGGGTTGTACTGGCTGGACCTGGATGACGAAGCCGAAGCGCTCGCCTGGGCCAAACGGGAAAACCGCCCGCTGCGGGCTGTGGATATCTCTGCGGCACACGATGCGGTGCCGGTATTGGGCGCCGGTTTTTCGCGGGCGATCTACATGGCCGATGTGGCCAATGTGCGTAATCCACGGCTGGTGAAATCCCTCAAGGCCGCCTTGCTGGCGCTGCCGAACGTGACGATTCATGAGCAGTGCGAGGTCAGCGGGTTTATCCGTGAAGGTGCTGCGGTGGTCGGGGTACAGACCTCGATGGGGGCCATTGCGGGTGATCAGGTGGTTTTGACCGCAGGGGCCTGGAGCGGTGACTTGCTGAAAAGCCTGGGCCTGGAACTGCCGGTCGAGCCGGTCAAAGGCCAGATGATTCTCTACAAGTGCGCGGCGGACTTCCTTCCAGGCATGGTTCTGGCCAAGGGTCGTTATGCCATTCCTCGGCGCGACGGGCACATTCTGATCGGCAGTACGCTGGAGCATGAAGGCTTCGATAAAACGCCGACCGATACCGCGCTGGAAAGCCTGAAGGCTTCGGCGGTGGAGTTGATTCCGGCGCTGGCGGATGCCGAGGTGGTGGGGCATTGGGCTGGGTTGCGGCCGGGGTCGCCAGAAGGGATTCCCTATATTGGCCGGGTGCCGGGGTTTGACGGGCTCTGGCTCAACTGCGGGCACTACCGAAACGGGTTGGTGCTGGCGCCAGCGTCGTGTCAGTTGTTTGCGGATGTGATGCTGGGTCGGGCACCGATTATCGATCCTGCGCCGTATGCACCGGCCGGGCGTATTTGACCGCATGATTTTTGTTGTCGGTCAGATCGCCTTCGCGGGCAAGCCTCGCTCCTACAGGTTTGAGTCGATCAATAAGTTTGTGAACGACATCAATCTGTAGGAGCGAGGCTTGCCCGCGAAGAGGCCCTCAATCCAGCCCCAATTTCTTGAGCCTGTAACGCATCGAGCGAAACGACAGATTCAACCGCTGAGCCGCTGCCGTGCGGTTCCAGCGGGTTTCTTCCAGAGCCTGGAGGATGAGTTTGCGTTCGACGTTTTCCAGATAGGCTTCCAGATTGTCGATCTGCGTCAGGTCCGGCACGTCGCCGTCCGGGTTGCAGTTGCCTTCGGCCAGCCGCAGGTCGCTGGCTTCGATCTGTTTGTTCTCGCACAAGGTGTGGGCCCGCTCAAGCATGTTCTCCAACTCCCGCACGTTTCCTGGAAAACGATAGCTTTTCAGTGCGTCGAGGGCTTGCGGGTGGAGTTTTGCCGCGGGTTGGCCAGTGCCAGTTGCCAGTCGCTTGAGCATATTGTTGGCCAGAAGCTCAATGTCGTCGCGACGTTCGCGCAAAGGCGGCACTCGCAATTCGATCACATTAAGGCGGTAGTACAAGTCCTGGCGAAAGCGTTCGGCGGCGACTTCGGTATCGAGGTCTTTGTGGGTGGCGCAGAGAATGCGCACATCCACCACGGTTTCCTGCTGCCCACCGATGCTACGCACGGCTTTCTCTTGAATGGCCCGCAAAAGTTTGACCTGCATCGCCAGCGGCAGGTCTGCCACTTCATCGAGGAACAAAGTGCCGCCATGGGCGGCCTGGAATAGCCCGGGTTTGTCTTCAATGGCACCACTGAAACTGCCTTTGCGATGGCCGAAAAATTCGCTTTCCATCAATTCCGATGGGATCGCCCCGCAGTTCACCGGCACGAATGGTCGGGTGGCGCGTGGGCCTTGGTCGTGGATCAGTCGGGCGACCAGCTCCTTGCCGCTTCCGGACTCGCCGCTGATGTACACCGGGGCCTGGCTGCGGGCCAGTTTGTCGATTTGTTTGCGCAGACTGCGCATTGGCAGGGAGTCGCCCAGTAGGCGACGGTCGATGACGCTGCTGGCACCGCCTGGTGCCGGCAGACTCAAGGCGCTGGTGACCAGTTCGCGCAGGCGGGTGAGGTCGACCGGTTTGGTCAGAAAGTCGAACGCGCCAGCCTTGAGGGCGTTGATTGCCGTTTCCAGGCTGCCGTAGGCGGTAATCATCGCCACTGGCACTTGCGCATAGCGCTGCTGGATGTGCTGCACCAGTGCCAGACCGGTGCCGTCGGGCAGGCGCATGTCGGTCAGGCACAGGTCGAATGTCTCCCGTGCCAGCAGTGCTTGCGCTTCTGCGAGGTTGCGGGCACTAAAGGTGTCGAGTTTCATCCGTCCCAGGGTTATTTCCAGGAGTTCGCGGATATCCGGCTCATCGTCGACGATCAGGATTTTTTGCCGTGGGCTCATGTTCAACTTTGTTTCCGTCCGTGAGCAAAGGTGATGCGAAAGCAGCCGCCGCCTTGGCGTGGTTTGAAGTCTAGGCGGGCTTGATTGCTTTCGCACAGCTCACGGGACAGATAAAGCCCCAGGCCAGTGCCCTGGCTGCTGGTGGTGAAGAACGGTTCGAACAAATGCGAGCGCTGGTCCGGCGCCACGCCGGGGCCATTGTCCAGGACTTCAAGGATCGGCAACTGGCTGTCCGGGTCAATAAACAACTTGAGCCAGACCTGCGCCTGATCATGGTTCAGGGCACTATGGCGCCAGGCGTTGCGCAACAGATTGTCGAGAATCTGGGTCAGCTGATTCGGATCCATCAGGGTTGTGAAGTCCCCCGAATCGATTCGCAGGTGAACTAGCTGACGCTCGGTCGCACCCTCGCGGGTTTCGGCCACGAAGTGCTCCAGCCATAGCCGCAAATCCAGCCGTTGCGGCACGGTTTGCTGGCGACGGGACAGTTGCAGGACGTTTTCGATTACCCGATTCATTCGCTGAGAGTGGTCTTGAATAATCTGCGTCAGACGCCGATCCGCGCCGTTCAGTTCCTCGGATTCCTGCAGTAACTGCGCGGCATGACTAATGGCGCCTAGTGGATTGCGGATTTCATGGGCAATACCGGCAGTCAGGCGGCCGAGGGCGGCGAGTTTAAGTTGCTGGGCCTGCTGGGCGATTTGGGCCAGGTCTTCGAGAAAAACCAGCGTCTGGTGGTGCGGGCTTTGGTCCAGGGCAATGAAGCTCGGTTGCAGCTCCAGGCCATTGCTGGCGATTTTCAGGCTTTGCGGGCGCAAAGTCGGATTGTTGAACCACAGTTGGAGTCGCTCGACCAACGGCGTCGAATGGTCGTCGATCAGTTGGCCATCGAGTTTTTCCTGCCCCAGCAAGGTCAAGGCGCTGTGATTGGCCAGTTGCACACGCCGTTGGTCGTCGAGCACCAGAATGCCCGTGCGCATACGTTGCAGGATCAGTGCGTTGAGGGCTTCGAGGCCGAGCACTTCACTGGCCCGCTGCTCGGCCAGGGTTTCGCTGACTTCAACTCTTCGGATCAAGCCTTGCACCAGCAATGCCGCGACAAAGCACAAAGCACCGAGCGTGCCGATTTGCAGGTAATCATTGGGACTGGTGGGGTGGCTGAAGCTCAGAAGAAAGCTCAAACCCACGATGCCGAGGGCGCCAACAGCCGCAATCAGCAGACCGATGCGCCCGCGCAGCAGGGTATTGCTGATGACCACCGACACGATCAACAGGTTGCCGATGGCGCTGGGCATGCCGCCAGCGGCATAGAACAGGCCGCATAGCAGCAGGACATCGACCAGCGCCAGGCCGAACAACTGCGCCGGGCGACGGGTGTTCTCCAGAAAGACCACCAGCAGGATATTCAGCACCAGGTACAACCAGCTGCCGTTGCGCAGCAGGTCGTCATTGGCAAACGTCAGCAACTGGCTGTCCATGTTGCTGGAAATCAACAGCACCAAGGTGATGCCGATGCTTAAACGGTAGAGGTGATAGAGGCGCAGCAGTCGCTGGGCCTGTTTGTTGCCGGGACTGGACGTCTCAGCGATCACTGGAACCCGGGCCTTGCTCAAGGTGAGCCTGGCTGCAATACCACTGTTGTTGAAGGCTCAGCGCGCGGTCGCGGGGCAGATGTACGCCGCAATGAGCGCAACGCACCATGGGTGGAGCATCTTGCTCTCGCGGCGTGTTGGCGCCCGAAACCGGGGCCTTGAACTTGCGCCAGAGCCATACCGCAGCGGCAATCAGTGCGATCCAGAATAATAAACGAAGCATGGTGAGCTGCTTTTTGAGTAATGAATTGGCAGTTTAGCCAAGGACGGGTCGGTCGCACAGCGCAATACGCTCACCCCAGAAATCCGGTAATAAAAAAGGCGCCTCGAAAGGCGCCTTCTCGGCACAACACTCAGCGTCAGTCGAACACGCCGAAGGTCATGTAGCTGAACCACGAGCGGTCGGCGTTGTTGGCTTCAGACTCGTGCTGCTCTTCTTCGATCACATCGCCGTTCTCATCTTTAGGCTTGAGCTCGTTCGGAATCGAGTCCTTGGCGTCCTGGAACTGTCTCTGCACGTCCTGGTTGGCGCGGGTTTCACCTGGCGGCAGCGGCGGACGGGATTCGATCAGGCCCAGAGTGGCCTTGCTCAGCCATGAACGGTTGTCGGCTTCGTCTTTCGATGGCACGAACTGACCGTCCACCAGGCTTGGGTGGTTCGGGTAGTTGAGCTTCAGGGTTTCGAGCGTGGTCGCGGCCAGTTCGTCCAGGTGCAGACGCTGGTAGGCTTCAGTCATCACTGCCAGGCCGTCACCGACCGAAGGGGTTTCCTGGAAGTTTTCCACCACGTAACGACCACGGTTCGCGGCGGCGACATAGGCCTGACGGGTCAGGTAATAGTCGGCCACGTGAATCTCGTAGGAAGCCAGCAGGTTGCGCAGGTAGATCATGCGCTGCTTGGCGTCCGGCGAGTAGCGGCTGTTCGGGAAGCGGCTGGTCAGCTGGGCGAACTCGTTGTAGGAGTCGCGAGCGGCGCCCGGGTCACGCTTGGTCATGTCCAGCGGCAGGAAGCGCGCCAGCAGGCCGACGTCCTGGTCGAAAGAAGTCAAACCCTTGAGGTAGTAGGCGTAATCGACATTCGGGTGCTGCGGGTGCAGGCGAATGAAACGCTCGGCGGCGGATTTCGCAGCCTCGGGCTCGGTGTTCTTGTAGTTGGCGTAGATGAGCTCGAGTTGAGCCTGATCGGCGTAGCGACCGAACGGATAACGCGACTCCAGCGCCTTCAGCTTGGCTGTGGCGGCGGTGTAGCTATTGTTGTCCAGATCGTGCTGAGCCTGCTGGTACAGCTCGACTTCGCTCAGGTTTTCGTCTACGACTTCCTTCGATGAGCAAGCAGCGGTCAATGCGAGGATGGCGATCAGCAGCAGGTGTTTCACTTGCATGGCGGCTTGCGTCCCTATGACGGCCGCTGTCTTGGGCGGGGCCGTCCTGTTATGATGAGCGCCCCGTTGAAAAGCCTCGGGGCAAAAGACGCCGTATTTAACCACAAGCGCGCAGCCGAAACCAAAGGCTGTGCCGACGCCTAGTCTGAGCATGTCCGATAAAATTGAACTTCGCGCAGAGGTGCCGTCCGAATTGGGCGGCCAACGCCTCGATCAAGTCGCCGCACAATTATTCGCTGAGCACTCGCGCTCGCGCCTTTCCGCCTGGATCAAAGACGGCCGCCTGACTGTGGATGGGGCGGTTATCCGCCCGCGAGACATCGTTCACGGTGGCGCCATTCTTGAACTGACTGCCGAGCAGGAAGCTCAGGGCGAATGGATCGCTCAAGACATCGAGCTGGACATCGTCTATGAAGACGACGACATCCTGGTGATCAACAAACCAGCGGGCCTGGTGGTGCATCCGGCTGCCGGCCACGCCGACGGCACCTTGCTCAACGCCTTGCTGCACCACGTGCCGGACATTATCAATGTGCCCCGCGCCGGTATCGTGCATCGCCTGGACAAGGACACCACCGGTCTGATGGTGGTGGCCAAGACCATTCAGGCGCAGACACAGCTGGTCACGCAATTGCAGAGCCGCAGCGTAAGCCGGATCTATGAGTGCATCGTGATCGGTGTGGTGACAGCCGGCGGCAAGATCAACGCGCCGATCGGTCGTCATGGCCAGCAACGCCAGCGCATGGCCGTGATGGAAGGTGGCAAGCAAGCCGTCAGCCATTACCGCGTGCTCGAGCGTTTCCGCTCCCACACGCACGTGCGGGTGAAGCTGGAAACCGGTCGTACGCACCAGATTCGCGTACACATGGCGCACATCAACTACCCGTTGGTCGGAGATCCTGCCTATGGCGGTCGTTTCCGAATTCCGCCGGCCGCTAGTGTGACCATGGTCGAATCCCTGAAAAATTTCCCGCGTCAGGCGCTGCATGCCCGATTCCTGGAGCTGGATCATCCGACCACCGGTAAACGCATGAGCTGGGAATCGCCGCTGCCGGACGATTTCGTCTGGTTGCTGTCGCTGCTCAAGCAAGACCGTGAGGCGTTCATCGGATGAATGACTGGCTGATTCCCGACTGGCCTGCGCCTGCCGGGGTGAAAGCCTGCGTTACCACCCGTGCGGGCGGCGTCAGTCTGGCGCCGTTCGACAGCCTCAACCTCGGCGATCACGTCGACGACAGCCCCGAAGCTGTTGCCGAGAATCGCCGTCGCCTCACCGATCATTTCTCTATTCAACCGGCCTGGTTAAAGCAGGTTCACGGCATTGTCGTGGCTCAAGCGGATCCAAGCCTGGTAGCCACAGCTGACGCCAGCTGGACGGCAACACCCGGTATCGCCTGCGCGGCGATGACCGCTGATTGCCTGCCAGCGCTGTTCTGCGACCGCGCCGGCACCCGCGTCGCTGCCGCCCATGCCGGTTGGCGCGGGTTGGCGGCGGGTGTGCTGGAGGCGACCCTCGACAGTCTGGCCGTACCGCCTGAAGACGTGCTGGTCTGGCTTGGCCCGGCCATTGGCCCACAAGCCTTTGAAGTCGGCCCGGAAGTGCGCGAAACCTTCGTCGAGCAATTGCCTGAAGCCGCCAAAGCCTTTGTACCGAGCCAGAACGCCGGCAAGTTCATGGCCGACATCTATGAGCTGGCGCGTTTGCGCCTGGCCGCTCGCGGCGTTACCGCTGTTTATGGTGGTGGTTTTTGCACCGTGACCGATCCTCGTTTCTTTTCTTACCGCCGTAGTCCACGCACCGGCCGGTTTGCCTCCTTGGTCTGGCTTGAACGCTAGACTTCTCTGATCTACATCAACATCACGACGCTTGAATCTCCCAGAATCGACCGCATCTATAGCGGTATCTGGCAGGTTTCTTCATTCAGGATGTTTATAGGTCCGGCCTGCTCAAAAGGAAGGTGACCCATGCGTATAGACCGTTTAACCAGCAAGTTGCAGTTAGCCTTGTCCGACGCCCAATCCCTGGCCGTCGGCCTCGATCATCCCGCCATTGAGCCGGCGCACTTGATGCAGGCCATGCTTGAACAGCAGGGTGGTTCGATCAAACCCCTGCTGATGCAGGTGGGGTTCGACGTCAACAGCTTGCGTAAGGAGCTGACCAAAGCTCTCGATCAGCTGCCAAAAATCCAGAATCCGACCGGCGACGTGAACATGTCGCAGGATCTGGCGCGCCTGCTCAACCAGGCTGATCGCCTGGCCCAGCAGAAGGGTGATCAGTTCATCTCCAGTGAACTGGTGCTGCTCGCCGCCATGGACGAGAACAGCAAACTCGGCAAATTGTTGCTGGGCCAAGGCGTGAGCAAAAAAGCCCTGGAAAATGCGATCAATAACCTGCGCGGCGGTGAGGCAGTCAATGACGCCAATCACGAAGAGTCACGCCAGGCGCTCGACAAATACACCATCGACCTGACCAAGCGCGCCGAAGAAGGCAAGCTCGATCCAGTGATCGGCCGTGACGACGAAATTCGCCGCACCATTCAGGTCCTGCAACGCCGCACCAAGAACAACCCGGTGCTGATCGGTGAGCCTGGCGTGGGTAAAACCGCCATCGCCGAAGGCCTGGCCCAGCGCATCATCAATGGCGAAGTGCCGGATGGCCTGAGAGGCAAGCGTCTGTTGTCTCTGGACATGGGGGCTCTGATTGCCGGTGCCAAATACCGCGGCGAGTTCGAAGAACGCCTCAAATCCCTGCTCAATGAACTGTCGAAGCAGGAAGGGCAGATCATTCTGTTCATCGACGAACTGCACACCATGGTCGGCGCCGGCAAGGGCGAAGGCTCGATGGACGCCGGCAACATGCTCAAGCCGGCACTGGCTCGTGGTGAGCTGCACTGCGTCGGTGCGACCACGCTCAACGAATACCGCCAATATATAGAAAAGGACGCGGCTCTCGAGCGACGCTTCCAGAAAGTCCTGGTGGATGAGCCGAGCGAAGAAGACACCATCGCCATCCTGCGCGGCCTGAAAGAGCGTTACGAGGTTCACCACAAGGTGGCGATCACCGATGGTGCGATCATCGCCGCGGCCAAGCTCAGTCATCGCTACATCACCGACCGCCAGCTGCCGGACAAAGCCATCGATCTGATCGACGAAGCCGCCAGCCGCATCCGTATGGAGATCGACTCCAAGCCGGAAGTGCTGGACCGCCTGGAGCGTCGCCTGATTCAGCTGAAGGTGGAATCCCAGGCGCTGAAGAAAGAAAGCGACGACGCGGCGAAGAAACGTCTGGAAAAACTGCAGGAAGAAATCGCCCGTCACGAGCGCGAATACTCGGACCTCGAAGAAATCTGGAACTCGGAAAAAGCCGAGGTGCAAGGTTCGGCGCAGATCCAGCAGAAAATCGAACAGTCTCGTCAGGAACTGGAGGCTGCGCGCCGTAAGGGCGACTTGAACCGCATGGCCGAGCTGCAATACGGGGTGATCCCGGACCTGGAGCGCAGCCTGCAAATGGTCGACCAGCACGGCAAAAGTGAAAACCAGTTGCTGCGCAGCAAGGTGACTGAAGAAGAGATCGCTGAAGTCGTGTCGAAGTGGACCGGCATCCCCGTGGCGAAAATGCTCGAGGGCGAGCGCGAAAAACTGATGAAGATGGAAAGCCTGTTGCACCAGCGTGTGATCGGTCAGGACGAAGCGGTGATCGCTGTCTCCAACGCGGTGCGGCGTTCCCGCGCCGGGTTGTCCGACCCGAATCGCCCGAGCGGTTCGTTCATGTTCCTCGGTCCGACCGGAGTCGGCAAAACCGAGCTGTGCAAGGCGCTGGCCGAGTTCCTGTTCGATACCGAAGAGGCAATGGTGCGGATCGATATGTCCGAGTTCATGGAGAAACATTCCGTGGCTCGACTGATCGGTGCGCCACCGGGCTACGTGGGCTATGAGGAGGGCGGTTACCTGACCGAGGCAGTGCGTCGCAAGCCTTATTCGGTGATCCTCCTGGACGAGGTCGAGAAGGCCCACCCGGACGTGTTCAACATTTTGCTGCAAGTGCTCGAAGATGGCCGTTTGACCGACAGCCATGGCCGCACGGTGGATTTCAAAAACACCGTGATCGTCATGACCTCCAACCTCGGCTCGGTGCAGATCCAGGAGCTGGTGGGGGATCGCGAAGCGCAGCGCGCGGCGGTGATGGATGCGATTTCCACGCACTTCCGGCCGGAGTTCATCAACCGGGTCGACGAAGTGGTGATTTTCGAGCCGCTGGCTCGGGATCAGATCGCCGGCATTACCGAGATCCAGTTGGGTCGCCTGCGTAGCCGCCTGACCGAGCGCGAGCTGAAGCTTGAGCTGAGCCCGGAAGCGATGGATAAGCTGATTGCCGTCGGTTACGACCCGGTCTATGGCGCACGGCCGCTCAAACGGGCGATCCAGCGCTGGATCGAGAACCCGTTGGCACAGCTGATTCTGTCGGGTCGATACATGCCAGGCGAGACGGCCAAGGGCACCGTGGAAAACGACGAAATCGTTTTCGTCTGATTCCCGCCGGCAGCAAATTGAAAGAGGCCTCGCATCGCGAGGCCTTTTTTTCGCCAGGCTGTTGAACTCAAAGGAAAAGGCTTGTAAAGTGCGCCCCGCAGTAAGTCGCCCTGAAGGGTTTCTGCTCCCCAAGCAGGAATCTGAAATAAGTTGCAAATCATTAACTTGAAAGCAATTTAGGGGGTTGACAGAGGTGCTTAAGATTGTAGAATAGCGCGCCTCAGACACACGAACGCAGCGATGCGAACGGGTCGAAGAGGTGAAGCAAGCTTCACAGTTGTAAATTGAAATACCAGTTGTAATTGAAATATGTAGTTCCGTGATAGCTCAGTCGGTAGAGCAAATGACTGTTAATCATTGGGTCCCAGGTTCGAGTCCTGGTCACGGAGCCAATTTCAAACCGGGGTATAGCGCAGTCCGGTAGCGCGCCTGCTTTGGGAGCAGGATGTCAGGAGTTCGAATCCCCTTACCCCGACCATTTTTGGGTCGTTAGCTCAGTTGGTAGAGCAGTTGGCTTTTAACCAATTGGTCGTAGGTTCGAATCCCACACGACCCACCATTTTTGAAACCAGTTAACGCTGGAATCGAATCTTAAGATCAGACGCCAAAAGCTCTGTTCGCAGAAGGCGCCTTTCAAAGGTGCCTTTTTTTACCGGGGTATAGCGCAGTCCGGTAGCGCGCCTGCTTTGGGAGCAGGATGTCAGGAGTTCGAATCCCCTTACCCCGACCATATTAAAAATCCTCGTATCGAAAGATACGGGGATTTTTTTTGCCTGCTGTAAATGCAAAAAAGCCCTGCTTCTCGACGCAGAGGCAGGGCTTGGGCCTTCAGAGGCTTAACTATTGTCTTTCAGGTGCTCGAACAAGCCCTTTGGCATCTTTTTACCATTGGCTTCGTAGTTGGCTTTCACGTTATCAAAAGCCTCTTGTTCCGAGATTTGACCATCATGGTTGGTGTCGATCTTGTCGAAATCGGCCTTGGGCGCCACTTTCAAAAATTCCGCGCGGGATACCTGGCCATCATCATCGGTATCGGTCCGGGCCATTGAAGCATCGCCGCACTTGCCTTCGCCACATTTACCTTCCGGCGTCTTCACGACCTGTTCCGCCGAGGCCAGCAGGTAGCCCTGAGTCAGCGGCTGCGAAGCGAATACGGAGCCGGACAACATCATGCCTCCGGCCAGGACAGCGCCGAGCAGGCCAACGGTGTTTTTGCTGAGAGTAGTGGTACGGGACATTACAAATCTCCTGGGTTGCACAACACAACCGCTCGATAAAGGACGCCACGTGAGTGCGGCGATGACCGAAGCAGGCAGTGCCTTGCTCGGGTGTGGCCATTTAGCGGGCGTGGTGTATCGCTACTGTGTCGCGCGAGGGGGGCTTTGTAAGCGAAGGGATGGAATTAGTGGGGGAGATACAGTGAGAAACACAAGTGCCTGGAAGTTGGACCGAGGCGCCTGCTTCGCGGGCAAGCCTCGCTCCTGCAAGATCGTTATTGGTTGCACATTTTGTGTACGACACAGATCCACTGTAGGAGCGAGGCTTGCCCGCGAAGAGGCCCTAAGTAACGCCGAAAATCTTAATGCAGCTTCAGACGAGGCTCAGTCCCGCGCCCAATCTTGCTACCGAGCATCAACATCGCCGTGCGGAACGCGCCATATAGCGCCATCTGGTGCATGCGATACAGCGACACGTAAAACATCCGCGCCAGCCAGCCCTCGAGCATGACGCTGCCGGTCAGGTTGCCCATCAAGTTACCCACAGCCGAAAAACGCGACAGCGAAATCAGCGAACCATAGTCGGTGTACTTGTACTCCGGCAGGGCTTTGCCTTCGATCCGCAGTTTCAGCGATTTGGCCAGCAATGAAGCTTGCTGGTGCGCAGCCTGGGCGCGCGGCGGCACATTGCGGTCGGTGCCTGGTTGTGGGCAGGCCGCGCAGTCACCGAAGGCGAAGATGTTCTCGTCACGAGTGGTTTGCAGGGTCGGCAATACTTGCAGCTGATTGATGCGGTTGGTTTCCAGGCCATCGATGTCCTTGAGGAAGCCCGGTGCACGAATCCCGGCGGCCCAGACTTTGAGGCTGGCGTTGATCACTTGGCCATCGGCGGTAATCAGGCTGTCT
The DNA here is from genome assembly GCF_019218905.1 of Pseudomonas sp. PDM24. Lineage (NCBI taxonomy): Bacteria > Pseudomonadati > Pseudomonadota > Gammaproteobacteria > Pseudomonadales > Pseudomonadaceae > Pseudomonas > Pseudomonas sp. PDM24. The sequence goes on along the minus strand of NZ_JAHUWR010000008.1, from coordinate 61,272 downwards.
GCCGTCACTTCGCTGACAGCGGCGTTGGTCATCACGTTGACCCCGAGTTTCTCCAGGGTTTTATGCACCGGCCCGCCGATTCGTTCCGGCAGGGCTGGCAACACCCGTGGCCCGGCTTCGATCAGGGTGATGTGCATGTTTTCCGGTTTGATCCGGTCCAGGCCGTAGGCCGCGAGTTCATGGGCGGCGTTGTGCAGTTCCGCTGCCAGTTCGACCCCGGTGGCACCGGCGCCGACGATCGCTACGCTAATCTGCTCGACCTTATCGGTCTGCCCGGCGTGGGCGCGCAGGTAATGATTGAGCAATTGCTGATGGAAGCGCTCGGCCTGTTTGCGGGTATCAAGGAACAGACAGTGCTGCGCCGCGCCTTGAGTCCCGAAGTCGTTGGTGGTGCTGCCGACGGCAATCACCAGCGAGTCGTAAGGCACTTCGCGCGCCGGCACCAGTTCCAGGCCTGCCTCGTCATAGGTGGCGGCCAGCTGGATTCTCTTCTGTGCGCGGTCGAGCCCGCTCATGCGCCCCAGCTGGAACTCGAAGTGGTTCCATTTTGCCTGGGCAACATAGTTGAGTTCGTCTTCGGAAGAGTTCAGGGAACCTGCCGCCACTTCGTGCAACAACGGTTTCCAGATGTGGGTCAGGTTCGCGTCGACCAGCATCACACTGGCCGTGCCGCGCTTGCCCAGAATCTTACCCAGACGGGTAGCCAACTCCAGACCGCCGGCGCCGCCGCCAACGATGACAATACGATGAGTCATGGGGATATCTCGCAAGGCTAAAAGAAATCGGTGCAGTCAACCGAGCGAGCGCGATGCAGCTCATAGCGTCAGGTAACTGATAAGTCGGCTCAACAGGCCTAAACCCATGGTCACTGCCAACACCACCACCAAGAGCATCCACGGCCGGAAAGGCCGGCGCTCGACTTGGTGCTGGGACAGGTTCAGGTACTCTTCGACATGTTTCTGGTCGTCGGGGTTCAGGCGGCTGGTCATAAAGGCCTCGTCAGGTAGACGTTGCTGAATGTGTAGACGCTACAGCGCGCAGCGATGTTGCGACCTATCCGGTGTGGAACGGAGCATAGTTGCTGGCGGGAATGGCGAATGATTCCACTTTGTAACACTCGGCGACCAACTACTGCAACGGACTCACAGGCTGATCCCGACGTCGAAAACGATGCTGCGCCCCAGGTTGCTGCGCAGGAAATCCGGGGCTTCCGGGTGGGCGAACAACACTCGGGCGAAGGTCGGGCCGACCAGCGACAACGAGCGCCAGCCCTGACGCAGGTATTCGGTGGGCGGCGGAAAGTGGCTGTTGAGGTCCAGCACTTCGCGCTTGAGGCTGGCGAAGGCGATGATGTCCAGCTCCCCCAGGTCCATGCCGCGCTCTTTGTAGTTGTGGGCTTTTTTGCGCAAGGTCGGCGCCAGTCTCAGCAGAAATTCATTGGCCGGGATGCGCCGGGGCTTGGCCTCGCGGCGCACTAGCTGGCTCAGGGAAAACGCGCTGCGTCGACGTTGCAGCTCGTCGCGCCATTCGTCGTTGAGGCGCCGACCCTCGTCGAGCACGAAGAATACTTCGAAGTTCGCGTCGCGGAACAGCACGTCCGGTGGCTCCCCGGCGGGGGCAAACTCGTCGGCGCGATAGGGAATGTTCAGGCCTTGCAGCAGGCGCTGGCAAACCCAACGCTCACGCTCCCATTTGCGGGCATTGGAGAGGAACGTGTTGGCTTGCTCGGCCGCAATGGTCAGCAGGCGTAAATAATCTGAATCATCCATAGGCCCAAGCTTAGCGTTCAAATGTGATCTGAATAATAAGTCTGTCGCAAAAGAAAAAAGTCTGTCGGGATTTCTTCAGCCGTTTTTTCTGGCATGCCTATGGGTGTTTATCAGCGAATATCTTCTGCCGCCGTATCAGGTCCTTGATTATCTGGCCCGGGTTCTTGCGCTTGATCCACCCATTCCCAGAACAGCTGATAGCCGACCGCGAGTATCACAGGGCCGATAAACAGGCCGAGGATTCCGCTCGTGACCATGCCGCCCAAGGCGCCGATCAGCACCACGGGCATCGGTACATCGACGCCACGACCCAGCAGCAGCGGTTTGAGGACGTTATCGACCAATCCCGCGATGAAGACATAAATGGCAAACACAATGGTCGCCGTACTGGCACCTTCGCTCATGAAAACAAAGACGATGACCGGAAGGGTAATCAGGGTTGCCGGTAATTGCATGATGCCAAGAAGTAGCACCGCCAAGGCGAGAAGGCCGGCGCCGGGGACGCCCATGAACACAAAACCGATGCCCACCAACAGCATCTGGATGAACGCGATGCCGACCACCCCCAACGCCACTGCCCGGATGGTCGCGGTGCACAGATCGGCGATTTTCGGCCCGTTGATTGGACCGCTGAAGCGCGTAACGATTCGTACCGCGCTACGGTGGCCGCTTTCTCCATACGCTAAAAAAATACCGGCAATAAGCAGGGCGACGATGAATAAAAGGAGCCCCATGCTGACACCCGCAAGCTTGCTCAGCAGGGAGAGGCTGACACCTTTGATTTGCGGCATGAACTTGTGTGCCAGATCGGGCAGGTCAGTGGTGGCTTGCGCCCACAAGTTATAAAGAGGTTCTCCCACGAGTGGCCAGCTGGCTACCGTATCGGACGGTGGCGGAATATGGAAACTGTCGGTTTTGACCATGGTCATGACCTTTTCCACGGAATCCGCAAGCGAGGCTCCCAATAAATAAATAGGCACCATAAGAATACTGATGACGATGAATACGATCAGCGTCGCGGTGATCCCGTCCTTGTTTCCCAGCTTGCCTTTGAATCTGATCTGCAAGGGGTAGAGGGTGATTGCCAGGATCACCGACCATAGCATCAGGTCGAGGAACGGGCTGAATATCTGAAAGCAGAACATCACCAGAACGGCAATCACTCCGGCACGAATCAGTACGTCGAGCAGGTCTCGGGAAAAAACCTTTTCGAGAAGGGGTATGGGAACCATGGATTACCTCCTGTAGAGAGTGGCAAGGGCCTGCATTTGGTAAGTCCAGCCCCGGTCGCAAGTGAGCCGGTGAACATGCCGCTCAGCGACTCTTGTCCTCCCGAGCCATCCAATCCACCGGATGTATCGCGAGATAGCTGTCGACTGCAGAGCCTATTGTTGGAAAGAACGCTGTTTCGCCAAGCCGCGCAAAAAGCCCGAATCGCTTCAGTTTGTCCTTGACCGGGTCCTTCATCTCGGCCACGCACAACTTGATACCCGCCGCGTGCAACGTTTCGTCCAGTTCCGCCAACATGTCGGCGGAGGTCACGTCCACGCTGGTGACGGGTTCCGCCGCAACAACCAGCCAGCGCACTGGCGTAGGCGATGCGGCCACGGCGTCCAGCACTCGGTCATGGAACAATTCGGCGTTGGCGAAAAACAACGGCGCATCCCAGCGAAACAGGACCAGGCCGGGTACAAGGCGCGCGTCGGGATAGCGCTTGATGTCGTGATAACCCTTCACGCCGTCCGCGCGTCCCAGGACGGCAGAGTAAGGACGCCAGCCATCCCACAGAAATTCGATGACGGCGATTACGATGGCCAGGCCGATCCCCTCGATCGCACCCAGCACGGCCACGCCGACGGTGCAGACGATTGACAACCAGAACTCCCAACGCTGAATTCGATAAATGCGTCGCAGGTCGGTGACCTCAATCAGGCCGATGGCGGAGGCGATCACCACCGCAGCCAGTGCGCTGGTAGGCAAATCCTTCAACAGGTCCGGTGCCATCACCAGCAGTAAGGCAACAGCAAGCGCGCCGATGACTCCGGTCAACTGGGTTTTGGCGCCTGCGGCCTCGGCCACGGGCGTACGTGACGAACTGCTGCTGATCGCAAAACCCTGAAAAAATCCGGCGGCCAGGTTGGCGACACCGAGGCCCACCATTTCCTGGTTCGGGTCCACATAGGTGCGGGTCCGCGCCGCATAGACACGCGAGAGCACGCTGGTATCGGCGAACGAAACCAGGGCAACGGCGCAACCACCGATCAGGACGGGGACGATGTCGTCGCGGGTGATCCAGGGGATGGCGAACGCAGGCAAGCCTTGTGGAAGCGAGCCGAGGACCGATATTCCAGTGCGCGCGGCAAGGTCCAGCACAGCCACGGCGACGGTCGCTCCCGCCACGGCGATCAGAATGCCCGGCACGCGCTTGTTGCCCTTGAGCAGCAGAATCACGGCCAAGGTGCCTGCGCCGACCATGAAGGCGGTCCAGTTGGTTTTCCCCTCCATTACCGCCGTAGCGATCGCCCACAGGTTTCTCAGCGGGCCGTCGGATTCAATCGAAAAACCGAAAAACTTGGGCAGTTGGCTGATCAATACCGTCAGCGCGATCCCGTTCATGTACCCGTAGCGGATCGGTTTGGAAAGAAGCTCCGTGACAAAGCCCAAGCGCGCTATGCCGGCCAGGATGCACACCACCCCCGATACGATCGCCATCATGCTCGCAAGGGCGATGGCACGATGCGGATCACCGCCGGACAGTGGCAGCACGACGGCGAGAATGACGGCAGCCAGCGAGGAATCCGGCCCCAGCACCAGAATCCGGCTGGGTCCGAACAGCGCATAAGCGAGCAGCGGAACGATGGTCGCGTAAAGGCCATAGATGCCGGGTACGCCCGATGCCACCGCGTAGGCGATGCCGACAGGCACCAACATCGTGGTCAGCACCAGTCCGGCCACGAGGTCGTGCCGCAACCAGGTTATTTTGTAACCGCGCAGCGTGCGTAGTCCGGGAAGCCAGCGACTCCAACCGGTGTCGCCGCCGGTGTTGCGATGGGCAATGCGGCCCGGTTCCGGGACGGGAGGCGAAGCATCCGAATGGCTCATAGGACTGTGGCCCTTTGGTGTACAGCGCAGATCCGCTTGAACGTGCCGGTCAGAACTTTTCCGGAATTCGCCGCAACGGATAATCCGGTTCACGATAGCCGCCTGATTTCTGCCGTTTGGGCAAAATCACCTTCTCGCGCGGTACATTCTTGTACGGAATACGGCTGAGCAAATCAGAGATGATGTTGAGGCGGGCCCGCTTCTTGTCGTTCGAGTTGGCCACAAGCCACGGAGCATGATCGGTGTCGGTCCACTTGAACATGTCGTCACGTGCGCGCGAGTAGTCATACCAGCGGCTGTATGACTTGAGATCCATAGGCGTCAGTTTCCAGGTTTTGCGGCCATCCTTGATCCGCGCCTCGAGCCGGCGAGTCTGCTCCTCTTCGCTGACTTCCAGCCAATACTTGAACAGCATGACGCCCGAGTCGACCATCATGCGTTCCATGAGGGGGGCCAGGGCCAGGAAACGGGTCACCTGATCATCGGTACAAAATCCCATCACACGCTCGACCCCTGCGCGGTTGTACCAACTGCGATCGAAGATCACCACTTCGCCAGCCGCGGGCATGTGCGCCAGGTAGCGCTGTATATACATCTGGCTCTTCTCGCGATCGGTCGGTGCAGGTAGCGCCACCACCCGAAAGACACGCGGGCTCACCCTCTCAGTGAGCGCCTTGATTGTCCCACCCTTGCCGGCGCCATCGCGCCCCTCGAAGACGATACAGATCTTGATGCCCTTTTCTTTCACCCATTCCTGCAACTTGACCAGTTCGACATGCAGTCGGCGTAACTGCTCAAGATAGTCTTTGTTCTTCAGTTTCAAGGGTTCAGCGGAGTTGCTTTTAACAGGGGTTTTCTTCTTGTCCTTTGCCATGACCCAAGCCTCACCTATGCCAGTCGCTGACTGCCGATAGATAGACCCCTGCAGGTGCAGCTATCAGCTTGCAGATCGCGCATTGCTTCGAGCAAACCTGGCGTCAGTCGTGGACGGCCCTCTGCTCTTGACGTTCAACTTCATCACCAACCGCGTGAGTCTAGTCCATGAATCAACCCTCTACAGGGTTGCTACAGGGCCTTGCACAAAACGGATAGCGATCTGCGCAAAGCGGCTATTGCCTCGTGCCCGGCGTCTCTACCCTCGGCTGTACGGACGTTAGCCGCGTTACCGACTCTTAAAAAAACAACAACAAGAGATAGATGCCATGCGCAAGATCAACGTACATGAGGTGATCGACAACGCTCGATTCAACCGCTTTCACTGGATGGTGCTGTTCTGGTGCGCCCTGATCATCATCTTCGACGGATACGATTTGGTGATCTACGGCGTGGTGTTGCCGATGCTGATGAAAGAGTGGGGGCTCAGTCCCCTGCAAGCTGGCGCGCTGGGAAGTTATGCACTGTTCGGGATGATGTTCGGCGCGCTGTTTTTCGGCCCGCTGTCGGACAAGATTGGCCGCAAGAAAGCCATCACCCTGTGCGTGATGCTCTTCAGCGGTTTTACCGTGCTCAATGGATTTGCCCGTAACCCCACCGAGTTTGGCCTCTGCCGGTTCGTTGCCGGGTTGGGCATTGGCGGGGTGATGCCCAATGTCGTGGCGCTGATGAACGAGTACGCGCCGAAGAAAATCCGCAGCACGCTGGTGGCGATCATGTTCAGTGGTTACTCGGTGGGCGGCATGCTCTCGGCGGGGCTCGGCATCGTGCTGATCCCGAGTTTCGGCTGGCAGTCGGTGTTTTACGTGGCGGTGCTGCCGTTGCTGTTGTTGCCGTTGATCATGTACTTCCTGCCTGAATCGGTGGGTTTCATGCTGCGTCAGGGGCGCAATCAAGAGGCGCGCAACGTTCTGGAGCGGGTTGACCCGGCTTACGTTGCACTTGCCAGCGATCAGTTGCACATGAGCGAAGTGAAGGGCTCTGGCACCCCGGTGTTGCAACTGTTCCGCGAGGGGCGTGCGTTGCGCACGCTGATGCTGTGGCTGGCATTTTTCTGCTGCTTGCTGATGGTCTACGCCTTGAGTTCCTGGCTACCGAAACTGATGGCCAACGCCGGTTACAGCCTGGGCTCGAGTCTGTCGTTCCTGCTGGTGCTCAACTTCGGCGCCATTTTCGGCGCGGTCGGCGGCGGAATGCTGGGCGATAAGCTCAACCTGCCGCGCGTGTTGGCGGTGTTCTTCGTCGTGGCTGCGGTATCGATCACCTTGCTGGGCTTCAACAGTCCGATGCCGGTGTTGTACCTGCTGATCGCCCTTGCCGGCGCCACCACCATCGGCTCGCAGATTCTGCTGTACGCCTGCGCCGCGCAGTTCTACTCCATGACCATTCGCTCCACCGGTTTGGGCTGGGCGTCGGGCATCGGCCGCAACGGCGCCATCGTCGGCCCACTGCTGGGCGGTGCCTTGTTGGGGATCAGCCTGCCACTGCAACTGAACTTCATGGCGTTTGCCTTGCCGGGTGCGGTGGCCGCCCTCGCCATGACCGTGTTCGCCATCAGCAGTCAGCGCAGCGCCAAAGGTGCCACCCAGACGCTGGCGCCGACTAGCGCTTGAGCCAGGCAGCGGTCGGCACGGCGTCATGCCGTGTCGCCTGCCTGGTCACCCGCACTTTTTTCCGAACAAGAGCGGCCGGGCCTGTGCCACGGATCGCCTGACGAGTCTTGCGGCGAGGTTTCATGAAAGCGTTATTTCAGGACTTTTCCCTGTCTGCTGCCGTCGCTGGATTTATCGCCACGGTGATTTCCTACGCAGGCCCCTTGGTGATCATCTTTCAGGCCGCCGAGACCGCGCACCTCTCGCGGGAAGTGTTGTCGTCCTGGGTCTGGGCGATTTCCATCGGCAGCGCCGTGCTCGGTATCGGTTTGAGCCTGCGTTACCGCGTCCCGGTGATCATCGCGTGGTCGGCACCGGGCTCTGCGTTGCTGGTGGCACTGTTGCCGGGAATCTCCATGCCGGAGGCGGTGGGCGCTTACCTGGTCAGCAGCCTGATCATTTTCCTGGTCGGCGTGTCGGGGGCGTTTGACCGGATCATCGGCAAACTGCCCGCGGCGATTGCGGCGGCGATGCTGGCGGGGATTCTGTTCAGCTTCGGCACGGGGTTGTTCGTCTCGTTGCAAGGCAAGCCATTGCTGGTGCTGGCGATGTTTGCCACGTACCTGATCTGCAAGCGGGTGATGCCGCGCTATGCGGTGTTGATGGTGCTGCTGGTGGGCTGTTCGATGGCGTTTCTTGCCGGTGATTTGCACCGCGAAGCGCTGGTGATCGGTTTGGCCACGCCGGTGTGGATCACCCCCGCGTTCAGCTTGAGTGCAATGCTGAATGTCGCCTTGCCGCTGGTGATGGTGGCGCTGACCGGCCAGTTTGTTCCCGGCATGGCGGTGCTGCGTGCCAGCGGCTACCCAACGCCGGCCGGCCCGATCATCGCCAGCAGCGCGTTGGGCACTGCGCTGTTGGCACCGTTCGGTTGTCACGGGTTGAATCTGGCGGCGATTACCGCCGCCATTTGTACCGGTCGCGAGGCCCATGAAGATCCGCGCAAACGCTATGTGGCCGGGGTCGTGGGCGGGCTGTGTTACCTGGTGCTGGGGATCTTCGGTGCCACGCTGGTTTCGTTGTTTTCGGCGTTCCCCAAGGAACTGATCGCAGCCCTGGCCGGGCTGGCGCTGTTCGCCGCGATAGCCGGGGCGTTGGCCGGCGCAATGGCCGTGCCGAGTGATCGCGAAGCCGCGTTGGTGACCTTTCTCACCACCGCCTCGGGCATGTCGCTGTTTGGTTTGTCCGCCGCTTTTTGGGGGCTGATTTTCGGCATGGTCACGCACGTGCTGTTGAGTGCCCGGCGTCCCGCGCCGGCGATTCAAGCGGCCCCTGCGCAGGAGGTGGCGCGCTGATCGAGTAGTTAATCGAAACCCGATCCCTTATCCGTTTTCACCATCCCTCGCGGCGAATCCGCCACGGGTGGAGCACTTCAACCTGTCGATCAATAACAATAAGAGAACAGCGATGAAACAGATTTTTCCAGCAACCGGTTCAGTGTTGTCCCTGGCGGTCGTCTCGGGTTTTTCCAGTGGCGTGATGGCCGCCGAGGGCGGCTTCATCGAAGACACCACGGCCACCTTGCAGGCGCGTAACTACTACTTCAGTCGGGACTTTTCCGACATCGTCGGGGCCAATCAACAGTCGAAGGCCGAAGAGTGGGCGCAAGGCTTCATCCTCAACGTCAAATCCGGTTATACCCAGGGCCCGGTCGGTTTTGGTGTGGATGTCATCGGCCTGCTCGGCCTCAAACTCGACAGCAGCCCGGACCGGGTCAATACCGGTTTGCTGCCGGTGCACGGTGATGGTCGCGCGGCAGATGATTACAGCCGTCTGGAAGGTGCGCTGAAGATGCGTTACTCCAAGACCGAGCTGAAAGTGGGGGAGTTGCAACCCAACGTGCCGGTGCTGGCCTTCAGCGATATCCGGCTGCTGCCGCCCAGCTATCAGGGCGCAAGCATCAGCTCCAATGAAATCGATGGCCTGACCTTGCAAGGCGGCCACTTGAATTCAACCAGCCTGCGCAACGAGGCCGGCGACGAAAAGATGCAAGCCATGCTCGGTCATGTTCCGCAGCGTCAGGTCAGCAGCGATGGTTTCAACTTTGCTGGCGCCGACTACGCCTTCAATGACAAGCGCAGTTCGCTGAGTGCCTGGTTCGGGCAATTGGAAGATATCTACAACCAGCGCTTTCTCGGCTTCAAGCACAGCGAGCCGTTGGGAGACTGGATCCTGGGCGCCAACCTTGGCTATTACGATTCGCACGAAGACGGTAAAAAGTTGCTGGGCAATATCGACAATCAGGCGTTCTTCTCGTTGCTGTCAGCCAAGCGCGGCGGCCACACGTTTTATGTCGGCTATCAGGGCATGTTCGGCGACAGCGCCTTCCCGCGGGTGTTTGCCAACATCTCACCGCTGGGCAACGAGGTGCCGACCTACGAGTTCGCCTACACCGATGAACGCTCCTGGCAAGCGCGTTACGACTACGACTTCGCGGCCCTCGGCATGCCCGGCCTGACCAGCACCGTGCGTTACATCACCGGCAATAACGTCGACACCGGCAAGGGCTTTGAAGGCAAGGACCGCGAGCGCGATCTGGATATCGGTTATGTGCTGCAGAGCGGCAGTCTCAAAGGCCTCGGCATCCGTGTTCGCAATGTGATGGCGCGTTCCAACTACCGCAGCGATATCGACGAAAACCGCCTGATCCTCAGCTACACGTGGAAGCTGTTATGAGCCCGGGTGCAGTCACCCATGGCTTCGTACGTTACGCGATGGGTCTGGCCCTGATGGTCGACATGCTCCATGGCGCATGCCGTCCACCCGGCCAAGACCTTCCAGCGCAATGTTGGGGCCTGGTTGCTCGTTTACGTCATCCCCAGCGAGTTCGGCAGAACCAGAGAAATCCACGGGACATAGGTAATCAATACCAGGAACAGCAGCAGGATGATCAGCCAAGGCATTGCTGCACGAATGGTGGCGGTCAGTGACATGCCGGTCACCGCCGATGTGACAAACAGGTTCAGGCCCACGGGCGGCGTAATCAGACCGATCTCCAGGTTCACCACCATAATGATTCCCAAATGAATCGGGTCGATTCCCAACTTCATGGCAATCGGGAACATGATCGGCGCCAGGATCAGGACGATTGCCGAGGGCTCCATGAAGGCGCCAGCCACCAACAACACGATGTTCACCACGAGCAGGAATGTCACCGGTGTCAGGCCCGCGCCGATGACCCAGGCGGTGATTTGTTGAGGTAATTGCTCGGTGGTCAGTACGTGGGCGAAGAGCATGGCGTTGGCGATGATGAACATCAGCATGATGCTCAGCTTGGCAGATTCGAGCAGTACCTTCGGTATCTCGCGAAACGACATATCCTTGTAGACGAACAGCGCAATGAACGCCGCATAGACCGCTGCCACGGCCGCCGCCTCGGTCGGGGTGAACATTCCGGAGTAGATGCCGCCCAGGATGATGAACATGAGCAGCAAGCCCCAAATGGCCTTGCGTGCCGCACTCAACCATTCACGAACAGTCGCCCGTGGCATGGCAGGCAAGTTTTTCCTCACGGCGACGACGTAGATGGCCACCATCAGCGCTGTACCCAGCAGCAGGCCTGGCACCACGCCGGCCATGAACAGCTTGCCGACCGAGGTTTCCGTCGCTGCGGCATACACCACCATCACAATAGAAGGAGGAATAAGAATCCCCAGGGTGCCGGCGTTGCACACAATCCCGGCACCGAACGCCTGTGGATAACCGGAGCGGACCATCCCGGCAATGGCGATGGAGCCCACGGCAGCTACCGTTGCGGGGCTTGAGCCGGACAATGCGGCGAACAGCATGCACGCCAGTACCGCCGCAATGGCCAGACCGCCGCGAATATGCCCAACGCACGCGTTGGCAAAGTCGATCAAGCGCCGCGCCACCCCGCCCGTGGTCATGAAGGCGCCGGCCAGCAAAAAGAACGGGATGGCCAGCAACGTGTAGTGCTCGGAGGTCTCGAACAGCTTGATGGCCAGTGAGCGCACGGAGTCAGGGCTGAAAAAGATGATCGTCAGCGAACCGGCCAGGCCAAGGGAAATGGCGATCGGTACACCGATAAACATCAACGCGAACAGGGCAACGAAGAGGAAAAGAATAGTCATTTCTTGTCATCCTCGTGCTCGGTCAGTTTCAGCACCTCCGCAGCCTCGTCGGCCAGGCCCAGGCCCGTTTGACGATTTTGCACGATGCGCACCAGGATCTCGGCAAAGCGGATGAACACCAAGGCAAAACCCACGGGCACAATCAGCCCGATGTGCCATTGCATGATGCCGTAATGACCGAGGTCCTCGGCACCGATGTCGGCAATGAACAGCGTCTGAATCCATTCGAAACTGGCGATGCTGAGCAGGCCCGCATAAACCAGACTGCAGAGGCAGGCAATGATGCCAATGATTCGCTGAACCGGTTTGCTGGCCAGTTTCACCAAGGCATCGACACCGATATGCCCGGCCGTGCGCACACCATAGGACAAGCCAAAAAAGATCAACCAGGCGAACAAGGCCTTGGTCAGCGATATGCTCCACGTCATGGCCTGGGCCATTCCCATGACACTGTCGCCAATGGCCAATAAGGGTTCGCTGGCGCTCTGCCACTGATCGGCGAGGCTGTAGAAAACGCTATAGAGATTGTTAAGGATGACGTAGACGAACGTTACCAGCGTCATTGCCGCCAGCAGGAAGACGATAAAACCTTCTTCGAAGTGATCCCAGATTCGCCGTAAGGCATTCATGAGTGGCATCTCCCGATCGAGTGACGACGATGAAACAGGGGCCGCCCTTTCAGGCGGCGCCCGCCGGCAGATTACTGAGCCTGGTTGGCGGCTTCGGCGGCCTTGATCAGGTCGGCACCGATATCACCTTCAAACTTCTTCCAGACCGGTTTCATTGCTTCGCGCCACTCGCCACGTTGCTCTGGGGTCAGGGTGATGATTTCAGTGGTTTTGGCGTTGATGATGTTCTGTTTGGCATCCTGGTTCAGTTTCTCTGCGTCTTTGTTCACCTGAGTGGTGACCTCGACGATGATCTTGTCCAGTTCGGTTTTTATATCCGGCGGCAGGCCACTCCAGAACTTGGTGTTGGTGATCAACATGTAATCGAGCAAGCCATGGTCGGATTCAGTGATGAACTTTTGCACTTCGTGCATTTTCTGGCTGTAGATATTCGAGTAAGGGTTTTCCGCGCCATTGACGACACCGGTCTGCAAGCCCTGATATACCTCGGCGAAGCTCATTTTGCGAGGGTTGGCGCGCACCGCCTTGAATTGCTCTTCAAGCACGGCCGAAGCCTGCACGCGGAATTTCAAACCACGGGCATCGCCCGGTTTACGCAGCGCCTTATTGGCGGACAACTGCTTCATGCCGTTGTGCCAATAGGCCAGACCGGTGATGTTTTTGCTTTCCATGGACTTGAGAAGCCCCTGGCCTTCAGGGCTTCGCTGGAAGCGGTCGACTGCCGAGATGTCGTTGAACAGGAAGGGCAGATCGAACAATTGCAGCTTGGGTGTGTATTGCTCGAATTTGGCCAGCGACGGCGCAATCATCTGCACATCGCCCGACAGCAGCGCCTCCATTTCCTTGCCATCACCAAACAGCGAAGAGTTTGGATAAACCTCTACCTTGACCTTGCCGGACAGGCGTTCTTCGACGAGTTTCTTGAACAGCAGGGCGCCTTGGCCTTTAGGCGTTTGTTCGGCAACCACGTGAGAAAACTTGATAACGACTGGATCAGCCGCCAGCGCCAGGCTAGACGCGCCCAGCGCGAGTGTGCAGGCGACCGCGCTCCACAATGATTTGAGCATTTGGACGTTCCTCTTGTTTTAGTTCTCGTGCCGTTCATGTTTGAAACGCATTTGCACGGTGGACAAGAGGAGTCTAGGCAATAAATTACCATTGGTCGTTGGGGTAGGGGGCGTTCTCAATTGATTCCCGGCGCGGCGGGGAAACTCATTGAGAACGCCCCCTAGTACTTCCAGAAAACCGGGATGAACAGCACCAGAACGGTGAGGATCTCCAGTCTTCCCAGCAGCATGCCAATGGTCAGCAGCCATTTGGCCGAATCGGGCAGTGTCGAGAAGTTACCTGCCGGGCCAATGATCGAACCAAGGCCAGGCCCCACGTTACAGACGGCGGTGGCCGCGCCACTCAATGCCGTGGTCCAGTCCAGGCCGATGAGCGCCAACCCCATGGCGATCGCCCCGATGGTGATGGTGAAAAAGAATGAAAACGTCAGGAGTGAGCGGGCGATATCTTCATCGATGGGGCGATTGTTGTATTTCTTCTGGATGACGGCGCGAGGATGAATCAATTGTTTCAGGCTGCCCATGAGCAGGGCGCCAGCCACTTGAAAACGGAAGATTTTAAGACCGCCGGCAGTGGAACCGGAGCAGCCGCCGACAAAGGTCAGATAAAAAAACAGCAACACGGAGAAGCTGCCCCATAACGTGTAATCCCCTAGCGCCACGCCGGTCGTCGTGACCACCGACGTCACGTTGACCGCCACGATCCGGAACGCGTCCCACCAGCCGTACTCGCTGTTCAAGCACAGCCAGGTGCCGAACAGCAGCCAGGTGATGAGCAAAAAACCAATGAAGCCGCGTACCTGATGATCGTTGAACAAGGCCTGTTTATTTCCGCGCACCATGCTCACATACAGCGTAAAAGGCAGGCTGCCCAGAATCATGACAACCACTGACACCCAATGAATGGCCGGTTGCGTCCAGTGCGCCAGAGACGCATCGGAGGTGGAAAATCCTCCTGTGGAAATCAACGCCATTGCATGATTGACGGCTTCGAACGGCGTCATTCCGGCTATCCACAGGGCCAGCGTGGAAACAGCGGTAAGCCCGACATACAGCCCGAGAATATATTTGGCGGCGACATGGGAGCGGGGTGTGACCTTCTCTGACCAGTCGGATGATTCGGTCTGAAACAGCCGCATCCCCCCGACCCGCAATAGCGGCAGGATGGCCACGGCCATGCCGATGAAGCCGATCCCGCCCAGCCAATGCAGCATTGAACGCCAGATCAGCAATCCGGGGGAGGCGGTGTCCAGACCGGTCAGAATGGTCGACCCGGTGGTGGTGATGCCGGACATCGTTTCAAAAAAAGCGTCGGTGTAGCTGATGTTCTGGATAAAGACCATGGGCAATGCGGCAAACATGCAGACGACCACCCAGCTGGCGGTCGTCAGCATGTACATATCGCGGGGACGCAACTGAGCGTTTTCAGGACGTCCCTTGTTAATCAGCAGCAGCCCGGACACCACAGTGATCAGGATTGACCACAGAAAGGCTGACATCTCATCGTTGCGTTCATAGATCACCAGCGTGAGCAGCGGTATCGCCATGCTCACTGCCAGTGTGATCAAAAAAATACCCAGGATGAAACCGATAAACCGCAATACCGCAATGGACATAAATAATGCCTGTCTTATTAGCGCCGCGCAGTATCGATCGGCTTGTCGTTTTGTCTCGTAAAGTTTGCGTAACTTTTTTCACTCCCTCGGATTTTCTATTCGTCGGGGTAGACGCGCGATACGGCCATTCAGAATCGCCGGTATAGACTGAGAGCTATCACGACGGGAGAGACGCGTGAAATATAGAACAGTGTTGCTGCTCAGTCTTTTGCTTTTATGGGCCCAGGCGCCGAAGAAGGCACGCCCATGATCGGCGCCGAACTGCTATCACCACAAAGCCTTACAGTTGGCTGGCTTATCTACGTGCCGGCAGTGATCTGGGCTGTCTGTCGAGCCCCCTGGGTCGAACTGTTCAGCGACAACCGCCGCCAGCATCTGTTGTTCGGCACGGTGTTCGCGCTGTTCATGCTCTGGTTGGTGCGACGGGACTTCGACACCGGCGTGTCCTATCACTTCATCGGCATGACGGCGGTGACGTTACTGCTGGATTGGCCGTTGGCGATTGTCGGCGGGTTGGTCGCGCAAACGGGATTGGTGCTACTCGGACGGCAGGACATGGCGGCCATGGGGGTCAATGGCGCGCTGCTGATTCTGCTGCCGGTGCTGGTCACCGAGTGCTGCGCCATCCTGGTGGAGCGCGCGCAGCCGCGTAATCCCTTTGTGTACATTTTCTGTTCCGGTTTTTTTGCCGCTGCGTTGTCGGCCCTGTTGTGCCTGATCCTGGCGCTCACGCTGCTGTGGTACG
This sequence comes from Pseudomonas sp. PDM24, assembly GCF_019218905.1. Lineage (NCBI taxonomy): Bacteria > Pseudomonadati > Pseudomonadota > Gammaproteobacteria > Pseudomonadales > Pseudomonadaceae > Pseudomonas > Pseudomonas sp. PDM24. The sequence continues at coordinate 45,668 of NZ_JAHUWR010000008.1, read as the reverse complement.
ACGAACGTTTCGCCATGCCGTACTGGCTGACAGATTTTGTCGGCTACCTGTGGCTACTGATTTTCCCGGAAGCGTTTATCAACGGCATGGTGGTCAGCGCATTGGTGGTGTTCTGCCCCGAATGGCTGGAGACGTTCAATCGCACCCGCTACCTTTCGGCGCCCTGGAAAGACGACGATCCCAAATCTTGATCCACATCAAATCCAAAAAGCGTTGCCGAATCCATGCTCTGGAAAACCTTCAGGAGCAATGGCATGAGTGTGTATGAGTGGGCCCGGCAGGAGTTGCGTCAGAGTCTGGATGTGGCGCAAGAGGTGGGCTTCGATCCGGGATTGAGCCTGCGCGCCTTGCTCAGTGCGGTGGTGCAGCAGAGCAAGACGGTACGCAATATAGAAGACCTGGCCGATGAGTTGCGGTTTCTCGCCGAGAACCTCGACGAGGGCCAGGACTATGGCTTTATGCGGCCCTGAGGGGCGGGATCAGTGGCGCGGGTCGAAGTCTTCGCTGAACATTTCGTCTTCGGCATCCGGGCTCACCGGGATCTTGTGTTCTTCCGACGCCCAGGCGCCCAGGTCGATCAGTTTGCAACGGTCCGAACAGAATGGCCGGAACTTGCTTTCGGGGCTCCATTCGACAGGGGCGCCACAGGTTGGGCAATCGACGGTTGGGGTTTGGCTCATGACTGGCCTCCACGCAAAGTAAGGTAAAAATGATGCAGGCGTTCGACCTCGCTGTGCAGCCAGGCGAGGTCGCGGTCGTTGACCACCACATCGTCGGCATGGCTCACGCGGTCCTGTCGGCTGGACTGAGCCTTGAGGATCGCCTGGACCTGCTGTTCGCTGGTCTGGTCACGCTGCAGGGTGCGTTCGATCTGTAACTGTTCCGGGGCATCGATCACCAGGACCCGTTGGGTCATGGCGTACTGCCCGGACTCGATCAGCAGCGGCGAAACCAGAATCGCATAAGGCGATTGTGCCTTGGCCAGATGGTGAGTGATTTCTTCGGCGATCAGCGGATGCAACAGCGCTTCGAGCCAGCGGCGTTCATCCGGCACTTCGAAGATCAGCTTGCGTAGCGCCGCGCGATCCAGTTGGCCGTCGGCTTGCAGCACGCCGGGGCCAAAGTGCTCGGCGATCTTCGCCAGTGCCGGGCGACCGGGTTCTACCACCCAGCGAGCCGCATGATCGGCGTCCACCACGTGCACGCCCAGATCGATGAAGTGCTGGGCGGCCGCGCTTTTGCCGCTGCCGATGCCGCCGGTCAGGCCGAGAATCCAGGGTTTTTCCACAGGGGTATTCATTTCAAACCGACAAACTGCCAATAGAAGCCGGTTATTTGACCACCCCAGAGCAAGGCAATCCAGCCGGCAATGGCCAGATAGGGGCCAAAGGGCAGCGGAGTCGAGGTTTTCGCATCCCGCAGGCGCAGCAAAATCACCCCGAAGACGGCGCCCAGTAGCGATGACAGCAGGATGGTCAGCGGCAGGATCTGCCAGCCGCCCCAGGCGCCGAGCATCGCCAATAGCTTGAAGTCACCGTAGCCGATGCCGTCCTTGCCGGTGATCAGCTTGAACAGCCAGAACACCGTCCAAAGCGCCATATAGCCGGCCACCGCGCCCCAGAGCGCGTCATGCAGTGACACGAAGAGCCCGAAACTGTTGACGATCAATCCCAGCCATATCAACGGCAGCACCAGCACATCCGGCAACAGCTGGTGTTCGGCGTCGATCAGGCTCATCGCCAACAGGCCCCAGCTCAGGACCAGCACCATGCAGGCCTGCCAGCCGAAACCGAAATGCCAGGCGACGAACGCTGACAGCACGCCGCAAGCCAGTTCGGTCAGCGGGTAACGTTTACTGATCGGCGTCGCGCAGTTCGAGCATCGCCCGCGTAAAAACAGATAACTGAGCACGGGAATGTTTTCCCACGCTCGAATCCGATGGCCACAATCGGGGCACTCGGAGTGAGGCAGTATCAGGTTGTAAGCCGGGCCGGGGGCTTCGGGTGGCAAATCCAGGACGTCATGGGCTTGCAAGCGCCATTCACGCTCAAGCATTTTCGGCAGGCGCCAGACCACCACGTTGAGAAAACTGCCGATCAGCAAACCGATCACCCATGCGGTGATCACGAAGGCCAGCGAGTTGTGACTCAGAAATTCGTTCAAGGACATATCAGATCGCTGAGCCAAGTTGGAAGATGGGCAGGTACATCGCAACCACCAGGCCGCCGACGATAACCCCCAGCACCACCATGATGAAAGGCTCCATCAGACTGGTCAGGTTATCGACCATGTTATCCACTTCGTCCTCATAGAAGCTCGCGACCTTGTCGAGCATGTCATCCAGTGCGCCAGACTCTTCGCCAATGGCCGTCATCTGGATCGCCATGTTCGGAAATATACCGGAGGTGCGCATCGCAAAATTCAGCTGCATGCCGGTGGAAACATCCTGCCTGATGCGTAATACCGCTCGCTTGAACACGATGTTGCCGGTTGCGCCTGCCACTGAATCCAGGGCTTCGACCAGTGGGACGCCGGCGGCGAACGTCGTCGACAAGGTGCGGGCGTAACGGGCCACGGCGGACTTGTACATGAGCGCGCCAACCAACGGCAGTTTCAGCAGCCAGGTGTCCATTCGGTCCCGAAAGCCCGGGGACTTTTTAAAGGCATGGCGGACGCCGAAAACCAGCGCACCCAACAGGCCGAGCACCATCCACCACCAGGCCTGCAGGAACTCCGACAAGCCGATGACCATCACGGTGAACGCTGGCAGTTCGGCGCCGAACCCCGAGAACACCGACTCGAACTGCGGCACAACCTTGACCAGCAGAATCCCGGTCACAATGATAGCGACGAACACCACCGCCAGCGGGTAGGTCATGGCTTTCTTGATTTTGGCCTTGAGGCTTTCGCTCTTTTCCTTGTAGGTTGCCACCCGTTCCAGCAGGGTATCCAGAGCACCGGCCTGCTCGCCGGCATCCACCAGATTGCAGTACAGCTCATCGAAATACTGGGGCTTTTTGCGCAAGGCCGCGGCGAAGCTGTTACCGGCCGCGACTTCCTGTTTTACCTCCTCCACCAGTTTGCGCATGCTCGGGTTATCGAAGCCCTCGCCGATAATGTCGAACGATTGCAGCAGCGGTACGCCGGCTTTCATCATGGTCGCCATCTGTCGGGTAAACAGGGCAATGTCCAGGGCCTTGATGCGTTTGCCGGCACTGAAAATGGACGCGGTTTTTTTCCGCACCTTGCCCGGGTTGATCCCTTGCTTGCGTAACTGGGCCTTGATCAGCGCGGGATTCTGGCCGGTCAATTCGCCGGTCATTTTTGTGCCTTTTTTGTCTGTGCCTTCCCAGGCATATACGCTGATTTTCGCTGCTTTGACCGCCATGTTCAGTCCTTGGTGACCCGATTGATTTCTTCAAGGCTGGTGATGCCTTGCATGGCCTTGAGCAGGCCCGAAGTACGCAGGTCGTTGAAGCCGTCCTTACGCATCTGGATGTCGATTTCCAGTGAATTGCCTTCGGCCATGATCAGCCGTTGCAGGTCTGGGGTGTTCTTTACCACTTCATAAATCCCTACTCGCCCTTTGTAACCGTTGTTGCACTGATCGCAACCGACCGGTTCATAGATCGTGAACGAGCCGATGCGTTCCTCGGGAAAGCCTTCTTTGAGCAACGCCTCGCGGGGAATCTCGATGGGTTTTTTGCAATGACTGCACAATTTGCGCGCCAGGCGCTGGGCGATGATCAGGCTGACCGAGGTAGCAATGTTGAACCCCTGAATCCCCATGTTGTGCAAGCGGGTCAGGGTTTGCGCGGCGCTGTTGGTGTGCAGGGTGGAAAGCACCATGTGCCCGGTCTGGGCGGCCTTGATGGCGATTTCGGCGGTTTCGAGGTCGCGGATTTCGCCGACCATGATCACGTCCGGGTCCTGACGCAGAAACGAGCGCAGCGCCTGGGCGAAATCCAGTCCCTGCCTGGGATTGACGTTGACCTGGTTGATGCCTTCGATGTTGATTTCTACCGGGTCTTCGGCAGTGGAAATATTGATGTCGACGGTGTTGAGGATGTTCAGCCCGGTATAGAGCGACACGGTCTTGCCCGAACCGGTGGGGCCGGTCACCAGGATCATTCCCTGTGGCTGCTTGAGCGCGGCCATGTAGAGGTCTTTCTGGTCGGGCTCGTAGCCGAGGGCATCGATGCCCATTTGGGCACTGGACGGGTCGAGGATCCGGATTACCACTTTCTCGCCCCACAAGGTCGGCAGTGTGTTGACCCGGAAGTCGATGGACTTGCTTTTGGACAGGCGCATCTTGATTCGCCCGTCCTGAGGTTTGCGCCGCTCGGAGATATCGAGACTGGCCATGACCTTCAGCCGCGAGGCAATGCGGTTGGCCAGTTGTGTCGGCGGCCTGGCGACCTCCCGCAGCATGCCATCGGTGCGCATGCGCACGCGGTAGATTTTTTCATAGGGCTCGAAATGCAGGTCGGAAGAACCGCTCTTGATCGCGTCGAGCAGCATCTTGTGGACGAAGCGCACCACCGGCGCGTCATCGGCGTCTTGCCCCACGAGGACGTCTTGTTTCTGCTCATCGACCGACTCGATGTCCACCCCGTCGAGGTCGACATCGGCCATGTCTTCCAGGCCGGTGGAATGGTTGTCGAAGAATTTTTCGATGGCGTCGCTGAGCTTGTCTTCTTCCACCAGAATGGCTTCGGTGCTCAGCCCGGTGCTGAACTGGATGTCGTTGATGGCCTGGTGATTGGTCGGATCGGAAATCCCCACGAACAGCTTGTTACCACGCCGCCAGAGGGGCAGGGCGTGGTGCTGGCGGATCAGCTTCTCACTGACCAGCCCTCGGGGTTGGGTGTCCTTGTCCAGGCAGTTGAGGTCCAGCAGGGCCATGCCGAAATGCTCCGAGGCCACCTCGGCGACCTGCCAGCTTTTCAGCAGTTTGTTTTGCACCAGATAGCTGACCAGCGAAATTCGATTGCGTTGGGCTTGTTGATACGCCTGTTGCGCACTTTGGTCAGTGATCAGCTCGGCCAGTACCAATTGCTTGGCCAGACCGCTAAGGGCGATGTCATTCATTGGGATACCGGACGCAGACAGTGAATGACTTATAGCCTAGTCAAGCAGTGGAACCAAACCAGCCGGGGTGAGGTGACAAAAAGTGTCAGATAGTGCGGATCCTTGGAGTAGGAAAGGTCTTTGCCGCGATCTCGCGCCCAGCAGACAGGGACGCGCACGGCTTGGCATGACCTGTGCTGTGCCTTGTTCAGATCATGAGATTTCGACTCATGCATGGAGCCTGTCTATGAAAAATCAAAAAGGTTTTACTCTGATCGAGCTGCTGATCGTGGTGGCGATCATCGGGATTCTGGCGACGTTTGCGTTGCCGCAGTATTCGAAGTACCAGGCGCGGGCGAAGGTCACTGCTGCGGTTGCAGAAATCTCTGCACTGAAGGTGCCTTTCGAAGACGTTATCAATCAAGGCACCGATATTGCCGCCCCCGCCGGGATCGGCGCGGCGAGCGCCACCACGGGTAATTGCACGATTACGGCAACGGGTACCGCCTCTTCCGGTGTGGGCAGTATTGGTTGCACGATTCTCAACGCACCGGGGCCGGTGCTCGGCAAAACCGTCACGCTTTCGCGCACACTTGCCGGTGGCTGGACTTGCGCCACTACGGTTGACGCGGAATACGCGCCTAAAGGTTGCCCTCCCACTCCCGCTAGCTGATTCATTCATCCTGCCAATGCCCCGCGTTTCACGACGCGGGGCATTTTTTTGTTCGCTATTTTTAGGGTCATTCAGATAATCGAGAAACCCCCGAAAATTCATGGCCTTAGGCCTGCGTTAAAACCCGCATGTTGCATGTAGATAATTTCGCAGTCATGCAATTTGCATGATTTCGAAAATTACCTTTTCTATTAACTAATTGATTTATAAGTATTTATTTTTTATCGGGTCGTTGGCACAGCGTTCGCACTATTTCCTGTAACCCTGCTGACAAGACACGCAGCAGACTTTCCAGAAATACAGGAGTTACTCGTATGAAGAAGTTCGCTATCGCTGCCGCTACTGCTACCGCGTTGACCCTGACCATGGCCAACGCTGCATTTGCACAGACCACCCAAGCGACTCAGGCGCCCATGATGCTGGCCGCCGGTGAAGTCACTGAAGCGAAAGAGGATGTTTCCGATACCTGGATCACCACCAAAGTCAAAGCAGACCTGGTCACCGAAAAAGGCATTCCAGGCACCGACATCAAAGTCGAAACCAACAAAGGCGTTGTTTCCCTGTCTTCGATGACCGTTCTGACAGACGCTCAGAAAACAACCGCCGTGGCTATCGCCAAGAAAATCAAAGGCGTCAAAGCGGTGTCCGCTGACGGCCTGAAATCCGAGTAAAACAAGGCTTCTCGCCTGGACCGGGAGAAGGAGCGGTAGACGGGCCGAGTCATACGTCTGCCGCAACTTGAGAGTTCATGCGAAGGCCACAAGGATGTGGCCATTACAGGCCCCGGCATTCGTGTCGGGGCCTGTTCTATTGCGGGCTACGCAAAACAACTGTGGGAGCGGGCTTGCTCGCGAATGCGGTGTGCCAGTCAACATTGATGCCGACTGACACACCGCATTCGCGAGCAAGCCCGCTCCCACATTGGTTTGTGGTGGATTTAATTCCCACGCTTGCTGGTGATTCGAACCAACCGGTTGCCTTCAAAGCGCAGGTACTGGTACATCCCGCTGTTGGGCCCGTAGGTCCATTCCTCGACTTGAAATTCTTCCCGTCGATTGGCGCTGCGCTTGTAGCCCAGCAAGTCGCGGGCAACGGGCTCTCCGCATTTTTGCAGCACTTCGCTGGACCTGTCCCCGACGCTGATCAATTGACTGCCACAACGCAAGGTCTCGGCCGCCGCTGCCTGGCCGGCAACCAGCAACAGAGCCAGGCTCAGAAGCCAATGTGCGCCCATCATTCGGCATCCAGATGCATGGGCGTGATAACACGGCCATCGCTTTCTGCCTCGCCGAGGCTGGCGTCGATGAAGTACACGCGGTCATCGGCCAATTGCCCCTTGTCCACCAGATAATCCTTGATGCTGCTGGCCCGTTCTTGCCCCAGTTGACGCAACAGCACCTCGCTGGAACTCCAGAACGCGATCACGCCTTCCCGCATTTTTTTGCTGCGTTCTTCCTTGCCCAGATCCTTCCATTCGGCGGGCGGCTGGGTCTTGAGGCGTGTGCGGTAGATCCCTTCAAGCAGCGGGCCTTTCTCGTTGTCCGGTACGTCCAGCAACGAGGCTTGGGCCGGTACTTTATCACCGCGACGCTGGAGCATTTTGTAGTAGTTGTACTGGTATTCCCGCTCCAGGCGTTGCTCGGCAATCAGCGGGCCATCGCTGCTCTTGGCGGCGGTGCCTTCGATTTCCAGTCGCAGGGCCGGACGCTCCTTGAGCGCTTGGGACAGTTTGACCAGCGCCGCTTCGGCATCTTTGCTCAGGTCACTTGAGCCCGGTGCGAACGCCACGCTGCCCAAGTCTTCCGAACCACCGCCGCTGACCAGGCCGCCAATCATTTTGAATGGCGCTGCGGCCGCTTTCACGATCAGGTTGCGCAGGGTCTGCCAGATAATCGGCATGACACTGAACTGCGGGTTGTTCAGGTCGCCGCTCACTGGCAGTTCGATGGAAATCTTGCCGTCGACATCCTTGAGCAAGGCAATCGCCAGCTTCAGCGGCAGGCTCACGGCATCTGGACTGTCGACCTTTTCACCCAGTTGCAACTGCTCGACCACCACTTTGTTTTCAGCCAGGAGCTGGCCGTTGGTGATCTTGTAGTGCAGGTCGAGATTGAGCCGGCCTTTGCGGATACGGTAACCGGCGAACTTGCCGGAGTAGGGCGTCAGGGTGGTCAGTTCCACCCGTTTGAAACTGGTGGCGATGTCCAGGCTGGCCATCGGGTCGAACGGATTGACCGAGCCCTTGATGGTCACCGGTGCATAGCGGTCGACCTTGCCTTTGATGTCGACGCTGGCCGGTTTTGCCTGGCGGCTGTCGATGGTGCCGATCTTCCCGTTGAGCTGTTGAACGGCGGTGGCGAAGTTCGGAGTCAGGCTGAAGTCGGCGAAGTTTGCCGAACCGTCATTGATGGCAATGCCGCCAATGTGGATACCCAACGGTTTTTCTTTTCCGGCTGCCGGTTTGGCCGCAGTGGTGGTTGTGGCGCCGGAGTCGGCCGGTTGCGGGATCAACAGGTCATCGACGTTGGTGGTGCGATCATCGTTGATCATGAAGCGTGCATAAGGCTGGAACAGGTTGACCTTGTCGATCGACAGGCTGTCGCCATGTTGATAATTCAGGCCTTCGAGCACCAACTGTTGCCACTTGAGGAAGTCGCGGGTTTTCAGAGTGTCGAGGGTATGCAGCTGATCGACCTGGGCTTTGCCTGTGACGCTGAACGCCAGCGGTTCGGTGCTTTTCAGGTCGACCGCCAGATCACTGCCCAGCATGCCGCTGCGCAGTTCGAGACGAATGAACGGGTTGATGTAGGACTGTGCGACGCGCAGGTCGATGTCCTTCGTCTGCACGTTCAGTTTGGCGCTGATCGGGGCCAGATTGACCACGCCGTCCGCTGTGATCTTGCCTTGCTTGCCCACGCCGGTGTCGAGCTTGAGGTTGAAAGGTGAGCCATTGAGGCTGTCGAAATTTTGCAGGTCCAGGTTCAGCGGACCCACCTCCAGCGCGACCTCCGGTTGTGCCTTGCGGTCGGCCAGATGTACCTGATAGTCACGTAGCTGCACGTCTTTGAGCAGCACCTGCCAAGGCTTGCTCGGCGCGGTCGGTTCAGGCTTCGGCGAATCGGCTGCTGCCGGCGTGCTGGCTGGCTCGGCATTGGCTTTGTTGACCGCTTTGGATGGCTGACTGGCGAACAGTTTTTGCCAGTCCAGTTGCCCGTCGGCTTCGAGGGCGGCCCAGGTTTCCAGTTTTTTGCTGCGGATCTTGCCGACCACCACTTGCTGTTTGGCCAGGTCTACGGTGGTTTCGCTGATGTCCAGTCGCTCGAGCTTCGCCAGCGGTCGACCGTCCGGAGTCTTGATAGCGAAAGGCGCGACGCTGACGGCAACGTTGCTCAACAGCAGTTCGGTTTCCTTGGCCAGGTTGAGTTTGTAGTCGGTGCTGAGGCTGACGACGCCATCTTCGAGTGCGAGTGGCACAGCATCACGCACATAGGGCCAGAAGGATTTCATCTTGCCGTCGGTGATTTTCAGCTTACCTTCGGAGGCGATCGGGATCAGGCTGAAATTACCGGTCCAGTCGATCTGTCCACCTGCCGGGCCGACGGCGACCAACGTCATGTCGGCGCTGTCTTCGGGCAGGGTGCTGAGGTTTTTCAGTTCGAAATCGAGTTTATCGTAGAGGAACTCGATGGGTTCGCTGGGCCGTGCATCCTCGAAATGCAAGGAGCCGCCGGCCAGTTTGATCCTCTCCACGCGCAGCGGGAATGGTTTGGCGTCCGGATCGACCGGGGTCGGTTCGCTGGCGGGGATTTTGAACAGGCCGAGCAGGTTGAGTTTGCCGTCCTTGCCGAAAAGGATTTCGGTCTTGGGTTTGTCCAGTTCGATATCGGACAAGTGCAGCGCCTTGGTCCAGAGGCTATCGATCTGCAGGTTAGCGTACAGACGTTCGAAGCCCACCTGTTCCTTGCCCGGCTCCCCAATGACCAGGCCCCAAAGGGTGACTTCAAGGCTGAAGGGGTTGAGTTCGATCCGCTGAATCGTCGCAGGTGTCGTGGCGTAGTTGGCCAATTGTTGGTTGGCGATTCGCAACGCGATGCCCGGCAAAATCAGAAACCCCAGCAGGCTATAAAGAGCCAGGGCAGTCAACAAGGCGCCGATAGCGCGAATCAATCCTTTGGGCATGTGCGGCTTCATCTGTCGGAATCTGAGTGCCTTGGAGTATGGCATGCGTTTGCGGTTCCGAAGCAACCAAGCTTTATAGGATTTATCTGATTATCGGTGCGAATTTTCAGAGCTGCAGAATCAGCGTTTTCAATGGCGGCTGCTGATCCATCGACGGAAAATCGCTGCCCGGTGTCAGCGCTGTCCACTCGCGCACCGGGCGCCCGGCCTTCTCTGCGCAGCGCAAAACCTGCTCGCGCCAATCGTCCATGCTGACCTTCGCCAGGTTGTTGCAGCAGATCAGTACGCCATCGTCGGCGGTGGTCAGCAGTGCCGGTTTGAGCAGGCTTTGGTAGTCGCGCAACAGGTCGACCGTGCCGAACGCACTCTTGGCCCAGGCCGGAGGATCAAGCAGCACCAAGTCGTACTGACGCGGGTCCAGACGTTGATAGCTCGGCAGTTTCTGGCCGCGACGCTGGCTGATCGGCAGACCGGCCAATTGACGAATCGCGGGAAAGTAATCTGACTGGATGAATTCCATCGTCGGCAATTGCGGGTTGAGCAAGCCGTTCTCACGACCGACCGCCAGATTGCCTTCGGCAAAGTCCAGGTTACACACCTCGCTCGCACCACCCGCCGCGGCGCTGAGGCCGACGCCACAGGTGTAGGCAAACAGGTTCAGCACACTTTTGTTTTTGCTGTGCGCCTTGACCCAGCCGCGAGCGTTGCGCAAATCGAGAAACAGCAACGGGTCCTGGCCAGCGTGGCGCCCGCGGACCCGGTAGTTCAGTCCCCATTCGTGGCCGATCAAATCTTGCAGGGCGGCTTCGTCGGCGCGGTAGACGGTGTCTTCGCGGTCGATGCGCGAGTTACCACGGGAACGGTCGTTGTAGACCAGCAGGGTGTCGAGGCCCAACTGCTGATTGACGATCTCGTGCAACTGCAGCAGAGCGTCACGCTCCAGCGCCTGATGAAAACTTTGCACCAACAGTTGCGGACCGTAGCGGTCGATGGTCAGGCCGCCGGCGCCTTCCTGGCTGCCATGGAACAGGCGATAGCAATCGGTGCCTTGCTGATGCAGCTCGGCAAGCAGGTCCTGACGATGATCGAGGGCGGCGCGCAGCGCCTGATTCAAGGAAGACATGCTGGGCGCCTTGCAGGAGGGAATTGGGGCGCGGGAGTTTAACAGCTTGGACGATGAAGAACCTGTACCTGTACCTGTAGGAGCGAGGCTTGCCCGCGAAGACGGCGGGACAGTCAACATCAATGTCGCCTGACACACCGCTTTCGCGGGCAAGCCTCGCTCCTACAGGGATGTGATGGCCAATTCACAACATGGGCTCATTGGTTCAGGCGTTGATCGATCAGCCCTTGCACCACGCTCGGGTCGGCGAGGGTCGAGGTGTCACCCAGGCTGTCCAGTTCGTTGCAGGCGATCTTGCGCAGAATTCGCCGCATGATCTTGCCCGAGCGGGTTTTCGGCAGGGCCGGGGCCCACTGGATCAAGTCCGGTTTGGCGAAGCTGCCGATTTCCTTGCTGACATGCGCCAGTAATTGTTTCTTCAATTCGTCATTGGGTTCGGTGCCATTCATGGGCGTGACAAAGGCATAGATGCCCTGGCCTTTGACGTCGTGGGGGTAACCGACCACGGCGGCCTCGGCGATGCTGTCGTGCAGCACCAGCGCGCTTTCCACTTCGGCCGTGCCGATGCGATGCCCGGAGACGTTGATCACGTCGTCGATGCGGCCGGTGATCCAGTAATCGCCGTCTTCGTCGCGACGTGCGCCATCGCCGGTGAAGTAGTAGCCGGGGTAGGGCTTGAAGTAGGTTTCGACCATTCGTTTCGGGTCGCCGTAGACGCTGCGGATCTGCGCCGGCCAGCTGGACTTGATGGCCAGTATGCCGCTGCCGGCGCCTTTGATTTCCTTGCCGTGTTCGTCGAGCAATACCGGTTGCGCGCCGAACATCGGTTGCGTGGCGCAACCGGGTTTGACCCGTTGGGTGCTGACCAGCGGGCTGAGCATGATGCCGCCGGTTTCGGTCTGCCACCAGGTATCGACAATCGGGCAGCGCTGCTCGCCGACTGTATTGAAATACCACTCCCAGGCTTCCGGATTGATCGGCTCGCCGACGGTGCCGAGCAATCGCAGGCTCTCGCGGGACGTTTCCTTCAACGGCTCGGGACCTTCACGCATCAGTGCACGCAGGGCAGTCGGGGCGGTGTAGAAGATGTTCACATGGTGCTTGTCGATCACCTGCCAGAAGCGCGAGGTGCTGGGGTAGCTCGGCACGCCTTCGAAGATCAGCGTGGTCGCTCCGTTGGCCAGTGGCCCGTAGACAATGTAGCTATGGCCGGTGACCCAGCCGACATCGGCGGTGCACCAGAAGATTTCACCGTCGCGATAGTCGAACACGTACTTGAAGGTCATGGCGGCTTGCAGCAAGTAGCCGCCAGTGGTGTGCAGCACGCCTTTGGGTTTACCGGTGCTGCCGGAGGTGTAGAGGATGAACAGCGGGTCTTCGGCGTCCATCGGCTCTGGCGGGCAGTCGTTGCCAGCGTCGCGCAAAGCCTGGTGGTACCAGATGTCCCGATCCTCGACCCAGTTAACCTGGCCTTGGGTGCGTTCGACCACGATCACGGTGTTCACGTTGGGACAGCTTTGCAGCGCCGCGTCGACGTTCTGTTTGAGCGGCACGAATTTACCACCGCGCACGCCTTCGTCGGCAGTGATCACAGTGCGGCAATCGGCGTCGAGAATCCGGTCACGCAACGAGTCCGGAGAGAAGCCGCCGAACACCACCGAATGAATCGCACCGATTCGAGCGCAGGCGAGCATGGCGTAGGCGGCTTCGGGGATCATCGGCATGTAGATGCACACGCGGTCGCCTTTCTTCACGCCGCGGCCTTTGAGCACGTTGGCCAGTCGGCAGACGTTGTGATGGAGTTTTTTGTAGGTGATCTGGGTGGATTCGGCGGGGTCATCGCCTTCCCAGATAATCGCGATTTGATCGCCGCGTTTTTCCAGGTGACGGTCGATGCAGTTGTAACTGACGTTTATCTGTCCACCCGCGAACCAGCTCGCTTCACCGGTTTTCAGGTCGTAACGCTGGACGGTTTGCCACGGCGCGCTCCAGTCGAGAAAGCGTGTGGCCTGTTCGGCCCAGAAGGAGCTTGGGTGCTCGATGGATTGGCGGTACAGGCGTTGGTAGTCGTCTTGACTTAACTGTGCAGCCCGGCGGACGGCATCGGCTTTGGGGAACGTGCTGATATCGAACATGACGGTTCCTTATTCTTGTTGCAACAAGTAATAAAGATGCGCCGAGTGGGGAAAGGGTTCAATACTGAGAACAAACACCAACCTGTAGGAGCAGAGCTTGCTCGCGAAGCAGGCGCCTCGGTGTATCAAATACACCGAGTCATCGTTCTTCGCGAGCAAGCTTCGCTCCTACGGGACTGGCGTCAAATCACCCGCGGTGACGACCGCGGAAGTAGTTGATCAAGCCTTGGGTGGAGGCATCGTCGGCCGGGGTTTCTTCGCTGCCGACCAGGCGGTTGTAGACGCCTTTGCCCAGCTCCTTGCCCAGTTCCACGCCCCACTGGTCGAAGGCGTTGATGCCCCAGACCACGCTTTGCACGAAGACTTTGTGTTCGTACATCGCCACCAGTGCGCCGAGACGACGCGGGCTGATACGTTCGACCACCAGGGTGTTGCTTGGACGGTTGCCCGGGATCACCTTGTGCGGCGCGACTTTTTGTACTTCCTCTTCGCTCAAGCCCTTGTCGCGCAGTTCGGCTTCGGCCTCGCCCAGGGTCTTGCCCAGCATCAGCGCCTGGCTTTGCGACAGGCAGTTGGCGTACAGCCACTGGTGGTGGTCGGACACCGGATTGAAGCTGACGATCGGCACGATAAAGTCGGCCGGAATCAGTTGAGTGCCCTGGTGCAGCAACTGGTGATAAGCGTGCTGACCGTTGCAGCCGACGCCGCCCCAGATCACCGGGCCAGTATCGGTGGACACTGGCGTGCCGTCCTGGCGTACGCTCTTGCCGTTGGATTCCATGTCCAGCTGTTGCAAGTGTTTGGTGATGTTGCGCAGGTAGTGGTCGTACGGCAGGATCGCGTGGCTTTGCGCGCCCCAGAAGTTGCCGTACCAGACGCCGAGCAACGCCAGCAGTACCGGCATGTTCTGTTCGAATGGCGCGCTCTGGAAGTGCTGGTCCATGGTGTAGGCACCGGACAGCAGTTCCTTGAAGTTCGACATGCCGATGGCCAATGCAATCGGCAAACCGATAGCCGACCACAGCGAGTAACGCCCGCCAACCCAATCCCACATCGGGAAGATGTTTTCTTCGCGAATACCGAACGCTACCGCTGCCGCGTTGTTGCTGGAAACGGCGATGAAGTGACGGTACAGCTCGGCTTCCGAACCACCCTGAGCCAGGTACCAGGCGCGTGCGGCCTGGGCGTTTTTCAGGGTTTCGAGGGTGTTGAAGGATTTCGACGAGACGATGAACAGCGTGGTCTCGGCGCGCAGCTTCATGGTCAGTTCGTGGAATTCACTGCCGTCGATGTTCGCCAGGTAATGGCAGCGCACGCCTTTCTGGGCGTAGGACAACAGCGCTTCGGACACCAGTTCAGGGCCGAGGAACGAGCCACCGATGCCGATGTTGACCACGTCAGTGATCGGCTTCTCGGTGTAACCGCGCCACAAACCATCGTGGATGCGGCCCACGAGGTCGGTGATCTGGTTCAACACCTTGTGTACATCGGGCATCACGTTGACGCCGTTGACCGACAGCTTGTCGCCCACCGGGCGGCGCAGTGCGGTGTGCAGGGCGGGGCGGCCTTCGGAAGAGTTGACGATTTCGCCATCGAACAGCGCTTTGATCGCGCCTTTGAGGTCGACTTCGTTGGCCAGGCCCACCAGCAGATTGCGGGTCTCGGCGTTGATCAGGTTTTTCGAGTAGTCGAGAAACAGGCCGCAGCTGCTAAGGGTGAATTGAGTAAAACGCTGCGGATCGGCATTAAAGGCTTCGCGCATGCTGAAATCTTGCATGGCTTGGCGGTGGTCATTCAGCGCTTGCCAGGCGGGCAGAGCGGTAACGTCGTGAGGGGTGCGGTAATACGCCATCGCTGCGGTTTTCCTTTTTACTTGAACGGCCTTTTGAACACTAAAAAATCCCGGAGCGCTGTGGGTGGGCGTCCGGTCAACTGCGTCGACACGATTTCATGGCGCAGGGCGAATACAGTAAACCTCGCGCTGCAATCTGTCTTGACTTTGTCTGACCTGCTCCCGGTACTTTTTTAACATTTAAACAGGGAGCGGTCCGACAAACGGAAGGCTGACAGGGGCGTCGGCTCGATCAGGCGACCTGAACCGGAATGGCATTGCTGGTGTGGCTCAACTCGTTACCCGGCGCCATGTAGAGCATGCGCGGCTTGAAGTTGAGCAGCTCGGCTTCGTTGTAGTGGGCGTAAGCGCAGATGATCACGCGGTCGCCGACCTTGGCCTTGTGCGCCGCGGCACCGTTGACCGAAATCATGCGCGAACCTTCTTCGCCACGAATCGCGTAGGTGGTAAAGCGTTCGCCGTTGTCGACGTTGTAGATCTGGATCTGTTCGTACTCACGGATGCCGGACAGGTCCAGCCATTCACCGTCGATGGCGCAAGAGCCTTCGTAATCGAGTACAGCGTGGGTAACTTCGGCGCGATGCAGCTTGGCCTTGAGCATGATGGCGTGCATGAGTGTTTCCCCAGGTCGGAATCGAACGGCGGGCAGTTTGCCCGAAGGCTTTGGAGGCAGCAATACAGTCTGGAATGACGAAGATCTAATGTGGGAGCGGGCTTGCTCGCGAAAGCGGTCTGACAGTCAACGATGATGTTGAATGTGATGGCCTCTTCGCGAGCAAGCCCGCTCCCACATTGGTTTTGCGGTGCTCAGGCTGGCGCGTCGAGGTTCAAATGCAGGTTGTCGATCAACCGCGTCGTGCCCAGGAACGCCGCCACCAGAATCACCAGATCCCGATCTTCCGCCGTCGCCGGACGCAAGGTCAGAGCATGACGAATTTCCAGATAGTCCACTCGCAGACCGGCGGCTTCGAGTTGCTTGATCTGCTCGTTGATCAACGTCGGGTAATCGCGCTCGCCCTGTTTAATTGCATCGGCAATATGGGTCAGGGTGCGATAGACCACCGGCGCGATGGCCCGCTGTTCTTCGTTGAGGAAACCATTGCGCGACGACAGCGCCAGACCGTCGGCCGCACGTACGGTAGGCTCACCGATAATCTGGATCGGCATGTTCAAGTCATGCACCAGGGCGCGAATCACCGCCAGTTGCTGGAAGTCTTTCTGGCCGAAGATCGCCAAGTCCGGCTGGACCATGTTGAATAGCTTGCTGACTACGGTCGCCACCCCTTCGAAATGCCCCGGACGGCTGGCGCCGCACAGGCCTTCGGACAGTTGCGGAACACTGACGCGGGTCTGACCGGCCATGCCATCGGGGTACATTTCTTCGACGGTGGGTGCGAACAGCAGATGGCAACCGGCCTGAAGCAGTTTCTCCTGATCGGCGGCCAGAGTTCGCGGGTACTTGTCGAGGTCTTCGCCGGCGCCGAACTGCAGCGGGTTGACGAAAATGCTCGCGACCACGAAATCCACCCGTTGGGTGGCTTTGGTAATGAGCGCGATATGCCCGCTGTGCAGGTTGCCCATGGTCGGCACGAAGCCGATACGTTTGCCTTCGCTACGGGCGCGGGCCACGGCGGCCCGCAGTTCGCGTACGGTTTTTACGGTGTTCATGCAGAGAATCCGTGTTCGATGCCAGGGAAAGTCGCCGCTTTGACTTCAGTGACGTAAGCGCTCAAGGCTGCCTGGACGCTGGTTTGGCCAGTCATGAAATTCTTCACGAATTTCGGCACGCGGCCGGTAATGGACAAGCCCAGCATGTCGTGCAGGACCAGCACCTGGCCGTCGGTGCCACTGCCGGCGCCGATGCCGATCACCGGGATCTTCACCGCCTGGGAGATTTCTTCGGCCAGTTCGCTGGGCACGCATTCGAGCAGCAGCATGGCCGCACCCGCCTGTTCCAGGGAAATCGCGTCGGCACGCATTTGCCGCGCCTGGTTCTCGTTGCGGCCCTGGACTTTATAGCCACCCAGGATGTTGACCGATTGCGGCGTCAGCCCCATGTGTGCGCACACCGGGATGCCACGTTCGGCCAGCAGACGGATCGAGTCCGCGAGCCACAATGCTCCTTCAACCTTGACCATGTGTGCACCGGCCTGCATCAACAGGGCGCTGTTGGTCATGGTTTGTTCGAGGGTGGCGTAGGCCATGAAGGGCAGGTCGGCGAGGATCAGGGCATCAGTGTTGCCGCGTTTGACGGCTGCCACGTGGTAGGCCATTTCGGCGGTGGTCACCGGCAGGGTACTGTCGTGACCCTGCAAAACCATGCCGAGTGAGTCGCCCACCAGCAGCACTTCAACCCCAGCCTCGTTGCAGGCGTGGGCGAAGGTCGCGTCATAGCAGGTCAGCATGGTGATCTTTTCACCTTTCTGCTTGAGGCTCTGGAGCGTGGTCAGGGTGATGGCTGGCATGAAAAAAATCCTCATTACAGGCGCTATGGAAACTACTGCGAGTAACGCGCGTGATTCGTCATTTATACAGGCGCACCTTCTTTCGTGGTGCTTGTAAGGCCTGGATTGCGCCCTTTGGCGCCGCGTTGGCGGCAGCGGGACGCCTATAGTCGTGAGGAGAACCCGGGAAGTCAATTGCGTGTGTTACCGCATTGTTACGCATGGGGTGTTACCGGCGTTACTGATGCGATTCAGCAGGTCGGCAGGGATGATTTGCAGATTGTTTGTCCGACAAAAAACCAATGTGGGAGCGGGCTTGCTCGCGAATGCGGCGTGTCAGACGACCTAAATGCCAACTGATACACCGCTTTCGCGAGCAAGCCCGCTCCCACAAGGGGGATTTTTGTCAATTAGGGGGGAGGCGTTCCAACCCGACGAACGGGCAGGCAGCGAGTAATTCTGCGAGGGTGCGGCCATCGGCCAGGCGCAGATCAGCCGGTGCCAGCTCGGCCAGCGGATAGAGCACAAAGGCCCGTTCCTGCAGGTGATAGTGGGGAACTTTGAGACGAGGTTCGTCGATCCATCGATCGCCGAACAGCACGATGTCCAGATCCAGCGTGCGCGGGCCCCAGCGTTCAAGGCGTTCACGGCCTTGGCCGTTCTCGATAGCTTGCAGCGCATCCAGCAGGTCCAGCGGCGCGAGGCTGCTGTCGAGCGCGGCGACCGCGTTGGTGTAACGCGGTTGGCCGGGCAGCAGCGAGTCGCTTTGATAAAACCCGGAAACCCCGATCAGTTCGGTTTGCGGCAATTGCGCCAGCGCTGCGACAGCGCTGCGCAACTGTTCGGCGGGGTCAGCCAGATTGCTGCCCATGCCGATGTAGATACGTTCCATGGCTTACTCGCCTGTAGCGCTCGGTGCGCCGGCCGCGCGCTTGCGCTTGGCACCGCCGCTACGGCGACGTTTGCGCGGAGCACCGGTACCGTCGTCCTTGCCGCTGAGGTCGCGGATCATGTCCCGGCGTTCGCTGTCGTTGGCGTCCTGATAGTCGGTCCACCATTCGCCCAGGCCATCGGTCTGCTCACCGGCGCTTTCACGCAGCAGCAGGAAGTCGTAACCGGCACGGAACCGCGGATTGTCCAGTAACAGGTCGGCGCGTTTGCCGCTACGCCGTGGCAAGCGCTCCTGCATGTCCCAGATCTCGCGGATCGGCATGGTGAAGCGTTTCGGAATGGCGATGCGCTGGCACTGCTCGGCGATCAATTCGTGAGCGGCTTCCTGCATCGCCGGAATCGGCGGCATGCCGCGTTCTTGTAGGCGCAACACACGGGCCGGCAGGGCAGGCCAGAGCAGGGCGGCAAACAGGAACGCCGGGGTGACCGGTTTGTTCTGCTTGATTCGCAGGTCCGTGTTGATCAGCGCTTCACTTATCAGCGTGTGGGTGTAGGTCGGGCTGTACTCCAACGCTGCCGCACTCGCCGGGAACAGCGGATCGAACAACTGCAGGTCGACCAGCATTTCGAAGGTGTCCGCGGCATAGCCGGAGAGGAACAACTTGAGCACTTCTTCGAACAGACGAGCCGACGGGATCTCACGCAACAACGGCGCCAGTTCGCGAATGGGCGTGGCGCTGTGTTTTTCGATGCCGAAATTCAGCTTGGCGGCGAAACGCACGGCCCGCAGCATCCGCACCGGGTCTTCCTGGTAGCGTTGCTTCGGATCGCCGATCAGGCGGATCAGGTGATTGCGGATGTCGTGTACGCCGTTGGCGTAGTCGAGAATGCGCTCGCTAACCGGATCGTAATACAAGGCGTTGATGGTGAAGTCGCGGCGTTGCGCGTCTTCTTCCAGAGTGCCATAGACGTTGTCGCGCAGAATGCGCCCGCTTTCGTTACGAGACGACTGGTTGCTGTCTTCGTCTTCGTCGTTTTGCGGGTGATTGGCGCGGAAGGTCGCGACTTCAATGATTTCGCGGCCAAAGTGGATATGCACCAGTTTGAAACGCCGACCGATAATCCGCGCGTTGCGGAATTCGGCGCGTACCTGTTCAGGCGTGGCGCTGGTGGCGACGTCGAAATCTTTCGGCGTGATGCCGAGCAGCATGTCACGCACACAGCCGCCGACCAGGTAAGCCTGGTAACCGGCGTTCTGCAGGCGTTCGACGATATTCACCGCGTAACGGCTGAATTGTGCCTTTTGCAGCGAATGTTGGCCGCTGTTGAGCACTTCAGGCGTACTGCGAATGTGTTGCGTATGACGCTTGGGAGAACGGAATGACTGGAACAACTTCTTCAGCATGGGATGCACTGTTTGAAGGAATGTTCGGCCATAACGAAGAATGACCGCATGATGGGCGGGGATTCTAGCATTTAGTCGGGGGATGGTGTAGGAAGCTGCGCAAGCGCTTGACGGGGGATGTCTTGAAGGGGCGGTTTTTTGTAGCAGCTGCCGAGCAGCGCGAGGCGGCGTTCGGCGGCGAAGCCGTCGTAAGACCAGAGATTGCGGCGTGTCAGTAGGAACCGGTTGCCCGTATTTGCGACTGCTGCGCAGTCGAACGCAGCCTCGCAGGCTCGACAGCTGCTACAAGCCGAAGGCAGTGCCAGCGCCAAACGCCAGAAACCACAAGGGGAGCCGAAGCTCCCCAAGAAGTAGTTGCATGCTCTATTTTTATTATTGGTTTCGGGCTTCTTGTTTTTGTTGAGCGCCCTCGCCATGAAGTTTTCCTTCATGACCCTCCCAATCGGGAGCCAAGAGCAAACGGATTGCTTTGGTCGCTGTGTTGCTGTGATCGTTCGATCCAACCAGTTCAGGCACTGTCTTGAGACAGTTTTTTATTATTCTCGGCCTGGTCGTGGGGCAAGCCCCAAATGCAACGCCTCTCCAAAAGAATCAGTTAGCTACGCCTCTCGCCGTCTTGTTTTTATTGTGCGTGAGTCGATTCGTCTTATTTTTATTGTCTTGTACATTGCTTGTTATTGTTCTTGTACCAAACATATAGCAGGGTGCGTGCCAACTTTTGCGAGGCCCAGTAAAACAAGGGGTTAGGCGGGCTGAAGGTGTTTTTCGAGGCCCAAAAAAACCGGGGCTTCGTTACCGTAAGCCCCGGCTTCTGTTACGCGAAAAAGCTGAGGTAACAGTTTTTTCACAATGTCATGTGTTACCCGCACATCCGACAGGTGCGGTTCAGCTCTCGCTGGCTACCCCGGTCTTGCGCCGCGGAATGCCCAGGCGCTGACGGCGCTCCCACAGGCATTTGCGACTGACCCCGAGTTTGCGGGCCAGTTCGGTTTCAGTCATGTGGTCCTGATGCTCGAGAACGAAATGCTGGAAGTAGTCTTCCAGGGACAAATCTTCGGTCGGTTCGTGGCTGGTGTTACCGGCGCCGTTGCCCTGCTGCGGCGCCAGGCCGATGAAGTCGTCGTCATCCAGATCGCTCAGTTCGATGTCGATGCCCAGCAGCTCGGCGGAAATCTCCGGGCTTTCGCACAGAATCACCGCGCGTTCGACCGCATTTTCCAGCTCGCGAACGTTACCCGGCCAGGAATAATGCCGAATGGCCTGTTCGGCATCCAGGGCGAACTTCAGATCGGTACGGCCGACCCGTGCGCTCTGCCGCGCGAGGAATGCAGTGGCAATTTCATTGACGTCCGCGCCGCGCTCACGCAAGGCCGGCAGTTTCAGGGCGATTACGTGAAGGCGGTAATACAAGTCTTCACGGAACTGACCAATCTTCGCCAGGCTCTTGAGATCCCGGTGCGTCGCGGCAATCAGGCGTACATCGACCTTCTGCGACTGCACCGAGCCAACCCGGCGGATTTCACCTTCCTGCAACACACGCAGCAGGCGGGCCTGGGCTTCCAGTGGCAATTCGCCGATTTCATCGAGGAACAAGGTGCCGCCGTCCGCCGCTTCCACCAACCCGGCACGCCCGGCACTGGCGCCGGTAAAGGCGCCTTTTTCGTGGCCGAACAGTTCGGACTCGATCAGGCTTTCTGGAATGGCCGCACAGTTCACCGAAATCATCGGCGCCTTGGCGCGTTTAGACAGGTTGTGCAGGGCGCGTGCGACCAGTTCTTTACCGGTACCGGACTCGCCCTGGATCAGGACATTGGAATCGGTCGGTGCGACTTTACGGATCTTGCTGTACAGGTCCTGCATCGGCGGGCAGGAGCCGATAATGCCGATTTCGCCGTTGCTGTTGTCGACACCATTTTTCGCGGCACCATTGCTCGTTTTGCCGACGACCGGTTCACCGCTGGCTTGCGCCGATTGCCGGTCACGCAGGATTCGCGCGACGGCCTGGAGCATTTCGTCGTGATCGAAAGGCTTGGCGATGTAATCCACCGCGCCCATCTTCATGGAGTCGACGGCCGAACGCAGGCTGGCGTAACTGGTCATGATCAGCACCGGAGTGCCCTGGCCAAGTTTGATCAACTCGGTACCGGGGGCGCCCGGCAGGCGCAGGTCGCTGACGATCAGGTCAAATGTGGGAATGCTGAAACGCTCTTGTGCTTCCTGCACGGATCCGGCTTCGCTGACCTGGTACTGGTTACGTTCCAGCAGACGGCGCAAGGCGGAGCGGATAATTGTTTCGTCTTCGACGATCAAAATGTGCGGCATTGATTCGATACTCTCGACGGTCTCAGTTCACAGCGGACGTCGCTTCGACATGACGCGGCAAAGTTACCCGGATACGGGTGCCGCGTTGGCTTTGAACATCAGCCGGGCTGTCGATGGTGATTTGTCCATAATGCTCTTCAACGATGGAATAGACCAGTGCAAGGCCCAGACCGGTGCCTTCGCCAGGGTCCTTGGTGGTGAAGAAAGGTTCGAACAGTCGGTCCATGATGCTCGAGGGAATACCACTGCCTTCGTCTTCGACGATCAGATCGACCGTGTGTTCGCCGGCTTCGCTTTTGACTCGCACCGCACTGCCCGGAGGCGAGGCGTCGCGGGCATTTGAGAGCAGGTTGATCAATACCTGGGCGAGCCGCTGCGGGTCGCCTTCGACCCAATGGTCGGGATCGCACAGGTTGTAGAACTGTACTTCGAAATTGCGCCGGTTCAAGGCCAGCAGGCCGATGGCATCCTGGGCCACTTCCGCCAGACAGACGGGCTCGTCACTGTGCTGATAACTGCCGGCGTGGGCGAAGCTCATCAGCGACTGAACGATGCGTGACACGCGTTTGGTCTGCTCGAGGATCTGCCCGCTGATTTCCGTGAGTTCGGTGTCGTCCTCACGCTCTTCGCGCAAGTTCTGCGCGAGACAGGCAATGCCGGTGATCGGGTTGCCGATTTCATGGGCCACGCCGGCCGCCAGTCGACCGATGCTGGCCAGACGCTCGGAGTGCACCAGTTTGTCTTCGAGCATCTGGGTTTCGGTCAAATCTTCCACCAGCAGCACCAGGCCACTGTTACCCGGCGCCAGCGGTTCATCAATCGCCGCTTTGTGCAGGTTCAGCCAGCGCGTCTGACCGTCGAGGGCCAGGTGCTGTTTGTGCAAATGCTCGTCCGGCAGATTGATGAAGCCTTGCAGCAGTTCTCTCCACGGATCGCCAATGGTGCTAAGGCGCGAACCGACCACACGCTGCGCGGCAATCCCGGTCAGCTCCTCCATGGCTTTGTTCCACATGAGGATTTCCTGATCCTTGGCCAGCGAGCACACGCCCATCGGCAATTCCTGCAAGGTCTGGCGGTGGTAGCGGCGCAGGGCATCGAGTTCGGCGGCAAGACCGGTGAGGCGCGAGTGGTAGTCCTCAAGACGGCTTTCGATGAAGTGGATGTCTTCGGTGACGTAGTTTTCGCCGCCAGCCTTGTAGGGCAGGAAGGTTTCGACCATGTCCTGCGCCACGCTTGGCCCCATCAGGCCCGAGAGGTTGGCTTCGATACGGTCACGCAAACGGCGCAAGGCGTATGGACGGCGCTCATCGAACGGCAGATAAAGGTCACGCAGCGCCTGCTCGACTTCTTTCTGCGCTGCCTTGGCGCCCAATGGTTTTGCAAGCTGCGTGGCAAACTCCTGAGGCGAGGCCGCGTGCAGTTCGCGGCGTTGCGGGCGACGAACGTTGTCCACCGCGCAGGCTTCGGCGGCGCTGGCCTCTTCGGGGCTGGCGTTGGTGAACAACGAGATCAGCGTGAACATCAGCACGTTGGCAGCCAGCGAGGCGATTGCCGCCATGTGCCAACTGGTGTCGTCCAGCACGTAAATCATGTTAAGCAGTGGAATGTAGAAACCCTGCAGATTGCCGACCAGCGGCAGCAGCATGGTCACCAGCCATACCAGAATCCCCGCCAACAGGCCTGCGATGAAGCCGCGGCGGTTGGCGGTCGGCCAGTACAGCACCGACAGCACCCCCGGCAGGAACTGCAGCGTCGCGACGAAGGCGACGATGCCGAGGTTGGCCAGGTCCTGCTCGGCACCCAGCATCAGGTAGAAGCCGTAACCGGCCATGATGATCGCGACGATCAGCGCCCGGCGGGTCCATTTCAGCCAACGGTAAATATTGCCTTCGGCCGGCGGCTGATAGAGCGGCAGCACCAGATGGTTCAGCGCCATCCCGGAGAGCGCCAGCGTGGTGACGATGATCAAACCGCTGGCCGCTGACAATCCGCCGACATAGGCCAATAGCGCCAGGGCTTTGTTGTTGGCGGCGATGCCGATGCCCAGGGTGAAGTATTCCGGATTGGTCGTGGCGCCGAGTTTCAGGCCGGCCCAGAGAATCAGCGGCACCGCGAGGCTCATCAACAGCAGAAACAGCGGTAAACCCCAGCTCGCACTGACCAGCGAGCGCGGGTTGAGGTTTTCGGTAAAGGTCATGTGGTACATGTGCGGCATCACGATCGCCGAGGCGAAGAACACCAGCAGCAGCGTGCGCCACGGGCCTTCCTGCAATGGTGTGTGCAGGGCGGCGAGGGCGGTCTGGTTTTGCAGCAGCCACAGTTCCAGCTGTTGCGGTCCATCAAACACGCCATACAGCGCATACAGACCGACGCCGCCAATCGCGATCAGTTTGATCACCGATTCGAAGGCAATCGCGAACACCAGGCCTTCATGTTTCTCGCGGGTAGCGATGTGGCGTGAGCCGAAGAAAATCGTGAACAGCGTAATCAGTGCGCAGAAGCTCAGGGCCACGCGATGCTGCACCGGCTCGCGGGTGAGGATGCTGATGGAGTCGGCCACCGCCTGAATCTGCAGCGCCAGCAACGGCAGGACGCCGATCAGCATGAAAATTGTCGTCAGTGCGCCGGCCCAAGTGCTGCGGAAACGAAACGCGAACAAGTCGGCCAGGGACGAGAGTTGATAAGTGCGGGTGATTTTCAGGATCGGGTACAGAAGCACTGGCGCCAGCAGAAACGCTCCGGAAACCCCGAGGTAGCTGGACAGAAAACCGTAGCCGTACTGATAGGCCAGGCCCACCGTGCCGTAAAACGCCCAGGCACTGGCGTAGACGCCCAGCGACAGGGTGTACGTCAGCGGGTGGCGAATGATCGCCCGGGGGATCATCCCCCGTTCGCTGATCCAGGCCACGCCGAACAGCACCGCCAGGTACGCGGCGCTGATCAGGATCATCTGGGTCAGGCTAAAGCTCATCGGCATCTTTTTGGCTCTGCAGGATGAAGGTCACGACAATCAGAATCAGCCAGAGCAAATAAGGGCGATACCAGGCGCCCGTGGCGTCGATCCACCAATCCATGATGGCCGGGGAGAACAGATAAATCCCCACTACCAGGAGCAGGACCAAGCGATAGATGTACATCCCGGCCTCTCTTTTTTATGCGCGTGCCCGAAAACGTGCGGCGATGGTAACGGATGGGCGCGCCACTGCAAGTGGCATCACTGCAGTTGCGCTTCAGGCAACGTCAGTGTGCGCGGGATCAGCGATGCATCCCAGTGGGTAATCCCCCAGTTCAGCACTTGCCGTGGCGTGGCGTCATTCAGTTCGGTCGCAGGTTTGTGCCCCAGCGCCCGCAATGCGCGCAGTAACAGCGGCGTGGCCTGATCTTCGGTCAGCGGCGGTGATCGATAGGATTTGCCGAGTTTGTGGCCGTCAGGCTGGGTAATCAGCGGGATGTGCAGGTAGCGCGGTTGCGGCAGGCCCAGCAGTTCTTGCAGATAGAGCTGGCGCGGCGTGGAATCCAGCAGATCGGCGCCGCGCACGATATCGGTGATGCCTTGCCAGGCGTCGTCCAGCACCACTGCCAATTGATAGGCGTAGAGCCCATCGCGGCGGCGGATCACGAAATCACCCACCTCCCGCCCCAGATGTTGACGGAACTCGCCCTGCACCCGGTCGATGAAGTGGTATTCCAGTTCCGGTACACGCAGGCGGATCGCGGCGTTCTCGGTGCCGTGCCCTGCGTTGCGGCAGAACCCGGGATAGATGCCGTGATATGGCTCCAGTTGCTTGCGCGAGCAGGTGCAAGCGTAGGCCAGGCCCTGATTTAACAGGCGATTGATGACTTCGTCATAGGCAGCGTGCCGGTCACTCTGTCGGACCATGTCGCCGTCCCACTCGAACCCGTAGCTTTCCAGCGCCTTGAGAATCGCTGCCTGAGCACCGGGCTCTTCCCGTGGCGGATCGAGATCTTCCATGCGCACCAACCAGCGGCCGCCGACCGAACGGGCGTCGAGGTAGGAGGCCAGTGCTGCGACCAGCGAACCGAAGTGCAGATGCCCGCTTGGTGTAGGGGCGAAACGCCCGATGTAGGCGGGGGAGGCGATGGCGGTCATAAGGGCGATGTCAGGCTGTTCAATCGTTTTGAGCATGGCTTGAAGCCGCCTTCGCGAGCAAGCTCAGCTCCTACAGAAGATTGCTCTAGCCTTTGTAGGAGCGAAGCTTGCTCGCGAAGGCGATTTTAAAGACGCAGCAAATGTCAGAAACAAAAAAACGGAGCGTTCGCACGCTCCGTTCTTCGTTCAAGTCGCCAAGATTACTTGCCGACTTGCTTTTCCTTGATTTCCGCCAGGGTCTTGCAGTCAACGCACATGTCGGCGGTAGGGCGGGCTTCCAGTCGCTTGACGCCGATTTCGACGCCGCAGGACTCGCACCAGCCGTATTCTTCGTCTTCGATCAATTGCAGTGTTTTGTCGATTTTCTTGATCAGCTTGCGCTCGCGGTCGCGGGCGCGCAATTCGAGGCTGAATTCCTCTTCCTGGCTGGCACGGTCTGCCGGATCAGGGAAGTTGGCCGCTTCGTCTTTCATGTGATCAACAGTACGGTCGACTTCCTGCATCAAGTCCTGTTTCCACTTGTTCAGGATCTTGGTGAAGTGAGCGCGCATGGGCTTGCCCATGTACTCTTCGCCCTTCACTTCTTTGTAGGGTTCGAAGCCGCTGATCGACTGGTTCTGCTGTTGCTTTGCTTGGGTGGGCATGAAATGGACCGCCTCTACTCTTGTAATCCATTGCGCAGGATTGCTCCATCACCGACACCTGCCGGCCCTGCGGCTGCAAGCGGGCGAACTTACCAGATCAAATCGGACCGCGCTACTCCCGGATGTCGAGCCCGCGGCCCGTGGCGCTTGCAAAAGATTGCAAAGCCTTGCCTGGTGGCTCTGGAGACCTGATCAATTATTGATTTTAGTCAAACCTGGAGCATACGCTTGAACCGTTTGAGACCAGCGCTATATGGGCTCTGACCGCTTTAGGTTCTCGCTCGTTCCTGCGCTTGGGTAGAATCGATTCTTTTCCCCGTTGTAAGGAAGGCTAATGGCTCTGTCCTACAGTGCGCGCAGTCGCGCTATCGAACCGTTTCACGTCATGGCCCTGCTGGCGCGGGCCAACGAGTTGCAAGCAGCCGGGCACGACGTGATTCACCTGGAAATCGGCGAGCCGGACTTCACCACCGCCGAGCCGATCATCCAGGCCGGCCAGGCCGCACTGACGGCGGGGAAGACCCGTTACACCGCTGCCCGCGGCATTCCTGAGCTGCGTGAAGCCATTTCGGGCTTTTATCAGCAACGTTACGGGCTGAACATCGATCCGCAACGAATTCTCATCACGCCCGGCGGTTCAGGCGCGTTGCTGTTGGCCAGCGCCTTGCTGGTGGACCCAGGTAAACACTGGCTGCTGGCAGACCCGGGTTACCCGTGCAACCGGCACTTCCTGCGGTTGGTGGAAGGCGCGGCGCAACTGGTGCCGGTCGGCCCGGACGTGCGTTATCAGCTGACCCCGGACCTGGTGGCGCGCCACTGGGATCACGACAGCGTCGGCGCCTTGGTGGCATCGCCGGCCAACCCGACCGGGACCATCCTGACCCGCGACGAATTGGCCGGGCTCTCTGCAGCGATCAAGGCCCGCCACGGCCATTTGGTGGTCGACGAGATCTACCATGGCCTGACTTACGGCACGGATGCGGCCAGCGTGCTGGAAGTCGATGACAGCGCCTTCGTCCTCAATAGTTTTTCCAAGTATTTTGGCATGACCGGCTGGCGTCTCGGTTGGCTGGTCGCGCCAGAAGCGGCGGTCGGTGAACTGGAGAAGCTTGCCCAGAACCTCTACATCAGCGCGCCGAGCATGGCCCAGCACGCCGCATTGGCTTGCTTCGAACCCGCCACTATTCAAATTTTCGAGGAGCGCCGCGCCGAGTTCGGCCGACGTCGTGATTTCCTGCTGCCAGCCCTGAGGGAATTGGGCTTCGGTATCGCTGTGGAGCCGGAGGGTGCATTTTACTTGTACGCCGATATCAGCAAGTTCGGCGGCGATGCCTTTGCGTTCTGCCGACATTTCCTCGAAACCGAGCACGTCGCGATTACGCCGGGCCTGGACTTCGGTCGTTATCAGGCCGGGCATCATGTGCGGTTTGCCTACACCCAAAGTCTTCCACGTTTGCAGGAAGCGGTTGAGCGGATCGCTCGTGGTTTGCGGAGCTGGCAAGGCTGATGCGTTTTCATCCTCCCCTCGAAGAAGGTCGCTTGATTCGTCGCTACAAACGTTTTCTCGCTGATATCGAAACCGTTAGCGGCGAGTTGCTGACCATTCACTGCCCTAACACCGGTTCGATGCTTAATTGCCAAGTCGAAGGCGGGCAGGTCTGGTTCAGTCGTTCCAACGACCCCAAGCGTAAATTGCCCGGCACCTGGGAAGTCGGCGAAACCCCGCAGGGGCGGTTGTTCTGCGTAAACACCGGGCGCGCCAACGGTTTGATTGAGGAGGCGTTGCGGGCCAATGTCATCACCGAGCTGAACGGCTTTACCGAATTGAAGCGCGAAGTGGCCTACGGTCAGGAGAGCAGCCGCATCGATTTCCGTCTCGACTACCCGAGCGGGCCAGCCTATGTAGAAGTCAAAAGCGTCACCCTGGGCTTCGATGGCTCGTTGGTGGCGGCATTTCCTGACGCAGTGACCCAGCGCGGGGCCAAGCATTTGCGGGAGTTGGCGCATTTGGCCCGGGACGGGATTCGTGCCGTGCAGTTGTATTGCGTGAACCTGACCGGCGTCGACTCCGTGCGTCCTGCTGAAGAAATCGATTCGGCCTACGCGGCTGCGTTACGCGAAGCGGTGGCGTGCGGGGTCGAAGTGCTGGCGTATGGCGTGCACTTGACCCATCAAGAGATGGTGGTCGATCGGCGCCTGGAGGTGCTGTTAAACGGTTAGCCAGATCCCTTGCTCGTCTTCGCGACAGGGGATGGTGGTCAGGGATTGCCCGGCGCACGGGCCGGCGACGCATTCGCCGTCTTCGATCAGAAACAGTGCGCCATGGGTGGCGCACTGGATCAGGCTGTTGCTGGGGTCGAGAAACTGGTCGGGTTTCCATTCCAGTCCGACGCCCCGGTGCGGGCAGCGATTTTCATACACATACACCCGGCCGGCCCGGCGCACGGCGAAGAGCTTTTGACCATCAACGTCGAAACCGCGACTGCTGGCGTCAGCCAATTCGACGCCTGTGCAAAGAAGCTTCATGTCTATCCTCAAGTCCCGCAGCTCGTGAGCGGATATGTCCAAGCTTGACGTTCAAATGCAAGCAAATATCAAATGGCCGCTCACCCCCAGGGCGATTGCCGGATGCCGAGGATACTTGGCCTGTTCTCTCGATGCCCGGCAAAATTTTTCAAGGAAGCTGTTTATGCGCCTGAGTGCGACCGGCCAATGACCGTTCTGGTTAAACCCCGTGCATTATTCGTTGGCCTGAGCCTGCTGTGTTTGCTGGCGATCTGGTTGTCGCTGGCGTTGGGTCCGGTGAGTTTGCCGTTGTTCGACACGTTACGCGCGGCGTTGCGGCTGATGGGTTTACCCATCGCGCCTGACGGGTTGGAGCAGGCCGAACTGATCCTCGGGCGGATTCGCTTGCCGCGAACCTTGCTGGGCTTGGCGGTGGGCGGCGTTTTGGCGCTGTCCGGCGTGGCGATGCAGGGCCTGTTTCGCAACCCTTTGGCCGATCCGGGATTGGTGGGAGTCTCCAGCGGCGCGGCATTGGGCGCAGCCATCGCGATTGTCGGCGGCTCGGTGTTCGGCGGTCTGCAGGAATCCTTCGGGCCTTATCTGTTATCGGTGTGCGCGTTTCTCGGTGGGCTGGGTGTAACGGCGCTGGTCTATCGACTGGGGCGACGCAATGGCCAGACCAACGTCGCCACCATGCTGCTGGCCGGTATTGCATTGACTGCCCTGGCCGGTTCAGCGGTAGGGTTATTCACCTATCTGGCGGATGACGCGACCCTGCGCACCTTGACGTTCTGGAACCTGGGCAGCCTTAACGGCGCCAGTTATTCGCGACTTTGGCCGTTGTTGCTAGTGAGCACCGGTGTGGCGCTGTGGCTGCCGCGTCGGGCCAAGGCTTTGAATGCATTGTTGCTGGGGGAGTCAGAGGCCGGTCACCTGGGTATTGATGTCGAAAGGCTTAAGCGCGAACTGGTGTTCTGCACGGCGCTGGGTGTCGGCGCGGCGGTCGCGGCAGCGGGGATGATCGGGTTTGTCGGCCTGGTGGTGCCGCATCTGGTGCGGTTGTTGGCCGGCCCTGATCATCGGGTGTTGTTGCCGGCGTCGGTATTGGCGGGGGCCAGTCTCTTATTGTTTGCCGATCTGGTAGCACGACTGGCCTTGGCGCCGGCCGAGTTGCCGATCGGGATCGTCACAGCCTTCATCGGCGCACCGTTCTTTCTGTATCTTCTGCTCAGAGGGCGTGCCTGATGTTGCGAACGCAAAACCTGCAAATCCGGCGCGGTCGAAAGATTGTTCTCACGGACATTACCCTTGAGCTCAAACCGGGCGAAGTCCTCGGTGTGCTGGGCCCCAATGGTGCCGGTAAAAGCACATTGCTCGGTGCCCTATGCGGCGAATTGCAGGCGGACCACGGCAGCGTCTGGCTCGACGAGCGCGAGTTGAGTCATTGGGCCCGGGCGCAGCGAGCCCAGCGTTTGGCGGTGTTGCCGCAGGTGTCGACCCTGGACTTTGCCTTTCGCGTCGAAGAAGTGGTCGGCATGGGGCGTTTGCCTTATCAAACCGGCCGGGTCCGGGATGACGAGATCGTCGCCGCCGCACTACACGCGGCCGATGCGCAGCACCTGAGTGGTCGTAGTTATCTGGCATTGTCCGGTGGTGAGCGTCAGCGGGTGCACCTGGCACGCGTCCTGGCGCAGCTGTGGCCGGGGGAGGCGGGGCAAACGTTGTTGCTCGACGAACCGACGTCGATGCTCGACCCGCTGCACCAACACACCACTCTGCAAGCGGTGCGCGAGTTCGCCAATCGTGGTGCCGCGGTGCTGGTGATCCTGCATGATCTGAACCTGGCGGCACGCTATTGTGATCGTCTATTACTGCTCGAGGGTGGGCGTCCCGTGGCGCTGGATACGCCGGAGCAGGTATTGCGCCCGGAACCGCTCAAGGCCGTGTTCGGGCTGGAAGTACTGGTGCAGCCGCACCCGGAGCGTGGGCATCCGCTGATCATCGCCCGCTAAGCATTTCATTGAGGTGAGAACATGCGTGTGATGGTGATCCTGGCTGTGCTGTTACTGAGTGCCTGTCAGCATGTGCCGGTGGTGCCGCCACCCGTCAGCGGCGAGATCCGGGACCTGCGCAGCGGGCAAACACTGACAGCGCAGGAACTGCTTGCACGGTTGGCCAAGCCTTCGCGGTTGATCGTCGGCGAGCAGCATGACAATCGTGATCACCATCAACTGCAATTGTGGTTATTACAGGCGCTGGGTGAGCGGCGGCCCCAAGGCAGTCTACTGCTGGAAATGCTCACGCCGGATCAACAAGGGCGCGTCGATCATGTTAAGCACTCTTCATCGCTACCCGCTGACTTGCCCAATGCGTTGGCCTGGCAACCGGGTTGGGACTGGAATCTGTATGGGCCGATCGTTGGTTTTGCCCTGACTCAGCCGTACCCGTTGCTGGCGGCCAATCTGGATACGCTTGAAGTCCGTACTTTCTATGCCAAACCCCCGGCATTGAGCGGTTCGCTCTCTAACGCGCCGGTGGTCAAGGATGAGTTGCTGGCACAAATCAGCGATTCCCACTGCGGCTTGCTGCCCACATCGCAAATGCCCGCGATGCTTGCCGTCCAGCAGCAGCGTGATCGGCGGATGGCCGGGCGATTACTGGCCGCACCAACGCCTTCACTGCTGTTTGCCGGCGCGTACCACGCGCGTAAGGATGTGGGGGTGCCGATCCATGTGCTGGATCTGGGTGAGCCAGAAGCGCCGATGGTATTGATGCTGGCGGAGCAGGGTGCTGAGGTCACGCCGGCCATGGCCGATTACGTTTGGTATACGCCCGCCACGCCACCGCAGGATTACTGCGCGCAAATGCGTAAACAGTTCGGCAAGCAGTCAGGGCAGTAAAACCTGGCGAGTTTTCCACAGGCAAAAAAAGACCCGGCAAGAGCCGGGTCAAATAACCGTGATTAGCCTGATGAGGAGATAATCTGAGAGTCCGAACCAAGGGCTTTTCAGAATATCGACCAGTCTCGCGACCAGTTGTGATAATCATAGCGATTCTCATTACCAAGTCAACCGCTGATTTTCAATTTCTGTGGATCTCACCAGTTCCCTTGGTGAAGGCCTTGCAATCATTGCTCTTCAGGCTGTGTGCGTAAGCGTAATTACCCGTTCAAATCTTGTGGCGTGACGAGATGGCGTCCAGTTGTTTGTTCAAAGCTTCCTTGCGTTCGGCGGGAATGTCGTTCCAGTGAACATCCATCAGTGCGCCTTCGATCGCATACAACAACACCTTGGAAGCCCGAAAACCGCGCGTGCGCACGGCCCGATAAGCATCCACAGCTCCCAGCCGACGCAAGTCCGATGCACTGTGGATGCCCACGGCATGCAGCCATTGCGCCGACGTCTTGCCAAGATTCTTCAGGTGTTGCAGTTCATCATTCATCAAGCCTCCTTGCGACAGCCGAACGGTGCGTGGGCGAGCCTCTCAGCAGTGTAGCCATCAGTAGGAAAAGCGTGATTGTTTGGTCGGTTTCGACGCAAAAGCTTCTAAGACGCGGGCTCTGGAAGTGGTGGGAAAAGGCTGCGAGTGCGGTCGGAAGGTGTGAGTTTCGGGGGGTAAAAAAGTACAAGTCCAGCGCAAGGCAGGGGCGCCGGACTTGGTAGAACGTCGCTTTTAGCGGGTGCGATAACGCAGTCGCGTACCGAAATTCATCGACATCAGAATCTCATCGGCACTCAGCTCTGGCGGGAAGTACGCGCCGGAGATCTGCGCGTGGGCCAGGCTCGCCCCTTCCAGGGAAGCGTTGCGAAAGTCGATGCCGCGCAAGTCGGCAGAACGGAAATAGGCATCGGTGAAGTCGACGCCGTCGGCGTTCAGTTCACGCAGATCGAGACCACGGAAGTCGCCACCGACCATGTCGATGGGTCCATCTTTCGGGCGCTCGTTGTTAAAGCCTGTGATGTCGTCTTTGTGCAGCAAGGCATAAAGCGGGGTGTCGAGAAGTTTCGGCTGGCTCATGTCGCATCACCTGATGGTTTTATGGCGCCAGTATAGTGCCACTATTTGACAGCCGTGAAGCCGGTGAGGGCTTCACGGTTGAAATAGTTTCTTACAGGCCTGGCAGACGTTGGCGGATCTGCGCAACGACGGTATCGAGCGTGCCATTTTCATTGGTCTGGACGCGTTTGCTGCAGAGAATTTCTGCTGGCGTCAGGGCTTCGCGGCTGGCTTGCTGGGCGGCGATAACGGCCAGATTGGCGTCGGACGGATCGTTATTGTCTGCCTGACGTTGTTTCAGCCAGCTCTCGATTACCGCTTGCGGTGCGTCGCAGTCGAGGATGAGGAACGGCGCGCCCGTGGCTTCGGCGATTTTTGCCGCGCCGTCGCGTTGGTCGCGCTTGAGGTAGGTGGCATCGACCACCACCGGGAAACCGGCATGCAAAATGACACCGGCGATTTCATGCAGACGGCTGTAGGTGGCGGCGCTGGCGTCAGCACTATAAATGCCGGCCTGCGGGTCGTTCGGTACGGTTTGCTCGCCGAACATACGCTTGCGCTCGACGTCGGAACGCAGGCGAATGGCGCCGAGGGCTTCCACCAGGCGCATGGCCACGTGGCTTTTACCGACAGCGGAAACACCGTGGGTAATCGCCAGGAAACGCGAAGGAATGGTGCTGTAGCTTTCCGCCAGATTGGCGTAGTTGCGGTACTGACGCAGGGTGGTGGCGCGCAGCACCGGATCGGCCTCGGCCGGCATGCTGAACAGGCTGACCTTGGCGCGAACCAGTGCGCGGTAGGCTTTATAGAAGTTCAGCAGCTCAAGGCCCTGATAGTCGCCGGTCAGCTCCAGGTATTGGCTGATGAAACGGCGCGCCAGGCTCTTCAGGTCACGGTCTTCCAGGTCCATGGCCAGGAAGCCGGTGTCGGCGTAAACGTCGGTGAAGCGGAACGGTTCGTTGAACTCGATGCAGTCGAAGATCACCACTTTGCCGTCGATCACGGTAGCGTTGCCCAAGTGAATGTCACCGTGGCATTCACGAATGAAACCGTCGGCCTTGCGCTGGGCGAATAGCGGCTTGAGGCGTTCGAAGCTGCTTTCGGCCCAGGCTTGCAGCGCCTCGAGTTGCAGCAGATCGGCCTTGTCGCTGAGGAACGGGCGGATCTGTTCGAAGTTCTGCCGTACCGGCGCCATCACGCTGTCCGGCGTGCCGGCTTCGTGTTCGGCAGGCACTTTCGGCGCGCTGAGGTGGAATTGAGCGATCTGCGCCGCCATCTCGTCGATGTGCGTGGTGGTCAATTCGCCGTTGGCTTGCAAGGTGCTGAGCAATTGGCTTTGTGGGAACTGACGCATTTTCAGGGCGTAATCGACAACCGGGCCATCGCCACCCAGTTGCGGCGCCTCGGCGCTGCCAGTGATCGGCAACACTTCCAGATACAAATCATGGGTCAGGCGCTGGTTCAGGCGCAGCTCTTCAGCACAGAAATGCTCGCGAGCCTCGAGGCTGGTGAAGTCGAGGAAGCCGAAATTCACTGGCTTCTTCACTTTATAAGCGTAGGGGCCGGTGAGCAGCACCCACGAAATATGGGTTTCGATGACCTGAAACCCTTCTACGGGATGCGGGTAGAGGGCCGGGTTTTGCAGGGCAGCGATCAGGGACTGGCTCACAGGCGATCCTTCAGAGTCTGGGAAAAATTCAAGGCCGCCATTATGGCCGCAAGTCTGCCCGACGCAAACCTCAGCGGGCTTCTGTCGAGTATGAATAAAGTGCGTATAATCCGCCGCCATGACTCGTACTCGATCCCCCCGCACCCCCAAAAAACCACCTTCCAAGGGCATGCGCCCCTGGCTGGGCTGGGCCCTTAAACTCAGTCTGGTCGGCCTTGTGGTGCTTGCCGGGTTCGCGGTTTATCTCGACGCTGTGGTCCAGGAGAAGTTCTCCGGCAAGCGCTGGACCATCCCGGCCAAGGTGTACGCGCGCCCGCTTGAGCTGTTCACTGGCCAAAAGCTGAGCAAGGAAGACTTCCTCACCGAGCTCGATGCCTTGGGCTACCGACGCGAAGCCGTCAGCAACGGCCCTGGCGCGGCGGCGGTCAATGGCAATACCATCGACTTGAATACCCGTGGCTTCCAGTTCTATGAAGGCATGGAGACAGCTCAGCCTGTGCGCGTGCGCTTCTCCGGCGATTACGTGGCCGAGCTCTCGGCGACCAACGGTTCGAAGCTCTCTGTGGTGCGACTGGAGCCGCTGCTGATTGGCGGGATTTACCCGAAAAACCTTGAAGACCGCATCCTGATCAAAATCGATCAGGTTCCGCCGTATCTGCTCGAAACCCTGGTTGCCGTAGAAGACCGGGATTTCTACAGCCACTGGGGCGTGTCGCCGAAGTCGATTGCCCGAGCCATCTACGTCAACACCTCGGGCGGCAAGATGACCCAGGGTGGCAGTACGCTGACGCAACAGTTGGTCAAGAACTTCTACCTCACCAGCGAACGCAGCCTGACCCGTAAGCTCACCGAAGCCATGATGGCGTTGTTGCTTGAGTTGCATTACGACAAGCGCGAAATTCTTGAGGCTTACCTCAATGAAGTGTTCGTCGGCCAGGATGGTCAGCGCGCGGTGCACGGTTTCGGCTTGGCCAGCCAGTTCTTCTTCGGGCAGCCATTGTCCGAGCTGAAACTGCATCAAGTCGCTTTGTTGGTGGGCATGGTCAAGGGGCCGTCCTATTACAACCCGCGTCGCAACCCTGAGCGGGCGCTGGAGCGACGCAATCTGGTGCTCGATGTTCTGGCGGAACAAGGCGTTGCCACCGCCGAACAGGTTGAGGCGGCGAAGAAAATGCCACTGGGTGTGACCACTCGCGGCAAGTTGGCCGACAGCTCTTTCCCGGGCTTCCTCGACCTGGTTAAGCGTCAGTTGCGCGAAGACTACCGCGACGAAGACTTGACCGAAGAAGGTCTGCGGATCTTCACCAGTTTCGACCCGATCCTGCAGATGAAGGCCGAAGCCTCGGTCAATGACACGTTCAAGCGTCTGTCCGGGCGCAAGGGTTCCGATGAGGTTGAGGCGGCCATGGTCGTGACCAACCCGGAAACCGGCGAAGTCCAGGCCATGATCGGTAGTCGTCAGGCGAGTTTTGCCGGCTTCAACCGGGCGCTGGACGCAGTACGACCGATCGGCTCGTTGATCAAGCCGGCGGTTTATCTGACAGCCCTCGAGAAGCCAAGCCAGTACACGCTGACCAGTTGGCTGTCGGACGACTACTTCTCGGTCAAAGGCGCGGACGGTCAGGTCTGGAAACCGCAGAACTATGATCGCCGTTCCCACGGTACGGTGTTCCTGTATCAAGGCTTGGCGCATTCCTACAACCTGTCGACCGCGCGTCTTGGCTTGGCGGTGGGCGTACCGAATGTCTTGAAGACCCTGGCGCGCCTGGGTGTGACTCGGGAATTCCCGGCGTTCCCGTCGATGTTGCTGGGTGCCGGCGGTATGACCCCGATCGAAGTGGCGACCATGTACCAGACGTTGGCCAACGGCGGGTTCAATACGCCGATGCGCGGGATTCGCAGCGTGCTGACTGCCGAGGGCGAACCGCTCAAGCGTTATCCGTTCCAGATTCAGCAGCAATTCGATCCGGCGTCTATTTACCTGATCCAGAGCGCCATGCAACGGGTCATGCGTGAAGGTACGGGCAGTTCGGTTTACAACGTGTTACCAAAAACCCTGACCCTGGCCGGCAAGACCGGTACCAGTAACGATTCGCGGGACAGCTGGTTCGCCGGTTTCAGTCAGGATCTGCTGGCAGTCGTCTGGCTGGGGCGCGATGATAACGGCAAGACGCCGTTCACCGGTGCCACCGGTGCGTTGCAGGTGTGGACCAGTTTCATGCGCAAGGCCGATCCGCTGCCGCTGGACATGCCGCAGCCGGACAACATTGTTCAGGCCTGGGTCGATTCGCGCACCGGGCAAGGTTCTGAAGGCAGCTGCCCAGGCGCAGTGCAGATGCCGTATATTCGCGGCAGCGAACCGCCTCCCGGTCCCGCTTGCGGTGGCGAAAGCCCTGCTGAATCGGTGATGGATTGGGTCAAGGGCTGGATGAATTAAGCAAAGAGGGTTTCAAGTGAACAAGTGGTTGATTCCAGCAGTGACCGCCGTGGCTTTGCTCAGCGGCTGCTCCACCGTACAGCGTGGTTCGATCCCGGTTGTGGATTCCGGCAGCGCCGTCTCCAACAGTGAACGGATTTCGGCGAATGGTGGTTTCCGGCAGTCGACGGTAAAACGTCCTGCACAAGCCCAGACTCAGGCAATCCCGCAAGGTGATACTGGCGTCGTCGTGATGGTGCCGGGAGGTGGCGCTGTTTCCTCGGCCCCGATCAGCACTTCGCCGATTACCCCAGGCCCGATCACTCCGGGCCCGATCGATACCTCGCCGGTCCAGTCGGCACCGATCAATCAGGGCAGCTACAGCATGCCATCGACGCCGAGCGGGATTCCTTCGGCGAGCTCCGGCGGCCTGTCTGCCGATGAGCAACTGGACGGTCCGGTCCTGGCGTTGTTGACCACTGCCCAGCAGCAACAGGCCAGTGGCGACCTTAATGGTGCGTCTTCCAGTCTCGAGCGCGCCCAGCGTGTCGCGCCGCGTGAGCCACAAGTGCTTTACCGTCTGGCCCAGGTACGTATGGCTCAAGGCGATGCGGCACAGGCCGAACAATTCGCTCGTCGTGGTTTGACGTTCGCCAATGGTCGTCCGGCCCTTCAGGCCAGCCTGTGGGAATTGATCGCTCAGGCTCGTGAGAAGCAGGGTGACTCCGCCGGTGCAGCGTTGGCGCGTCAGAAGGCCAAGGTCTCGCTGTGATGGATGCACGCTTCCCGAAGATTGCCGAGCAGTTGCTGCTGATCGAGCGCGAACTGCGCGTTCAGGGCTGGTGGGACGATGTTGCACCGTCCGATGAAGCGCTATCCAGCGTCGAGCCGTTCTCGGTGGATACGCTGGACTTCGAGCAATGGCTGCAATGGATCTTCCTGCCAAGAATGAAGTTGATCCTGGAGCAAGACCTGCCATTACCCAACGCGTCGGGGATCCAGGAGATGGCCGAAATGGTCTTCGCCACCCGCAACGTCCAGGGTAAGGATCGGCAGCTTCAGGTCTTGCTCAAAGAGTTCGACCTGTTGATCACCGCCTCCCGCTAACTCCAATCCGTTGTAGGAGCCGTAGGAGCTGTCGAGTGAAACGAGGCTGTGATCTTTTAATCTTGTTCTTAAAAGCAAAATCAAAAGATCGCAGCCTCGTTTCACTCGACAGCTCCTACATGCAGTTTTTCGCAATCTGTTTCTGTGCTTCGGTGATGCGCTCCTGACGTTGTTGGTCGGTCAGGCGGCGCATCTCACCGTCGACATCCTCCCGTAGTCGCGGATTATTCTGCAGTTGAGCCAGGTTCGTTCGGGCCTGTTCGCAGAATACTCTTAGCTGGTCTTGCTGCTCGGCGACCTGCTTTTTCACTTTGTTGTCGATGGCCCGTTGATCGCCTACGACGTTGCTGCGCGGCGGCGCGCTCGGTTTGCCGACGGGCGGGGCGGGCGTCACCACGAGGGTGGGCTCCTGGCCTGGGGGCGGTTGCGCATCGAAATGGGTAACGCCCTGGGCATCGACCCATTTATAGATCTGACCCGCCATGCACAAAGGGCTCAGGCTGATCAGCAAGCCGGCGGTGAAGAAGAACGTTCGCATGCCATTTCCTTGTCATGGGTGCGCAATCGAAGCTAACACAGTTGCGGTTTAAAGGTTTTTTCTTGCGTTCTCATGCGCTTAGTTCGAATAAAGCACATTGACGGCTTGACTTGCGATGGGCGAAACAGAAGAATCCAAAGTCCGCTGTAGAGGGACTGCCAGAAGCAGACCCACTCGGTAGATCATGAGGCGCACATCCGCGCCGACCTGTTACACCCGCAACGCGTTACCTCGCGCTGGGTGGGAAAGGCCCGCAACACTTGGGACGATCCCAATACTTGCTCAGTCAGTGCTGACGTAGTCGGCGACCACCGTCGCTCATGCTCTGCCGAGAAGTAAACCTATTAAGACCCGTCCTCTTGTATGTGGGCGGTATTCTGGCGTTTTAGAGGTGAACAACGTGGAGCTTTTATCTGGCGGTGAGATGCTCGTCCGCTTTTTGCGTGACGAAGGCGTCAAATATATCTACGGGTACCCGGGTGGTGCTCTTCTTCATGTCTATGATGCCCTGTTCAAAGAACCGGAAGTGACCCACATCCTGGTTCGTCACGAGCAGGCTGCGACCCATATGGCTGACGGCTATGCCCGTGCCACCGGTAAAGCCGGTGTGGTACTGGTAACCTCCGGCCCGGGTGCAACCAACGCCATCACCGGTATTGCCACGGCCTACATGGACTCCATTCCGATGGTGATCATTTCCGGCCAGGTGCCTAGCACCATGGTAGGCACCGATGCATTCCAGGAAACCGACATGATCGGTATCTCCCGGCCAATCGTGAAGCACAGCTTCATGATCAAGCATGCGTCGGAAATCCCGGAAGTCATGAAGAAAGCGTTCTACCTGGCGCAATCCGGTCGTCCTGGTCCGGTCGTTGTCGATATCCCGAAAGACATGACCAACCCGGCCGAGAAGTTCGAATACATCTTCCCGAAAAAAGCCAAGCTGCGTTCCTACAGCCCGGCCGTTCGCGGTCATTCCGGGCAAATCCGCAAGGCAGCCGAAATGCTCCTGGCGGCCAAGCGTCCTGTGCTTTATTCAGGCGGCGGTGTGATTCTCGGTGGTGGCTCTGCGCCGCTGACCGAACTGGCGAAGATGCTCAACCTGCCAGTGACCAATACCCTGATGGGTTTGGGTGCCTACCCCGGCACCGACCGTCAGTTCATTGGCATGCTCGGCATGCACGGCAGCTACACCGCCAACCTGGCGATGCACCATGCCGATGTCATCCTTGCAGTCGGCGCGCGCTTCGACGATCGCGTGATCAACGGCCCGGCCAAGTTCTGTCCGAATGCCAAGATCATTCACATCGACATCGACCCGGCTTCGATCTCCAAGACCATCAAGGCAGACGTGCCTATCGTCGGTCCGGTCGAAAGTGTCCTGACCGAAATGGTCGCGATCCTCAAGGAAATCGGCGAGACCCCGAACAAGGAGTCCGTTGCCAGTTGGTGGAAGCAAGTCGATGAGTGGCGCGGTGATCGCGGCCTGTTCCCTTATGACAAGGGCGACGGCAGCGTGATCAAGCCGCAGACCGTGATCGAAACCCTGTGCGAAGTGACCAAGGGCGACGCCTTTGTGACCTCCGACGTGGGTCAGCACCAAATGTTCGCTGCGCAGTACTACACGTTCAACAAGCCAAACCGCTGGATCAACTCCGGTGGCCTGGGCACCATGGGCTTCGGTTTTCCGGCGGCCATGGGCATCAAGCTGAGCTTCCCGGATGATGACGTCGCCTGCGTAACGGGCGAGGGCAGCATCCAGATGAACATTCAGGAACTGTCGACCTGCCTGCAATACGGTTTGCCGGTGAAGATCGTCATTCTGAATAACGGTGTACTGGGTATGGTTCGCCAGTGGCAGGACATGAGTTATGGCAGCCGCCACTCGCACTCCTACATGGAATCGTTGCCTGACTTCGTCAAGCTG
Source organism: Pseudomonas sp. PDM24 (assembly GCF_019218905.1). Taxonomy (NCBI): domain Bacteria; kingdom Pseudomonadati; phylum Pseudomonadota; class Gammaproteobacteria; order Pseudomonadales; family Pseudomonadaceae; genus Pseudomonas; species Pseudomonas sp. PDM24. The sequence continues at coordinate 4,661 of NZ_JAHUWR010000008.1, read as the reverse complement.
GCCGAGGCCTATGGTCACGTTGGCGTGCGCATCACCGAATCGAAAGATTTGAAGTCGAAGATGGAAGAGGCGTTCGCCATGAAAGATCGCCTGGTGGTTATCGATATTTCGGTCGACACCAGCGAGCACGTCTACCCGATGCAGATCAAAGACGGCTCCATGCGCGATATGTGGCTGAGCAAGACGGAGCGTACTTAATCATGCGGCACATTATTTCCTTGCTTCTGGAAAACGAACCGGGCGCTTTGTCTCGTGTAGTCGGCCTGTTCTCGCAGCGCAACTACAACATCGAAAGCCTGACCGTGGCGCCAACCGAAGACCCGACCCTGTCGCGTCTGACGCTGACCACGGTAGGGCACGATGAAGTCATCGAGCAGATCACCAAGAACCTGAACAAGCTGATCGAAGTGGTAAAACTGGTCGACCTGTCGGAGAGTGCTCACATCGAGCGCGAACTGATGCTGGTCAAGGTCAAGGCCACCGGCGCCCAGCGCGCCGAGATCAAGCGCACCACCGATATTTATCGTGGGCAGATCGTTGATGTCAGCGCTAGCGTATATACCGTTCAATTGACCGGTACCAGCGACAAGCTCGACAGCTTCATTCAATCGATCGGGACTGCCTCGATTCTGGAAACCGTACGCAGTGGCGTCACCGGGATTGCCCGCGGCGACAAAGTACTGAGCATCTAAACCAAATTAGCGAATGGCCTGAAGGGCCAGATATAGAGGGGAAATTCATGAAAGTTTTCTACGATAAAGACTGCGACCTGTCGATCATCCAGGGCAAGAAAGTTGCCATCATCGGTTACGGTTCCCAGGGCCACGCTCAAGCGTGCAACCTGAAAGACTCCGGCGTTGATGTTACTGTCGGTCTGCGTAAAGGTTCGGCTACTGTTGCCAAAGCTGAAGCCCACGGCCTGAAAGTGACCGACGTTGCTTCCGCCGTAGCGGCTGCCGACCTGGTCATGATCCTGACCCCGGACGAGTTCCAGTCTGCCCTGTACAAGAACGAAATCGAGCCGAACATCAAGAAAGGCGCCACCCTGGCCTTCTCCCACGGTTTCGCGATTCACTACAACCAGGTTGTGCCACGTGCTGACCTCGACGTGATCATGATCGCGCCGAAAGCTCCGGGCCACACCGTGCGTTCCGAGTTCGTCAAAGGCGGCGGTATCCCTGACCTGATCGCTATCTACCAGGATGCTTCGGGCAACGCCAAAAACGTTGCACTGTCCTACGCTGCTGGCGTTGGTGGCGGTCGTACCGGCATCATCGAAACCACCTTCAAGGACGAGACCGAAACCGACCTGTTCGGCGAACAAGCCGTTCTGTGCGGCGGTACCGTTGAGCTGGTAAAAGCCGGTTTCGAAACCCTGGTTGAAGCTGGCTACGCGCCGGAAATGGCCTACTTCGAATGCCTGCACGAACTGAAGCTGATCGTTGACCTCATGTACGAAGGCGGTATCGCCAACATGAACTACTCGATCTCCAACAACGCTGAGTACGGCGAGTACGTGACCGGTCCGGAAGTGATCAACGCCGAATCCCGTCAGGCCATGCGCAACGCCCTGAAACGTATTCAGGACGGCGAATACGCCAAGATGTTCATCAGCGAGGGCGCCACCGGCTATCCTTCGATGACCGCCAAGCGTCGTAACAACGCCGCCCACGGTATCGAAATCATCGGTGAGCAACTGCGCTCCATGATGCCGTGGATCGGTGCCAACAAGATCGTCGACAAAGCCAAGAACTAAGTCCCGAGCTTGTACGGAAAACGCGGCCTAGGCCGCGTTTTTTCGTTTGGATCCGTCGGTTCTGGTATAAAGCTGCATTGTTTGTGGCCGAACCGTTGTCCCAGACACCTGTCGAAACTTTCCACCCCGTTGCAAGGTAAATGTCCATGAGCGAACGTCCCGAAGAGCCAAAGCAGGCTTCTGACGCCGAAAGCCTTCTGCCCATCGATGAACACATCGAAGAAGGGCATGACGCTGAAGGTCGTAAAGTCCGGCATCGTGGTATCTATCTTCTGCCGAATCTGTTCACCACTGCGAACCTCTTCGCAGGGTTCTATTCCATCATCAACTCGATGAGCGCCCAGAGTGCCTTGAGTGCGGGTGATGTGATCGGCGCGAGCAAATATTTTGCGTTTGCCGCGATCGCGATTTTCGTCGCCATGGTGCTCGACGGCCTCGACGGTCGCGTTGCCCGTATGACCAATACCCAAAGCGCTTTCGGTGCCGAGTACGACTCGCTGTCGGACATGGTTGCCTTTGGTGTGGCGCCGGCATTGCTGGCATTCGGCTGGGCCCTGGGTGACATGGGCAAGGTCGGCTGGATGGTCGCCTTCATCTATGTAGCGGGGGCGGCGTTACGTCTGGCGCGTTTCAACACTCAAGTCGGCACCGCAGACAAACGTTACTTTATCGGCCTGGCCAGCCCGGCCGCCGCCGGTGTGGTCGCGGGCATTGTCTGGGCATTCAGCGATTACGGCATTCAGGGTTCCAAGATGTCGTTCCTGGTTGCACTGATGGTTGCCGCCGCCGGGATGCTGATGGTCAGTAACATCAAGTACAACAGCTTCAAGGAGCTGGACTTGAAAGGGCGTGTTCCCTTTGTCGCGATTCTCGCGGTGGTATTGGTATTCGCCGTTGTGTTCAGTGATCCGCCGCGTATCCTGCTGCTGGTCTTCCTTGCCTATGCGGCTTCCGGGCCGGTGCAGTACCTGTTGCGCCTTCGTCGCCACAAAAAAGCCGAGTGATGTAATTTCCCTCATACTCCGCAGTCTATGGGTGCATCTGTCCTCCAAAGCTGCGGAGTTGTCATGCTGATCAAAGTCCCCAAAGCGTCTGACTGTCATGAGTCGGACGTCACGCCTGAATCCCTCTACCTTTCTCGCCGCAGTGTATTAGGTGCCGCCGTTGCAGGTTTGGCGGTGAGCAGTCTGCCGCGTTGGGCGAGTGCCGATGATGTTGCGCGTTATGCTGATGTCGAGCCTGGCAAGGCGCCCGCCTGGTTTGCCGAAAAGCTTCCTTCTACCAAATGGGAGGCGGTCAACGTCAAAGACGAGGCGATCACACCTTTCAAGGATGCGACCCACTACAACAACTTCTATGAGTTCGGTACCGATAAAGGTGATCCCGCGGCCAACGCCGGTGCGCTGAAAACCGAACCCTGGAGCGTGGTGGTGGACGGGGAGGTGGGTAAGCCGGGGCGGTATGCGCTGGAAGACTTCATGAAGCCTTATCAACTGGAAGAGCGCATCTATCGTCTTCGCTGTGTGGAAGCCTGGTCGATGGTCATTCCGTGGATCGGTTTTCCTGTTTCGGCGTTGCTCAAGGAGGTCGAGCCGACGTCCAAAGCCAAGTTCATTCGCTTCGAAACCTTGCAGGATCCCAAAAGTATGCCCGGGCAGCGTTCCGGCTTTGCCTTGATCGACTGGCCTTATGTAGAAGGGTTGCGTCTGGATGAAGCAATGAATCCATTGGCGATTCTTGCTGTGGGCATGTATGGGCGTGAGTTGCCGAATCAGAATGGTGCGCCGCTGCGACTGGTGGTGCCCTGGAAGTACGGCTTCAAGAGCATTAAATCCATCGTGCGGATCAGCTTGGTCAGTGAGCAGCCGAAAACTACCTGGCAGAGTATCGCCTCGGATGAGTATGGCTTTTATGCGAACGTGAACCCGACAGTCGATCACCCGCGCTGGACCCAGGCACGGGAAAGGCGTTTGCCGAGCGGTCTGTTCAAGCCCAATGTGCGGGACACGCAAATGTTCAACGGCTACTCGGATGAAGTTGCTTCTCTCTATACAGGGCTCGATTTGCGGAAGCATTACTGATGCGATATCCGTTTTGGCGTATTGGCGTCTTCATCACTGCAGCGATTTGGCCAGTGCTTTGGTTGTATCAGGCTTGGGCGGATGTGCTGGGACCTGATCCAGGCAAGGTATTGATTGACCGTCTGGGGCAGGGGACGCTTGTGCTGCTGCTCATTACATTAAGCATGACGCCATTGCAGAAGCTCACTGGTTGGCCGGGATGGATAGCGGTTCGGCGGCAGTTGGGGTTGTGGTGCTTCGCTTATGTTGTTCTGCATTTGAGCGGTTACACCGCGTTTATCCTTGGCTTTGATTGGTCGCAACTGGGTATCGAGTTGCGAAAGCGGCCCTACATTATTGTCGGGGTGCTGGGATTTCTCTGTTTGCTGGCATTGGCGGTTACCTCTAATCGCTACAGTCAGCGGCGTTTAGGTTCTCGCTGGAAGAAACTGCATCGATTGGTTTATGTGGTTCTCGGGCTCGGATTGCTGCATATGTTGTGGATCGTTCGTGCCGATTTGAAGGAGTGGGCGATCTATGCATCTATAGGTGCGTTGTTGTTGGTACTGAGATTGCCGCCTGTAATCCGCCGGATTCCACGTTTAACAGCTAAAAAGCCCCCTTCTGCAAGAAAAGCGTAATTAGAGGTTGACGGCAGATTCTGGACGTCTATAATTCGCCCCACTTCCGGCGCAGTCGAAACGGAAAACTCCTTGGTAAACAAAGAGTTACGCAGTTTTCGGCAGCGGTTGCGCTTCAGTTCATCGAAGCCAGAAGGAGTTGAAAGAGCGGTGTTGTTTGGCTCTTTTGGCGGTTCGATCATCTCGGTCGAAAGTGGAGAAAAA
>NZ_JAHUWR010000007.1:0-344885 GCF_019218905.1 Pseudomonas sp. PDM24 | reverse complement strand
CGCGCATTCTACAGCAGCCTCTGTTACTGTCAAGCGGTTATTTTCAGAAGTTTTCAAAGTTTCGCTTGGGAATCTTCAACAACTTCAACCACTTGCGCTTCCGATCTCTCGTTAGCGGGAGGCGAATAGTACAGTATTTAATTTCGTGGTCAACCACCTGCTGCGATTATTTTTTCCCTTAGCAAAGCCCTTCAAGGCGAGCACTGATTTCTGCTTCTATAAGCAACACCCCCAGTGATGGACAAGGCTCAATCCTCCCCCCTAGCTGCGTTATCATCGCCCGCCTCTCTGCACCAAGAGTCTTGAACCCGGATGTCCGTATCTCTGCCATTGCCTGCCGATCACTCCCCATTGCCACCAGTCCTCGTCGGTCCGCTATTACGGCGCCTGGAGCCCACGCGGCTGGTACTGTGGTTGGTAGGGTCGCGTGCGCTGCCGCTGACGCTGCGCCTGCAAGGGATCGACATCCGTCTCGATGCGGGGCAATGCACGATCATCCCGGTCGGTACTCATGCCTTCATTCATTTGATAGATGTGCCACTGGATGCCGCCCTGCCCTGCGACACGTTGATCGAGTACGATCTGCTGATCACCGACGCGGATGGCACTCAGTCGGGCATTCTCGAATGGGCGCCTCATCTACTATATGGCGAGGCGCAATGTCCGAATTTCGTGTTGCGCTCGCGGATCGATCAATTACTCCATGGCTCCTGCCGCAAACCTCACTACCCTGCTGCCGATGGTTTGCTGTGCGTCGATCGATTGCTGGAGTCTGAGCCGGAGGCTTGCAAGCGCCCCGCGCTATTAATGATGAGCGGCGATCAGGTATATGCGGATGATGTCGCGGGGCCGATGTTGCGGGCGATTCATGCCTTGATCGAGCGTCTGGGGCTGTTCGGCGAACACCTCGACGGTGCAGTGGTCAGCGACAGCGCCAAACTCTACGAGCATCCTGCCAGTTACTACCATCGTGCGGATTTGTTACCGGCGCTTGAGAGCAACGAAACCCTGCGCGAACGATTTTTCGGTGGAGCGCGTAAGCCGATCTTTACCAGTAGCAGCGCCGACAACCATTTGGTGACCTTCGCCGAGGTCATGGCCATGTACCTATTAGTATGGTCGCCCACGTCCTGGACACTGATCGCGCCGCAACCACCGGCACTGACGCCCGAACGACGCAAGCGCTATACCCTGGAGCAGACGCGCATCGATGCGTTCAAGATGGGGCTGGGTGGTGTTGGGCGAGCGATGGCGCACCTACCGTGCCTGATGATTTTCGACGACCACGACATTACCGATGACTGGAATCTTTCCGCGCAATGGGAGGAAACGGCCTACGGCCATCCGTTCTCCAAGCGCATCATCGGCAACGCGCTGCTCGCTTATATGCTGTGCCAAGGCTGGGGCAACAACCCGGACGCGTTTGGCGGCATGCTGGAAAAAACCCGCCTATTGAGTGCCTCGGGGCAAGATCCTTACCTGGACAGCGATGTCCAGGATAGCTTGATCGACGAGCTGCTGAGCTTTCAGAAGTGGCATTACGTGCTGCCCACTCGCCCTGCAGTGGTGGTGCTCGACACTCGCACTCGGCGCTGGCGCAGCGAAATGACGCTCAAGCAACCGTCCGGTCTGCTGGATTGGGAAGCGCTCAGCGAGCTGCAGCAGGAATTGCTCGATCATCCCTCGGCGATCATCGTTTCGCCGGCACCGATTTTCGGCGTCAAATTGATCGAAACCGTGCAACGGGTGTTTAGTTGGTGCGGCTATCCGTTGCTGGTAGACGCCGAAAACTGGATGGCCCATCGCGGCGCCGCCCAGGTAATCCTGAACATTTTCCGACACTCCCGCACTCCCGGTAACTACGTGGTGCTGTCCGGTGATGTGCATTATTCCTTCGTCTACGAAGTATTGATCCGACACCGCAAGGCTGGCCCACGAATCTGGCAGATCACCAGCAGCGGTATCAAAAACGAGTTTCCGCCTGCGCTGCTCGAATGGTTCGACCGCCTCAACCGCTGGCTCTACTCTCCCCGTTCGCCGCTGAACTGGCTGACCAAGCGTCGGCGGATGCGCATTGTTCCGCATGTTCCAGAGCATGCCGAGGCGGGCGAGCGGTTATGGAATTCGGCGGGGATCGGCCAGGTGTTCTTTAATGAAAATGGCCAGCCGCAGGATATTTATCAGCACAACGCGGATGGTTCGCCGAAGACGCGGATGGTGGCGCCTGAAATTTCCGAAGCGGTTGAATGACTTTGGCCGAGTTGCCATGAGCAATTATTACCTGCACACCATGAACCTCACCCGAACCCTAATCATCGGCAACTCCGGCTCGGGCAAGAGTTGGCTGGCCAAACGACTGGCAGAGCACTTGCAAGTACCCTGGATCGATCTCGACCTGATCCACTGGATATCCGATGAACACAGCATCGCTCGTCCCCGCGCCGAAGCATTGGGAATGGCGCGGGTGGCAGCGAATGAAGAGCGGTGGGTTATCGAGGGTGTGTATGGATGGATGGTCAGTGAACTGGTGGAACTGGCGACGACGTTGATCTGGCTGTGCCTGGAGGACGAAGACTGCGTCAGTCATATTCGCCAGCGTGAAGCAGAGCGCGATGATAGTGACGAGTTGCTGATAGCGTTACAGGACTGGGCGGGTAGCTACCGTATGCGCGGCGATTCCAGTGGATTTGCCGCGCATCAGCGCTTGTTCGCAGGGTTTAGCGGTTCGAAACTTCAACTGATGAATCGGAATGAAGTCACGACTTTCGTCAGTACGATGCAACAAATCGACTAATCGTTCCCGATTCCACTCACGCGAACACCGATTCCTACAGGGGAATGCATACATTCAATAGAAGTCAGGCTGCGCTCACCGCCCGACCAACGCCTCTGACAATCATCTCCACTTCCCGCTCATCAATCGTCAGCGGTGGCAGCAGGCGAATGGTCTTGCCCCGTGTCACGTTGATCAACAAGCCATGATCGCGGGCTGCAATCAGGGTCAGGTCACGAATCGGTTGTTTGAGTTCAATGCCGATCATCAAACCCTGGCCGCGAATCGCCAGAACGTTGGGATCATCGGCCAATTCGATGCGCAATCTGGCGAGCAAGCGTTCACCCTGCAGTTTGGCGTTTTCCAGCAGCCCTTGCTCCTCAATGATCTCCAGCACGGTGCACCCCACTCGGCATGCCAGTGGATTGCCGCCGAACGTGCTGCCGTGGCTGCCGGGGGTGAACAGGTCGGCGGCTTTGCCCCGGGCCAGGCAGGCCCCGATAGGAATGCCGTTACCGAGGCCTTTGGCCAGGGTCATGACGTCCGGGATGATGCCTTCGTGCTGGAACGCAAACCACTGGCCGGTGCGGCCGATGCCAGTCTGGATTTCGTCGAGCATCAGCAGCCAGGCGCGCCGGTTGCACAGTTCGCGTACCGCTTTCAGATAACCGGGCGGTGCCACTTGCACACCGCTTTCGCCCTGAACCGGCTCCATCAGAATCGCCACGATGCGTGGACCGTGGGCTTGTTGGACCGCCTCCAGCGCAGCGAGGTCGCCGAATGGCACTTTAATGAAGTCCCCCGGTAATTCGTTAAACCCCAGACGCACCGCCGGGCCGTCACTGGCGGACAGGGTGCCAAGCGTACGGCCGTGAAAGGCGTTTTCCATGACCACCACCAGCGGCTGCTCGATGCCTTTGTGCCAGCCGTAAAGCCGCGCGAGTTTCAGCGCGGTTTCGTTGGCTTCGGCGCCAGAGTTATTGAAGAACGCCCGATCCATGCCGGAAAGCCGAACCAGTTTCTGCGCCAGCCGCTGTTGCCAGTCGATGCTGTACAAGTTGGAGGTGTGCAACAACAGCCCGGCCTGCTCGCTGATGGCTGCCACAATTCGAGGATGGGAATGGCCGACGTTGGTCACCGCCACACCCGCCACCGCGTCCAGATATTCGCGACCGGCCTGATCCCACAAGCGTGTGCCCAGGCCTTTGCTGAAACTCAGGGCCAAGGGTTGATAAGTGCTCATCAGGCAGGCGGCGGTCATGACATCAAACTCCATTAATAGTCGGTGTTTTTGCAGTATGGTTAGCCACCTGAGCTGGATAAACACTGCAACACTTCAATCATTTTAAAGCTGGGATTGATAATGGATTTGTTCCAGGCAATGACCGTTTACGTAAGAGTGGTGGAAGCCGGCAGCATGACCGCCGCCGCTTTGCAGTGCGAAATGTCCACGACCATGGTCGGCAATCATCTTCGGGCCCTGGAGCAACGTTTGGGTGTGCGCCTGCTTAACCGTACGACACGACGCCAGCGGCTGACGGAATTCGGCACGGCGTACTATCAACGTTGTCTTGAGGTATTGGGGCTGGTGGCCGATTCCGAACGCCTGGCCGAACAGACACTCGACGAGCCGAGCGGCACCCTGCGCATCACCGCACCGCTGACCTTCGGCACCGAACGGCTGGCGCCGGCCCTGAGCGAATTCACCTTGCGCTGTCCGCAGGTCAAACTCGACGTCGTGTTGACCAACCAGCGCCTGGATCTGCTCGACAACGGTTTCGATGTGGCGATTCGCTTGGGCACTACCGAGATGTCCAACATGATCGCCCGCCCGCTCATCGACTACACGATGACCCTGTGCGCATCGAAGGACTATCTGGCGCGCCGGGGCACTCCTGAAAAACCCACCGACCTGCAACACCATGACTGCCTGGCCTTCGCCTACCCCGCCGGAGACGACTGGCACTCGGTAGCCAAACAATGGCGCCTGAGGGGACCCGAAGGCGAAGTCATGGTGGAGGTCAGCGGGCCGATGCTGATCAACAGTTCGGCGGGGCTGCATCAAGCGGCGCGCACCGGGATGGGCATCGTGATGGTGCCCGATGCCTTGGTGGAGCAGGACCTTCAGGACGGAAAACTGGTGGCCTTGATGCAGGACTACCAACTGCCCAGCCGTCCGATGAACCTGGTGTACGCCCAAGACCGCTACCGCTTGCCGAAATTGCGCAGCTTCGTCGACTTTGCGCTGCAGAGGTGGGGCAAGCAGTAGGGGGCGCTCTCAATTAGTTTCCCCGCCGCGCTGGGGAAACTAATTGAGAACGCCCTCTAGCAGGGGCAATACCCCATGAACTAATCTCCTCGACTGGCGAGTCACGTTGATATCAGTTCGGCAGGGAGACCGATGATGGGTGAGGCATCGAATATCGAGCCGTTGAAGTTCAATCTGTCAGATTTTAACGAAGACATGCTGCACACCATTCTGGAACTGGTCAGCGATGGCATCTGGGACTGGAACGCCAACACCGGGTTCGTCTACCGCAACCCCGGGTGGTACGAGATGCTCGGCTATCCGCCTCATTCCCTGGATAACAACGTGCTGACCTGGGAAAACGTGATCCATCCCGACGATTATTCACGAGTCATGGCGCTGTTTGATGACTACCTGAATCAGCGCGCACCCGGTTATCAAGCCGAGTATCGCTGCCGCATGCGCGATGGCACCTACATCTGGATCGAAGATCGCGGCTATGTGCTGGCACGTAATGCCGACGGCTCGGTGGCACGAATGGTCGGCGCGCACCGCAGTATCGAAGACAAGAAACGCCTGTTCGAAGAAATGGAACGGCGCAATCAATCCCTCGAAGCCATCGTCGAAGAACGCACCCGCGAGTTGTCTCGGGTCAATGAGCAGTTGCAAATCCAACTCGAAGAAAACCGCAAACTGGCGGAAACCGATGTACTGACCTCCATCGCCAATCGCTATCGCCTGGAAAAAGCCCTACCCCAGGAGTGCGACCGCGCCCAACGCTTTCGCCAACCCCTGTCGCTGATCGCCATGGACATCGATGACTTCAAAAACATCAACGATCACTACGGCCACGCCTTGGGTGATGCGGCGTTGGTGCAGGTGATCGAGAGCGTGAAGCATTGCGTGCGCGAAGGCGATCTGTTGGCGCGCTGGGGCGGCGACGAGTTCATCATGATCCTGCCCAACACCTCGTTGGCCGACGCCAGGGCACTCGCTGAAAAAATCCGTCACAGCCTGTCGAGCTTGCTGCCGGTCGGGGACTATCAAGTCACCATGAGTTTTGGCGTGGTGCAACGCTTTGAAGAAGAGCAACAGACAGGGTTGCTGGCCAGGGCCGATCAGGCGCTGTATCGGTCGAAGATTGCGGGCAAGAATGTGATTTCGGGGTGAGCTTGCCTACATGCCTGCCTTCACCAACACCGGCTTCTCCTGATACCGATCCGGATACAACTTCTTCAACTGCGCCACTTTCGGCAGGTCATTGATCACGATGTAGGGGTACGTCGGATGTTCGGTCAGGAAGTCCTGATGTTCTTCCTCGGCCGGGTAGAAGCCGTTGTAGGTTTCCAGTTTGGTGACGATGGGTTTGTTGAACGAATGGGCAGCGTCTAGCTGGGCGATGTAAGCCTGGGCGACGCGTTGCTGTTCGGTGCTTTTCGGGAATAGCGCCGACCGATACTGAGTGCCGCGGTCCGGCCCCTGGCGGTTGAGTTCGGTGGGGTTATGGGCCACCGAGAAATAGATCTGCAACAGGTTGCCATAACTGACTTGAGCCGGATCGTAGGTGACTTCGACGGCCTCCGCATGACCGGTATCGCCATTGCTGACCCGCTCGTATTGAGCGGTGTCGGCTGTACCACCCGCGTAACCGGAGACAGCGTTCTTCACCCCTTTGACGTGTTGAAATACCCCTTGGACGCCCCAGAAGCAACCGCCGGCAAAAATTGCCGTTTCACTGCGGGCTTCAGTGTTCTCGTCGAGGGTTGGTGGCGCAATGATGACCGCCTCTTCGACGCCTGCGAAAGAAAACGCGGCGCACTGACCGATAACACTGGCCGCGGCCAATCCCAGCAGGGTGCGACGCCAGTTAAATAAGGTTTTCATGGCTTGTCTCCTGAATGGGTTATCGACCAAACGGCTATCAACCAAACGTAAATGCATACGCCGACACACCCGGATCGAGAAACTCAATGCTGAATGTCCGGTCCTTTACACCTGCGGTCTGGCGTACCAATTGATACAACCGCTGCTCGGTAACGCTGCCGCTGCCATCCGGCGCCACGTCAACACCGTGGGCACTACCTGGGGGCTTGCCGTCAATCAACACGTTGAAACGCACCGGTTTGCCGTCAGCGCCGGGGCCCAATACCAGATGCAGATCGCGAGCATGGAAGCGGTAGACGATTCGACTGGCCGGTGCGTTCGAAACGGCCCGCTCCGGACCGACCGTCCATTGGCCCTCCAGGCTCCAGTGATTGAGGGCCAGTCGGGACGGCGGGCTATAGGCCGTCATCTTGTCTGGCGCCAGATCGGTTTGAGCAACGAAATGCTCCGCCCGTCGGTAGCCGATATAGGTTTCCGGCGATTGCACTTCACTCATGTCCGGGGCGAGCTGGACGCCCTCGGCACGAGCATTGATCAGCCCGTCTGCGACCTTCTCGGCGCCCGCCTCACGCAGCAGTTGTTGAATCACTCGCTCCGATTCGGCGTATTTGCCCTCGCCAAAGTGGTGGTAACGAATGCGCCCCTGAGCATCGGCAAAATAGTGGGCCGGCCAGTATTGGTTGTTGAAAGCACGCCAGACCTTGTAGTCGTTATCGATTGCCACCGGATAAGTGACACCCAGGTCTTTCATGGCTTTGGTGACGTTGCCTAAATCACGTTCGAAGGCAAACTCGGGCGTATGGACGCCGATCACCACCAAGCCCTGATCACGATACTTCGCGGCCCAGGCCTTCACATACGGCAGGGTGCGCAGGCAGTTGATGCAGGAGTAAGTCCAGAAATCCACCAGCACGACCTTGCCCTTCAAGGCCTGGGCGGTGAGTGGGGGTGAATTGAGCCATTGCACAGCGCCGTCCAGCGATGGAAGGTTGCCTTCAATCGGCAGTTCGCCCGGTATCTTGGCGGTCATTTTCATGCTGCCGGCAGGTTGATCGCCGCCCCGTGGAATCTGCGACATCATCGCCCCACTGCCGGTCGGCAACTGACCGGCCAGCCGATTTACCAGCGCCTGCTCGATATCGCCGGTGGAGGCTGTCGAGACCCGCGCCAGAATCCCGGTATCCAGCCCCAAGGCGATCGCCACTACACCCGCCAGCATCGCGCCTCCCAAGCCTCGACGCAGCCACTCGCCTGCGCCTATCGAGCGCTTCATCGCGGCGAAGACTTTACCGCCCAGCAGCAGTGCCGCGGCGAGAGAGGTGGCGGCGCCAGCCGCGTAAGCCAGTAGCAACAAGGTGGTGGCGATGTTTGCCCCTTGCAGCGCCGCGCCAGTCAGCAGTAGGCCCAGAATCGGCCCGGCGCAGGGCGCCCAGAGCAGGCCCGTGGCGACACCGATCAGCAACGAAGCGCCGGGGCGCGGCCGGGTATCGAGAGCCGCGGCTTCCGACAGCCGACCACCGGCCGCCACCAATGGACGCGTCAGGCGCTCGGCCAACCGAGGCAGCAACAGCGTCAGCCCGAACAGTGCAACGAACAGCAACGCGAGCCAGCGACCGTATTGATTGACTTGCACCACCCAACCGCCGCCCACCGCCGCCAATGAGGCGACGAGCGCGAAGGTCAGCGCCATCCCCGCCAGCAGCGGCAAGCCACTCTTGATAAACGGCTGCCCGGTGCGAGCGAAGACAAAGGGCAATACCGGCAGAATGCACGGGCTGACGATCGTCAGCACACCACCGAGATAAGCGAGGACCAGAAGCCACATAACGTCGACCTGCGTGAAGTGAGTGGAAGGAAGTGCCCATGGATTACGCCTGTGGCTTGAAAGTCAGCGCCAGACCGTTCATGCAGTAACGCAGACCGGTGGGCTTTGGCCCGTCCTCGAAGACATGGCCCAAGTGACCGCCGCAACGACGGCAATGAACCTCTTCGCGCAGCACGCCGAAGGAGCGGTCCTGACGGGTGGCCACCGCGTTGTCCAGTGGCGCCCAGAAGCTCGGCCATCCAGTGCGGCTGTCGAACTTGGTGTCGGAAGAAAACAACGGCAGATCACAACCGGCGCAGGCAAAGACGCCCTTGCGGTGCTCGTTGTTCAGTGGGCTGCTGTAGGCCCGCTCGGTGCCCTCTTCGCGTAGGATCTCGTACTGCTCGGCGCTAAGCAGCGTGCGCCACTCGCTATCGCTGTGAGTCACCTCGAAAACCTCCTTCGCGTGGGCCTCATCGAACAGCACGACGCTTGCGGAAAATTTTGGCAATACACCAACCACCAGGGCCGCAGCCCCCAGCCCGCCGCTCGCTACAAGAAACTGTCGCCGTGAAAACATGGCCTTCTCCAAAATTCCAGGTGCCTTGCATGGAACACAGCCTAGGCTTGAGTTGATCGCCAAATCCTCACGAGGAGTTAAACAATTCGTGATAACTCAGCCTCAGGAAAAGCCGCACAATGTTGTTCATTGCGTCACGAGGGATTGAGCTCCATGGAACCGACCAAACGCGTCCTGGTGGTCGAGGACGACCTGCCTATCGCCGACCTTATCTGCCTGCATCTGCGCGATGAGCAGTTCGAGGTGGTGCACTGCGCCGATGGCGATGAGGGCATGCGACTGCTGCAGCAAGGAAGCTGGGACGCACTGATTCTCGACCTGATGCTGCCCGGCGTCGACGGCCTGGAAATCTGCCGCCGCGCCCGGGCCATGGCCCGCTACACACCGATCATCATCACCAGTGCGCGCTCCAGCGAAGTCCATCGGATTCTGGGGCTGGAACTCGGTGCCGACGATTACCTGGCCAAACCCTTTTCCATGCTCGAACTGGTGGCGCGGGTCAAAGCATTGCTGCGACGGGTCGACGCCATGGCCCGCAACCTGAAAATGGACGCTGGCAGCCTGATCAGCGATGGCCTGTCCATCGACCCGATCACACGTGAAGTCTCCCTCGATGGCCGTCGTCTTGACCTCACGCCGCGGGAGTTCGACTTGCTGTACTTCTTCGTCCGCCAGCCCGGCAAGGTCTTCTCGCGCATGGACCTGCTCAACGCGGTGTGGGGCTACAGCCATGAAGGCTACGAGCACACGGTCAACACCCACATCAACCGCCTGCGGGCCAAGATCGAGGCCGATCCGGCGCAACCGGCGCGCATCCTCACCGTGTGGGGTCGTGGTTACAAATTCGCCACGAGCGGAGAGCAGCCATGAAATTGACCCTGACCCAACGCCTGTCCCTGGTATTCGCCGTGTTGTTGCTGGTCTGCTGCGGTACTTCGGCCTGGTTGCAGGTGCGCTCCAACCAGATGCATGAACTGGAAGTGGTGCAGGGGTTGTCGCGGGATCTGGCGCAACACATCGCCCACGACACCGTGCTGATGGACCGCAATGGCCCGATGCCCAATGCCGTGCGCGAACTGTTCAGCCAGCTGATGCTGGTCAATCCCAGTGTCGAGGTCTATCTGCTCGACACCGGGGGTCGAATTGTCGGCAGCGCCGCGCCCGAGGGTCGAATACGCCGAGAGCAAGTCGACCTGGCGCCAATCCTGCGTTTGCTCAAAGGCGAGGCCCTGCCGATTCTCGGCGACGATCCGCGCAGCATTGATGGCAGCAAGGTTTTCAGTGCTGCGCCGTTGCGGGTCAATGGTCAGCCGGCCGGTTATCTCTATGTGGTGTTGCTCAGTGAAGAGCACGATCGCTTCGCCGAACGCGGCGCCACCAGCGCGGCGCTCAATACAGCGTTGTTGTCCATTGGGCTGGTGGCGTTGCTATGCCTGATTGCCGGCCTCACCGCATTTGGCCTGATCACCCGGCCATTGCGCCGCCTGACCGAAAAAGTCAGTCAGTTCGACATCAACGGCGTGCCGTCCGCCTCGCCCGAACCAGAGCCTGAACCGGTAGAAAAAGCCGCCAGCCACGATGAAATTGCCATCCTCGACGCAGCCTTCCGGCAGATGCAAGCGCGCCTCGGCGAACAATGGCGCTCGCTGACCCGTCAGGATCAGGAACGTCGCGAACTGGTGGCAAACATCTCCCACGACCTGCGCACACCGCTGGCCTCGCTGCACGGTTACCTGGAGACCCTGTCGCTCAAGGACGCCACATTGTCCCCCGCCGACCGCCGCCGTTATCTGGGGATCGCCCTGGATCAGAGCCGCAAGGTCGGCGGCCTGGCGCAATCGCTGCTGGAACTGGTGCGGCTGGAGCACGGTTTCGTCCAACCGGTGCTGGAGCGCTTTTCGCTGACCGATCTGGTGCAGGACATCTTTCAGAAATTCGAACTCAGCGCCGAAGCGCGCCAGATCGAACTCAAGGCCACCTTCGCCCCCAACGTCTCGGCGGCCTGCGCAGATCTTGGGTTGATCGAGCGGGTACTGACCAACCTGTTCGACAATGCGCTGCGCCATACGCCCCAAGGTGGAGAAATCGAACTCAGCCTGCGCCCTCAAGGGTCTTTCATCGAAGTCACCGTCAGCGATACCGGCCCGGGAATCGCTCCAGAACTGCGCGAAGGTCTGTTCCTGCGCCCGTTCAACATTGGCGGCGCACGGCGCGATGGCGGATTGGGGCTGCGGATCGTGCATCGGATCCTGCAATTGCACGGTCGAGAGATCCATCTGATAGATATTCCCGGACGCGGCGCGACCTTTCGCTTCTCGTTACCGGTGGATGAGCAGACCGCCGAGCACTGGGCCGTTCGGTCGACGAATCCGAACGCAATGAGGAAATAGTCGACAGCTTTGGCCACAGCAACGGCTATTATCCCGGTCCTCATTTTTCGGCAAGGAACGCTGCGCAATGCTCATCACCCTGCAAAACATCCCGCTGTGGGTTTACGTGATTTTTTTGGTGTTGTGTTACTTCGGGGTCAAAGCGCTATATCCGACCCATGAAAGCAAAGCCGCATTACTTGTCACTCCGCCGGCCTTGCTGGCATGGTCCCTGTTTTCATTGAACCTCACGCTGAACCCTCCGCTCTCGGTGGGTTGCTGGTTGGTCACGTTTCTGCTGGGCAGCCTCGCGGCGCTGGTGTTTTTTTCACGCAAGGGCGTGGAGCTGGATGATCCGGAAACCGGGTTGATCGTGCCTGGCAGTTGGAAGACGCTGGTGCTCTACCAGCTGTTTTTTGCCGTAAACTTTTACTTCGGTTATCAGGACGACGTGCATCCAGAACAGGCCGCTACGCTTGAGGTGTTGCTGTTCAAGGCTTCAGCGTCGGGGTTTGTCTATGGATTGATCTGCGGACGGTCGCTGAAACTTTATCGGCTGTTGCTGGAGCTTCAGGCGCAACGCTCCAAAATGGCTGCCAGTTAAAAATCCCTCGCCAAAAATGCTGACCAGCCGCCTGTTCATCCGTGACAACGCAGCCTCGGTCCAATAGATTAGGCGGCCTGAAAAGGCTTCGTGCTTTCTCGCCTCAATCCAAGTTAAAAGAAGTAGTGAAATTTCAATGTCCGATTCCAACACCGCTGAATCCGTAGTCACCTTGTCGTCCAAAGCGGAATACGAAAACTCCATCAATCTTTCACAACACGTGCCTCAGGCCAAGACCATCAGCGAGATGGTTCTGGATGCTTTTCAATCCACCCGCGAAAGCGACCAGATCCGCGAACTGCGCGCCGCGATTCGCCAGGCTCACGACAGCTTCGACGACGATAAAGCCTACGAATTGATGGGCGAACTCAAGCAACTGAAAGATGCCGAAGCGGCCGACATTGCCGCCCTGGAAGACCTGAGCAGCAAATTCCCGATCAGCCGTATTCTGTCCAGCTTCAAGGACGACCCGGCGTTCCAGGAAATCGTCTACGGCCTGGCGCTGAAGGTACTGAACCAGACTCACCAGGCCATCAGCAACCCGAGCAGCGGCAAGAGCAAAGCGGCTCGCGCCAAGAAAGACGTCGAAGTGTTCACCATCAGCAAGGACGGCATCAGCGTCACCCTGCCCCTGCGCACCCCGCGCTCGCGCCTGAACGTTGACCGAGAAGCGCTGGAGTTCCTGGGCTTCACTTTCGTCGGCGACGGCGATGAGGCGGAGCTGGAAAGCGAGACGTTCCTGGACAATGCCGGGGCCGAACAAGCGGTCAACCGCAAGAACATCATCACCGCGCTTCAACAGCAAACCGCGTTCGACGGCTACAGCATCGCCGCGCAGTAACGCTATACGCTGCACACAAAAATCCCCGCCATCAGAGCGGGGATTTTTATTGCCTGTTCGCCTATTAACTTTTTTCTGATACATCGCGGCGCAGCCTTCGCGAGCAAGCCCGCTCCCACATTGGCTCGGCATCGATCACAAAAAATGTGGCAACGCCGATCCAGTGTGGGAGCGGGCTTGCTCGCGAAGGTGGCGACGCGGTCTATCAGGACAACCCAACAAAAAGCCCCGCCCTTCTCTCGAAGGGCGGGGCTTTTCTTTACAGCATCCGACGCTTAAGGCGCGTAAGTCAGCAACAGCTCACTCGGCACTTTAAAATCCAGCGACATCATCACGCTCAACGCGGTAATGGTGAAGATCGAGAACACGAACAGCTTGCGTGCCCAGACCGTGTCATCCACTGCCTTGTAACCGGTCCAGGCCATGTACAACCAATACATGCCCATGGCCGCGGCGACGGCGAGGTAGCTCATGCCGGCGTAGCCGCTGAAGGTCAGCATCAAGGTCGCCACGAGGAACGCCAGGATGTAGAGCAGGATGTGCTTCTTGGCCACTTGAATCCCGCGCTTCACCGGCAACACCGGAATCGATGCGGCCAGGTAATCGTTGAAGCGGAAGATTGCGATGGCGTAGGAATGCGGCATCTGCCACAGGCTGAACATCACCAGCAGCGTCAGTGCGGCCATGTCGAAGCTGTTAGTCACAGCCACGTAGCCAATCACCGGCGGCATCGCCCCCGACAGACTGCCCACCAGCGTGCCGTGAACCGACTTGCGCTTGAGGTACAGACTGTAGAAACCGACGTAGATGACGAAACCGATCACCGCGAACAGTGCAGCCAACGGGTTGGCCACCTTGTACAACAGTGCAACGCCGAAAACACCAAGGATGGTCGCAAAAGCCAGGGCCAGTTTCAGGGAGATCAGGCCCTGGACCAGCGCACGGTTTTTGGTACGTTCCATCTTCAGGTCGATGTCGCGGTCGATGCAGTTGTTGAACACGCAACCGGAAGCGACCACCAGGGACGTGCCGATCATCGCGGCCAGGAAAATGGCCAGATCGACATGCCCTTTGGAGGCCAGGAAAAATCCGCCTGCCACTGAAAGCACGTTACCGAAAATGATCCCCGGTTTGGTGATTTGGATAAAGTGCTTCAAGGACATCCGGACTTACCTCAGTGCGCCATCATGTTGGTGTGGATGCTGAACATGATCCACAGCGACAGGCCTACCAACAGGACGATTACGATCGCGGCGAAAACAAACGCAATGACGTTGTTACGCTGTGCCGCCGAACGGTCCAGGTGGAGGAAGTACACCAGGTGCACCAGCACCTGGATGACTGCGAAGGCCAGTACGATCCACAGGGTCAGGGCTTTCGGCAGCGACGGGTACATCACCAGGCCGAAAGGAATGACGGTCAGGATCACCGACAGGATGAAACCGATAGCATAAGACTTGACGCTGCCGTGGCCGGCGTCGTGGCTATCGTGGGAATGAGCGTTAGCCATTTACATAGTCCCCATCAGATAAACAACGGTGAATACGCAGATCCACACCACGTCCAGGAAGTGCCAGAACAGGCTCAGGCAGCTCAGACGGGTCTTGTTGGTCGCCGTCAGGCCGTTTTTCTGCACCTGGTACATCATGATCGCCATCCAGATCAGACCGCTGGTCACGTGCAGACCGTGGGTGCCGACCAGGGTGAAGAACCCGGACAGGAAACCGCTGCGGCTAGGACCGAAGCCCTCGGAGATCAGCATATGGAACTCGTTGATCTCCATGCCGATGAAGCCGGCGCCGAACAGGAAGGTCATGGCCAACCAGCCCAGGACCTGGTTCTTCTTGCCCTTGAACAACGCCAGCATGGCGAAGCCGTAGGTGATCGAACTGAACAGCAGCAGAGCGGTTTCGCCCAGTACGTATGGCAGTTCGAAAATGTCGTGGCCCGACGGGCCACCCGCTACGTTGTTAACCAGTACCGCGTACGCCGCGAAGATCGACGCAAACAGGATGCAGTCGGTCATCAGGTAGAGCCAGAAACCGAATACGGTCATCTCGCCCGAGTCGTGGTGATGGTCATCATGCCCATGTCCATCGACATGGGTGTGTCCAGCATTGGTCACTAAGTTCGACATGGTTTAAGCCTGTTCCAACGAGGTTTCAACACGGGTGGCGGTGGCTGGAACTTTCCCGGCCGCTACCAGACGCTTGTGCTGCTCGGCTTCGATGCGCTCGATCACGTCGACCGGCACCATATAGCCTTGATCATCGCGTGCAGCGTGGATCACGAAGTAGCCCACAGTGCCGACCAGGCTAACGATGGCCAGCCACCAGATGTGCCAGATCATCGCGAAACCGAACACGGTCAACAGAGCACCCATGACCACACCGGTGGCGGTGTTGTTTGGCATGTGGATCGGTTCGTACTTGGCCGGAGCCTTGTACGCAGTGCCGTTTTCCTTGGCCTCGGTGAACGGGTCGATGGTTTCTGCTTTTGGCAGCACGGCAAAGTTGTAGAACGGTGGTGGCGAGGAGGTCGACCATTCCAGGGTGTGGGCATTCCACGGGTCGCCGTGTTCGCACATGTTCTCTGGCTTGTTGCGATCACGCACGCTGACGTACAGCTGGATCAGCTGGCAGGCGATACCGAAGGCGATCATCACCGCACCGAACATGGCAACGTACAGGTACGGTACCCACTCAGGGTTGGTGGTGGCGTTCAGACGACGGGTCATGCCCATGAAGCCCAGTACGTAGAGCGGCATGAACGCGACGAAGAAGCCGGTGATCCAGAACCAGAACGCTGCCTTGCCCCAGCCTTCGTGCAGCTTGAAGCCGAACGCTTTCGGGAAGTAGAAGGCGAAACCTGCGATGTAGCCGAATACCGCGCCGCCGATGATCACGTTATGGAAGTGCGCGATCACGAACAGGCTGTTGTGCAGAACGAAGTCAGCACCCGGGATGGCCAGCAGTACGCCGGTCATGCCGCCGATGGCGAAGGTCACCATGAAGCCCAGGGTCCACAGCACTTGGCTGGTGAAACGCAGACGGCCCTGGTAGATGGTGAACAGCCAGTTGAATAGCTTCACCCCCGTCGGGATCGAAATCAGCATCGTCGCCAGACCGAAGAAGGCGTTGACGCTGGCCCCCGAACCCATGGTGAAGAAGTGGTGCAGCCAGACCATGAAGCCCAGGATCGAGATCGCGCCCGATGCGTAGACCATCGAGTGGTGGCCGAACAGACGCTTGCCAGTGAAGGTCGAGATGACTTCGGAGAAGATCCCGAACGCCGGCAGAATCAGGATGTAAACCTCGGGGTGGCCCCAGGCCCAGAACAGGTTGACGTACATCATTGGATTGCCACCAAGTTCATTGGTGAAAATGTGGAAATCCATGTAACGGTCGAGGGTCAGCAGTGCCAGGGTAGCGGTCAGGATCGGGAACGAAGCCACGATCAGGACGTTGGCCCAGGTGCAGGTCCAGGTGAAGATCGGCATGTCCATCAGCTTCATGCCCGGGGTACGCATTTTCAGCACGGTGGCCAGGAAGTTGACCCCCGTCAGCGTCGTACCTAGCCCGGATAGCTGCAACGCCCAGATGTAGTAATCCATCCCCACGCCCGGGCTGTATTGCAGGCCCGACAGCGGCGGATAAGCAACCCAGCCGGTCTTGGCGAATTCGCCAACGCCCAGGGACAGGTTGATCAGCACTACGCCGGAAACCAGCAGCCAGAAGCTCAGGGAGTTCAGGAACGGGTAGGCAACGTCACGCGCGCCGATCTGCAGCGGCACTGCAAGGTTCATCAGGCCGGTGAAGAATGGCATCGCCATGAAGATGATCATGATCACACCGTGAGCGGTGAAGATCTGGTCATAGTGTTCAGGCGGCAGGTAGCCAGGCGAACCCTCGGTGGCCATGGCCAACTGGGTACGCATCATGATGGCGTCGGCAAAGCCACGCAGCAACATGACCATGGCGACGATGATGTACATCACGCCGATTTTCTTGTGGTCGACCGAGGTCAACCACTCGGTCCACAAATAGGTCCACTTCTTGAAGTAGGTGATTGCAGCGAACAGCGCCAGACCACCGAGCGCGATCATGGCGATGGTTATCATCACGATCGGTTCGTGGAACGGGACCGCTTCCCAACTTAATTTACCAAACATCGTTTACTCCTCTGCCCCGGCAGCTGAATGCGAGTTCATGTCCATTCCTTGCGTAGCGGCCACTTCTTTCTCTTTCTTCTCGTGCTTGACCTTCGGACCCGGTTTCATGCCTTCGTACTTGTCGACGATGATCTGGAACAGGTTCGGCGTGACCGAGGAGTAGAGCTCGACTGGGTTGTTCTGGCTTTGCTTGGCAAGGGCTGCGTATTCAGCTTGTTCAAGCTTTTTAGGTGCCTTTTTGACTTCGCTTACCCAGGCGTCGAAATCTTCCTGAGAAGTGGCGATAGCTTTGAATTTCATGCCGGTGAAACCCGCGCCGCTGTAGTTGGCGGAGATACCGTCCATTTCAGCGTTCTGGTTGGCGATCAGATGCAGCTTGGTCTGCATGCCGGCCATCGCGTAGATCTGGCCGCCCAGGGCCGGGATGAAGAACGAGTTCATCACGGCATCCGAAGTGATCTTGAAGTTGATCGGGGTGTGCGCCGGGAACACGATCTTGTTGACCGTGGCAATGCCTTGTTCCGGGTAGATGAACAGCCACTTCCAGTCCAGCGCGACCACTTCAATGGTGATCGGCTTGACGTCGGATTCCAGTGGCTTGTATGGGTCCAGGGCGTGGGTCGACTTGTAGGTGACGTAACCCAGGGCAATGATGATCAGTACCGGAATAGTCCACACCGCGATTTCGATCTTGGTGGAGTGGGACCATTTTGGCGTGTAAACGGCGTCCTTGTTGGAGGCGCGGTATTTCCAGGCGAACAGGAAGGTCATGACGATGACCGGCACGACGACCAACAGCATCAGCAGCGTTGCGGTGATGATCAGGTTTCGCTCATCCAGGCCGACCTGGCCCTTGGGATCGAGCAAGGTCATGTTGCAGCCTCCCAGCAACAACGTGCCGAGCAGCGGCAATAAGCCTAGTAGTCTGGGGTACCTGTTTTTACTCATCTCACGACCTCTAAAGCAGCTTGCGCAATGCAGTTGGGTTTTGATCGCCAACACTTCACCCTGCCAAGGGTTGGCATTTTTCTTGGATTGAATAAGGGCCTGCCCGTCGCGCGTCAGACGCTGTTCGACAATTGCTGGGCCTGCGGTGAGTTCTTATTCGAATTCGTGGTCAAGGGCCTTGTTACAGACCAATTCCATTTGGTGCGGATAGTCGGAAGGCACCGACACCTGGGAGTCGCATGAAGCCATCAGACCTCTCGACACCCTGGTTCTGCTCATGCACCTGAGTAAGGGTGAGCAGTGCCGGGAATTCAGTGCGGGCGATTGTAGATATGTAACGATTCATAAACCATGTCTCATCCCGAAATAATTTATATCCGATCCGACAACAATCATTCACGGCTTTTGCAAAAGTGCGCCATGGTATCGAAATACATTCTCAACAAAAACACCAAAAATAGTAGGTCTACCACGCGAAGTTCAGACAGCTTCCAAGGCTCTGCGCTCGCCTTCGACCCTGCTCTACCCCCTATGTGACAAGGGCTTTGCCAATTTGCCAGGCCCTGTTAAAACTGCCTGTTTCGACTGACGAGCGCTGAAACCGACAGTGCCTGGAAGAGCAGGTTTTTGCTGCAAAGCGATGCCCTGAATCAGCGATTTGAAATGCCTTGCGACACTCAAGCTGTGACAACATGTCGCATACGTGTCGCACCCTTCCTTGTCGAGCATCAAGGTCTTTTTACCTGACCTGCGAATATGCAAACGCCCCGGCCTCTCAACGAGAACCGGGGCGTTTTTTTGCTTCCTGCAACAGTACGACGTACAGCCTCAGCGCAGCGCTTTGCGGTTACGCGATATGAGCAGCGGCACCAGCACCATGATCAGCACGAAGGCCAGCAGCGCCCACTGTGCCAGGGACAAGCCGAGGATCGGCGGGTACGGCGTAGAGCAGAAGCCATCGACCTGGAAGCCCAGCGGGAAGATCTTCGCCAGCGGCAGGCCGTCGACGATTGGCTGCAGCACATCGATGCCGCAACTGACCGCCGGGTAAAACTGGGTATAGACGTGATGCCCGGCCACCCCGGCGCCCACAATGGCGCAGATCACCACCAACGTTTCGAACAGCGTGACGCTGCGGCGGGTGCGTGTCGCTGCGCCGATAAAGGCGAACAGCGCAATCAGCAACAACGCGTAGCGTTGCAGGATGCACAGCGGGCACGGTGCCTCGCCCAGAGCCACTTGCATGTACAGCGCGCCACCGATCAGCGCCAGGCAGATAATGCCCAGCAACACCAGATAGCGCCGCTCACGTCCCAACCGCATGGTTTCCTCGCTCATCGCGTTTCCCTTTTGTGTCCGTGGATATCGGTTGTCCGAAAGTCTACACGCAGCCCCTGCCCTTTGAGAGCCTTGAACGGGCCGCTGAAGTCGGGGGAATAAACGATAAACCGGTTAAGCACGGATTAACCTTTAAGCGATTGTTAATAATCGAAACCGCGACGCGGTCTTCGCGAAGGGTTGCTTACTGCTTCCACCGATCCGCCGCCGCATGATCGCTGTCACGCCCTTCCACCCAACGCGGCCCATCACGGGTATTTTCTTTCTTCCAGAACGGCGCGCGGGTTTTCAGGTAGTCCATGACAAAGGCACAGGCATCGAACGCCGCCTGACGGTGGGCGCTGGCGGCGCCGACGAAAACGATCGGCTCGCCCGGCTCAAGCGCGCCGATGCGGTGCAACACTTCCAGCTTCAACAGTGGCCAGCGCTGCTCGGCCTCCGCGGCAATCTTGCCCAGGGCTTTTTCGGTCATGCCCGGGTAGTGCTCCAGAAACATCCCAGCGACATCGAGGCCGTCATTGAAGTCGCGCACGTAGCCGACAAAACTCACGACCGCACCAACGCCCACGTTGGCTGCGTGCATGGCGTTGACTTCAGTACCCGGATCGAACGGCGTAGGCTGCACGCGAATAGCCATGGCTCAGCCCCCGGTCACGGTCGGAAAAAACGCCACTTCATCGCCATCGCTCACCGGCTCGTCGAGCTGGCAGAGGTCTTCGTTGCGGGCGCACATCAGGTTTTGCTCGCTCAGTACCTCGGCGCCGTCACGCTGGGCCAGCAGCGTGCGCACATCGTCGACCGTGGCGAAATCACCTTCGACCTTCACCGAGTCCACACCGAGCGCTTCACGGTAACGGGCGAAAAACTTCACGGTAATGTTCATGGCTGATCCGCCCGAAAATGGCCGCTCTTGCCGCCGAGTTTCTCCAGCAGCCGCACGCTCTCGATGGTCATGCCGCGATCCACGGCCTTGCACATGTCATAAATGGTCAGCGCCGCAACGCTGGCTGCGGTCAACGCTTCCATTTCGACGCCGGTCTGCCCGGACAACTTGCAGCACGCCACGATGCGCACGGTGTCGTCGCCTTCGGCACTGAGTTCGACCTTGACGCCGGTGAGCATCAACGGGTGGCACAGAGGAATCAGATCGCTGGTTTTCTTCGCCGCCTGGATGCCGGCGATCCGCGCCACGGCGAACACGTCACCCTTGGGATGGCCGCCCGTGACAATCAACTGCAGGGTTTCGGGCAGCATGCGCACCAGCGCTTGGGCCGTCGCTTCACGGAACGTCACGTTTTTTTCAGTGACGTCGACCATATGGGCGCGACCTTGGGAATCGAGATGAGTCAGCACAGGGATACTCCTGATCAGGAGCATCGATTGTAAACCTGCGGGTCAGATTTCCGCACGTTTGATTATCGGATAGACATGCCCCTGTAGGAGCGAGGCTTGCCCGCGAAAGCGATGTGTCAGTCACATTGATGTCGGATGTGCCGACGTCTTCGCGGGCAAGCCTCGCTCCTACAAGGGGTTATGTGTCGGGTACAAAAAAACGGGCGGCTTTGGGCCGCCCGGTTCTGGTGAGGGCTACAGGTGCGATTCGGCGTATTCGGCCAGAATCGAACGTGGCACCCCTTGCAGGGTGATGTGTACCCCGTTGGGGAAGTCCTTGAAGCGCTCGGTCAAGTACGTCAGCCCGGAACTGGTCGCGGACAGATAAGGGGTGTCGATCTGCGCCAGGTTGCCCAGGCACACCACTTTGGAACCGGCGCCGGCACGGGTGATGATGGTTTTCATCTGGTGCGGCGTAAGGTTCTGGCATTCATCGATCAGGATCAGACTCTGCTGGAAGCTGCGGCCTCGGATGTAGTTGAGGGATTTAAACTGCAACGGCACTTTGCTGAGGATGTAGTCGACGCTGCCATGGGTGTTTTCGTCGTCCATGTGCAGCGCTTCGAGGTTGTCGGTGATGGCGCCCAGCCAAGGCTCCATTTTTTCCGCTTCGGTGCCAGGCAGGAAGCCGATTTCCTGGTCCAGCCCCTGCACGCTGCGGGTGGCGATGATGCGCCGGTAGCGTTTGCTGACCATGGTCTGCTCGATGGCCGCCGCCAGGGCCAGGATGGTTTTACCGGAACCGGCCGCGCCGGACAGGTTGACCAGGTGAATGTCCGGATCAAGCAAGGCGTACAGCGCCAGGCTCTGATAGATGTCACGCGGTTTCAGGCCCCAGGCTTCCTGGTGCAACAGAGGCTCCTGATGCAGGTCGAGGATCAGCAACTTGTCGACCTGGATTTCCTTGATCCAGCCAACAAAGCCCTGTTCGTCGATGATGAACTCGTTGACGTGTACCGCGGGCAGGTTGTCGATCAGCTGCACCTGGTGCCAGGTGCGACCATGATCCTGCCGGGTTTCGACTTTGCTCACCCGATCCCAGAACGAACCGGTCATGTTGTGATAACCGTTGGGCAGCAACGAAACGTCGTCGACCAACTGGTCGGTGCTGTAGTCCTCGGCCGCAATCCCGCAAGCCCGGGCCTTGAGGCGCATGTTGATGTCTTTTGTGACCAGCACCACGGGCAGTTTTGCATCGCGCGCGCGCAGGTCGATCAACTGGTTGATGATGATGTTGTCGTTCAGATGCTCGGGCAGAATGATGTTCGGCTCAGTGCGCTTGCTCATCAGAATTGACAGCAAACCCTTGGGCCCACTCTTGCCGCGCTGGATCGGTACGCCGAGTTCGACGTCTTCGGGGCTGGCATCGCCCAACGTCTTGTCGATCAGGCGAATCGCCTGGCGGCATTCCGCGGCAACGCTGTGATGCCCGCTCTTGAGCTTATCCAGCTCTTCAAGCACGGTCATCGGGATGGCGACGTGGTGTTCTTCGAAATTAAGCAGGGCGTTTGGATCGTGAATCAATACGTTGGTATCGAGTACATAAAGGATTGGCTGGTTGGAAGAAGGGCTACGTCCGTGATCATCCATACTCGGTCACCTTTGTGGGAGCCAGTCGACGCAATACCATGACGGTGCTGCGCCTCGAAGTGGCCGCCGAATTCACCTGCGAGGAGTCAAGTGAACTGCACACAAACTGGGGTCTTGGGAGACGCCACCTGTGTTGCAGGTTTCGGCGGTCTGTCTTCGTAATACCCCAAAACCTGTGACAGAAAAAAGCACTTTGACGCTTTTTTGAAGTTTATTTTTCAGAGTGACGAATAGCCCTTGGCGTGCAGGCAATGTGCCGTTAAAGTCGGAAGTCCGCCTGCACCTATTTCCCTCAAAAAATCGTTCTTCGCTCAATGTTTACGGCCTTTTGTCGTTTTCAGCGAAACGCGTCCTGACAGTCTGCCCAACCGATCCCGCTTGGCGCCGTTTGCGTAACAAGCCAAGGCATCGCCGTTTTCAGCGCATCCTGCTTCACATTGAAATTGATCACCCCGTGCCGCCACAGCAGCATCAGGGTTAACACTCGTTGTGCGCTCTGGCTGCCCTTGAGCTTGCCGGCGCCGTCCTGGGCATCGATGTCCCACAATGCCACCCGCAAGCCCTGAGACGTGAAGAAGCCCTCGGCATCGGATCGACGCTGCCCCTCGGGCGGGCGAAACAGCGGCACGTAATTCTCCGGCAGCTTGCCTTTGACCAGCTCGACGCTGCGTCGCACCGAGTCCTGCCAGTCTTGCCAGTGGCTGTGGGAGCGAAACTCCCAGCCTTGCACGCCAACACATTGCTGCGAATAAGTCCCTTGCAGGCTGGCCACCGAACGATCGGCCAGGCGGGCCTGGATGTCCTTGCCGAGGACGAAGAACGTAGCGCTCATGCTGGATTTGCGCAGGTACTCGGTGACCCAGGCCGTGTTATCGGGCGTGGCATTGGCGGCGCTGTCGAAGGTCAGCAGAAACAGACGATCATTCATGGCCTCGCCATTGCGCTCATAGTCGCCAAAACGATCGACTTCGCTGCTGGTCTGCGGAAACAGCGCGGCCTTGCGTAACTGCTCGTCCAGGTACTGGGCATGGAACAACCGGCTCGGCTCGGCCCACTTGATGTAATAGCTGTCGTCGCTCACCTGAAACTTCGTCGCTTGCTCACGCAAGGTGGCCATGTCCTCGACCAGGAAACAGAAGGAGGCATCCTGATCGCAACTCTGCTGGGCGAAGTTGTAATTGGTCAGCAAACGCTGCCACAGGCGTTGGCGCAGCTGGTTGACCGACTCCAGATTGAGGGTGCGCAGACCCAGGCGTTGAGCCAGGCTCGCTTCATCCAGCGATTCACTGGCCAGCAGAACCCGGGCAAACATGAGGATTTCGGCCCGCGAGGCGACGTCAAACAGCGTCGGGCTGCTGAGCTGCTCAGGCCAGGTGCTGCGATCCAGCGTCGCCACATCGCCCGGCGCAGCGATGGCACCAAAACTCAAGAGCCAGGCCGAGAATAGAAAAACGATACGCAATGGGATGTCTCCATAACAAAACCCGCGCGGCACTATAGCTGATCCCGCTCACATTCCCGCAGCAGCACTGATCTCCCGTAGGAGCGAGGCTTGCCCGCGAAGGCGGTGTGCCAGTTACCGATGATGCCGACTGATACATCGCCTTCGCGGGCAAGCCTCGCTCCTACAGGTTTTGTACATAGCTACCGATCACCTATGGACTTGATAGCTGGAGTCAACAAGGACAACCCCCTAGAATCGCCCCCACGATTAAAGGAGACGACTTCATGCTGATGGTGATTTCCCCCGCCAAGACCCTCGATTACGAAACACCGCCGGCGACCCAGCGCTTCACTCAGCCGCAATACCTCGACCATTCCCAGGAACTGATCCTGCAACTGCGCGACCTGACACCGGCGCAGATCAGCGAATTGATGCACGTCTCCGACAAGATCGGCGGTCTCAATGCCGCGCGTTTCGGCAGTTGGACCCCGGCCTTCACCCCAGCCAACGCCAAGCAGGCGTTGCTGGCATTCAAGGGCGATGTGTACACCGGCCTGAATGCACAAACTTTCAGCGAAGCCGATTTCGATTACGCCCAGCAGCACTTGCGCATGCTCTCCGGCCTGTATGGTCTGCTGCGCCCCTTGGACCTGATGCAGCCCTATCGGCTGGAGATGGGCACCAAACTGGCCAATGCCCGGGGCAAGGACTTGTACGCCTTCTGGGGTACACGGATCAGCGAATGGCTGAACGAAGCCTTGGCCGATCAAGGCGATGACGTGCTGCTGAACCTGGCCTCCAACGAGTACTTCTCGGCGGTCAAACGCAGTGCTTTGAACGCGCGCATCATCAATACCGAGTTCAAGGATCTGAAGAACGGCCAGTACAAAATCATCAGCTTCTACGCGAAAAAGGCCCGCGGGATGATGAGTCGCTTCGTCATTGAAGAACGCATCAATGACCCGGTCGCCCTCAAGCAGTTCGACGTTCAGGGTTATCGCTACAGCGCCGAACAGTCTAAACCGGACAATCTGGTGTTCCTGCGCGATCACGCACCGGAGTAATGGAGCCTGCACTAAGTCAGCGCACGACACCCATTACTTCGTCGTGCGCCCCCCCCCCCTTCGATCGTCGAACAATCCTTTCCTTTTCGCCGCTTTATTGGCGCCAATATTCAAGCACTCCATTTTCTAACTTTAGTTTCACTCGACATTGATCATTTTTTTCAGTAGTGGCACTGAAAATTTTTACTCGTAGTGGCAAAAACATATCCAGCGCGACAATCGCCCCATATATAAAGGGCCAAAGGGCAAGTGCTATCAATATGAAAGCAGTGCCATCTTTTTCAATATTTCAAGAAATTTCAGAATTCGCGATGGGCGGACAGGAACTATGTCCAAATGCGCCGCTCATACCACCGGTAACGATTCTCTCGGTGATTGTGCGAGATAACTTACACAGACAAGAGATCGATGTAGCGAAGTTGTCACACTTACTTTGGCTTACTGATCACTTATTTGGGCAACACATGAAGGACAGGAGATAACGCACCATTACTATCCCCTACAAGGCCACGGCTGCGCCCCTATAAACGTGCTCACCTGAGCACCCAACCGCTTGATTTACGGGCTTTCGGGCCTGGCATTGAGCGCGCAAGACCTTTGCACGGAAGTCTTCTCAAAAGAGGATCGGCTGCATAACAGGGCAAGTCATAACAATAAGGCCTGATTGCGCACATCTTGAGTGCACTTATTTAGACACTCGGAACTTAGTATGCCTGCACACGGCATTGTGGCGCCTTTAAGACGCACTTGCGAGTGCACTATGACCGCTGAACACCATTAAATCCGGCCATGTAATGGCTTGATGAACACAGGTTTGATTAACTGAGAGGTAATTGCGATGCGCATCAGCATATTTGGTTTGGGTTACGTCGGCGCAGTATGTGCCGGTTGCCTGTCTGCACGGGGCCATGACGTCGTTGGCGTCGATGTTGCCAAAGACAAAATCGATATGATCAACGCCGGCAAATCGCCGATCGTTGAACCGGGTTTGGGCGAACTTCTGCAGAAGGGCATCGAGACGGGCAAATTGCGCGGCACGACCAACTTCGCCGAGGCGATTCGCGACACCGACCTGTCGATGATCTGCGTCGGCACGCCGAGCAAGAAGAACGGCGACCTGGAACTGAACTACATCGAAGCCGTGTGCCGCGAGATCGGTTTTGTCCTGCGTGACAAGACCACCCGCCACACCATCGTGGTTCGCAGCACCGTCCTGCCGGGCACCGTGGCAAACGTGGTGATCCCGATCCTCGAAGACTGCTCCGGCAAAAAAGCCGGCGTCGATTTCGGCGTGGCGGTCAACCCTGAGTTCCTGCGTGAAAGCACCGCGATCGCCGATTACGATCTGCCGCCAATGACCGTTATTGGCGAGTTCGACAAGGCTTCGGGTGACGTTCTGCAATCGCTGTACGAAGAACTCGACGCACCGATCATCCGCAAGGACATCGCCGTTGCCGAGATGATCAAGTACACCTGCAACGTGTGGCACGCCACCAAGGTGACCTTCGCCAACGAAATCGGCAATATCGCCAAGGCCGTCGGTGTTGACGGTCGTGAAGTGATGGAAGTGGTCTGCCAGGACAAGACACTGAACCTGTCCCAGTACTACATGCGCCCAGGCTTTGCGTTCGGCGGCTCTTGCCTGCCAAAAGACGTGCGCGCCCTGACCTACCGCGCCGGTTCCCTGGACGTGGAAGCACCGCTGCTCAACTCGCTGATGCGCAGTAACGAGTCCCAGGTGCAGAACGCGTTCGACATCGTCTCCAGCCACGACAAGCGCAAAGTCGCCCTGCTGGGTCTGAGCTTCAAGGCCGGCACCGACGACCTTCGCGAAAGCCCGCTGGTTGATCTGGCGGAAATGCTGATCGGCAAGGGTTACGACCTGAGCATCTACGACAGCAACGTCGAATACGCCCGTGTCCACGGTGCGAACAAGGATTACATCGAGTCGAAGATCCCTCACGTCTCGTCCTTGCTCAACGCCGACTTCGACGATGTGATCGCAAACTCCGACGTGATCATCCTCGGCAACCGTGACGAGAAATTCCGCGCCCTGGCGCTGGAAGCTCCACACGGCAAGCAAGTGGTCGACCTGGTTGGCTTCATGTCCAAAGCCACCAGCGTGAGCGGCCGGACTGAAGGCATCTGCTGGTAACACACCTTCCTCGTAGGAGCCAGGCTTGCCGGCGAACCAGGCGACGTGATGTGTCAGGTACGCCGCCTTCGCGGGCAAGCCTCGCTCCTACAGGTCTGATGAGATCGACTTGGCTTTCTACGCCTGCCTTAACCCCATCGGGCCACCCCACAGGCTCGCCCGAGATCGAGACGGATGCAGATTATGCACAGGCTAAAGCACGGCCTACTTCAGGCCGCCGGTTGGCTGTTTTACCTAAGTTTACTGATGGGCATCGCCATGGCGCTGCCTACGTCCACGTTCGACTCCGAGTCGAAGGACTTCATCTTCCTGATCGGTATCGTCGGTATCTGGCGCTACTCGATGGGTGCCACGCACTTTCTGCGCGGCATGCTGTTTCTGTACGTGGTCTACCCGCACCTGCGGCGCAAAGTGCGCAAGCTGGGCAAAGCGGCAGACCCGTCCCATGTATTTCTGATGGTCACCAGCTTCCGTATCGACGCGCTGACCACCGCTCAGGTCTACAGCTCGGTAATCCGCGAGGCCATCGACTGCGAACTGCCGACCACCGTGGTCTGCTCCATCGTCGAAATGTCCGATGAGCTGCTGGTCAAGAGCCTCTGGAAACGCATGAACCCACCGCCACGGGTCAAGCTCGACTTCGTGCGCATTCCCGGCACCGGCAAACGCGATGGCCTTGCCTACGGTTTCCGCGCTATCTCACGCCACCTGCCGGACGACCGCGCCGTGGTTGCCGTGATCGATGGCGACACCGTATTGGCCGAAGGCGTTGTGCTCAAGACCGTGCCGTGGTTCCAGCTGTTCGGCAATGTCGGCGGCCTGACCACCAACGAGTTCTGCGAAGTACGCGGCGGCTACATCATGAGCGAATGGCACAAACTGCGATTCGCCCAGCGCCACATCAACATGTGCTCCATGGCCCTGTCCAAGCGCGTGCTGACCATGACCGGCCGGATGTCGGTATTCCGCGCCACCGTGGTCACCAACCCGGACTTCATCGCCGATGTGGAAAGCGACTCGCTGCAACACTGGCGCCTGGGCCGCTTCAAGTTCCTGACCGGTGACGACAAGTCGAGCTGGTTCAGCTTGATGCGTCTGGGCTACGACACGTTTTACGTGCCGGATGCCGCGATCCATACCGTGGAACACCCGCCGGAAAAGAGCTTCATCAAAGCCAGTCGCAAACTGATGTTCCGCTGGTACGGCAACAACCTGCGGCAGAACTCCCGCGCCCTGGGCCTGGGGATGAAACGTCTCGGCCTGTTCACGTCGGTGGTGCTGTTCGATCAGCGCGTGTCGATGTGGACGTCCTTGCTGGGCCTGACCGTGGCCATCCTCGCCACCTTCAAGTACGGCAGCGCGTTCATCCTGGTTTACCTGCTGTGGATCGGCATCACCCGCCTGATCCTGACCGTGCTGCTGTCCTGCTCCGGTCACCGGATCGGCCCGGCTTACCCGGCGATTCTCTATTACAACCAGATCGTCGGCGCGCTGGTGAAGATCTACGTGTTCTTCCGCCTCGACCGACAGTCCTGGAGTCGCCAGCCCACTTCCCTGACCCGTGATCTCGCCAGCTTTCAAGGTTGGTTCAACACTTGGTCGTCTCGGACCATGACCTTCTCCGCCGGCAGCATTTTTGTCGCCGTGCTGCTGCTGATGGTCTGACCGAACTCGCCTGAATTAACTAGGAAATCGCCCATATGAATACCGCCGTCAACTCCAACGTAGTGCACGAATCCGAAGCCCAGCGCCAACACGCTCGCGTGAAAATCCCGGCCAAGCTGCGTTTCTTCGGTCCAGACCGGATTCCGGTTGAAGCCCGGCTCATCGACCTTTCCGCTGGCGGCCTGGCGTTCAACGCCGGTCAGCTGCCGTTGAAGGTCGGCGATGTGCATAAGGCCCGCCTGCAATTCGTGATCGATAACCTCGGCCTGGCCATGGACGTGGAATTGCAAATCCGCTCCGTGGATCGCCAGACCGGTCGCATCGGTTGCCAGTTCCAGAACCTGGAACCCCGTGACATTTCCACCCTGCGCCACCTGATCACCTCGCACCTGGCCGGCGACATCGTCAGTGTGGGTGAAATGCTGGCGACCCTGCAGCGCGACAACTTCACCAAGGCGCGCAAGGTCAAGGATGGCGGCCACGGCATGACCCCGCTGGGCCGTCTGAAAGCGGTGACTTTCAGCGCCGGTATCTTCGTGGTCGGCCTGGTGGCGTTCGGTTTCATCTTCAAATCGGTGTACGGCATGTACTTCGTCAGCCACGCCCAGGCCGGACTGGTCAGCGTGCAGGGCATGAACATCACCATGCCGCGCGACGGCACCGTGCAGAGCCTGATCAAGGCTGACGGCGTTGCCGCCAAAGGCGCCCCACTGGCGACCTTCAGCACCAGCATGCTCGACGTACTCAAGGGCCATCTGGACGAAGGTCAACTGCAACCATCCAAGGTTGAAGAACTGTTCGGCAAGCAAATGACCGGCACCCTGACGTCGCCGTGCGATTGCACCGTGTCTCAGCAACTGGTGGCTAACGGTCAGTACGCCAGCAAAGGCGACGTGATCTTCCAACTGGTGCCGCGTAACACCGAAGCCAACGTTGAAGCGCGTTTCTCCTATCGCCAGTTCGGCGACGTGCGTCCTGGCACCACCGTCAGCTTCCAGATCGCCGGCGAAGACCAAACCCGTACCGGCAAGATCGTCAGCAGCACCAGCCTGAAAAGCGCCGACCTGTCATCCGACATCCGCGTGCAGATCAAACCTGACGAGCCGCTGGACAGCGCCTTCGCCGGTCGCCCGGTGGAAGTGAACAGCACCCGTGGCCCGAACCTGAGCTGGCTGATCAACAAAGCCATGGCCGCCGGTCTTTAAACAGAGGACATGCCCGTGACCATCACAAAAATCCTGAACACACCGCACACCTTGTGGGAGCGGGCTTGCTCGCGAAGGGATCAGCACGGTCTGCCTGATGCACCGCAGCGCCTGCTTCGCGAGCAAGCCCGCTCCCACAAGGGTGCACTCTGTGCATTGGCGTTAGCGGTGAGCCTCAGCGGCTGCGCCGGCCTGCCCGACCAGCGTCTGGCCAATGAAGCCCTCAAGCGCGGCGACACCGCGCTGGCGGCGCAGAACTACCAGCAGCTGGCAGACCTGGGTTACAGCGAAGCTCAGGTTGGCCTGGCCGATCTGCAAGTCGACAGCCGTGACCCGGCGCAAATCAAAAAGGCCGAGGCGACTTACCGTGCCGCGGCCAGCGTCTCGCCGCGGGCTCAGGCTCGCCTGGGTCGTCTGCTGGTGGCCAAACCCGGTGCCACCGAAGCCGAACATCTCGAAGCCGAAGCGCTGTTGAAGAAAGCCTCGGCCAATGGCGAAGGCAACACCCTGATCCCGCTGGCGATGCTGTACCTGCAATACCCGCACAGTTTCCCGAACGTCAACGCGCAGCAGCAGATCAGCCAATGGCGCACCGAAGGCAAACCGGAAGCCGGTCTGGCGCAAGTGCTGCTCTATCGCACTCAGGGCACTTACGACCAACACCTGGATGACGTGGAAAAGATCTGCAAAGCCGCGTTGAACACCACCGACATCTGCTACGTCGAACTGGCCACGGTCTATCAGAAACGCGGCCAGCCAGAGCAACAGGCAGAACTGATCAAGCAGATGCAGGCGGGTCAAAGCCGTGGCGTCGTCACTGCGCAACGTGTGGACAGCGTGGCTCGCGTACTGGGCGATGCAAGCCTGGGCAAGACCGACGAGAAAACCGCTCAGTCGCTGCTCGAAGGCATCGCACCTGGCTACCCGGCATCCTGGGTCAGCCTGGCGCAATTGCTCTACGACTTCCCGGAACTGGGCGACGTCGACACCATGATGAAGTACCTGGACAACGGCCGCGCCGCTGATCAGCCCCGCGCCGAACTGTTGCTGGGCAAGCTCTACTTCGAAGGCAAAATGGTGCCGGCCGACGCCAAGGTCGCCGAAGAGCACTTCAAGAAAGCCGTCGGCCGGGAAGTCGCCGCCGATTACTACCTCGGCCAGATTTACCGTCGTGGTTATCTGGGCAAGGTCTATCCGCAAAAAGCCCTGGATCACTTGCTGACCGCTGCGCGTAACGGCCAGAACAGCGCCGATTTCGCCATTGCCCAACTGTTCTCCCAAGGCAAGGGCACCCGACCCGACCCGGTCAACGCTTATGTCTTCAGCCAATTGGCGAAGGCTCAAAACACCCCACAAGCCAATGAGCTTGCGCAAACCATCGAAGCGCAACTGCCGCCTGACCGGCTGGCCGAGGCCCAACGCCTGCTGAAACAAGAGCAGGCCATTCGTAGTGCCGTGAGTCCGGACACGCTGGAACTGCACGCCCTGCAAGAAGAAGACGGCGAGGAATCCCTATGAAGCTTAATCCATTCGTGAAGGCCGGTATTGGCCTTACATTCGCCCTGTTGTGGTCGTGCCCGACCCTGGCGGCCCTGACCGAAGACAAGAACTTCGGCCTCGAAGTCAAAGTTACCGGCCAGTCCGAAGACGACCGTGACCTGGGCACTGCCAGTGGCGGCGACGTTAACGGCGTTGGCCTCGACCTGCGTCCATGGGTATACGGCGAAAGCGGCGCGTGGAGCGCCTACGCCATGGGCCAGGCCGTGACGTCCACCGACATCATCGAAACGGACACCCTGCAACAGTCCGACAGCGACGGTACCCAGACCACCGACAACGGTGATCGCAAAACCAAGAAGAACTACCTGGCGATGCGCGAGTTCTGGGTCGGCTACAGCGGCCTCACGCCCTACCCTGGCGAGATCCTCAAGCTCGGTCGCCAACGCCTGCGCAACGACGACGGCCAATGGCGCGACACCAACATCGAAGCCCTGAACTGGACCTTCGACACCACCCTGTTGCGCGCCAACGTCGGTATCGCCGAACGCTTCAGCGAATACCGCACCGACTTGAAAGAGCTGGCACCCAAGGACGAAGATCGCCTGCACGTTTTCGGCGACGTTGCCACTCAATGGTCGCCGGGTAACTGGGTCGGCATTCGCGGTCATCACACTCACGATGACGGCAAGCTCGACTACCCGGAGCCGGGCGTTGCCGGCGATTCGCTGGATAAAAAACAGAATGGCGACATCAGCTGGCTCGGCCTTACCGCCGATAGCGATGCCTACAACTGGCGCAACACCAACACCGTTAATTACTGGGGCAGCATCACCGGCATGAGCGGCGACACCGACACGGTCAACCCGCTGAACGCCGATGGCACGCGCCCGACCGAAGCCAAACGTGGTGAAGACCTCAATGGCTGGGCCACCGATATCGGCCTGCGTCTGCGCCTCGATCCGCAGTGGCAAGTCGGTGCGGCCTATGCCCGTGCCAGCGCCGAGTACGAACAGACCGGTCTGGAAAGCAATCGCTCGAACTACACCGGTACACGCTCGCGGGTTCACCGTTTCGGCGAAGCCTTCCGTGGCGAAATGAACAATATGCAGACCGCTACCCTGTTCGGCTCGTGGATGCTCAACGACGAATACGACGCCAGTCTGATCTACCACAAGTTCTGGCGCGTGGACGGCAACAAGCCGGTGGGCAGCAATGGCATCAACGCCGTCGAAAACAACACCGACGACGTGACCGGCGCAATCCTCTCCAGCACCTCTCTGCCGCTGGAAGATGGCAACAAAGACCTCGGTCAGGAAATGGACCTGGTGGTCACCAAGTACTTCAAGCAAGGCCTGCTGCCAGCAGCGTTGAGCCAGTCGATCGATGAGCCTTCAGCACTGGTACGGTTCCGTGGTGGTGTGTTCAAGCCTGGCGATGCGTATGGCAAAGAAGTCGACTCCTACATGCACCGCGCGTTTGTCGACGTGGTCTGGCGCTTCTGATGCAAACCGCGAAGGGAGTGCCCGACATGAACAGTGCCAAGAAAGGCTCGATCAGCCTGCTGGCCGGCGCGCTGCTGCTCGCCAGCGCAGCCGCCTTCGCCACCGTCGAACCGGCCAAGCCTGTGCAACAGGGCAAATCGGCGACCATAGCTAAAGGGCTGCAACAGGCCAAGACCTACACCGTCAGCAGCGCGCCAACCGCGCCGCTGGACTTGGCCAAGCCGAAACTGCCGGACACCTCTGGCTACACCGCCGAAGCCATCGCCGCGAAAATCGTGCGCACCAAACCCGGCAAGATCAGCGTGCGCCGGATGATGCAGGAAAACGCCCTGAAGGACTTCATCGGCGGCGACAACAAGATGGCCGAGTGGGTGGTGCGTCAGCATGGCATCCCGCAGGCGATCTTCGTCGACGACGGCTACATGAACCTCAAGGACCTGGCGAAGAAGCTGCCCAAGCAGTACTTCAGCGAAACCTCGCCGGGCGTGTTCCTGGCGAAGTTGCCGATCGTGGTGGGTAACAAGGGCATTCTGGAAATCGACAAGCAGACCCAGGAATTGCGCCTGTCCCAAGAGGCCGGTTCGTTCCTGGTCAACGACGGCCAGCTGTTCGTGCGTGACAGCAAAATCACTGGCTGGAGCGAGAAGGCAAACGGCCCGGCGACCTTCAAGTCGCCCAAGGAGTTCCGTCCGTTCCTGCTGTCCTGGGGTGGCACCGAGACCTACATTGCCAACAGCAAGATCGCCAGTTTCGGTTACGCCAACAGTAAGTCCTACGGCGTGAGTATTTCCCAATACACGCCGAACATGGCCAAGGTGCTCAAGCGCCCTGAACCGACCGGCTGGATCGTCGGCTCCGAGTTCTCGGACATGTGGTACGGCTTCTACTGCTACGAAACCCGCGACTTCGTGGTCAAGGGCAACACCTACAAAGACAACATCGTCTACGGCATCGACCCCCATGACCGTTCCCACGGTCTGATCATCGCCGACAATACGGTGTTCGGGACCAAGAAGAAGCACGGGATCATTATTTCCCGTGAGGTCAATGACAGCTTCATCTTCAACAACCGCAGCTACGACAACAAGTTGTCGGGTCTGGTGATCGACCGTAACAGTGTGAACAACCTGATCGCCTACAACGAGATCTACAAGAACCACACCGACGGCATCACCCTCTACGAGAGTGCCGACAACCTGTTGTGGGGCAACAAGGTGATCAGCAACAAGCGCCACGGCATCCGTATTCGTAACAGCGTGAACATTCGCCTGTATGAAAACGTCTCGATGGCCAACGGCCTGACCGGTGTCTACGGGCACATCAAAGACCTGAGCGACACCGACCGGGACATCAAGCTCGACCCGTTCGACGCCCAGGTGTCCCTGATTGTGGTCGGTGGTGAGCTGGCCGCCAATGGCAGCGGACCACTGTCGATCGACTCGCCGCTGAGCGTGGAGCTGTATCGCGTGTCGATGCTCGCGCCGACCAAATCCAGCGGCATCAGCTTCTCGGGGATCCTCGGCGAACGCCAGGATGAAATTCTCGACCTGCTGGTGCGCCAGCAGAAAGCCGTGCTGATCGACCCAGTCGAACGCCAGACCAAAATGCAGGACTGAGGATAATTTTATGCACCCACACTTGATCAAATTACTCAGCCTGTCGGCCCTGACCGCTGGCATTCTTGCGGCGAGCACTGGCGTACGTGCCGAAGACGCCAAAGCCCCCAGCTTCAAGGCCGATGATTGCTGCAACCTCTGCCCTGAAGCCCACGACCCGAAGAACTACACCACCCGCTATCAGCAGAACTTCACCACACTGGTGCAGGCGCAGGGCGATTGGCTGTTCCGTACGCAAGAAGACTTGCGCACCGAATTCGACACCACACCCGCTGGCTACAAACGCATGAAACAACTGCACGATGCGTTCAAGAGCAAAGGCGTGGAACTGGTCATCGTTTACCAGCCGACCCGTGGCCTGGTGAACCGCAACAAGCTGAACCCGGCAGAGAAGGCGAGCTACGATTTCGACAAGGCGCTGAAGAACTACAAAACCATGCTCGGGCGTTTCGCGCAGATGGGCTACGTGGTCCCGGACCTGTCGCCGCTGACCAACGAATCGCTGCCCGACACCCTGCCGGCTCACGATTTCTACTTCCGCGGCGACCAACACTGGACGCCGTATGGCGCCCAGCGCACAGCGAAAATCGTTGCCGAGAAGGTCAAGCAATTGCCGGCCTTCGCCGACGTTCCCAAGCGTGAATTCGAGACCCATAAGTCGGGTCGCATGGGCAAGACCGGAACGTTACACAACATGGCTGGTCAACTCTGTGGCACCAGCTACGCGATCCAGTACATGGATCAGTTCACCACCGAGCCAAAAGGCGAAGCGGGCGATGGCGACCTGTTCAGTGATTCCGGCAATCCGGAAATCACCCTGGTCGGCACCAGCCACAGTGGCAAGAACTACAACTTCGCCGGTTTCCTCGAAGAGGCCATCGGCGCCGACATCCTCAACGTGGCGTTCCCCGGCGGTGGCCTGGAAGGTTCGATGCTGCAGTACCTGGGCAGTGAAGAGTTCCAGACCAAACCGCCGAAAATCCTCATCTGGGAATTCTCGCCGCTTTATCGCCTCGATCAGGAAACCATCTACCGCCAAATGATGGCGCTGCTGGACAACGGTTGCGAAGGCAAAGATGCGCAGATGAGCGCCAGCGCCACGCTGAAACCGGGCAAAAACGAATTGAT
Source organism: Pseudomonas sp. PDM24 (assembly GCF_019218905.1). NCBI lineage: Bacteria > Pseudomonadati > Pseudomonadota > Gammaproteobacteria > Pseudomonadales > Pseudomonadaceae > Pseudomonas > Pseudomonas sp. PDM24. The sequence continues at coordinate 309,064 of NZ_JAHUWR010000007.1, read as the reverse complement.
GGTCAACAGCAAGAACCTGGACCTGCGCAACAGCAGCCACCAGGTCGATATCCGCTTCGCCGACACCTCGGTGAAAACCTTGCAAGCCACCCTCTGGTACATGAACGGGCGCCATGAGGACATCAAGATCGACAAACCGGAAACATCCGAAACCGACGGGCGTTTCGCCTTCGAGTTGCGCACGGACGAAGACTGGGCCTCGCAGAATCTGCTGGCCGTCGAAGTCCAGGGACCTGAAAAACCAGGTACCACGCCTCAGAAAGTCGAAGCGAAAATCTGCAAACGCAACGTGTTCTCCGGCGCCGAGCAGCGTACCGCTCAAGCCGGGCAATGAGGCTACCTCTTATGAACTGCATGCAAACCCGAACGCTGAAAAAGTTACTCGCGCCCTCCCTGCTGACGCTGGCGATGTTCGCCGGCGCCACCCAGGCTGCCGCGCCACTTCGCCCGCCCCAGGGTTACTTTGCGCCCATTGAAAAAGTCAAAACCGGCGACAAGAGTGAAGGCTGCGACGCGATGCCGACGCCCTACACCGGTGCCTTGCAATTTCGCAGTAAATACGAAGGTTCCGACAAGGCCCGTTCGACCCTGAACGAGGCATCGGAAAAAGCCTTCCGCGACACCACCGCCGACATCACCAAGATCGAGCGCGCCACCAGCAAGCGGGTGATGCAGTTCATGCGTGACGGTCGTCCGGAACAACTGGAATGCACGCTCAACTGGTTGACTGCCTGGGCGAAGGCCGACGCGTTGATGTCCAAGGACTTCAACCATACCGGCAAGTCCATGCGCAAATGGGCCTTGGGCAGCATGGCTTCGTCCTATGTCCGCCTGAAGTTCTCTGACTCGCACCCACTGGCTACCCACCAGGAAGAAGCGCAAGTGATTGAAGCCTGGTTCAGCAAAATGGCTGATCAGGTGGTCAGCGACTGGGACAACCTGCCGCTCGAGCAAACCAACAACCACTCGTACTGGGCCGCCTGGTCGGTGATGGCCACGTCGGTCGCCACCAACCGCCGCGATCTGTTCGATTGGGCCGTCAAGGAATACAAGGTCGGCGTCAATCAGGTCGACGCCCAAGGCTTCCTGCCCAACGAGCTCAAGCGCCAGCAACGCGCCCTCGCCTATCACAACTATGCCCTGCCGCCACTGGCGATGATCGCCAGTTTCGCTCAGGTCAACGGTGTCGATTTGCGCCAGGAAAACAACGGCGCCTTGAAACGCCTGGGTGATCGCGTGCTTGCAGGCGTGGAAGACCCGGATGAATTCGAGGAGAAGAACGGTAAAGAACAGGACATGACCGACCTCAAGGTCGATTCGAAATTCGCCTGGCTCGAACCGTTCTGCTCGCTCTACACCTGCACGCCGGATGTGCTGGCACAGAAACACAAAATGCAGCCGTTCAAGACCTTCCGCCTCGGCGGGGATTTGACCAAGGTCTACGACCCGGCCAGCGAGAAAGGCAACAAAGGTTCTTAGGACACACGCAAACCCTGTAGGAGCGAGGCTCGCGGCGGTTTGAAATGTAATGCAACCACCCAGGATTTTGATGGGGGGTTTGGGGGGGCCTTGGCCCTTGACTGTTGGTTAAACATGGAGAGATCGGGATGGTATTTTCATCCAACGTGTTCCTGTTTCTGTTCTTGCCGATCTTTCTCGGCATGTACTACTTGAGCGGAATACGCTATCGCAACTTGCTGCTGCTGATCGCCAGCTACGTGTTCTACGCCTGGTGGCGTGTGGACTTCCTTGCGCTGTTCGCAGCCGTCACGCTGTGGAACTACTGGATCGGCCTGAAAGTCGGTGCGGCAGGCGTTCGGACCAAACCGGCCCAGCGCTGGCTACTCCTGGGCGTGGGCGTCGACCTGTGCATCCTCGGCTACTTCAAGTACGCCAACTTCGGTGTGGACAGCATCAACGCGATGATGACCTCGGTCGGTCTGTCGCCGTTCATCCTGACTCACGTGTTGTTGCCGATCGGGATCTCGTTCTACATCTTCGAGTCCATCAGCTACATCATCGACGTCTACCGTGGTGATACCCCGGCGACCCGCAACCTGATCGACTTTGCCGCATTCGTGGCGATCTTCCCGCACTTGATCGCCGGTCCCGTGTTGCGTTTCCGTGATCTGGCCGACCAGTTCAACAACCGCACCCACACCCTCGACAAGTTCTCCGAAGGTGCCACGCGGTTCATGCAGGGCTTCATCAAGAAGGTCTTCATCGCCGACACCCTGGCGGTGGTGGCCGACCATTGCTTCGCCTTGCAGAACCCGACCACGGGCGATGCCTGGCTCGGCGCCCTGGCCTACACCGCGCAGCTGTACTTCGACTTCTCCGGCTACAGCGACATGGCGATTGGTCTGGGCTTGATGATGGGTTTCCGTTTCATGGAAAACTTCAAACAGCCGTACATCAGCCAGTCGATCACCGAGTTCTGGCGTCGCTGGCACATCAGCCTGTCGACCTGGTTGCGTGACTATCTGTACATCACCCTCGGCGGTAACCGTAAAGGTACGCTGATGACCTATCGCAACCTGTTCCTGACCATGCTGCTCGGTGGTCTGTGGCACGGCGCGAACATCACCTACATCGTCTGGGGTGCCTGGCACGGCATGTGGCTGGCGATCGAAAAGGCCCTCGGCCTGAACACTTCGCCGCGCAGCATCAACCCGATCCGTTGGGCGCTGACCTTCCTGCTTGTTGTCATGGGCTGGGTGATCTTCCGCTCGGAAAACCTGCACGTCGCCGGTCGCATGTACGGTGCGATGTTCAGCTTCGGCGAATGGTCGCTGTCGGAACTCAACCAGGCCAGCCTCACCGGTCTGCAAGTAGCAACCCTGGTGGTGGCCTACGTCACCCTGGCGTTCTTCGGCATCCGTGATTTCTACACCAACCGGCCGCCGGTCAAGACCAAGCCTGCCGTCAACGTCGAGGCCGATGGCCCTGCCGCGGCTACGCCTGGAATGATCAAAGCCGTACCGGGTGACAACCCGGCCAGCATCCACGAACCGGGTTACACCGTCGGCGTTGAAGCGACTGTGCAACCGGCCTACTGGACCGCTGACTGGTCCCGTTACGTGATGCGCGCCCTGGTACTGCTGCTGTTCATCGCCTCGATTCTCAAACTCTCGGCGCAAAGCTTCTCGCCGTTCCTTTACTTCCAGTTCTGAGGGATCTGACTATGACCCGCTCATTACGCATCTTCTACATCGCCCTGTTCCTGGTGACCTTGCTGGTCCTGGGCGTGTGGTCGGTACGCAGCTTCTTCGGCTTCAGTACCAACGCCGATGCGACCGTGCTCAACGGTCGCTGGACCAAAGCCGTCGAGACGCACTACGACGACGAGTTCCCGATCAAGCGCCTGGGCACAAATCTTTGGGCCGCGCTGGATTTCAAACTGTTCAACGAAGGTCGTCCGGGCGTGGTGCTCGGTCGCGATCAGTGGCTCTACAGCGATGAAGAGTTCCACCCGATCGTCAACGAAGAGTTGAACCTGCAGGGCAACTACGCGCTGGTCGAAGGCGTGCGCCAGACCTTGAAAAAACAAGGCGTGCAACTGGTGATGGCGATTGTCCCGGCCAAGACGCGTCTGTACCCGGAACATCTGGGTGAAGAGAAGCCGGCAAGTATCCACGCCAATCTGTACAAGGACTTCCACGCTCGTGTGGCGGCCGACAAGATCCTCGCCCCTGACCTGCTCGGCCCGCTGCAAAAGGCCAAGCAAGACGGTCAGCAAGTGTTCCTGCGCACCGACACCCACTGGACCCCGGAAGGCGCGCAAGTCGCTGCCCAGACTCTGGCCAAAACCATCGCCGACAAAGCTCCGCTCAGCGGCGAACCGCAAAACTTCGTCACCGAACCTGCGGAGAAGGTGACGCACAAGGGCGACCTGCGTTTGTTCCTGCCGCTGGACCCTCTGTTCGAAAACCTGATGCCGGCGCAGGAGCCTTTGCAGAAGCGCAACACCGTGGCGGCCCAGGATCAGCCTGCCGGTGATGACGCCCTGTTTGCCAACACTGAAGTGCCGGTGGCCCTGATTGGCACCAGCTACAGCGCCAACCCGAACTGGAACTTCGTCGGTGCGCTGAAAGAAGCGTTGCACAGCGACGTGGTCAATTACGCCGAAGACGGCCATGGCCCGATTCTGCCGATGCTCAGCTACCTGAAAAGCGATGCCTTCAAGAACAGCCCGCCACAAGTGCTGATCTGGGAGTTCCCTGAACGATATCTGCCTGTGAACAACGAAATCGGTGACGCCGACCCGCAGTGGGTCGCAGAGCTTAAACAAGCCGGCGTAAACCAACAAAACGTAGCTGCAAACACTAAATCCGAGACGCCCGACCGGGCGCAAAACTGAAAGAGAGGTACACCATGACTTTCACTACTACTCCTCGCCGTCTCGCCGCTCGCTCCCTAAAAGCAGTTGCTCTCGTCGCCGGCATGAGCGTGCTGTCGATGCAGGCCTTCGCCGGTGACGCCGCACTCTACGGCCCGACCGCACCGAAAGGCTCCAGTTTCGTGCGTGTCTACAACGCCGGTAACGCTGAAGTCAGCGCCACTGTTGGCACCACCAACCTGAGCGAAGTCGCGCCGCTGTCCAGCACCGACTTCAGCTTCATGCCGGGCGGCGATTACAGCGCCAAGGTCGGCAGCCAGACCCTGCCGGTGAAATTGGCCGGCGACCACTATTACACCCTGGTCAACAACGCCAGCGGCGCACCACAACTGATCGAAGAGCCGCCGTTCAAGAACAAGCAGAAATCCCTGGTTCGCGTACAGAACCTCAGCGACAAGGCCCTGACCCTGAAAACTGCCGACGGCAAGACCGAAGTGGTCCCGTCTGTGGCAGCCAAGGGCCGTGGCGAGCGTGAAATCAACCCGGTGAAAGTCAGCCTGGCCCTGTACGACGGCGCCACCAAAGTCGGCGACGTGAAACCGGTTGCCCTGGAACGAGGCGAAGCCGCGGTGCTGTACGTCACCGGTAGCGGCAGCAGCCTGTCGCCAGTGTGGGTAAAACGCCCGGTTTCGACGCGCTAACACATTTGCCGGATTGACCCATATCCCTGTGGGAGCGGGTTTGCTCGCGAATACGGTTTCACACTCAACGATGATGTTGGCTGACCCACCGCTTTCGCGAGCAAGCCCGCTCCCACAAGGGACCGAGGTGTCAATTCGGACACGGAACAAGAACAAGAGTGAAACGACAGAACGCAGTAGCTCTAACCAATCGATTTTGAAGGAGTAACAACATGATTCCGGTGATCTTGTCAGGTGGTAGCGGCTCACGTCTTTGGCCGCTTTCGCGTAAGCAATTCCCCAAGCAATTCCTCGCCCTGACCGGCGAACAAACGCTGTTCCAGCAAACCCTGGAGCGCCTGGTGTTCGAAGGCATGGACACCCCGATCGTGGTCTGCAACAAGGAACACCGTTTCATCGTCAACGAGCAGTTGAGCGCCCGCAACCTGGACGTGCAGCGCGTGCTGATGGAACCCTTTGGCCGCAACACTTCGCCGGCCGTGGCCCTGACCGCGATGATGCTGGTCAATGAAGGTCGCGACGAGTTGATGCTGGTGCTGCCGGCCGACCACGTGTTGGAAGACCAGAAAGCCCTGCAACGCGCCCTGGCCCTGGCCACTGTGGCAGCCGAGCGTGGCGAGATGGTGCTGTTCGGCGTGCCGGCGACCAAACCGGAAACCGGTTACGGCTACATCAAGTCCACCAACGATGCCCTGCTGCCGGAAGGCGTCAGCCGTGTCTCGCACTTCGTCGAAAAACCTGACGTGAAACGCGCCACCGAATTCGTTCAGTCCGGTGGTTACTTCTGGAACAGCGGCATGTTCCTGTTCCGCGCCAGCCGTTTCCTCGAAGAACTGAAAAAGCATGATCCGGACATCTACGACACCTGCGTACTGACGCTGGAACGTAGCGCACAGGATGCCGACACCGTCGACATCGACGCTGCCACCTTCGCCTGCTGCCCGGACAATTCCATCGACTACTCGGTGATGGAAAAAACCCAGCGCGCCTGCGTCGTGCCGCTGACCGCAGGCTGGAGCGACGTCGGTTGCTGGTCGTCGCTGTGGGAAGTCAATGAAAAAGACGCCAACGGTAACGTCACCAAAGGCGATGTGGTCATCCAGGACAGCAAGAACTGCATGATCCACGGCAACGGAAAACTGGTGTCGGTGATCGGCCTGGAAAACATCGTGGTCGTCGAAACCAAGGACGCCATGATGATCGCCCACAAGGACAAGGTCCAAGGCGTGAAACAGATGGTCAACACCCTCAACGCGCAGGGCCGCAGCGAAACCCAGACCCACTGCGAAGTCTATCGTCCGTGGGGCTCCTACGACTCGGTCGACATGGGCGGTCGCTTCCAGGTCAAGCGCATCTCGGTCAAGCCGGGCGCATGCCTGTCGCTGCAGATGCACCACCACCGCGCCGAACACTGGATCGTGGTCAGTGGCACTGCTGAAGTGACCTGCGACGAAAACGTGTTCCTGCTGACTGAAAACCAATCGACCTACATCCCGATCGCCTCGGTTCACCGTCTGCGCAACCCAGGCAAGATTCCACTCGAGATCATCGAAGTGCAATCGGGCAGCTACCTGGGTGAAGACGATATCGAGCGGTTTGAAGATATCTACGGTCGCTCCAACCCCATCGAGCGTGGCGTGTCGGTGAAAACCATCGCGCAGTAACGCTCAGTAAGACAAGAAGCCCCCATCCAGCCCGCTGCGTTCCCTATCCGCAGTGGGTTGGGCGGGGGCTTTTTCTATCCCATCCAGATGGCACCCGATTTCGAGGCAATGGCCGCTGACCTTGGGTTGACCGCTCGGGTAGTAATTTTTACCAACTTGCTGGTCTTGTTTATTCTGTTCAGCGATTTGAGCGTCAGAAAGTTGCCCACGCCTCGTACATTCGAGACGTCTTTCGACATGACCCCGACATCCGCGGCAATTTTCAGTTCGTTTGCCTTCAGCTGGGAAGCGGGGTTGGCCACCAAATACTCCACCTTGGCCTCTGTGTCATTACTGGCCGCCCCCATGCGCGTCGTGGTGGAAATTGCCGCAATTGCGTAGATTTGCCGGGTTCCCGCAGCTTTCAGCTTGTCCTCTTTCTTCAAAATCGCAAAGAACCTGTTCTCGACGATTTTTTTTGGCCAGGCACCTCCAGGATCCGCCTCGGTAATCTGGGGCTTCTGAAAATCCTTATTCGCCAACTTCAACATCTCTGATGAGATGCCTTCTCCAAGCACCAGATTCATCCGGGTGTCACCTGTCTCGGAGTCCATAAACATCCTCGAAGCATGCTTGAACACGCGCTTGTACTCCGTCAAGCTGCGTTTCAGCTCATCCTTGCCAACGGCGTACTTGATATCCACACCCACCTCCACCGCTTTGAACCCGGAGCTGGGTTTGAATTTTTCGGTCTTTTCGTCAAATATCATGACTTTTGCGCTCAGTGCCTTAGCTTTCAATCCCATTCGCTGAAGCCTGCCGATGTCGATTTCGTAATTCCCTACTACATCGTGTTGCAGGCCAAATGAATCAATGAACGTCACCGGGTTATTCAGCACCATCAAGAACAGATTCAAACCATCGACATCACCCGACGGATCCGGATTAGCCCAGCGCTGCAACCACGGGATGTAATAGCGGTACCCATAGTAATAAAGCCCCGTCGCATCCCGCTCCTTGCCCGAATAACGAATCGTTTTGTAACTCGCTTCAACGACGCCCGCCCCGGCAAACCAAGCCGTTTCGCCAAAGGGATAGTAGGTTTCCTGACTGATAATTCGCACGTCATCGGCGAGTTCCAGCGTGCAGGATTTCAGGTGATCGACCAGGCTGTAGCGGTATTGATCGTTGGCGATACCGGACGGTGGCGCTGTTTCCCAATGCAGCACCCGCACGCTATTGAGTCCCGCCTGGGCGGTGATGACCTGCAATACTTCTCCCGTGCCGTTATCGCTGCGCATCTCAAGCCCCGGCAGATAACGCACTTCAGCCACCACGGTCCGGGCATTGGTCTGCAATGAGCGGATTTTGCGTACCCGCTGCCCACCGCCATCGTAGACATAGGACTCCCGGTCATTGAGCCCGGAGACGCGCTCCACCGGGCTGACCGACTGCAACTGATTACGCAGATCCCAATTCAGGATCCGCCCCTGATCCAGCTCCAGCAAATTGCCCTTGGCGTCGAACGCCGCGGCGATGTCCTCTTCGGTCGGCGGCACGCCGTTGTGCCAGGGCAGACAACGATTGCTGTAGCGCGCCGCTTTCAGTTCGCGCCCCCGACTCTGCGTGCCGACGTGTGTCAGCGTCAGCAGGTTCCCGCCCTCGTCATAGCGGTAGGTCTGGTGATAGTTGCTGACCGCCGCCGGATCGACCCGTCCCACCGACGCCGGCCCTTGCTGGAGAGTGCCCTCCTCCCAGCCGTAGGCTTCGATCAATTGATACAGGCTGTCGTAGATAAAGCGACTGAGGGGATCGATGCGCTGATTGTTGAAGTAACGCACCGACAGTGCCCTGTCCTCGATGCTCAGAACATTGCCCATCCGGTCATAATCGTAGATCAGGTGTTGCAACAGTCCGACACTGGCATCCTGTGCCCGGCACTCCATCAGCAGACCGTCTTCGGGGCGGTAAACGAGGGTCGTCTGTACGTTGTTACCAGCGGTTTCGTGTTCGACCTGCCCCTGCGCGCTATACCGAATATCGCGCACCAGCGTTTGCCAGGTGGTCAGCCCATGGAGTTGCAGTCGCGCCTCACGCAACTGCCCATCAAGCGTCAGGTGGAAGACCTGGCGATTCTCCTTGGCATCGGCCTGTTCCAGCACATGACCCTGTGGACCGAAACGCCACGTCGACGACGCACCGTCACCAGGCTCAAGCAGCCGTTCGCGATCGGCTTCCAGCTCCGGCCAGTCGGGGGCAACAGGGTCCAGGGTGAAGTGACGGACTTGCCTCACGCATTGGCCGGTGATCGAAAATGCCTCGAACAGCACCGTCCCGGCGGGATCATCATGACGGATCAACTGCCCGCATTGATTCTGGTCGCCCTGATCGGGACCGCCATAGGTCATGCGTTCAACGGACCTTCGCGCCTCAGTTGCGCCCTGCTCGAACACTGCCACAGGACGAAGCAGCTCGTCGTATTCAACCTCGCGTCGTGTACCTCGGCTGTCCCATGCCAGCAAAATCTCGTCGCCCAGACCGGGCAGGCTCAGTTGCAATCCAGCATCGACGCTGACGGTACACAGCGCACGGCCGGACAGCGAATGCACGGTCGTTGAATTGGGGGGAGTCAGAGGATCTTCAACCTGCAATGCCCAAAGTCGCGGATCCCACTGTTTTATCGGGTGGCCCGCAGCATCATGGGCCGTGCGATTGATGCGTGCTTCAGTGGGCAGGTTTTCGACGGCACGCCAATAGTCCACCGTACGGATGGTCAAGCCGCGCGGGTCGACGACGGACAACTTTGGTGTTTTGTGGTGCATTCCCATCGTCAAGACCTGCATGCCTGTATGTCCTCATCTAACTGTTCGTGGACATGCCTGGCTACTATCAGAAATGAGAGTACCGACCAACGGCCACCGATCTTGCTCCACGAATGTCCATTCCCGCGCCCCTTCGGTAGGATGGTGTTTATGAGTTCAAGGAGCGTTCACACATGTTCATCGGCGTCCTGCTGGTCATCACCTGGCTGATCCTGCTGCTGCGCTACCCGTCCAAGGCCGTGCCGGTGTCCATGGCCGCCGCTGTCGGGTTGGGCCTGGTGGCGGTGTGGGTGTTCTGGCTGGACACCCGCGAGGTCAAGCAACTGGCGCGCCTGGAGCTGCGCATCACCTACGCGCCCGAGCACTGCCCGGCGGATCGCCCCTTGAAGCTGACGATGAACAACGGCAACGACGTACCGCTGACCGAACTGCGCTGGCGAATCGCCGCTTATGCACCGGGCGATACGGTCAATCTGGCTGACAATCAATACGCCGCACCGCGCTATCGCGGGCCCGGCGAATTGCAGGCCGGCGGCAATTGGGAAGACTGCTTGCCTATGCCGCCCCTTCGCCCCGGTTATCGCCCGCAAACCCTGGAGTTTCGCGCCGAGCGTTTGCAGGGTAGCTTCTCCGACTGATCCCTTTTCTTTTTGCACAAGGACCGCGCCATGCCCGTTGCGTTGATTACCGGTTGTTCCAGCGGCATTGGCCGCGCCCTCGCCGACGCTTTCAAAAGTGCCGGGTACGAAGTCTGGGCCAGCGCCCGCAAAGCCGAAGACGTAGCCGCTCTAACCGCCGCCGGGTTCACCGCCGTGCAACTGGACGTGAACGATGGCCCGGCCCTCGAACAACTGAGCGAGCGGATCAATCAGCAACGCGGCGGCCTTGATGTATTGATCAACAACGCCGGTTACGGCGCCATGGGGCCGCTGCTCGACGGCGGTGTGCCGGCCATGCAGCGGCAATTCGAAACCAATGTGTTTGCCATCGTCGGCGTCACTCGCGCGATGTTCCCGGTGCTGCGCCGGGCCAGGGGCCTGGTGGTGAACATCGGCAGCGTTTCCGGGGTTCTGGTCACGCCGTTTGCCGGCGCCTACTGCGCCTCGAAAGCCGCGGTGCATGCCTTGAGCGATGCGCTGCGCATGGAATTGGCACCGTTCGGCGTGCGAGTCATGGAAGTTCAGCCAGGGGCTATCGCCTCCAGCTTCGCCAAGAACGCCGGCCAAGAGGCTGAGCAACTGATCACCGAGCAATCGCCATGGTGGCCGCTGCGTGAAGGTATTCGCGCACGGGCCAAGGCGTCTCAGGACAAACCGACGCCGGCCAGTGAATTTGCCGCCGGTTTATTGAAGGCCGTGCAGCAGAATAAACCGCCGCGTCTGGTGCGTTTGGGTAATGGCAGCCGGGCGTTGCCGTTGATGGCGGGGTTGTTGCCCAAAGGGTTGCTGGAGTCGGGGCTGATGAAGCGGTTCGGGTTGCGCGGGCAGCTTTGAAACCGGGTTGACGCGTTCGCGGGCAAGCCTCGCTCCTACAGGATGAGCGCCATCTCAAAATGGGTGCATAACCTGTAGGAGCGAGGCTTGCCCGCGAAGGCGTCGGAACAGACACCACAGAACTTCAGGAAACAGCATGACCGACTACACCGAATACTTTGACGAAGTGATCCAGGCCCACGTAGCCATCGAGCACTGGTTGGCCGAAGAACGGGACGAATCCGAGCTTGAACAATTGCTCATGCGTTTTTCACCACAGTTTTCCATGATCTCGCCGTTGGGCCGGGTGCTGGATTTCGAGGCGTTGAATGAACTGTTTCTGCTGGCGGGCGGGAAGAAGCTCGGGTTCAGGATTGAGCTCAGCGAGTTGCGCGGTGTTGCGCTATACGACGGTGGCGCGGTGGTGAGTTACCGCGAGCAGCAGACCGATGCGACGGGGTTGCATTCTGATCGACGGTCTTCGGTGGTGTTCGAGAAACTGGCCGATGGCAAGGTGGTTTGGCGGCATTTGCATGAGACGTTTTGCAAGGAGTGAACTGTCGAACATCTACCTGAGGGACCGAGTTGCCTCATTCGCGAGCAAGCCCGCTCCCACATTTGATCTTCAGTGAACACAAAATATGTGCACAAAGTAGATCAAGTGTGGGAGCGGGCTTGCTCGCGAAGCAGACGGCTCGGTCTGTCAGTTACCCCTCGACAGCCTGTTTCACCACAACGGTGCAAGTAATCCCCGCCGCCAACAGCACACCCTCCGGCACTTCATCAATATGAATCCGCACCGGCACCCGCTGCGCCAGGCGCACCCAGTTAAAGGTCGGGTTCACATCGGCGATCAGCTCGCGGCTTTCGGGATTATCCCGGTCATAGATGCCGCGAGAAATGCTTTCCACATGCCCCTTGAGCACTTCGCCGCTCATCAATTGCATGTCGGCTTTATCGCCCACGCGCACATGCGGCAGTTTGGTTTCTTCGAAGAAGCCATAAACCCAGAACGAGTTCATGTCGACCACAGCCATTTTCGCTTCGCCAATGCGCGCGTAGTCGCCGCGATGGACGTTGAGGTTGGTCACATAGCCGTCCACAGCCGCGCGCACTTCGGTGCGTTTGAGGTTCAGTTCGGCGGCTTCCAGCTGTGCCTGGGCGTGCTGGTAATCGGCCAGGGCCGAGTCGGCGATGTTGGTGGCATCGTCGCGGTTTTCCCTGGAGATCACCAGGTTGTCGAGGTCGGCGCGGCGATGGGCGTTGACCTTGCGCATCTCCCACGTGGCTTTGCGCGAGGCCACCAGCGACTGTGCCTGTTTCACCGCGATGCGGTAATGCTCGGGGTCGATGCGCATCAGCAAATCGCCCTTTTTCACCAACTGGTTGTCGCGCACCGGCACATCCACCACTTCACCGGTAACGTCGGCGGCAACGTTGATGATGTCGGCGCGCACCCGGCCGTCGCGGGTCCAGGGCGTGTTCATGTAATGCACCCACAGGGTCCGGCCGATCCACAGGGCGAGGGCCAACACCAACAGGGTTGCGAGCAGGCTGAAAAGCTTTTTCATCAGGGCATTCTCAGTGGTAGAGAGTCAACGGTAAACAGTCAGCGCAAGAGCGCCAAACAGACAGGTAAACAGACTCAGGCGCAATAGCGCCGGGTGCCAGAAGAAGCGGTACAGATCGAACCCGGACAGGAACCGATCCAGCGCCCAGGCCAGCGCCGCGGCAATGAAAAACATCAGGGTCATGGTCGGCATGTACACGCCGTGGAAGGCGATTTCACGAGGCATGTTCAAGTCCTTGGGGCTTGGCGATGGCACTAGCTTTTATGTAGCCGGCCAGTGGCGATTGCGGGTCAAGCAGCGAGGTGCGGATGAAGTGCAGGTAACTCTTCACCCGACGCAACGCCGAGGTATCGAAGTGCGGCGCGAAGGGCTCATCGGTGGCCTGCACGCGGCTTATCGCGTGGTCGACCGCGACCAGCGCACGCTGCAGATTGCTCGGGCCGGGTTGCAGAAACAGTCGCACCAGCGAACGCCCCATCGCCCGGATTGACTGACGCCACGGTTGGGATTCGGCATAGGCCGGGTGTACCGGCAGAATCGCCTGTTCCTTGCGCAACTCGATGATCGCATGGCCGACTTCCAGCACCACGAACATCCAGCGCAATAAGTCCCGTTGCACCTGCGGCTGTCCCGCTGCGAGGCCATAGGCCTGATGTAAAAGATCGCGAGTGCGACTTTCGAAACTCGATGCCAAACCTTTGAGTTTGCCGCTGATGGCGTACACCACCTGCCCGCGCAAATCCTGCTCCAGGCGCCGCCATAACCAGCGACTGTTGGGCGGCAAAATGATCGCCCCGGCCGCCGCGCACACCAACATACCCATGATCATGGCGATGTAATCGTTGATGAAGGCGTAAGGGTTGTAAACCGTGAGGTTGTCCGGCACCGAACCGGTGCTGAAGAAGATCAGCAACCCCAGGCCAACCCCGGCGTATTGCGGCCGTGAAGTCAGGAACGCCCCGATCACGATCACCGGCGCGAGCATCACGCAGAGCAACGGAAAACCGTCGATCAAGGGGAAGATGAAGAACATCTCGACGAAGCCGATCAGCGCCCCGAGCAACGTCCCGCAGGCCATCTGAAACGCCATCCGTTTGGGGTTCGGTGTCGCCGCTGAAAGGCCGACGGTGGCGGCGGCGATCAGGGTCATGGTCGCCCCGCTCGGCCACGCGGTGGCCACCCAATAACTGCCGAGCACCACGAGAATGAATGCTGCGCGAATGCCCGATGCCGCCGAGGCCAGCCAATTGGTTTGCGGGGTGAAGGGCTCGTCCCAACGTTCCCGTTCGTGGCTGTGATCGGCCAGGGACGCATGGGTCTGTGCATAACTGTGCAGGTCGTCGACATAGCGATAAAGCAGCTCGTAGGCGGTGTGAAAATCCAGCTGCTCGGCGTCGCTCGGATCACTCTCCTGAAAGCTCGCCCGCAGGCTGCGGACCCGCGCCGGCAAGTTTTCCTTATAGGTCGCCAAAGCGCTGGCCAGGCGTGCAGCGTCGGGACTGGTCAAGGCGCGACCGCTGAAGCCGTCGAGCACTTCAGCCAGATCCTGCAAACCCGGTTTGATCGCCGCGACAACATGATCGGTGCCACTGTTGCGCAGGCGTTCGAGCAACTGATGCAGCGCATTGAAGCGCGTGGTTATGCCCATGAACTCGCTGTTCAAGCGACTGAGCCGCCCGTTGCGCCGACGCATGTGCGGGTCTTCGAACACTGTGACGCTGCGCAGTCCTTCCAGACCTACCGCCTCGGCGATAAACCGCACGTTGTTCGCTTCAAATGCCTCGCGCCGGCTGCGACCGCGCAAGCCATCGGTGACGAACAGGGCAAACACGCCGAAGCGCTGATACAAGGCATTGCGCATCGCGGCGCTGGCGGTTTGCGGCAGGATCGCGGCGCTCACCAGCGTCGAGCAGAGAATCCCCAGAGAGATTTCCAGCACACGCCAGACGGCTGCCATGAACGCGCCGTCGGGGTGAGCCAGTGCAGGCAGTCCGATCATCGCCGCCGTATAACCGGCGAGCACAAATCCGTAGGCGCGGAAGTTGCGATAACGCGCCGCGCCGGCCGAGCAGAGGCCGACCCAGATCGCCAGCGAGCCGAGGAACAGCTCGGTGTTCTGCGCAAACAGGGCAATCAACGCGACCATCACCGCCGACCCGGCCAACGTGCCGAGGAAGCGATAGAAACTCTTGGCGAACACCTGACCGCTTTGCGGTTGCATGACGATGAACACAGTGATCATCGCGGTGCGCGGTTGCGGCAATTCAAGACGCATGGCCAGCCACAAGGTCAGGAACGCCGCGAACAGCACCTTGAAAATGTACACCCAGGTCACGCCGTCGCTGCGTGCCCAGTCGAAGAAACCCCGGCGCCATTCAAGGGAATACAGCCAGCGCAAAGGTGCGGGCAAGGGAGTCATGGAATTTTGCTCAATGGTCTTGTGCAGCGAGGACTCGGCCCCTGTGGGAGCGGGCTTGCTCGCGAAGACGGAGTGTCAGTCAATGCGGATTTCGCCTGACACACCGCTTTCGCGAGCAAGCCCGCTCCCATAGGGTTTGTGTTCAACGCAAAAGAACCGGGGTTTTCGGGGGTTGGGTTTTCTCGGCGTTCGGCCCGTCGTTGCCAGCCCCGAGTCCTCCGCCCAAAGCAGTCACCAATTCCGCATGAGCACTCAAGCGTGCAGCCTGAACCTGCTGCTGCACTTGCTGCTGCTTGAACAACAAGGTCTGCGCATTGAGCACGTTGAGGTAATCGGTGAGCCCGCGCTGATAGGCGATCATCGCGATGTCGTAGGTTTTCTGCGCCGTGGCCACCGACTCGGCGGCGAAGGCTTGTTGCTTGTCCATCGACTCGCGGCGAATCAGCTGGTCGGAGATGTTCTTCAGCGCGTTGACCAGGGACTGGTTGTACTTCGCCACCGCGATGTCATAACCCGCCGAGGCCTCGCCCAACTCCGCACGCAAGCGGCCGCCGTCGAAGATCGGCAACGAAATCGCCGGGCCGACGCTGTAGTTGAGCTTCTTGCCAGTCAAAAACTCCAGCGCACCACCGCCGGTGGCCATGTAGCCGAGGCTGCCGACCAGATCGACGTTGGGGTAGAAGCCCGCGTGAGCGACATCGATGCCCCGCGCCTGCGCCGCCACTTGCCAGCGACTGGCAACCACGTCCGGGCGTTGACCGAGCAGTTGCGCCGGCAAAGACGACGGCAACTTCAGCGCCGCGCCCAACGACAGCGTCGGCCGTTGCAACTGTGCGCCCTCCCCCGGTCCCTTACCGGCCAGCGCGGCGAGTTGGTTGCGGCTTAGGGCAATTTCCTCGTCCAGGGCATCGATCTGCCGATGGGTTTCCGGCAAGGGTGTTTCGGCCTGGCTGACTTCGAAATGGGTGCCGATGCCGCCGTCCAGACGCTTCTGTGCCAGGTCGAGGATTTGCTGTTGCTGCTTCAACGTTGCCGCAACGGTGTCCCGTTGCGCGTAATGCAACGAGAGCTCGATGTAGGCGCGCACGATGTTGTTCTGCAATTCGAGCTGGGCCTGCCGTGCTTCGGCGGCGCTCATGTGGGCCATGTCCACCGCGCGTTCGGTGGCGTTGCTTTCGCGCCCCCAGAGGTCGAGGGCATAGCTGAAACCCAGCGCGGCGTTGTTGTCCCAAGTGGTGGTGTTGGCCAACTCGCCGGGGCCGTAGAACTGATCGGTGGGCCAGTTGTGGCGCTTGAGGGTGGATTGGCCATTGATCTGCAACGACTCGGCGGACTCGGCAAGGCCGGCCATCGACCGCGCCTGACGCACTCGCGCGGCGGCCATGGCCATGCTCGGGCTGCCTTGCAGGGCAAGGTCGATCCAGCGGTTCAGTTGCGGGTCGCCGTAGGCTTGCCACCATTGAGCGGTGGGCCAATGAGCGTCTTGCTCGGCGCTCTGAATGGCATCGTCGGTGGCCAATGAATTGGCCTCCAGTGCCTTGTCTTGCGGGGCAATACCTGCGGTGCCGATGCAGCCGCTGATTGCCAGGGTTAAAGCCAAAACACTGAGCGTCTTGAGCGCTCTGTTGATGCGACGCGGCACTGCTGCAAATTCCTAAAATAGGGGGAGATCCTGTAGGAGCGAGGCTTGCCCGCGAAGGCATCCTCACAGGCACCATGTTGTCGCTTGATAAGACGCCTTCGCGGGCAAGCCTCGCTCCTACATGGGACCGGCGCAATTCTAGGGGTGGGCCTTGTTGGCGATAAGCCGGGATTTTTGTGAATCTTTGTTACCGTTAACGCGATAATCCCTTGGTCTCGTCTTTAGTCGCCTGTAAAGAATCAGCAACTTCGTGTCACAATTTGCCATTCGCCAAGAGAGCACCCCATGGACACTTTGCAAAACATGCGCGCCTTCAGTTACGTGGCCGAGGCCGGCAGCTTCACCGCCGCCGCCGTGCAACTCGACACCACCACGGCCAACGTCTCGCGCGCGGTCTCCAACCTGGAAGCCCACCTGCAAACCCGCCTGCTCAACCGCACCACCCGCCGCATCGCCCTGACCGAGGCCGGCAAGCGCTATCTATTGCGTTGCGAGCAGATCCTGGCCTACGTCGAAGAAGCCGAAGCCGAGGCCAGCGACGCCCACGCGCGCCCGGCCGGGCAACTCAAGGTGCATACCATGACCGGCATCGGTCAGCACTTCGTAATCGACGCCATCGCCCGCTACCGCAAAACCCACCCGGACGTGACCTTCGACCTGACCATGGCCAACCGCGTGCCGGATCTGCTCAACGAGGGCTACGACGTGTCCATCGTGCTTGCCAGCGAACTGCCGGACTCGGGCTTCGTCTCCCAGCGTTTGGGCATCACCTACAGCATCGTTTGCGCGTCGCCCGCCTATGTAAAAGCCAACGGCTGCGCGCACAAACCCAGCGATTTGCTCAACCACGCCTGCCTGCGCCTGGTGAGCCCGGTCATCCCGCTGGAGAAATGGGCCTTCGATGGCCCTGACGGCCAGGAAATGGTCACCATCAACAGCTCACCGTTTTTGGTGAACTCCGCTGATGCGATGAAGACTGCAATCACCAGCGGCATGGGGGTTGGCGTTTTACCGGTGTACGCGGCGATAGAAGGGCTGCGCAACGGCACGTTGGTGCGGGTGATGCCGAACTATCGCTCACAGGAATTGAATCTGTATGCGATCTACCCGTCGCGGCAGTATCTGGATGCGAAGATCAAGACGTGGGTGGAATACTTGCGCGGGTCGTTGCCGGAGATATTGGCGGCGCATCAGGCGGAATTGGCGGCGTATGAGTTGAGTGGGAGTTTGGGTGGGGCGCGGTTGGCGAATTGAGGTGTGTGGACTGCGGGTTAGCCCAGCAGTCCAGCGTACGTTCCGCAGAGCCAATACGCACAAAGGCCAACAATTGAATAGGCAAACATCAGATTGGGAATGACGACCCAGCGTCGTAGGTGTAAAGGAAAGTGCTTTATTTCATCGATACAATGCGGGTCGCTTTTCAGCAGGAATGCATCATCCTCACGAAGCATGGTCGAGAGATGAGTCAAGCGGTAATGACGCCCGTACAGACCATCCCCCATGACCCGACGGTTGCGCCCAACGAAGTAAGAGTCGTTGAGGTGAAATTCGAGTTCTTCGAGTTTAAAAAAACAGATGTACACACGCAGCAGCGAAACGATAGAAACCAGGGCGAAAAAGCCGATCAGGATGGCTGTGTAGAGTAGTTTCAGGTCACTCATCGGGTTTGAAATTGTCGTACGCAAAGACACAAAACCACTCCAAAGCAACAGTAGTCCAGCGCTGACGACCGCAATCCGCATCATTTTTTTTGGAGTTTCAGCCCATTTTCTCAGACGCGCCGGCAAGATTTCAGCCTCCATAAACGCATACGGGTCCAACATCTGATGTTGATAGAAACTGCCCGTTAAAGCGCCAATCAACCTAAGTCTGTTCATCCGTCCAAACGGGCCGTCACCCGCCGTGTTTCGATTGATACTCACCAAATGAGACGCGTTGAAGTGACCTTCAATTTGGTCGAGTTTGAAGTAGGCGCCCAATAATAAGAGGGTCTGACTGAGCAAAATCATCAGAAAAACAAGTACCCAACCAATCAAATGCACATTCTCAGCGCCACTCATGGTTGTGTGAGCTCATATATTTTTTCACCTATTTCTCCGCCAATTTCTGAGCCTTTGGTTCCCGTCGCACTGGCGACAGCACCCGACACCAGCAGCGCACAAACGATTCCACCAACACCCAATGTCTCCACACCTATTGCCGCGCACACTCCATATTTCAGTGCGCTACTCGCTACATATCCGGCGGCAACACCTCCGCTAATACTTCCTGCCAACTTGCCTCCCTCTACGAATCTAGCTTGGGAGCATTCATCCTTGCTTCCACTGCGACAGGCTTCATCAACTCTCATCGCCGCCGCCCCCATCGCCAATCCAATACCAACATAGCCTCCTGCCTTCAAGTACTTCACCGCTCTGGATACGCCCTGAATATTCGTTGCATAGCCCGGCAGTTGGGTAGGGGCGCCAGCCTTGTTCCAATGGTGAATTGTTCTGCGAGTAGAAAGACCCAATGCTCGTTTAAGCCTGGGATGATCAGGAATGCCTGTGCCTTTACGTACCAGCGGGCCAAGGCTGGCATTGATCTTTGCCATCATCCGTTTGCGATGGGTAAAGAAATCCCTCGATCGCAAGTGGCCGTGCTGACGGTATTGTTGCTGATGCAGTTTCTCTAACTCGATGAGCGTACCTTTGAGGTTTTCCAGGTGTTGGCCGACCATGAAGGACGCCACACCCAACGACCCCGCCGACACCTCCAAAAACGGCTCAATCACTTCATGATTTTCGACCATGAACGAAGCCTCTTCTTCGCTCAGGTCCTTAAGCGCTTCGTTGACCTTCTGCGCCGCGATCATCATTTGCGCCTCTTCGCGGCGGCACATGTAATGCCGTGAATCGCTGAAAATCACCATTTGCCCCGGTTTCACCCGCTCACCGAGATGGCGATTGAGCGAGCGGAATTCCCGGCGCAGCGCATCGCTTGGCGGGTTTTCGTACAGTGAGCGCTCAAGGGCTTCGAGGGTCATGGGCTGCTGAATGATGTAGAAGCCCGACTCCACGGGTTTGGGCAGAGCGAAGGCGTGTTCTTCGACCAGATGTTGCGCCGGTGGTGGTTCGGGTTTGAAGGCATTCCATGAAGCACCGCCGTTATCGGGATCGATGCGGGGCGTCACCATGACCCAATCGCCGTTGCTAACAGCGTTGATGAGTTTCTGCTGGTTGGCGGCCTGCATGTAGTTGGAGCGGTTGGCGTCGATCGCGCCAAGCAGATCGTCGAAGCCCTGCAGGTCGTAGGGATAGCTCAGGGCCTGGCGCAGGTCGGTGACGGCTTGATGGCTGTCTAGCACCTGGCCGTGTTGGCCGGCGAGTTGGTTTTGGGGGATGAGTCTGGTCACGCTCGCGTCCCGTTCCTTGGAAATGGGAGACTTTGGCGAGTGGACTCAAGGGGGGATGCCGGGCGAATCGCTTTTGCGTGTAGGGGAAGTCCGAGTTTTCATGATGGCGACACTGTCGGTGCTGCCGAAGGGGTGTGATCTTTCCGTCTTTACGTCATTGATAGCGCCGGAAGATCAAAAAATCGCAGCCTTCGGCAGGTCCTACAGAAGGGGTGATTTTTGAGGATGTTTCCCACAGGTTTTGACGGTTGTTGCTTCGGAAACGAAATGGGTAGGCTTTGGGGGTCGCTGCAAAATCAGCGATCAGGTCTGGAAACCTGACAGCCTTCATCACACGTCATGGCATACTGCGGCGCTTTTTTCTGCACGCAATTCCTTGTTATGGCGGCTGTGCGCGGGAGACCTTCGGGTCTGCCGGGTTTGATGGTGGTCCGGTTTTCCAGTCCGTGCACAGCTGCCACCCTTTCGTCTGGAAAGCGAAAGATGGCGGCTCCACTTCATCACCATTGAGTAACTTCCGCATGATTAAAGAAACACCGAACCCTCCTGAAACCGACGACGTTTCCCCCTACGAATCCCTCGATTCAAAAAAGCTCCACGAAGCCGCTAACCGCGCGCTCGATCACTACCTCAATCCAGCCGCTCTCAAATCCCCCGTGGCTCGCAAGCCAAGCACGATGTATATGGTTGCGCCGGATATCAAAGACGAAGACCTGTTGGCCCACACCTGTGAATCGTTGGCCCAGGCCAGTGTGATGGCGACTGATTTTGCGGGGTATCTGGAAGGACCGCATCGGAATACGGCCATGGCGATTCAGCAGATCGTCATGCTGGCCGAGCTGGCGGTGAACCGGATGCTGGATAACCTCAACGTACCCAAACCCGCGCCACACAGCTGACCCCTTGTAGGAGCGAGGCTTGCCCGCGAAGGCTTTCTCACATTTCAACATTGAGGTCGCCTGACACACCGCCATCGCGAGCAGGCTCGCTCCCACAGTTGAGCCGTGTACATCTGCAAGAAATTGGTTGGCTGTGAGGCCGCCTTCGCGGGCAAGCCTCGCTCCTACAGGTTTGGATGGCGTATACCCGGCAATCCGAGCGCTCGCATAATGTCCGAGAAGAATGTTAGCGTGCTTGGCATTCTCCAAGCCCGACGAGCCGCCTCCAATGAAAAAAACCGTCCTCGCCTTCAGCCGTATCACCCCACCGATGATCGAACGTCTGCAACAAGACTTCGACGTGATCGTGCCGAACCCGAAAAACGGCGACATCAATGCCCAATTCAATGAGGCCCTGCCCCACGCCCACGGCCTGATCGGCGTCGGCCGCAAACTCGGTCGCGCGCAGCTGGAAAACGCCAGCAAACTGGAAGTGGTCTCCAGCGTCTCCGTTGGCTACGACAACTACGACCTCGCCTACTTCAACGAACGCGGGATCATGCTCACCAACACCCCCGACGTCCTCACCGAAAGCACCGCCGACCTGGCCTTCGCGTTGCTCATGAGCAGCGCCCGCCGCGTCGCCGAACTGGATGCCTGGACCAAGGCCGGCCAATGGCAAGCCACCGTCGGCGCGCCGTTGTTCGGTAGCGATGTGCATGGCAAAACCTTAGGGATTGTCGGCATGGGCAACATCGGCGCGGCCATCGCCCGTCGCGGTCGGTTGGGCTTCAACATGCCGATTATCTACAGCGGCAACAGCCGCAAGACCGAACTGGAACAGGAGCTCGGTGCGCAGTTTCGCAGCCTCGACCAGTTGCTGGCCGAAGCCGATTTCGTCTGCCTGGTGGTGCCGCTCAGCGAAAAAACCAGGCACCTGATCAGCCACCGTGAACTGGCGCTGATGAAACCGAGCGCCATTCTGGTGAACATCGCCCGCGGCC
Source organism: Pseudomonas sp. PDM24 (assembly GCF_019218905.1). Lineage (NCBI taxonomy): Bacteria > Pseudomonadati > Pseudomonadota > Gammaproteobacteria > Pseudomonadales > Pseudomonadaceae > Pseudomonas > Pseudomonas sp. PDM24. The sequence continues at coordinate 287,179 of NZ_JAHUWR010000007.1, read as the reverse complement.
CCGTAGTGGACGAACCGGCGCTGATCGAAGCGCTGCAAAACAACCGGATTCGCGGCGCCGGGCTGGACGTCTACGAGAAAGAACCGCTGGCCGAGTCGCCATTGTTCCAACTGAAAAACGCCGTGACATTGCCGCACATTGGCTCGGCGACCCACGAAACCCGTGAAGCCATGGCCAACCGTGCCTTGGCCAACTTGCGCAGTGCCTTGTTGGGTGAGCGGCCGCAAGATCTGGTGAACCCACAAGTTTGGAAAGGCTGACGAAATAAGGGCAGGCGGTTCAAACGCCTGCCCACTCGTTACACAACGTGCAGACGAAAAAACCTAGCGCTATGGACCAATGCCAGTCAGTTAAGGCGCAGAACCTGTGGGAGCGGGCTTGCTCGCGAAGACGGCGGCACAGTCAACATTGATGTTGCCTGATACACCGCTTTCGCGAGCAAGCCCGCTCCCACAGGTTCCGCGCCTTAACTGACTGGCATTGAGCGCTATGGATTCTCCTTACTTACCCCCCTGCGGATAATGAGTATGGAGAATATGGGCGTTGAGGATCGAGCGCGGAGTAATACGCGGTCAATCTTTGAAAAGCATCAGGCAAATTTGCCGGTCCCCTGCACGATCGGCGCCTTGGGTTTACGGAACACCAGCACATTCCCCAACATCACCAACACCAGCCCCACCAGCGCCGGTGCCGTCCATTGATAGCCTTCGACAAACGCCGACACATTCAGCGCCACTACCGGAAAGAGTACGGTGCAGTACGCTGCCCGCTCCGGGCCCATGCGCCCGACCAGCGTCAGGTAGGCGGTGAAGCCGATCACCGAGCCCGGAATCACCAGGTACAGCAACGACCCGATGTAGCGGGCATTCCATTCCATGTCGAACGGGATGCCTTTGACCAGACACCACACCGTCAACATCGCCGCGCCGTAAGCCATGCCCCAGGCATTGGTGGTCAGGGGTTTCAGGCCGGCCTTCTGTTGCAGACTCGACAGCATGTTGCCGGCCGAGAAGCATAAGGTTCCGAGCAGCGCCAAGCCCAACCCGAGCATGGTTTCAGGGCTGGCGGTATGACCGGCCAGCTCTGGCCAGAACAACAGGCCCAATCCGAGCAAACCCAATGCACCGCCCATCAATACGTTGCGAGCGATTTTCTGACCGAAAAACACCCGTGCGTTGAAGGCATTCCAGAGGGTGGCGGTGGAAAACACCACGGCGACCAGACCGCTGGGAATCCATTGGCTGGCGGTAAGAAAGCACATGAAATTGATGCAGAACAGGCACAAGCCCTGCGCCAGGCAGATCAGATGTCCGCGACGGTTCATCACTTGCAGACGGCGGCTGAGCAGCAACATCACGAACAAGACCAATGCGGCAAGGCCGAAGCGATAAACGATCGACACTGGAATCGCCACCACGCCCAGTTGCCATTTCAAGGCAATCCAGGTGGTGCCCCAGATCAGCACGGTCAGTAGATACAACGAAATGTTCATGGTGAAGACTCCTGAATAGGCCTTCAGTGTCCGGCGCGAAACCCTTCTGCACTTGCATAAACTTGCGCTTTTGTCGGCCGGCGGGCTGGCAGGCCAACCTCTACGGAGTAGGATGCAAGGCGTTGGAGAGAACCGATCATGGCCGCACAAGTGTCCTGTCTCGCAAATACGTTCCTTTTTGACGAGGGGCTGTTGCCGTCAGGCAAGGCGCCGCGACGAGTCATAGCCCGCTATGGCGAGGAGCGGCAACGCAGCATGGCGGAAACAGACACCGTCAAAAGGGAACCGTATTTGCGAGACAGGACACTCGATACCCTGCAAGTCTTTCAAGCGCTTAACCGCTCGCCCAATGCTCGTCTGGAGCACAGCGCCGAGCTCGGTGACGGCATGGCCGCAGCTTTGTGGAACAACCACCACGATGCCCAGGATTACGAAGCGCCGAGCCATCACACCTTGTCTTGCTACATCGCTGGCGGTACCGGTACTTTTCGCCGCGACCAGCCCGGCACCAAGGGCGGCCCGGACAAGCTGTGCATTCTGCCGGCCGACCATCAGTCAGGCTGGGTAATCAACGGCGATATTCGCCTGGCCCACCTGTATTTCAGCCCCGAACAATTTGCCCTTGGTTGCGTCACGCTGCTGGATCGCGAACCTCGGGAATTGCAGCTGCGCGAGCGCACGTTCCTTGAAGACCCGCAGCAAGCCCGGCGCTTTCGGCAGTTGATCGCCCTCAACTGGGATGAGCCGGGCGAACGCCTGCTCACCAGCAGCCTGGCCCACGAAATGCTCAGCCATGCCCTGCTCAGCCAGGTCGGTGTGCGTGAGGGCTTGCGCCTCAAGGGTGGGTTGGCGGCGCATCAGCGGCGGCAGTTGGTGGAGTTCATCGATCATCAAATGGCCGAAGCCATCAGCCTTGGGCAATTGGCGGGGTTATGTGCGCTGTCCGAATATCACTTTGCGCGAATGTTCCGAGTGAGCTTCGGTTTGCCGCCGCATCAGTATGTGTTGGCTCGGCGACTGAGCCGCGCGCGGGAATTGTTGCGCACAACGTCGCAGCCGTTGGGGGATATTGCGTTGGCCTGTGGGTTTGCCAGTGCGAGTCATTTCACTAATCGGTTTCGCCAGGCTTTGGGCGGGACGCCCGGGGAATATCGGCAGGCGTTCTTGCGCTAGCGATGCAATCCAGTCGATTTTCGGTGACCGACAGCTGGAACCTCTACGCCAATACCGAAGCTTCATTTGGCAGCGTGTAGTACAGCCAGACGCCTAACCGGGTGACCAGCGGCGAAGTCAAACCGGAGAAGGCGCGCACCTGGAAGCTGGACCCGCTACGACAATGGCGCGTTGCGTGCCGAGATTGGCGCATTCCTGATCAATTTCGACAATCAGTATGAAAGCAATCAAGCCAATGACTATGTGATCGCCCGTGGCGAAACCGCGTTTTGATTACTACCCCGGTCTGAGGCAAGACACTTTGTGGCGAGGGAGCTTGCTCCCTCGCCACAGGTTTCCATGGAACCACAGGAGCCGGCAAACACCATAAACAAGAACGGGCCTGCATAAGCAGGCCCGTTTTTCAGGTGGAGAGAAAGTGAAAAAGTAAATCAGGCCTCAGCCGTTTTGTGCAGCCTGTTCGTTCTCGAGAAACTCGTCTTCCAGCAGCGCATCGGCCGTAGGCCTTTCGAACGGCACCACAGCGGCACGTGGTTTGCCCCGCAGTTTGCCGAACAGATGTTCAAGCGCATGTTCGAGTTTTTCAGCCGCACCGTCGATCGCCAGTTCCAGGTTAGCGGCTTTATGGGTAACAGAAATCGGTTGATGGCCTTTTGGCCGCGCTTCCAGCTGACAGCGCATATCGTGGGGACCGGGCTTGTCGCCGTTCTCGTCCCGCAGGTGGACCTCGACGCGGGTCAGGTCCTCTTCATAACGTTCGAGCGTGCTCTCAATGGTAGTACGTACCCACTCCTCCAGTCGGATGCTGCTTTGAATATGGTTATCGCTATTGACTTGGATTTGCATAGTTCATCCCTTATTTCAGCTAGCTCGCGAGAGGCCCTTCGGCTGGCCCTTGGGCTTCATCACCGTGACCTCTTGGTTACACAATCGGTGTGTGCGCAGAACATTTCAACCCCTAAAAAAAGATAAATATTCATTCGCAAAAAAAGCCGGACAACGGGTAAAAGCGCTGTTAATGTCGGGAGTTGGGTCGCCCCTGGCTGATGTTCCAGGCTGCTGTCACATCTGCTGCTCCGCCAGCGGATGCAGGCTACGAAATATCCCCGCTTCTTCCACCAGCCAGTCATGCACCGCGCGCACGCCCGGATGGCTCAGCGCGCCCGGCGCATAAAGCAGCACGTAACGCTTGTGATTGGGCACCGCCAGGCCAAACGGCACGATCAACGTCCCGCGCTCGAGTTCATCGTTGAGCAGCGTTCGTCGCGCAATCGCCACGCCCATCCCGGCAATCGCCGCTTCAATAGTCAGGTGATTGCGATTGAAGGTATGCCCGCGCCGCACATCCGCGCCCTCGAAGCCGATGGCGTTGAGGTAGAACTCCCATTCCGCGTATTCGTAACTGCCGCGCCAGGCGGTGATGTCGTGCAGCAACGGAAAATGCACCAGATCCGCCGGGCCGTGCAGTGGCGGCCTTGCGCGCAAAAGGCTCGGGGCGCACACCGGAAAGATCTGCTCATCCAACAAGGTTGTGGATAACAATCCCGGATAACTGCCGTCATTGAGGTCGATGGCCAAATCGAAGTCGCCCTCATGCAATGGCACGCTGCTGTCTTCTGCCACCAGCCGCAATTGAATGTCCGGAAAACGCTGCTGCAAACGCGGCAACCTGGGGGTCAACCACTTGCTCAGGAACGATGGAATCGAGCGCAATCGCAAAATCCCGCTGATCATTCCCGCATCCAGTCGTCGCAATTCCGCATCGATGCTGCCGTAGGCTTCGTTGACGGTGATAGCCAATCGCTGGCCTTCAGCGCTCAACTCCACACCCCGGGCGCGACGATGAAACAGGCGAAAACCTAGCCGCTCTTCCAGTTGGCGAATTTGCTGACTGACCGCACCCGGCGTGATGTGCAGCTCTTCGGCGCAACGGGTGAAGGACAAGTGCCGCGCGGCACACGAAAACACGTGCAGCCAAACGTAGGTCTGGGCGTGCAATTGGCGACTCATTGTTTAGTCCTGCTAAAGGCTGTCTTAGGAAGTTTCGTTGGTCACGTAGGACCGAGGTTGGCAGTATCGCCCACCTTGCGCTTGGCCTACAAAAATGGCGGCGATTTCTCTTCCATTGCTTGTATAGGCTTTAGCATGGCTATCAGTGTTTTCGATCTCTTCAAAGTTGGCATCGGTCCGTCCAGCTCCCATACCGTCGGCCCGATGCGCGCCGCCGCGACCTTCGCCCAGGCACTGATTGACCAACATTTGCTGGCCGACGTACGGCGGGTAGAAATCCGCCTCTATGGCTCCCTTTCGGCCACTGGCGTCGGTCACGCCACCGACCGTGCCTGCGTTATGGGCCTGATGGGCGAATGGCCAGACAGCATTGATCCGAACTCAATCGACAGCCGAATCCAAACCTTGCGTGAAACCGGCGAACTGAGTCTGGCCGGCAAGTCGACTATTGCCTTCAACTGGCAGCGCGATCTCCTGCTGCTGGACGAGAGCTTGCCCTACCACCCCAACGCGATGTCTCTGACAGCCTTCGGCGAAACCGGTGAGCTGTTCGAGCAGACGTACTACTCGGTGGGTGGTGGTTTCATCATCGAAGCAGCAGAAGCCGAGTCCGGCATTGCGCCAGCCAGCGATGTGGTGCTGCCCTACGATTTTTCCAGTGCCGCCGAGTTGCTCAAGCTCTGCAACCAGCACGGTCTGCGGGTTTCCGAGCTGATGATGGCCAACGAACGGGTCTGGCGCAGCGACGCCGAGATCCGCCAGGGCTTGCTGCATATCTGGTCGGTGATGCGCGAGTGCGTCGAGCAAGGTTTGCGTCACGAAGGCATTCTGCCCGGGGGTCTGAATGTTCCGCGCCGCGCCGCGAAATTGCACCGCAGCCTGTTGGAAATCGGCAAACCGAATGTCATCAGTTCCACCCTGTCAGCCATGGAGTGGGTCAACCTGTTCGCCCTCGCCGTGAACGAAGAGAACGCGGCTGGCGGACGCATGGTGACCGCGCCTACAAACGGGGCGGCGGGGATCATTCCCGCCGTGCTGCACTACTACATGAAATTCAACCCGGACGCGTCGGACGATGACGTCGTGGCGTTCTTTTTGGGCGCTGCCGCTGTAGGCATTCTCTGCAAGAAAAACGCCTCGATCTCCGGCGCCGAAGTCGGCTGCCAGGGTGAAGTCGGTTCCGCCTGCGCCATGGCCGCCGCCGGCCTGGCCGACATACTCGGAGCGACTCCCGAGCAACTGGAAAACGCCGCCGAAATCGGCCTGGAACACAACCTCGGCCTGACCTGCGACCCCGTCGGCGGTCTGGTGCAGGTGCCGTGCATCGAGCGCAACGCAATTGCTGCCGTGAAGGCGATCAACGCCACGCAAATGGCCCTGCGCGGTGACGGCAAACACTTCATTTCCCTGGACCGGGTGATCCGCACCATGCGCGATACCGGCGCCGACATGCACGACAAATACAAAGAAACTTCACGGGGCGGCCTGGCGGTGAGCTGGGTGGAGTGCTGAGGAGCACTCCGAAGCAGGTGCCTGCCTGACCGTCCGCAACACGTGAGCCCGAGCAAGAATAATAACGAGGCGAAAACGATGACCGAAATACGTACACCTGCTGCCGATAATCCTGCTGTAGATCTGACCCGCAATAGCGAAATAACCCACAAAGGCTGGAGCAAACACGACACCACCTGGATGCTTGGCCTCTATGGCACGGCGATTGGCGCCGGCACGTTGTTCCTGCCGATCAACGCCGGTGTCGGTGGTTTCTGGCCGCTGCTGCTCCTGGCGGTACTGGCCTTTCCGATGACCTTCTTCGCCCACCGTGGCCTGACGCGTTTCGTGCTGTCCGGGCGTTCCGGGGACATTACCGAAGTGGTGGAAGAACACTTCGGCGTCGGCGCCGGCAAGCTGATCACGCTGCTGTATTTCTTCGCGATCTTCCCGATTCTGCTGGTGTACAGCGTGGCGCTGACCAACACCCTGAGCAGCCTCATGGAGCACCAGTTGCACATGACGCCGCCCCCTCGGGCGATTCTGTCGCTGGGGCTGATTCTCGGCTTGATGGCGATCGTGCGTTGCGGTCAGAGCGTCATCGTCAAATGCATGAGCGTGCTGGTTTACCCGTTCGTCGCGGCATTGCTGCTGCTCGGCGTCAGCCTGATTCCAAACTGGAACGGCGCGTTCTTCGCTACCGCCAGTGAAGGCATGCCGCTGCCGCTGTTCTTCAAGACTTTGTGGCTGGCGATTCCGGTGATGGTGTTCTCGTTCAACCATTCGCCGATCATCTCGGCCTTCGCCGTCGATCAGAAACAGCGTTACGGCGAACAAGCCGAACGCAAAAGCAGCGGCATTCTCGCGATCGCTCACGCCATGATGGTCGTCACGGTGATGTTCTTTTGCTTCAGCTGCGTGCTGGCGTTGTCCCCGGCTGATTTGGCCGCTGCGAAGGCGCAGAACATTTCGATCCTGTCGTACCTGGCCAACCACTTCCAGACACCGGTCATCGCTTATGCCGCACCGTTGATTGCGCTGGTAGCGATCACCAAATCCTTCCTCGGCCATTACATCGGCGCCAGCGAAGGCTTTCAGGGCCTGATCGTGAAAAGCCTGCGTGGCCGTGGTCGCGTCATGTCCGCCCGTTGGCTGAACCGCATTACTGCGCTGTTCATGATCCTCAGCTGCTGGGCCGTGGCGACCTTCAATCCGAGCATCCTGGGCATGATCGAAACCCTCGGCGGGCCGATCATCGCGTGCCTGTTGTTCCTGATGCCGATGTACGCCATCCGCCGCGTGCCGGCCTTGCGCCAGTACTCGAATCAGGCCTCGAACGTGTTCGTGGTGTTGATCGGTTTGATTGCACTGTCTGCGATCATCTACTCGTTCATGCCCTGAAACGGGCAGGCAAAAAGAAGGCAGGCCAGAGTGCCTAATGCCGGTCAGTCAAGCGAGCAAACCGCTTTTCGTAGGAGCCAGGCTTGCCGGCGAAGGCGTCCTTGAGTGCGCTTTCGCCGGCAAGCCTGGCTCCTACAGGTCCGAGTTGTCCTTGACTGACCGGCATTAGCCAGAGTGCTCGCCACTTTTTTGCCGTATCCATTGTCCGACAGTTTTTCCGGCATGCACCTTGCTACATCCCTTACGCGGCACGGATGAAAGCACATGAACATGGAAGGCCGATGGTCTGGTGTTGCGAACTAATCCCGATCACGGCCGTCAACAACTGCACGTTCAATCAGGCGGTGACGCATTATGGACAATCCTTTTCAGCTCATTACCGATGCCTTTGCACCGGATTATCAAGTCAACCTGAGCATTCAGGGGCTGGACGGCAGCATCATGCTGACCCTCTCCAAAAGTGGTCGCGTGGTGGCCAAACGGATGATCAGCGCCGAACAACGCAATGATCCCAAGCGCCTCAAACGCCTGGTGCAAAGCATTCAATTCGGCATCGCCATCGAACAAGGCCACAGCGCCGTGGCCATCCTCGAAGCCATGACCGACGGCGACAATCGTAACCCGCCGCCGCCCTTGGTCAAATCCCGGCCCCGACCTTCAATGGGGCTTTAAATCTCGCCCTTCTCCACTTCGGGATGCTCGCCGGAACCCGCACCGATCTTGCGTTGCGGGTGTTCGATCTTCACTGAAGGGAACTGCGACGAGGCGTAACGCACCACCAGAATCGCAAACGCCAGCAGCAGAATCCCGCCGCACAGATAGATGATCCCAAGGTCCGGCGGATTGTGGTGCGAGACGTTGGAGATCAGCAGCCGCGTCAGCGCGGTGATCGCCACATAGATCAGGAAACGCACCGGCATGTGGTTGGTCTTGAAGTAAATCCCGACCATCGCCCCCAGTTCCAGGTAGATGAACAGCAGCAAGATGTCATCGATCTTGATGTGCCCCTGTTCGAGCATTCCGAGGAATTCCATCACCGCCGCCCACGCGGTCACCGCACCGATGGCGAACAGCGCCAGGTAGTGGAAGGTCTCGACGAACAGGTTGCCCAGGGACTCGGCCAGTTGGTGCACGTTCTGCCGCAGGTTCTCGGCCCAGTTGATTTTCACTTTGATTGTTCCTTAGCTCGGTTCGAGCGGATGATGCGCGTTGGACGTGACGGTTGTTCTGCATGCAGAAAAAAGGCCAGAGGCTGTTGGGTGAGATAGCGATGGGCTGCTACTGGACACTTTTGTGGTGCTTTTGCCGGCCTATTCGCGAGCAAGCCCGCTCCCACAAGGGACAGCGCATATCCTGTGGGAGCGGGCTTGCTCGCGAATAGGGACAACACGGTTCACCTGACAACCCCTGAATTCGGTCTACATTAAAAAGCCACTACCCAAAGCGCAGGGATTCGCTTATCCTTTTCGCTGTATATAAATACAGTAGTCGAAACAGACAACTAATGTGAAGGCATGTGAGGTGGTGAATGGCCGTCGAAGTGGTATACCGCAGCAGCCGAGATCTGGAGCGCTTGTTCATGGATAAAGCCGAAGCTGACCGTCATGACAAAATGCTCGAACTGGCCGAATTGCTGGCTGAAGTGTTGCAAAAAGCCGTTCCGTCCCTGACCGAACAGCAAGTGGAAGAAGCCGGGATCTACATGGCGAAGAACCGTGATGTATTCGCCAAGGCATTCAAGAGCCAGCCGGACGCACTGTCTGAACTGTTGAATGCACCCGCCGAAGCCATTGAACCTGTTAAAGCCACTGAACCTGTTGAAGTAGCTGCACCAGTTGAAGTAGCGGGCGCTGAGCCGACCAAGCCAGCCAAAGCCGCCAAGACACCCAAGTAAGCAATGCCCGAATTGAATAGGCCCTGAGTCAAATGGCTCAGGGCCTTTTTCATGCCTGCGGGAAATCTAGACCTCGGGTTGTTCCAGCGCCTCGACCAACGCTTTGAAGAACCGCGCCGCCTCGCCGCCGGTGACCACGCGGTGATCGAAAGTCAGGGACAGCGGCAGGATCGGATGCACCACCACCGCGCCCTCGACCGCCACCGGTTCATCGCGGATCGCCCCGGCGGCGAGGATCGCCACTTGCGGCGGCACCACTACCGGGTTGGCGTAGCGGCCGAACAAGGTGCCGAAGTTCGACAGGGTCAGGGTCGCACCCATCATTTCCTGGGGCGGGATCGAGCGCGCCTGCACGTCGGCCCGCAGACGCATCACACCTTCTTTCAAATCCGCCGCCGTGCGCTGACCGACATCGCGCAGCACCGGCACGAACAAGCCGTCCGGCGTATCCACGGCAATGCCCAGATCGAGTCGTTCGTGTTGCTTGAGCGCCAGGGTTTTGCCGTCAAAGGCGCTGTTGAGCACCGGTTCCACCGCGCAGGCCGCCGCCATCGCCTTGGCCAGGCGAATCAGCGGTTCTCGCGCCTGCCCCCAGCGATACAGATCGGCATCACCGAAAATCGTCACCGGCACCACTTCGGCATGGGACCTGGCCATGTTCAGCGCCATGCTGCGTCGCACCCCGCGCAGCTTCTCGCCGCCGAAGCGTTCGCGTTCCGTCTGGGCTGCGTTTTCCACGTCACTGCGGGTGATCTGGCCGTCCTGGCCGGAGCCGGCCAAGGCGCTCAGTTCAACACCGAGTTGCCGAGCCAGTTGACGCACCGCCGGCGTGGCACGGTTCGCCAGGTGCTCACGAGTCGAAGGCGCAGCGCCGATGAAAAATGCATCCTCCTGATTCGTGCCGCCGCCCTCAAGCCGACCGACCACGGTGCCCGCATCCGCGTCGCCTTCGTAACCGAGCAGAGGTTCGCCAACGTGAAGGATGTCGCCCTCGCCACCAAAGGTTTTTGCCACCACACCGTCGTAGGGTGCGGGAATGTCCACCAGCGCCTTGGCGGTTTCCACCGACACCAGCAGTTGATCGGCCTTGACGGTATCGCCGACCTTGACGTGCCAACGGACGATTTCCGCTTCCTGCAAGCCTTCGCCCAGATCCGGCAGTTTGAAATATTTCATCGCAACCTCCTCGGCCTCAGGCGTCTGTTCAGGGGTAGTGCTGCATGACGGTGTCGCAGGCATGAAGAATGTCTTCGATGCCGGGCATGTACAGCGATTCCAGTCGATACAGCGGCGGCGGAATGTCTGGCGCGGTGACTCGCTGGATCGGTGCCTGCAACTCCAGAAACACCCGTTCGTAGAGACTGGCGGCGATTTCCGCGCCGACCCCGCAGGAGCGCGGCGCTTCATGCACGATCACGCAACGACCGGTCTTGCGCACCGAGGCTTCCATCGTGTCGAGGTCCAGCGGTTTGATACTGGCGACATCGATCACTTCCGCCGAGACGCCCTGCTCGGCCAGTTTCGTGGCGGCTTGCAGGGTTTCCATCACGCTGGCGCCCCAACTGATCAAGGTAATGTCGCTGCCTTCACGCAGGGTGAAACAGCTGTCCAGCGGCAAGCGTTTGCCGTCATCCAGCAGCGGTTGCGGGTTCATTCGATAGAGTCGGGTCGGTTCGAGAAATATCACTGGATCCGGGTCGTCGATGGCTGCGAGCAACAAGCCATAGGCCCGGGCCGGCGAGGACGGGATCACCACCCGCAGCCCCGGAATGTGCGCGAACAGCGCTTCAGTGCTTTCGCTGTGATGTTCCGGCGCGCGAATCCCTGCGCCCATGGGCGAGCGCATCACCATCGGGCAGGTAATCCTCCCGCGCGTGCGATTGCGCATGCGGCTGGCGTGGGACACCAGGTGCTCCATGGTGGCGTAAATAAACCCCATGAACTGGATTTCCACCACCGGTTTCAGGCCTTGGGCCGCCATGCCCACCACCAGCCCGCCGAGCATGGTTTCGGCCAGCGGCGAGTCGATCACCCGCTTGAAACCGAAGGTGTCGCGCAGGCCCAGCGTGGCGCGGAACACGCCACCGTTTACCCCGACGTCTTCACCGAGGACGATGACGTTCTCGTCCTCGCTCATGGCCCGATGCAACGCAAGATTCACCGCTTCCAGCAGCGTCACTTTGCCGTTACTCATGGCCCGAACCTCCCGTCCGTCGCGCCACCCGCTCCAGAAATTCTTCGCGCTGTTCGGCCAGGGCTTGCGGCCATTGGGCGTAGACATGATCCATCACCGATTCCGGCGCCTGCAGGCCCGCCGCTTCGAAGTTATCCACAGCACGCTGCACCAAACCCTGGCATTCGCTGATTAGCGCCTGTTCGCGGCCTTCGTCCCACACACCCTGCCCGGCCATAAACCGTTGCAGGCGTTTGATCGGTTCTTCGAGCCAGGCCTGCTTGACCTCGTCCGCCGACCGGTAGCGTGTGGCATCGTCGGCGGTGGTGTGATCGCCGAGCCGATAGCTCAGGCATTCGAGCAACACCGGGCCTTTACCATGACGCGCCCGTTCGAGGGCGGCTTGCACGCGGTCGTAAACGGCGAGCATGTCATTGCCGTCGACTTGCTCCCCGTGGAACCCGGCGCCAATGGCTTTCTGCGCCAGCGTCGGAGCGCCGCACTGGATTCGTCGCGGCACCGAGATCGCCCATTGGTTGTTGTTGACCATGAACACCACCGGCAACTGCCAGGCGCCAGCAACGTTGAGGGCTTCGAGGAAATCACCTTTGCTGGTTCCGCCGTCGCCGCAAGTGGTGACGGCGACCCGATGCTCGCCGCGGATCTTGAAGGCGCTGGCGACGCCACAGGCATGCAGGGCCTGGGTGGCGATCGGCACGCAGATCGGGAAATCCTGGGCCACCGCCGGGTCGGCAAAGTCGCTGCCACGCTCGTCGCCGCCCCAATACAGCAGGATTTCTTCCATGCGTACACCGCGCATCAATTGCACAGCGGTGTCGCGGTAATACGGGATCAGCACGTCTTCGGCGTGCATCAGGCTGCCGACCGCGACACCAATGGCTTCCTGGCCCAGGGTCGGCGCGTAGGTGCCGATGCGCCCAGTGCGTTGCAAGGCGACAGCTTTCTGATCGAAAAGGCGGGTCAGGACCATCTGCCGATACAGACGCGTCAACAGATTGAAATCGTCGGCCCAGGCGGGAAGATTGCCGAGTGGCAGGCCATCAGGGGATAAAAATCGGGTGTAAGGCAGCTCAACCTTGTGAAGCATCACAGGGCTCCTGGCACGCGGGGTCAGCGTGCGATTGTCAGGCCCGACGTTTGTGGCGCAGGGCTTGGGGAGCAACGGCCGGATAGGCTCTCACTCCTTTCAAACTTTTCACCGGTACAACACTTTCTCCGCCAACTCATCCGCCACCCGGGCCGGAGAGCGCTTTTCCGCCTGGGCATGGGCGAAGACTTCGGTCAGCCGTGAACTGATTTTCGACAGGTGCGCGGTGATGGTCGTCAGCTCTTCCCCGCGGTGTTTGAGCGACACGTAGATCAGCCCACCGGCATTGATCACGTAATCGGGCGCATACAAAATGCCCCGGCGTTCCAGTTGATCGGCGATTTCCAGATGGATCAGTTGGTTGTTCGCCGAACCGGCGACCGCTGCGCAGCGCAGTTGCGACACACTGTTGGTGTTTAGCACACCGCCCAGGCCGCAAGGCGCGAGTATGTCGCACGGTGTGCTGAGCAGTGCATCGTTGGCGATTGGATGAGCACCCAATTGCTCCATGGCCAGCTGCACCTTTCCATGATCGATGTCGCTGACCAGCAGCTCGGCACCGGCGGCGTGTAGCTGTTCGGCCAAGGCATAACCGACATTGCCCAGGCCTTGAATGGCTATGCGCAAGCCTTCGAGATTATCGCTGCCCAAGCGGGCCATGGCGGTGCTGCGAATACCAGCGAATACGCCCATGGCGGCATGCGGTGCAGGGTCGCCCGCGGCGGTGGTGCTGGTAACGAACTGCGTCTGTTGGGCGATGCAATCCATGTCCGCCACCGAAGTGCCGGCGTCGATGGCGGTGATGTAGCGACCGTCGAGTTCGTTAATGCGGCGCCCGAAAGCTTCAAATAGCGCGGCGCGGTTTTCCACATGGGCCGGGCGAACAATCACCGCAACGCCACCACCCTGAGCCAGGCCAGCCAGGGCCGCCTTGTAACTCATGCCTTGGGCAAGGCGCACAGCATCCTCGATCGCGGATTCATCGCTGGGGTAAGCAAGGTAACGACACCCGCCCAGGGCAGGTCCCAGACGGCTGTTGTGGATGGCAATCACCGCCTTCAACCCGGTGACCGGATCGACGCTCAGGTGCAGCGATTCAAGGCGAGTGCTTTGCATGAGAGCGAACATCGTAGGGCTCCCGAATCACTTCTTGTAGTCGCCAGTATAAGCTTGTGCACAAAAATTGCAGAAACGCCCCGGAATAAGCGGCGTCGCTTTAGAGGCTTTCGGACATAACCTGCTAGCGCCTGTGCCCGACACTGGACGAAAGCCTGAGACGGGGCTAAAACGAGGCATTCCCCGGAGATTTTGATGACCCCGCGCCAACGTTTTTTCGACTGTCTGCAACGATCACCGCCCGCGCTGTTCGAGGCGGCACTGTGGATGGCCGTCGAACACGATAAGGAACTGAATCCCGAGACGGTGCTGGCGGATTTCAAGGACCTGCAACAGCGGGTCAGCTACGGGTTGCCGATGCTGCCGGTGAGTGAATTGGCCCAACCGTTGTTGCGCCGAATGAATGACCTGGGGTTCGCTCAGGACGACTCCACGCCCTTGCGTCCGCAAGTGGCGTTACTCCATAAAGTGCTGGAGCGTCGGCGGGGCCAACCGCTGGTGCTGGGCCTGATTGCGCTGGAACTGGCCAGAAGGCTGGAGATTCCCATGGTCGGGGTCAACTTCCCCGGGCATTTCCTGCTGCGGGTGCAAGGCGCCGATCATCTGCTCGACCCTTGCGGCGGGCGACGGCTATACCCCAACGACTGCCGGGAGTTACTGCAACGCCAGTACGGCCCGAACATGCAGCTCGGCGCCGAGCATTTACTGACAGCCGAACCGGTGCAGATGCTGCAGCGGCTGTCGCGCAACCTGCGCCAGTTGTACCTCACGAATGATGACTACATCGACGCCCTGATCGACGCCGAGCGCGTGCTTGAATTGGGCAACGCCAGCGCCTCCGACTATCTGGCCCGGGCCAGTCTCTACCAACGACTGGACTGCCCGAATGCCGAGCGTTTTGACCTGGAGCACGCGCTGCTGCTCTGTGACGACCCGATCCAGCGGATTCGCCTCACCGAACGGCTCGGGCATTTGCCACCCAACTCGGTCGTGCACTAATCACCCCCCGTTGTAGGAGCGAGGCTTGCCCGCGAAACAGACGCCTCGGTCCATCAGGAATACCGCGTTATCGTTCTTCGCGGGCAAGCCTCGCTCCTACAAAGGTCAGATGCGATCCAACCGATATCACCGCGCCATGTAGGAGCCAGGCTTGCCGGCGAACCAGACGCCTCGGTCCATCAGGAGCACCGCATTATCGTTCTTCGCGAGCAAGCCCGCTCCCACATTAGGTCTATGTGAGCCATTAAGGGGTGTCGGGCTGATTTGCCGGATGGGCCAGGAAGAAGGCGGGGTGTGTCGCCGCCAGCGCCGCCACTCGACGAATTCGCGGGTAGGCCTCAAGGGAAATATTGAAGCGCTCGGCCGCATACAACTGCGGGATCAAATAGACATCCGCCAGCCCCGGCTGATCGCCAAAGCAGTAACCGGTGTCACCGATCAACTGCTCCACCGTCGCCAACCCTTGCCTGATCCAGTGACCGATCCACTCAACCACCTGCGGCTCATCGTGCCCCAACTGCCGAAGCTGATTGAGCACGCTGACGTTGTGCAGGGGATGAACATCGCAGCCGATCACCGCCGCCACGCCACGCTCATGGGCACGGGCGACGAGGTCCTTGGACAGCAATGGCACCTGTGGATAACGCTCCTCCAGATACTCGATGATCGCCGGTGACTGGATCAGCAACTCGCCCTCATCAGTGCGCAAGGCCGGCACCCGACCTTGGGGGTTGATGCCCAGATAGGTCGGCTGCCGATGTTCGCCACCTTGCGGCGCGATCAGGTTGACCGGCAGCGCCTGGTAATCCAGCCCCTTGAGCGCCAACGCAATGCGCACCCGGTAGGACGAAGTCGAACGATAGTAGGTATAGAGTTCCATGACCCGATCCTCTTAGCGTGCTGGCAGCACTTTGCCGCGGCATTCGCCGAAACCGATGGAAGCAAAACCCTCGCGGCTGCAACGTGCGCGCAGAATGATTTCGTCGCCGTCCTCAAGAAATTTACGCACCTCGCCCGAGGCCAGTTCGATCGGCTTTTTACCGCCCTCGGTGATTTCCAGCAAGCTGCCGAACTGACCGTTTTCAGGACCGGACAGCGTGCCCGAACCGAACAGATCACCGGCCTGCAACTGGCAGCCGTTGACGCTGTGGTGCGCAACCAGTTGTGCGACGGTCCAGTACATGTGTTGTGTGTTGCTGAGGGCCAGGCGATGGGCTGGCAGATGTTGCTCGCGCATCGATTCGGTCAGCAGCAGCACTTCGAGTTCGATGTCGAAGGCACCGGCAGCCTGATCACGTTTGTCGAACAGGTACGGCAGCGGCTGCGGATCGCCTTCCGGGCGCGCAGGTTGGGCACGGCGGAACGGCTCCAGCGCTTCGGCCGTCACCACCCACGGCGAAATGCTGGTGATGAAACTCTTGGACAGGAACGGACCCAACGGCTGGTATTCCCAGGCCTGGATGTCTCGCGCCGACCAGTCGTTGAGCAGGCAGAAACCGGCGATGTGGTCGGCGGCGTCACCGATGGCGATGGAGTCGCCCATCGCGTTGCCCTGACCGATCCAGATACCCAGTTCCAATTCATAGTCCAGACGTGCGCACGGACCAAACGTCGGCTCGGTCTGGCCGGCCGGCAGGGTCTGGCCTTTCGGCCGACGCACGTCAGTGCCGGACGGGCGAATGGTCGAGGCACGGCCGTGGTAACCAATCGGCACGTACTTGTAGTTCGGCAGCAACGGGTTGTCCGGACGGAACAGTTTGCCGACATTCTGCGCGTGCTCGATGCCGACGTAGAAGTCGGTGTAGTCGTTGATCTTCGCCGGCAAGTGCATTTCGCAATCCGCCGCCAGCGGCAGCAGTTTGGCGCCTTGGGCTTCGATCTTGCCGTGCAGGGTGCTGCCTTCCTTGAACAACTCGATCAAGCGTTCACGCAAGGCCACGCGTGCCTCGCGACCCAGTTCGAAAAACGCATTCAGCTGACCACCGCGGGTGGCTTCGACAGCTTTCTTCGCAATGCCATCGAACAGCCCGGCATCCAGTGCCGCTTCCAGATCAAAGATGTGGTCGCCGATCGCCACGCCACTGCGCGGCGCGGAGCCCTTCACGCTGAACACGCCCAACGGCAGGTTCTGCAGCGGAAAATCCGCGTGGCCGTTGGCGGAGGCAACCCAGCTACGAGTGATGGAAGTCTGAGTCATGGTTATCTCCGGGTCGGGTCGAAAGTCGCGGGCAGCGTGGCCCAGCAGGCGTCGTAATTGTTTTGCAATTGTGGGCAATCCAGGGCGAATCGGCTCGGGCGCAACACTTGGCTGGTCTCGAACATGAAAGCCATGGTGTTGTCGATTTTAGCCGGCGCCAGTTCCGCGTTGATCGCCTTGGTGCAGGTTTCGCCGTCGGGGCCGTGGGCGCTCATGCAGCTGTGCAACGAAGCACCGCCGGGCACAAAGCCTTCGGCCTTGGCATCGTATTCGCCCTGGATCAGGCCCATGAATTCGTTCATCAGGTTGCGGTGGAACCACGGTGGACGGAATGTCTTCTCGGCGACCATCCAGCGTGGCGGGAAGATCACGAAATCCAGGTTGGCCAGACCGTGCACGCTGGTCGGCGAAGTCAGAACCGTGAAAATCGATGGGTCCGGATGATCGAAACTGACCGTGCCGATGGTGTTGAAGCGGCGCAGGTCATATTTGTACGGCACGTTATTGCCGTGCCAGGCGACCACGTTCAGCGGCGAATGATCGAGCTCGCAACCCCACAACTGGCCGAGGAATTTCTGCACCAGGGTGGTCGGTTGCTTGAGGTTTTCGTAATGGGCCACCGGCGTCAGGAAGTCTCGCGGGTTAGCCAGGCCGTTACTGCCGATCGGCCCCAGGTCCGGCAGGCGCAGAGGGGCGCCATGGTTTTCGGCGATGTAGCCGCGGGCTTGCGGGTCGAGCAGTTCGACGCGAAATTTCAGCCCGCGAGGCAGAACGGCGATTTCCAGCGGTTCCAGTTCCAGCACGCCCAGTTCGGTGGCGATGCGCAGGCGACCCAGTTGCGGCACCAGCAGCAATTCGCCGTCGGCGTTGAAGAACACGCGCTCCATGGAACGGTTGGCGCGGTAGTTATAGATGCTGATCCCGGCCGGTTTTTCCATGCCTGAGTTGGCAGCCATGCTCACCAACCCGTCGATGAAATCGGTCGGCTCGGTCGGAATCTCCAAGGGATTCCAGCGCAGGCGATTGGGGGTCACTTCACCCAACGGGCCACCGGCCAATTGCCGATCCAGTTTGACGAATGCCGGGTGATTGGCCGACGGCTGAATCCGGTACATCCAGGTACGCCGCGCTTCGCTGCGAGCCATGGTGAACGCAGTGCCTGAGAACAATTCGGTGTAAAGACCGTAAGGGGCTTTTTGCGGGGAATTCTGGCCGACGGGCAGTGCGCCGGGTAACGCTTCGCTGCTGAATTCGTTACCAAAGCCTGACTGATAAGCCAGTGCTGGCGCCGTTGAATCGAGGTTCATGGAGCCTCCTGAACGGGAGTTGGCAATGGCCTGTCACTCTGCTGAAGAGATCTTGGCACGCCAGGGTTATTTTTATCGTAATTCAATTACGCATAACGTAATTTGATTGGTATTGACCGTCAAGCTATAAAGACGCCCATTCGTCCCGGGATCACACCGCCTCCATGACCAGCGAAAGCAACGGTAAACAGAAAGTCCGCTCGGCCGAGGTCGGCACCGACATCCTCAAGGCGCTTGCCGAGCTGTCGCCATCCACCTCGCTGTCGCGTCTGGCCGAACACGTGCAGATGCCGGCAAGCAAGGTTCACCGTTATCTACAGGCGCTGATCTCCAGCGGGTTTGCCGAGCAGAACACCGCCACCAACCATTACGGCCTGGGCCGTGAAGCGCTGCGGGTCGGCCTCGCTGCCCTGAACAGTATGGACGTGCTGAAAGTCGCCGCCCTGCCCTTGGCCGAACTGCGCGACGATCTGAATGAGACCTGTTTTTTGGCAGTGTGGGGCAATCAGGGCGCGACGGTGGTGCACATCGAACCGGCGGTGCGCGCGGTGACGGTGGTCACGCAATTGGGCTCGGTTCTACCATTGCTCAGTTCGTCGACGGGGCTGGTGTTCAGTGCCTATTTGCCCCACCGTGAAAGCGATGAGTTGCGCGATCTCGAAGTTCGCGCCGTCGACGTTCATCCGTTGGCCGATGAGCAGGCTTACGCCACATTGTGCGAACAGATCCGCGAACGCGGCTTGCACCATGTTCACGGCTTGCTGATGCCCGGCGTGGATGCGTTGTCGGCACCGGTGTTCAATGCGGTTGGGCAGGTGGCCGCGGTGATGACCATCGTCGGCCCGGCCTCGTTGTTCCATGCCGATGAAAACGGCCCTGCGGCGCAGCGGTTGTTGGCGGCGACGCGGGCCGTGAGTTGGCGGATGGGGTATCAGCCTGAGTAACGGCTGACCCGGCAGGATCAGTCTGTGATTCGGGTTTTACTGTCCTGAATCAGGTACGTGGACGTCACCGCAGTGACATAGCCAGCGCCCACCGGAACGCCGGTCGCGGTCGACAAAATTTCGGAGATGTCCTTGATCTGCAACAACAGGCCCACCGCCGAAGTCGACGTGCCAACCCCCGCCACGAAGCCCACATACGCGAGGATGGTGCTTCTCCAGGCCGAGGCGAGGTAGGCTTTGCCGGCATCTTCATCGCCCAGACTGTAAGCAATCACACCCTGAACGATCGAACGCGTGATACGCAGGACGCTGACCACCATAGCCACTGGAGGGATAAACAGCGAGATGACATCCACCACCAGTTCTGCGCCGATCATCACATTACGCCAGAAAATTTCCGCACGCGTGCTCGTCTGATAGTCGACGTCATAGATAAGCCGCAACACCATACTGTGGTATTCGAACTTGAAGTGGGTCACAGGGTAACTGTCTCGCAAACTTGGCGTCGGCAAGGCACCTGAAGCGTTGCGGCAGTTGTCGATATAACGTTGCACTACGCCTCTGTCTTCCAGCCTGACAAGTCCGGCAACATGAATACCCAGTGCGCCTCCCTTTAAGCCCTGAGTCAACGACTCAATGGGACGAAATGCCAGGCCATCCGGTGCTTTCGGAATGTAGATCAGGTATTCCAACCTGCCAGCCACCTTGCGCCCGAACGTATAGGCCCCCTCCAACCGTCGCCCCTCGAGCGCCAGCGTATAAACGCCTTCGCCTGGCACCCCCCCCGTCTGCAACGGAAGCGTATTGTGAATACGATCATGATCCAGATCCTCGATCAGCCCCTTGAGCCAATTGAAGTGCTCACCGGAAAGAGAGCCCTGCATTTTTTGTGTCAATGCCGCCCTGAGCATTTCGTTCTGCACGGTCTTGCAGTAAAGCTTTGCTTTCAGATCATAAGAAGGCGTTGCCAGAAAATCCTGCCGTAGATACTGCTCATATTTCTCGCCCGGCATTAACTTGATCAGCGCAGTGACAGTGGCCTCATTCAAGCGCCCCAGCGACGAGTTATCCATGGAACCGAACCACACCGTTCCATCAGCACGCCAAATCTGCCACTGAATGAACACATTGGTGAGTGTCATATAGTCGTGTCCACGCAACTTGACGCTCACCCGATCCGGGTCGATTTCCGGATGTGGGCCGGATCGACGCAGATAATCGTTCAACGCCTTCATGACCAGTTTGCGTGAGAAGACGGCAAGCGTTTCGATATGCAGTGGTTCTTTTGATACCTGGTAGATGGCTTTGAAATCTGTGTTCAGCCTTGTGAAAAGTTCGCGATCTTGTGGCGCGGCCTTCCTGTACCAGCCGGGTGTGACCACTTGTTCTTCGGCAATTTCCCAGCCGACGATGTTATGGATGGCGCCCATCAACGGTCCGTCTTCCGTCGCCCATTTCACCAAAGTGACACCACCCCACCACCACTGCTGGTACACCGTCGCCGGCTCGACTTCAGATAGATATCTCTTCACGAGATCCGCACGATCCATGCTGAAAGCCTGCCCGATCAGGAAGTCACGATCGCGCTGCTCGAACCCCCAGCGGATGAATTGACGTTTGAGCGCCGTCAGATCGGGGAACTCATACCATTGCTGCCCCGTCGGTGCGCCAGGCGCATAGAGCACATGCATCGAAAAATCAGCCATTGCACCTCTGGCACGGTAAACGATCATGTCTTTAAACGGCCGGTAGTGGCTGCGAAAAGCAACGCTGTATGCCTCCACGCCCGGATCGCCAAACAGATAGCGCTGCGCGATGTCCTGTGCTTGGGGGCTGATATGTTTTTGAAGCAACGCGGCGAAGTTACTCAGTGCAATCTGTTGACTCAATACTTCTCGCAGGGCGTCTTTAACTTGCGGATCGCTGAGGCGATAACTTCGTTCACTGGCGTATTCCAAACGAAGATCAAATTGCCGGATGGCCCTTTCGATATTGGACTCTGACAGTAGTGTGTTGTCGTGAAATTCTTCAAACTGAATCGTGTATTGCCCTGCAACATCATGCACACCATACATGAACAGCTGTGTCAGGGTTTTACGCTGGACATGTTCGATGTGCCTGGCGCCCATACGCACCGAATGCTTTACCGACACCCAAACAGTATCGGGATCAACGCGATTTAGATTGCGATCGCCCTGGGAGATATGTTCTTCAACGACACGCCGCACATAGTCCTGAAAGGAGGACAGCCCCCCCATCGCCTCATGCAATGCCACCTGGCTTCTGAGCAACGCCTGTTCCAAAGCGGCAAATGTTTTCTGATGGGTGGTGGAAGTGTCCTTCAGCCATTGGGGCCTGGCGTTCATCGTCATCAATGCGAGCAGACGTGCGGTGCGGCTCTTGGCATAACCGTTCAACTCATCCAGACGTTGAGTCTGCTCAATGGATTGGACGATGCCTGGCAGATCCGCATCTGGCTCCAGCAAGCGGCGAATGCCATAAGCGACGTCACGCCGTTGTTTATCCAACAGGTTGTCGATGGCAACCTGGAAAATTTCGCCATGGGTTTTTAAATAACGGATATCAGGAACACTTATGACCTGTTCAGCGTCCTCCAGTGAAATATCTTTGAGCAACTGCGCCCGGGTTTTCGGATCGCTCAGGCGCTGCTCCAGCGAGCGGTGCATTATTGCCGACGTCTGGAACGTTTCCAGCCCGTTCGTGGGGGTGTAAAGGATGACCCAGTCATCATTGGCAGGTACAAGTTCATCGATGGACCGGCCACTTAAATACATGACAAAACAACAAGCCAGCGTTGCAAATCGTCCGTTTTCCAGCTCCAGAGAAAGACTGTAAGCCGGCGTCTGGGAATTGCCCCTGATGTAAACTTCGTAGCTCTTTTCTACTTCCGACCTCACCCCTTGCATTTGTACCGTTGCTTTCAACTCTTGCCAGAAAAGCGCCGCATACACGTCCCGCAGATCACTGCTGCGAGAGACCGATTCACGACCTTGGGCATCCTTGCCCAGAGGTGCCGCCCAGTGTTGCCCCAGAACTTGCGTGTATTTTTGCGCCAGTGTACCCAGCACATCGCCGATCAGCGCCCCCAGAACAACCACGTCCAGACCGTCGACCCGGTCCAACTCATCCGTGGAGCCGGACCAGTCATAGACGCCGTACTGACTCGCGTCATAAACAGGAGCGCGCCCACGACTCAGACACTCCATGAATACGTCCAAGAACAGACCAGTCGGCTCCTGATTCACAATGCCTGAACGTCGGGCATTGATGTAAGTCCTGCTGATGTAGACCTCCGGCAACAGTTGCTGAAGTTCCTTTAACAAAACGTCTTGCACGATTGATTTAAACGATGGGGTTTTGTTGAGCACTTCTTCCAGCGCGGTAAAACCTTCAACCACCTTCCCAAGATCTTCCTGTGTAAACGGTATTTCCTGAACGCTCATATACATATTCCATTAATGCACCTTAAAAACCAGACAACGAAACATTGCCTGAACCAGTGCAATTAACTTAACGCATTCAAAACCAACAGTAATACCCACCACTCTTTGCAAAACATTAAACACCCAAGACATCAAAACAGATTCACAACATAATTAAAAAACAATTAACCGCACAACCCCAGCATTCTTGCCCTTGCCACTGCGTGCGTCCTGCGTTCGACCCCTAACTTTCCATGAATTCGCCGGACATGTGTTTTAACGGTATGCAATGAGATGAATAACTTATCGGCTATTTGTCGGTTCGAACTTCCTGACGCAATCAACTCAAGCACTTCCAACTCCCTCAGGCTCAGTGGACTTTCATTAATATCCTTGTCAGAAAATGGCTCGTTATTATCGATCATGTGCAGTTCCGACAAGAAACCGGGACAACGCCTGTTCAACTGCGCCAACAACGGCTGCAAGTTACAACGGTTCGCCTTCGCTACGCCTTTTTCGAAAAACTGCCGGGCATTCCCCTGTTCGCCCACCATGAAGGCCGCCTCGGCCATCGCCAGCAGAAGCTCGGCTTCCAGGCTGATCATCCCGTTCGCTTGTGTGTTCTCAAGCAGGGTGGCGAGTCGAGCCAAGGGATCCTCCACCCGTTGCAGTTTGACCTCGGCCAGAATCAACAAATACTCAATCCGCGGAATCAACTCCAGTGTCGCCGGTGGGGCCTGCCGGGCCTGTGGCCCCCGATAATGGTTGAGCACCCGGCTCAACGCCTCACGGGCCAGTTCGGGACGCCCCTGTTGCAACCAGCACTGACTGCTGACCTGCAGCAGAGCACCACGGTAGACCGTGTCCGGAATCTGCCGCTGCTGCATCAATCGCTCGGCGTCGCGCAGGCGGACGAAGGCTTGGGCGTAGTCGCCCTGATTGGCCGCCAGTTGTGCCTGCCCGAGAAAACCGTACAGCGCACGTTTGTCATGATTGCGTACGCAGTCCTCCAACCCGGCCTGAAAAAAATCCGCGGCCTGTTCATCCAGCCCCTGACACAAGGCCAGGCGCCCTCGACGCAAGGCAATTCGCCCCAGTAGAGGCACTGCGCGGTCAGATTGCAGGCAAAGCAATTCATGCATATTGGCGAGCAGACTTTCAGCCCGCACCGCCGCACCCCGTTGCTCCAGCAATTGCGCATGATCGAGTTCCATCAAGCCCTCGAACACCAGCGAACCTTGCGCCCGCGCCAGGCACAACGCCTCGCGGTTATGGGCTTGCGCGACGTCGAGTTCGCCCCTTAGCAGGGCCTGTTGCGTCAGACCGGACAAACACATCAGGCGCGCCGTCCAGCATTCAGGATCGAGGGCGCTCAATGCATCAAGAAAGTGCGCACGCGAAGACTCCATTCGTCCCTGCAAATGCAGTAACCAACCCTGCAGGGCCTGCCAGCGTGCAATCAGTTGACGCTGAAGCACTGCCGAGGGTTGAGGCGTGAAATGCGCCAAATGAGCAATGCACAGAGTCGCTTGTTCAAAGCGTCCGGCGAACAACAGCGCAGCGGTAATCAAGCCCACCAACTGCGGACTCCCCAGCGTCAGTTCTTCGCCTTGCTGCTCATGCAAACGCAGCAACAGCACGACCATTTGCTCTTCGAACAAGTGCTCGAAACTGAAGTGCTGCAACAGGCTGACCGCCACCTCGTATTCCTCGGCGAGCAAGGCCTGTTCGAAGGCTGATTTCCAGTCCTGTTCAGCACAGAACCACTGGCATGCACGCCGATGCCAAGAGCGTCCCGCCGGCCATTGTTCATCGCGCAACAACTGCGTGAACGGGGTGAAAATCTGCAGCCAGTCGCTGGAGTCCCCCCAAGGTTCGATAAAACAGCCCAGCGCTTGCAAGGTCCGCAAGTATTGAGCGCCCTCCCCGGCCCCGAACAGGTGATCGCACAATCGGGCATTGAAGCGGGGCAAGTGGGCCAGCACGCGCCAGACCTCGCTCAACTCAGGCGTCAGCGAGCTGAACAACTCATGCCCCAGGTAATCGAGCAAGGTGGCCGCCCGTCCCAGGGAGTTGTCCTGACGTGACCAGTCGCACTTCTGCAGCAATGCAATCCGTACACCGGCACACCAGCCGCCGGTGCGCTGGATAATCCGACTGGCCACCTTACCGGCTTGCTCGGGTACCCAGGGCTGCAATATCTGCTCGACTTCACCTTGGGTGAACGCCAGCGAAGGGCTCTCGCACTCGTACAACTCAGCGTCGAGCAGCAATCTTGGCCAGTTGCATGGCGGCCGGCGGCGGGCACCCAGCCACCAGGTCAGCATCGGGCTGCTGATCGCCAACATGCGATCCAGTAACTGATCCAGCTCCGGGTTCGGCAGACGGCAATAGTCATCGAGAAACAGCCAAGTCGGCGTCTGCAGTCGCGCCAGATCGCCCAGCAACCCGGTCTCATCCGATGAGGCCAGTCCCAACGTTTCTGCCAGACGCCTACGAAAATCCGCCGCGCTCGAGGCCACGCCAGACATTGGCAACCAATGCACCCGGCACTGGGTTGGCGCCTGCAACAGGCATTCGGCGAGCAACGCGCTCTTGCCACTGCCGGCGGGTGCGCAGAGTAATTTCACCCGGGCCGTCGAAGCCAATAACGGCTCGCTTAAACGAGCCCGCGACAGGTGATGAGAGGACAGGCGGGGCAGGAATCCAGAACGGTCCAGACACGGAGTCATGGCGGTCATTGCGGCGTGCCTTTTTATAATTGTCCGGCCACCCTAGCCCTCTATAACCCGCTTGTTGAGAAGTATTCAGGACGCTGATTGGCGCCCATAAAAAAGGCGACCCGCAGGTCGCCTCTGGTGATGCCAATGTATCAAAACCCTTACCGAACGCCCTCGGCGCGCAGGGCCGACGGAGTGTAGTCCGCTGACTTGGCGTCGAAGCCGAATTCGAAGCTGTGCTTCTCTTCGTTCTTCATGCCCAAGGCAATGTATCGGCCGGCAATGATGTCGTAGAGCGCCTCCAGGGTGTAGGCCGGCGTCTGGTGATCGTAGTAATACTGGGCGTGACCTTCGGCCACTCGCCACAGTTGACCGCGACCGTCGTAGTGATCCGCCAGCGCCACTTGCCAGCTGTCTTCGTCGAGGTACATATGGCGTTTGGCGTAGATGTGCCGTTCGCTCGGCTTGACCGTGCCGACCACTTCCCAGACCCGGTGCAACTCGTAACGGGTCAGGTCCTGATTGATGTGCCCGGCCTTGACCACGTCATCGTACTTGAGGCTCGGCGAGTCGAGTTTGTAGCTGTTGTAGGGAATGTACATTTCCTTTTTGCCGATCAGTTTCCAGTCGTAGCGATCCGGCGCACCGGAGAACATGTCGAAGTTATCCGACGTGCGCAAACCATCGGCGGCGGTGCCCGGCCCGTCGTAGGCCACTTGCGGCGCGCGTCGTACCCGACGTTGACCGGCGTTGTAGATCCACGCCAGACGCGGCTCTTTCACTTGGTCGAGGGTTTCATGCACCAGCAACACGTTACCCGCCAACCGCGCCGGCGCGGTCACCGACTGTTTGAAGAAGGTCAGTACGTTGGCGCCTTTTTCCGGGTCCAGGTCCTTCATCAGTTGCGGTACGGCGATCTCTTCCTCGAAGCGGATCGGCGTGTAGCTGCCATTGGTCTGCGGGGTCACCTGAGTGATGATGCGGCGCAGGTTGCCGCCGTGATAACGGGTGATGTGGTTCCACAGCACCTCGACGCCGTTCTTCGGAATCGGGAATGCGTAATAGCGATTGCCGGTGAAATTGGCCAGGCCGTTACCGTCGTTGATGCTGTTCACATTCAGCGCGCTGCGCTTGGCCGACTCGTAGATTTCCGCCGGCAGGCCCACGGTGCGATGGGTCGCGTAGACCGGGATCTTGTAGGTTTCCGGGTAGCGCTTGAACATCGCCACCTGCCCATCCGAAAGCTTGTCCTTGTACTTATCAACAGTCGCGGCGGTGATGGTGAACAACGGTTTTTCGTTGGCGAACGGGTCAGCCAGGAAGCCTTTGCTGTCGACAGCGCCGGCGTTTTTCGGGATGCCACCGGTCCAGGCCGGGATCGAGCCGTCGGCGTTGCCGGCCTTCTCGGCGCCCAGCGGCGTGAGTGTGTTGCCGAGCTTGTTGGCTTCTTCCGGCGAGACCGCCGCCATCACGTTGGCGGCCAGCAGGCTCAGGGCCAGGGCGCCGCATTGCAGAATCATCTTGCGCATTAACATCATCCTTCTCAGCCAGATCAGAAGTTCACACCGAAGCTCAGCGCCAGGAAGTCACGGTCTTCCAGGACGTTGTAGTCACCGCCGAAGAAGTCGGTGTAACTGAGGCTCGCGGTATAGGTGTTGCGGTAATCGGCATCGACACCGACGCTGACCGCCTTGGCGCCTTCGTTGAACAGCCCGTTGGGACCGTAGCCGGCGACGTCATGGGACCAGGACAGGTTGGGTTTGAGGTTGATCCCGCCGATCACGTTGGCGTAATCAAGGATCGCCCGGGCGCGGTAACCCCAGGAAGTTGAGGTGACGAAGCCGTCGGTATCGCCGCCGAAACCGTACTGGCCGTAAACCGAATCGCGGCCATAACGCAGCTTGCTTCGCGACTCCAGACCACCAACCCGTACCACCGCTGCTTCACCCACCAGGGTCAGCCGTTGGGCGCCCAATACCTGGTCGAAAAAGTGCGTCAGGGTGCTTTGGACCTGGGTCACTTCCTTGCGGCGATAACCCGTGTTGTCGGCACCTGGCCGGGTCGCGACAGGCGATGCGGCGCCGCCGGCGATCGGGTTAAGCAACGCCAGTGTCAGGTCGTTGGTATTGACCTGCACCGGAGCGTTGGGCCGGTAGCTGATTTCGCCGGTCCAGGCAGTCCCGGTGGGCAAAGTGGTGGAGAAGCTTGCGCCGTACAGACGAATGTCTTCCGGGTATTCGAGGTAATACTGGCCGCGCCCGAGCATCACGCTTTGCGCCAGGCCCGAGCCGCTGCCCGGGGCCAGACGGTTGGCAATGCTGACCATGCCCGGCAGGCTGGCCAGTGTGGACAGCCCGGCGGTGGTGGTGCCGACGGTCGGTGTGCGACTGTGGTAGTTCATGAAGTAGAGGCCGTATTCGGTGTCGTCACCGAGCCAGCGCAAGGCGGTGCCCCACTGCCCTGAATCCCGGGCATCGCGGTCGCCGCCACGGGGCACGATGACGCCCTCACGGGTGACCTGAATAGGTTGGCCAAAGGCTGACGCCAGCGGCGCCAACGGCGCAATCGCCGGGCTGCCGACGGTATAACCGTTGTTGCAGCCGTCCGCCGCCACGTCGACGCCGAAGAAAGTGCCGCAGTTGTCGAGAACGGTCTGATCCCACTCCAGTTGGTAGAAACCTTCCACCGTGAGCTGATCGGTCAGGCCCTGGGAAGCGAACAGCATGTTCACCGGAATCAGGCCTTCCTTGATCTCCGCCCCCGGACGACGGAATGCGGAAACGTCGACCGGGTTGATGCTGTTGATCGAGTTGCCGATGAAGGTACTTTCACCCCAGCTGACCACCTGCTTGCCGGCGCGCACGGTGCCCGGCAGATCGGCGATGGAATAGTTGTGATAGACGAATGCATCGAGGATCTGTGCGCCCGAAGACTTGGCGCCTTCTTTGCGACCGCTGTCGCTGATCTGTTTGAACTCGCGGTCTTCGTCCTTCAGCTCGAAGTCGTACCAGTACTTGCCACGGACGAACACGCCTGTGTCGCCGTATTTCAATTCGAGGTCGTGGATACCTTTGAAGATCTTGGAGAAGGTCTCGCCTTTCTTGAAGTTCAGGCGCCCGTCATCACCGGTCGAAGACTGGCCGGTACCGCCGTTGACGGTGCCCACCAGTGACTTGTCGGCATCGCGCATGCCCCAGCTCGCGCCGACCGACAACGAGGAATCGAACTGCCCCTCGATTTCGCCGATGTTGAATGAAACAGCCTGCGCCTGGGCACAGCAGCCCAAGGCCACCGCAGCGGCCAGCGCTTGCGGTTTGAAGATGGCGCGCATTGTTGTTTTTGTCATGCGTCTTCCCCGGTGAGTGACAGAAGGCCCCACCCTACTGCCGCACGCCGGGAGCGATAAGCGCACCAAGGAGGTATTCGCGTTGTCCCTCCAAAGGATGAATGCCCGCATGGGACGGGGGTTTGCGCGAGGTATGGATGGGCTGGATGGAGGGTTATCAGTGCAGCGCATGGGACAGGGTGAAGCCGGGGTGCGTAGCAGGCGCTCGCTTGTAGCAGCTGCCGAGCTCGCGAGGCTGCTACAAGTGTCAGCCTGCGACTGTTGCTCAGCCTGCAACAGTGCATGTCTGGAATCGCTATTTTTCCTTTGCGCTCAAGCCCTTATTCTTGCCGGGCTTTCACGGCAAACGGCCTGAAAGCACGAAGCGACGGGGATGATTGACCCACCCCGTTGGCGACAGATTCCAGATGATTTGAAGCGTATTTTTTCGACTCATCGCCCCCTGTTCACTGACGTTGATTTATTGCTCCTTGATCCACGTCTTGCTTTGGCCGCTGCGTTTGCAGCGGCCTTTTTTATGGGCGATGGTTTTGTCTGGCAATCAGGCTTCATACAAGTATTCCTACAAGATGTTTCGCTGTAGCAGGTAAGAAAAATCCTCTTCAAGATAAAGACATTTCTAATTATTTATTCAGTCAAGGAAACTTCTCTCGACTATACGAGTGGTTCCCTACGTACTTCTCGGACCCATGACTTCCAATTCCACTGTAACGTAAAGCAATAACTTATCAATCAATGGAAGAGCACTCTCTACTGCGACAAACCAGAATATCTTCTGAAACCTATATCCATTGATCACATAGAAACCCTGAACAGCAAATTCAAAGGAATTGAATATGCAGAAACCGCCATTAATTCTTGATGCAACACATATTACTGCAGAGGCCCCAGATAACTGGGACCCCTTTAAGGACACCACGCAGGGCTATTCATTTAGCGGTATGTTCGGGCCGGCAGGGGCCAACCATAAAACCCGCGAAATAATGTACGGCACTCAGATAGCCCTTGAACAAGAGTTCGGTGCAAAGTCCACATTATTAGCACAATCAATTGAGGCCGAGCTGGCCTCGACACGGCTGGAAGGCCCAACGCATCCTCTATCGCCGGCGGCGGCATTGATTCGCGAACTGGGTGTCAGAAACACGCTGATTCAACGCAAGACTGCAGAACTTCACGGACAGACCGCCATCGCCAACCGCTTTTATGGAAGTGATCCGATTGGCAAAAACTTCAATGATTTTCTGAATCGGGCCTCAGCTATCCGGCGAGCGGACCGGTCAGCCGCAGTACGGGAGTTGTGGAGCCAATCCTACCGGGCAGCTCATGAAGCGAGGCTTCTGAGCCAAGCCATCCAGCTTCTCAATCAGCAACAGGTCAACGTGCTCAACTGGCTGGCTGCTGTGCAAGCCGAAGATCAGGCGCGAATGGCAGCGGAGCAGGAAGCCCGACGGATCGCCGCCGAGTTGGCACGGATCAACGAGCAAGCTGAGGCCCTTGCTCGAGAGCAGGCACGCCTTGCAGCGCTGGCTGAGGATCAACGACTGGCTACCGAACAAGCGCTCGTTGCCGCCGAAGCCGCCGCACGACAAGTGGCTGTCGAACAAGCACGGCTTGCAGCACTGGCTGAGGCTCAACGTCAGGCAGAACTGCTTCGTGTTGAAGCTGAACGGCAGGAGCACGAGAAACAGCAAGCGGCTTCAGCAGCCCTGCGGGTATATCCCGCTATGGGAGCGACAGCCTCTTCCAGCCCGGTATTTTCCTTCGCCTCGACCGCCGTCATCCTCGCTCCCGAAACATCGGCCGCGATAATCACCGCACTGCGTTCGGCATTGCAGGTGGCAACTGCGGCAGGCGCCGCGACACTGGGCTTGGCACTGATCGGTTTCGCCGCTCTGCTGACGCCTTCGCGCCTGGGAAACGGCGAACGCTTTACGATGAGCGTACCGCTCGCGGAACTGACGTCAGAAAGCGCACAGTCACTGCGAGCGATCGCGGACCGGCAAGGAACACTGGATCTGCCGGTCGGGATTGGCTACAGACCCATCGGCTCAGGCGCAGAGGTGTTTGTCATCACGGCCGACGGGTTCGACATTCGCCCCAGCGTTCCGGTGAGGCACGCAACATTCGATGCGCAGAACAACGTTTATCGGCTAGGCCTGCCTGACTCGCCAACCAATACCCTGACCTGGACACCCGCCGTCACACCGGGTAACAGCTCGACCGAACGGCCGATTGTTCAGGC
Organism: Pseudomonas sp. PDM24; assembly: GCF_019218905.1. Classification (NCBI taxonomy): domain Bacteria; kingdom Pseudomonadati; phylum Pseudomonadota; class Gammaproteobacteria; order Pseudomonadales; family Pseudomonadaceae; genus Pseudomonas; species Pseudomonas sp. PDM24. Next base: position 256,123 of record NZ_JAHUWR010000007.1, on the reverse strand, counting down.
TGATACGCCGACGTATCCCGGAATCCCGATCGTGCCCCTCGAAGGGCGTCTGGATTTGCATCCCATACTGGTGGAGGGTTGGGACAGGTCCATCATCGTCTTTCCAGATGATTCGGGTATTGCGCCGCTGTATGTCGTTATCAGCAGTCCCTATCAAGGGGCTTCCGTCAAAGGTAAATACAGCGGGCGTCTTTTCAATCCGGAGCAGGCGGGAGGGCCGATACTGGATCTGGACTGGCGCACGGCTGTCATTACCCAAACCGGAATTGATGCTGTGAAATTACACATCGCACGACTCGATCAATCCGATGCCAATGACATGATGGTGCAACGCCTTGAGAAAATCCTTAACGGATACTCGCAGCTCACTGACACGGATCTGCGCTACTACACTCATGAGATGAGGGAGCTTGAGAGGTTTCGAGCGCTGGGGCTCAGCGATGACTTCAAACCCGACAAAGATTTGCCGATCTGGAACAACGCGCACACGGCGACCCTGGAAGACTTCAAGCTTCATGATGATGAGTCGTTGCTCTACACAAAAGACGCCATAACGGCTGCGGATAGACAAGATGAAATATTTTTCAAGAATTTTTTGAAAGGAGGCAAACAGTGAGCATCGTCGAGCAAGTAGTTAAAAATGAAACAGTAGAAGATGTCTTGACCGTTTTCGCACTCGGTTCCGCTATTCCATCTCTAGACAGAATGTTTGGACGCTATCGACATGAAGTCATTGAAAGTGGCGAGCTGCTGAAAACCTATGCAAGGCTTTTCGAGGAGGGTGTACTGGCCAACGGTGAAGGCCCTGTCGCTATCAAAGGCCCGAACTGGAAAGCTCCCAAGTTCATGATCGAAAACAAATACTCTTAACTAGCAATTCGGCCACCAAGCCTCAGCTTGGTGGCCCCCTCCACTTAAATCGAATACTTCTGCAAGTTCTCCATCATTTCCTTCAGCGCCTCAATATTGTCCTTCGGATGCGCGGCCCCCTCAAAATCACAAATCTGCTGCCAATGCGCCGCCACATCTTCCGGAGAGAAACCAACCCGCGGATCAAACCCGGCGCCCAGGCTGCGCTCCCAGCGCACTTTGCCCATCCAGCCGCCACCCACTTCGAATAGCCCCGAAGTTTCCTGGCAATGTTCGCTGGCCAGGTACACCACCAGCGGGCTGACCAGTTCCGGTTTGAGTTGCTCGAACACGTGTGGCGGGATCAGGCCTTCGGTCATGCGGGTGCCGCCGGTCGGGGCGATGGCGTTGACCAGGATGTTGTTCTTGCGGCCTTCGATGGCCAGTGTGCGGGTCAGGCCATAGAGGCCGAGTTTGGCCATGCCATAGTTGGACTGACCGAAGTTGCCGTAGATACCCGAGGTCGAGGCAGTGAAGATCACGCGGCCATAGTTTTGCTCACGCATGTGCGGCCAGGCGGCGCGAGTGACCTTGTAGGCGCCTTCGACGTGGACGCGGTAAACCAGGTCCCAGTCGCTGTCGTCCATTTTGTGAAAGGTCTTGTCTCGCAGGATGCCGGCGTTGTTCACCACAACATCGACACGGCCGAATGTGTCGAGGGCGTGTTGCACGATTTTGTCACCGTCGGTGACGGAATCGTGGTTGGCTTCGGCGGTGCCGCCCGCTTCGCGAATTTCTGCGACCACACGATCGGCAGCCGATGCATTGGCGCCTTCGCCTTGAGCCGAACCGCCGAGATCATTGACCAGCACTTTGGCGCCCTGCTTTGCGAACAGCAGCGCGTGCGCCCGCCCCAAACCACCGCCCGCACCGGTGACGATCACCACTTTATCTTCGAAGCGCACAGACTCATTCATGGGGAACTCCAGCAGGCCAAGGGACATTGCAAGGGATAATGAGTGCGAGTGTCAGCCACAGCGCTGCCGGTCACAATGAACACGGGGGCGGCTGAATGGTGCGCAATAAGGCAGCGGGATAGTCAGGAACACGCCACTTTACGCGGCGGTGAAACCAGCCGGTCGCGAAACTCCAGATAGTGCTTGAGCACCTGCGCCGGCGCTTCGATCTGCGGGTAATGGCCGATTTCAGGTAGCAGAATGGTGTCCGGGTCGGGAATCAGTTGCCGATAGCGCGCCACCATGTGCGCGCCAGAAACCGGATCGACCTCGCCATCGATGACCCGCAACGGCACCTCGCCACGCTGCATGGCACTGACCCAACGTTCACGCTGGACACGGCGCTGCGGGATATAACTGATCAATTTGTGCATGATCCGTTGCCCGTGATTGCTGTCGACCAGGCTCCAGAAATCATCCAGTTCACTTTCCGTGGGCCGGGTCTGCGGACCGAAGACCTGCTGGAAACTCTTCACCAACGCGTCTCGGGTAAAGGCTCGCCCGATCATCCAGCCCAAAGGGCTGAGCAGGAGTTTTTGCATCAACACCGGGTGATGGGTTTCGGGAAACAGCCCGCCATTGAGGAACACGCAACTGGCGATATCAGCGCGCGTTTCATAGTGCCGGGCCAACAGCTCCTGGGCCACGCTGTCGCCATAATCGTGTGCCAAAATGTGAACGGGTTGGTCAACGTTCAGATGCGCCAGCAAGGCCTGTTGCAAATCGGCCTGTGCCAGCAGGCTATAGTCGTCGTTCACCGGTTTGGCCGAATCGCCGAAACCGAGCATGTCGCAGGCAATCACCCGATAGCGCTGCGCCAGTGGCTGCCACAGGTAATGCCAGTCCCAGCTGGCGGTCGGGAAGCCATGGATCAACAACAGCGGTTCGCCTTGCCCCGCGGCCCAATAGCGCAGGGGCTGACCGCGGAATACGAACGTCTGGCCGCGTTTGCGCCAGACACATAAAGGAATCTCGGCGAGGGCCATTTAGAGTTTATAACCGGGGTCTTGTTTATCGAGTTTGCGCAGCAGCGCCGGCCAGGCCAGCGCGCCGCCCATCCCTTGAGCACTTTTGGTGACACCGGCGATCATCGCCTTGGCACCCGCCAGAATCTGCGGTTCGATGGCGATCAGCTCCGCACCACCGTTCTGCGCCAGCACTTGAATCTCGCAGGCGCGCTGAAAGGTAAACATCATCAGGAACGTGTCGGCGATGGTGCCGCCACAAGTCAGCAGACCGTGGTTGTGCAGCATCAGGAAATTGCTTTCTCCGAGGTCGGCTTGCAGTCGCGCCTTTTCTTCATGGTTCAGCGCAACGCCTTCGTAGGCGTGACAGGCCAGGCTGGAAAGGACGAACAAGGACTGCTGACTGATCGGCAAGATGCCCTGCTTCTGCGCCGATACCGCCACCCCCGCCGCGGTGTGGGTGTGCAGTACACACACAACATCATGACGGACTTCATGCACGGCGCTGTGGATGGTGTAACCCGCCGGGTTGATCTCGTAAGGGCTGTCCATCAACTTGTTGCCGGCCTGATCGACCTTGACCAGGCTCGACGCGGTGATTTCATGGAACATCAGCCCGAACGGGTTGATCAGGAAGTCTTCAGTGCCCGGCACCTTGGCGGAAATATGCGTGAAAATCAGATCGTCCCAGCCGTGCAAGGCCACCAGACGATAACAGGCGGCCAGATCGACGCGGGTCTGCCATTCGGCGGCACTGACTTTGTCTTTGATGCTGTGTGGCGATTGGACGGGGGCTACGCTCACGGCAAGGATTCTCTTTTTTATTTTTCTGGGTTTTTATTGTTTTTTGCTGCGTTACAGCAGTCTAGTCAGCCCCCGGACTTCGTGTAGTTGCATTGGCAGCCAGCTTGATGGCCGAGCGAGTCAGTGCGCGGGTGAGTCTGGATCCATTGTCAGAGCACCCGCGAACGTCAGCCTCGCAGTGCGCTGACCAGTTCCGCCAGCCAAGGCTCGGCGTCGGTTTCCGGCGTCACGGTTTCGCTGGCGTCCAGGCGCAGCATCGGCAGGACTTCACGCACGCCCATCTCACCGAACAATTCACGCATTTGTTCGCCGCCGCCGCAGAACGTATCGCCATAACTGGAGTCGCCCAAACCGAGCACCGCGCCCGGCAAACCACGCCAGGCAGCGGGCAATTGATCGCGGATGGAGAAATACAGCGGCTGCAGATTGTCCGGTAATTCGCCCATGCCGGTGGTCGAGGTCACCGCCAAAAACGCTTCGGGGCCAAAAGCTTGAACATCGGCGAGGGTCGCACGCGGGTTGTACAATGTTTCAAAACCGGCGGCGTTCAAAATGCTTGCGGCGTGACGGGCGACTTCTTCAGCCGTGCCGTACACCGAGCCGGAAAGGATGGCGACTTTCATCAATCTGATCCTGAATCTAAATAAAAGTAGGAGATATTAACAGCACCGCCCTCATTGATCTTTTAGAATGCAGCGTATCAATCAATACGCAAAGGACTCTGCGATGATCAATGCCCAACTGCTGCAAATGGTGATCAACGCCTCCAACGACGGCATCGTGATTGCCGAAAAAGAAGGCGAACAGGACAACATCCTGATTTACGTAAACCCGGCATTCGAGCGCCTGACCGGTTATTCCAGCGAAGAAATCCTCTATCAGGATTGCCGTTTTTTGCAGGCAGGGGACCGGGATCAGCCAGCCCTCGCCTTGATTCGGCAGGCGTTGGGCAGTGGCGGCTCTTGCCGGGAAATCCTCAGGAATTACCGCAAGGACGGCACTCCGTTCTGGAACGAACTGTCGCTTTCCACGGTAAAAAACCCGCTCGACGGACAGACCTATTTTGTCGGGGTGCAGAAAGACGTCACGGTTCAGGTCAAGGCGCAGCAGCGAGTCGCGCAGCTGGAAGCGCAATTGGCCGAGGCACAGGCAGAAATTGCCGCACTCAAAACGACGAACGGCTCAAACCAATCTGCGAATTAGTGGTCATTTACTACAATCACCGATGACTTTGTAATTATTTCTTTCGAGCAAACCATGCAGCGCGACGCACTCCTGACGCAGGATGAGCTGGATTTTATCCAGAACATGCAACACAACCCGCAACTCAATGTGCGGGATGCGACGTCGAGTCTGCTCGTCAACGGTGGCTCGCAGATTCGTGACTTGCTCACACGCCTGGCTGCTCATGAACAAGTCACTATCCAGGCCAATTTCGAAAATCAGCAAATGACCTTCCCGCTGCACTTGGTGGAAGATGAGTTTCACGCCATGCATCTACGCCTCGGCGTCCCCAGCATCTATGAAGACGGGCCGATGATTCGGCCATGGCGCCTGGTTTTAGAAGAGCCCGTGGCACTGGAAAATGCCAAGGGCCAACCCGGCACGATGTGGGTGCATGAAATATCGTTCAAAGGGGTTTTGCTGGAGGTTCGCAACAAGACCAAGGCGCCGAAGCATTTCGCGTTGTGGTTCAGCCCGTCAGGTTATGAGCGGATTGCGTTGCGCGGCACCTTCGAGCGTGAAACCGAGCAGGGTTTCTACGCCTACGAATTGAGCCAGAGTGACAAGGACGAAACCGAACGTCTGCGTCAGTACATTCTTCAGCAACATCGCCTGACCCATCCTGCCCTGCATATCTGATCTTTCAGTCTATCTACGCTCAGGTATCCAGGTTTCCCGCCAGGAACTGCTTCAGACGCTGGCGCATCAACACTCCCTCGCTTCCCAGACAACCGATCGATGATCCAGCCAGGCTCTCCTGCGCCAGGTCCGATGCCTCTCCGGCCAGCAACACCTGACAATCCAGGCTCATGGCCAAGCGTTTCAAACGTCTAGGCAGTTCCCCCGCCGGCGCGTGGTTGGAAATCATTATCAGTGCCTTGGGCCTGATCTTCTCGCAAACCAGAACCAACTCTTCGAAGGGCTGACCGATCGCCAACAACTGAATAGCCGAATCGACGCTGCTCAGATACAGCGCCGTGACCAACACGTCGAGTTCACGGCATTGATCGGCCAAGGCGCAGACAATGACTCGTCGCGGTTGCATGACTCGCACTAGCAACAGGCGTTGCAACACTCGAGATCGTAGAAAACCATCCAGAAAAAGCCACTCGCTAATCTGACCGAACGCTTCATGGCGTTGTAGCAATAGCTTCCAGACCGGAATCAGAATGTCCTGAAATACCACCGTCAGCGGGTAACTGGAAAAAACCTGACCGTAGACGTGCTCCAGCTGAACTTCGTCGAAAGCACTCACCGCAGCCTTGACCTGCTGCTGCCATTGGTCATAGTTGGCTTGAACGAGTTCGTTGGGAATGACCTGCGCCAGTACTTTGAGCGGTTCGGTCTTGGCCAGTATCTTGCCGACCTTGCTGACGGCAACACCGCGTTCAATCCAGCCGAGGATGCTACGAACCCGCTCGATATCGGTCACCGAATACAAACGGTGCCCGCTTTCGGTGCGTGTGGGTTGTATCAAACCGTACCGCCGCTCCCATGCACGTAGCGTGACCGGGTTGACCCCTGTCAGACGCGCAACCTCACGGATCGGAAACAGTTCTTCTCGAATCAGGGAGGTGCTGAAGGGCAAGCCAGGTGCAAGGTCGGTCAGCACAGGCATTTTGTAATCTACGTCCCTGTATAAAGTTGGATCCATTCTAACTCCACTGCCCCATTAGTAATCAACACGCCGTTGAACCAATTGGCACAGACGTCCCAGAAAAAATCAGGAATAATCCTTGCTTGTCTTGAGACGCAGCCCACCACCCCGGCGCTGTGTCTGGCGAAGCTCTTATCCGGAGCGACGCGTTTGCCCTACGGAGATACAAAATGTCTACCTCACCCGTCACCCTGATGGTTGCGCGCCGCGTCGCCGATGGGCGTTACCAGGACCTGATGGCCTGGTTGCGCGAAGGCGAACAACTGGCCACCGATTTCCCCGGTTACCTGGGCTCTGGCGTACTGGCTCCGCCGCCCAATGATGACGAGTTCCAGATTATCTTCCGCTTCGCCGACGAGCAGACCATGCACGCCTGGGAGCATTCCGCATCGCGCACTGCCTGGCTGGGGCGCGGCAGTGATCTGTTTGCCAATCCTTCGGAACATCGGGTCAGTGGCATCGATGGCTGGTTCGGTACGGTCGGCCAACGTCCGCCACGCTGGAAACAGGCCGTGGCCATCTGGTTGGCGTTCTTTCCGGTGTCCCTGTTGTTCAACTTTGTATTGGGGCCGCTGCTGGCTGAAACGGGTTTGCTGACCCGCGTGTTTGTCAGCACCCTGTGCCTGACGCCATTGATGGTGTATTTCTTCATTCCGCTGTCGACGCGTCTGCTGGCCGGGTGGCTGCATACCCCATCTGCACGTCCGTTGCCCGCCGAACCCACCCCCCAAAATCAATAACCCCTTTGTAGGAGCGAGGCTTGCCCGCGAAGAACGATGACACGGTTTGACAGATAGACCGAGTCGTCTCCTTCGCGGGCAAGCCTTGCTCCTACAAAAGCAAGGCCATCGCAGGACGTAGGTGAACAACTCCCGTCGCTGGTATAGTTTTGCTCTTACCGCGACGCGAGCCGTTCATGACCTCTACCGCAGCCCCAATCCTCATCACCGGTGCCGGCCAGCGTGTTGGCCTGCACTGTGCGCAGCGTTTGCTCGAAGACGGCCATCCGGTCATTTTCAGCTATCGCAGCGAACGCCCTGGTGTGCAAACCCTGCGTGATCTGGGGGCAACCTCGGTGTTTGCGGACTTTTCCAGCGAGGCCGGCATCCTTGCGTTCATCGGCGAACTGAAAAACCACACCGACAGTTTGCGGGCGGTTGTCCATAACGCTTCCGAATGGCTGGCCGAAACCCCGGGCACCGAAGCCGCGGCTTTCACCCGCATGTTCAGCGTGCATATGCTGGCGCCCTACCTGATCAACCTGCACTGTGCCGACCTGCTACGGCGTTCAAGTCCCGCCGACATCGTGCACATCAGCGATGATGTGACCCGCAGGGGCAGCAGCAAGCATATCGGCTACTGCGCCAGCAAAGCCGGGCTCGACAGCCTGACCCTGTCCTTTGCCGCGAAATACGCGCCCCGCATCAAGGTCAACGGTATCGCGCCAGCCCTGCTACTGTTCAATCCCGACGACGACGCGGCGTACCGCGCCAGGGTTCTGGCCAAATCGGCACTGGGCATCGAGCCCGGCAGCGAAGTGATCTACCAGAGCCTGCGTTATTTGCTCGACAACCCTTATGTCACCGGCACGACCCTGACCGTCAACGGCGGACGGCACGTCAAATAAGCCGCTCCCGCGAGGATGTCCCATGACGTTATTCCCGCCACACAACTCCTTGTCCCAGAGCTATCGCGAGATCCTGATCGGCCTCGGTGAAAACCCCGACCGCGAAGGGCTGCAAGACACCCCGGTGCGCGCCGCCAAGGCGATGCAATACCTGTGTCATGGTTACGAGCAAAGTGTCGACGAGATCGTCAACGGCGCGCTGTTTGCCTCAGACAACGATGAAATGATCATCGTCGACAACATCGAGCTGTACTCGCTCTGCGAACATCACATGCTGCCCTTCATCGGCAAGGCCCATGTGGCTTATATTCCAACGGGCAAGGTGCTGGGCCTGTCAAAGATTGCGCGGCTTGTGGATATGTTCGCCCGCCGACTGCAAATCCAGGAAAACCTCACCCGGCAAATCGCCGACGCCGTGCAGCAAGTGACCGACGCCGCCGGTGTCGCGGTGGTCATCGAAGCCCAGCACATGTGCATGATGATGCGCGGCGTCGAAAAACAGAATTCGACCATGAATACCTCGGTGATGCTCGGTGCCTTCCGCGAGTCGAGTAATACCCGCCAGGAGTTCCTGCAATTGATTGGACGGAGCAAGTAGCAATGCCACAACTTCAACCAGGAATGGCACGCATCCGGGTCAAGGACCTGTGTTTGCGAACTTTCATCGGGATCAACGAGGACGAAATCCTCAACAAGCAGGATGTGCTGATCAACCTGACCATCCTGTACGCCGCTCAGGATGCAGTGCGTGACAACGATATCGATCACGCGTTGAATTACCGCACCATCACCAAGGCGATCATCGCCCACGTGGAGGGCAATCGCTTTGCCCTGCTCGAACGCCTGACCCAGGAATTGCTGGACCTGATCATGGTCAACGAGTCAGTGCTGTACGCCGAAGTCGAAGTCGACAAGCCCCATGCCTTGCGCTTCGCCGAGTCGGTGTCGATTACCCTGGCCGCGAGCCGCTGACCGCGTCTGGCGCATCGGTCGCCAGGCTTTTATCATCCGCGCCACGATTTGATTGCACAGAGCCCATCATGAACGATCAACAACGCCTGGAACTTGAAGCCGCCGCCTTTCGCCGGCTGGTCGCGCACCTGGACAGCCGCAAGGACGTGCAGAACATCGACCTGATGAACCTCTCGGGTTTCTGCCGCAACTGCCTGTCCAAGTGGTACAAGGCCGCTGCCGATGAACGCCAGATCGACGTCAGCCTCGACGAAGCCCGCGAAGTGGTTTACGGCATGCCGTACGCCGAGTGGAAAGCCCAATACCAGAAAGAAGCCAGCGCCGACCAGCAAGCGGCGTTCGCCAAAGGAAAACCCAATGAGTGATTTGAACACCCTGCGCGCCAGCCTCAAGAGCGGCGAACACGCTTTCGCCGATACCTTGGCATTCATCGCAGCCGGTTACGACTATCAGCCCCAGGCGTTCAATAACGGCGGTGTGGAAAACGCCGCCGGGCAAAACGAAGGTTCGTGCAAGACCCTGGGCCTGGCATTGCTGGAAGGCTTGAGTGATGAAGAAGCGCTGTTAGCGTTTGGCGAGCATTACCGTTCGGTGGTGGCCACGCCTGAAGGCAGCGACCACGGCAATATCCGCGCGTTGATCGCTCATGGCTTGGCCGGTGTGAAGTTCTCGCAGCAGCCACTGACTCGCTGCTGAACGCTTTTTGTAGGAGCGAGGCTTGCCCGCGAAGGCGATCCCAAGAACGCCATCGCCGGCAAGCCGTACTCCTACAGGTATTAGCGGCACATCCCGACTTTTAATATTGACCCGGCGACTTTATTTCGTTTGCCGGGCACCGCTGCTCGCGGCTTAGATAAAAAGAAGCATCCCTTCTTCTGAGTCCGGTATCCATGAGCAGCGAAAACATCAGTCAGTCAATCAACATCGTTCATCCCGTCACGCTCAGCCACGGCAAAAACGCCGAGGTCTGGGGCACCGATGGCAAACGCTACATCGATTTCGTCGGTGGTATCGGCGTGCTGAACCTCGGCCATTGCCATCCACGCATCGTCGAGGCCATTCGCGAGCAAGCCACCCGGCTGACCCACTACGCGTTCAACGCCGCCCCGCATGCGCCTTACCTCGAACTGATGGATCGTCTGACGGCGTTTATCCCGGTGGATTACCCGGTCAGCGGCATGCTCACCAACAGCGGTGCAGAAGCGGCGGAAAACGCCCTGAAGATCGTCCGTGGCGCCACCGGCCGCACGGCAGTCATCGCCTTCGACGGCGCCTTCCACGGTCGCACACTCGCCACCCTCAACCTCAACGGCAAAGTCGCGCCCTACAAGCAGAAAGTCGGTGTGCTACCGGGGCCGGTGTTTCACCTGCCCTTCCCCAGCAAAGACAATGACGTGACCTGCGCCGAGGCCCTGAAGGCGATGGAGCGGCTGTTCAGCGTCGAAATCGACGTTGATGACGTGGCCTGTTTTATCGTCGAACCGGTACAGGGTGAAGCGGGTTTCCTGGCGATGGATGTGGAATTTGCCCAAGCGCTGCGACGTTTCTGTGATGACAAAGGCATCCTGCTGATCGCCGATGAAATCCAGTCCGGCTTCGGCCGTACCGGCCAGCGGTTTGCGTTCTCGCGATTGGGTATTGAACCGGACCTGATCCTGCTGGGCAAAAGCATTGCCGGCGGCGTGCCGCTGGGTGCGGTCGTCGGGCGCAAGTCGCTACTCGATAACTTGCCCAAGGGCGGATTGGGCGGCACCTATTCGGGTAATCCCATCGCCTGTGCCGCCGCGTTGGCGACCCTGGACGAAATGACTGACGCGCATCTGCACGCCTGGAGTGCGCAACAGGAAGAAGCGATTGTCAGCCGCTACGAATCCTGGCGAGCCCGCGAACTGTCACCGTATCTGGGCCGCTTGACCGGCGTCGGTGCCATGCGCGGCATCGAGCTGATCAATGCCGATGGCACACCGGCCTCGGCGCAGTTGACGCAGCTGCTGGCCCTTGCCCGAGACGCGGGCTTGCTGCTGATGCCCAGCGGCAAATCGCGGCACATCATTCGGCTGCTCGCGCCTTTAACTACAGAGGCGGCAGTGCTGGAGGAAGGGCTGGATATTCTTGAGGCGTGCCTCGCGAAATTGTCCTAATCCCAAAGTCCACGCAGTCCATGTGGGAGCGGGCTTGCTCGCGAATGCGGCATGTCAGTCGACATTCATATTGCCTGACACATCGCATTCGCGAGCAAGCCCGCTCCCACACCGAAAATGTGATCAGGCATTAAATCGTGTACACAAAAAAACCGGCCGAAGCCGGTTTTTTGCTTTCTACAGAATCAGAATCAAGCGTTCTGCAGATCGTCGAGGTAGCGCTCGGCATCCAGTGCCGCCATGCAACCGGCGCCGGCCGAGGTGATGGCCTGACGGTAGACGTGGTCAGCCACGTCACCGGCAGCGAAGATGCCTTCGAGGTTGGTCGCAGTGGCGTTGCCGTCACGGCCGCCCTGCACAACCAGGTAGCCGTCTTTCAACGTCAGCTGACCTTCGAACAATGAAGTGTTCGGGGTGTGGCCGATGGCGATGAACACGCCGTCGACTTTCAGCTCGTCGAAGCTGCCGTCGTTGTTCTTCAGGCGAGCACCGGTCACGCCCATGTTGTCGCCCAGCACTTCGTCCAGGGTGGAGTTCAGTTTCAGGACAATCTTGCCTTCGGCAACCCGGGCATTGAGCTTGTCGATCAGGATCTTCTCGGCGCGGAACGTTTCGCGACGGTGGATCAAGGTTACGGTGCTGGCGATGTTGGCCAGGTACAGGGCTTCTTCCACAGCCGTATTACCGCCACCGACCACAGCCACGGGCTTGTTGCGATAGAAGAAACCGTCGCAGGTCGCACAGGCCGAAACGCCTTTGCCCATGAACGTTTCTTCCGACGGCAGGCCTAGGTAGCGGGCGCTGGCGCCGGTGGCGATGATGAGTGCGTCGCAGGTGTAGGTCGCGCTGTCGCCAATCAGGGTGTACGGCTTGGCGGCGAAGTCCACGGCATTGATGTGATCGAACACGATCTCGGTTTCAAAGCGCTCGGCGTGCTCTTTCATCCGCTCCATCAGCGCCGGGCCGGTCAGGCCGTGGACGTCGCCCGGCCAGTTGTCGACTTCGGTGGTGGTGGTCAGTTGACCGCCAGCCTGCATGCCAGTGATCAGCAGTGGCTTGAGGTTGGCACGGGCTGCGTAGACCGCAGCGCTGTAACCGGCAGGGCCGGAACCGAGAATAATCACTCGCGAATGACGAACTTCAGACATGACCTGCTCCTGTTGACCGGGCCCGAAACACTGGGCGCGGAACGCCGGATTGCCGGCGGGAATAAAAAAGGACCGTTGAAAGCACTTGGGGAAGGCTTGGGCTCGACAGTCCTGTAAAAAGAATGGGTGCAGCGTATCGAGGGGGCGAAGATTAAGGAAATACGGTTTAACAATCCAGCTCATAGGCGGTCTCTATCCCATCGAGGTGAATATATAGACGCCTTTGTTACAGTTAATGTCGATGCCGCTACCGCGCTTTCGCCTGTCAGGCAAAGCCGGTAAGGTCGGCGCGTTTACCCTTTGCTCGGAGCACGTTATGCCCGCCCCCGTTCTGTCTGGCCCGCAATACCTGCGCGAGGGCCTCAAGCTGGTCCTGAGTCCCAGCCTGCGCTTGTTCGTGTTGTTGCCGCTGGCAATCAACCTGGTGCTGTTCGTCGGATTGATCTATCTGGCTGGCCATCAGTTCAGTATGTGGGTCGATACGCTGATGCCGTCCCTGCCCGATTGGCTGAGCTTTCTGAGCTACATCCTCTGGCCGATTTTTGTCGTGTTGGTGGTGTTGATGGTGTTTTTCACCTTCACCATGCTCGCCAACATCATCGCCGCGCCGTTCAATGGCTTCCTCGCGGAGAAAGTCGAAGTGGTGGTGCGCGGCACCGACGACTTCCCGGCCTTCAGCTGGGGCGAACTGATCGCCATGATCCCGCGCACCCTTTCCCGGGAAATGCGCAAACTCGGCTACTTCCTGCCCAGGGCCATCGGGCTGTTCATCCTGTCGTTGATCCCGGTGGTCAACATCATCGCCGCGCCGCTGTGGCTGCTGTTCGGGGTGTGGATGATGGCGATCCAGTACATCGATTACCCGGCGGATAACCACAAACTGGGCTGGAACGAAATGCTCGCCTGGCTGCGGCAGAAACGCTGGCAGAGCCTCGGTTTCGGCGGGAGCGTGTATCTGGTGTTGCTGATTCCGGTGGTCAACATTCTGATGATGCCGGCGGCAGTAGCCGGCGCAACGCTGTTCTGGGTACGTGAGCGTGGCGCGGAAAATCTGGTGGCAGAACACCGCTGATCGCGTCACAAATCCATCACTCAACCGTCACAATGACGACATGGCCTCAGCCGACACTGAGGTCATGACGACAACTCTGCATATCACCCTGATCACCGAAACCTTCCCTCCGGAAATCAACGGCGTTGCCAATACCCTTGGCCGCTTGTTCGACGGTTTGCGCGCACGCGGGCATCAGGTGGAGTTGGTTCGGCCACGTCAGGGTGGCGACCCGCTCATGGGCAGCAACGATGAGTTGCTGTTGTGTCGAGGCTGGCCGTTGCCGGGTTATCCCGGCCTGCAATGGGGTCAGTCGTCGATGCACAAGTTGCTGCGGCGCTGGAAACGCCATCGTCCGGACGTGTTGTACATCGCCACTGAAGGACCGCTGGGGTTATCCGCATTGCGCGCGGCACGGCGTTTGGGGATTTCGGTGGTCAGTGGCTTTCATACCAATTTTCAACAGTACTCCAGCCAATACGGCTTCGGGCTGCTGACCCGCTTGCTGACTCACTACCTGCGCTGGTTTCACAATCGCTCGACCCTGACCCTGGTGCCCAGCGCCAGCCAGCGACTGGAGCTGGAACGCCGCCGTTTCGAGCGCCTGGCGCTGCTCTCTCGAGGCGTCGACAGCCAGTTGTTTCATCCGGCCAAACGGCTGAAATCGCTGCGCGAGCAATGGGGACTGGCCGAGGAAGATATTGCCTTGATCCACGTAGGACGCCTGGCGCCAGAGAAAAATCTTGGCTTGCTCAAGCGGTGTTTCGACACGCTGAAAATGACTTATCCACAGCGAAAAATGAAATTGATTGTGGTTGGTGATGGGCCGCAACGATCGATGCTGGAGAAGGAATTGCCCGAAGCGATTTTCTGCGGCTCACAACGCGGCGAAGCCTTGGCCAGTCACTATGCGTCGGGGGATGTGTTTCTGTTTCCGAGCTTGACCGAAACTTTCGGCAATGTGGTGCTTGAGGCATTGGCCTCGGGGCTGGGGGTGGTGGCGTACGATCAGGCTGCGGCGGCCCAGCATATTCGCCATGGTTACAACGGCGTACTGGCCATGCCCGGGGATGAAGAGGCGTTCTGCGATGCAGCACGCTGGCTGCTGGAGGAGCGTGAAACCTTGCGCTGCGTGCGTCTTAATGCGCGCCAGCATGCGAGTCGTCAGGGTTGGGCGGCGATTATCGAGCAGTTCGAGGGGCAGTTGCGCGGGGCTTGTTTGCAGGGGCAATCCTTGCCTGATGCAGCGTTGTTGCCTTGAAAAGCTTCGCGGGCAAGCCTCGCTCCTACATTAGGGCTTGTGTCGGGTCAAAATAGTGTGATCGACACAAATTCTGTAGGAGCGAGGCTTGCCCGCGAAGAGGCCCGCCCGGATGCCGCTTAAACCAGCGTCATCAACGCCTCACGGCTGAACGGCAGAATGTCTTGCTCACGACCGTCCCGCACTTTCTGCGCCCAGTCCGGATCCACCAGCAACGCACGCCCCACGGCCACCAGATCGAACTCATCGTTATTCAGCCGCTCCAGCAGTTTTTCCAGGCTGGCCGGTTGGGCGATCTTGTCGGTGTTGACCATGAATTGCAGGAACTCGCCATCCAGGCCGACGCTGCCAACGGTGATGGTTGGCTTGCCAGTTAGTTTGCGAGTCCAGCCGGCCAGGTTCAGCTCGGAACCGTCGAACTCCGGCTCCCAGAAACGCCGCGTCGAGCAGTGGAAAATGTCCACGCCAGCGTCGGACAATGGCTGGAGGAATTCGCCCAGGGCTTGCGGGGTTTGTACCAAGCGCGCGGTGTAATCCTGCTGCTTCCACTGGGAGAAACGGAAGATAATCGGGAAACCTTCACCGACCGCTGTACGCACCGCCTGAATCAGTTCGATGGCGAAGCGCGAACGGTTCGCCAGACTGCCACCGTATTCGTCAGTGCGCTGATTGCTGCCTTCCCAGAAAAACTGGTCCACCAGATAACCGTGGGCACCGTGGATTTCCACGCCGTCCATGCCGATGCTCTGAGCATCCTTGGCGGCTTGGGCGAATGCGGCAATCACGTCCTGGATATCTTCCTTGGTCATGCCGTGAACCACGACCTGACCGTCCTTCAATTTTTCCGACGGACCGTAACCCGGCACGCTGGCGTCCGGCTCGGTGCCGATGCGGCGCACGCTGCCCACATGCCACAGTTGCGGAACGATTTTCCCGCCCTCGGCATGCACCGCATCGACGACTTTCTTCCAGCCGGCCAATGCCGCTTCACCATAGAAATGCGGCACGTTCGGATAGCCGTTGGAGGCCTTGTGACCGACGGTGGTGCCTTCGGTGATGATCAGCCCAACACCGGCAGCGGCGCGACGACGGTAGTACTCGATCACTTTGGAATTGGGCACGCCGCCCGGCGAAAACGAGCGGGTCATCGGCGCCATGACGACGCGGGTCGGCAACTCGAGAGCGCCTAGGTGAAAAGGCTTGAACAGGGCTTTGACAGGCATGGGACGCTCCACGGGACATAGACTTTATGACGGCGATAATATGCGGGGCGGCAAGCGATGCACAGCACTATTGATTGCGGTGATTAAGGTCTAAAAGATAGGAAGCATTGTAGGAGCGAGGCTTGCCCGCGAAGGCGTCATGTCAGTCGATATCAATGTTGAATGAGATGACGCTTTCGCGGGCAAGCCTCGCTCCTACAGAGGGGATGTCAGCTCAGCGCTTTTTCGATCGCCTGGATGACAGCATGATCATCTGGCGCCGTACGCGGCGAGAATCGCGCCAGCACGCGACCATCCTTGCCCAGCAGGAATTTCTCGAAGTTCCAGGTGATGTCGCCCGGAAATTCCGCGCCTTCGCCCGCCAGCAGACGATACAACTGATGACGCTCATGGCCGTTGACTTCCAGCTTGCTGGACAACGGAAAGGTCACGCCATAGTTGAGGCTGCAGAACGCCTGGATCTCCTGCTCGGTGCCCGGTTCCTGCCCGGCAAACTGGTTGCACGGTAAGCCCAGCACTCTGAAGCCCTTGTCCTTGTATTGCTGGTAGAGGTTTTCCAGCGCCGCGTACTGTGGGGTCAAACCACATTTGGAGGCAACGTTGACCACCAGCACGACACACCCCTTGAAGGGCGCCAAAGGTAGCTCCTGACCATCCAGGGCTGTCAGTTTAAGGTCGTGAAAAGCACTCATGACGAACTCCAAATTCCAGTGTTCTTCTCAAAACAGCCACTTGGCGGTGCCATCAAGGACAGCCGCGGACTAAAAAGGCGCCCTCGGGCGCCTCTCCAGCTCTCGAAAGCTTAGCGCAGAAAATCAGTGGTGATGGCCACCTTCGCCATGGACGTGACCATGAGCGATTTCTTCCTGGCTGGCGTCACGGATGTCGATGATCTTGACCTGGAAATTCAGGCGCTGACCGGCCAACGGATGGTTGCCGTCGACAGTGACATCGTCGCCGTCCAGATCACGAATGGTGACGATCTGCATCTGGCCGTCCGGAGCGGATGCGTGGAACTGCATGCCCACTTCCAGCTCGTCGACGCCTTCGAACATGCTGCGGCTCAAAGTGCTGACCAGTTCGGCAGCGTATTCGCCATAGGCATCTTCAGGTTCTACGGCGACAGTCAGTTCGTCACCGACTGCTTTGCCTTCCAGTGCCTTTTCCAGGCCCGGGATGATGTTACCTGCGCCTTGCAGGTAGACCAGCGGCGCGCCGCCGGCGGAGCTGTCGATGACCTCACCAGCGTCGTTGGTCAGGGTATAGTCGATGGAGACAGCCTTATTGGCGGCGATCAGCATGGGGCGAGACCTTTTGCATAAGAATATAGAAAGACCAAGTTTAGCGAAGCAATCGTCTGAAAGCGAACACAACCCGGACAGACGGGGTGCGGCAAAGGGCTCGACGGTCACAGGCTTCCATCAGGATGAAGACGGACACTGGGTAGCCGAGCTTTCCTGCGGCCATACCCAACACCTGCGGCACCAGCCGCCGTGGCAATCCCGGGCCTGGGTGCTGGACCCTTCGTTGCGTAATGAAAAAATAGGCCAGCCCTTTGATTGCGGATGGTGCGCACAAGGCTCGGTTAGCGATAACCTTGACGACTGAATTTCGGTAGAACGCCAGCCATAGGCGCTCACCATTGCCATGCACCCTTAGAGAATCCGCATGCAAACTTTTTTTATCGCGCCCACCGATTTTGGTGTGGGTCTGACCTCCATCAGCCTCGGGCTGGTGCGTACGCTTGAGCGGGCCGGTCTCAAAGTCGGCTTTTTCAAACCGATTGCCCAGCCGCACCCGGGTGACACGGGCCCTGAACGCTCCACCGAACTGGTGGCCCGCACCCACGGTTTGAAACCGCCTCAGCCACTGGGCCTGGCCCACGTTGAGCGAATGCTCGGCGACGGTCAGTTGGACGAACTGCTCGAAGAAATCATCACCCTTTATCAGCAAGCCGCTGTCGGCAAGGACGTGCTGATTGTCGAAGGCATGGTCCCGACCCGCAGCGCCAGTTACGCGGCGCGGGTCAACCTGCATTTGGCCAAGAGCCTGGACGCCGATGTGATTCTGGTCTCGGCACCGGAAAACGAAGTGCTGACTGAATTGTCCGGCCGGGTGGAATTGCAGGCGCAATTGTTCGGCGGGCCGAAAGACCCGAAAGTCCTGGGCGTGATCCTCAACAAGGTCAAGACCGACGAAAGCATGGAGGCCTTCGCCTCGCGCCTGAAGGAGCACTCGCCATTGCTGCGCAGTGGCGACTTCCGCCTGCTCGGCTGCATCCCGTATCAACCGGAACTGAATGCACCGCGCACCCGTGACGTGGCCGACCTGATGGGCGCTCAGGTGCTCAACGCCGGCGACTATGAAACCCGGCGCATGACCAACATCATCATCTGCGCCCGCACCGTGCGCAACACTGTGGAGCTGCTCAAACCCGGTGTGCTGGTGGTAACCCCCGGCGATCGCGACGACATCATCCTCGCCGTCAGCCTCGCGGCGATGAACGGCGTGCCTCTGGCCGGCCTGTTGCTGACCAGCGACACCCTTCCCGACCCGCGCATCATGGATCTGTGCCGTGGCGCCTTGCAGGCCGGCTTGCCGGTGTTATCGGTCAGCACCGGTTCCTACGACACCGCCAACCAGTTGAACAGTTTGAACAAGGAAATCCCGATCGACGACCGCGAACGTGCGGAAATCATCACCGATTTCGTCGCCAGCCACCTTGACGCCAACTGGCTGCACCAGCGCTGCGGCACGCCACGGGAAATGCGCCTGTCGCCTGCGGTGTTCCGCTACCAGTTGATCCAGCGCGCCCAGGCCGCCAACAAGCGCATCGTGTTGCCCGAAGGCAGCGAGCCGTTGACCGTGCAGGCCGCCGCGATCTGCCAGGCCCGCGGCATTGCCCGTTGCGTGTTGCTGGCCAAACCGGCGGACGTCGAAGCCGTCGCCCGCGCCCAAGGCATCGAGTTGCCGCCGGGGCTGGAAATCCTCGATCCGGACCTGATTCGCGAACGCTACGTCGAGCCAATGGTTGCACTGCGCAAGACTAAAAGCCTCAACGCGCCGATGGCCGAGCAACAACTGGAAGACACCGTGGTGATCGGCACCATGATGCTGGCGCTGGATGAAGTCGACGGGCTGGTGTCAGGGGTCATTCACTCCACCGCCAATACCATCCGCCCGGCCCTGCAACTGATCAAGACCGCGCCGGGCTGCACGCTGGTGTCGTCAGTGTTCTTCATGCTTTTCCCCGAGGAAGTGCTGGTCTACGGCGACTGCGTGATGAACCCGCACCCCAGCGCCAGCGAACTGGCCGAGATCGCGCTGCAAAGCGCCGACTCGGCAGCCGCCTTCGGCATCACCCCGCGCGTGGCGATGATCAGCTACTCCAGCGGTGAATCGGCTAGCGGCGAAGAAGTCGAGAAGGTGCGCGAAGCGACGTTGCTCGCCCATGAACAACAGAACTCGCTACTGATCGACGGCCCATTGCAATACGACGCCGCCGCCAACGAAACCGTTGCCCGGCAACTGGCGCCGAACAGCCAGGTCGCCGGGCGTGCCACGGTGTTCGTGTTCCCCGACTTGAACACCGGCAACACCACCCACAAAGCCGTGCAGCGCAGCGCCGACTGCGTCAGCCTCGGGCCGATGCTGCAAGGCCTGCGCAAACCAGTGAATGACCTGCCGCGCGGCGCGCAGGTCGACGACATCGTCTACACCATCGCGTTGACCGCGATTCAAGCTGCCAACCGACCTTTGGATGTTTAAATGCTGGATTTTCTACCTGCACCCGTGCGCGGCGTGATCGCCTCGCTGTTGTTGGCGCTGAACACGATTGTCTGCTGCACGCCGCTGTTCGTGGTGGCGATCTTCAAACTGCTGCTGCCCTTCCCCGCCGCCCAACGTTTTACCGATTGGCTGATGAGCCATATCCACGAAGCCTGGATCAGCAACAACAAGGCCTGGATGGATCTGCTCGGGCACACGCGCTGGCAGCTCAGCGGGCTGGAAGGTCTGGACTATCAGCACTCGTACCTGATCACCAGCAACCACCAGAGCTGGGTCGACATCATGGTGTTGCAGTACGTGCTCAACCGGCGCATCCGCCCGCTGAAGTTCTTTCTCAAACAGCAACTGATCTGGGTTCCAGTGATCGGTCTGGCGTGGTGGGCGCTCGGCTTTCCGTTCATGAAGCGCTACTCCAAGGCCTACCTGGAGAAGCACCCGGAGAAGAAAGGCAAAGACCTGGAAACCACCCGCAAGACCTGCGACAAGTTCCGCAATAACCCGGTGGGGATTTTCAACTTCGTCGAAGGCACGCGCTTCACCGAGGGCAAGCACGTACAGCAGAGCTCACCGTTCCGCTACCTGCTCAAGCCGAAAGCAGGTGGTATTGCCTTCGTGCTGGATGCCATGGGCGACCAGCTGGAAGCCATCGTCAACGTGACCATTCACTATCCGGCCGGGCGGCCGGGTTATTGGGATTTGCTCTGTGGGAACGTGAAGGATGTGGTGGTGCATTTTCAGGAGCTGAAGATTCCACCGCAGTTCGTCGGCAAGAACTACGACCAGGACGGTGTATATCGCCTGGAGTTTCAGGGTTGGATCAATCAGCTGTGGAATGACAAGGATGCGCTGCTGGGGCAGATGCACCGGGAGTATCCCGCCAAAGTTTGAGGTGTTTGTACCGGCCTCTTCGCGGGCAAGCCTCGCTCCTACAGGTCGGGGTGATCGCAATTAACCTGTAGGAGCGAGGCTTGCCCGCGAAGGCGTCCTCCCAGACACAAAAAAACCCGCAGACGATCACTCATCTGCGGGTTTTTTATTGGCAGCTAACGCTTAGATCGCGCCACGCTTGCGCAGCAGATCCAGCACTTGCTTGACGCTTTCTTCCAGCGACAGCGACTGGGTGTCGATCACCAGATCGGCATTCAGCGGCACGTCGTACGGGAAGGATTCGCCCGGGATGTTATCGCCACCCGCCGCGTACAGACCTTGCGGATCACGCTCGGCACAGACCGTCGGAGAGGCCTGGACGTAGACCGTCAGCAGACGCTCCTTGCCGATCAGTTCCCTGGCCTGCTCACGACCTTCAGCACTCGGCGCAACGAAGGCTGCCAAGGTCAACAGACCCGCTTCGTTGAACTGCCGCGCAACGTGCGCTGCACGACGCCAGTTTTCGGTACGCCCGGCACGATCATGTGGCAGGCCTTTATTCAGGTCATGACGCAGGTTCTGGCCATCGAGCACAAACACTGCGCGGCCCATGTCGAACAGCTTGCGTTCAACCGCGTAAGCCAGAGTGCTTTTGCCAGCGCCCGACAGGCCGCTGAACAACACGGTGGCCGGTTGCTGGCCGAAGCGCTGGGCGCGTTCTTCGGTAGCCACATGCGCCAGTTTGCCGTGGTGGGTGCTGCTGCCATGGCTCAACGGCTGAGCGATGATCATGCCGGCCGCGACCGTGCCGTTGGTCAGTCGATCGATGACGATGAACGAACCGGTGGTGCGGTTGCTGTCATAACCGTCCAGCGCGATGGCCGCGTCGAGGCTGATCTTGACCCGACCGATCTCGTTCAACTGCAGCGAGCTGGCGGGACCTTCGGCCAGGGTGTTCACGTCCACGCGATTGACGATGCTGGTGATCGAACCCGGCACGTAAGTCGTGGCGCGCTTGATGTCGTATTTCTTGCCCGGCAGCATCGGCTCTTCGGCCATCCACACCAGCATGGCGTCGAAGGCGTCAGTCACTTGCGGCTGGTTGTCGGCATGCACCAGCAAGTCGCCGCGGGAGATGTCGATTTCGTCTTCCATGGTCAGCGTCACGGCTTGACCAGGACCTGCATGCTCCAGTTCACCTTCGAAGGTGACAATGGATTTCACCCGGCTGCTCTTGCCCGACGGCAACACAACGACTTCATCGCCCTTGTGCACGATGCCGCTGGCCAGGGTGCCGGCGAAACCACGGAAGTTCAGGTTCGGGCGGTTGACGTACTGCACCGGGAAACGCAGGTCGGTGTAGTTGCGGTCGCTGGCGATTTCGACGGTTTCGAGGATTTCCATCAGCGACTGGCCGGTGTACCACGGCGAGCGCTCGGACTTGTTCACCACGTTGTCGCCCTTGAGCGCCGACATCGGCACGAACGCCATGGTGGTCGGCTTGAACGCGATGCCTTCGGCGAACTTCAGGTAATCGGCCTTGATCGACTCGAAGATTTTTTCGTCGAAGCCGTTGAGGTCCATCTTGTTGATGGCGACAACGATGTGCTTGATGCCCAGCAACGAGGCGATAAAGCTGTGGCGACGGGTCTGCGTCTGCACGCCATAACGGGCGTCGACCAGAATGATCGCCAAGTCACAGGTGGAGGCACCGGTGGCCATGTTGCGGGTGTACTGCTCATGGCCGGGGGTATCGGCGATGATGAATTTGCGCTTGGCGGTGGAGAAATAGCGGTAGGCGACATCAATGGTGATGCCCTGCTCACGCTCGGCCTGCAAGCCGTCGACCAGCAACGCCAGGTCGATGTCTTCACCGGTGGTGCCGACTTTTTTCGAGTCGCGGGTAATGGCTTCCAGGTGATCTTCGTAGATCATCTTGGAGTCGTGCAGCAGGCGCCCGATCAGGGTGCTCTTGCCGTCGTCGACGTTGCCACAGGTCAGAAAGCGCAGCATTTCCTTGCGTTCGTGCTGGCCCAGGTAGGCGAGGATGTCCTCGCTGATCAAATCAGATGCGTGCGACATGACAACCCCTTAGAAATAACCCTGACGTTTCTTTTCTTCCATCGAACCGGCGCCATCGTGATCGATGACCCGGCCCTGGCGTTCGGAAGTTCGCGTCAGGAGCATTTCCTGAATGATGTCGGTCAGGCTGGTGGCCTCGGACTCGACCGCACCGGTCAACGGGTAGTCGCCCAGCGTACGGAAACGGACCTTTTTCTTGACGATGCGCGCCTTGTCTTCGTCGCTCAGGTGATTGAGCAGGCGCTCGTCGTCGATCATGATCCAGGTGCCATTCATCTCGATGACATCGCGTTCGGCTGCGAAATACAGCGGCACGATCGGGATACCTTCGAGGTAGATGTACTGCCAGATGTCCAGCTCGGTCCAGTTCGACAACGGGAATACGCGGATCGATTCGCCCTTGTTGACCTTGCCGTTGTAGACGTTCCACAACTCGGGACGCTGGTTTTTCGGGTCCCAGCGGTGCTTGGTATCGCGGAAGGAATACACGCGCTCTTTGGCACGGGATTTCTCTTCGTCGCGACGGGCGCCACCGAATGCCGCATCGAAGCCGTACTTGTCGAGGGCCTGCTTGAGGCCTTCGGTCTTCATGATATCGGTGTGCTTGGCACTGCCGTGGGTGAGCGGGTTGATACCCTGTGCAACACCCTCGGGATTCACGTGCACCAGCAGGTCCAGGCCGAGTTCTTCGACCATGCGGTCGCGGAACGCGTACATTTCCTTGAACTTCCACTGGGTGTCGACGTGCATCACCGGAAACGGAAGTTTGCCCGGGAAGAATGCCTTGCGTGCCAGGTGCAGCATCACGGCGGAGTCTTTACCGACGGAGTACAGCATCACCGGGTTATCGAACTCGGCGGCGACCTCGCGGATGATGTGGATGCTTTCGGCCTCCAGCTGTTTCAGATGCGTCAGTTTGTCGACCATGGCTACTCACGAAAACGATCTTATGGACGGCCTGCGGGCCGTGTTCGAGCGGGGAATCCTAGCACAGCGCCCTCTTCTAATCAGGACGCTGGCTAGATCGAAAGGGTATATGAATATACCCCCTCGTTTGGCACCACACCCTGTAGGAGCGAGGCTTGCCCGCGAAGAACGATAACGCGGTATTCCTGATGAACCGCGTTATCGTTCTTCGCGGGCAAGCCTCGCTCCTACAGGGCAACCCCATTCAGTTTTGAAATCAGATAGGGTTCGGGCAATCAATAAAGATGTGCTCAAGGGCGAAGCGTCGCGCCAGGTAATCCCCCAATGCCTGCACGCCGTAACGCTCGGTGGCGTGGTGGCCGGCGGCGATGAAGCTGATGTCGTTTTCCCGGGCGCTGTGGAACGTCTGCTCCGAGGCCTCGCCGCTGAGGTACAGATCAACGCCGGCCAACACCGCCTGATCAATGTACCCTTGGCCACCACCGGTGCACCAGCCGACCCGACGAATCATCTCGCTGCCTTCGATCAGCAATGGCTCGCGCCCCATGACTTCCTGCACGCGACGGGCGAAATCGCGAGGGGTCATCGGTTCGCTCAACGAGCCGACCAGGCCAACGATTTTCAGATTGTCCGGATCCAGCGGGCCTTCGACGGTGATGTCCAGTTGCCGGGCAAGCTGCACGTTATTACCGACTTCCGGGTGCAGATCCAGCGGCAAGTGATAGGACAGCAGGCTGATATCCTGCTTGAGCAAGGTTTTCAACCGGCGCTGCTTCATGCCGGTGATGCACGGGTTTTCACCTTTCCAGAAATAGCCGTGATGCACCAGCACCAGATCGGCTTGGGCCTCTACCGCGGCGTCCAGCAACGCCTGGCTTGCAGTAACACCGCTGACGATGCGCATCACTTGCGGCCGGCCTTCGACCTGCAAACCATTGGGGCAGTAATCGGCGATCTTCGCACTTGCCAGGTAGCGGTCGGCTTCTTCGACCAGGGTGCTCAGGGCAACGGCCATAAAAGACTCCTAAATATCCCGTTCAGAGGCGCGCTCGGCCTCGTATAATGCGCGACATTATGGGCGGTCTCACACCGCCTGCAACCTCTGTAGGACTTGCTTAATGCTCAAGGCGCTGCGTTTTTCCGGCTGGCCGCTGTTGGCCGGCGTGCTTATCGCTCTATTGATTATGCAGCGTTACCCGGAGTGGGTCGGGTTACCGAGCCTGGACGTCAATCTGCAGCAAGCCCCGCAAACCATCGGTCTGCAGCAGGGCCCGGTGTCCTATGCCGACGCGGTGACCACGGCCGCGCCGTCGGTGGTCAATCTGTACACCACCAAAGTGGTCAACAAGCCCAGCCATCCGCTGTTCGAAGACCCTCAGTTCCGCCGCTTCTTCGGCGACAACTCGCCCAAGCAGAAGCGCATGGAGTCGAGCCTCGGTTCGGGCGTGATCATGAGCCCGGAAGGTTATCTGCTGACCAACAACCACGTGACCAGCGGTGCCGACCAGATCGTGGTGGCGCTCAAGGATGGCCGTGAAACCCTGGCCCGGGTCATCGGCAGCGACCCGGAAACCGACCTCGCGGTATTGAAGATTGACCTGAAAAACCTGCCGTCGATCACCGTCGGCCGTTCCGACAATATCCGCATCGGCGACGTGGCCCTGGCCATCGGCAACCCCTTCGGCGTCGGCCAGACCGTGACCATGGGCATCATCAGCGCCACCGGGCGCAATCAGCTGGGGCTGAACAACTACGAAGACTTCATCCAGACCGATGCCGCGATCAACCCCGGCAACTCCGGCGGTGCACTGGTGGACGCCAATGGCAACCTGACCGGCATCAACACGGCGATCTTCTCCAAGTCTGGCGGTTCTCAGGGCATCGGCTTCGCGATCCCGGTCAAACTGGCGATGGAAGTGATGAAGTCGATCATCGAACACGGCCAGGTGATTCGCGGTTGGCTCGGCATCGAAGTGCAACCCTTGAGTCAGGAACTGGCGGAATCGTTTGGTCTGTCGGGACGTCCGGGGATTGTGGTCGCGGGGATTTTCCGTGACGGCCCGGCGCAAAAGGCCGGCCTGCAACTGGGCGACGTGATCCTTAGCATCGACGGTGAACCGGCCGGCGACGGTCGCCGCTCGATGAACCAGGTGGCGCGAATCAAGCCGACCGACAAGGTCACCATTCAGGTAATGCGCAACGGTAAAGAGCTCAAGCTCACGGCAGAAATCGGTTTGCGTCCGCCACCCGCGCCGATCAAGGAAAAAGAAGAGTAGCTGCCGCAGGCTGCGATCTTTCCGAGGTCTTTGAAAGCACAGAGACAGCCAGCCTTAAACGAATACATTCTCATTAGGCATGTTATATTGTTTCAATGTCACTATTGGAACAACATAACATGTCGTCTCGAACAATGGCTTCCCTCGCAGGCCTGGCCCTCGGTTTGCTGGGGGATCCGGTCTTCGCCAAAGAGTCGCAAACCGTTGAACTGGACGCCATCAGCGTCACCTCCGACTACGAATCCCCCACCGGCCCGGTCAGGGGTTACCGCGCCACGCGCTCTTCCAGCGCAACCAAAACCGACACGGCCACTCGCGATATCCCGCAATCGATCAGTGTGGTTCCCATCAGTGTGCTCAAGGATCTGGGCAGCACCAGCGTCGAACGCGCGCTGGAATTTGCCGGCGGCGTGTCGAAACAGAACAACTTCGGCGGCCTGACGCTCTACGAATACAGCGTGCGCGGCTTCACCACGTCGGAGTTCTACAAGGACGGTTTCAGCGCCAACCGCGGCTATCCAAGCACGCCGGACGTGGCCAACATCGAACGCATCGAAGTGCTCAAAGGCCCGGCCGCCAGCCTCTATGGTCGTGGCGATCCGGGCGGTACGGTGAACATCGTCACCAAGAAACCCCAGCCTGAAGCCTTCACCACTCTGCAAACCAGCACCGGCAGTTGGGATCGCTATCGCACCGCCGTGGACGTCAACACACCGCTGGATGATGATGGCAACGTTCTGTCCCGGGTGAACCTGGCTGTCGAGGACAACCACAGCTTCCGCGATCACGTCGACAGTCAGCGTGTGTTCGTTGCGCCTTCGTTCAGCTGGCAACTGAACCCGGACACCCACCTGTTGGTGGAGAGTGAGTTCGTGCGCCACAGCTCGACCTTCGATCGCGGTGTCGTCGCGCCGAACAATAAATGGAGCGGTGTCTCCCGTTCGACCTTCCTTGGCGAACCCAACGATGGCGACATCGACAACCACAACAATCTGCTGCAAGCCGCCCTCGAACATCAGCTCAACGACCGCTGGAAACTGCGCCTCGCCAGCCATTACAAGGAAGGCAAGCTCTGGGGCTTCGCCTCCGAAACTCGTCCCTTGAACGCCGACGGCCACACCGTCAACCGCCGCTATCGCGAGCGCGACACCAATTGGCACGACAGCATCACCCAACTCGAACTGCGCGGTTTGTTCGACATCGGCAGTTGGCAACACGAACTGCTGATCGGCAGCGAATACGAGAACTTCCGCAAGAACGAACGGGTCACGACCATTGCCGGCGGCCCTTACGCTATCGATATCTATCGGCCGATTTACGGCCAGCCGAAACCTGATGGCGCGCGCTCCGGGACCGACTTCTTCGAGCACGTCGAAAGCCAGGCGCTGAACCTTCAGGACCAGATCGTCTTCACCGACAAACTGCGCGGCATGCTCGGTGCGCGCTTCGAGCATTTCGAA
Organism: Pseudomonas sp. PDM24; assembly: GCF_019218905.1. Lineage (NCBI taxonomy): Bacteria > Pseudomonadati > Pseudomonadota > Gammaproteobacteria > Pseudomonadales > Pseudomonadaceae > Pseudomonas > Pseudomonas sp. PDM24. Next base: position 228,784 of record NZ_JAHUWR010000007.1, on the reverse strand, counting down.
CAAAGCATCGACGATCACAGCCGCAACGCCACCAGCCGCCAGCGCCACGACGCACTGACCCAGCGAGCCGGCCTGCTCTACCAACTGACGCCCGAAGTGGGGTTGTTCGCCAACGCCTCCACTTCGTTCAAACCGAACAATGGGCTGGACGCCGCCGGCAAATCCTTCGACCCGGAAGAAGGCGTCGGTTATGAAGTCGGGATCAAGAGCGAGCTGTTCGACGACCGCTTGAGCACCACCCTCGCCGCCTTCCATATCGAAAAGGAAAACGTCCTGGCCCTCGACCCGAGCACCGACTCCAGCCGCGCCATGGGCAAGGCCCGCAGCCAGGGAGTGGACCTGCAAGTCACCGGACAAGTGACCGATGCAGTGCGAGTGATCGGCGCCTTCGCTTACATCGACGCCGAAGTCACCCAGGGCGACAAGGTCATTCCCACCGGCAGCCGAATTCTCGGCGTGGCCAAACGCAGTGGCAGTCTGTTGGGTGTTTATGAATTTCAGGACGGTCATTTGCGCGGTTCGGACCTTGGCGCAGCGTTCACCTATGTCGGCGATCGCTCGGGTGAAGCCGGCAGCGATTTCGAACTGCCGGCCTACCACACCGTCGACCTGCTGGCCCATTACAAGGCCAGCGAAAACGTCACCGTGGGCCTGAACCTGAACAATCTTTTCGACGAGAAATACTTCGAGCGTTCCTACAGCAACTACTGGGTCAACCCCGGAGAACCGCGCAATTTCACCGTCAGCCTGACACTCAACCTGTAAAAGGACGTCCACCATGCAACACCTAAAATCCCTGGCGCTACTCAGTCTTTTGTGTGCCGGCCAAGTCTCGGCCCACGGTCTCTGGACCGAAGAACGTCGCGGCAACATCGAAGTCATCTACGGCCACGGTGCCGAAGACAACGCCTTCAAGGCACAGAAAATCAGCGGCGCGTGGGCCTATGACGTAGCCGGAAAAATGATCCCGGTGAACGTGCAACGGCTGGCCGACCACGCCCGCCTGCAACCGTTGAAACCACCAGCAGTGATGGCCGTGGCGTTGAACAATGGCATGTGGTCGCAGACGGCGGATAAGAAATGGATCAACGAAGGACGCAGCAAAGTGCCGGGGGCCATTGAGTCGACCCAGACTTTCAAATACAGCCTGGCGATCTACCAGCCGGGGGCGAAGCTGCCGAAGCTCGATCAGATGAAACTGCTGATTCTGCCGGAGGTTGATCCGCTAACCGTGGGGCCGGGCAAGTCGTTGCCGGTTCGAGTGCTGCTGGACGGTAAGCCGGCGGCGGGTGTGAAGTTGGTGGGCGACTATCGCAGCGCGCCGAATACCTTAAGCACCGAGACCGATGCAGAGGGTCGGGCGCAAGTATTGGTGCGCAATGAAGGGTTGAATGTGATTGCGGCGCAGATGGAGATTGCGCTGAAGGACAACCCGGACGTGGCGACACGTGGGTTGTTCACATCGCTGACCTTCCTGGGCGAAGCGCATCACGAGTAAACCCCACCACCCCCTGTAGGAGCGAGGCTTGCCCGCGAAGAACGATAACTCGGTGTAACAGGTAAACCGTGTCATCGTTCTTCGCGGGCAAGCCTCGCTCCTACGGGATCAGCGATGGATTAGAGATCGCCGAGGCCGTCGATCAGCGCCTGATTCTGCTCCGGCGCGCCGATGGAAATCCGCAGGAACTGGGCAATCCGCTCCTGCTTGAAGTGCCGAACGATCACGCCCTGTTCGCGCAACTTCGCCGCCAGCCCTGCCGCATCGTGCTTCGGGTGACGGGCGAAAATGAAGTTTGCCGCCGAAGGCAACACCTCAAACCCCTTCGCCTCCAGCTGCGCGACCACCTTCTCGCGACTCTCGATGACCAACCGGCAGGTCTTGTCGAAATACTCACGATCCTCGAACGCTGCCGCAGCCCCGACAATCGCCAGACGATCCAGCGGATAGGAGTTGAAGCTGTTCTTGATCCGCTCCAGCGCCTCGATCAGATCCGGATGCCCCACCGCCAGGCCAACCCGCAGGCCCGCCAGTGAACGGGACTTGGACAGGGTCTGAGTCACCAACAGGTTCGGATAACGGTCCACCAGCGTGATCGCCGTTTCACCACCGAAATCAATGTAAGCCTCATCCACCACGACCACCGAATCCGGGCTGGCCTTGAGGATTTGCTCAACCGCGTCCAGCGCCAACAGGCAACCGGTCGGCGCGTTCGGGTTGGGGAAAATGATCCCGCCGTTCGGCTTGGCGTAGTCCGCCGGGTTGATCTGGAAGTGCTCATCCAGCGGCACCGCGTCGAAAGCAATGCCATACAAACCGCAGTAAACCGGATAGAAGCTGTAGCTGATGTCCGGGAACAGCACTGGATTATCGTGTTGCAGCAAGCCGTGAAAAATGTGCGCCAGGACTTCATCGGAACCGTTGCCGAGAAATACCTGATTGCTCTGCACGCCGTAATACCTGGCCACCGCGTTCTTCAGCAGGTCGCTGTTCGGGTCCGGGTACAGACGCAGGTTATCGTTCAGTTCGGTTTGCATCGCGGCCAACGCTTTGGGCGATGGACCGTACGGGTTCTCGTTGGTGTTGAGCTTCACCAGTTTCGCCAGCTTCGGCTGCTCGCCCGGCACGTAGGGCACCAGGCTCTTGACGAAGGGACTCCAGAATTTACTCATGCTTAGCTGCCCTTCTTATCGTCAACGATGCGGTATTCGGCGCTGCGGGCGTGGGCGGTCAGCGACTCGCCACGGGCCAGCACGGAAGCGGTTTTGCCCAGTTCGGAGGCACCCTGCTCGGAGCAGAAGATGATCGACGAACGTTTCTGGAAGTCATAAACACCCAGCGGCGAAGAGAAGCGCGCGGTGCCGGACGTTGGCAGCACGTGGTTCGGGCCAGCGCAGTAGTCGCCCAGCGCTTCTGAGGTGTGGCGGCCCATGAAGATCGCACCGGCGTGGCGGATCTGCGGCAACCAGGCCTGCGGGTCGGCAACCGACAACTCCAGGTGTTCCGGCGCAATGCGGTTGGCCACTTCAATGGCTTGTTCCATATCGCGAACCTTGATCAGCGCACCGCGACCATTGATCGAGGTTTCGATGATCTCGGCGCGTTCCATAGTCGGCAGCAGTTTGGCGATACTCGCTGCGACCTTGTCGAGGAACTCGGCGTCCGGGCTGACCAGAATCGCCTGGGCATCTTCGTCGTGCTCGGCCTGGGAGAACAGGTCCATGGCAATCCAGTCCGGATCAGTCTGGCCGTCACACACCACTAGAATCTCCGACGGCCCGGCGATCATGTCGATCCCGACCTGACCGAACACGTGGCGCTTGGCGGTGGCGACATAGATGTTGCCAGGGCCGACCACTTTGTCGACCTTCGGCACGCTTTCAGTGCCGTAAGCCAGCGCCGCAACGGCCTGGGCGCCGCCGATGGTGAACACCCGGTCAACGCCGGCAATGCAGGCCGCGGCCAGCACCAGCTCGTTGATCTCGCCGCGAGGCGTCGGCACGACCATGACCACTTCGCTCACGCCTGCAACCTTGGCCGGAATCGCGTTCATCAGCACCGAAGACGGGTACGACGCCTTGCCGCCCGGCACATACAGACCGGCGCGATCCAGCGGCGTAACCTTCTGGCCCAGCACCGTGCCGTCGGCTTCGGTGTAGCTCCAGGAATCCTGCTTCTGTTTTTCGTGGTAGCTGCGCACGCGAGTCGCGGCTTTTTCCAAGGCTTCACGCTGAGGCGCGGTGATGCGGGTCAGGGCCAGCTCCAGGCGTTCGCGCGGCAGAATCAGGTCTGCCATGGAGGCGACTTGCAGGCCGTCGAACTTCTGTGTGAATTCCACCAGCGCCGCGTCGCCGCGTTCGCGCACAGCCTTGATGATGTCCAGCACCCGCTGATTGACCGAGTCGTCAGACACACTTTCCCAGCTCAGCAGATGATCCAGATGATGCGCGAAATCCGGGTCAGCAGCGTTGAGTCGGCGAATTGCAGTCGGTGCGGTCATAGCGAGAGCCTCATAGGATTGGCAAAAACTCAGGCGCCCTAACTTAGCAGTCGTTTCCGCTTGGGCACCTGAGAATTCTGGCTATGAGGCGGATAGACGGGCGCGACTCAAGGTCGCGCGGGTGAATCAGCCGCGGTGTCGAGACTCCACTGCTTTGCGCAGGGTGTCGATCAACGCCTGGATTCGGGCGTGCTGCATTTTCATCGAAGCTTTGTTGACGATCAGCCGGGAGCTGATGTCGGCAATGAAATCCTGGGGCTCCAGGCCATTGGCACGCAGGGTGTTACCGGTGTCGACTACGTCGATGATCTTGTCCGCCAGACCGATCAGCGGCGCCAGCTCCATCGAGCCGTAGAGCTTGATGATGTCGACCTGACGGCCTTGCTCGGCATAGTAACGCTTGGCGACGTTGACGAATTTGGTCGCCACCCGCAGACGGCCCTTGGGCTCGACATCGCCGACACGGCCGGCGGTCATCAGCTTGCAGAGGGCAATTCGCAGGTCCAGAGGCTCGTACAGACCCTGACCGCCATATTCCATCAGCACATCTTTACCGGCGACGCCGAGGTCCGCGGCACCATGCTCGACATAAGTCGGCACATCGGTGGCGCGCACGATCAGCAAGCGCACATCGGCCTGGGTTGTGGGGATGATCAGCTTGCGGCTCTTGTCCGGATTCTCGGTCGGCACGATGCCCGCTTCAGCCAGAAGCGGCAGGGTGTCGTCAAGGATGCGGCCCTTGGACAGTGCGATGGTCAACATGGGAAACGTCAGTCCTTATCAAGGTACTCATGCCCGGTCGCAAACGGCGCCGGACATACATCGAGGCCGTTACCAGCCCCGACTTGAACAAAATCAACGGGCGCGTCCTTGCGCCCATGCAGCAGAAACTAGCCCGGTACGCGGCGGATCTTCGCGCCGAGCATCTGCAGTTTCTCTTCGATGCACTCGTAACCACGGTCGATGTGGTAGATGCGGTCGATCAGGGTATCGCCTTCGGCGATCAGCGCCGAGATCACCAGGCTGGCCGAAGCACGCAGGTCGGTGGCCATTACTGGCGCGCCCTTGAGCTTCTCGATGCCGGTGACGATGGCCGTGTTGCCTTCGACCTGGATGTGAGCGCCCATGCGGTGCAGCTCGTAAACGTGCATGAAGCGGTTTTCGAAGATCGTCTCGATCACCGCACCAGTGCCTTCGGCAATGGCGTTGAGGGAGATGAACTGCGCCTGCATGTCGGTCGGGAACGCCGGGTATGGAGCGGTCCGCACGTTGACGGCTTTTGGCCGCTTGCCATGCATGTTCAGCTCGATCCAGTCTTCGCCGCAGGTGATTTCGGCACCCGATTCGCGGAGCTTTTCCAGAACGGCTTCGAGGATGGTCGGATCAGTGTCCTTGACCTTCACACGACCGCCGGTCACCGCCGCCGCCACCAGGTAGGTGCCGGTCTCGATACGGTCAGGCATCACCTTGTAAGTGGTCGGGTGCAGACGCTCGACGCCATCGATGGTGATAGTGTCGGTGCCGGCGCCAGTGATCTTGGCGCCCATGGCATTCAGGAAGTTCGCCAGGTCGATGACCTCAGGCTCGCGAGCGGCGTTCGCCAGCACGCTACGGCCCTTGGCCAGAGCGGCCGCCATCATGATGTTCTCGGTACCGGTCACGCTGACGGTGTCGAAGAAGAAGTGCGCACCGCGCAGGCCGCCTTCAGGGGCCTTGGCCTTGATGTAGCCGCCTTCGACGTCGATGACCGCGCCCATGGCTTCGAGGCCACGGATGTGCAGGTCGACCGGACGCGAACCGATGGCGCAACCGCCAGGCAGTGCGACTTCGGCTTCACCGAAACGGGCAACCATCGGGCCCAGCACCAGGATCGAGGCACGCATGGTTTTCACCAGTTCGTACGGCGCGATCAGGGTCTTGATGGTACGCGGGTCGATTTCGACGCTGAGCTTCTCGTCGATCACCGGCTCGATGCCCATGCGGCCGAACAGCTCGATCATCGTGGTGATGTCGTGCAGGTGCGGCAGGTTGGCAACGGTCACCGGGCCATCGCACAGCAGGGTTGCAGCCAGGATCGGCAGGGCAGAGTTCTTTGCCCCGGAGATGCGGATTTCGCCGTCAAGACGAGCACCGCCAGTAATAATCAATTTATCCATAAGAATCTCGACGCCCTTGGGCTCAGGTGCGCTCGGCCCAGGCCGCGCTGCTGAAAAATTTCATAGTGACCGCATGGATGCTGCCATCGGTGATCCATGGGTTCAAATGGGCATAGATCTGCTGCTGACGCTTCACCGGGCTCAACGCCGCCAGTTCATCGCTAATCACGTTCAGCTGAAAGTTGCAGCCTTCGCCCTCGACTTCTACTAGGGTTCCTGGCAGCTTTCCTTCAAGGAAGCTCTTCACTTCTACGGCCTGCATGCTCAACCTCAATCGGCGCCCTGTGCGCGCGGGTCGGACATCATACAAAAAAGCCCCGCGCCTGCGAACCCCGCATTCACAGGACTCTGACGGGGGGCTTCTTTATAGATGCGGTTCAGGGGTGCGCCAACAGCTCGGTCAATTCGCTGACCTGAGCGATTTCGCGCATATCGTCGGGCATCGCGCGAATGCTCAGGGCCTTGCCGGCCGCCTGGGCATCGCGCATGAAGCACAGCAACAGCGACAAGCCGACGCTGCTGGACTTCTCCACCGCTGAGCAATCAACCACCAGCGCAGCCGCGTTGCTGGACTTGATCAGCGCCTGCCCCTGCTTGCGCAGGTTCGGGCCTGTGCGGTAATCCAGCACGCCACTGAGCAGCAGCTCGCCGGATTCGCTCATGCGAATGGCCGACTCACTCATTGGGTTTGGTTCTCGGTAGATTTTTCGGTGGCTTCCTTGGCTTTGGCGACTTCCCCGGCCCAACCGTTGATGGTCTTGTCCAGATCGTTGCCATTGCGCTGCATCGCATCAGCGAACTGATCGCGGAACAGCTTGCCAATGTTGATGCCGTTGATGATCACGTTGCGCAGTTTCCACTCGCCATTGATCTTTTCCAGTGTGTAAGACACAGGATAAATCGCGCCACTGCTGCCTTTGACCGTCATGCCAACGCTGGTACGGTCTCCCGACTCATCCTTGGCAGGATCGACGACGATACCCTGGTTGTCATACTCCAGCAGGGCATTGCCATAGAACTGGAACAGACCCTTTTTGAAGTTTTCCTGAAACGTCTTCATCTGCTCAGGCGTGGCTTTGCGCGAGTATTTGACTGTCATGATGCTCTTGGAAATACCCTCGGCATCCACGACAGGCCCGACAATGCTGTTCAGCGCCGCATAGAAGTCCTGCGGATCCTGCTTGTATTTCTCTTTGTTGGCAGAAAGATCCGCCAACAACCGGTTGGTGGTGTCCTGCACCAGTTCGTGCGCCGACGGCGCCGCCACGGCGTTAGCCATCAACGGCAAGGCCGCGAGTATCACCAACAGGCCACGTCGCAAGATAGAGATCATTCAAAAGCTCCTCATTTGGCGTCTTTGCTAACGGTATTGAGCAGGAATTTACCGATCAGGTCCTCGAGCACCAGCGACGACTGCGTGTCGTGGATGGTTCCCCCCTCCTTGAGCAGGGTTTCTTCCCCACCCACGCTGATACCGATGTATTTCTCACCCAACAGGCCAGCGGTCAGGATAGATGCAGTGGAGTCGGTCGGCAGATTATCTACGCGCTTTTCCAGTTGCATGGTCACCCGACCGGTGAAGCTGTCGCGATCCAGATCGATTGCGGTGACTTTGCCGATGGTGACACCGGCCATGGTCACTTTAGCTCTGACCGTCAAACCGGCGATATTGTCGAAATACGCATAAAGTTTATAAGTATCGGTGCTCGCCGTCGGAGCCAGGCCACTGACCCGCAGCGCAAGCAACAGCAAAGCCAGGATGCCAGCCAGCAAGAAAAGGCCGACACCGATTTCCAGGGTGCGGTTTTGCATCAGAAATCTCCAAACATCAAGGCGGTCAAGATAAAGTCCAGGCCAAGTACAGCCAAAGAGGCATACACCACGGTCTTGGTAGTGGCACGACTGATCCCCTCGGAAGTGGGCTCGCAGTCATAGCCTTGGAATACGGCGATCCAGGTCACGACGAAGGCAAAAACCATGCTTTTGATAATGCCGTTGAGCACATCGTCGACAAACGTCACGCTGTTTTGCATGTTCGACCAGTAGGAGCCTTCATAGACACCCAGCCAGTCGACGGCCACCCATGAACCGCCCCAGATACCCACCACGCTGAAAATCGTCGTCAGCACCGGCAAGGAAATGAAGCCGGCCCACAGGCGCGGGGCAATGATGTACTTGAGCGGGTCGACCCCGATCATTTCCAGGCTGGACAATTGCTCGGTGGACTTCATGTTGCCGATTTCAGCGGTCAGCGCCGACCCTGCGCGGCCGGCGAACAGCAAGGCCGTGACCACCGGCCCCAGCTCACGCAGCAACGTCAACGCAACCATCTGCCCGACGGCCTGTTCCGAACCGTAGCTGGACAGAATATTGAACCCCTGCAGGGCCAGCACCATGCCGATGAACACCCCGGAAACCACGATGATCACCAGGGACATCACGCCCACCGAATGCAGTTGCTTGACCAGCAAGCCAAAACCGCCGCCGATGCCGCCACGACCGAGCAAGGCATGAAACAGGAACAACGCCGAACGCCCGAACACCGCCATCACATCGATGCCGGCATGACCGAAACGGCGCACCCTTTCTATTAGTGTGATCTTGCGCATCAACGCTTCCCCAGAAGATCTGCGCGGTAATCCGGCGCTGGAAAGTGGTATGCGACCGGGCCGTCGGGTTCGCCAGTCAGGAATTGACGAATACGTGGCTCATCCGATTTCATCAGATCCTTGGGCGTGCCTTGCCCCAACACTTGCCCATCGCCCACCACGATGAGGTGGTCGGCGATGCTCGCGGTCTCGGCCAGGTCGTGGGAAACCACAATGCTGGTGATGCCCAGCGCATCGTTGAGCAGGCGGATCAGGCGCACCAGCACGCCCATGGCGATCGGGTCCTGGCCGACGAAAGGCTCGTCGTACATCAGGATTCGCGGATCGAGAGCAATTGCCCGAGCCAGCGCGACGCGACGTTTCATGCCCCCGGACAATTCGTCAGGCATCAGGTCGATGGCGCCACGCAAGCCAACAGCCTGCAATTTGAGCAGGACAATGTCGCGGATCATTTCTTCCGGCAGCGCTGTATGAACACGCAGCGGAAAGGCGACGTTCTCGAACACATCAAGGTCGGTAAACAATGCACCGCTCTGAAACAGCACACCCATGTGCTTGCGCGCATCGAACAGATCGTTGCGCGACAGTGTTGGCAGGTTCTGGCCATTGACCCAGACTTCGCCGCTGGTGGGGCGCAATTGTGCGCCGATCAGCCGCAACAGCGTGGTCTTGCCACACCCGGAAGGTCCCATGATGCCGGTAACCTTGCCGCGCGGGATGCGGATATCGATGTTATTGAAAATGCTGCGCGTACCGCGCTTGAAGGTCAGTCCCTTCAGCTCGACCGCGTAGGCGTTATCGGCACTCATCTAAACTCCTTGCGATGCAGCCTCTCACTCGGACGCCTGGCTTTCTGGCGAAAGCACATACCTCCCCGGGCAGGCCGAACTGGCGGCGAACTATATCACTGCAAAGCTCAAGCGCCCAAGGCCCAAGCCGGGCATGTTCAGCAACATGACCACCCGAAATCATCTATTTAGAGAGGATTAGGTAACAAGGAATGACAAACCGCGACGAACTAGCGTGAGGGTTTTGATCATTACCGCTATAATCGCCGCCTTTTCATCAGGCTATTCGATTTCCGACATGAACCAATCCAGCGACCTGATTCAATCCGCACAACGTACCATCCGCCTCGAACTGGAAGCCGTACAAGGCTTGCTACCCAATATCAATGCGGATTTCGTACGTGCGTGCGAGATGATTCTGGCCAGCAAAGGCCGCGTGGTCGTGGTCGGCATGGGCAAATCGGGGCACATCGGCAACAAGATTGCCGCCACCCTGGCCAGCACCGGCACCACAGCCTTCTTCGTGCATCCGGCCGAAGCCAGCCATGGCGACATGGGCATGATCACCCGCGATGACATCATTCTGGCGCTGTCGAATTCCGGCTCCACCAACGAGATCGTCACCTTGCTGCCGCTGATCAAACGCCAGGGCATTCAAATGATCAGCCTGACCGGCAACCCCGAGTCGCCGCTGGCCAAGGCAGCGGAAGTCAACCTCAATGTAAGCGTCGAACACGAAGCCTGCCCGCTGAATCTGGCACCTACCTCGTCGACCACCGCGGCACTGGTCATGGGTGATGCTCTCGCCGTTGCCTTGCTTGAAGCTCGCGGCTTTACCGCCGAAGATTTCGCCTTTTCCCACCCGGGCGGCGCCCTTGGCCGCCGCTTGTTGCTGAAAGTGGAAAACGTCATGCATGCCGGCACCGAATTGCCGCAAGTGATGTGCGGTACGCTGCTCAAGGATGCCTTGATGGAAATGACCCGTAAGGGATTGGGCATGACCGTTGTACTGAGCACGGATGGCAAACTCGCCGGGATCTTCACCGACGGCGACCTGCGTCGCACGCTGGACCGTACCATCGATATCCACAGCACGACCATTGATGAAGTGATGACCGCCCACGGCAAGACCGCCCGCGCCGAGATGCTCGCCGCCGAGGCCCTGAAAATCATGGAAGACCACAAGATCAACGCACTGGTAGTGGTCGACAGCGAAGACCGTCCGGTCGGCGCCTTGAACATGCACGATTTGCTGCGTGCGGGAGTAATGTAATGAGCACGGACCTGCTGCAACGCGGCAAACAGATCAAACTGGCGGTGTTCGACGTCGATGGCGTGCTGACCGACGGGCGCCTGTACTTCCTCGAGGACGGCAGCGAATTCAAGACGTTCAACACCCTCGACGGCCAGGGCATCAAGATGTTGATGGCCGCGGGCGTGCAGACCGCTATCATCAGTGGTCGCAAGACCCCGGTGGTTGAACGGCGCGCGAAGAACCTCGGCATTGCGCACCTTTATCAGGGTCGCGAAGACAAACTGGTGGTGCTCGACGAACTTCTTGGCCAGCTCAACCTGAGCTATGAACAAGTGGCCTACCTGGGCGACGACCTGCCGGACCTGCCGGTGATTCGCCGCGTAGGCCTTGGCATGGCGGTGGCCAGCGCTGCCAGTTTCGTGCGCGAACACGCCCACGGCATCACCCAGGCCCGCGGTGGCGAGGGGGCCGCTCGCGAATTCTGCGAATTGATCCTGCGCGCCCAGGGCCGCCTCGATGCGGCCAACGCCGCGTACCTGTGAGCCCATCATGCTGAGCAAGAAAATTCGTAACATCCTGGTGTTCGGTTGCATCGCCGCGATTTTTGCAGCGGTCGGCTACTGGAACATCAGCCCGGAGCGTTTCCTCGACAAGCCGGTGGTGAAGGTCGATGAAACCGCGATCGACTATTACGCCATCAACGCCCACAGCGTGCAGTACCTGCCCGACGGCAAACTGCAATACGAGATGACGTCGGACAAGGTCGAACACGTGAAAGCGAGCGAGGTGACGTTGCTGAGCAATCCGGACCTGAACATGTTCCGTGGCACCGAATTCCCCTGGCACGTCCAGAGCGAGCGCGGCGAAGTCAACCCGGACGGCACTCAGGTCGAGCTGATTGACTCGGTACGTATCACGCGTTTCGACGAAAAAAACCGTAAAACCCTGATTACCACCACCCGTATGACCGTGTTCCCGCAGCAGCAATATGCGCAGACCGATCAACCCGTTAGAATCGACGGCGCCGGCGGTGTATCGACAGGCAACGGAATGAAAGCGTACTTGAAAGAAAGCAGGATACACCTGCTATCGAACGTAAGAGGACAGTATGAGGCTCGTTAAAACTCTCCCTATTTTGCTCAGTCTGGGCGCAGCACTGGGAAGCGTGAGCGCCTGGGCTCTGCCGAACGATCAAGAGCAGCCTATCCGCATTCAGGCCGACGATGCCCAACTGGACGACAAGAACGGCGTTGCCACCTATAAGGGCGATGTGATCATCACCCAGGGCTCGATGAAGGTCACCGGCAATACCGTGACCATCACCCGCACCCCGACCGGCGACATCGACGTGGTGACTTCGGTGGGCAACCTTGCCTACTTCGAGCAACTGCAAACGGCGGGCGATACCAAGCCGGTCCAGGGCTATGGCGTAACTATCCAGTACCACGCCTCGCAAAACCGCGTCGTGCTGATCGATCGCGCCAAAGTCATCGATAAGGACAACAACGTCACCCAAGGCGAGAAAATCGTCTACGACACGGTCAAAAAGCTTGCGAGCGCCGGTCGCGCCACGGGTAACAAGGTCACCGAGGCACGCCCTCGCATCGACATGGTGATCCAGCCGAAGAAGAAAACCGACGAGCAAAAGGCCCAGTAATGGCAACTCTGAAAGCTCAGCATCTGGCCAAGAGCTACAAGAGCCGTCAGGTCGTGCGCGACGTCAGCCTGTCCATCGACAGCGGTCAGATCGTCGGCCTGCTTGGCCCTAACGGCGCCGGTAAAACCACCTGTTTCTATATGATTGTCGGCCTGGTACAGGCCGATCAAGGCCGCGTACTGATCGACGACCTGGACGTCAGCCACCAGCCGATGCACGGTCGTGCGAAGGCCGGCATCGGCTATCTTCCGCAAGAAGCGTCGATCTTTCGCAAACTGTCGGTGGCCGACAACATCATGGCCATCCTCGAGACCCGCAAGGAGCTCGATAAGGCCGGTCGTCGCCAAGAGCTGGAAAGCCTGCTGCAGGAATTTCACATCCATCACATCCGTGACAATCTCGGCATGAGCCTGTCCGGTGGTGAACGCCGCCGTGTGGAAATCGCCCGGGCACTGGCTACCAACCCGAAATTCATCCTCCTCGACGAACCCTTCGCCGGCGTGGACCCGATTTCGGTGGGCGACATCAAGCAGATCATCCATCACCTCAAGGCTAAAGGCATTGGCGTGCTGATCACGGACCACAACGTTCGTGAGACCCTGGATATCTGCGAAACCGCCTACATCGTCAACGACGGCCAACTGATTGCTGAAGGTGACTCCGCCACCATCCTCGCCAATGAACTGGTCAAGGAAGTGTATCTGGGCCACGAGTTCCGCCTGTAAGCACCTGAGGTGCCCGGGTCGCCGAGGGAGCGCTTACTTCAATAAAAAATCAATAACTTTTTATTGTTACAGCGCTCTAGGCAAACACTTCAGTTTCGGGCATATAATTTGCTTATGTTTGGCGCTTCGGCGCCCTGTAGTGGATGGCGCATGTGCGCCGGCGAATAAGGTGTTAAGCCCCTGCCATGAAACCATCGCTAGTCTTGAGAATGGGCCAGCAGCTGACGATGACACCGCAGCTGCAACAGGCCATCCGCCTGCTCCAATTGTCGACCCTGGACCTGCAACAGGAAATCCAGGAGGCTCTGGAGTCCAATCCGATGCTCGAACGCCAGGAAGAAGGCGACGACTTCGATAACGCCGACCCCTTGGCCGATAGCGCCGAACAGAAACCCAACGCCGACATTCAGGAACCCTCCTACCAGGAAACCGCCCCGACGGTGGACAACCTTGAGGAAGGCGACTGGAACGAGCGCATCCCCAACGAATTGCCCGTCGACACAGCCTGGGAGGATGTCTACCAGACCAGCGCCAGCAGCCTGCCGAGCAACGATGACGACGAGTGGGACTTCACCACCCGCACATCGGTCGGTGAAAGCCTGCAAAGCCATTTGCTCTGGCAACTGAACCTGGCACCGATGTCCGACACTGATCGCCTGATCGCCGTGACCCTGATCGACTGCATCAACAATCAGGGCTACCTGGACGAAACCCTCGAGGAAATCCTCGAAGCGTTCGACCCGGAACTGGACATCGAACTCGACGAAATCGAAGCCGTCCTGCACCGCATCCAGCAATTCGAACCCGCTGGCATCGGCGCCCGCAACCTGGGTGAATGCCTGCTGCTGCAACTGCGCCAGTTGTCCGCCAAGACCCCTTGGCTGGCCGAAGCCAAGCGCCTGGTCACCGATTACATCGACCTGCTCGGCAGCCGCGACTACAGCCAGCTGATGCGCCGCATGAAGCTCAAGGAAGATGAGCTGCGCCAGGTCATCGAATTGGTCCAGAGCCTCAACCCGCGCCCGGGCTCACAGATCGAGTCCACCGAAGCCGAATACGTCGTTCCCGACGTGATCGTGCGCAAGGACAACGAGCGCTGGCTGGTGGAGCTGAACCAGGAATCGGTGCCACGCCTGCGGGTCAACGCCCAATATGCCGGTTTCGTGCGCCGCGCCGATACCAGCGCTGACAACACCTTCATGCGTAATCAGCTGCAGGAGGCTCGCTGGTTCATCAAGAGCCTGCAAAGCCGCAATGAAACCCTGATGAAAGTCGCCACCCAGATCGTCGAGCATCAACGCGGCTTTCTTGAGTACGGTGACGAAGCCATGAAGCCGTTGGTGCTGCATGACATTGCCGAAGCAGTCGGCATGCATGAATCGACCATTTCACGGGTGACCACGCAAAAATTCATGCATACCCCACGGGGCATCTATGAACTGAAATACTTTTTTTCCAGCCACGTCAGTACCTCTGAAGGCGGTGAATGCTCGTCCACGGCGATCCGCGCGATCATCAAAAAACTGGTTGCCGCGGAAAATCAGAAAAAGCCGTTGAGTGACAGCAAGATCGCTGGTTTACTGGAGGCACAAGGCATTCAGGTAGCCCGTCGCACCGTCGCCAAGTACCGCGAATCCCTGGGGATCGCGCCTTCCAGCGAACGGAAGCGGTTGATGTAGCCGCCGGGCTGGCCACAGCGTTCCAGTGGCAGGCATTTCTGCCTGCCGCTTTATGCACTGGCAACGAAGGAGAAGCTGTATGCAAGTCAACATCAGTGGACACCAACTGGAAGTGACCGAACCCCTGCGCACCTACATCGGCGAAAAACTCGACCGATTAGAGAGGCATTTCGACAAGATCACCAATGTGCAAGTCACGATGAACGTCGAAAAACTGCTGCAGAAGATCGAAGCCACGCTGCATATTCCCGGCGGAGAAGTGGTCGCCAATGCCGAGCATACGGACATGTATGCCGCCATCGACCTGCTGACCGACAAGCTGGATCGCCAACTTAAAAAGCATAAGGAAAAGACCCAGAGCCTCCTCCAGGGCGCGACCGGTCGTTAACACCCCCAATCCATGATCCGACTAGAAACCATCCTGACCCCCGGCCGTTCCCAAGTGAACGCGCCGGGTGGCAGTAAAAAGAAAGCCCTCGAGCAAATTGCCAACCTTATCCACCGCGAAGTACCGGATCTGGAAATGCAGGACGTCTTCGAGGCCCTGATTGCCCGTGAGAAACTCGGTTCTACCGGTTTCGGCAACGGCATCGCCATCCCCCACTGCCGGCTCAAAGGCTGCACCTCGCCAATCAGTGCGCTGCTGCACCTGGAAGCCCCTATCGATTTCGATGCCATCGACGGTGCCCCGGTTGACCTGCTGTTTGTGCTGCTGGTCCCGGAAGCCGCCACCGATGCACACCTGGAATTGCTGCGCCAGATTGCCAGCATGCTGGATCGCAAGGAAGTGCGTGAAAAATTGCGCAGCGCCCCGAGCAACGAAGCCTTGTATCAGGTTGTCCTGGACGAGCAGAACGGTCACTAATCATGCGCCTGATCATCGTCAGTGGCCGCTCCGGCTCAGGTAAAAGTACCGCCCTCGATGTGCTCGAGGACAACGGCTACTACTGTATCGACAACCTGCCGGCCGGCTTGCTGCCGGAACTGGCCGAACGCGCGCTGATTCACACCGAACTGGCACAACCGCTGGTGGCCGTGTCCATCGATGCGCGCAACCTGCCGAGCCACCTGTCACGGTTTCCCGAATTGCTGGAAGAGGTCCGCAGCCGGCATATCCAGTGCGATGTGCTGTATCTGGACGCCGACGAAGAAACCTTGCTCAAACGCTTTTCGGAAACTCGCCGTCGTCACCCGCTGAGCAGCGCCAATCGTTCGCTGGCGGAGGCGATCCAGGATGAAACCAATCTGCTGGGGCCTATCGCCGATCTGGCTGACCTAAAAGTCAATACCACCAATCTGAACCTGTATCAGCTACGCGATACCATCAAACTGCGCCTGCTGAATCAGCCGGAGCCCGGCACTGCGTTCCTGGTGGAATCTTTCGGGTTCAAGCGGGGCATGCCGGTGGACGCCGATCTGGTGTTCGACGTGCGCTGCCTGCCTAACCCCTACTGGAAGCCGGAGCTACGGGCACAGTCCGGGCTTGATCAACCGGTGGCCGAGTACCTGGCGGCACAGCCGGACGTCGAAGAGATGTTCCAGGACATTTCCTCATACTTGCTCAAGTGGCTACCCCGCTTTGCCGCCAGCAATCGCGCCTATGTCACCATTGCCATTGGCTGCACTGGCGGGCATCACCGCTCTGTCTACCTGACCGAACGTCTGGGTCAGGTCCTGCAAAAAACCCTGAAGAACGTCCAGGTCCGCCACCGCGACCTCAGCTAAAGGATTCACATCGCGATGCCTGCTCTGGAAATCGAAATTATCAACAAGCTGGGTCTGCATGCCCGCGCGTCTGCAAAATTTGTCGGAGTCGCCGGTCAGTTCAAGGATTGCACGATCAGGGTAGGACGCACGCCAGAATCCGTGGTCGATGGCAAAAGCATCATGGCCATGATGATGCTGGCCGCTGGCAAGGGCACCAAAATCCACCTGATTACCGAAGGCGAACAGGAGCAGGAAGCGCTGGATGCATTAGTGAAGCTGATCAACAACTACTTCGACGAAGGCGAATAAACATCAAAAGATCGCAGCCTCGTTTCACTCGACAGCTCCTACAAGGATCTGCATACAGTAGGAGCTGTCGAGTGAAACGAGGCTGCGATCTTCTGATCCTGTTTTTCAAGCCAACGCTGTATCCATCACCATCATCAGACAAAACCCGATCAGCAGCCCAAGGCTGGCCAGTTTGTCGTGACCATGGCGGCGCGATTCGGGGATGACTTCGTGAGTCACAACCAGCAACATCGCACCGGCCGCCAGTGCCAGCCCCAAAGGCAACAGCAGTTCGGCAAGGCTTACCAGCCAGGCGCATAACAATGCAAAGACCGGCTCGACCAACCCTGATGCAGCACCGATCAGGAACGCCTTGACCCGCGACATCCCTGCCCCGGCCAACACCAACGCAATGACCAGTCCTTCCGGCACATCCTGCAATGCGATGCCCATGGCCAGGCTGTCGGCGTCAGGCATGCCTCCACCGGCCGAGACGCCGACAGCCATGCCTTCGGGGATGTTGTGGGCGATGATGGCAAACACAAACAACCAGATCCGCGGTGGAATCACCGATCGCTTCAGTGTCCCCACGAGCATTTCGGGCGTAGCGCCAGACACCCTGCGATCCACCAGAAACAACCCGAATGCGCCCAGAAGGATGCCGAAGCTAATCAGGCCGCTGGCCGCCCAAGGCGTCAGCCCGAGGTTTTCTGCCGCGGCAATGCCCGGCACGATCAGCGAAAACGCCGTCGCGGCGAGCATCACCCCGGCTCCGAAACCGAGCAATATGTCGCTGACTGCCTGAGGCATCTGCCGAATCACCAGCACCGGCACCGCGCCCAAAGCCGTACCCAAGGCGCAAATCGCCCCGCCTTGCAGGGCACGCTGCAGTCTCGGTTCGAGGTCCAGCCAGCTCAGCCCTTGGGCAGCCAATAATGTCATGCCCGCCAGCAGTAACAGCGATCCCAGTGCGTAACGAAACATTCGTCCACTTCCGACCGCCAGTGTTTCAGTGCCCATAGTCAGCCCTGGATTGTTTTATAGAGACTTAGGGGGCGTTCTCAACTAGTTCCCCCTAAACCAGCGCAGCCTGATAACGCGCAGCGACTTCGGGCCAATTGATCACGTTGTAGAACGCATTGATGTATTCCGGGCGGCGGTTCTGATAGCGCAGGTAGTAAGCGTGCTCCCAGACATCCAGGCCGAGGATCGGCGTATTGCCATTCATCAACGGGCTGTCCTGGTTGCCGCTGCTTTCAACAATCAAGGTCTTTTGCGGCGTCACGCTCAACCAGGCCCAACCGCTGCCGAAACGGGTCAGCGCAGCTTTGGTGAAGGCTTCCTTGAAGTTGTCGAGACCACCCAGCTGTTCGTCGATCGCCTTGGCCAGCGCGCCTTCAGGTTGGCCTCCGCCGTTGGGTGCCATCACTTCCCAGAACAACGAATGGTTGGCATGCCCCCCGCCCTGATTGATCACCGCCGCACGGAGCCTTTCCGGCAATTGCTGGACCGCCGCCACCAGTTTTTCCACCGGCCATTCAGCAAATTCAGTGCCTTCGACTGCAGCGTTGAGGTTGTTGATGTAGGTCTGGTGGTGTTTGGCGTAGTGGATTTCCATGGTCTGCGCATCGATATGCGGTTCCAGGGCGTCATAGGCGTACGGCAAGGCAGGCAAGGTAAAAGCCATTTCAATGAACTCCATGTTGTAAGGGCGCAGGCTGATGCGCGGGAGGCGTCTCGCGGTGTAGCAAACGCTGGGTGCGCGGATACTCGCCGTGTTCGCTGATGAAATTCAGCAGCTCGACATAGGTTTTGCTGCTCTGGCATAGCGCGGCTTCACGCAAGGCTGGCGCCAGTCGCGGGTCCTGCATGGTCTGCAACAGTCGTTGATGGATCGCACACAGGTACTCGGCGCTCTCCTCCGGCTGGTTCAGACGCAGGTGCAGGTCCGCCAGGTTATGGTGGGAAATCACGCAAGCCGCCACCGCTTCGTCGGCATCGGCCCAGCGCTCGAACAACACCTGGGCCAAGGCCAATGCCTGCAAATAAGCCTCGCGAGCATCGACCAGCTCGCCCAGCATGAAACAGCGATTTGCTCTTTCGATCGTGCGTTTCCAGTGCTCCATGGTGAGCCTCCAAAGCGGTAGCGGTGATTACACGCCGCCTGCGGTGAGCTTCTCTGGGTTGAGCAATTCTTCCAGTTGGCTGCGCGTCAGATCGGTGTGTTCCAGGGCGACATCGATCACCGGCCGGCCCTGCTGATAAGCCTTCTTGGCAATTTCGGCGGCTTTTTGGTAACCAATGATCGGATTGAGTGCAGTGACCAGAATCGGATTGCGCGACAGCGCTTCCTTGAGCCGGGCCTCGTTGACCTTGAAGCTGGCGATAGCCTTGTCACCCAGCAGACGGCTGGCGTTGGCCAGCAATTGGATACTGCTCAGCAGGTTATGGGCGATGATCGGCAGCATGACGTTCAGCTCGAAATTGCCCGACTGACCGGCGACGGTGATCACCGTGTCGTTGCCAATCACCTGAGCGGCGACCATCGCGGTAGCTTCCGGGATCACCGGATTGACTTTACCGGGCATGATCGACGAGCCGGGCTGCAAGGCTTCGAGTTCGATTTCACCGAGCCCGGCCAACGGCCCGGAATTCATCCAGCGCAGGTCGTTGGCGATTTTCATCAAAGAAACCGCTGTAGCCTTGAGCTGCCCTGAAACGCTGACCGCCGTGTCCTGCGAGCCGATCAGCGCAAACAAGTCCTTGCCCGGCGTGAACTGAACCTGCGTCAGTTGGCTGAGTTGCTGGCTGAAATGCGCCGCAAATTGCGGATGAGCATTGATCCCGGTACCCACCGCCGTGCCGCCCTGGGCCAGCGATTGCAGACTCGGCAGCAAATCCTGCAAATGACCGATATTGGCCTTGAGCTGTTGCGCCCAACCATTGAGCACCTGACTCATGCGCACCGGCATGGCGTCCATCAAATGGGTACGCCCGGTTTTGACAAATGGATGAACCTGCTCGGCCTTGTGCTCGATCACCTGCACCAGATGCACCAACGCCGGCAGCAACTGCTCATGCAAGCTCAATGCGGCGCTGACATGGATGGTGGTCGGGATGATGTCGTTGCTGCTTTGGCCGCAATTGACGTGATCGTTGGGATTCACCGGCTCGCCCAACAAGCGGCTGGCCAGGGTGGCGATCACTTCGTTGGCGTTCATGTTGGAACTGGTGCCGGAACCGGTCTGGAAGATATCCACCGGGAAGTGCTGCATGAAATCGCCTTCGAGCAAGCCTTGAGCGGCGTCGACGATCGCCTTGCCCTGGGATTCGCTGATCTGTTTGAGCTCGACGTTGGCTCGGGCGGCAGCGGCCTTGGCCAGAATCAGCGCCCGGATGAACTGCACGGGCATCGGTTGGCCGCTGATCGGGAAGTTATCCACCGCGCGCTGGGTTTGCGCGCCATAGAGAGCGTCCACCGGGACCTGAAGTTCGCCCATGCTGTCGCGTTCGATACGTGTGTTACTCATCAGGAGATCCTTGCACCAGTTCTATGAGAGGGATGGAGGGTTGCAACTCGCAGGTCGCCAGTTGCCAGGCATAGCTTTGCCAGCGCTTGAGGCGGCATTTGCTGAGTGATTGCCGTTCGAGATCGCGCAACGGCCGCCAGGCCTGGTCGAGACACAGGCTGCGCCAGTGCCAGGGCAGCGCGACATCGACGGCGGTGTCGAGCAGCAAACGGAAAGAGGTTTCGGCGATGGTCCAGGGAGAGGTGGCCGTGCAACACGCCAGATACCGGCCTTCGGCCAGGTAATGTTCGATCAGGCGCGGTTCGTCAGGGTCCATGGCGCAACGGATCTGGCGACTCATCCAGCGCCAGCTTTCGAGGTAAGGCTGCTCGTGCAAGGCAGAACTCATGATCCGGGCTCATTCGGTAATGAGATTTATTATTAGATGATAATGAGAACCAAAACAAGCACAGCAAAGCACTGAGTACTTTGTGGGAGCGGGCTTGCTCGCGAAAGCGGTGTACCAGCCGACGCTGATGTCGAATGTGATGGCCTCTTCGCGAGCAAGCCCGCTCCCACAGGGATCTTTTCCAACGCATAAAAAAAGGCGCGCCACCCAATGGGGTGGCGCGCCTTTTTGTGCAGAGATCGGAGGCTTAGCTACCCGCCACTGTCATCCGCTCGATCAACACCGACCCGGTGCGAATATTGCTGCGCAATTCCAGGTCATTACCGACCGCAATGATCTGCTTGAACATGTCACGCATGTTGCCGGCGATAGTCACCTCCTGCACCGCGAACTGGATTTCGCCGTTCTCGACCCAGAAACCCGCCGCGCCACGGGAGTAATCGCCAGTGACCATGTTCAGGCCCTGCCCCATCAGTTCGGTGACCAGCAAGCCTCGGCCCATGCGGCGCAGCAAGGCGGCCTGATCTTCGTCACCATGGGTGACGAACAGGTTGTGCACGCCGCCGGCGTTGGCAGTGCTCGGCATGCCTAGCTTGCGGCCGGAGTAGGTGCCGAGTACGTAGGACACCAACTCGCCCTTCTCCACGAACGGCTTGGCGTAGGTCGCCAGGCCATCGCCATCGAACGCCGAACTGCCCAGAGCGCGCATCAGGTGCGGACGCTCATCGATGGTCAGCCATTCCGGGAACAGCTTCTGCCCCAGCGTGCCTTCGAGGAACGACGATTTGCGATACAGACTGCCGCCGGAGATCGCCGACAGGAAACTGCCGAACAAGCCACCGGCCAGTTCCGCGGAAAACAGCACCGGCACTTCACAGGTCGGCACCGGACGCGCGCCCAGACGGCTCGCCGCCCGTTGCGCGGCACGTTGGCCGATGCTCTCTGGAGAGGCCAGCAAATTGCCCTGACGGTTCACGTCATACCAGTAATCGCGCTGCATCTGGCCATCGGCTTCGGCGATCATTACGCAACTGAGGCTGTGACGAGTGGACGCGTAAGCACCGATAAAACCGTGGCTGTTACCGTAAACCCGGCAGCCCTGGTGAGTGCTGAGGGTGGTGCCATCGGCATTCTTGATCCGGCTGTCGGCGGCAAACGCCGCCGCTTCACAGGCCAGGGCCTGCTCGATGGCTTGCTCCGGGGTAATGTCCCATTGATGGAACAGGTCAAAATCCTGCAAATCCTTGGCCATCAGCGCGGCATCCGCCAGGCCCGAGGCTTCGTCTTCAGACGTGTGCTTGGCAATGGCGAGTGCCGCGGCGACGGTTTCGCGAATCGCTTCCGGGCCGCTGGCCGAGGTGCTGGCCGAGCCTTTGCGCTGGCCTACGTACAAGGTGATGCCGAAGCCCTGATCGCGATTGAACTCAACGGTTTCGACTTCCCGCTGACGCACCGTGGTCGACAGGCCCTGCTCCAGCGACACGGCCACTTCACAGGCACTGGCGCCCTGGCGCTTGGCTTCAGCGATGATCTGCTCGACTTGTTCTTGCAGTGCCGGCAACGCTTGTGGGCCGACGCTTTCAACTGCACTCATGCTGTTCTCCACTCAAATTCTGCTTTCGGCTGGGGCCTTCGAGCGACCGGGCCGGACAAGCGGCCCCCGACTGGTTATCATGGCGGCGTTTCTTTGCGGACGGCCACCATGGTTGATTCTTACGACGACTCCCTCGATACGGGAGAAAAAAGCAAATCCCAGGTTAAACGCGAGCTTCATGCTCTGGTTGACCTTGGCGAGCGCCTTACAACACTCAAGCCTGACTTGCTGGCAAAACTGCCGTTGACCGACGCTATGCGCCGGGCCTTGGCCGATGCGCCCAAGCACACCGCGAATATCGCGCGTAAACGGCACCTTATGTTCATCGGCAAACTGATGCGCGATCAGGACACTGACGCCATTCTGACTCTGCTCGATCAACTGGATGCCTCCACTCGGCAGTACAACGAACGCTTCCATGGCCTGGAACGCTGGCGCGATCGCTTGATCGCGGGCGACGATGCAGTCCTGGAGAAGTTCGTGCTCGACTACCCGGAAGCTGATCGTCAGCAATTGCGCTCCCTGATCCGTCAGGCCCAGCACGAACTGGCGACCAACAAGCCACCGGCTTCGAGCCGTAAAATCTTCAAGTACATCCGTGAGCTGGACGAGACTCAACGCGGTCTGCGTTAAGTCCCGAATCGGGTGAGTTGCCAAGCGACTCACCCGAAGCTCCATCCCTTCTTACGACCCTGTGCCACCCACGGTAATCGCATCAATTTTCAGCGTTGGCTGGCCGACACCCACCGGCACCGACTGCCCATCCTTGCCACACGTGCCCACACCGCTGTCCAGCGCCAGATCGTTACCGACCATCGACACCTTGCTCATGGCTTCCGGCCCGTTGCCGATCAACGTCGCGCCTTTGACCGGGGCAGTAATCTTGCCGTCTTCGATCAGGTACGCCTCGCTGGTGGAGAACACGAACTTGCCGCTGGTGATGTCCACCTGACCACCGCCGAGGTTGGCGCAGTAGATGCCTTTCTTTACCGAGGCGATGATTTCTGCCGGGTCGCTTTCGCCTGCCAGCATGTAAGTGTTGGTCATGCGCGGCATCGGCAGGTGCGCATAGGATTCCCGACGACCGTTGCCGGTGCGGGCCACGCCCATCAGGCGCGCATTAAGCTTGTCCTGCATATAACCTTTGAGCACGCCGTTTTCGATCAGCGTGGTGCACTCGGTCGGGGTGCCTTCGTCGTCGACGCTCAGCGAACCACGGCGCCCGGCGAGGGTGCCGTCATCGACGATGGTGCAGAGCTTCGAGGCAACCATCTCGCCCATGCGCCCGCTGTAGGCCGAACTGCCCTTGCGGTTGAAATCGCCTTCCAGACCATGGCCGACGGCTTCGTGCAACAACACGCCGGACCAACCCGAACCCAATACCACCGGCAATGTACCGGCCGGGGCCGGGATCGCTTCCAGATTCACCAGCGCCTGACGCAACGCTTCGCGGGCATAGCCCATGGCGCGGTCGTCGCTGAGGAAATAGCGGTAATCGGTACGACCACCACCGCCATGACCGCCGCGTTCACGACGGCCATTCTGCTCGACGATCACGCTGACATTGAAACGCACCAGCGGTCGCACATCTGCCGCCAGGCCGCCATCGGTGGAAGCAATCAAAATCCGCTCCCAGACCCCGGCCATGCTCACAGTCACTTGCTGGATACGCGGGTCGAGGGCGCGAGTCGCCACGTCGATA
Source organism: Pseudomonas sp. PDM24 (assembly GCF_019218905.1). NCBI lineage: Bacteria > Pseudomonadati > Pseudomonadota > Gammaproteobacteria > Pseudomonadales > Pseudomonadaceae > Pseudomonas > Pseudomonas sp. PDM24. The sequence continues at coordinate 204,708 of NZ_JAHUWR010000007.1, read as the reverse complement.
CGCTTGAGCAGCTCGACTTTCTCGGCACGGGTCATCACTTCCAGCGGGTTATCCGGCCCGTACAATTGGGCGACATCCTGGGTGGTGAATGCCTGCACAGTGCCGTTCTGCCCGGCCCGGGAGATCGAACGGGCCGCACGGGCAGCCGCGCCCAGTGCTTCGAGGGTGATCGCATTGCTGTAGGCGAAACCGGTCTTCTCACCCGATTGCGCACGCACGCCGACACCCTGGTCAAGATTGAAGCTGCCTTCCTTGACGATCCCGTCTTCCAGCGCCCAGGATTCGGAAATCTGCCCCTGGAAATACAGGTCGGCGGCATCGATGCCCGGGCCGGCCAGATCGCCGAGCACACCTTGCAGGCTCTCGATCGTTACGCCGCCGGGCGCCAGGAGGTGTTCACTGACGGAGGACAACAACTCGCTCATATGCTTTACGCCTTAAATTCGTCGTTCTGATGCAGGTCGCTGGGCGCCCTGCGAGAAAAAGCGCCGGTGAGTGGACACCGGCATCCGCGCCCTGATGGACGCCTGTTCGCTGCTGTCGCGTTGGGCCAGCAGCACGGCCTCGCCTTGATCCTGTTGCGCCAGCACACGCCCCCATGGGTCGACGATGGCGGCGTGACCAAAGGTTTCTCGTGGCCCCGGATGCGTCCCACCCTGGGCGGCCGCGAGCATGTAACACTGGGTCTCGATGGCCCGCGCGCGAATCAGCACCTCCCAATGGGCCGCGCCGGTCACCGCGGTAAAGGCCGACGGTGCGGTAATCAATTCCGCGCCGGCCGCACGCAATTCGCTGTACAGCTCCGGGAAACGCAGGTCATAACACACCGTCAGGCCGACTCGACCGACCGGAGTGTCGGCAATAACCACACCACTGCCATAAGCATAGTCATCGGATTCGCGATAACGCCCGCGATTATCCGCCACGTCTACGTCGAACAGGTGCAGCTTGTCATACCGTGCAACGGTTTCGCCGCGGTCATCCACCAGCAACGAGCATGCGTGCACTTTGGCCGTCGGTTGGTCCTCCGGCGGCAACGGCAATGTGCCGGCCACTATCCATAACTTGAGGTCGCGGGCGGTCTGCTTCAACCATGGCAGGATCGGGCCTTCGCCCAAGGCTTCGGCGCGGCCGATGTCGGCAATGTCGCGCCGGCCCATGGCAGCGAAGTTTTCCGGCAGCACGGCAAGCCGCGCGCCACCGCTCGCCGCCTGCTCAAGCAGACGACGGGCCTGGGCCAGATTGACCAGCACGTCGCTCTGGCTGACCATTTGAATCACCGCTACAGACATGGCCATTTCCTTACTCAAAACAACACATGACCGCTCGCTCCTACAGGGATTAGCGTCGGCGCATTCGAACGTACGGACATGCTACTCCATAGGCCCAAAGAGTGCTTTTTCAAAAGAATTCAAAAAGGCTTGTCGAAGGTGATTTTCGGATCTTTCCATGGGCCTTTGACGGTGTATTTGACGCTGGCATAGCGCGCCACGCGGTCACCGATCAGCTTGTCGATCAGGAACAGCGCCCCGCCGACGGCCGGCGCACCGACGATCAGCGCGGCAATCGGCAGATTGTTGGTCACCGGTAAAGTCACCAACAACTTGGCATCGATCTGATCACCCACCAGGTCCAGCGTGCCGTTGAGCTCCACATTGCTCGACGGCCCGGTCAGCAGAATGGGTTCACGGGTCACGTAAACGCCGTTACTGGCAACCAGCAAGCCTTTGACCCGGTCATAGCTCAAGCCTTTGCCGAACAGGTCGGAAAAGTCCAGGCGCAAGCGGCGGCCAATGGAGTTGAAGTTGAGCAGGCCAAATACCCGCAGCGCCTGAGCCCCGCCCTCGACTTCAATGAACTGACCTTTATTCAGCGACGCATCAAGGCTGCCGGAGAAGCGTTTGGTGGCCAGCCACGCGGGTGACCCAGGCCAGCGACCATCGACGTCCATATGAAACTCTTCGCTGGTGACGCTCGGTGCAAAACCCCAGCCCTTGAGCACGTCGGCAAGGTTCTTGCCACTGACTCGGCCCTTGTACCAACTGCTGGAGTTACCCGGCACGCCTTCCCAGCCACCGCTGCCCCGCAAGAGAATGCCCTTGAGGCCCAGATCAAGGGCATTGAAGGCGACGCCCTTGTCGGTCGGCCGAACCTTCAGGTGCCACCCGCCCACCAGATCCGGCCCCTGGAACAGCTGATTAATAGTGACATCCAGCGCCGGGATCTTCGTCGGGTCCACCGTGGCCAGCGGATCCGGCGAATTCTCGTCAGCCAGCGCGGTAGGGTCTCGTGCCGGCAAACGTACGTACTGCAGATTGACCGCAATCGGTGCGGCTTTCGCATCGGCAATTCCCACGCTGCCCTTGGCCTGCTGACTGTCGAGTTGCAGGGTCCACGCGGCCGGTTTGCGCGCCAACTGCACCGACGCCTGATCGAGGGTGGTGCCGAAACCCGTGAGTTTTCCAACCTTCAAATCCGCGCCACTAAGCAACTGTTTGGCACTGCCGCCAGGATCCTGACCAGCATATTTGGTCACCAGATCCTGCCAGGGGGCGACATCCAGCTCGGACAGTACCCCACGCACGCGCAAGCCTTTGGCGCCGGGCAACACGGCACTGCCGCCACCGAGAAACAACTCGCCGCGACCGTCGGCGAAATTGCCGGTCGGTGCCGCAAACGTGAAATTCGCCAGTTCACCATAGGTGACCCAGTAACGTCGCTCCGGCCCCTGCAGGGTCATGCGGAACACGGTATCGCGCCCGACATCGGCCGCCATGCCGAACGGCGCCGGCAAATCCACCGCCACGCCTTTGAGGTTGGAGCTGACCATCAATTGGCTGTCGGCGCCATCAAGGTTCAGTTGCAGCTGATAAGGGATCGTCCCCGTCACCGGCAATAGCTGAGTGACATTCAGCCATTCAGTCAGTTTTTTGACCTCGACCTCACTCGTCGCCGCGACCCGAGTGTTGAGCTTTCCCGGGCTGCCTTCAGCAAATATCTGTGCGGTCACCGGCTTGTCGAAGGCTCGCGCCGTGATCTTTTGCCCGCTCAGCCCCTTGGTGCTGTCGAAACGGAAATCACCCTTGAGTTGCGTCAGTTCGAGGGTGGGCTCACTGAGCTTCAAACGGGCCTTGGCGGTTTTGAAGTCGACGAGGATTTTCGGCTGCTCGCCTTTGACCAGCGGGATATCGAGTTTGAGCTTGCCTTGCAGATCGCCCTCGCCTTCCCAGCCAGCGAACGTGTCGGCGGTGCCGATTGGCGCTTCTTGCAGAATCTTCAGGCCATCGCCCAACCCGCCAGCGAACGCGCCATCGAGGAACAGATGAGTGCTCTGCCCGGCAGGCACACGGGGAATATTGACGTAGACGTCGCTGACCTGGGTGTCGAGCAATTGGCCCTCGCTCGCGAGGATCCGCACGCCGCTGTCTTCGATGAACACATCGCCGCTGACCTTGCTGACATGCGGCCAGCCCGGCTGAAACGCCAGCTCGGCATCGTGGACCTTGAAAAACAGGCTGATGCTGCGAGCCGTTTCGGCGGCGCCGTGGTTCAGCGAACCCTGGTACTGGAAGAAACCTTCATCCACCGCGCCTTTGAGAATCGCGGTGCGCAGCCATTCGTCGAGCCCCGGGCTGAGAACCGTCGGCAGGTACTTGGCAGTGTAGCGACCGTCGCCGTCGACCAGGCCGACCCGCAGGTCCATGTAGTCTTCCTGGGCGCGATCGAAATGCAGGCGGATCAGGAAATCGCCGGCAATCTTGCCCTCTTCACCCAGCACCTTCAGGTACGGTGCGATCAGAGTGAAAGCTTCTTTGTCGAGTTTCCAGGTCAACCGGGCGTTGGCCTGAATGTATTGCCATGGCTTGGCGAAAATCGGGTCCAGATGCAGGGAGAAATCCTTGCTGTCCATGCGCAGTTCGCCCTGCCCGAGGTCGCCGCTGATGCTGCCACTGACATTTCGCACCGCTGGTGCACCGCGATAAGCGTCGAACCCGACTTTGTCCAGGTTGGCGGCAAAGCTGAATTTAGTGTCATCGGTAGCGGCTGGGCGGAAGTCGATCAGCACATTGCGCAAGACTCCGGTGACCTTGAGCCGCTCGACCGCCGTGGCGATCCCTTCGGGCAGCGGGCCCAATGCGTTCAGCAGCGGAGTGAGCGGTGTGAGATCGAGACGGTCGGCTTGCAGATGCAAGAGCTCTGGCGCCTTGTCTGTCGCCGCCGTTTGTTGAAATTGCAGTTTCGATTCCCAGCGGCTGTCACCCAGGCTCATGGCCAGAGAATCCAGGGTCACCAGAACGCCTGTGGAACTGCGCTGGAAATACCCGTTCAGCGCCAGATTATTGATCTGGATCGGCTTGCGCTCGGCATAGGCGCCCTTGAGTTGCGGCGCGTTCAAGCGAATCGCGGCGCGTTGCACGGTGCCCTTGCTCCAGTTCATCCAGAACTCGCCACCGGCCTTGATCTCGGAAAAATTCCATTGCTGGGTCAGGCGCTCGGGCAACCATTTCGACCAATCGCTTTGCGGCAGGCTCAGGTAAGCGTCCGCTTCGCCGTCCTTCCATTGGTCAGCGCGCAAACGGGTGCGCAGGCTCATCGCCACCGGCTGGCCGTCGGGCAGGGTCAAACGGGCATCAAGCCGCTGACGAGATGGACCGGTTTTCAGATTCAGGCCGACATACGTCAGGGTCAGCGGCGACTCCCCCAACGGCTGCAAGGTGATCTGGCTGTCGAGTACCGACAGCTGCTGGACCCTCTGCATGCGATTGAGCAGTTGCTCCGGGTTCAGCGGCTGGTCCTGCTGCACCGGCAAACCTTCCAGCGCCCAATGACCGTCCTCACCTTCCTTGAGGCTGATCTTCAGGCCGTTGAGTTCCAGGTGTGCGATGCGCACTTCGCGCGCCAGCAGGCTGGCCCAGAGATCCGGCACCGCGCGCACCTGATCCAGGCGCAAGGCATTGGAACCCGCGCCAACCATCACGTCATGGGCCAAAAGAACTGGGGCGAAACCGCTCCAGTTGCCTTCCAGCTTGCCGATCTGCAGGGGCATGCCCAAGGCATCGCTGGCTTTGTCTTCGACGTCGGCACGGTACTCGGCCACCAGCGGCGTCAGCTCTCGGCCGAGGCTGACGAACAACGCCATCAGCACTAAAACCAACGCACACAGGCCCAGACCCCAGCGGGTCAGTGCGGCCAAAATGCGTGTCAGACGGTCCATGTCAGTTGGCTCCCATGGCAAAAATACTGCAAAAAGCTGAGGCCAGCCGTTCTAGTGGAGGTGAAACACAACGATTCAGAGCAACACCACGTCGTATTGTTCCTGGGAGTACATGGTTTCCACCTGGAACCGAATGGTGCGCCCGATAAAGCCTTCGAGCTCGGCGACATTGCCCGACTCTTCGTCGAGCAAACGGTCGACCACTTTCTGATTCGCCAGCACCCGATAGCCTTCGGCCTGATAGGCCCTGGCCTCGCGCAGGATTTCGCGGAAGATCTCATAGCACACAGTTTCCGGCGTCTTGAGCTTGCCGCGACCCTGGCAGCTGCTGCACGGTTCGCACAGCACTTGCTCAAGACTCTCGCGGGTGCGCTTGCGAGTCATCTGCACCAGGCCCAACTCGGTGATGCCGATGATGTTGGTCTTGGCGTGATCGCGTTCCAGTTGCTTCTCGAGGGTTCGCAACACCTGACGCTGATGTTCTTCATCTTCCATGTCGATGAAGTCGATGATGATAATCCCGCCCAGATTACGCAGGCGCAGCTGACGGGCAATGGCGGTGGCGGCTTCGAGGTTGGTCTTGAAGATGGTTTCTTCGAGGTTGCGATGACCGACAAAGGCCCCGGTATTGACGTCGATGGTGCTCATGGCTTCCGCCGGATCGACCACCAGATAGCCGCCGGACTTGAGCGGTACCTTGCGCTCCAGGGCTTTCTGGATTTCGTCTTCGACACCGTACAGGTCGAAGATCGGCCGTTCGCCAGGGTAATGCTCCAGACGGTCGGCAATCTCCGGCATCAATTCGGCGACGAATTGCGTGGTTTTCTGGAAGGTTTCCCGGGAATCGATGCGGATCTTCTCGATCTTCGGGCTCACCAGGTCACGCAAGGTGCGTAGCGCAAGGCCGAGGTCTTCGTAAATCACACTCGGCGCGCTGATGGTCTTGATCTGTTCGTTGATCTGGTCCCAGAGCCTGCGCAGATAGCGGATGTCCATGAGAATTTCATCGGCCCCGGCCCCTTCGGCAGCGGTACGCAAAATGAAACCGCCGGCCTCCTTGATGCCTTCTTTGGCCACGCAGTCGGTAACCACCTGCTTGAGACGTTCGCGCTCGGCTTCGTCCTCGATCTTCAGGGAAATGCCGACGTGGGCGGTGCGCGGCATGTACACCAGATAGCGCGACGGAATCGACAATTGCGTGGTCAGGCGTGCGCCTTTGGAGCCGATCGGGTCCTTGGTGACTTGCACCACCAGGCTTTGACCTTCATGAACCAGCGCGCTGATGCTTTCCACCGTCGGGCCTTCGCGAAGAGAAATCTCCGAGGCATGAATGAACGCGGCGCGATCCAGACCGATATCGACGAAGGCGGCCTGCATGCCTGGCAATACCCGCACGACTTTGCCTTTATAGATGTTGCCGACGATCCCGCGCTTTTGCGTGCGCTCGACATGGACCTCTTGCAGGACACCGTTTTCAACCACCGCCACGCGCGATTCCATCGGCGTGATGTTGATCAGGATCTCTTCACTCATGGCAGGGTCTCGTTCAGGCATGTTCACGATAATGGCCGCATCTTGTCAGTACGACGCTCAACGCGCGTTAAAGGTTTGCCAACAGGGTATGCCGAAATGGCCGAGCAGCTCGCAGGTTTCGCACAACGGCAATCCGACCACCGCCGAGTAGCTGCCATTAAGCCCGGCGACGAACACCGCGCCCAGTCCTTGAATCCCGTAACCGCCCGCCTTGTCCCGGGGTTCGCCGCTGACCCAATAGGCCGCGGCTTCGGCACGGTCGATGGTGCGAAAACGCACCAGGCTGCGCACCACCGAAGACTCGCAACGCTCGCCATTGCGCACCGCAATCGCAGTCAGCACTTCATGTTCGCGCCCGGACAACAGCATAAGCATGGCGCATGCGTCGGCTTCGTCCACCGGCTTGCCGAGAATTTTCCCGTCCAGCACCACGGCGGTGTCGGCACCCAGCACGCAGAAATCGGCGTCGGACAAGACCGTGCCATGCCCGGCCTCGGCCTTGCTGCGCGCCAGACGCTCGACATAGGCCGATGGGCATTCTTCAGGTAAAGGGGTTTCATCGATGTCCGCGCTGATGACGGAAAACGGCACGCCGATCTGCGTGAGCAATTCACGCCGACGCGGCGAGCCTGAGGCGAGGTACAGCTGTTTCATCAAGACATCTCCCTGTCGAGGTTATGGGCAAATGCCTGACCGAATTAATTGATTTTGTAGCGTCGACGCAAACCGCGCAAACCGTAGCTGATCCAGGGCCAGAGCAACGCGCTGACCAGTGCCGGTAACACCAGGGCCAGGGTTGGCTGACGATTGCCGGTCAGGGCGCTCAGCCACAACTGAACCAGTTGGGCGAGGCCGAAGATCACCAGGATCACCAGGCTCTGTTGCCACATCGGGAACATGCGCAGGCGCTGTTGCAGCGATAGCACCAGGAAGGTGATGAGTGTGAGGATCAACGCGTTCTGGCCCAGCAACGTGCCATACAGCACATCTTCGGCCAGCCCCAGGCACCAGGCGGTCACCATGCCGACTTTCTGCGGCAGGGCCAACGCCCAGAAGGCCAACAGCAAGGCCAGCCATAGAGGGCGCAGGATTTCCATGAACTGCGGCAGCGGCGAGACGCTGAGCAGCAGGCCGATGGCGAAGGTCAACCAGACCATCCAGCCGTTTCGGGAGGAAGTAGTACCGCCCATTATTCTCTTCCCCCAGTGGTAGCCGGCGCAGAAACAGGCGGTTTGGCAGCTGGCTTCACGGCAGCGGGTTGGGCCGCCGGTGGTTTGACGGCGGCCGGTGCCGACGCGGGTGGCTTGCTGGCAGCATGAGCAGTGGCTGGTTTTGCCGGGGTTGCGGCAGCAGGTGCAACCGCCGGAGCAGCCGGAGCAGCAACGGCAGCCGGTATCACCGACACGGCCGGTTTGGGCACGGTTGCGGGAATGATCGGCCCACCGCCATGCTGGTCCAGCGCTTCCTGAGCCTGGGCGGCGTCGTTGGCGCGTTCCTCAGGCGTGCGTCCGTCACTGAATACCAACAACAGATAACGGCTGCGGTTCAATGCAGCGGTCGGCACCGCACGGACGATGGCGAATGGTTGACCGGAATCGTGAATCACTTCCTTGACCGTCGCCACCGGGTAACCCGCCGGGAAACGCTGACCGAGGCCGGAACTGACCAGCAAATCGCCTTCTTTGATGTCGGCGGTATCGGCCACATGACGCAACTCCAGACGTTCCGGGTTACCGGTACCGCTGGCAATCGCCCGCAGACCGTTACGGTTCACCTGCACCGGAATGCTGTGAGTGGTGTCAGTCAGCAACAGTACGCGGGAGGTATACGGCATCAACTCGACCACTTGCCCCATCAGACCGCGGGCATCGAGCACCGGCTGACCGAGGATCACACCGTCGCGCTCACCTTTATTGATGATGATGCGATGGGTAAAGGGGTTGGGGTCCATGCCGATCAACTCGGCCACTTCGACCTTTTCGTTGACCAGCGCGGAAGAGTTGAGCAACTCGCGCAGCCGAACGTTCTGCTCGGTCAGGGCGGCCAGCTTTTGCATGCGCCCCTGCAACAGCAGGTTTTCGGTTTTGAGTTTTTCGTTTTCGGCGACCAGTTCGGTCCGGCTGCCAAATTGGCTGGCCACACCTTGCCATAGCCGCTGCGGCAGGTCGGTGATCCAGTAAGACTGCATCAGCACCAGCGACATTTGGCTACGCACTGGCTTGAGCAGTGTGAAGCGGGCATCGACCACCATCAGCGCGACCGATAGCACGGCCAGCACCAACAAGCGCACGCCCAGTGAGGGGCCTTTGGTGAAAAGCGGTTTAATAAGCCGCTCCTCCCAGGCAAATGTTCTCTTTATTCATACGGCATCAAACCGGCCTGGATGCAGACTGACAGAAGATAAACGCAACAGGCAGCACTGCAAAGTGCTGCCTGCGCGCTCAACAGCATAGAGGCGATCCGGCGACTTATTCGCTGGAAAGCAGATCCATGGTGTGTTTATCCATCATTTCCAATGCGCGGCCACCGCCGCGTGCAACGCAGGTCAACGGGTCTTCGGCGACGATCACCGGCAGACCGGTTTCCTGGGCCAGCAACTTGTCGAGGTCGCGCAGCAAGGCGCCACCACCGGTCAGTACCAGACCACGTTCGGCGATATCCGATGCCAGCTCCGGAGGCGATTGCTCCAGTGCACTTTTCACGGCCTGAACGATGGTGGCCAGGGACTCTTGCAGAGCTTCCAGCACTTCATTGGAGTTCAGGGTGAATGCGCGTGGAACGCCTTCGGCCAGGTTACGGCCACGAACGTCGACTTCGCGAACTTCGCCGCCCGGGTAAGCCGTACCGATTTCCTGTTTGATGCGCTCGGCGGTGGATTCGCCGATCAGGCTGCCGTAGTTGCGACGCACGTAGGTGATGATCGCTTCGTCGAAGCGGTCGCCGCCAACCCGTACGGATTCGGCATAGACCACACCGTTGAGGGAGATCAGCGCGATTTCAGTGGTACCGCCACCGATATCGACAACCATCGAACCGCGAGCTTCTTCAACCGGCAGGCCGGCACCGATCGCAGCGGCCATCGGCTCTTCGATCAGGAACACTTCACGGGCACCGGCACCAAGGGCCGATTCACGGATGGCACGACGCTCAACCTGGGTGGATTTGCAGGGAACGCAGATCAGCACACGAGGGCTAGGCTGCAGAAAGCTGTTTTCGTGAACCTTGTTGATAAAGTACTGCAGCATTTTTTCGCAGACGCTGAAGTCGGCGATCACACCGTCCTTCATCGGACGAATGGCAGCAATGTTGCCCGGCGTACGGCCGAGCATGCGCTTGGCCTCGGTGCCGACAGCAACGACACTTTTCTGGTTACCGTGTGTCCGAATAGCCACAACCGATGGCTCATTCAGGACGATACCGCGCTCGCGCACGTAAATAAGGGTGTTGGCAGTGCCCAGGTCAATGGAAAGATCGCTGGAAAACATGCCACGCAGTTTCTTGAACATGGGAAAGGGACCCTAGGCAACGCGTGGGTAAAAAAGTGCGGCAAACTCTAACAACGACAGGGATTTTGGGCAAGGCGCCAATATGTTAAATTGGCCGCTTTTCTGTGCACCAAGCCCCACAATCGCGGCCTTGAGACCGTAGAAATGCGGTAGTGTTCCGACAATCTAACACACGGACGCCGTCCGTTCTGTTTTCCACTGGAGAATCCCATGGCGCTTGAACGCTCCGACGTGGAAAAAATCGCTCATTTGGCCTGCCTTGGCCTCAATGAAGCCGATCTTCCACACATCACTTCGGCCCTGAACAGCATTCTCGGGCTGGTCGACGAAATGCAAGCGGTCAATACCGACGGTATCGAGCCGCTGGCCCACCCACTGGAAGCCAGCCAGCGCCTGCGTGCAGACGTCGTGACTGAAACCAATCATCGCGAGGCCTATCAGTCCATCGCACCAGCGGTCGAAAACGGCCTGTATCTGGTTCCGAAAGTCATCGACTAAAGGGAAAGAGCCTGCAATGCATCAATTGACTCTGGCCGAGATCGCCCGCGGACTCGCCGATAAAAAGTTTTCTTCCGAAGAGCTGACCAAAGTCTTGCTGGCGCGCATCGCCCAGCTCGACCCGCAGCTCAACAGTTTCATCAGCCTCACCGAAGACCTGGCGCTGCAGCAGGCGAAAGCCGCTGACGCTCGTCGGGCCAACGGTGAGAGCGGCGCCCTGCTCGGCGCGCCGATCGCGCACAAAGACCTGTTCTGCACCCAGGGCATCCGCACCAGCTGCGGCTCGAAGATGCTCGACAACTTTAAAGCACCGTACGACGCCACTGTGGTCGCCAAACTGGCTGCTGCCGGGGCCGTGACCCTGGGCAAGACCAACATGGACGAATTCGCCATGGGGTCGGCCAACGAGTCGAGTTACTACGGTGCGGTGAAAAACCCGTGGAACCTGGAACACGTTCCGGGCGGTTCGTCTGGCGGTTCGGCGGCGGCGGTTGCCGCGCGCCTGTTGCCGGCAGCCACCGGTACCGACACTGGCGGTTCGATTCGTCAGCCCGCCGCGCTGACCAACCTCACCGGCCTGAAACCGACGTACGGTCGTGTTTCGCGCTGGGGCATGATTGCCTACGCGTCCAGCCTCGATCAGGGCGGCCCATTGGCCCGCACCGCCGAAGACTGCGCGATCCTGCTGCAAGGCATGGCCGGTTTCGACCCGCAGGACTCCACCAGCATCGACGAGCCCGTGCCTGATTACAGCGCCGGCCTCAACGGTTCGCTGCAAGGCCTGCGCATCGGCGTGCCGAAGGAATACTTCAGCGCAGGTCTCGATCCGCGCATCGCCGACCTGATCATGGCCAGCGTCGAAGAGCTGAAAAAGCTCGGCGCCGTGATCAAGGAAATCAGCCTGCCGAACATGCAGCACGCCATTCCTGCGTACTACGTGATCGCCCCGGCGGAAGCGTCTTCCAACCTGTCGCGTTTCGACGGCGTGCGTTTCGGCTATCGTTGCGAAGACCCGAAAAACCTGGAAGACCTGTACAAGCGTTCCCGTGGCGAAGGGTTCGGCCCGGAAGTGCAGCGCCGGATCATGGTCGGTGCCTACGCGCTGTCGGCCGGTTACTACGACGCCTACTACCTGAAGGCACAGAAAATCCGTCGCCTGATCAAGAACGACTTCATGGCGGCCTTTAATGAGGTCGACATCATCCTCGGCCCAACCACGCCGAACCCGGCCTGGAAGCTCGGCGCCAAGAACAGCGACCCGGTCGCTGCGTACCTGGAAGACGTCTACACCATCACCGCCAACCTCGCCGGTCTGCCGGGCTTGTCCATGCCTGCAGGTTTTGTCGATGGCCTGCCGGTCGGCGTGCAGTTGCTCGCCCCGTATTTCCAGGAAGGCCGCTTGCTCAACGTTGCGCACCAGTATCAGTTGAACACTGACTGGCACACCCGCACCCCAACCGGCTTCTGAGGAGAAACACATGCAATGGGAAGTCGTGATCGGGCTGGAGATTCACACCCAGCTCACCACCCGGTCGAAAATCTTTTCCGGTAGCTCCACCACTTTCGGTTCCGAGCCGAACACCCAGGCCAGCCTGGTAGACCTTGGCATGCCCGGCGTATTGCCGGTGCTGAACCAGGAAGCGGTGCGCATGGCGGTGATGTTCGGTCTGGCCATCGATGCCGAGATCGGCCAACACAACGTGTTCGCCCGCAAAAACTATTTCTACCCGGACCTGCCCAAGGGCTACCAGATCAGCCAGATGGAATTGCCGATCGTCGGCAAGGGCCACCTGGACATCGCGCTGGAAGACGGCACGGTCAAACGCGTCGGTATTACCCGCGCGCACCTGGAAGAAGACGCCGGTAAAAGCCTGCACGAAGAGTTCAACGGTGCCACCGGCATCGACCTGAACCGCGCCGGCACGCCGTTGCTGGAAATCGTTTCCGAGCCGGACATGCGCAGCGCCAAGGAAGCCGTGGCTTACGTCAAGGCTGTCCATGCGCTGGTGCGTTACCTGGGCATCTGCGACGGCAACATGGCCGAAGGCTCGCTGCGTTGCGATTGCAACGTGTCGATCCGTCCAAAGGGTCAGGCAGAGTTCGGTACGCGCTGCGAGATCAAGAACGTCAACTCGTTCCGCTTCATCGAGAAGGCGATCAACACCGAAGTGCAGCGTCAGATCGAGTTGATCGAAGACGGCGGCAAGGTGATCCAGCAGACCCGTCTGTACGATCCGAACAAGGACGAAACCCGTCCGATGCGCAGCAAAGAGGAAGCCAACGACTACCGTTACTTCCCCGATCCAGACCTGCTGCCGGTGGTCATCGAGGACTCATTCCTCAACGACGTGCGCGCCACCCTGCCGGAACTGCCACCGCAGAAGCGCGAGCGCTTCCAGGAACAGTTCGGTCTGTCGGTGTACGACGCCAGCGTCCTGGCCACCAGCCGCGAACAAGCCGATTACTTCGAGAAAGTCGCAAGCATCGGCGGCGACGCCAAACTGGCGGCTAACTGGGTGATGGTTGAACTGGGCAGCCTGTTGAACAAGCAAGGCCTGGACATCGACCAGTCGCCGGTTTCGGCCGAGCAACTGGGCGGCATGCTGCTGCGCATCAAGGACAACACCATCTCCGGCAAGATCGCCAAGGTGGTGTTTGAAGCCATGGCCAACGGCGAAGGCAGCGCAGACGAGATCATCGACAAGCGCGGCCTCAAGCAAGTGACCGACACCGGCGCGATCTCGGCGGTGCTGGACGAAATGCTCGCGGCCAACGCCGAGCAGGTCGAACAATACCGCGCGGCAGACGAAGCCAAACGCGGCAAGATGTTCGGTTTCTTCGTCGGCCAGGCCATGAAAGCCTCCAAAGGCAAGGCCAACCCGCAACAGGTCAACGAACTGCTTAAAAGCAAGCTCGAAGGCTGATGGCAATGGAGCCAGCACTCAGACCTGGCTCAAATCCCTGTGGGAGCGGGCTTGCTCGCGAAAGCGGTATGACATTCAACATTTATGCTGGATGTGATGGCCTCTTCGCGAGCAAGCCCGCTCCCACACTTGTATGTGGGAACCATTGAATGAAGCGTCTGCTCAGTGCCTGCGCCCTGCTCTCTCTATTGGCCGGTTGTGCCAGTACGGATACCATCGATCCACACGGCTACGACAAGACCGGCGTAGCTTCGTATTACGGCGCCAAACACCATGGCAAACGCACCGCCAGCGGCGAGCGTTTCAACCAGCACGGCCTGACCGCCGCCCATCGCCAGTTGCCGTTCGGCACCCGGGTGAAGATTACCAACCTGAATAACGACAGGTCCTGCGTGGTACGCGTCAACGACCGCGGGCCATACTCTCGTGGGCGCCTGATCGACGTGTCACGTGAAGCGGCCGAACAGTTGGGCATGCTGCGCAGTGGCACCGCGAAAGTTCGCGTGCAAGCCCTCGACGACTGATAGACGGAGCGCTGACTATTTTCGGACTTGCCGATTTACCCCTGATCAGCGTGATTGAATTGTTCAGCGGTCTGTTTTTACTGGTCGCCGGTGCCGAATTGATGGTGCGCGCCGCCGTGCGCCTGGCCGCGCGACTGCATGTGCGGCCGCTGATCATCGGCCTGACCATCGTGGCCCTCGGCAGCAGCGCACCGCAGATGGCGGTCAGCCTGCAAGCCACCCTGGCGCAAAACGCCGACATCGCCGTTGGCAGCGTGATCGGCAGCAGCATCTTCAACATCCTCGTCACCCTCGGGCTCTCGGCGCTGATTATTCCGCTGCGGGTTTCGCGGCAATTGGTGCGCCTGGATATTCCGCTGATGATCGGCGCCAGCCTGCTGGTGTTCGTACTGGCATGGAACGAAGAACTGAACCGGTTCGACGGCATGCTGCTGCTGGCCGCGCTGGTGCTGTATCTGGGCTTGCTGCTGCGCCAGTCGCGGCACTCGGCCCGCCCGCCATCGGGCGCACATGACGCACGGCAGGCACCCTGGTTCGGCAGCCTGCTGATGATTGTCGCCGGGCTGGCGATGCTGGTGTTCGCCGGGCACTTGCTGCTCGGCGCCGCGGTGGCGGTCGCCACCGACCTGGGGTTGTCGGAGCGGATCATCGGCCTGACGATCGTCGCCGTCAGCACGTCCCTGCCGGAGCTGGCCACTTCGTTGATCGCCGCGTTGCGCGGTCAGCGGGACATCGCGGTAGGCAACGTAATCGGCAGCAATCTGCTCAACCTGTTGGGCGTGCTAGGGCTTACCGCATTGATCGCGCCGTCGCCGCTGTCGGTCTCGCCGAACGCCCTGGATTTCGACCTGCCGGTGATGCTCGGTGTCGCGGTGCTGTGCCTGCCGGTGTTCTATTCCGGCTACCGGGTGACTCGCGCCGAAGGCCTGCTGTTCTTGGGTTTGTACCTGGCCTATGGGCTGCACGTGGTGTCGTTCACCACCGGTATGCCACTGGCCGGCAAGCTTGAACACCTGATGCTGTTTTTCGTCCTGCCGGCGCTGGGGGCGTTTTTGCTGTTCACCTCGCTACGCGCCTGGCGTCGCCAACACCACAAGAGGGAATTGCCATGACTGACAATAAGAAACCTGGCATTGAAGTCCGCCGCCAAGTGATGGGCGACGCTTTCGTCGACCGCGCCTTGGGCAATGCCACCGAGTTCACCCAGCCGCTGCAGGACTTCGTCAACGAACACGCCTGGGGCGGGGTCTGGAACCGTGAAGGTCTGCCGCTGAAAACCCGCAGCCTGATCACCCTCGCCGCGCTGACCGCGTTGAAGTGCCCGCAAGAATTGAAAGGCCATGTGCGCGGTGCGCTGAACAACGGCTGCACCGTGGAAGAGATTCGCGAGGCACTGCTGCATTGCGCGGTGTATGCCGGTGTGCCGGCGGCGATCGATGCGTTTCGGGCGGCGCAGGAAGTGATTGATAGCTATCAGAAGCCGGAGTAATCGTCGGAATTTGTGTTGATTGTTCTGCCGTCTTCGCGAGCAAGCCCGCTCCCACACTTGATCGGTATGAACCCAGATTTTGGGTACACCAAAAATCCACTGTGGGAGCGGGCTTGCTCGCGAATGGATCTGAAAAACACCACAAACCCCAAGGCTAGATCCACCCACCCCACTGCAACAAAAAGATCCCGACGTTGGTGGTGACCGCCGCCATCAGCGTGGTAATCACGATGATCGCTGCCGCCAATTCATGATTGCCATTGGCCTGCCGCGCCATGACGAAACTGGCCGCCGCGGTGGGGCTGCCGAAGTACAGAAACAGAATCCCCAATTCCGCCCCGCGAAACCCCCAGAGCCAGGCGCCAAGCGTCGCCAGCACTGGCAGGCCGATCATCTTCACCAGGCTTGAACTCAGCGCCATCGTGCCGCTTTTGCGCATCGCCGCCAGCGACAACGTGCCCCCGATGCAGATCAAAGCCAACGGCAAGGTGGTTTGTGCCAGGTACTGGCCGGACGTTTCCAGCCACCCCGGCAAACCAATCTTGAAATACGCAAACGGCGTCGCCGCAAACACGCTGATGATCAGCGGGTTGACCATCACGCTCTTGCAGATGCTCCACGGGTCAGACTTGATCACCGGGCTGTAGACCGCCAGCACGATGGTCGAGAGCGTGTTGTAGAACAGGATCACCAACGCCGCGAGAATGGCCCCAAGGGAAATCCCGTAGTCGCCGTACATGCTCGCCGCCAGTGCCAGACCGATAACGCCGTTGTTACCGCGAAACGCGCCTTGGGTGTAGATGCCCCGGTCTTCCCGCGGGCATTTCCAGATCGCCCAGCCCCAGGCAATCGCAAAACACATCAGCGTGGCAATCGAGAAGTAGATCAGCAGCGCCGGTTGCAGCGCGGCATGCAGGTCGGCATGCAAGATGCCCAGAAACAGCAACGCCGGCATGGTGACGTTGAACACCAGGGCCGACGCGGTATGAATGAAGTTGTCGTTGATCCAGTCGATGCGCTTGAGCAGCGCCCCCAGAAACAGCATGGCAAACACCGGCGCGGTGATGTTCAGGGTTTCGAGGAAAATAGCCAGCATGCCGGGAGAACCTTGGGTGGGCGTCGTTAGGGGGCTAATGATAAGCCACTGGGGACGTTGGCGTCTGGTAGAACGCCTTCGCGAGCAAGCCTCGCTCCTACAGGATCGTGTCGTTCGCGGAAATTACGTACGACGCGATCCTGTAGGAGCGAGGCTTGCCCGCGAAGAACGATAACGCGGTATCAGGTAATCGGCGCAGGATTGAACAAGGTAATGTCGTTGTGCAGCTTATGCTGCTCCGCCCACGTCTGTTTCTTGCCGCTGGCCACGTCCAGGTAGTAGTGGAACAACTCCCAGCCAAGCTCTTCAATCGACGCTCGCCCGGTAGCAATTCGCCCGGCATCGATATCGATCAAATCCGGCCAGCGTTGCGCCAGTTCTGTGCGGGTCGACACCTTTACCACCGGCGCCATCGCCAACCCATAAGGCGTACCCCGCCCGGTGGTGAACACATGCAGGTTCATCCCCGCCGCCAACTGCAACGTCCCGCAGACAAAATCACTGGCCGGGGTCGCGCAGAAAATCAGCCCTTTGCGCTTGAATCGCTCGCCAGGGCCGAGCACCCCGTTGATCGCGCTGCTGCCGGACTTGACGATCGAGCCCAGCGACTTCTCGACAATGTTCGACAACCCGCCCTTCTTGTTCCCCGGCGTGGTGTTGGCACTGCGATCCGCTTCGCCCTTGGCCAGGTAACGGTCGTACCAGTCCATTTCCCGCACCAGTTCCTGAGCCACTTCCTCGGTTTCGGCGCGGGACGTCAGCAGGTAAATCGCGTCGCGCACCTCGGTGACTTCGGAAAACATCACCGTCGCACCGGCCCGCAGCAACAGGTCCGAGGCGTAACCGAGCGCCGGATTGGCAGTGATGCCAGAGAACGCATCGCTGCCGCCGCACTGCATGCCGAGGATCAGCTCGGACGCCGGCACGGTTTCCCGACGACGCAGATCGAGCTTTTTCAAGCGGGTTTCGGCCAGTTCCATGATCTGCTCGATCATCTCGGTGAAACCGTGGCTGGAGTCCTGCAAGCGGTACAACCACGGATCGCTCAAATCCACCGAGCTGTCGTTCTCGTGCATCACCTGCCCGGCCTGCAATTTCTCGCAGCCCAGGCTGATCACCAACGCTTCGCCACCCAGGTTCGGGTTGCGCGCCAGGTTGCGCACGGTGCGGATCGGGATGTACGCGTCGGTGGCGGTGATCGCCACGCCGCAGCCGTAACTGTGGGTCAGCGCCACCACGTCATCGACGTTCGGGTACTTGGGCAGCAGTTCGTCCTTGATGCGTTTCACCGCGTGATCCAGCACCCCGGTGACGCATTGCACCGTGGTGGTGATGCCGAGAATGTTGCGCGTGCCGACGGTGCCGTCGGCGTTGCGAAAACCCTCGAAGGTGAAGCCTTCCAGCGGTGCCTGCGCGGCCGGCACTTCGGTGGACAGCGGCAGGCTGTCCAGCGGCGGCGCGGTCGGCATGCGCAGTTGATCTTCCTTGACCCAGCTGCCGCGCGGAATCGGCTGCAAGGCGTAGCCGATGGTTTGCCCGTAACGAATCACCTGGCCACCCTCGGGAATGTCCTCGAGAGTGACCTTGTGGCTCTGCGGCACGAAATCCACGGTGACCAAACCATCGGGGAATTCGGTGCCGGCCGGTACGCCCTGATCGTTGACCACGATCACCACATTGTCCCGCTCGTGCAGGCGGATGTAGCGCGGCGAGTCGGAATGTTCAATCAACTGCATGACGCCGCTCCTCAGGAATGCGCTTCAGATAACTTATTGTTGGTTTCAGGACCGCTGACAGGCGGCTCTTTGAGTACCACACGTTTGATCGGGCCAACGATCACCAGATAGCTGAAGACGGCTACCAGCGCGTTGCAACCGACGAACACCAGCGCCCATTTGAACGAGCCGGTGGAGCTGATGATGTAGCCGATAACGATCGGCGTGGTGATCGACGCGATGTTGCCGAAGGTGTTGAACAGGCCACCGCTGAGACCAGCGATCTGTTTCGGTGAGGTGTCGGACACCACCGCCCAGCCCAACGCGCCCACGCCTTTGCCGAAGAATGCCAGGGCCATGAAGCCGACGACCATCCATTCCACGTCCACATAGTTGCAGGCCACGATGCTGCTGGACACCAACAGGCCGGCGATGATCGGCGCCTTGCGGGCGAAGGTCAGCGAGTGGCCTTTGCGCAGCAGGTAATCGGAAATCACCCCGCCAAGAACACCACCGATAAACCCGCAGATCGCCGGCAGCGAGGCAATGAAACCAGCCTTGAGGATGGTCATGCCGCGCTCCTGCACCAGGTACACCGGGAACCAGGTCAGGAAGAAGTAAGTGATGCCGTTGATGCAGTACTGGCCCAGATACACGCCGAGCATCATCCGGTTGGTCAGCAGCTGGCGGATGTAGTCCCACTTCGGACCGTCGCCTTTTTTGCCTTTGCCTTTATCCTGGTCCATGTCGACCATGCCGCCGTTGTCGGCGATGTGCTTGAACTCGGCGTCGTTGATCATCGGGTGCTGGCGCGGGCTGTAGATCACCTTCAGCCAGATCCCCGAGAAGATGATGCCGATCACCCCCATGACGATGAACACGTGCTGCCAGCCGAAGCTATAGACGATCCAGCCCATCAGCGGCGCGAACAACACGGTGGCAAAGTATTGCGCCGAGTTGAAGATCGCAGACGCCGTACCGCGTTCAGCGGTCGGGAACCAGGCCGCCACGATGCGCGCGTTGCCGGGGAACGATGGCGCTTCGGCCAGGCCCACCAAAAAGCGCAGCATGAACAGCGCAACCACCGCCGTGGACATGCCGAACTCACCGACATACCCCTGCAGCACGGTGAACAGCGACCAGGTGAAAATGCTCAGCGCGTAGATTTTTTTCGAACCGAAACGGTCCAGCAGCCAACCACCGGGAATTTGCCCAGCCACGTAGGCCCAACCGAATGCGGAGAAGATATAACCGAGGGTGACCGCGTCGATGCCGAGGTCTTTTTGCAGGCTGGAGCCAGCGATTGCGATAGTGGCCCGGTCGGCGTAGTTGATCGTGGTCACCAGAAACAGCATGAGCAGGATCAAATAGCGGACGTGAGTCGGCTTGGTCGATTGCATTGTAGATGTACTCCCACTGATTATTTTTATGCGCGGGTGAAGCTGTTGTGTTCCCCGTAGGGGCTGTAGGAGTTGTCGAGTGAAACGAGGCTGCGATCTTTTGATCTTTAAAAGCAAAGATCGCAGCCTCGTTTCACTCGACAGCTCCTACAGGGGGTACTGCGGTGTATCAGGAACCGATGTAGGCAGTCTTCACGACCGTGTAAAACTCTTGTGCATAGCGACCTTGCTCACGTGAGCCATAGGATGAACCTTTACGCCCACCAAACGGAACGTGGTAATCCACGCCGGCGGTCGGCAGGTTGACCATCACCATCCCGGCCTGGGAGTGGCGCTTGAAGTGGTTGGCGTACTTCAGCGACGTGGTGGCGATACCCGCTGACAGGCCGAACTCGGTGTCGTTGGCCATGGCCAGCGCTGCCTCGTAATCGGCGACGCGAACGATGTTGGCCACCGGGCCGAAGATCTCTTCGCGGCTGATGCGCATCGCAGCTGTGCTGTCGGCAAACAGCGTCGGCGCGAGGAAGTAGCCTTCGGTATCGCACGTCACCAGACCACCGCCACTGACCAGACGCGCACCTTCGGACTGGCCGATGTCGATGTATTTCATGTCCTGTTCAAGCTGAGCCTGCGAGACGACCGGACCGATATCAGTGCCGGTTTTCAGCGCATGGCCAACCTTGATCGACTTCATGCGCTCGGCCATGGCTTCGACGAATTTGTCGTGAATCCCGGCGGTGACGATGAAGCGGCTCGAGGCGGTGCAACGCTGGCCGGTGGAATAGAACGCGCTCTGTACCGACAGCTCGACCGCTTGCTTGAGGTCGGCGTCATCGAGAATGATCTGCGGGTTCTTGCCGCCCATTTCCAGCTGAACCTTGGCCTGACGCGACACGCAGCTAACAGCGATCTGGCGACCCACACCCACGGAACCGGTGAAGCTGATGCCATCAACTTTCGGGCTCTGCACCAGCGCATCGCCAACCACGCGACCGCTGCCCATCACCAGGTTGAACACGCCGGCCGGGAAGCCTGCTCGGGAAATGATTTCCGCCAGCGCCCAGGCGCAACCCGGCACCAGATCCGCCGGTTTCAGCACAACGCAGTTGCCGTAGGCCAGGGCCGGGGCAATTTTCCACGCAGGGATCGCGATCGGGAAGTTCCATGGCGTGATCAGACCGACCACGCCCAGCGCTTCGCGAGTCACTTCAACGTTCACGCCCGGACGCACCGACGGCAAATAGTCGCCGGACAGGCGCAGGCATTCACCGGCGAAGAACTTGAAGATGTTGCCGGCGCGGGTCACTTCGCCGATGGCTTCGGGCAAGGTCTTGCCCTCTTCCCGGGCCAGCAGCGTGCCGAGTTCTTCGCGGCGGGCGAGGATCTCAGTGCCGACTTTATCCAATGAATCGTGGCGAGCCTGGATGCCCGAAGTGGACCAGGCCGGGAACGCGGCGCGAGCGGCGTCGATGGCGGCGTGGACCTGAGCCAGATCAGCCTTGGCGTAATCGCCGATGGTATCGGTCAGCTCGGAGGGGTTGATGTTGGCGCAGTAATCACTGCCCACCACCCATTCGCCATTGATGTAGTTGTCGTAACGCTTTGCATCAGCCACTTGAAGATCTCCTCACGCAAGAAGCCGCTGATTGCTCAGCGGCCTTGGTTTAATCGAGTGTTATTGCGCACCTTGCTTGTCGATCAGCGCGGCGAGCATTTCGTACTCTTCGCCCGTCAGATCGGTCAGCGGCGCACGCACAGGACCTGCGTCGAAGCCTGCAATTTTTGCCCCGGCCTTGACGATGCTCACGGCGTAACCGGCCTTGCGGTTACGGATGTCCAGGTACGGCAGGAAGAAGTCGTCGATGATCTTGCCGACGGTGGCGTGATCTTCGCGAGCAATGGCGTGGTAGAAATCCATCGCGGTTTTCGGGATGAAGTTGAACACCGCCGAGGAGTAAACCGGTACGCCCAGCGCCTTGTAGGCCGCGGCGTAGACTTCAGCGGTCGGTAAACCGCCCAGGTAGCTGAAGCGATCACCGAGGCGGCGACGGATCGACACCATCAACTCGATATCGCCCAGGCCATCCTTGTAACCGATCAGGTTCGGGCAGCGCTCGGCCAGACGTTCCAGCAGTGGCGCGGTCAGGCGGCAGACGTTGCGGTTGTAAACCACCACGCCGATTTTTACCGATTTGCATACCGCTTCAACGTGGTCGGCAACACCGTCCTGGCTGGCTTCGGTCAGGTAGTGCGGCAGCAGCAACAGGCCTTTGGCGCCCAGACGCTCGGCTTCCTGAGCGTATTCGATGGCCTGGCGGGTGGCGCCGCCTACGCCGGCAAGAATTGGCACGCTGGTAGCGCAAGTGTCGACGGCAGTCTTGATGATTTCCGAATATTCGCTGGCCGCCAGAGAGAAGAACTCACCGGTGCCGCCCGCGGCGAACAATGCCGAGGCGCCGTATGGGGCCAGCCATTCGAGACGCTTGATGTAGCCCGCGCGATGGAAATCGCCCTGAGCATTGAAGTCGGTGACCGGGAATGACAGCAGACCGGAAGAGAGGATGGACTTCAGTTCTTGTGGATTCATTATTCGAACACCCTGGTAGCAACGTTGTGTGAGAAAACCGTTCAGCCTTCGCCGAAGTTGTAGGTCATCGTACAACTTAAAATACAACCGTCAACTGCATTTCATCGCGAGCCGCAAAATTTGCGTCGGAAAAAGTAATCCCTTGACGTAGGAAATTTCTGATCTATGATCCAGACAACTGTATATGCATACAGTTAAATTTGATTCTACCTACGACATATCAAGGAGCTAGAAATGTCAGGTCTATACGCACAACCGAAGGAAAATACCCGACAGATCATCGCCGATCTGGATGATCTTTTTACCGAGCACGGCATCGCCCTTTCTGGCAATGGCGACACACTTAAACTCACTGCCGGCAGCCATCACAACCTCAAACATCAGCGTCAGGGCCCGCTGCCGACGCCACCGGAGAAATCGCTGAAAGGCACGCCGCAGCTGAGGTTTGAAGGTGCAGAACATACCGCGATCGGCGACAGCACCCTGCTGCGTTTCGTCAAGGATGCTCCTGCCATACCGGCCTCGCAGGTGGAGTTGCACCTGCCCAATGGCCTGGCATTGACCTATGGACAAGTGATTGCACTGGGGGGTGATTTTTATGGAATTCCCGACCAACCGATCTGCGAAGGCGCAACAGCCGCAGACCGAACCCAGCGCTTTACCAACGCCTTCAACTCCCTGGCGGTACTGCCGGCCTCAAACGCCGAGGCGAAGTTGATCCTCGGTGTCATGCAGAAAGAAATCGCCGCCATCAATCAAGCGATCAGGGACGGTAAAGAGCCTCATGAGGCTTATGACGCCCTAGGTGATACGTTGTCGGAAGAGTGGAACAAGATCACCGGTGGCGGCAGTTTCGTTTCGGCGCTATTCCCTTTGGGGCGTTATCTGAAACTGGCCGCCAACAATGCTGACCACTTTGCAGAATGGGCGTTGCTGGCTTACATCGCCGGGCACACGGCAGCGCTGCAACAAGCGGTGCTAGCCCACAACAGCGGCGATGAAAAGCAGTTGGAACTGGCCTATGCGATGAACGCTTTTGCCGATCACTCTTTGACCGACCTGTTTTCCGCCGGTCACTTGCGAGTACCGCGTAAACAGCTGGCGGCAGTGGTCACGCCCAGTGATCTCGGCTCGTTGATTACCCGCTTCATGCACGATGAAGACAGCAAGTTCGGCCTCAACGTGAGCAATGGCAATGGCGATCGCTGGCACGCCTATGGCGACAAGCGCTACTTCGACGCGATCGACAGTGCCAATCGCGCCCAGGTGAATCAGGCCGTTCAGGTGTCTGCGGATGAAGTGTTCGCGGCGTACCTCAGTGGCACTGCACCATCGGCTGGCAGCTTTGCTGCGTTGAAAAGGCTGCCCGACCTGCAAGCGGTTCTGAACCCGGCCGGCAATTTCTCGCCACTGTTCAAGGTCGAGGGCGACAAGGTATTGCGGCGCAAGGACGTCAACAACCTGAACGATACCGCCACCGTGGACGACTGGTGGGGCTGGAGCACGTACCTGCTGCTCAAGGACTACCAACCAACTGGCGTGCTGAATTCAGCGGCCAATGCCTGATAAGGAGATCACTGATGACTATCAAATTGAAACTGGAACTGGCTTCTGGCCAGTCACTGAAAGGCGCGCCGCTGGAGTTGCTGTCGAAAGGCTTGCCGATTGCCCGGGCGCTTGTGGATGAACGCGGGCATGCGATTTTCGATGCCAAACCTGGGGCTGCCGGGTTGGCGGTGAGGGTGGATCGTTCGATTTTGAGGACTGGCTGAAGCTACTGCGAGATGGCCGCCGGCCCTCTCGCGAGCAAGCCCGCACACATTGGATCTTGGTGAACGCATTTTTTGTGAACAACCGGGATCAAGTGTGGGAGCGGGCTTGCTCGCGAAGGCGTTATTCCAGGCCCAACGGAAAGTGAAAATGCACACTGACCGTTCATCGAAACTGCTATTTCTAACAGTTTTAAGCAGTCCCTGAACAAGGCTAAATCGCCGCTCAATCACTGCTCAGGTCAGCGTCCATGAACACAACCCATCGATTTAAATTTCCAGTCAGAACCAAGCATGCGCCTCTGGAAATGCTCATGAACTTCGATCTCCACGTGAACGTTGGAGATTTCGTCGAGTTTGAGATGATCCCCGGAAAAAACTGGCTCATCACTCGGAAGAAATTCAAGGTGCTGATGGACAACACAATCGAGTACGTCGACTACGAAGCGAAGGGGGCCTAACCCCGCTGCGCCTGCGCCTCTTCATGCGCCTGGCGCAACCGCTCGCGGCTATTCGTCAGGTGCAACCGCATGGCCGCTCGCGCCGCATCGGAATCCTGCCGTGCAATCGCATCGTAAATCTCTTCATGCTCACGGCTCAGGCGACTCATGTAGTGCTGCTGATCATCATGGGCCAGGCGCGCGGAGTTCAGGCGCGTTCGCGGAATGATGCTGGTGCCCAGGTGGGTCATGATGTCGGTGAAATAGCGGTTGCCCGTCGCCAGGGCGATTTGCAGGTGGAACTGGAAGTCGGACGCCACGGCATCGCTGGCATGGGAGACACTTTCATTCAATGCATCCAGCGCCGCGCGCATCAACGCCAGTTGCTCGGGGCTGCGGCGTTGCGCGGCAAGGCCGGCGGATTCCACTTCCAGGCTGATGCGCAATTCCAGAATCGCCAGCACATCGCGCAAGGTCACCACGGTGGCCGGATCAATACGGAAACCGCTCGGGCTCGGGGTATCGAGCACGAAGGTGCCGATGCCATGACGGGTTTCGACCTGGCCTGCGGCCTGCAAACGGGAAATCGCTTCGCGCACCACGGTGCGACTGACGCCATGGGCATCCATGATCGCCGACTCGGTGGGCAACTTGTCGCCACGCTTGAGGTGACCGTCGCGGATCTGCTCGGACAGCACCGTCACCAGTTCCTGAGCGAGGCTGCGGCGCTTGCGAGGGAGGCGAGGTGCGTCGATCGGGTTTTCCATGGTGAACGTCTGTCTCAAAAATTCGGCTGAATCCGCATCATAGCGCATGCGAGTTGTACGATCACCACCACACCCGTAGGAGCGAGGCTTGCCCGCGAAGAACGATAACGCGGCCCTCAGTCGGAAACCGCGTGAAGGCCTTCGCGGGCAAGCCTCGCTCCTACAGAGGGTGTGGTGTCAGGCGGTCACGGCCTGGTCTACCAGATGCCCATTCTCGATACGCACATGCCGTGGATGGAAACGCTTCAGGCTGCTGCGATGGCCAACGCTGACGATGCTCAGTCCAGGCAATTCATCGATCAACGCCTGATACAACGACGCTTCATCTTCTTCGTCCATCGCCGAAGTGGCTTCGTCCATGTACAGCCATTGCGGCGCATAAAGCAGCGCGCGGGCGAAGGCCAGACGTTGCTGCTCGCCCGGCGAAAGCATGCGCTGCCAGTGGTTGGCTTCATCCAGACGCGAAACCAGGTGCGGCAAGCGGCAGGTTTCCAGCACGTGGACGTAGCGCTCGTGCGGGTAGGTGTCGCCCGGCTGTGGATAACTCAGCACCTCGCGCAGGGTGCCAATCGGCAGATAGGGTTTTTGCGGCAGGAACAAATACCGTCCCGTCGGCAGACGGATGCTGCCGTGGCCGGCCGGCCAAAGGTGCCCCATCGCCCGCAGCAAAGTCGATTTCCCGCTGCCGGAACGACCGCTGAGCATGACGCGCTCGCCCTCCTCCACGGTCATGTCGGCATTGGTCAGCAGATGACGACCGTCAGCGAGGTCGAGGCCAAGGTTGTGCACCTTCAACGCCGAGCCTTGATTCTGCACGTCGATGGCTGGCGAACGCTCTTCGTTGTCAGTCATTGCCTGGCGGAAACTCAGCAGACGATCACAAGTGGCACGCCACTCGGCGAGGTCCTGGTACGCGCTGATGAACCAGCTGAAGTTCTCCTGCACGTTGCCGAACGCGGAGTTGATTTGCATCAGCTCACCGAGCTCGATCTTGCCGGCGAAGTAACGCGGCGCAGCGACCATGAACGGGAAAATAATTGCGATCTGGGCATAACCGGAGGTGAAGAAGGTCAGGCGCTTGGACACTTTCATGATGTCCCAGAAATTGTGCCAGACCAGGCCAAAGCGACTGCTCAGACGACGGTTCTCGTTCGGCTCACCGTTATACAGCGCAATGCTTTCGGCATTCTCACGGACCCGCACCATGGAGAAACGCAGGTCGGCTTCGAAACGTTGCTGGTTATTGTTGAGGCCGATCAAGCGCCGACCGATCACATGCGTCAGCCAACTGCCGACCGCGGCGTAAACCAGTGCGCACCAGAACATGTAGCCGGGGATCGTGAAACCAAACACTTCGATGCTGCCCGACACGCCCCACAAAATGATCGAAAACGATACCAGGCTGACGACGTTACGGATCAAACCAAGGCCCAGGCCCAAGGTGTTGGTGGTGAATTTATTGAGGTCTTCGGAAATCCGCTGGTCCGGGTTATCGGTGTAACCGCCCTGCTCCAGCTGGTAGTAATTCTTGTCGCCGAGCCAGCGGGCGAAGTGTTTCTCGGTGAGCCAGGCTCGCCAGCGAATGGTCAGCATCTGAGTCAGGTAAAGCCGGTACACCGCGCCGAGAATCGCCACGGCGGCGATGCCGCAGAAGTACAGGATCAATTGCCAGAACGCCGCGTCATCCTTCCTCTGCAGGGCGTTGTAGAAATCCTTGTACCAACTGTTTATCCACACCGAAATCGCCACGCTGAACAACGACAGCGCGATCACCGCGATCAGCAACGTCCAGGCCTTGCCCTTCTCTTCGCTGCGCCAGTAAGGCGTGGTCATCGCCCAGACTTTGCGAAAAAACTGCCCGCGCACAGCATCGTTGACCGCGGAATATTCAGCGTTCTGATTCATGGATAAGGCTCGATAAAGAAAAGAACACACACGAGCCGATCATAAATGATCGGCCCGGCTTGTAACGAAGTGTGACAACAATTGTTCAGCGCCGGTTCAGCGACGGACCGGACGCTTCTGCAGTTTGCGCTGCAGCGTGCGGCGGTGCATGCCCAAGGCGCGGGCAGTAGCGGAGATGTTGCCTTCGTGCTCGGTCAATACGCGCTGGATGTGCTCCCACTGGAGGCGATCCACGGACATCGGGTTTTCCGGCACCAGGGTATCGAGGTCGGCGTGCTCGGAGAGCAACGCGGCCAGCACGTCATCGGCGTCCGCCGGTTTGCACAGGTAATTGCAGGCGCCACGCTTGATCGCCTCGACGGCGGTGGCAATGCTCGAGTAACCGGTGAGGATCACCACGCGCATTTCCGGGTCGAGTTCCAGCAGTTTGGGCAACAACACCAAGCCCGAATCGCCGTCCATTTTCAGATCCAGGGCGGCGTAATCCGGTATGTCGGCCTGGGCGATGGTCAGGCCTTCTTCGGCGGACCCTGCGGTGCTCACGCGAAAACCGCGGCGGGCCATGGCGCGGGCCATCACACGGGTGAAGGTTGCGTCGTCGTCTACCAGCAGCAAATGCGGCAGTTCTTCGCCTTCGACTTGGATCTCGTCACTCATGTTCGTCTCCTCGGGCGACACGGGGCAGGCGCAGCTCGGTAAGCGTGCCACCTTCCTCATGACTGTAGAGTTTCACTGAGCCGCCGGCGCGTGTCACGCTGGCCTTGCTCAAAAACAGGCCCAGGCCGAAACCTTTGCCCTTGGTGGTAAAAAACGGTTTGCCAATCTGCTCGGCAATAGCCAGTGGCACACCGGCGCCATGGTCGCGAATGCTGATGGTCAAGTCCTCGGCATTCCAGTCCAGCGTCACTTGCAAGCCTTCGGGGCACGCATCGGCGGCGTTGTTCAGCAAATTCAGCAGGGCCTGAGTCAGGTCCGGCGGCGGTGCCATGCGCGGCACGGTACCCTGGCCCAGGCGCTGGAAGCGATAACTGGCTTCCGGGCGCATCAAGTGCCAGCGGTTCAGGGCTTCGTCGAGCCAATCGGTGACGTCTTGCATCTCCACCGCCAAGCGACGATTGGCTTCCGCCGCCCGGACCAACTGCTGCAAGGTCTCTTTGCAGAGTTTGACCTGATCCTGCAGCACGCTCAAATCGTCCTGCAACAGCGGGTCTGGATGGTCTTGGCGCATTTCCTTGAGCAGCACGCTCATGGTCGCCAGCGGTGTGCCCAGCTCATGGGCGGCACCCGCCGCCTGGGTCGCGACGGCCAGCAATTGCTGATCGCGCAGGCCTTCTTCGCGACGAATGGCGCGCAATTCTTCCTGACGACGCAGCTCTTCGGCCATGCGGGCGGCGAAGAACGTAATCACCGCCGCCGCCAGGGCAAAGCTCAGCCACATGCCGTAGATCTGCAGGTTTTCCCGGGCGATCGGGAACGTTTCCAACGGGTAGAACCGCGCCAGCAGCAACGTATAAAGCGCCAGCGCGATACCCGACAGAATCACCGAATAACGCCATGGCAGCGTCACGGCGGCGATGGTCAATGGCACCAGGTAATAAGAGACGAACGGATTGGTCGAGCCGCCGGAGAAGTACAGCAAGGCACTGTGGATAAACAGGTCACAGGCCAGTTGCAAGGCGTATTCGAGCTCGGTCACCGGCCACGACGTGCGCAGACGAACCGCCGTGAACGCGCACAGCAGCATCGAGCAACCCAGGGTCATTGCCAGTTGCACCCACGGCAACGGCAGCAGGTCGAACCAGTAGGCCAGCCCCACAGAACCGGCCTGAGCGGCCAGCACCAAGGTGCGGATGAACGTAAGCCGCCAGAGGTTCTGACGAGTGGCGGAAGTGATTTGAACGGGGGCGAGCATGAGCTCTCCTGATGAGCGCTCCAGGCGGATCGCACGGAGTATAACCAAGCCGCGGGCCTGAGAGGCAAAAGTGCGGCAAACGACCACATGGCAGAAAGAATTGCTGCGTCTATAAGGACGCCTTCGCGGGCAAGCCACGCTCCCACATTGGAATGCGTTCCCCTGTGGGAGCGTGGCTTGCCCGCGATTGGCTGCGAAGCAGCCACCTGCTGATTATCTGTATAGAAGTTGTAACTGTGCGAACCGGACCATTGAAGCTAGAGTCTGATGGTTTCACGCAGGTTCGGACCTTAACCCCTGCGCATCGTCCAAGGAGCTTTTCATGCACACATTGCGCCGCAGCGCCGCCCTTCTTGCCTTAAGCGTTGGCACCGTCGCCAGCCTTCCGGCCCTGGCCGTCGACGAACTGCATTACAACCAGATCTCCCTGCGCGCCGAAGTCAGCCAGGAAGTGGCCCGCGACCTGATGATCGTGACCCTCTACACCGAAGAGCAAAACAGCGACCCGGCCAAACTCGCCGCCGACGTCAGCACCACCATAAACAAGGCGCTGGCACAGGCTAAAGAAGTCAAAGACATCACCCTGCGCCAGGGCAGCCGCAACAGCTACCCGATCTACGACACCAAAGGCCAGAAAATCATCGGTTGGCGTGAACGCGCCGAACTGCGCCTGGAAAGCTCGGACTTCGCCGCCCTCTCCAAACTCACCGGTGAACTGCTCACCGACCTGAAAATGGGCGGCATGGACTTCGCCATCGCCACCCCAACCCGCAAAGCCAGCGAAGACGCCCTGCTCAAGGAAGCCGTGACCGCCTTCAAGTCCCGTGCCCAACTGGCCACCGACGCCCTGGGCGGCAAGAGCTACAAAATCGTCAACCTGAACCTCAACAGCAACGGTTATCCACAACCGTACATGCGCGGGCCGATGATGATGAAAGCCGCTGCCGGCATGGATTCGGCACCGGTGACGCCAGAAGTTGAAGCCGGGACCAGCCAGGTCAGCATGACGGCGGATGGGGCGATTGAAGTGTTGATGCCTTGATGCGATGGCGGGTCAGTCAGTTTTGTAGTGACTGATCCACCGCCTTCGCGAGCAAGCCCGCTCCCACAGTTTTTCATCGTCATTCACAAATTTTGTGTACGACACAAATCAACTGTGGGAGCGGGCTTGCTCGCGAAGAACGATGACACGGTCAACTTGACCGAACGCCTGCCTACACCTGCGGATCGACGTTATCCAACGCTCGGTTCACCGCCAGCTCCGCCAACATGATGATTTGTTGAATCGCCAACACTGTGTTGCGCTGCGGGCCGATCAGGTGGGTGGCGAAATCACTGGCCAGGACGCTGGCCGAGTGCCAACAGGCTTTCGGTATCCATGTTGGGGGCGATCATATACATCGTGCTGGGACGACGGGGTGTCGGGGCGTATGGGGCGGGTGGATCGAGGTAGTAATTGAGGGCGCGTTTTATGGCTTCGCGGTCTTTGAGTAATTCTTCGGTGCGCAAGGCTTCGGCGTTGGGGGTGGTGGTGTTGAAGGGTGGGTCCGGGATTAACTTATCCATGCAATTTTCCTTTTGAAGTTGGAGCCATCAATTTCCGATCTCACTCGGCGAAGAGGTGGCAGCTATGTGCGGTGTGAGATTACCGGCAAAAGGAACCCGGCCAGACCGAGGTCTGCCCGCACACAGCCGCCATAACGCATTTGCTGGCAGCGGATAAGCTGGCGGCAATTATGGAGTGGCTCGCGTGGGTTTCCAATCGTTTAGCCGGGATCTCACTCCCGATCACTGATTTTTCAGCGACAGCCAAAGATTAGAGGCACTGCTTCCTACCCGGCAACCTGAAAAATGCGTGGGAAAGCTCTATGGCCAAGACTAATTTCTTAAACACCCATTAACAGATTGGCCGGTTGTCAGGCAGCCTTCGCGAGCAAGCCCGCACACAGCAGGGCGGTGTCATCTGCTTTTGATTTTGCATTTGCGAAAGCCCAGGAGCTAAGAGAAACTCCCTGCCTTTCCAGACTCGATAAGGATGCGAGCATTGAAGTTTGAAAGGGATCAGTTTTCCGGCAACCATGGAATTGTCTTCAACGTATCGCGCTTCACTCTGTCAGCCAGTGAACGGGGTGGCCTCAGAACACTGCATTTTGGTGAAGCGAAAGCCGCCCACTATGAAGTGAGCAATCTGGTGGTGGAGCTCTACGACAAAATGCTCGCCAAGGATTTGCCTTGCCAAATGATGGTCGGGATCTCCAAACCCCTGACCCGGCTACAGGGGGATTTACTCAATGCCCAACGAACAAGTATCGCCAACCTCACCAGTGGTGTTTTCGCCGCAGCGGCAGGTAAATTCATGCCCGCTGCGGCCATCCCGGTGGGATGGGCAGTCCGCGAGTTCACGCTGAGCACATTGCCGACTTATCACGCCGGCGATGTCATCGTCAGCCTGGATGCACAGGTCAGCGGCGGCATAGGCCCTCAGCACTCAGCATCGTCCATGATCATCAAGACTCAAGGCGGGTGAGACCATGAAAGAATATGGCCTGTACGCCGTGGCTTATGCAGTGTTCCTGCTGTTGTTCTTCTATCTGAAATCCTATGGCCTCAGAAAATGGCTGGGCATTGCGCTGGTCGCTCTGGGGTTTTCGAGTATTTTGATGCTGCCGCCTTTCATCGCAGGCTTCGATCTGGGCATCGTTTCAACCAATGCTATCGCCCTCGGGGCTGCGCTGTTTTTTAGTCGGACCCGGTATGCGGCGTGAGCCATGCGCTCATTCAAGCAACGTGAAACGGAATTCACTTCACCCACAACGCCCGCCTGACACCGCTTTGCGTAGGAGCTGCCGAAGGCTGCGATCTTATGACGTTGATTTTCAAGATCAAAAGATCGCAGCCTTCGGCAGCTCCTACAGTCCGCCATCAACGCAAAAACCGGCCGACTATGCCCGGATAGAGGGGGCCCCCTCAAAAAACGATATTTCCGCCCGCCCCGCCAACAACGCTACCCTCAGAAAAACACCGCCGCCAAACCCACGGGGACTCCATGGAAAGAACCACCGTCAAACCACTTCTGCTTGCTCTCGCCCTCGCTACAACCGCATCACTCGCACAAACCGCCCAAGCCGCCACCACCCTGGTCTACTGCTCAGAAGCCAGCCCCGCCGGCTTCGACCCCAGCCAATACACCAGCGGCACCGACTTCGACGCCTCAGCCGAAACCGTCTTCAACCGCCTCACCCAATTCAAACGCGGTGGCACCGAAGTCGAACCCGGATTAGCGACAAGTTGGGATGTGAGCAAGGACGGCCTCAGCTACACATTCCACCTGCGCGACGGCGTGAAATTCCACACCACCGACTACTTCACCCCGACCCGCGACTTCAACGCCGATGACGTCCTGTTCACCTTCCAGCGCCTGCTCGACCCGCAGAATGCCTTCCGTAAAGCCTACCCCGCCGAATCGCCGTACTTCACCGACATGGGCCTGAACACCACGATCAAAAGCATCGACAAGATCGACGACCACACCGTGCGCTTCAGCCTGAACAACATCGACGCCGCGTTCGTGCAGAACCTCGCCATGAGCTTCGCCTCGGTGCAGTCCGCCGAGTACGCCGCCCAACTGTTAAAGGAAGGCAAAGCCGCCGACCTCAACCAGAAACCGGTCGGCACCGGCCCGTTCGTGTTCAAGCGCTATCAAAAGGACTCGCAGATCCGCTACGCCGCCAACAAGGCCTACTGGAAGCCCGAGGACGTGAAACTCGATAACCTGATTTTCTCGATCACCCCCGATGCCGCCGTGCGCTTGCAGAAGCTCAAGGCCGGCGAGTGTCAGGTCAGCGGCTACCCGCGCCCGGCAGACATCGAAGTCATGGAGAAAGACCCGAACCTGACCGTGCTCAAACAGGCCGGTTTCAACCTCGGTTTCCTCGCCTACAACGTAACCCATCCGCCGCTGGACCAGCTCAAGGTCCGTCAGGCGCTGGACATGGCTATCGATAAACCGGCGATCATCAAAGCGGTCTACCAGAGTGCCGGGCAGCTGGCGCAGAACGCCCTGCCCCCGGCGCAATGGTCCTATGACCCGACCATCAAGGATGCACCGCACGACCCGACCAAAGCCCGCGCGCTACTAAAAGAAGCAGGGGTTGCGCCCGGTACCACCATCAATTTGTGGGCCATGACCGTGCAGCGTGCCTCCAACCCCAACGCCCGGATGTCGGCGCAGATGATCCAGCAGGATTGGGAGAAAGTCGGGATCAAGGCCAACATCGTCAGCTATGAGTGGGGCGAGTACATCAAGCGCGCTAAGAACGGCGAGCACGACGCGATGATCTACGGCTGGACCGGCGATAACGGTGACCCGGACAACTGGCTCGGCGTGCTCTACAGCTGCGCTGCGGTGAAAGGTAGCAATTACGCCAAATGGTGCGACCCGGCCTACGACAAGCTGGTGCAGCAAGCGAAGGTGTCCACTGACAAACAGCAGCGGGTCAAACTGTACCAGCAGGCACAGCAAATCCTTAAGCAACAAGTACCTATCACGCCTGTCGCCAACTCGACCGTGTTCCAGCCACTGCGCAAGGAAGTCACCGACTTCAAGATCAGCCCTTTCGGCCTTACACCCTTCTATGGAGTGGGTATAAATAAGTAACACCAGGCGCCAACCGGGTGCACCAGACGCCCCGGTTGCCCCGTGTCGGTGCGCGTTTTGCACCGTAAAAAACCTGCGCAAACGGTCAAATGTGCGGGAATTTATACATATGCGACATTAAGGTACGTTCGTGCCACTGTTTAAGGTTTGGAGCCATTCAGGATCTTGCATTGGGTATGGCCCCTGCATAAGTATCCGCAGGTCGACTCACGAGGTCGTCCTCTAATTCCAAAAATGACAACAAATCATGAGGCCACCATGCTTAAACACGCGGTCATTCCGTTTTTAGTCGGCGCAAGCTTGTTAGCCAGCGCACCATTCGCCCAAGCGGCGACTAACCTGGTGTTTTGCTCCGAAGGGAGCCCGGCCGGTTTCGATCCTGGTCAGTACACCACCGGAACCGACTTCGACGCCTCTGCAGAAACCATGTTCAACCGCCTGACCCAGTTCGAGCGCGGCGGCACCGCCGTTATTCCTGGCCTGGCGACCAAGTGGGACATTTCCGATGACGGCCTGACTTACACCTTCCACCTGCGCGAAGGCGTCAAGTTCCACACCACCCCGTACTTCAAGCCAACTCGTGAGTTCAACGCCGACGACGTGCTGTTCACCTTTAATCGCATGATTAACAAGGATGATCCGTTCCGTAAGGCGTACCCGACTGAATTCCCGTACTTCACCGACATGGGGATGGATACCAACATCACCAAGATCGATAAAGTCGACGACCACACCGTCAAGTTCACGCTCAAAGAAGTTGATGCCGCGTTCATCCAGAACATGGCCATGAGTTTCGCCTCGGTCCAGTCCGCTGAGTACGCTGCCCAGCTGCTCAAGGAAGGCAAAGCCGCCGACATCAACCAGAAGCCGGTCGGTACTGGCCCGTTCGTGTTCAAGAGCTACCAGAAAGACTCCAACATCCGCTACACCGGGAACAAGGACTACTGGAAGCCTGACGACGTGAAGATCGATAACCTGATCTTCGCCATCACCACCGACCCGTCGGTACGCATCCAGAAGCTGAAAAAGAACGAGTGTCAGATCACCCTGTTCCCTCGTCCGGCCGATCTGAAAGCGTTGAAGGAAGACAAAACCCTGAAGGTGCCTGACCAGGCCGGTTTCAACCTGGGTTACATCGCCTACAACGTGATGGACAAAATCAAGGGCAGCGATCAGCCAAACCCGATGGCTCAGTTGAAAGTGCGTCAGGCACTGGACATGGCCGTCAACAAGCAGCAGATCATCGATTCGGTTTACCAGGGCGCTGGCCAACTGGCCGTCAACGCCATGCCACCGACCCAATGGTCTTATGACACCACCATCAAGGACGCGCCATACAACCCTGAGAAAGCCAAAGAGCTGCTCAAGGAAGCCGGCATCAAGGAAGGCACCGAGATCAACCTGTGGGCAATGCCGGTGCAACGTCCCTATAACCCCAACGCCAAGCTGATGGCCGAAATGCTCCAGTCCGACTGGGCCAAGATCGGTATCAAGGCCAAGATCGTCACCTACGAATGGGGCGAGTACATCAAGCGTTCCAAAGGCGGCGAAAACGGCGCGATGCTGATTGGCTGGAGCGGCGACAACGGTGACCCGGACAACTGGCTGAACGTGCTGTTCGGCTGCGATTCGCTGCAAGGCAACAACTTCTCCAAGTGGTGCGACAAGAAGTTCGACGGCATCGTCAAGGAAGCCAAACGCACGACCGATCAGGCCAAGCGCACCGAACTGTACAAGCAGGCGCAACACGTCCTCAAAGATGCTGTTCCAATGACACCTATCGCTCACTCGACGGTGTTCCAACCCATGCGCAACAACGTGCAGGACTTCAAGATCAGCCCGTTTGGCTTGAACTCCTTCTACGGCGTTAGCGTCAGCAAATAAGAAAAGGCAGCGGCGACGTTTTCAGCGACGCCGCTGCTTTTTTCTGCCGAGAAGATAGGAATTTGCCTACATCCTAATCCGCTGTCTGACGCAGCTAGGGGTTAGGACGCGTTGCCTTTTCCTACGAGTCTTTAGGACTCAGCGCATTTACTGCCAGACCCACGGCACCTACCGTCGGGATCTGACCAGCGATTGCGTGGCTATCGGTTTGCTGCCCGTATTGGTTTGAGCTCAATGCAGCCCCCCACTCGGGGTCGCGGCGCATTGAATAAACACTACAAAAAGAGGGAGCGTCATGCGCCATACCTTGGTTTTATCCGCATTGCTGGGCACCGGCCTGCTGGCCGTCACTTCCGTTAGCCAGGCCGCCAATAACAGCCTGGTGTTCTGCTCCGAAGGCAGCCCGGCGGGCTTCGACACCGCGCAATACACCACGGCGACCGATAACGACGCCGCCGAGCCGCTGTACAACCGATTGGCAGAGTTTGAAAAAGGCGCCACCAACGTCGTACCGGGCCTGGCAACGAGCTGGGATATTTCCGAGGACGGCCTCAAGTACACTTTTCACCTGCGCGAAGGGGTGAAATTTCATACCACCAAATACTTCACGCCGACCCGCGATTTCAACGCCGATGACGTGCTTTTTACCTTCAATCGCATGCTCGATCCGCAGCAACCCTTCCGCAAGGCTTATCCAACCGAGTTCCCGTATTTCAACGGGATGAGCCTGAACAAGAACATCGCCAAGGTCGAGAAGACCGGGCCGCTGACCGTGGTGATGACGCTCAACAGCGTCGACGCCGCGTTCATCCAGAACATCGCCATGAGCTTCGCTGCGATCCTGTCCGCCGAATACGCCGATCAGCTGCTGGCCTCCGGCAAGCCGAGCGACATCAACCAGAAGCCGATCGGCACTGGCCCGTTCGTGTTCAAGAGCTACCAGAAAGATTCCAATATCCGTTACAGCGGCAACAAGCAGTACTGGGACCCGAGCCGGGTCAAGCTCGACAACCTGATTTTCGCCATCAACACCGACGCCTCGGTGCGCGTGCAGAAGCTCAAGGCCAACGAATGCCAGATCACCCTGCACCCACGCCCCGCCGACGTGACCGCGCTGAAAAACGATCCGAAACTGCAATTGATCGAAAAGCCCGGGTTCAACCTTGGTTACATCGCCTATAACGTGCGGCACAAACCGTTCGACCAGCTCGAAGTGCGCCAGGCGCTGGACATGGCGGTTAACAAGCAAGGCATTCTCAACGCCGTCTATCAAGGCGCCGGTCAACTGGCAATGAACGCCATGCCACCGACTCAATGGTCCTACGACGAGACGATTAAAGACGCCGCCTACAACCCGGAAAAGGCCAAGGAATTGCTCAAGGCCGCCGGCGTCAAGGAAGGCACCGAAATCACCCTCTGGGCCATGCCGGTTCAGCGTCCGTACAACCCCAACGCCAAGTTGATGGCCGAAATGCTCCAGGCGGATTGGGCGAAGATCGGCCTCAAGGTCAAGATCGTCAGCTACGAATGGGGCGAGTACATCAAGCGCACCAAGAACGGCGAGCACGACATCAGCCTGATCGGCTGGACCGGTGACAATGGCGACCCGGACAACTGGCTCGGCACGCTGTACAGCTGCGATGCCATTGGCGGCAACAACTACTCCATGTGGTGTGATCCGGCTTACGACAAGCTGATCAAGCAGGCCAAAGTCGTCACTGACCGTGACCAGCGCACGGTGCTCTACAAACAGGCGCAGCAGTACCTCAAGCAGCAGGTGCCCATCACGCCGGTCGCCCACTCGACGGTCAACCAGCCGTTGAGCGCCAAAGTCGAAGGATTCAAGGTGAGTCCTTTCGGTCGTAACGTGTTCTCGGGCGTCAGTATCGACCAATAACCGATTAGCCAGAATCGCTGGGGGGGCTTGCGCTCCCACGCAAGCGTATTGCCGTAATTCGCCAATCTGGCCTGTAGCAAACGTTTGCAATGCCTTAAATGTGTTCTAACCAAATAGCCGGATCACCAAAAAAAGACCGGCATAAAAAAAGAAAACAAGGAGCTTCACCCATGAAACTGAGCAGCACCGCGTTATTGGCCTTGGCCATCAGCAGCGTGACCGCCACGGCGTACGCAGAATCCCAAAGCCAGGCATTTACGCCGGTTACCGTTAAAGAGAAAAGTGCCCAGAGTGAAGCCACAGGCTTTGTCGAAGGCCAATCGATCACCGGCAGCACGCGTAACTGGTATGCCAATGAGCAACTGAAGCGCGGCGCCACGTTCAGCTACAAGAAGAATGGTGTATCGACCCCGACTGATCGTCGTATCAACTGGGTTCAGGGCACTATCCTCAAGTACAACTCCGGTTTCACCGAAGGCACCGTAGGTTTCAGCACCGAAGTGGCGGCCTACAACGCTATTGCTCTGGATCGTGATCGCAAGGATCTGGCGTCCAATAATGGTGGCGCACCGGGTACCCGTTCTGGCGCGGGCAACAACCGCACACTGACCGAGGAAGGTGGCGACGCCGTCGGCCAGTGGAGCAAGCTGGGCCTGGCCAACGTCAAGGCCCGCGTGTCCAACACCACCCTCACTGCTGGCCGCCAGAACTTCAGCAGCCCGATGGTCGATGTCATCGGTAACCGTGCGTTGCCTTCGAGCTTCCAGGGTGTGAGCCTGCACAGCGAAGAGTTGGAAAACCTGAGCTTCGACGTCGGCACGTTCGATCGCAACTCTCCACGAACCGAACAAAGCCAGCGCAAGTTCCGCACCGAATACGCCAACGGCATCGTTGAAACCGATCACGTCCACACGGCCGGTATCACTTACACGCCATTTGCCAGCCTGACCACCAGTCTATGGGGCACCCAGGCTGAAGACCTGTGGAACCAGTACTACTTCGGCGCCAGCCATGTGCTGGGCGACAGCTCGATCCTGAGCCTGACCACTGGCCTGAACTACTACAAAACCCAGGAAGAAGGTAAAGCCCTTATCGGCAAGATCGATAACGACACCTACTCCCTGTCGTTCGGCCTGACCCACCAGGCTCACAGCCTGACCTTCTCTTACCAGGAAATTAACGGTAACGAGTACTTCGACTACCTGCACGAAACCAACGGCATCTACCTGGCCAACTCCCTGCTGTCGGACTTCAACGGCCCGAACGAGAAGTCCTTCCAGATTGCCTACGGTCTGAACATGGCTGAATACGGCGTGCCTGGCCTGAAATTCAACATCTACCAGGCTCGCGGCTGGGGCATCGACGGCACTCACTACACCGGCAACGGCGGCGTGGCGGACAAGGGTTACGACGGTATCCAGAACCAGGATGGCGAACACCACTATGAATACGGCATCGGTGCTTCGTATGCCGTACAGAGCGGTCCACTCAAGGCCACCGCTATCCGCGCGACCTACACCGCTCACCGCGCCAGCGAAAACCAGGTGGATGGCAGCATCAACGAGTTCCGTCTCGTGACCACCATCCCGTTCAATATTTTGTAAAACCCATGCCGGCGGCTGACTCATGATGAGTCGGCCGTCTGGCTTTTCTGTTCAACCGATTGCAGAGGGCTCTAGATGAAAATGCTTCCCCTACGAGCGGCCATCGCTGCCGCGTTGCTGAGTGTCGCCGTCGGCGTCTCGGCCAAACCCTTGGTGGTCTGTACCGAAGCCAGCCCGGAAGGCTTCGATATGGCCCAATACACGACTGCAGTCACAGCCGATGCGGTGGCCGAAACCATCTTCAATCGTCTGGCGGACTTCAAGCCCGGCACCACTGAAGTGATCCCGGCACTGGCCGAGTCCTGGGACATCAGCGACGACGGTCTGACCTACACGTTCCACCTGCGCAAAGGCGTCAAGTTTCACACCACCGATTACTTCAAGCCGACCCGCGACATGAATGCCGACGACGTGGTCTGGAGCTTCCAGCGACAGCTGGACCCGAAACACCCATGGCACAAACTGTCGAGCGTGGGCTTCCCGTACTTTGAAAGCATGGGCTTCAAAGAGCTGCTCAAAAGCGTCGAGAGAGTCGACGACAACACGGTCAAATTCACCCTGACCCGCCGTGAAGCGCCGTTCCTGGCCGACATCGCCATGGCCTTCTCCTCGATCTACTCCGCCGAGTACGCCGATCAGTTGCTCAAGGCCAACAAGGCCGGCGACCTGAACAACAAGCCGATCGGCACCGGCCCGTTCGTCTTCCAGCGTTACGCCAAGGATGCTCAGGTTCGCTTCAAGGCCAACCCGGACTACTTCCGTGGCAAGCCACCGGCTGAAGCGCTGGTCCTGGCGATTGCCACCGACAACAACGTGCGCCTGCAAAAGCTCAAGGCCAACGAGTGTCAGATCGCGCTGTATCCGAAACCGGATGATATCCCGAGCATCAAGAAAGACACCAACCTGAAGGTTGATGAGCTGAACGCGATGACAGTGTCCTATGTCGCCATGAACACCGCCCGCCCGTACATGAGCGACGTGCGCGTGCGTAAAGCCATCGACATCGCCTTCGACAAGGCTGCGTACGTCAACGCGTTGTTCGGCAAAGGCAATGCGACCGTGGCGGTCAACCCCTACCCGGACACCCTGCTGGGCTACAACCACAAACTGACCAACCCGCCGCGTGATCTGGACAAGGCTCGCGCCCTGCTCAAGGACGCCGGCGTACCGGAAGGCACCACGTTTACCCTGTTCACCCGTAACGGCGGCGGCCCGACCAACCCGAACCCGATGCTCGGCGCACAGATGATGCAGGCCGACCTGGCCAAGGTTGGTATCAAGATCGATATTCGTGTCATGGAATGGGGCGAAATGCTCAAGCGCGCGAAAAACGGCGAGCACGACATGGTGTCCGCCGGCTGGGCTGGCGACAACGGCGACCCGGATAATTTCCTGACGCCTATGCTCAGTTGCGAAGCGGCCAAGAACGGCGAAAACTACGCTCGCTGGTGCAATGAAAAGTTCCAGGCGCTGATCGACGAAGCACGGGCTAAAGTGGACCCGGACGAACGCACGGCGCTCTACGAACAAGCCCAGGCCATTTTCAATCAGGACCAGCCGTGGATCAGCATGGCGCACACCCGTATGTTCACTGCAATGCGCACCAACGTAGAGGGCTATCACATTAGCCCCCTCACCACGAATAACTTCGCCACCACCCAGGTGAAGTAGATAAGAAACGCCCGGCATCGCTGACCCCAGCGCTGCCGGGCACGCCTAACCGGCTGATGAGGTACACCACACGATGTTTAGTTTTATTGCCCGCCGATTGGGGTTACTGATCCCCACGTTCTTCGGCATCACCTTGCTGACTTTCGCGTTGATTCGCATGATTCCTGGCGACCCCGTGGAAGTAATGATGGGCGAACGTAGAGTCGACCCCGAAATGCATGCTCAGGCAATGGAACGCCTAGGTCTGAACAAACCCCTGTATGCCCAATACCTGGATTACATCGGCAAGTTGGCCCACGGCGATCTCGGCGAATCCCTGCGTACCCGTGAAAGCGTCTGGACCGAGTTCAGCTCTCTATTCCCCGCGACCCTGGAACTGTCCATGGCCGCCCTGTTATTCGCCGGCATCCTGGGCCTTCTGGCCGGGGTGATCGCGGCACTCAAACGAGGATCCCTGTTCGACCACGGGGTGATGGGCATCTCCCTGGCGGGATACTCGATGCCGATCTTCTGGTGGGGCCTGATCCTGATCATGTTCTTCTCGGTGAGCCTGGGCTGGACCCCGGTGTCCGGGCGGATCGACCTGCTCTACGACATCGAGCCGCGCACCGGCTTCATGCTGATTGATACGCTGCTGGCCGACGACGTCGGGGCGTTCTTCGATGCCCTGCATCACCTGATCCTGCCGGCCATCGTGCTCGGTACCATCCCGCTGGCGGTGATCGCGCGGATGACCCGCTCGTCGATGCTCGAAGTGCTGCGTGAAGACTACATCCGTACCGCCCG
The DNA here is from genome assembly GCF_019218905.1 of Pseudomonas sp. PDM24. Lineage (NCBI taxonomy): Bacteria > Pseudomonadati > Pseudomonadota > Gammaproteobacteria > Pseudomonadales > Pseudomonadaceae > Pseudomonas > Pseudomonas sp. PDM24. Next base: position 162,929 of record NZ_JAHUWR010000007.1, on the reverse strand, counting down.
CGCCAAAGGCCTGTCGCCATCGCGCGTGGTGTTCGTTCACGGCCTGCGTAACGCATTGATTCCGGTACTGACCGTGGTCGGCCTGCAAGTCGGCACGCTGCTGGCCGGTGCGGTCCTGACCGAAACCATTTTCTCCTGGCCCGGCATCGGCAAATGGCTGATCGAAGCCATTGGCGCACGGGACTATCCCGTGGTGCAGAACGGCATCCTGTTAATCGCCTGCCTGGTGATCCTGGTCAACTTCGTGGTGGACATCCTCTACGGCTTTGCCAACCCACGCATCCGTCATCAGCGCTGAGATCAAGACCATGACCACTCTCATTACACCGGTAGCAGTCGATCAAAGCCTGCTGTACCCGTCCCCGTATAAAGAATTCTGGCACGCGTTCTCCAGGAACAAAGGCGCCGTCGCCGGCCTGATGTTCATGCTGCTGGTGATCTTCTGCGCGATTTTCGCGCCATGGGTTGCACCGCATGACCCAAGCGAGCAATACCGCGACTTCCTGCTGACCCCGCCGTCCTGGCTGGAAGGCGGGCAAATCCAGTTCCTGCTCGGCACCGATGAACTGGGTCGCGACCTGCTGTCGCGGCTGATCAACGGTTCGCGCCTGTCCTTGCTGATCGGCTTGTCGTCGGTGGTGATGTCGCTGATTCCGGGCATCCTGTTGGGTCTGTTCGCCGGGTTCTTCCCGCGCGTGCTCGGCCCGACCATCATGCGTCTGATGGACATCATGCTGGCCCTGCCGTCCCTGCTGCTGGCCGTGGCGATTGTCGCCATCCTCGGCCCTGGCCTGATCAACACCATTATTGCCATCGCCGTGGTTTCGTTGCCGTCCTATGTTCGTCTGACCCGCGCCGCGGTGATGGGCGAATTGAACCGCGACTACGTGACCGCCGCGCGCCTGGCCGGTGCCGGTCTGCCACGCCTGATGTTCGTCACCGTGCTGCCCAACTGCATGGCGCCGCTGATCGTTCAGGCCACCTTGAGTTTTTCTTCGGCAATTCTCGATGCCGCGGCACTGGGCTTCCTCGGCCTTGGCGTACAACCGCCAACACCTGAGTGGGGCACCATGCTGGCTTCGGCTCGTGACTACATCGAACGTGCCTGGTGGGTGGTGAGCTTGCCTGGTTTGACCATTTTGCTCAGCGTGCTGGCAATCAACTTGATGGGCGACGGCCTGCGCGATGCGCTGGACCCGAAACTCAAGAACGCCGCCTGAGGAGATTCAAATGTCACTGTTAGAAATCAAGAATCTCAACGTTCGCTTCGGCGACGCCAACGCCGTTCCGGTGGTCGACGGTCTCGACATTACCGTGGACAAGGGCGAAGTGCTGGCCATCGTTGGCGAATCGGGCTCCGGCAAGTCCGTGACCATGATGGCGCTGATGGGCCTGATCGAGCATCCGGGGATCGTCACCGCCGATGCCCTGAACTTCGACGGCAAGAACATGCTCAAGCTCAGCAACCGTCAGCGTCGGCAAATCGTCGGCAAAGACCTGGCCATGGTCTTCCAGGACCCGATGACCGCGCTGAACCCGAGCTACACCGTCGGTTTCCAGATCGAAGAAGTGCTGCGCCTGCACCTGAAAATGTCCCGCAAGGACGCCCGCAAGCGTGCCATCGAACTGCTGGAAAAAGTGGAAATCCCAGGCGCCGCCAGCCGTATGGACGCCTATCCGCATCAACTCTCCGGCGGCATGAGCCAGCGTGTTGCAATCGCCATGGCGATTGCCGGCGAACCGAAACTGCTGATCGCCGACGAACCGACCACCGCGCTGGACGTAACGATTCAGGCGCAGATCATGGACCTGCTGCTGGCCCTGCAGAAAGAGCAGAACATGGGCCTGGTGCTGATCACCCACGACCTCGCGGTCGTGGCCGAAACCGCCCAGCGCGTGTGCGTGATGTACGCCGGCCAAGCGGTTGAAGTCGGTCAGGTGCCACAACTGTTCGACATTCCGGCGCACCCGTACAGCGAAGCACTGCTCAAGGCGATTCCGGAACACAGCCTGGGCGCCGCGCGCCTGTCGACATTGCCGGGCATCGTTCCCGGTCGTTACGACCGCCCGCAAGGCTGCCTGCTGTCGCCACGCTGCCCGTACGTGCAAGACAACTGCCGCACCCAGCGTCCGGCCCTTGACCAGAAAAGCAACAGCCTCGCCCGCTGCTTCTACCCGCTGAATCAGGAGGTGGCGTAATGGCCGTCGTACTAACCGCCCGCAACCTGACCCGTCACTACGAAGTGTCCCGTGGCCTGTTCAAGGGGCATGCGACCGTGCGCGCCCTCAACGGTGTGTCGTTCGAACTGGAAGCCGGCAAGACCCTCGCCGTTGTGGGCGAATCGGGTTGTGGCAAATCCACCTTGGCCCGGGCCCTGACGCTGATTGAAGAACCGTCCTCCGGCTCCTTGAAAATCGCCGGGCAGGAAGTCGCGGGTGCCGACAAGGCTCAGCGCAAGCAGCTGCGCAAAGATGTGCAGATGGTGTTCCAGAGCCCGTACGCGTCGCTGAACCCACGACAGAAAGTCGGTGATCAGCTCGCCGAACCGCTGCTGATCAACACCAACCTGAGCGCCTCGGAACGTCGCGAGAAAGTCCAGGCGATGATGAAACAGGTGGGCTTGCGGCCTGAGCATTACCAGCGCTACCCGCACATGTTCTCCGGCGGTCAGCGCCAGCGGATTGCCCTGGCCCGCGCGATGATGCTGCAACCGAAAGTGCTGGTGGCGGATGAACCGACCTCGGCGCTGGACGTATCGATTCAGGCGCAGGTGCTCAACCTGTTCATGGATTTGCAGCAAGAGTTCAACACCGCTTACGTGTTCATCTCCCACAACCTGGCGGTGGTGCGCCACGTCGCCGATCACGTGATGGTGATGTACCTCGGCCGTCCGGTGGAAATGGGCCCGAAGGAGGACATCTACACTCGCCCTCTGCACCCCTACACCCAGGCGCTGTTGTCGGCCACTCCGACCATCCACCCGGACCCGAACAAGCCGAAAATCAAGATCGTCGGCGAACTGCCAAACCCGCTGAACCCGCCGTCCGGCTGCGCCTTCCACAAGCGCTGCCCGTATGCGACCGAGCGCTGCACCACAGAAGAACCGCTCCTGCGCCTGGTCGACACCCGTCAGGTGGCTTGCCACTACGCCGAGCAATTCCTCGACGGCGCGGCGTAAAAACGGCCTGAAAAAAATGGGAGCGAGCTTGCTCGCGAAGTCGGTGTTTCAGTCACCATCTCTGTCGACTGACAGATTGCTTTCGCGAGCAAGCCCGCTCCCACAGGGACCGAGTTGACCAGACCCCTTCCACCAGATTGCGTATCAGTCCGGCGAGGGGTTTTCTTTTGTCCGTGATTTACGTTTGCGTGTCTTCCTCATCCTCTTCCTCATCGGCGTCTGGATCATCATCGCCTGATTCGGTCGCAGCGATCATCTGCTCGCTGTGCACGCCTTGCCCGTTCAAGGCCTGTGTTTCGTGGTTCTCACATTCCGCCCACGCCACCGCCGATGTGCCGAGGGACAGCAGCACCAAAACCTTAAGCAACAACACAATGCGTTGGTAAATACTCATAGCCGATTCCATCCTTTGTGGGGTGAAGCACGGATGCCTGACAGGTAATGAATGAAATTTAGTTCCGATTGACCGGGTTCTCCAGACAGTACGCTACCGGGTAGCAGAAAATGTCGTTTGCGGGGAGATTGGTTTGGAATAGGGGTTATATCCAAACCCACTAACAACAATGATCCAATGTGGGAGCGGGCTTGCTCGCGAAAGGGCCCTTTCATTCAACATTGATGTCGACTGACCCGACGCTTTCGCGAGCAAGTCGGATCGCCGCACCGCCGCTCCCACAGTTGACCGAGGCGGCACAAAAAAGCCCCGAGGCTTACGCATCGGGGCTTTGGTGTTACGACTCAGCGCTTAATGATGCTCACGCGTCGCACGGAATTTCACATCCGGCCAACGCTCTTCCATCAGCGCCAGGTTAACCCGCGTCGGAGCCAGGTAGGTCAGGTGACCACCACCGTCGACCGCAAGGTTTTCCACGGCCTTGACCCGGAATTCCTCGAACTTCTTCTTATCGTCGCAATCAATCCAGCGCGCGGAATAAACAGTGATCGGCTCGTACGAGCACTCAACCTTGTATTCCTCTTTCAAACGGCTGGCGACCACGTCGAACTGCAGCACACCGACGGCACCCAGGATGATGTCGTTGCTGCGCTCGGGGAAGAACACCTGAGTGGCGCCTTCTTCGGCCAGTTGCTGCAAGCCCTGACGCAGTTGCTTGGATTTCAGCGGATCACGCAGACGCACGCGGCGGAACAGTTCCGGGGCGAAGTGCGGGATGCCGGTGAAGCCCAGGACTTCGCCTTCGGTGAAGGTGTCGCCGATCTGGATGGTGCCGTGGTTGTGCAAACCGATGATGTCGCCGGCAAACGCTTCTTCCAGCTGCTCACGCTCAGAGGAGAAGAACGTCAGCGCATCGCCGATCCGCACGTCTTTGCCAGTGCGCACGTGGCGCATTTTCATGCCTTTTTCGTACTTGCCAGAGCAGATCCGCATGAAGGCGATACGGTCGCGGTGTTTCGGGTCCATGTTCGCCTGGATCTTGAACACGAAACCTGAGAATTTCTCTTCAACCGGTTCCACGGTGCGCTCGTTGGCGACACGGGCCAGCGGTTTCGGCGCCCAGTTGACCACGGCGTCAAGCACGTGATCGACACCGAAGTTGCCCAATGCAGTACCGAAGAATACCGGTGTCAGTTGGCCGTCGAGGAATTCCTGTTGATTGAATTCGTGGCAGGCGCCCTGCACCAGTTCCAGCTGATCCACGAAGCGGTCGTACTCGTCGCCCAAGTGCGCGCGGGCTTCATCGGAGTCGAGCTTCTCGATGATTTTCACGTCGGTGCGCTCGTGGCCGTGGCCAGCGGTGTAGACGATGATGTAGTCGTCGGCGAGGTGATAAACGCCCTTGAAATCGCGGTAGCAACCAATCGGCCAGGTGATCGGCGCAGCCTTGATCTTCAGGACCGCTTCGATTTCGTCGAGCAGTTCAATCGGGTCGCGAATGTCACGGTCGAGTTTGTTGATGAAGCTGACGATCGGCGTGTCACGCAGACGGCAGACGTCCATCAGGGCGATGGTCCGTGGCTCAACGCCCTTACCGCCGTCGAGGACCATCAATGCCGAGTCCACTGCCGTCAGAGTGCGATAGGTATCTTCGGAGAAGTCTTCGTGGCCCGGGGTGTCGAGCAGGTTGATCATGTGATCGCGATACGGGAACTGCATGACCGACGTGGTAATCGAGATACCACGCTGCTTTTCCATTTCCATCCAGTCGGAGGTGGCATGGCGGTCGGACTTGCGAGATTTCACCGTGCCCGCAATCGCAATCGCCTTGCCCATCAGCAAGAGCTTCTCGGTGATGGTGGTTTTACCGGCATCGGGGTGGGAAATAATGGCGAAAGTGCGGCGTTTCGCGACTTCGGCGGCCTGTTTGGTCATGGGAAATCGCCTGGCAGGTGATTCAAAAAAGGGCGGCGAGTATAGCGCAAACCGAGCCTGACGGACCACCGTTCGCCCTGTAGCAGCTGCCGAGCCTGCGAGGCTGCGTTCGGCGGCGAAGCCGTCGTCAAACCAGACGTTGCGGTGTATTAGGCAGACCGAGCGTGCCGACTCTACGACGGCTTCGCCGCCGAACGCAGCCTCGCAGGCTCGGCAGCTGCTACACGGGCCAAACAAGATGCGTGGTAGCTAATTGCTGCTAATTATGGAACCTTTTAAAAGGTGGAGGCGTCCACTTCCCTGTTACGGCACTCGTACCAGGGGCTGAAAAATCAGCAAGTTGGCCTGACGAGGCTGCGCTTATGGCTCGATCTCATGCGGTTTTATCAGCATGAAGAGCTGCTTCTCGCGAACGTTGTTTTCCCGGCAGCCAGGAATGGCATTGCCACACGGGACTGCGTTCGCCGACAAAGAAAAAGGAGTCCGCCTGTGGCTATTCGCTATGGCAAGGGGCTGATAGGAGGTGCGGTTGTCGTCGCCCTTCTGGCCCTGCTGATCCACTGGATTGGCATCAACACGATCGAACAGTACCGCGACGATTTGTTGTTTTACCTGCAAGCTCATCTGATTCTCGTCCTCGTTTCCATGCTGGCCGCCCTTGTAGTGGGCATACCCGCCGGTATCTTCCTCAGCCGCCCGACCATGGTTGGCCGCGCCGAACGCTTCATGCAGATCTTCAACATCGGCAACACCGTGCCGCCTCTCGCCGTACTGGCCATCGCCCTGGGTATCCTCGGCATCGGCAGCGGCCCTGCGATCTTCGCCTTGTTCCTCGCCTCACTGTTGCCGATTGTGCGCAACACCTACGAAGGGCTGAAAAACGTCCAGGGTTCACTCAAGGAAGCGGCTGTTGGCATCGGCATGACACCGACTCAGGTGCTATGGCGGGTCGAACTGCCGAACGCCGTGCCGATCATCATTGGCGGCGTGCGCGTGGCACTGGCGATCAACGTCGGTACCGCACCGCTGGCGTTCCTGATTGGCGCCAACAGCCTGGGCAGCCTGATTTTCCCCGGCATCGCCCTGAACAATCAGCCGCAACTGCTGCTCGGCGCGGCCTGCACCGCCCTGCTGGCCTTGCTGCTCGACGGACTGGTGACACTCGCCAGCCGCCTCTGGCTCGAACGCGGCTTGCGCCCGTCTTAAGCCTCGGCAAAGGAATTAACATGAAAAAAATCTGCTTATTTTTAGGCTGCGCCCTGCTGTTCGCAGGATTTGCCCAAGCCGCTGAAAAACCAGTGATCCGCATCGGCGCCCGGGTGTTCACCGAACAAACCCTGCTGGCGGAAATCACTTCCCAATACCTGCGCACCAAGGGTTATGACACCCAAGTGACCGGCGGTCTGGGCAGTAATCTCGCCCGCAGCGCCCACGAAAGTGGCCAGCTGGATTTGATGTGGGAATACACCGGCGTGTCGCTGGTGGCTTACAACCACGTCACCGACAAGCTCGACAGCGCTCAGTCCTACGCCCGGGTGAAAGAACTCGACGCGAAAAAAGGCCTGGTCTGGCTCACCCCGTCGAAGTTCAGCAATACCTACGCCCTGGCACTGCCGGAAAACACCGCAAAAGCGTATCCGCAGATCAACACCATCAGCGAGCTGAACACAGTGCTGCAGGCTGAGGCGAAGACCAATCACCTCGTCGCCCTGGACACCGAGTTTGCCAACCGTTCCGATGGTCTGGACGGCATGGTAGACCTCTACGGCATGAACCTTACCCGCAAAAACATCCGGCAGATGGATGCTGGTTTGGTCTACACCGCCCTGCGCAATGGCCAGGTGTTCGCCGGTCTGGTCTACACCACCGACGGTCGTTTGAACGCCTTCAAGCTCAAGTTGCTGGAAGACGACAAGCACTACTTCCCGGACTACACCGCCGCGCCGGTGGTGCGTCAGGTTTACCTCGACGCCCACCCGAAACTCGCCGAAGAGCTCAAGCCGCTGGCCGAACTGTTCGACGACGCCACCATGCGTCAGCTCAACGCGCGGGTCGATGTCGATCACGAAAGTCCTTCATCCGTTGCTGCAGATTTCCTGCGCCAGCACCCCATCAACTGAGGAGGAAAAGCCATGGAATTCTTGAACGCCTTTTCCCATCTCGATTGGCCGCAGGTTTTGCACCTGACCTGGCAGCACATCACCCTGGTTGGCATCGCCGTGACCCTGGCGATTGTGGTCGGCGTGCCGTTGGGCATCCTGATGACCCGCTTCCCGACACTGGCCGGCCCGTTGCAAGCCAGCGCTACGGTGTTGCTGACCGTGCCATCGATTGCGCTGTTCGGCCTGCTGCTGCCGTTCTATTCGAAATTCGGCCAGGGCCTCGGCCCGATGCCGGCGATCACCGCAGTGTTTCTGTACTCCCTGCTGCCGATCATGCGTAACACCTATCTGGCGCTGACCGGCGTGGAACCTGGCATTCGCGAAGCAGCGCGCGGTATTGGCATGACCTTCGGCCAGCGCCTGCGCATGGTCGAATTGCCGATTGCCGTGCCGGTGATCCTCGCCGGTGTCCGCACCGCCGTGGTCATGAACATCGGTGTAATGACCATCGCCGCGACCATCGGTGCCGGTGGCCTCGGTGTACTCATTCTCGCTTCCATCAGCCGCAGCGACATGTCGATGCTGATCGTCGGCGCCGTGCTGGTCAGTCTCCTGGCCATCTTCGCCGACCTGCTTCTGCAATGGCTGCAACGCACGCTGACTCCAAAAGGACTCCTGAAATGATCGAACTTCAAAACCTCAGCAAGACCTTCCAAAGCAACGGCAAAGATGTGAAAGCCGTGGACTCGGTGAGCCTGACCGTCAATGAAGGCGAAATCTGTGTGTTCCTCGGGCCATCGGGTTGCGGTAAAAGCACCACGCTGAAGATGATCAACCGCCTGATCAAGCCAACCTCGGGCAAGATCCTGATCAACGGCGAAGACACCACTGACCTCGACGCCGTGACCCTGCGCCGCAACATCGGTTATGTGATCCAGCAGATCGGTCTGTTCCCGAACATGACCATCGAGGAAAACATCACCATCGTTCCGCGCCTGCTGGGCTGGGACAAACAGAAATGCCACGACCGCGCCCGCGAGTTGATGAGCATGATCAAGCTCGAACCCAAGCAGTATCTGACTCGCTACCCGCGTGAATTGTCCGGTGGCCAACAGCAGCGGATCGGCGTGATTCGCGCGCTGGCAGCGGATGCGCCGCTGTTGTTGATGGACGAGCCGTTCGGCGCGGTCGACCCGATCAACCGCGAGATGATTCAGAACGAGTTCTTCGAGATGCAACGGGCACTGAACAAGACCGTGATCATGGTCAGCCACGACATCGACGAAGCGATCAAGCTTGGCGACAAGATCGCGATTTTCCGCGCGGGCAAACTGCTGCAGATCGACCATCCGGACACGCTTCTCGCGCACCCGGCGGACGACTTTGTCAGCAACTTCGTCGGCCAGGACAGCACCCTCAAGCGCCTGTTGCTGGTGAAAGCCGAAGACGCGGCGGACAACGCGCCCTCGGTGAGCCCGGGAACGCCGGTGGCCGAAGCGCTGGAATTGATGGACGAACTGGACCGTCGATACGTGGTGGTGACCTGTGCCGACAACAAAGCCTTGGGCTACGTGCGCCGTCGCGACCTGCACCGCCAGACCGGCACCTGCGCGCAATACCTGCGCGAGTTCAACGCCACCGCGGCGTACGACGAGCATTTGCGCATCCTGCTGTCGCGCATGTACGAGTTCAACCGCTCGTGGCTGCCGGTGATGGATGCCGAGCGGGTGTTCCTGGGTGAGGTGACTCAGGAATCGATTGCCGAGTACTTGAGCTCCGGCAAGTCTCGTGGGGGCAAGACCAGTATTGTTTCGCCGGCCGAGACTGCTGTCGCCTGATCTGACGTCTTCGCGGGCAAGCCTCGCTCCTACAGGTTCTCCGCCGTACCTGTGGGAGCGCGGCCAAGTAGTTCAATCAGGAGGAGATCGCCTGATCGGCGGGAATGAACTGGAAGATCGCATCAGCAGTGGTCGTTTGCGGAAACGTTATACGGATCATCGGGATCCAGATGCCGGTTTGCGTCTTGAAGTCTCGCTGGTCATATTGCGCCCCCACCTTACCGGCATCGTTGATATAGAAAACCGCCTCGACCGGGAGGGTTTTACCCATATTCTGAGCCCATTTGGCCATGCGGAATTCGTTCTGCGTATTGAAAGCAAAGGTGCCACCCATCCCCTGTGCTTTAATCGCTTCATTGAAGGCAGTGGTTGCCCCCTGGTCTAAAGCGTCGCGAACGTCAAATCCGCACAATTTGCCATACTTGGACGGATGGCTATTGTAATGAGTCATGTATTGAGCTGCGGTGTTAATGCCTTGAGACTGACAGGGCCTTCCGGAAGGAACGCCGGGAACTTGTCCGCACCCCTGTTGTTCTCGACTGTTAGTTGCCCCATCCACCGGAAAGAAACAGAGTATTTCCGGATCCATCTTATCGCCAGGAGCAAAAAATATCGGATAAAAAATAAAGCCATTATTGTAGCCAAACACCAGTTTGTTAAACTTGGCGTCCGCCCGCAGATAGGAAAACGAAACCCCGGTAGCTGTGGGATTCGGGTTCCAGAAGTGAAATTGGGTGGAATGTTGGGTGGCACGTAACAGCACGCCCGAACACAGGAAGGCCGGTGCAGAAGGGTTATTGCCGCACATGCTCACCTTATTGTGGTAACGTTCCGTGAGGTATTGCGCGGTCACCGGGCCGGATGCCGCGCCTAATGTACCGACCGCGGAAGACTCGATAACTTGCTCATCGGAACCCTGCCCCTTGACCGGTGCAACTTCTTGTGTCGCACAGCCAGCCAGCACTAATGCCATCAACCAGACAATTATTCTATTCATCTTCATGCACTCCCTGCGACTAATATTCAAGGTAGAAACAAACACACACAGCACCACAGCGACAGCTGTTCATTTTGATGGCGTGCCCGAAAGAGCCCACAGATAAAATAAAAGTGTTGTTACCTTAATAAGATCGCAGCCATCCCACACCTGCTAGAAATAACAGTAATGATGCCTTGGCCATAATTGTTCGAGATTAAAACCCACCACTTATAACCATCTCGTCGATCACTGCACCCGACGAAAAATGAAGGATCAGGGGAACATCAACCTGTCATGTGGGTCGGTTACATCAGAGGCTGAGCGGGACCGCACGACGGAAGCGTGCAAAAACGCGACATTTTTTGTTGATCTCAAGCGCCTCACGCCCTAAAGTTCGCGCCGAACGTCCATGCTGGAAACGATCCATCCGGCTCAAGTACTGACGACGAGACAGCAAGGCCAAGGGAAAGCACCGCCTCCCATGGCCTTTTTGCTTTCGGCGACATGCCTTGGGAAGTAGGCGAACCAAAGTGGGGATACGGAGGGCGTTCATTTGCACCCATTGATAATTTCAGTTTGCCAGTAGGAGTTCCCAGCATGTCGATCAACGTCGAAGACTATTTCGCGCGCGATACCTTCCAGAAAATGAAGGCGTTCGCCGACAAACAAGAAACCCCGTTCGTGGTGATCGACACCGCGATGATCAGCCAGGCCTACGACGACCTGCGCGCCGGTTTCGAATTCGCCAAGGTCTACTACGCAGTCAAGGCCAACCCGGCCGTTGAAATCATCGACCTGCTCAAAGAAAAAGGCTCGAACTTCGACATCGCCTCGATCTACGAGCTCGACAAAGTGATGAACCAGGGCGTCGGCCCGGATCGCATCAGCTACGGCAACACCATCAAGAAATCCAAAGACATTCGCTACTTCTACGACAAGGGCGTGCGTCTGTACGCCACCGACTCCGAAGCCGACCTGCGCAACATCGCCAAGGCAGCTCCGGGCTCGAAAGTCTACGTGCGCATCCTGACTGAAGGCTCGACCACCGCCGACTGGCCTTTGTCGCGCAAATTCGGCTGCCAGACCGACATGGCCATGGACCTGCTGATCCTCGCTCGCGACCTGGGCCTGGTGCCGTACGGCATCTCGTTCCACGTTGGTTCGCAGCAGCGCGACATCAGCGTCTGGGACGCGGCGATCGCCAAGGTCAAAGTGATCTTCGAACGCCTGAAAGAAGAAGACGGCATCCACCTGAAGCTGATCAACATGGGCGGTGGCTTCCCGGCCAACTACATCACCCGCACCAATAGCCTGGAAACCTACGCTGAAGAAATCATCCGTTTCCTCAAGGAAGACTTCGGCGACGACCTGCCGGAAATCATCCTCGAGCCAGGCCGTTCGCTGATCGCCAACGCCGGCATCCTGGTCAGTGAAGTGGTGCTGGTCGCGCGTAAATCCCGTACCGCCGTCGAGCGATGGGTGTACACGGATGTGGGCAAATTCTCTGGCCTGATCGAAACCATGGACGAAGCCATCAAGTTCCCGATCTGGACCGAGAAGAAAGGCGAGATGGAAGAAGTGGTCATCGCCGGTCCAACCTGCGACAGCGCCGACATCATGTACGAAAACTACAAGTACGGCCTGCCGCTGAACCTGGCGATCGGTGACCGTTTGTACTGGTTGTCGACCGGTGCGTACACCACCAGCTACAGCGCTGTTGAATTCAACGGCTTCCCGCCGCTGAAGTCGTTCTACGTGTAAAAACCACACGCAGAAAATCAAAAAGCCCATGACGTGTCATGGGCTTTTTTGTGTCTGAAATACGCCTCGGGAAACCCGCATTTTTCCCTACAGGTTCAGCTCTGCGCAGCGTTGCGTGTAGTCTTTGGCCAACTTACGAATTTGCGGATTCACCGCGTTCAACAGTGCTTTGCTCGCCACCCGCAAGAAATTCAGATTCCCGCCATCCAGTGCCTTGTGCAGCCAACCCAGCGCCTCGTCGATCTTGCCTTCATCCGCCAACACCGCTGCATAACTGAATTGCCCACGAAAATCCCCGCCGACCGCCGAGCGTCGATACCAGTCACGGGCTGCTTGCGAATCTGCCGGGCAAAACTGCCCCTCTTCCAGATAACGCCCCAGCAGGTTCATCGACTTCGCGTGGCCCAATTCCGCTGCTTGCCGATACAGACCCAGCGCTTGCACCTGATCCCCGATCACTCCACGACCAGTAGCCAGCAGATTGGCGTAGTTGTACATCGCCCAATCCAGTCCGGCTTCAGCGGCAACACGATAATGCCCCGCGGCTATCGAAGCATCGGCGGTGCAACCCCAACCATGTTCATGACAACGGCCGAGCATGTTGCGCGCCATAGAGTGTCCACCCTGGGCGGCGATCTCGAACCAGCGCAGCGCCAGCGGCTGATCCTGAGCGATGCCACGGCCGTCCAGCAGGATCTGCCCGAGCAACGCCTGAGCATCGAGCACGCCTTCACGGGCGGCGATCAGGATCGCCTGAGCCGCTCGCGTCGGGCTTTCTTCGAGCATCGATTTGAGGCGGTCGCCGTCGAGGATTTCCTCGCGGTGCAACCGAAAGTCCGTCACTTACACCTCGACCCAGCGACGCAACAGGTTGTGGTAGGTGCCGGTCAGGCGGATCAATGAAGGATGGTCGGGCATGTCCTGGGTCAACTGTTGAATCGCCCCATCCATCTCGAACAGCAAGGCGCGCTGGCTGTCTTCACGCACCAGGCTTTGCGTCCAGAAAAACGAGGCGTAACGGGTGCCGCGAGTGACGGCGTTGACCTTGTGCAGGCTGGTGCCGGGATACAGGACGATGTCGCCTGCCGGCAATTTCACGCGTTGGGTGCCGAAGGTGTCCTGGATTTCCAGTTCGCCGCCGTCGTAGTCCTCCGGTTCACTGAAGAACAGCGTCGCCGACAGGTCGGTGCGCACACGCTCGATGCTGCCCTTGGGCTGACGCACGGCGTTGTCGATGTGGAAGTCGAAACTGCCACCGGCCGTATAGCAGTTCAGTAACGGAGGGAAGACCTTGTGCGGTAATGCCGCTGACATGAACTGCGGATTTTTCCACAACCGCTCGAGCATCGCCGCACCGATTTCCTTGGCCAACGGATGCCCTTCCGGCAGTTGCAGATTGTGCTTGGCCTTGGCCGACTGGTAACCGGCGGTGATTTTGCCATCGGCCCAATCCGCCTGCATCAGGGCCTCGCGAATGCGCTGCACTTCTTCTTTCGCGAACACGCCGGGAATATGCAGCAACATGGAAAGACCACCTGAAGGCAAAGGGGCGCCAATGGTATTGATTCTTATTGCCCGTGTAAAACCCGCGTGACGAATGAAACCGCAAAAACCGTAAAGGTAAATTGTAAAGAATGTAAATTTGTCGCGAATAGCAACTTTTCGCAATTGATACAGATACGTATTTACTCTACATTCCGCGGCCTCAAATCCTTGGGGAGGGGAATTCACATGTCACGCCAACAACTACAATTAACGGTCGGTTCACCGCGTTTGCTCGCGTCTGCAATTGGCGTGGCGATCACTGCCGGCTCTGCGGGCCATATGGTTTTCGCGGCCGAAAAGACTGACGAAAAAGCACCGAACAATGCGATTTCCCTGGACGCGACCAGCGTTGTGGGCGAGCAGAACGACACCTCCTACAAGACCGATACTTCGGCCTCCAAGAAGTACACCGCGCCACTGCGCGAGACGCCGAAAAGCGTCACCGTAATCCCGCAACAAGTGATTCGCGACACCGGCGCCACCAGCCTGGTCGACGCCCTGCGCACCACCCCGGGCATCACCTTCGGTGCCGGCGAGGGCGGTAACCCGGCCGGCGATCGTCCGATCATTCGCGGCTTCAACGCCGAAAGCGACACGTTCGTCGACGGCATGCGCGACCCTGCGTCCCAAAGCCGCGAGATCTTCAACGTTGAATCGATCGAAGTCAGCAAGGGCCCGGGCTCAGCCTTCACTGGCGCCGGTTCCACCGGTGGCAGCCTGAACCTGGTGAGCAAGACCCCCAAGCTGGGCAATTCCTACAACGGCGGCTTCACCTGGGGCTCGGACCAGACCCAGCGCACCACCCTCGATCTGAACCAGCAGATGACCGACACCTCGGCCTTGCGCCTGAACCTGATGAAGCACGAAGCCAACGTCGCCGGCCGCGATACCGTGGATGTCAGTCGCTGGGGCGTCGCACCGTCCTTCGCCTTCGGCCTGGGCACCGATACCCGCTTGACCGTCGGCTACTACCACGTCGAGACCGACGACATGCCGGACTACGGCATCCCGTTGACCTTGAGTCCCAACCGCAGCAAGTACAACGTCGATAAACCTGCACATGTCGATCGCGACAACTTCTACGGCCTCACCGGTCGCGACTTTCGCCAGACCACCAATGACAGCGGCACCCTCAAGATCGAACACGATCTGAATGATGACCTGACCGTCTCGAACAGCTTCCGCATGTCCCGTTCGACCCTGGACTACATCGTCACCAACCCGGACGACAGCAAGGGCAACGTGGTCAATGGCAACGTGTACCGGGGTGCGAAGAGCCGTAACTCGACGTCCAGCGGCTGGATCAACCAGACCGACCTGAGCGCCAAGTTCAACACCGGCGCCATCGAGCACAGTCTGGTGACCGGTCTGGAGTTTTCCTATCAGGACACCCACAACCGCCCGTACACCCTGACCTCCACCGCCAGCGGCACTCGATGCAACCGCGCCCTGTTCAACTCCGGCGACTGCACCAGCCTGTACAACCCGACGCCTGGGGATAACTGGAATGGCAGGATCACCGACAGCACCGCGTTCACTGACACCAACACCAAAACCGCCGCAGCCTACGTATTCGACACCCTGAAGTTCAACGAGCAATGGTCCCTGAACCTGGGCCTGCGTTATGACAACTACCAGGTCGAATCCAGCGGCCACGCCAACGCCAGCAGCACAGCGCCAGCGAACGACTTCTCCCGTGCGAACACCAGCGACCTGGTGAACTACCAGATCGGCGTGGTCTACAACCCGTTGCCTAACGGCAGCATTTACGCGGCCTACTCGACCTCCAGCAACCCGGCCGGCGAAACCAGCGGCAACGGTGGCCTTGAACTGGCCGCGAACAACAGCCGTCTGGATCCGGAAAAGAACCGCAACTACGAAATCGGCACCAAGTGGGACTTCTTCGGTGACGATCTGTCGCTGACCGCCGCGCTGTTCCGCACCGAGAAAACCAACGCGCGGATCAACGATCCGGACGGCGGCACCACGCAAGTACTGGACGGCGAACAGCAGGTCAATGGCCTGGAACTGAGCTACGCCGGCAAGCTGACCCGTAACTGGAGAGTCTTCGGCGGCTACACCTACATGGACAGCGAAGTGGTCAAAACCACCCTCGCCGCCGATGAAGGCAACCACATGCCAAGCACTCCCCAGAACAACTTCACGTTCTGGACGACCTACGACCTGGTGCCGGACAAGTTGACCATCGGTGCCGGTGCGACCTACGTCGATTCCCAGTTCGGCAACGTCGCCAACTCGGTGGAGATCCCGTCTTACTGGCGTTACGACGCGATGGCCAGCTATCGCCTGACCAAGAACGTCGACCTGCAACTCAACGTACAGAACCTGACCGACGAGCGTTACTTCGACCAGATACTCCAGAACCACTACGCCCACGTTGCAGCGGGCCGTACTGCCCTGCTGAGCGCCAACTTCCACTTCTGATAACAGAAGCGAAAGGCCAAAGCCCAATGCCAGTTGGTTAAGGGTAAATCGGACCTGTAGGAGCCAGGCTTGCCGGCGAAGACGTCCTTAAGAGCGCCTTCGCCGGCAAGCCTGGCTCCTACGAAAAGCGGTTCATTCACTTAACTGACTGGCATCAGGCCAAAGCCCCGTTCATCGAAGTGAACGGGGCTTTTGTGTGTAAAAAAGAATGCTTCTCGACAACTCACGGCATAATGCGCGCCGTGATGATGACTTTTGAACGAACAAGGCGAGCGACGTGTTGAAGAAATCCCTGTTCCAGTTGCACTGGTTTTTCGGCATCAGCGCCGGACTGGTCCTGGCCCTGATGGGCATCACCGGGGCGGCGGTATCGTTCCAGGATGAAATCCTGCGGGCGTTGAACCCCTCTGTGCTGCACGTCGAAAAGCAGATTGCCGGCGTACTGCCACCTGCCGAGCTGGTAGAAAAAATCGAAGGTGCTTCGGGCAAGAAAGTCTCGATGCTCTGGGTCGAGAGCGACAGCGGCAACGCCGCGCGGGTGATCTTCACGGCGCCACCCGGTGAACGTCGCGGGCCGATGCGTTACTTCGACCCGTACACCGGCGAGTTCATGGGCGACGTCACCGGCCAGGATTTCTTTGGCCTGATGCTGCAACTGCACCGGGTCCTGGCCATGGGCGATATCGGCCGGCAGATCACCGGCGCCTGTACCCTGATTCTGCTGTTCTTCTGCCTGTCCGGCCTGTACCTGCGTTGGCCACGCCAGTGGAAAAGCTGGCGCGCCTGGCTGACCCTGGACTGGAATAAAAAAGGTCGCAGCTTCAACTGGGATTTGCACTCAGTGGCTGGTACCTGGTGCCTGGTGTTCTATCTTTTGGCTGCGCTCACCGGGCTATCCTGGTCGTACGAGTGGTACAACAAAGGCCTGACCCGACTGCTTTCCGATTCGCCGCAGAACGAACGGGTGCGCAGTGGTCGCGGTCCTGCGCCAAGCGGCCCGGCCCCCACTGCCGATTACGCGGCGATATGGAGCAGCATCTACAGCGCCGCCGGCCCAGGGCTTGCCTCCTACAACGTGCGTATGCCGCCCGTGGCCGGGCAACCGGCAACGGTGTTCTACCTGCTGAAGAATTCCCCCCACGACCAGGCACGGAACCAGCTCACCCTCGATCCGGCGACCGGCATCGTCAGCCGTCATGACCGCTACAGCGACAAGAGCCTCAAGGCACAACTGCTGACCAGCATCTATGCGCTGCACGTCGGCAGTTATTTCGGGATGATCGGGCGGATTATCCTGACCATCGCCGCGCTGACCATGCCGCTGTTTTTCATCACTGGCTGGTTGCTGTACCTGGACCGTCGACGCAAGAAACGCCAGATCAACGACGCCCGCAAAGGCCTCGCACAACCGGGCGGTGATGCACCGGCATGGCTGATCGGCTTCGCCAGCCAGAGCGGGTTCGCCGAACAGCTCGCCTGGCAGACCGCCGGACAATTGCAGGCCGCCGGGTTGCCGGTGAAGGTCCAACCGTTGGCCAATGTCAGCGAACAGGACCTGCAGGATTCCAGCAACGCGCTGTTTGTGGTCAGCACCTTCGGCGACGGTGAAGCGCCGGACAGCGCCCGAGGATTCGAACGCAAAGTACTGGGGCGTGCGCTGAGCTTCGACAGCCTGAACTATGCCGTGCTCGGCCTCGGTGACCGTCAGTACCAACACTTCTGCGGCTTCGCCCGTCGCTTGCACACCTGGCTGGGTGAGCACGGCGGCAAGACTTTGTTCGCCCCGGTGGAGGTCGACAGCGGCGACCCCTACGCCCTGCGTCACTGGCAACAGCAACTCGGCCTGCTGACGGGCCAGGCGCCGGTGGATACCTGGCAAGCGCCGAGCTACGACAACTGGACCCTGACCCGCCGCGAATTGATGAACCCGGACAGCAGCGGTTCGCCCGTGTATTTGCTCGGCCTCAGCGCCCCCACCACCAGCAGTTGGCTGGCCGGGGATCTGGTGGAAGTGCTGCCGCGCAATTGTCCGTGGGCCATCGAGCATTTCCTCGACGGCCTGGGGATCGACGGTCGGGCCACGGTTGAGTTCGATGGCCTGTCGCAAACGCTGGAACAAGCCCTGGCCAGCCGCCAACTGCCCGAGAACCGCGCGCATCTGGTCGGTCTGCATGCACAAGCGCTGGCAGACGCCTTGGTGCCGTTGGCCATGCGCGAATACTCCATCGCCTCGATCGCCGCCGACGGCGTGCTGGAATTGATCGTGCGTCAGGAATTGCATGCCGACGGCAGCCTGGGCGTTGGTTCCGGTTGGCTGACCGAACACGCGCCTGTGGGTAGCAGCATCAGTTTGCGGGTACGCCGCAACAGTGGTTTCCATCTACCGAACGAACCCGTGCCGATGATTCTGCTGGGCAACGGCACCGGGCTGGCCGGGCTGCGCAGTTTGCTCAAGGCGCGGATTGCCGACGGGCAGCAGCGTCACTGGCTGCTGTTCGGTGAGCGTCATCGCGAGCACGACTACCTATGCCGCGCGGAACTGGAAGAGTGGTTGATCAACGGTGATCTGACGCGACTGGATCTGGCGTTCTCGCGAGATCAGGCCGAGAAGATCTATGTGCAGGATCGCCTGCGCGAGTCTGCCGATGAATTGAAAAAATGGCTGGCCGATGGCGCCGTGATTTACATCTGCGGCAGTTTGCAGGGGATGGCTTCAGGGGTGGATCACGCGCTCAACGAATTGCTTGGGATTGAAGAGGTCGACCGCCTGATCGAACAAGGCCGCTACCGCCGCGACGTCTACTGACACAACCCATAAAATGTGGGAGCGGGCTTGCTCGCGAAAGCGATTTAACAGTCAACAAAGATGTTGGCTGTCAGGCCGCCTTCGCGAGCAAGCCCGCTCCCACATTGATCGATGTATCGGCTTACTTCTTCTCACACCGGCTGCAACGTGCGCTCAAACACCCCCACCCCATCCAGATCCCGCAACACCACACTCATCTCCCCCGTCTGCCCATCGATGTTCACCTCGCCAAAAAACTGAAACCCGGCAAACGGCGAGGTGTTCTGCGCCGGTGGTGCTTTCTCGAACACCACTTCGGGGCCGAAGGTTTTATCCAGCGCATTCGGCCCGAAGCTCCCCGCATTCAACGGCCCCGCGACAAATTCCCAGAACGGTTCGAAGTCCTGAAACGCCGCGCGGTCCGGGTGGTAATGGTGCGCCGCGCAGTAATGCACATCCGCCGTGAGGAATACGAAATTACGCACCCGCTGCGCCCGCAGAAAACCGAGCAGTTCGGCGATTTCCAATTCACGGCCCTGAGCCGGGCCAGGGTCACCATTGGCCACCGCTTCCCACCGCGCCACACCGGGGCTGACTTCACCGTCGGGTACGCCGAGACCGATGGGCATGTCGGCGGCGATGACTTTCCATTGGGCTTGGGAGCCTTTCAACTCACGTTTGAGCCAGTCCAATTGTTCGCGACCGAGAAACGGTTTGGCGGCACCCAGGTTGTCGTCATTGGCTTCGCGATAACTGCGCATGTCGAGCACGAACACATCCAGCATCGGCCCATAATTCAGCTTGCGATAAATCCGCCCGCCGTCATCGGCACTCTGCAAGCGCATCGGCGCGTATTCCAGCCAGGCCTGACGCGCACGGCCCACCAGGCTGTGGATATCTTTGCTTTTGTAACGCTCATCCAGTTGTTTGCCCGGCGACCAGTTGTTCACCACTTCATGGTCGTCCCACTGCCAGATCTGCGGCACTTCAGCGTTGAAGCGGCGGATGTTTTCGTCCATCAGGTTGTAGCGGTAATTGCCACGATAGTCGTCGAGGGTTTCGGCGACTTTGCTCTTGGCTTCACTGGTGATGTTGCGCCACACCCGGCCGCTTTCGGTGGTCAGTTGCGCCGGCACCGGGCCGTCGGCGTAGATGGTGTCGCCGCTGTGGATAAAAAAATCCGGCAGGCGCAGACGCATGGCTTCGTAGATGCGCATGCCGCCGATGTCCGGGTTGATGCCGAAGCCCTGGCCGACTGTGTCGCCGCTCCAGACAAACCGAATATCCCGCCGGGCGGTTGGCACACTGCGCAGATGACCGAACCAGGGTTCACTGGCGACACCGCTCTGGGCGTCTTCGAAGGTCACGCGGTAGAAAATCGCCTGATCGGCGGGCAGGCCCGTGAGTTCGACCCGGGCGGTGAAGTCGGTGCGGGCATCGGCCAATGGCGAGACGAATCGACGAGGGTTATTGAACAGGCTGCGGGTGTCCCATTCCACCACCATCCGCGCCGCACGGTCACTACGGCTCCAGATCATCGCCCGGTCGCCCAACAGGTCGCCGGACTGCACGCCATCGGTGAGTTGCGGCCGATCCTTGACCGAAGCAATCACTGCCGGGGCCAGGCCGGGCAGCAACAGCCCGGCGCCAACGGCTTGCATGACACGACGGCGGCCGAGGTCGAATTCGCCCATGGTGTTCTCCCTGAAAAAGGAAAACTTAAGCATGGCTGTATGACTGCGGCATGACACAAAAGTCTGCCGATGCTGCAGATCCCTGTGGGAGCGGGGTCAGGCGCTGACTGGTTCTACTGCCAACTCCACCGTCTCAGGCCGTTTGAGCACCGAATACGTCACCGCCGTCAGCAAACTCCCGGCCACGATCGCCAGCAGATACAACAGTGCATGGTTGATCGCATTCGGAATCAGCATCACGAACAACCCACCGTGGGGTGCCATGAGCTTGCAGCCGAAATACATCGACAACGCGCCGGTCAGCGCACCGCCGGCGATGCTTGCCGGAATCACCCGCAGCGGGTCTTTCGCCGCAAACGGAATCGCCCCTTCGGAGATAAAGCACAGCCCCAACACCAGCGCCGCTTTACCGGCCTCGCGTTCAGTCTGGGCGAACTTGCGCCGGGCGATGAATGTGGCGATGCCCAGGCCAATCGGCGGCACCATACCAGCCGCCATGGTCGCGGCCATCGGTGCATAACTTTGCGACGCCAGCAGCCCCACCGAAAACGCGTAAGCGGCTTTGTTGATCGGCCCGCCGAGGTCGACGCACATCATGCCGCCCAGCAGCACACCCAGCAGAATGGCGTTGGTGGTGCCCATGCTGTCGAGGAAGTGCGTGAGCCCTGCAAGCATCCCGGCCACCGGTTTGCCGACCACATAGATCATCACCAAACCGGTGAACAGGCTCGCCAGCAACGGAATGATCAGGATCGGTTTCAGCGCCTCAAGACTTTGCGGCAAACGCGCATAACGGTTGATCGCCTGGGCGGCATAACCGGCTATGAAACCGGCAATGATCCCGCCGATGAAACCGGCACCCAGGGTGCTCGCCAGCAAACCACCGATCATCCCCGGCGCCAGGCCCGGGCGGTCGGCGATCGAGTAGGCGATATAGCCCGCCAGCAACGGCACCATCAGTTTGAACGCGGTGTCGCCGCCGATCTGCATCAGCGCCGCCGCGAGCGTGCCTTCCTCCTTGAACGCGGTGATGCCGAACACGAAGGACAAGGCGATCATCAGACCGCCCGCCACCACCATCGGCAACATGTACGACACGCCGGTCAGCAGGTGCTTGTAGATGCCGGTTTTCTCTTGCTTGGCCGGGCCTTTGGCGCCGGTCGAAGCGCTTTCCTGCTTGCCTTCGGCCAAGGCTTTGTTCAGCGTCGCTTCGGCCTGTTTCAGCGCAATGCCGGTGCCGCAACGGTAGATTTTCTTGCCAGCGAAACGCTCGGTTGCAACGTCAATATCTGCCGCCAACAGCACCACGTCAGCATCGGCAATCGCCTCTGCGCTGAGTGGATTGCGCGCGCCGACTGAGCCTTGGGTTTCCACTTGCAGATCGTAGCCCAGACGCTTGGCCGCTTGCTGCAAGGCTTCGGCGGCCATGAAGGTGTGGGCGACGCCGGTCGGGCACGCGGTGACAGCTACCAGGCGTGGCGCGCTTTTAACGGCGGCGGCAGGCTCGGCGGCGACTTCGGGCGCGACATAAACCTCAGCCTCTTCCACCCCACGACGCAGCACCGCTTCGACATCCTGCAGGGCCTGGGCCGGGGTGCTCTGAAACACCCGTTTGCCGACGAACCGTGACATATCCACCGGCGCACTGGTGACCAGCAACACCCACTCGGCGGCTTCGATGGTCGCAGCCGACAGCTGGCGTTCCGGATGGGCCGCATCAACGACTTCAACACTGGTGCTCCAGCCCTGACGCTGGGCCGCTGCATCGAGCAGACGAGCGCACAGCACACTGGTGACCATGCCGTTCGGGCAGGCCGTAACAATGGCTAACTTCATTGCAAACCCTCTTATTGTTCTGTCAGGGGGCGCAGGCGCACGCCCTGTTCGAGGTGCGCCAGTTGCGCGGTGTCGCCGATACCAAAACCGATCTGGGTCACGGCCATGGCAGCAATCGCGGTGGCGGTGCGCAAGGTTTGTTCGGGCGTATCGGCACTGAGCAAACCGTGCAGCATGCCCGCCAGCAACGAATCCCCCGCACCGACGGTGCTGATCACGCTGACCTTGGGCGGCGTGGCGTGCATGGCCGAGCCGACACTGAACCAGTTCACCCCGTCGGCGCCGTCGGAAATCACCACGTGCTCGATACCATGTGCATGCAAACGGCTCGCGGCCTCGGCTTGGGCGGCCACGGAAACCACTTCGCAATCCAGCGCTTGCGCCAGTTCTTCGGTGTTGGGTTTGATCAGCCAGGGGCCGGCCGCCAGACCTGCGCGCAAGGCTTCACCGCTGGTGTCGAGCGCGACTTTCAAACCGCGCTTTTTCAAGCGCTGGATCAACTCCCGCAACCACTGAGGATTCACGCCACGGGGCAGACTCCCGGCCACGACGACCGCGTCATGCCCTGGAGCAATCTGATCGAGTCGATCGAGCAAGGCCTGCTGCGCCGCTTCACTGACCCTCGGCCCCGGGCCGTTGATGTCGGTGATGCGCCCATCGCTTTCCGCCAGTTTGATGTTGCTGCGGGTCTCGCCGGGAACGCGGACAAACGCGTCGGTAAAACCGCGTTTGGCAAACAGGGTTTCGAACGCCTGAAGATTATCTTCCCCGAGAAAACCGCTGACGGTCAGCTGATGTCCGAGGTCGGCCAGCACCTGCGCCACGTTCACCCCTTTGCCGGCGGCGTGGGTGTGCATTTCGTCGCTGCGATTGACCTGACCGGGGGTAAGTAGCGGCAATTGAACGGTGAGGTCCAGCGCCGGGTTAAGGGTCAGGGTTAAGATCTTGGCCATTACAGGGCCTCCACTAATGCACGGACTTCGTTCGCGCTGCCCACGGCCAGGGCCTGTTGAGCAAGGGTTTGAGTCTGGGTCAGGCTGAGTTCACGAATGCGCGCCTTGACCTCGGCAATGCTGCGGCCCGACACGCTCAACTCATCCACACCCAGGCCCACCAGCACCGGTACCGCCAGCGGATCGGCCGCCAGTTCACCGCACACGCCGACCCATTTGCCATGAGCATGAGCCGCACGCACGGTGATGTCGATCAGTTGCAGCACCGCCGGATGCAAGCCGTCGGCCTGGGCCGACAAGGTCGGATGACCACGGTCGATGGCCAGGGTGTATTGCGTCAGGTCGTTGGTGCCAACGCTGAAGAAATCCACTTCCTTGGCCAGCACCGGCGCCAGCAAAGCGGCCGACGGCACTTCGATCATGATCCCCAATTGCAGGTCCGCAACCGGGATTTCCAGGCGCAGACGTTCGGTCATGTCCCGAGCCTGACGCCACTCATCGACGCTGCCGACCATCGGGAACATGATTCGCAATGGACGGTTGTCCGCCGCACGCAGCAAGGCGCGCAACTGCGCTTCCATGACCTGCGGGCGTTGCAGGGTCAGGCGAATGCCACGCACACCGAGGAACGGGTTTTCTTCTTTCGCGATCGGCCAGTACGGCAGCGGTTTGTCACCACCGACGTCAAGGGTGCGCACCACCAGCGGTCGACCGGCCAGGCCATCGAGGACGCGACGGTACTCGACTTCCTGAGTCGCCTCGTCCGGCGCTTGCGAGTGGGCCATGAAAATCAGTTCGGTGCGCAGCAGGCCAATCCCTTCGGCGCCCTGCTCCACCGCACTGGTGACGCCGGCGCTTTCACCGATATTGGCGAACACTTCCACCGCGTGACCATCGGTGGTCAGCGCCGGTTGATGGCGTTGTTCGGCGGCGGCTTTCAGGCGCAGTTCACGGGTGTCGCGCTCTTCGGTGGCGCGCTGCAAGGTCGCAGCATCGGCGTCCACGTGCAGGCGACCACGTTGACCATCGATCAACAGCGGCGTGCCCGGCTTCAGCAACAACACGGCGGCACCGGCGCCCACCAACGCGGGAATACCGAGGGCACGCGCGACGATGGCGCTGTGGGCCGTGGCGCCACCGCGAGCGGTGAGGATGCCGGCCACACGCGCCGGATCAAGACGTGCCACGTCGGACGGGCCGACTTCGTCCATCACCAGAATGTACGGCTGCTCCGGCTCGGCTGGCGTTTCGACGCCACTCAATTGCGCCAGCACCCGACGGCCAATGTCGCGCAAGTCGGCGGCACGTTCGGCGAGCAAGGCATCCTGCAGCGATTCCTGTTGTTTGGCGGCGGCTTCGATCACCGCCATCCACGCCGCTTCGGCGCTTTCGCCTTGCTTGAGGCGGGTGTCGACTTCGTCGGTCAGTTCCGGGTCGTCGAGCATTTCCTGATGGGTGATAAAAATCTCGCGAATCGCTTTGGCCTTGCTGCGCTCGATCAGGCCTTCGATGTCGCGACGCACATCCGCCAACGCTTGCTTGAGACGTTCACGCTCGATGGCGGCGGACTCACCGCGCAGCGGGTAATCGATAACTTGCAGCACTTGAATATGCGCCGGGCCGATGGCGATACCCGGCGCGGCAGCAATCGCCTGAATCAAACTGCCGGAGGCCGGTGCAAGCAGCACTTCGGCAACATCGGCAATCACTTCGCGATGTTGGCTCACTGCCGGCAGCGGCTCGACTTCTTCACCGAGGCCTTCTTCAATGGCTGCCAGCAAGGCGGGCAAGGCGTCGGCAGCGATCGTTGGTTCGGCGATGAATTCCAGCACCTGACCGCGACGGGCGCCGAGGCTGAGCAGCTTGCTCAAACTCTTCACCGACACCGCACTGTCGTGGCCATCGACGATGCGTACGCGGATTTCGCCTTCAAAACTTTTCGCCAGTTGCGCGAGAATCTTCGCCGGGCGCGCATGCAAACCGTGGGCGTTGGCCAAGGCAATGCGTGCGCTCGGCCAATCAGCCGGCACTTCACCGCCGAGGACTTCCAGCACCGCGCGGCTGCTGGTGGCACGGCCCAGCTCATGACCACGGCCTTCGATCAGCAACGCGCAAAGGCGTTCGAGCAATGCCTGATGGGCTTCACCGAGGCTGGCCAGGCAGAACAGCCCGCTCAACGGCTGACCGAGGTAGCGCATGGGTTTGTCCGGGGTAACGAACGCCAGGCCCGGACGCTTCACCGTTTGTTCGCTGTGCAGCCACCACAGACCATCGCCCAGCGGCAGCGCGTCGACCTGCTGCAAGACGCCGGCAAAACCGTTGCTCACGCAATCGGCCTGACGCAGCAAGCGGGCGCCGCGCCAGACCAGTTCTTCGAAGTCATCGGCGGAGACTCCGAGGCCGATCATCTGTGCGTCCAGCGCCAATTCTTGCGGCGCGCCTTGCAGTAGTTTCAGCAAGGCTTCGGCGGAGCTGGCGCGACGCAGAGCCTGGCCCAGATCGGTTTCACCGAGGGCGCGGGTCAGCAGTTGCAGCAGGCGCAGGTGTTCATCGGATTTGGCGGCGATACCAATCGCCAGGTAAACGATCTGGCCATCACCCCAGTCCACGCCGTCAGGAAACTGCATCAGCCGCACGCCAGTGGAAAACACCAGATCGCGGGTTTGCGGGGTGCCGTGGGGGATGGCAATACCTTGACCGAGAAAGGTCGAGCCCTGGGCTTCCCGGGCCTGCAATCCCGCAAGGTAACCATCCGCCACCAGGCCATCGGTCACAAGTCGGTCAGCGAGTAATTGCAGGGCGGTGGCTTTATCCACAGCCGACTGGCCCATGGATATCTGCTCTATGGTGAGCTCGAGCATGCTTTCTCCTTTTTGGCGCCGTGTGACGCCAGGTATTGTTTTGATTGATTCAGCTTAGGCCCTTGGGAGCGCCTTTTCAGGGGCAGTTTTGGCGGTTTCGCGGCAGAACCGACCAAAGCGACCTATAACGTAGAAAATACGCCTGCTGAAACGTTTAATCTAGAATGTTAGGCACGTTACTCGATAATGTCTCATCCTTGAAGTCCAATTGTCGGATGTGCTGCCACAATGATCGCCTGCCGAATCGGGTAGGATTGGCGAAAATGCCGGGCACGCTCGAATAAACAAGGAAATACCGGGTTGAAACTCAGTGATATTGCACAGTTGGCCGGCGTCTCCGTGACCACCGCCAGTTATGTCATCAACGGCAAGGCCGAACAGCAACGTATCAGCAGCGCCACCGTCGAGCGCGTGCGAGCAGTTGTCGAACAACATGGCTTCACACCCAACCCTCAGGCCGCCGGACTGCGCAGTCGGCACACCCGCACCCTGGGCTTCATTCTGCCGGACCTGGAAAACCCCAGTTACGCGCGAATCGCCAAACTGCTGGAACAAGGCGCCCGGGCTCGCGGCTATCAGCTGCTGATCGCCAGCTCCGACGATGCGCCAGACAGCGAACGGCAATTGCTGCAACTGTTCCGCGCCCGCCGCTGCGATGCACTGATCGTCGCCAGTTGCCTGCCGGCCGGCGATGACAGTTACCGCCAGTTGCAGGCCAAAGGCATTCCAATCATCGCCATCGACCGGGTGATGGAGCCTGAGCACTTTTGCTCGGTGATCAGTGACGACCGCGAAGCCAGTCTGCAGCTTACCCGCAGCCTGTTGGACCCGTTGCCCAAGCAGATCGCCTTGATCGGTGCCCGTCCCGAATTGAGTATCAGCCAGGAACGGGCGGCGGGTTTCAAGGAAGCGCTGAACGGCTTCAAAGGCGAGGCGCTGATCGAACACGGCGAGTCGTTCAGCCGTGAGTGCGGCAAGCAATTGATGGAAGAGTTGCTTCAGCGCCTGGGCCATTTGCCGGATGCGTTGGTGACCACCTCCTACGTGCTGCTTCAGGGCGTGTTCGATGCCTTGCATGACTTCCCGCTGAAAACCCGTCCGCTACGCCTGGGCACCTTCGGTGATACGCAGTTGCTGGACTTCCTGCCACTGCCGGTCAACGCCATGTCCCAGCAGCATCAGCTGATCGCCGACAAAGCTTTGCAACTGGCGTTGGCGGCCATTGAACAGGCCGATTACCAACCCGGCGTGCAGGCCATCGCGCGGACCTTCAAGCAGCGAATTCATCAGGACTGAGCCGTGGAACTGATCGACACCCACACTCATCTGGATTTCCCGGATTTCGACGTGGATCGTCAGGCGCTGCTGGCCGAGAGCCGCGCCCTCGGCGTGCGGCGGATGGTGGTGCTGGGGGTTTATCAGGCCAATTGGCAGCGGGTCTGGGATCTGGTGCAAAGCGATCCCGATCTGCATGCGGCGTTCGGTTTGCACCCGGTGTATCTGGATGACCATCGCCCTGAGGATTTGACCGAACTCGGTGATTGGCTGACGCGTCTGGCGGGCCATCGACAGCTATGCGCAGTGGGTGAGATCGGTCTGGATTACTTCATCGAAACCCTGGATCGTGAACGCCAGCAAGCGCTGTTCGACGCCCAACTGCAACTGGCGGCAGACTTCAATCTGCCGGCGCTGATTCATGTACGACGCAGCCATGCGGCGGTGATTGCCACGCTCAAACGGTTTCGCTTGAAGCGCGCGGGAATCATTCACGCCTTCGCCGGTAGCCAGGAAGAGGCTCGCGAATACATCAAGCTGGGTTTCAAACTCGGCCTCGGCGGCGCCGCGACCTGGCCGCAGGCCCTGCGCATGCACCGCGTGCTCGCCGGTTTACCCGTTGAGTCGGTGGTACTGGAAACCGACTCACCGGACATGGCCCCCGCCATGTTCCCCGGCCAACGTAATAGCCCGGCTCATTTGCCGGCGATCTGCGCGGCACTGGCCGCCATCATGGCAGTCAGCCCCGAACGACTGGCTGCCGCCAGCACTGCAAATGCCTGTGAGCTGTTCAACTGGCGTTAGTCACCGCACACATCCCCTGTGGGAGCGGGCTTGCTCGCGAAGAGGCCGTCACATTCAAATTTTATGTGACTGATAGACCGCTTTCGCGAGCAAGCCCGCTCCCACATTGGATCCTCTGCGCGGCATCAAACCCGGAACGCGCTGATCAATTGCTTGAGTTCCAGCACCTGCGCCGATAACGCCCGGCTGGCATTTTCGGTCTGGTGCGCGCCGTCGGCGGTGCGCTCGCCGGCACGGTTGATCTCGACGATGTTCTGGTCGATGTCGTGAGCCACCGCAGTCTGCTGCTCAACCGCGGCGGCAATCTGCTGGTTCTGGTCGACGATCATGCCGACGGCGCCGAGGATGTTTTCCAGCGCCTGCTGAACCTTTTCCGACTGCCCGACTGTGCCGTTGGCCATCTGATGGCTGGTGCCCATCGCCTTGACCGCCGCACCGACACCGCTGTGCAGTTTGGCAATCATCTGCTCGATTTCTTCGGTCGATTGCTGGGTGCGTTTGGCCAGGGTCCGGACCTCGTCCGCCACCACCGCGAAACCACGGCCCTGCTCGCCTGCGCGCGCGGCTTCGATGGCCGCGTTGAGGGCCAGCAGGTTGGTCTGCTCGGCGATGCTTTTAATCACTTCCAGCACACGGCTGATGGATTGACTGTCGCTGGCCAGTTGATTGATCACCCGCACCGACTGATCGATCTCATTGGCCAGCGCAGCGATGCTGCCCTGCTGGGACTCCACCAGCCCGCGCCCGCTGATGGTCTCGTCGTTGACGCTATGGGCGCTGCTGACGGCCGCCGCGGCACTGCGCGCCACCTCCAGAGACGTGGCTGACATCTGGTTCATCGCGGTGGCGACCTGCTCGATCTGCGTGCGTTGCCCCGCTACCGCCTGATTACTCTGGGCGGACACATTTTCGACCTGGCCGGCCTGACGCTCGACCTCACCAACGGTCTGGCCCACCCGCTCGATCAGGTCATGGATTTTCTTCACGGTGCCGGTGAATACCTCACCCAACTCGCCCAGTTCATCGCGGCTGTTGGCGCTGAAGGTCACGGTCATGTCCCCGGCCGCCACTTTATCCATCACCGCGCCAAGCCGCTTGAGGGTGGTGCGGGTCGAGGCGTAGAAACCGCCATAGAGGTAAAAAATCAACACAAACACCACCGTCAGCGCCACTGCCTGCAGGATCATGTGAGTGCGGTGCTGCTCCAGCCGCTGCTGCAGCTGGGTACCGAGAAACTTCAGGGTGGC
This sequence comes from Pseudomonas sp. PDM24, assembly GCF_019218905.1. NCBI lineage: Bacteria > Pseudomonadati > Pseudomonadota > Gammaproteobacteria > Pseudomonadales > Pseudomonadaceae > Pseudomonas > Pseudomonas sp. PDM24. The sequence goes on along the minus strand of NZ_JAHUWR010000007.1, from coordinate 133,296 downwards.
TTCGTTGAGTTGGTAGGTCTGGTCGATCAGGCCCGTGACCTGATCGTAAAAGGCCTGCCACGGTGCATCGAGGGTGTCAGCCATCACCACCTGCTCTTCGAACAGTTCACTGGCCTTTTTCAGAGAGGCCTTGCTGCTTTCGGCCTGGGCGGCCAGGGTTTCGTGCGCCGCTTTACTGGAGCCCAGAGCGTCCTGCAATTTCAGACCGTATTCGGCCTGAAGCTTTTCGATCTGCGCCAGTAACTCATCGAAACGGGTGCTCGACGCCGAATTGAGAAAGCCCTGCCCCAACGAGTAAGAACCCATCGCCCGGCCATCGCCGAGCGTCTGGGTCACGGCCGGCGTGACGTTGGTAATGAGTTCGCTCAGCTGGCGCATGTCGCTCTGGCTGTCGCGGCTCAGTCCCGCCTGACTGGCAATGATCTGGCTGAAAATCTGCGCGTTGCCGAGCAACTTGCCGATCAGCGCACTTTTGCTTTGCAGGGAGGTTTCCGTTTGCTGGGCCTTGAACGCGGCGATCATTTCATCGCGCTTGCCATCGAAAAAGGTGATTTGTTCCGGGTCAGTGGTCATCGCCGCCAGCCCTTGCAAACGGGCCAGCACGCTTTGCTCCAGCGCACTGATATTCGACTCGACATGACCGGCCTTGCCGGACTGGCCAAGGGTAACGTTGATCTGCACCAGGTTGTTCAGGGTTTCCAGATCCCGGCGCAGGCTCAGGCCGCTGCCCAGCAGGTCGAGGCTCTGCAGCTCGACCCGAGTGCCCTGGAATTCGCGATAGGAATCGCGCACCAGATAGAAGTTGGTCACCAGCATCGGCACGAGGAACAGCACGCTGATCAGGCTGAACTTCATGCCGAAGCTCAAGCGGTTCATCAGCGCGACGGCGGGATAGAGCAAGCTCTTCACTGTGAAGTCTCCCTTTGAATTCTTATTTTTATGGCAGGCGCGCAGAGACAGCAGATAGCCACTATTGGCGCTATCTCTGTATAGCCTAAATCGGCGGAGGGTTTTGTAACTTAAGGTTAACGACAGACACGCAGCCTTGTAGCAGCTGGCGAAGCCTGCGTTCGGCTGTAGCAGCTGTCGAGCCCCAGCGAGGCTGCGTTCGGCTGCGAAGCAGTCGTAAAGTCATCCAATGCGGTGTTTCAGGTAAACCAAGGTGATTGGAATGACGACTGCTGCGCAGCCGAACGCAGGCTTCGCCAGCTGCTACAGGGCTGCGATCTTTTCGATTCAAAGCAGAAATCAGGACAAAACGGTCCACAACGCAAACCCGGCATACCAAAGCACCGCCGCGCGCAGCAGCAGTTCCCAGATCCGGTCGAGGCTGTTGATACCGTCCGGCCCGACCACCGGCGCCGGAATTTCACCGGCCACCAACCCGACCTTCTCGATCAGTTGAACTGCGCTGATGTTCCAATTCAGCAGCTCGTTCAACATCACCCGGCCGACCGCGACAAAGTTGCCGACCAGCGCAAAACTCGCTGCTAGCAGTCGCACCGGTACCCAATCGAATGCATGACGCAGCTGTGCCGCTCGCTCGACCACGGCCGGGTTCTGCCCGTGCTCCTCGGCCAGCGCCAGCAGTCGATAGCTCAACGCGGCAACCGGGCCCAGCAGGAAGTACCAGAAGATCACCGCGAAAAAGCTCTGATAGGCCTGCCACAGCAGATGCCCTTCAACTCGCTCCAGCAGTTGCTCGCCGCTGTCGGCGCAAATATTCAGGTCGCGTTTGGCCACATGGGCGGCGGCTTGCAGGTCTTCCCGGCGCCAGGCATCGCGAAACGGCCCGAGGCCGGCCAGCAGATCACCTCGGCCCAGACTGTAAATCACCACCAGCAGGTGCACCGGTAACGCCAGCAAACCGTAGGCTACCGGCTCCAGCACCACCAACAGCAAACCCAGCAGCGCCACCGGCAACAACACCAGCACCACCAGTATCAGCCACGGACGGTTTGTCATGCGTGGGTTGGTTTCAAGCTTGTTCAGCTCGCGCACCCAACCGCCATCACGTTGAACCTGATGGCGCAGGGCCGAGAACTTCTCGATCCACACCGCCAACAGCAGCACCAGAAAACTCATTGTTACTCCTTTTTTTCCAGAGCAGCTTTTGCCAGAGACACGCGATAGCGTGCCCAGTCAAACGCCGGTCCCGGATCAGTCTTGCGCCCGGGTGCGATGTCGCTATGCCCGCAGATGCGTTGTGCGGTGATCCCCGTAAAGGTGCTTTGCAGCTGTCGCGTCAGGGCCGTCAACGCTTGATATTGGGCGTCGGTGAACGGCAGATCATCCGTGCCTTCGAGTTCGATGCCCACGGAAAAATCGTTACAGGTTTCCCGTCCTTCGAAACACGAGACGCCAGCGTGCCAAGCACGCTCAAGACAAGAGACAAACTGAGTGACGGTGCCGTCACGTTCAATCAGAAAGTGCGCAGACACCCGCAGGTCGGCAATTCCTGCAAAGTAGGGATGTTCCGTGACATCCAGACGATTCTGGAAAAATTCCTGCACCTTGCCGGTCAGAAACTGCGCTGGCGGCAGACTGATGTTGTGGATCACCAGCAGGGAAATTTCGCCCTCGGGGCGCGCATTGAAGTTGGGCGAGGGGCATATGCGCACGCCCTGACACCAACCGCTCGCGGGGTCCAACTGCATACAGGTTCCTTCAACGACGACTGTGTTGGTGCCCAGTATGCCGCGATAGACCCTCGGCGCGCGATCACTTGCCGCGATTGAGACGCCGCAGGTTGCCCAACACCGATTCCAGCGCCCGGTCGAACAGCAAGGTGTCGTCCAGCGTTCGCACCGCGCCACGCCGAAACTCCAGGGCCAGACCGGTGCGACTGTGCTCCAGCACCTTCATCCCGGTACGGTTGACGAAGATGTACTTGTCGGTGGCTTCAATGATCGCCGCCAGCTTGCAGCGCAGGGTGTTTTCCTCATATTCCTGAAACTCGACCCAGCAGCCCAGGCGCAACTGATCGACTTGAAGCAAAGCGACATCGTCCTGGGGCAAACGCATCGATGCGGTCTCGACCGGGCCTTCGTCAGCGGTGCGAAGCACGATTTGCTGCTGCACCTGGACCATCATCGGTGCGTCAACAGCCATGCTTTTCTGGCCCGGACGTTCGAACAGCTGCACATGCAAAGCTTCCAGTTTGCTGAAAAACTCGCCGGTGGCGAACGGATCGAATGCCGAGCTGTTCAAACCATCGCGCAACGACTTGAGCAACCCCGGTACCAGCGACAACAAGCGCAGACTCGCGTCGGGCTCGTCATGGCGTTGCACGCTCCAGATCAGTTGCGCCATGGTCTGCACATCGGCGTGCCATTCGGCGGACTGATCACCGTGCTTGAGGCAGGTCAGCAACAGCACCTTGCTCCAGGCCTCCTGGACAAACGCCACCACACTGTGCGGCAGCACCTTGCCCACCAACGCCTGGTTCAGTGCTTGCTCTACGCGTTGACGCGCCAGTTCGGTCCTGGCGCGGCCTTCTTCGGCGTCACGGGTCCGTTGTTCGAGTAATTCGCTGCGACGGCGCTCGTCACTGGTGAAGGCGAGAAAATCCGCCAGCAATTCGGAAAAGATTGCCGGGTCATCGACAAAGTCGTTCAACAAGCGCTGCACCACTTGCTCGATGCGCAGGTACAGGCTGTCGCGCTCATGGTCATCACACTCGCCCCAGCCCATGGCTGCAGCGGCGATTTCGTTGAGTAAACGCCGGGCCGGATGGCTGCTGCGGCTAAAGAAGCTCTTGTCGAGCACCGCGACTTTCAGCATCGGGATCTGCAAACGGCCGATCAGCGCCTTGAGCGAGTCCGGCAGGTTGCGGTCATCGAGGATGCATTCGAAGAGCATGGCGATCAGGTTGATCACGTCTTCGTCGGCCACCCCCACCACGCGCGACTTGCCGCTTTTGACACTGCCCCGGGTCAGCAGTTGTTCGAGCTGGCTACGCAGATCGAAGTCGTCTGGAGCCGCCAGTACCGGTACGTATTGCTGCAAATGCGAGAGCAGGCGCAGCAGGTCGCGGGTTGAGATGGGCTGGGTCTGGGCGCTGACCTCCAGGGTCGGCGCAACGCTGCCACGCACGTGGAACAGCAATTCCTGCAAGGCGGCGAAGACTTCCTGCACGCCTTCGTCAATCTGCGTATTGCCAGTTCGCACGCCTGTCTCGGCGGGGTCAGCACGAACACTCGCAGCCGCCCGATCGGTGGCACGCCGCGTCGGGGCGGGCTTGAGGTCCGGCAGCACACCGGTGGCGATCAGCAGTTGATTGGCTTCGGCGTAGAGCTGATCAGCATTGCTGAGCACATAGCGTTCGAACAGCTTGAGAATGATCAGCTTGACCTTGATCTCCATCCCCAGGTTGCGCCCGGCCTGCAAGAAATACTCGCAGAGCAGCGTCGGCCCCAGGGGGTTGTGCTGTTCGACCAGCGTCTTGCTCAACAGTGTGCTGAGTCGGGCGGTAAGCTGGTCGAGGGCGAAACCGTCGCGGTTCAGCACTTTGCCGACCATGCCCTCCACCGCCACATTACGTTCCATGTCGTCATGGGGTAACGGCACCGCGGCATCGAAAACCAGTGCCGGGGGAAAGGCAGCCTGAGAGGTGTCGTGATGAATGAGGCCGACGAAAGCCTCGGAGAATTGCTCAAGAAAACCGCGTTCGATGCTTTTGCGCTTGAGGCGCAAATCGCGCATGGCTTCGAAGAAGATGTTTTGCTCGACGTCGTTGCGGGCGCGGTCGGCCATTTCGAACAGGGTGTCATCGGCGTTATCGAACAGCTCCTGCAAACCTTGCTTGAGCTGTTGAGCAGCCTTGTCGCGAACCTGAAGCAGAATCACGGGCAGGCGGGCGAGCGGCGAGTGAGTCGCCTGGTCGGTAGCGGCCTTGTGCAAAGGCACTACATTCCCGTCGTTGTGCATCCAAGCCTCCTGAAACGGTGATTCTTCGGTTCGGTTCGTAAGAAAGATCGAGTACGCCGGCCATACAGCCGACACTCAACGGGGACAGTCACCACCCGTTGTCATTCAATAGTAAGGAATCCAAAGCTACGTCAAAGCTATGACGTCAAATGCAAGGCGGATTATCTGCAAAAGACCTTCTTTGTGCCAGCAGACTCTGCCCTTCCCCAAGAAATAGACGTTATGAGAGAGACCTTTGCTTAGCACTGATCGCTCGCGCCAATCGACCAAATGCAGGTTTGCTAACGATGGAATGGTCGTTGATGCCTTGGGTTGCCTCGCAGCATGGCCCTATAATCGGGCCACTTTGTTTGTGGAGCCCGTTATGCCGAATCTACGTCTCGCCGATTTGACCGCCGAAATCGAAGCCAACGTGCGCCGTGCGTTGCTCGAGGACATCGGCAGCGGCGACATCACCGCGCAACTGATCCCGGCCGAACGCCTGGCCAAAGCCACCATCATCACCCGCGATGAGGCTGTCATTGCTGGCACCGCGTGGGTGGATGCGGTTTTCCGGCAACTGGACCCTCGGGTTGCCGTTCACTGGCAGGTGCGCGACGGCGAGCGGGTGAAACCCAATCAGGTGTTGTTCCATCTCGAAGGCCCGGCGCGCTCGCTGCTGACGGGTGAACGCAGTGCTCTTAATTTCCTGCAATTGCTGTCTGGCGTGGCCACTCGCGCGCAGTACCTGGCCGATTTCGTCGCCGAGACCCAGGTGAAGTTGCTCGACACCCGCAAAACCCTGCCGGGGCTGCGCCTGGCCCAGAAATACGCCGTAACCTGCGGCGGTTGCCACAATCATCGCATCGGCCTGTATGACGCCTTCCTGATCAAGGAAAACCATATCGCCGCCTGCGGTGGCATTCCTGAAGCTATCTACGCCGCACACAAGATCGCCCCGGGCAAACCGGTGGAGATCGAAGTGGAAAGCCTGGAGGAACTGAAGGAAGCACTGGCGGCCGGTGCCGACATCATCATGCTCGATGAGCTGAGCCTGGATGACATGCGCGAAGCTGTACGCTTGAACGCCGGCAAGGCAAAACTGGAAGCCAGCGGTGGTATCAACGAAAGCACGTTGCTGCCAATCGCCGAAACCGGGGTGGATTATATTTCGATTGGTGCGATGACCAAGGATGTGAAGGCTGTGGACCTGTCGATGCGTTTAAGCCTCTGATTGAGAAAACGTACATTTCAAATGTGGGAGCGGGCTTGCTCGCGAAGAGGGCGTGTCAGTCGACGCAATTGTCGCCTGACTCACCGCTTTCGCGAGCAAGCCCGCTCCCACAGGTCAGACCACCAGATTGTTCATCTCGCAGTACTCTTCCCACTCGACGCCCAAAACCTCGGCCGCCTCCTTGTGCAGCGCCAGGCGCGCAGCCTCGTACTCTTCCGGGCTTGAGGTGTACTTGAGCGTCAGCTCCCACGGCTGCAAGCCCTGAGCTTCCGCCTCATCCTCGAACGCCCACTGGATCTGGTCTTTCTGATCGTCGGCTGGCAAGTCCTTGATCTCTTCAGCCAACTGAGGCGACTCAAGCAGGTACTTTTTAAGTGCTTCTTCGTTTCTGGCTTCTTGGGTCAATTCTTTAACGGTCATGGCGTTCTCGCTGATCTGGGGAATGGAAGATGGATCTGGATCATCAAGGATCTCTCTGACGCAGAAAAACCGTTTGAAGCCCGGTTTGTCTGGCCTTCAGAACCATTCGGGATCATCTGAAAACTGCTGGGCGATGCTCATGCAGACAACGAATATAGGACGTTTTGTCGATGAATTACACGGGTCTTTACATCTATCCCATAAAAAGCCACGTGCATAAGGAGCAGGAGGCTTTAGGAACATAAGTTGAAATCCAAAGTCATAGCGATGTGCCATATCGGCACTTCACAAGGAACCCCAGTGATGCGCAGTTTTTCGAAGCTTTTGTCTGCCCAGCTTGCCACCGCTACCCTGCTGCTTGGCAGCCTGACATTGGCCAGTGCCGCTCAAGCGGCTGTCGAAGTCACCTCTGACCCTGCGTTGTACTCCGACAAAATCTGCGCCCTCCACAATTCGTTCGGCAAGGACACACTCGTCAGAACCAGCGTCAGCATCGATGATCTGGAGAGCCTGCAAAAAACCGTGAAGGCCAATGCCACCGAACTGGAAAGCCAGAAGCGCACCCTCAGCGAGCAGGCCCGTCAGATCGAAGAACTCAAACGCAACAGCGGCTCCAGCTCAAGCTCGAACAACAGCGAAATCTCGAGCCTCAAACGGGAAATCAGTGATCAGGAGCGCGCGATGGATCAGCTCAAGCGCACTGTTGAGGATTTGAGCAGAAAGGTGAAATAAGCGAGAAGTGGTGCCCGAGACAGGAATCGAACCTGCGACCTTCGCGTTACGAGTGCGCTGCTCTACCGGCTGAGCTACACGGGCTGTGGGCTAAACCTAGCACTGGCTTCGGGGTCCGGCAACTTAGCGCACCGCAAAATCAAAAGATCGCAGCCTGCGGCAGCTCACAGCTTCGATGTACGCCGCCATATCGTGGCTGAACACAATCTCGGGTAGGAGCTGCCGCAGGCTGCGATCTTTTGATCTTTCTGCACGCAAAAAAATGCCCCACCGTTTTCACGGCGGGGCATTTTTTATAACGTTGAAGCGGTCAGGCGTGGGAGTGATTAAACACCCGAAGCCTTGGCTGCTGCTACGTCTTTGATGGACAGCTTGATACGGCCGCGGTTGTCCACGTCCAGTACCAGTACTTCCACTTCCTGGCCTTCTTTCAGGATGTCGGTCACTTTCTCAACGCGAGCATCGCTCAGCATCGAGATGTGAACCAGACCGTCCTTGCCCGGCAGGATGTTGACGAATGCGCCGAAGTCGACGATGCGCTCAACCTTACCGACATAGATCTTGCCGATCTCGGCTTCAGCGGTGATGCCCAGAACGCGCTGACGCGCAGCTTCTGCAGCTTCCTTGGTTTCGCCGAAGATCTTGATCGAACCGTCGTCTTCGATATCGATCGAAGCCTTGGTTTCTTCACAGATCGCACGAATGGTCGCGCCGCCTTTACCGATGACATCACGGATTTTGTCGGTGTCGATTTTCATCGCGATCATGGTCGGAGCGTTTTCCGACAGCTCGGTACGCGACTGACCAATGATCTGGTTCATCTGACCGAGGATATTCAGGCGCGCTTCCAGGGCTTGGCCCAGAGCGATTTCCATGATTTCTTCGGTGATGCCCTTGATCTTGATGTCCATCTGCAGCGCGGTAACACCTTTGGCGGTACCCGCTACTTTGAAGTCCATGTCGCCGAGGTGATCTTCGTCGCCCAGGATGTCGGTCAGGACGGCGAATTTCTCGCCTTCTTTAACCAGACCCATGGCGATACCGGCAACTGGTGCCTTCATCGGAACGCCAGCATCCATCAGAGCCAGGGAAGCGCCGCAGACCGAAGCCATGGAGCTCGAACCGTTGGACTCGGTGATTTCCGACACCACACGAATGGTGTACGGGAACACGTCGGCAGCAGGCAGCATGGCCTGAACCGAACGACGGGCCAGACGGCCGTGACCGATTTCGCGACGACCAGCGCCACCCATGCGACCACACTCACCTACCGAGAACGGAGGGAAGTTGTAGTGCAGCATGAACGGGTCTTTTTTCTCGCCTTCCAGGGTGTCCAGCAGCTGTGCGTCACGGGCAGTACCCAGCGTCGCGACTACCAGGGCCTGGGTTTCGCCACGGGTGAACAGTGCCGAACCGTGGGTCTTTGGCAGAACGCCGACTTCGATGTTCAGCGGACGTACGGTCTTGGTGTCGCGACCGTCGATACGTGGCTTGCCGTTAACGATGTTTTCGCGAACGGTGCGGTATTCGATTTCACCGAAAGCCGCTTTGACTTCAGCGGAGGTCGGCTGACCTTCTTCACCGGACAGATTGGCAACAACCTGGTCTTTCAGCTCGCCCAGACGCGCATAACGGTCGGCTTTGACGGTGATGGTGTAAGCCTGGGAGATCGCTTCGCCGAACTCGGCACGGATAGCGCCCAGCAGTGCGGTGGCTTCTGGCTGAGGAGCCCAGGTCCAGGTTGGCTTGGCGGCTTCAGCGGCCAGTTCTTTAACGGCGTTGATTACCACCTGGAACTCGTCGTGAGCAAACAGTACAGCGCCCAGCATCTGGTCTTCGGTCAGCTCTTTGGCTTCCGATTCAACCATCAACACGGCTTCCGAAGTACCGGCAACGACCATGTCCAGGCTCGAAGCTTTCAGTTGTTCGTAAGTCGGGTTCAGCAGGTAACCGGTGCTTTCATGGAACGCAACGCGGGCAGCGCCGATCGGGCCATCGAAAGGAATGCCGGAGATGGCCAGGGCAGCCGAGGTACCGATCATCGCAGCGATGTCCGGATCGGTTTTCTTGCTGGTGGAAACGACGGTGCAGACAACCTGCACTTCGTTCATGAAGCCTTCCGGGAACAGCGGACGGATCGGACGGTCGATCAGTCGGGAAGTCAGGGTTTCTTTCTCGGAAGGACGGCCTTCACGCTTGAAGAAACCGCCAGGGATCTTACCGGCAGCGTAAGTCTTTTCCTGGTAGTGAACGGACAGAGGGAAGAAGCCCTTGCCTGGATCGGCTTGCTTGGCACCGACTACGGTCACCAATACGCTGACGTCGTCGTCAACGGTGACCAATACTGCGCCGGAGGCCTGACGGGCGATACGGCCAGTCTCGAGGGTAACGGTCGACTGACCGAACTGGAATTTTTTGATTACCGGGTTCACGGTGTCCTACCTTCTTTTGTGGCTCTTGGGGAACTTGTCTTCTTGCGAAATTCTTGGGCAATGTCGGGAATCGGCCCAACGCCTGTCCAGGGTAAAACGACTATCCAGATAAAACTTGAGGCTGGGAGCCTGCCATGTACCGGCGGGAAACCCGCTGGCACACAGCAAACAACCAACCTCTAGCGCAATCGCTTATTAGCGACGCAGACCCAGGCGACCGATCAGAGCCTGGTAACGGCCCAGATCCTTGCCTTTCAGGTAGTCCAGCAGCTTACGGCGCTGGTTTACCATGCGGATCAGACCACGACGGGAGTGGTGATCTTTACCGTTGGCCTTGAAGTGACCTTGCAGCTTGTTGATGTTGTGGGTCAGCAGTGCAACTTGCACTTCTGGCGAACCAGTGTCACCAACAGCTTGCTGGTAGTCAGCTACGATTTGAGCTTTTTCTTGAACGTCGAGAGCCATGAGGCAATCCTTTTATCAGGAAACTGTTTCAAAGAAACAGCTTCAACAGGCCAGGGACAAATCCCTGTATCTATAAATGAGTAGTGACCGTGCCTGTTAACAGCCACACTCGCCGACCTGCTGTTACACAGGCCGGTTTCGGTCATTCTGACCGAATCAGTCGACGTGGCGCGATGCGCCCGTCTTCGCTCACTTCACCGATACCGATGAAACGACCATTGTGATCCTGTACCCGTACCATGCCGAACTTCGGTGCATCCGGGGCACGTACCGGTTGGCCGTTAAGCCAGTAGAACGCGCTGTGCTCCGAGAAATGCAACAGTGGCCAGTCCAGCAGGCCGCTGTCCGAGGGCATCAGAAAGCGGTCGACCGCTTCGTTGCCACCTTCAGCATGTACCGCTTCAAGCTCTTCCAGAGTGACGGTCTGTGCAAGCGTGAAAGGCCCGGCCTGGGTACGTCGCAATTCAGCCACGTAAGCGCCACAACCGAGTTGCTCACCGATATCCTCCACCAGGGTGCGGATATAGGTGCCTTTGCTGCAATCCACCGCAAGCCGCGCAGTATCACCCTCAAAGGCCAGTAATTCCAAGCGCGCAATAGTAACAGAACGCGGTTCGCGCTCCACTACTTCGCCTGCACGGGCCAGCTTGTACAGCGGCTGCCCATCACGCTTGAGCGCCGAGTACATCGGCGGTATCTGACTGATTTGCCCACGAAATTTCGGCAGCACAGCTTCGATATCGGCGCGACCAACGGTCACCGGGCGTTCCAGCAAAACTTCACCTTCGGCATCGGCCGTGGTGGTGGTCTTGCCCAGTTGCGCCAGGGTTTCATAAGCCTTGTCGGAATCGAGCAAGTATTGCGAGAACTTGGTGGCCTCGCCAAAGCACAACGGCAGCACGCCGGTGGCCAGCGGATCGAGACTGCCGGTGTGCCCGGCCTTCTCGGCATTGAGCAACCAGCGAACCTTCTGCAACGCCGCATTGGAGGTGAACCCCAGCGGCTTGTCGAGCAGGATGATGCCGCTGACGTTACGACGGATACGTTTGACCTGAGCCACCGATTACTCCTTGGCGTCTTCGGGTTCAGCCGCTACCGGGTGCTGATTGTCTTCAGCCACCGCACGCTCGATCAGGGCCGACAGGTGCGCGCCACGCACGACGCTTTCGTCGTAATGGAAGTGCAACTGCGGAACGCTGCGCAACTTCATTTCGCGAGCCAACTGCATACGCAGGAAACCGGCGGCTGCGTTGAGCACCTTGATGCTTTGGGCGATGTCTTCAGCGCTGTCCTGGCCCATCACAGTGATGAAGATCTTGGCGTGACCGACGTCACGGCTGACTTCAACAGCGGTAATGGTGACCAGACCGACGCGCGGGTCTTTGACTTCACGACGGATCAGCTGTGCCAGCTCACGCTGCATCTGATCGCCGATACGTTGGGTACGGCTGTATTCTTTTGCCATGTCTTGTTACCTGTTACTGCCCCACGGTGAAACCCGAGGGGTCTGAAAGCGGCAAACGCCCGGCCTGACAAAAGCCAGACCGGGCGTTGCGTTTAGAGTCCGGACGTTGCGCCGCGCATCTGCATGCGGCGGCTCATCGTGGCCCTTGAAGTGCGCGAGTTAGAGGCTGCGAGCAACCTGCACCTTCTCGAAGACTTCAATCTTGTCGCCGACCTTGACGTCGTTGTAGCTCTTCACGCCGATACCGCATTCCATGCCGGCACGTACTTCGGAAGCGTCATCCTTGAAGCGGCGCAGGGATTCCAGCTCGCCTTCGAAGATAACGATGTCTTCACGCAGTACACGGATTGGACGGTTACGGTGAACAACACCTTCGATAACCATGCAACCGGCGATCGCGCCAAACTTCGGCGAACGGAACACGTCACGCACTTCAGCGGTACCCAGGATGTTCTCGCGAACATCGCTGCCCAGCATACCGGTGAGGGCTTTCTTGACGTCTTCGATGATGTCGTAGATCACGTTGTAGTAACGCATATCCAGACCTTCCTGCTCGACGATCTTGCGAGCGCCAGCATCGGCACGCACGTTGAAGCCGAACAGTACAGCGTTGGAGGCCAGGGCCAGGTTGGCGTCGGATTCGGTGATACCACCGACACCGCCACCGACCACACGCACTTGCACTTCGTCGTTACCCAGGCCATTCAAGGCACCGTTCAACGCTTCCAGCGAACCACGGACGTCGGATTTGAGGACGATGTTGAGCGTCTTCTTCTCTTCCTGCCCCATGTTCTCGAAGATGTTTTCAAGCTTGCCAGCGTGAGCGCGGGCCAGTTTGACTTCGCGGAACTTGCCTTGACGGAACAGAGCCACTTCACGGGCTTTCTTCTCGTCGGCAACAACGCTCATCTCGTCGCCAGCGTCCGGGGTACCGTCCAGGCCGAGAATCTCGACAGGAATGGAAGGACCGGCTTCCTTGATTGGCTTGCCGTTCTCGTCGAGCATGGCGCGAACGCGGCCATAGTTCGAACCGACCAGCACCATGTCGCCTTGGCGCAGGGTACCGTCTTGAACCAGAACGGTTGCAACCGGACCACGACCTTTGTCGAGACGCGATTCAACCACAACGCCACGGCCAGGAGCCGAAGGGGTCGCTTTCAGTTCGAGAACTTCAGCTTGCAGCAGGACCGCTTCAAGCAACTCGTCCACGCCAGTACCGACTTTCGCCGAAACCGATACGAACGGGGTGTCGCCGCCCCACTCTTCCGAGGTCACGCCGTGAACCGACAATTCGCTACGGATGCGATCAAGATCGGCGCCCGGCTTGTCGATTTTGTTCACTGCAACAACCAGCGGAACACCAGCAGCCTTGGCGTGCTGAACGGCTTCAACGGTCTGCGGCATTACGCCGTCGTCCGCTGCAACCACCAGGATCACGATGTCGGTCGCCTTGGCACCACGGGCACGCATGGCGGTAAACGCGGCGTGACCAGGGGTGTCGAGGAAGGTGACCATGCCGCGCTCGGTTTCAACGTGGTACGCACCGATGTGCTGGGTGATACCACCGGCTTCGCCAGCAGCTACCTTGGCACGACGGATGTAGTCGAGCAGCGAGGTCTTACCGTGGTCAACGTGACCCATTACGGTCACAACCGGTGCACGGGAGAACGCTTCACCTTCAAACTTCAGGGACTCGGCCAGGGAATCTTCCAGGGCGGTGTCGCTGACCAGGGTCACTTTGTGGCCCAGCTCTTCGGCAACCAGTTGGGCAGTTTCCTGATCCAGTACCTGGTTGATGGTCGCTGGAGTACCCAGTTTGAACATGAACTTGATGATTTCAGCAGCCTTGACCGACATCTGCTGGGCGAGATCGCCAACAGTGATGGTCTCGCCGATCTTCACTTCGCGCACAACAGGGCCGGTTGGGCTCTGGAAACCGTGGGCGTTGCGCTTCTTCAGCTTGGCCTTGCCGCGACCACCACGACGGAAGCCATCGCTTTCTTCGTCGGTAGTACGTGGCGCAACACGTGGAGCAGGCGCTTTTTCCTTGACCGAAGCACGATGCGGAGCGTTTTTGCGCTCGCCATCGCCACTGCCACGACGATTGGCATCGTCGGCACGTGGTTTGTCCGGACGACGCTGTTCGTCGCGCTTACGAGTGTCGGCCGCAGGTGCTGGTGCAGCTGCAACAACCGGCGCGCTTTCACGCACTGGTTCGGCAACTGCAGCAGGCGCTGCAACGGCGTCGTTAGTAGCGGTTTGCGCAGCAGCAGGCTGGCGACGCGCTTCTTCTTCGGCGCGACGCTTGGCTTCTTCTTCAGCCTTCTGACGAGCAGCATTTTCTACTGCGCGGCGTTCTTCCAGTTCGCGTTTGCGCTCGGCTTCGATTTCTTCCGGGCTGCGTTGTACGAAGACTTTCTTCTTGCGTACTTCAACGCTGATGCTCTTGCTACCAGCAACACGCAGGGTGCTGGTGGTTTTGCGCTGCAATGTAATCTTGCGCGGTTCTTCCACTTTCGCCTTGTGGCTGCTCTTCAAGTGAGTCAGCAAAGACTGCTTCTCACTATCGCTCACACCTTCATCGGCGGCGGTGTGCGGCAGACCTGCCTCACGCATCTGCTGCAACAGGCGCTCTACCGGTGTTTTGACCTCATCGGCCAGTTGTTTCACCGTGACTTGCGTCATGCACTTCTCTCCTCAGGCCGCGCCTAATTACTCGAACCAATGGGCTCGGGCGGCCATGATCAACTTGCCGGCACGATCATCGTCAATGCCGTCGATGTCGAGCAGGTCGTCAATAGACTGCTCGGCCAGGTCTTCGCGGGTAATTACGCCGCGCACCGCCAGTTCCATCGCCAAATCCTTGTCCATACCCTCAAGCGAGAGCAGGTCTTCGGCCGGATGGGCGTCTGCCAGCTTTTCCTCAGTAGCGATGGCTTTAGTCAACAAACGATCCTTGGCGCGAGCGCGAAGCTCGTTGACGGTTTCTTCGTCAAAGCCGTCGATGTTGAGCATTTCTTCCAACGGTACGTAGGCAATCTCTTCCAGGCTGGTGAAGCCTTCATCTACCAGCACCTGTGCCAGGTCTTCGTCGACTTCCAGCTCGTCGATGAAGTTGCGCAGGATGTCGCCGGTTTCTGCTTGCTGCTTAGCCTGGATGTCCGATTCGGTCATCACGTTCAGGGTCCAGCCAGTCAACTGGCTAGCCAGACGCACGTTCTGACCACCGCGACCGATGGCCTGAGCCAGATTGTCTGCGCCAACGGCGATGTCCATTGCATGGGCATCTTCGTCAACGATAATTGCCGCCACTTCAGCCGGCGACATTGCATTGATCACGAACTGCGCCGGGTTATCGTCCCACAGGACGATATCCACACGCTCACCGCCCAACTCGCCGGACACTGCCTGGACGCGCGAACCGCGCATACCGATGCAAGCGCCTTGCGGGTCAATGCGTTTGTCCTTGGAGCGGACCGCGATCTTGGCGCGCGAACCCGGGTCGCGGGACGCAGCCATTACTTCGATCAGGCCTTCAGCAATTTCCGGCACTTCGATGCGGAACAACTCGATCAGCATTTCCGGCGCGGTACGCGACAGGATCAACTGAGGGCCGCGGTTCTCGGTGCGGATTTCCTTGAGCAGCGCACGCAGACGCACGCCAACCCGGAAGGTTTCGCGAGAAATGATGTCTTCACGGGCCAGCAACGCTTCAGCGTTATTGCCCAGGTCGACGATCACGTTGTCGCGGGTGACTTTCTTCACGGTGCCGGAGATGATTTCCCCCAGGCGCTCGCGGTAGGCGTCGACGACTTGAGCACGCTCGGCTTCGCGAACTTTCTGCACGATGACTTGCTTGGCAGTCTGTGCAGCAATGCGGCCGAACTCGATGGATTCGATCTTTTCTTCGACAACATCGCCGACCTTGGCGCCAGGATGCGTTTCGGCAACCTTGCTTGGCCAGGTTTCGATGGCCGGATCGTCCAGGTCTGCTTCTTCGACGACCGTCCAGCGACGGAATGTCTCGTAAGCACCGGTGTGGCGATTGATTTCCACACGCAGATCGACTTCGTCCTCAAAACGCTTTTTGGTAGCAGTGGCCAGAGCCAGCTCCAGCGCTTCAAAAATTACGTTTGCCGGTACGCCCTTTTCATTGGATACCGACTCAACAACCAGCAGTACTTCTTTGCTCATCGTACGCCTCGCCTTTCGCAAGCCATTGGATCCGCGGGATCCGCGTCTCAGTCAAAACTGGGAATAATGTTGGCCTTGTCGATCATATCGATCGGCAACAGGAACTCATGGTCTTCAACCTGCACCACAACGTCCTGCTCTTCTACACCGCGCAGAAGGCCCTGAAAGTTGCGCCGACCTTCAAAAGGCGAGCGCAGCTTGATCTTCACTTGTTCACCGGCAAATTTTGCAAACTGCTCAATAGTGAACAGTGGGCGTTCCATGCCAGGCGAGGAAACTTCAAGGGTGTATTCAACGGCGATCGGATCTTCAACATCCAGTACACCGCTGATCTGACGGCTGACGATGGCACAATCGTCCACCAGCACGCCGCCCTCTTTATCAATATAAACGCGCAACATTGAGTGGCGACCTTGAGCCGAAAACTCAATACCCCAGCATTCATAGCCTAGGGCCACGACCACCGGGGCCAGCAAGGCCTGCAACTCTTCTAGCTTGCTCGACACCTGAACCCCCTCGTGCATGTATGTGCATGCTGTGCAAAATAAAAAAATGGGCGAAACGCCCATCCTTGAAACGCCGTTGAACAGCGGCGTTGAAAGTGTCCAGCTAACAAAAAGCCCCTGAAAAGGGGCTCCTTAAACTGGTTGCGGGGGCCGGATTTGAACCGACGACCTTCGGGTTATGAGCCCGACGAGCTACCAGACTGCTCCACCCCGCGACAAAGCTGGGGCGGAAGTATACGACCGATCCCTGACAGGGTCAATGTAACCTTCCACCTACAAGAAAGCCCGCAACAGCGGGCTCTCCTGATAATTGGTACCGAGAAGGGGACTCGAACCCCTACACCCTATGGGCACAACCACCTCAAGGTTGCGTGTCTACCAATTCCACCACCTCGGCAATACTACGTTTGAAACCCTTCTTACTTCTGCTCTTGAGCTGGAGGCACGTCAGTCGCTGGAGTAGCCGACTTTTGCTCTTGAAGCACCGGGACATCATCAGAAGCCGGTTGTTGCTTTGGAACTTCCAACACTGCTGGATTTGGCAAACCTACTTGAGTCAGCTCATGAGCCTTCTCTTTAGCAAAGTAACCTAACCCCAAGCTGGTTATGAAGAAACCGGCGGCAAGTATAGCAGTAAACTTACTAAGAAAGGTAGAGGAACCTTGGCTTCCGAACACAGTATTTGAAGCACCTGCTCCGAAAGACGCGCCAGCATCCGCACCTTTACCCTGCTGCAGCAAAACCAGAGCAACTACGCCCAATGCACCCAGCAGATGAAAAACGACTACGACTGTTTCCAGCATTTTTTCAGTTTCCCGCGGCGCGACAAATCGCACCGAACTCATCTGCATTCAGGGAAGCCCCACCAATGAGCCCCCCATCGATATCCGGCATGCCGAACAGTTCGACCGCATTGGCCGCCTTCACGCTGCCGCCGTATAGAAGCCGCACACCTTGCGCGACTTCAGAATTCTCTGCCGCCAACTGAGCGCGAATGGCTGCGTGCACATCCTGCGCCTGTTGCGGCGAAGCAGTCAGCCCGGTGCCAATGGCCCAGACCGGCTCGTAAGCGATTACTGCCTTTGCAAAGACACCTACACCCAGCTCCTCAATGATACTGCCAAGCTGACGCCCGACAACCTCAAGAGTTTTTCCAGCTTCGCGCTCTTCAAGGGTCTCCCCTACGCACAACACCGGAATCAAGCCACATGCCTGCGCCGCTGCGAACTTGCGAATCAGCATTCCATCCTGCTCGCCCATTACCTGGCGGCGCTCGGAGTGCCCGACAAGCACCAGGGAACAACCTGCATCCACCAACTGACTCGGCGCAATTTCACCGGTCAATGCACCTTGCATGGATTCCACTGCAGAATTCTGCGCGCCGACCGAAATCGACTTACCTTTCAAGCCATCAATCACTTGATTGATATGCAAGCAAGGCGGAAATACCGCAACATCAACACCGCTTGGCAAGGCCAGATGACTAAGGCCATTGATCAGCTCAGCGACGCTGGCGCGGGTACCGTGCATCTTCCAGTTACCAGCTACCATAGGGCGACGCATGCTGTACCTCGTCGGTCAAAGTGGGCGCAGATGTTACCCAACACAATCATGGCTGGCAAGCCGAAATCAGACAGAAACTTCAGTTACCAGTTTTGCCAGCTCTTCGGCGTAACCGCGAACCTGCGTTTCGTCCTCGCCCTCGACCATGACCCGCACCAGCGGCTCTGTCCCGGACTTGCGTAAAAGTACGCGCCCACGACCGGCCATCGCCTGAGTGACACGATCACTCGCTTCCTTGACGGTCGGATGTTCGAGTGGATTCGCACCACCGCCAAACCGGACATTGATCAGCACCTGAGGACACTTGCGCAACGCCTGACGGGACTGAGCCAGGCCTTCAGCGCGCCTCTTCAGGGCCATCAACACCTGCAGCGCGGCAATAATTGCATCACCGGTGGTGGTATGACTGAAGCAGACAATGTGCCCCGAGTTTTCCCCGCCCACCTGCCAATCGCGTTCCAGCAACTCGGAGATCACGTAACGGTCGCCAACGTTGGCGCGCACAAAAGGAATAGACAGATCCGCCAAGGCCAATTCCAGCCCCAGGTTACTCATCAGCGTACCGACCACACCGCCCTGCAACTTGCCGCGCTCTTGCAGATCGCGAGCAATGATGAACAGCAACTCGTCACCGTCGACGACAGCGCCAGTGTGATCAACCATCTGGACCCGGTCACCATCTCCATCAAAGGCAATACCCAAATCGGCGTGCTCGGCCAATACGGCAGCTTGCAGCGGCTCCATATGGGTTGAACCGCAATTCTCATTGATGTTCAGGCCATTAGGATGAGCAGAAAGCACAACGACATCGGCCCCCAGCTCACGGAACACACTAGGCGCCACTTTATAGGTCGCACCATGAGCACAGTCGATCACGATTTTCAGCCCGGCAAAGCTGGTACCGGTCGGGACGCTGCTCTTGCAGAATTCGATATAACGGCCCGAGGCATCGTTGATTCGCGATACCTTGCCGATCTTGCTCGACTCAACCACGGTCATGGGGGTGTCGAGCAACTCTTCAATCATCAACTCGACTTCATCCGGAAGCTTGGTGCCCTTCCCGGAGAAAAATTTGATGCCGTTGTCGTCATGAGGGTTGTGCGAAGCGCTGATCACGATGCCGGCTTCAGCATGAAAGGTACGTGTCAGATAGGCGATGGCCGGCGTCGGCATCGGCCCCAGGAGCATCACATCAGCACCTGCCGAGGTCAGCCCGGCCTCAAGCGCCGACTCGAACATGTAACCAGAGATCCGGGTGTCCTTGCCCACGAGCACCTTGCAGGCACCCATGCTGCGAAATGCCATGCCTGCCGCCCAGCCAAGCTTGAGCATGAAATCAGGAGTAATCGGGTATTGACCGACTCGACCACGAATGCCGTCGGTGCCAAAGTATTTTTTGCTCATAAGTACTCCATCATTCTTATTCGGCTGATTCTACGGCGGCGATCATCCGCACCACATCGACGGTTTCGGCCACATCATGGACGCGCAATATACGCGCCCCCTTGATTGAAGCCAGTGCCGCGAGCGCCAAACCGCCATGCAGACGCTCTCCCACCGGCCGATTCAAGGCTTGCCCGATCATGCTCTTTCGCGAAACCCCGACCAACAGGGGCCGCCCCAAGGCATGCAAGGCCTCCATATGCTTAAACAAGCTCAGGTTGTGCTGCAAGGTTTTCGCGAAGCCGAAGCCCGGATCGAGGATGATCCGCTCAGCAGGGATGCCTACCGACGCGCACTGAACCATGCGCTCGGCGAGAAACTCGCTGACCTCTTTCGTCACATCCTGGTACTGCGGATTGTCCTGCATGTCGCCCGGCTCACCGAGCATATGCATCAGACATACCGGCAAGCCGGTGGCCGCTGCCGCATCCAGAGCGCCATCTCGACGCAACGAACGCACATCATTGATCAAACCCGCCCCCAGCCTTGCGGTTTCACGCATAACTGCCGGCGTGGAGGTATCGACCGAGATGATCACATCGAGTTCACGACTGATGCGTTCAACGATAGGCGCTACCCGCTCGAGCTCTTCAAGCGGTGAAACCGCCCTGGCACCGGGGCGGGTCGATTCACCACCAACGTCGATCAGCGTCGCGCCAGCCGCCACCATCGCCTCAGCATGGCGCAGGGCCGCATCCAGCTGACTGTATCGGCCGCCATCGGAAAAGGAGTCGGGAGTGACATTGAGAATGCCCATGACATGCGTCTGGGCCAAATCAAGAACCCGGTTGCCGCAAGGCAACCGGGTCGAGGACTGAACAGAAGTCATTTCAAACCTTATACGTCAGCAGCCGGGCCACCGATTGGTGTTTCCGGACGCCCATCCTGCACAGCCGGAGGCGTACCGGAAGTATCGCTGCTACCAGACCAGTCGCGAGGTTCGCGAGGCGTACGACCCGCCATGATGTCATCGATCTGATCAGCATCGATCGTCTCGTACTTCATCAAGGCATCCGCCATGGCATCGAGCTTGTCACGGTTATCCGTAAGGATCTGTTTGGCCGTGCCGTAGCACTGGTCAATGATACTGCGTACTTCGGAGTCGATCAGTTTGGCTGTCTCGCCGGAGAAGCTGGCATGTTGACCACCGCCGCCACGACCGAGGAACACTTCGCCCTCTTCTTCGGCGTACATCAACGGACCGAGTTTTTCCGACAAGCCCCACTTGGTCACCATGTTCCGTGCGATCTGGCTGGCACGCATGATGTCGTTGGATGCACCGGTTGTGACACCGTCGAAGCCAAGGGTCATCTCTTCAGCGATACGACCGCCGTACAGCGAGCAGATCTGGCTGATCAGCGCACGCTTGGACAGGCTGTAGCGATCTTCTTCTGGCAGGAACATGGTCACACCGAGCGCACGACCGCGCGGGATGATCGACACTTTGTAGACCGGGTCATGCTCAGGGACAACGCGACCGACGATAGCGTGACCAGCTTCGTGATAAGCAGTGTTCTGCTTCTCTTTCTCGGACATGACCATGGATTTGCGCTCGGCGCCCATCATGATCTTGTCTTTGGCCAGTTCGAACTCTTTCATCTCGACGATGCGCTTGCCGGCACGAGCCGCGAACAACGACGCCTCGTTCACCAGGTTGGCCAGGTCGGCACCGGAGAAACCAGGAGTACCACGCGCGATCACGGCCGGAGCGACGTCGTCACCCATTGGCACTTTGCGCATGTGGACTTTGAGAATCTGCTCGCGACCACGGATATCCGGCAGACCGACCACGACCTGACGGTCGAAACGACCCGGACGCAGCAATGCAGGGTCCAGCACGTCGGGACGGTTGGTTGCTGCAATGACGATGATGCCGTCATTCATTTCGAAGCCGTCCATCTCCACCAGCAACTGGTTGAGTGTCTGTTCGCGCTCGTCGTGACCGCCGCCCATGCCGGCACCACGGTGGCGACCGACGGCGTCGATTTCATCGATGAAGATGATGCATGGCGCGTGCTTCTTCGCCTGCTCGAACATGTCACGAACACGACTGGCACCGACACCGACGAACATTTCGACGAAATCGGAACCGGAAATAGTGAAGAACGGCACTTTGGCTTCGCCGGCAATCGCCTTGGCGATCAAGGTTTTACCAGTACCAGGAGGACCGACCATCAGCACGCCACGAGGAATGCGACCGCCCAAACGCTGGAACTTGCCCGGATCACGCAGGAATTCGACCAGCTCGCCAACTTCTTCCTTGGCTTCGTCGCAACCGGCAACGTCAGCCAAAGTGGTTTTCACCTGATCTTCGGAGAGCAGGCGCGCCTTGCTCTTGCCGAAGCTCATCGGCCCGCCCTTGCCACCGGCACCGCCCTGCATCTGCCGCATGAAGAACATGAAGACCGCGATAATCACCAGGATCGGGAAGCTTGCGACCAGGAGTTGAGTCCAGATGCTTTGCTGCTCAGGCTGCTTGCCTTCGACTACCACGTGGTTATCCACGAGGTCGCCGATCAGGCCATTGTCCTGGATTGCCGGACGAATGGTCTTGAAGCTGTCGCCATCGTTGCGCTTGCCGGTAATCACGTAGCCATCAACCGCTACGCGCTCGACCTTGCCATCCTTGACCTGCTGGATGAAGTCGGAATAGTTGAGGGTCTGCGGCTCGTTAGGGCTGGAGAAGTTGTTCATCACCGTCACCAGGACAGCCGCGATGATCAACCACAGGATCAGATTCTTTGCCATATCGTTCAATTAACTACCCTCTGAAGCAAGCTCCGCTAATGGCGCGTGCTTCGCATGATATTCACCGGCCTAACTTACTACATTACCTACGGCTCTGGCAGGCGCCGTCTGTAACCCTTTGTGAAACACTTTCTACACAATATTCGCTAATGCTCACGGGGCGAAATACGAAAATCCTATCGACCCGCAAAAAAACCTCGATTTACTCACTACGGCCGCGGTAGCCCCAAGCCAGCATGTATTGCTCGCGGGAACTGCCACGGGAAGAGTCCGGCTTGATCATCTGGACCTTGTCGAATTTCTGACGAGCGTCCTTCACGTAAGCATCAAACCCTTCGCCCTGAAACACCTTGATCACGAAATTACCACCCGGCTTGAGTATCCGAGCCGCCAGATCAAGAGCCAGCTCACATAGAAACATGGCTTTTGGCATGTCCACCTCAGGCGTACCACTCATATTGGGGGCCATATCGGAAATCACAAGGTCCACCTGCGAATTACCCACGGCTTCAAGGATCTGAGCGAGCACTTCGTCCTGGGTGAAGTCACCCTGGATGAAAGTCACGTCCGGAATGCTGTCCATTTCCAGGATGTCCGAGGCGATCAGACGCCCCTGACCACCGATCAGCCGACTAGTGACCTGCGACCAGCCGCCGGGCGCCGCACCCAGGTCGACAACGCTCATACCCGGACGGATCAGCTTGTATTTCTCCTGGACCTCCAGAAGCTTGTAACTCGCACGCGAGCGGTAACCATCCTTCTGCGCCTGCTTCACATAGGGATCATTGACATGTCTTTTCAGCCAACCAAGGCTTGTCTTGGAACGCGCCATTGGGCACCTCGATGATAAGGGTCGTGATTAATTGGGCGGATCCACGAACCCTCGGGTAAAATGGCCGCCATTTTACAGAATCCAGACTAAAGGGTCAGATTATGCCGCTCACTCAAGAGCAGAAGAAACAGTACAAATCCATTGGCCACCATCTGAAACCAGTTTTGATTGTGGCTGACAACGGTTTGACTGAAGGTGTGTTAGCCGAACTTGAACGCGCTTTGGCGGATCACGAGCTGATCAAAATCAAGCTCAACATCCTCGATCGCGAATCGCGCCTGGCAGCCATTGCAGAACTCTGCAAGGCCGGCAAAGCCGATCTGGTTCAAGTCATCGGCAAGATGGCACTGGTTTACCGCAAGAACTTCAGCGTCAACAAGCAGCTGTCGAACGTCCATCGCTTCAAGTGATGACAAGGGTCAAGGGTGTGCTTCGCGCACCCTCACACTCCATCCCGGCACCGGTTGCATCACCAGCACCAGCCCGGAAAACCCCAGAACAAGATAGCTGAACAGCTGCCAATGCGCGGCCTGCGGCCAGCCTACGTGGACCGCGAAATACATCGCGCCCCCATACAGCGCCATCATCAGCAGTTGCCCACGAATATCGCGCCATAGACTGGCAAGGCCCTCGGCCTGAACCAGCACCAAAACCTGAAAAATCACACACGCTGCGGCAAATCCCACCATCAGCGTATTCAGCATGCCTGCAATTTCGTCGATCAGCAGCGGCGCCAGGCCTATTCGCCCCAGCACCGGCAGCAGACCGATGTGCAACAGCCACAGACCGCCAACCCACAACATTTGGGTCAGCTGCCAAAGCATGGCGCCCGCACGTAGCGGGCGCCTTCTTTCAGAGGTGGCGAACTTCGACAATCTCATACTCGATAACGCCACCCGGCGTTTTCACGGCGACCACATCACCCTCTTCCTTGGCGATCAAGGCGCGAGCCAGTGGCGAACCCACCGAAATCTTGCCGAGTTTGAAGTCAGCCTCATCCTCACCCACGATGTGGTAAGTGACGCGCTCATCCGTCTCGACGTTGGCGATTTCAACGGTGGTGCCGAAAATCACTTTGCCGGTGTGAGGAATGGTCGTGACATCGATGATGACCTGATTCTGAATCCGGCCTTCGATGTCACGAATCCGCGCCTCGACCATCCCCTGCTGCTCGCGAGCAGCGTGGTATTCGGCGTTTTCCTTCAAGTCACCCAACTCGCGGGCCGTACCGATGTCCTGGCTGAGCTTCGGACGGACGACCTTGGTCAGGTGAGCGTGTTCTTCTTCCAGGGCTTTCGCGCCCTGGACGGTCATTGGGTATTTGATCATGCCTTCAATCCTGCGTGTAAATCCTGCAAGCGGCGCACGGTCTTCTCGGGACCGAACTTCAACGCTTCGCAGATAGCTTCGCCAGCAGCAATGGTAGTGGTGCAGTAGATCTTGTGCTGCAAGGCATTACGACGAATGGAATAGGAATCGGCGATCGACTGGCGACCTTCGGTGGTGTTGATGATCAGGGTGACTTCGTCATTCTTGATCATGTCGACCACGTGCGGACGACCCTCGGTCACCTTGTTCACACGACGCACTTTCAGGCCTGCGGCTTCGATCAGCCTGGCAGTACCGGCAGTGGCGACCACTTCGAAGCCCAAGTTGATCAGATCACGGGCTACGCCTGCAACCAGTGGCTTGTCATCGTCACGCACGCTGATGAACGCGGTACCGCCAGTCGGCAGCACTTCGCTGGCGCCCATCTGGGCTTTGGCAAAGGCTTCGCCGAAGGTGTCGCCCACGCCCATCACTTCACCGGTGGACTTCATCTCTGGGCCCAGGATCGGGTCCACGCCAGGGAATTTGGCGAATGGGAACACCGCCTCTTTCACGCTGTAGAAGTTCGGAATGATTTCTTTGGTGAAGCCGATTTCCTTCAGGGTTTTACCGGCCATCACGCGAGCCGCGATCATTGCCAGGGAAACACCGATGCACTTGGACACGAACGGAACGGTACGGGAAGCGCGCGGGTTGACTTCGATGACGTAGATGTCTTCGCCTTGCAGCGCCAACTGAACGTTCATCAGGCCGACAACGCCCAGTTCCAGGGCCATTTTCTTGACCTGTTCGCGCATCTCGTCCTGGATGTGAGCGGGCAGCGAGTACGGCGGCAGGGAGCACGCGGAGTCACCGGAGTGAACGCCGGCCTGCTCGATGTGCTGCATGATCGCGCCAATCACCACGTCGGTGCCGTCGCAGACCGCATCCACGTCCATTTCGATCGCGCAGTTGAGGAAGTGATCGAGCAGCACCGGGCTGTCGTTGGACACTTTCACCGCATCACGCAGGTAGCGCTTGAGTTCTTCTTCTTCGTAGACGATTTCCATCGCGCGGCCGCCCAGTACGTAGGACGGACGAACCACCAGCGGGTAACCGATCTTGGCCGCGGCACGAATTGCTTCGTCTTCGCTGCGCACGGTGGCGTTTGGCGGCTGACGCAGGTTCAGACGCTCAACCATTTGCTGGAAGCGCTCACGGTCTTCGGCACGGTCGATGGCGTCAGGGCTGGTGCCGATGATTGGCACGCCGGCTTCTTCCAGGGCACGCGCCAGTTTCAGCGGGGTTTGGCCGCCGTACTGGACGATCACGCCTTTCGGCTTCTCGACGCGGACGATTTCCAATACGTCTTCCAGGGTCACTGGTTCGAAGTACAGACGATCGGAGGTGTCGTAGTCGGTGGAAACGGTTTCCGGGTTGCAGTTGACCATGATGGTCTCGTAACCGTCTTCGCGCAGGGCCAGTGCCGCGTGTACGCAGCAATAGTCGAACTCGATGCCCTGGCCGATACGGTTTGGACCGCCGCCGAGGATCATGATCTTGTCGCGGCCCGACGGCGCGGCTTCGCACTCTTCCTCGTACGTCGAGTAGAGGTAAGCGGTGTCGGTGGCGAACTCGGCCGCGCAGGTGTCAACGCGCTTGTAGACCGGGAAGATTTCCAGCTTGTGACGGTGGCGACGCAGAGCCTTCTCGGTCACGCCCAGCAGCTTGGCCAGACGCATGTCGGAGAAGCCTTTGCGCTTGAGGCGGAACATCACGTCGTGGTCGATGCTGGCCAGACCCAGGGTCTTGACCTTCTCTTCTTCCTTGATCAGATCTTCGATCTGCACCAGGAACCACGGATCGATCATGTTCATGCCGAAAATATCTTCGACCGACAGGCCGGCGCGGAACGCGTCAGCGACGTACCAGATACGCTCGGCGCCCGGCACGGTCAGTTCGCGCTTGAGGATGCTCATGCTTTCCGGGTTGCTCAGGTCGAGCTTCTCGTCCAGGCCGCAAACGCCCACTTCCAGACCGCGCAGGGCTTTCTGCAGGGATTCCTGGAAAGTCCGGCCGATGGCCATGACTTCACCGACCGACTTCATTTGTGTGGTCAGGCGTGCGTCGGCTTTCGGGAACTTCTCAAAGGCGAAACGTGGCAGCTTGGTGACGACGTAGTCGATGGACGGCTCGAAGGACGCCGGGGTCTTGCCACCGGTGATGTCGTTCGACAGCTCGTCGAGGGTGTAACCGACAGCCAGTTTTGCCGCGACCTTGGCGATCGGGAAACCAGTGGCTTTCGAGGCCAGGGCCGAGGAACGGGATACCCGCGGGTTCATCTCGATGACAACCATGCGGCCGGTGTTCGGGCAGATGCCGAACTGGACGTTGGAACCGCCAGTCTCGACGCCGATCTCGCGCAGTACCGCCAGGGAGGCGTTACGCAGGATCTGATATTCCTTGTCGGTCAGGGTCTGTGCTGGCGCAACAGTGATCGAGTCACCGGTGTGCACGCCCATCGGGTCGAAGTTTTCGATGGAGCAGACGATGATGCAGTTGTCCTTCTTATCGCGGACAACCTCCATTTCGTACTCTTTCCAACCGATCAGCGATTCGTCGATCAGCAGCTCTTTGGTCGGCGACAGGTCCAGACCGCGGGCGCAGATTTCTTCGAACTCTTCACGGTTGTAAGCGATACCGCCACCGGTGCCGCCCATGGTGAAGGACGGACGAATGATGCACGGGAAGCCGAGACGCTCGAGAACCGCGTTGGCCTCTTCCATGCTGTGGGCAATACCCGAACGCGGGCAGTCCAGACCGATGGATTTCATCGCCTTGTCGAAGCGCGAACGGTCTTCGGCCTTGTCGATGGTGTCAGCGTTGGCGCCGATCATTTCTACGCCGAACTTCTCCAGAACGCCTTCGCGTTCCAGGTCCAGGGCGCAGTTCAGAGCGGTCTGGCCGCCCATGGTTGGCAGCAGCGCGTCCGGACGCTCTTTCTCGATGATCTTGGCAACGGTCTGCCACTTGATCGGTTCGATGTAGGTGGCGTCGGCCATGGCCGGGTCGGTCATGATGGTCGCCGGGTTGGAGTTCACCAGGATGACGCGGTAACCCTCCTCGCGCAGGGCTTTACAGGCCTGGGCGCCGGAGTAGTCGAATTCGCAGGCCTGGCCGATCACGATCGGGCCAGCGCCGAGAATCAGGATGCTTTTAATGTCTGTACGTTTTGGCATGGGTTGTCACTCAAATCCGCAGGTCAGTCGGCAAGCCGTCTTGTTCAATCTCTGAAGCCTTGAGGGGGCCACCGGTTTCGGGACCGCCCTCAGGCTTCGCTACATCAGGGCGAGCGATTAGCGTCGCTTGGCCATTTCGTTGATGAAGCGATCAAACAGTGGCGCTACGTCGTTCGGGCCAGGGCTGGCTTCAGGGTGACCCTGGAAGCTGAAGGCGCTCTTGTCGGTACGCTCGATGCCTTGCAGGGTGCCGTCGAACAGCGATTTGTGGATCGCCCGAACGTTGCCTGGCAGGGTCGCTTCGTCTACCGCAAAACCGTGGTTCTGGCTGGTGATCATCACCACACCGCTGTCCAGATCCTGGACCGGGTGGTTGGCACCGTGGTGGCCATGGCCCATTTTCAGGGTCTTGGCGCCGGAGGCCAGAGCCAACAGCTGGTGACCAAGGCAGATACCGAACACCGGAATCTCGGTTTCCAGCACGTCCTTGATTGCCTGGATCGCGTAGTCGCAAGGCTCAGGGTCGCCCGGTCCGTTGGACAGGAACACGCCGTCCGGTTTCAGTGCCAATGCTTCGGCGGCTGGAGTCTGCGCAGGCACCACGGTCACGCGGCAGCCGCGCTCGACCAGCATGCGCAGGATATTGACCTTGACGCCATAGTCGTAGGCAACCACGTGGTACGGCAGATCGGAAGCGTCGATGGTCGCGTGGCTGTCGGTTTTCAAGTCCCAGACAGTCGAGCGCCATTCGTACTTCTCTTTGGTGCTGACGACTTTCGCCAGGTCCATGCCTTTAAGGCCAGGGAAGCCCTGGGCGGCGGCGATGGCGGCTTCTTCGGAAATGTTGTCACCGGCCATGATGCAGCCGTTCTGCGCGCCTTTCTCACGCAGGATGCGTGTCAGGCGGCGAGTGTCGATACCGGCGATTGCCACCACATTGTTGGCTTTCAGGTAGTCGGACAGTGACATCGTGTTGCGCCAGTTGCTCGCAACCAGTGGCAGGTCACGGATGACCAGGCCAGCGGACCAGACGCGATCGGACTCGGCGTCTTCCGGCGTGGTGCCGGTATTGCCGATGTGCGGGTAAGTCAGGGTAACGATCTGTTGGGCGTAGGAAGGATCGGTAAGGATTTCCTGATAGCCGGTCATTGCGGTGTTGAACACCACCTCACCAACGGTTTGACCGTCGGCTCCAATGGCTTCGCCGCGAAAAATGCTGCCATCAGCAAGGGCGAGTATGGCTGGCTTAGTCAAGAAGACCTCCCGTAAATAAAGCCTGAAAGGGCGATCGCAGGTTGTAAAAAAGCGGAGTGACGTATGGACACGTCACCCCGCTTCTTCATCGAATTATTCTGCGCGCTTTTAGTGGACACACTAAAGCTGTAGCTTACAGAAAAAGGCATTTTTGGTCTACCGCCAATGAGCCCTAAAGGCCGGAGAATGCGACAGGACGTCGCTTGGCAGTTTAAAACCGGGCTCAAACGCTGAGTTTGAACCCGATTTCGGGCACATCTTACCGCAGGTCGAGCACGTCTTGCATGTCGTAAAGGCCTGGTTCACGACCGTCCAGCCACAAAGCTGCCCGTACCGCCCCCTTGGCGAAGGTCATACGGCTGGATGCCTTGTGCGTGATTTCCAGTCGCTCACCCTCGCAGGCGAACAGCACCGTATGATCACCGACCACATCACCACCGCGAACAGTCGCGAAGCCGATCGTTTCACGCTCACGCACACCGGTGTGACCTTCACGACCATAAACCGCGACCTTCTGCAGATCACGATCCAGTGCACTGGCGATCACTTCGCCCATGCGCAGAGCCGTGCCTGAAGGGGCGTCGATCTTGTGCCGATGATGGGCCTCGATGATTTCGATGTCAGCCTCATCGCCCAGCACACGAGCTGCCATATCGAGCAGCTTCAGCGACAGGTTTACACCAACACTGAAATTGGCCGCGAACACAATCGCAATATCCTTGCTCGCCTCGGCCAGCAACTGCTTCTGCGCCGCGTCCAGCCCCGTGGTGCCGATCACCATGGACTTGCCCGCTTTACGGCAGAACTCCAGGTTTTTCAGCATCACTTCCGGGAGCGTGAAGTCGATCAACACATCGAACTCATCGGCCACCGCATCCAGCTTACCGGACAGCGGCACACCGATACGCCCCAGCGATGCCAGCTCACCGGCATCCACGCCAATCAGCGTGCTGCCGGGGCGCACGATGGCTGCTGTCAGGCCGGTCAGCGGCGCGCGTTGCTGCACCGCTTCGACCAGAATCTTACCCATGCGCCCGGCAGCGCCCATCACAGCTATACGTCGCATGCCGACTCCTTACAAATCGCCGAAGAAGCGCTTCACGCCTTCGAACCAACCGGTGGTTTTCGGCGAATGACTGTTGTCACCCGCCAGGGAGCTGCGCAACTCCTCCAGCAATTCGCGCTGACGACGACCCAGGTTGACCGGGGTTTCGACCGCCACGCGGCACATCAGGTCACCCGCACCGCCACCACGAACCGGCGCGACGCCTTTGCCGCGAACACGGAACTGCTTACCGGTCTGAGTCCCTTCCGGAATCTTCAGCTTGACCCGACCATCAAGGGTCGGAATCTCCAGCTCGCCGCCCAGCGCTGCATCGACGAAGCTGATTGGCACTTCGCAGAACAGGTGCTTGCCGTCACGCTGGAAGATCGCGTGCTCGCGCACGTTGATTACCACGTACAAGTCGCCGGTCGGACCACCCTGCGCACCCGCCTCGCCTTCACCAGACAAGCGAATACGGTCGCCAGTATCGACACCGGCCGGCACTTTCACCGACAGGGTCTTGTACTCTTCGACACGACCTTCGCCGCGGCAGGAATCGCACGGATCGGAAATGATCTTGCCTTGGCCATGGCAGCGTGGGCAGGTCTGCTGCACCGAAAAGAAGCCCTGCTGCATGCGTACCTGACCGATACCGCCGCACGTCGGGCACGTGATCGGCGAGGAGCCTTTCTTGGCGCCCGAGCCATCGCACGGCTTGCAGTTGACCAATGTCGGAACACGGATATTCACGGTCGTGCCGCGCACCGCTTCTTCCAGGTTCAGCTCCAGGGTGTAACGCAGATCGCTGCCGCGCTGAGCGCCGCCACGAGCACCGCCGCGACCGCCACCGAAGAAGTCACTGAAGACATCGCCAAAGATGTCGGAGAAATTCTGACCGCCAAACCCGGCACCGCCGCCACCCATGCTCGGGTCGACACCGGCATGACCGTATTGATCATAGGCCGCGCGCTTGCTGGAATCGGACAGCACTTCGTAGGCCTCGTTGGCCTCCTTGAACATATCTTCCGACGCTTTGTCATCGGGATTACGGTCCGGGTGATGCTTCATCGCCAGGCGACGGTAGGCCTTCTTCAGGTCCGCTTCGCTTGAGCCACGCTCAACACCCAATACTTCGTAATAGTCACGCTTTGCCATAAGTCTTTGCACTCTTAAGGACGTTCGGCAAACCTCTCCTGAGCCTCGCCAAACTCGTTGAGCCCCAATACAGGCCCGGACCCAACTCACGTCAATTCAACGATCCTGGTCTTTGATTCGATGCGGTACTTTCGACTCGAAAGGCAGGAGCATTTTCGGTCATACCGCCAGCATTCGAGCGTTGTCGCATGCTGTAAAAATTCGCTTACTCCAGACACGCCAACGCGGGAGCAAGCTCCCGCGCGGCGACATCCTACCAGTCACCGCCTGAAGGCAGTCAACCGGGCGACCAACAACTTACTTGTGGTCTTTGACTTCTTCGAACTCGGCATCGACGACGTCGTCAGCTTTTTCAGCTTTCTCGTCGTGCGGTGCCGCGCCTTCAGCTGGCTGAGCCTGGTCGGCGTACATCTTCTGAGCCACTGGCGCGGAGACTTTGGACAGCTCTTCAACCTTGGCTTCGATAGCGGCCTTGTCGTCGCCTTTGATGGCGGTTTCCAGGGCAACTACAGCGGCTTCGATTGCAGTCTTCTCTTCAGCGCTCACTTTATCGCCAGCATCAGCGACCATTTTGCGCGTCGAGTGAACCAGGGCATCGCCTTGGTTACGGGCGCTGGCCAGCTCTTCGAACTTGCGGTCTTCTTCAGCGTTCACTTCAGCATCGCGAACCATCTGCTGAATTTCTTCCTCGGACAGACCGGAGTTGGCCTTGATCACGATCGACTGAGTCTTGCCGGTAGCCTTGTCTTTCGCGCCGACGTGCAGAATGCCGTTGGCGTCGATGTCGAAGGTCACTTCGATTTGTGGCACGCCACGTGGTGCTGGTGGAATCTCGGCCAGGTCGAACTTGCCCAGGGACTTGTTCTGTGCGGCCTGCTTACGCTCACCTTGCAGTACGTGAATGGTCACTGCGCCCTGATTGTCGTCGGCAGTCGAGAACACTTGCGATTTCTTGGTAGGAATCGTGGTGTTTTTCTCGATCAGCGCGGTCATTACGCCGCCCATGGTTTCGATACCCAGAGTCAGCGGGCTGACGTCGAGCAGCAGAACGTCTTTCACGTCACCAGCCAATACCGCGCCCTGGATAGCAGCACCCATGGCAACAGCTTCGTCAGGGTTGACGTCTTTACGTGCTTCTTTACCGAAGAAATCGGTTACCAGCTTCTGAACCAGTGGCATACGGGTCTGACCGCCGACCAGGATCACGTCGTTGATCGAACCAACGTCGATACCGGCGTCTTTCATCGCGATGCGGCAAGGTTCGATGGTGCGCTGAACCAGGTCTTCAACCAGCGCTTCGAGCTTGGCGCGGGAGATTTTCACGTTCAAGTGCTTAGGACCGGTAGCGTCTGCAGTGATGTACGGCAGGTTCACGTCGGTCGACTGGCTCGAGGACAGTTCGATTTTGGCTTTCTCAGCGGCTTCTTTCAGGCGCTGCATGGCCAGCGGGTCACCCTTGAGGTTCATGCCGCTTTCTTTCTTGAACTCGTCAACGAGGTAGTCGATCAGACGAATGTCAAAGTCTTCACCACCCAGGAAAGTGTCACCGTTGGTGGCCAACACTTCGAACTGGTGCTCGCCATCAACTTCAGCGATTTCGATCACGGAAACGTCGAAAGTACCGCCGCCCAAGTCGTAAACGATCACGGTGTGATCGCCTTTGGCCTTGTCCATACCGTAGGCCAGTGCGGCTGCGGTTGGTTCGTTGATGATACGTTTAACGTCCAGACCCGCGATGCGGCCGGCGTCTTTGGTGGCTTGACGCTGGCTGTCGTTGAAGTAGGCCGGAACGGTGATCACCGCTTCGGTCACTGGCTCGCCGAGGTAGTCTTCGGCGGTCTTCTTCATTTTCTTCAGAATTTCAGCCGAAATTTGTGGCGGCGCCATTTTCTGGCCGTTCACTTCAACCCAGGCGTCGTTGTTGTCAGCCTTGACGATCTTGTAAGGGACCATCTGGATGTCTTTCTGTACGACTTCTTCGTCAAAACGACGACCGATCAGACGCTTCACCGCGTACAGGGTGTTATGCGGATTGGTCACCGCCTGACGCTTGGCCGACTGGCCAACCAGGATTTCACCGTCGTTGGCATAAGCGATGATCGACGGCGTGGTACGCGCGCCTTCAGCGTTTTCAATAACTTTGGCTTTGCCGTTTTCCAGCACGGAGACGCAGGAGTTGGTAGTCCCCAGGTCGATACCGATAATTTTGCCCATGTTCACTCTCCCGAAACTTTGGATTTGGATGCCGCAGTAGTGGTGGCTGACTGCGGTAGCACTTAAACGCTTGACTTCTAAATGGGGGCCTTGCGGCTAATTTCAAGCCTGCTCGTCAATCGAAGGCGAAACCGGTGCAGGTGCCTTGCTGACCACGACCATGGCCGGGCGCAGCAGGCGACCGTGAAGCTGGTAGCCCTTCTGAAACACCTTGAGCACGCTGTTTGGCTCGACGTCGGCGCTTTCCTGCATGGCCATTGCCTGGTGATGCGAGGCGTTGAAGGGTTCGCCTTCAGGATCGATCGCTTCCAGGTGATAACGTTTCAGGGTGTCCTGGAACATTTTCAGGGTCAGTTCGATCCCTTCGCGCATCGGACGAATGTTTTCGTCGTCAGGGTTGGACAGCTCCAGGCCGCGCTCCAGGCTGTCGATGATCGGCAGCAGGTCGCCAGCGAACTTTTCCAGGGCGAATTTGTGAGCCTTTTCAACGTCCTGCTCGGCACGGCGGCGGACGTTCTGCAGATCGGCGGCTACACGCAAAGCCTGATCCTGCGCACCAGCCAATTGCTCTTCGAGCACTTGTACACGAGCCGCCAGGTCTTCACCCGAAGCCTCGGGGCCCTGGTTGGCGTCTAGATTTTGCGTATCCACTGTCTGTTCGTCAGCCATAGATTTCTCCTTCCAATATCGTCCGCGAGCTCAACTCGCGCTTCTGCCCCGGTATATGGGGCCGCAAAATTCAGCTTCAAGGGCTATTTGATGATTACCCCTACAAAAAACAGCTGCATTGTCATTCCTCATTGCGCTAAGGATTTTCGCAAATCAAGCAAATCGACCTAAGAGAGGGCATTGTCAGCCCGAAACAAAACACTGTATAAATAACCAGACTTAAAGCCTGGGAGCGGCCTTTATGCTGGTGCACCTGTCCGTACATAACTACGCCATCGTTGAACATCTCGATCTCGAACTCGATCGCGGGATGAGCGTGATCACAGGGGAAACCGGCGCCGGCAAGTCGATCATGCTCGACGCCCTGGGCCTGACCCTGGGCGATCGCGCCGACAGCGGCGTGGTCCGCCCGGGCGCCGACAAGGCCGATATCCTGGCCACCTTCGACCTGATCGACATCCCGGAAGCCAGCGCCTGGCTGGCCGAGCGCGACCTCGAGAACGACGGCCCGTGCATTCTGCGTCGAGTGATCACCGCTGAAGGGCGATCCCGCGGCTATATCAACGGCACCCCCTGCCCTCTCGGTGACTTGAAGGCCCTGGGCGAGTTGCTGATCGATATCCACAGCCAGCACGAACACCAATCCCTGCTCAAAACCGATACCCATCGCCGCCTGCTCGACGAATACGCCGGTGCCACAGACCTCGCCCGCCAGGTGCAACTGGCTGCCCAACGCTGGCGCCAGACCCGCCAGGAACTGGAACGCCTTTCCAACTCCGGCGACGAACAACGCGCCCGCCATCAATTGCTCAGCTACCAACTCGAAGAACTGGAAAACCTCGGCCTTGGCGAAACCGAGCTGGAGCAGCTGGAACAGGAACACAAGAACCTGACCAACGCCGAAACCCTGCTGGGCATTTGTCGGCAAGTGGTCGAACAATGCAGCGAAAGTGATTCCGGCAACGTATTGAACGCGCTCACCGCCAGCCTTAATCGCCTATCGAGCGTGAACAATTCGATCGGCGCCTTGGGCGAAGCCAGCAGCCTGCTGACCAGCGCGCAGATTCAGGTTGAAGAAGCCGTGGGCGAGCTCAACCGTTTCCTCGACAATTTCGACGCCGACCCGGCCCGCCTTCAATACCTGGAAGAACGCCTCGATGCCATCTACACCCTGGCGCGCAAACACCGCATCCAGCCGACCGAGGTCGCCGAGATGCAGCAGAAGCTACTCGATGAAATCGAAACCCTGAATGCCAACGACGAATCCATCGAACGCCTGAGCGATGAGCTGGCCTCCTACGCCCGCCATTACCAGGAGAAGGCCCGTGAGCTGAGCGATCTGCGACATCAAGCCTCAAGCAGCCTGGCCAGCGCCGTGGAACAGGAAATCCAGCGTTTGGGCATGCCCGGCGGCCGCTTCACCATCGAACTGCGCCCCAACAGCAGCGACGAACTGCTGCCCAATGGACTCGAACAAGTAGAACTGCTGGTAAGCGCCAACCCGGGGCAACCATTGAAAGCCCTGGCAAAAGTGGCGTCGGGTGGCGAACTGTCGCGTATCAGCCTGGCGATTCAGGTGATTACTGCACAGACTTCCCGCGTACCGACACTGGTGTTCGACGAAGTGGACGTGGGTATCGGCGGCCCGACCGCCGAGATTGTCGGCCAGTTGCTGCGACGCCTCGGGGAGCGTGGGCAGGTTCTGACCGTGACTCACTTGCCGCAAGTGGCGGCGCAGGGGCAT
This sequence comes from Pseudomonas sp. PDM24, assembly GCF_019218905.1. Taxonomy (NCBI): domain Bacteria; kingdom Pseudomonadati; phylum Pseudomonadota; class Gammaproteobacteria; order Pseudomonadales; family Pseudomonadaceae; genus Pseudomonas; species Pseudomonas sp. PDM24. Next base: position 97,726 of record NZ_JAHUWR010000007.1, on the reverse strand, counting down.
CAACATCTATTTGTACACAAGGTCCGCGGTGAAGACGCCACGCATACAGCCGTCTCCAAACTGAGCAAGACCGATCGCGTTGAAGAAGTGGCACGGATGCTGGGCGGCATCGATCTCACCAAGGAATCACTGGCTCACGCGAAAAAGATGGTCGTTACCGCGAAAATTTAAGAACAGCAGAAAGCACGAAGGCGACCCTGGGGTCGCCTTCGTTCGTTTCGCGAACCTGAAGTTCGCGCGACATGCTTACTTTTTCTTGCGCACGTACAGTACAAGATTGTGATCAACCATCTCGAAGCCATACTTGTCGACGATTGCTTTCTGCAGCCGCTCGATTTCTTCGTCGAAGAATTCGATCACTTCACTGGTCTCGACGTTGACCATGTGGTCGTGATGCTTGCCGTCGTCCAGCTCGAAGACCGCATGGCCTCCGTCGAAGTTGTGCCGCACCACAAGGCCAGCTGCCTCGAACTGGGTCAGGACACGGTAAACCGTGGCCAGACCGACGTCCTCACCAGCCTCCATCAGCGCCTTGTAGACATCCTCGGCACTCATGTGGCGTTGCTCGGCGGAATCGAGCATTTGCAGAATTTTGACCCGTGGAAGGGTCACTTTGAGGCCGGCTTTGCGTAGTTCGCTATTTTCAACCATGGTCAGCTTTCTCGCGATGCTGCTTCGCAGCTTCTCTTAATGCGGGTATGATCGGCGTTTACGTTGTCCCAGCCAAGATAGTGGAAGTCGCCCACCGATGCAAAACACCAAGCTCTTGCTAACCAGTTTCACCTTTGTGGGACTGCTCGCACTCGCCGGTTGTTCATTCCCCGGGGTTTACAAAATCGACATCCAGCAGGGCAATGTCGTCACGCAGGACATGATAGACCAGTTACGCCCGGGAATGACCCGCCGGCAAGTACGGTTTATCATGGGTAACCCTCTGCTGACCGACACGTTCCATGCCGATCGCTGGGATTATCTGTACAGCCTGCAACCGGGTGGCGGAGAACGCCAACAGGAACGCATTAGCGTTATCTTCAACCCAAATGACCAACTTGTCAGCCTCTCTGGCGATTTCATGCCAGGCGTGAGCCGCGACGAAGCCATTCTCGGCAAGGACAGCGACACTACCGTGACCGCGCCTGCCGAAAACGCCGAGAAGCCGAAGCCAGAAAAACCGGTCAAGCCTGGGTCGTTGCTGGATCAGATCCAGAAGGACGTGGACAACGTGGAAACCGTTCCAGTCCCGACGCCAGAACCGCTGGAAACCTCGCCGCAATAATTTGCGACGCAATAAAAAACCCGGCATGTCCGGGTTTTTTATCGCCTGGCGTTTAACCGGATCACTGATTCCGGGCTTTGGCCTCGGCCGCTTTGGCTGCACGCAACCGGCGAACCTCTTTTGGATCGGCGAGCAACGGTCGGTAAATCTCGAGGCGATCCCCCGCCTGAACCGGACGATTGGCCGGCTCAGCGATCACTTTGCCAAAGATCCCAACCGGACAACTGGCCAGATCCAGCTCAGGGAATTCGCTGTTCAGGCCGGATTTGAGCAACGCATCTCGCACTGTTGCACCCACCGGCACCGTTACGGTCAGCAATAGCTGACGATCTACAGCGGCATACACCACTTCAACCTTGATCACGGCCTCAACCATGCATCTGTTTCGCACGCTGGCAAAACGCGTCCATCAGCGTATTCGCCGCCTGATTGAACAAAGGCCCCAACGTCGCACGCACCAGCGGCCCCGAATAGTCGAATGACAAGTCCAGACTGATCTTGCAGGCCTTCTCGCCCAACGGCTTGAACACCCAGATGCCATGCAACTGGCTGAACGGACCTTCTTCGAGGTTCATCTCGATCGAATGCCCGGGCACCAGGGTGTTACGCGTCACGAAATGCTGACTAAGGCCGCCCTTGGCCACGCCGACGCTGGCGCGCATGAGCTCAGGAGTACTTTCCAGAACTTCGGCCGACGAGCACCACGGCAGGAATTCCGGATAGCGGGCCACGTCGTTGACCAGGTCATACAGCGCTTGTGCCGGATATGGCAGCAGGGCCGAACGTTGAATGTGTGTCGTCATGTCAGCGTTACTTCCACAGCTGGGCGGCAAACACTACAAGAATGCCGATGGGCGCCACATAGCGCATCAAGAACAGGGACAAGGCGAACAGCACCGGACGGCGGATCGACAATTCGTCGCGCACCGCTTCACGCCCCATCACCCAGCCCGCAAACACCACGAAACACAAACCACCGAGTGGCAACATGATCCGCGAGGTGAAGAAATCGATCACACCGAAGAAGTCCAGACCACCGGAGGCTCCCCATTGATAGAGGTGGAACATCCCGCCTTCGTTCACGAAAAACTTGGCTTGCTTCCAGATATTGAAGGAAAACACCGTACCCAGACCGACGAACCAGCAGATGAATGCCAACCAGAAGGTAACCCAGGCACGACTGATCTTCGTACGCTCAACCAGGTAAGCCACCATTGGCTCGAGCAGGGAAATCGCCGAACTCCAGGCCGCAATCGCTACCAGCACGAAGAACACTACGCCCATCAATTGGCCGAACGCTACGTTGCCAAAGGCAAATGGCAGGCTGACGAACATCAGGCCAGGGCCTTCGCTCGGGTTCAGGCCGGCAGCGAACACAATCGGAAACAATGCCAGACCGGCCACCAGGGAAACGAAAGTATCGAGCAGCGCCACACCGACAATGGTGCCGGAAATCGACGAGCTCTTCGGCATGTAAGCACCGTAGATCATGATCGAACCGACGCCCACGCTCAGGGAGAAGAACGCATGCCCCATGGCCGGCAGCAAGCCGTCGAGCACTTTTTCCGGGTGGAAGTCGAACATGAAATGCACGCCCTCCATGAAATGGCCGGTGGTCATGCTGTAGCCCAGCAGGACAATCACCATCACGAACAGCAGCGGCATCATGATTCGCAGGCTGCGCTCCAGCCCGGCGACTACGCCTTTGGCGATCACCACAGCGGAGAGGAGCATGAAAATCGTGTGCCAAAGTGTCAGGCGCCATGGGTCGGCGATCACATTGCCGAAGTAGGCGCCGACCTGATCAGGTGTCGCGCCCTGGAAGTCGCCACGCCCCATGTCGATGATGTAGTCCAGCGACCAGCCGCCGACCACACTATAGAAAGACAGAATCAGCAGCGCCGTGATCATCCCGGCAAACGCCCCCCAGGACCACTTCGCCGAATGCCCCGCTTCCAGCGCCAGGACCTTCAAGGCATTGGCCGGGCTCTGCCGTGCGCGGCGGCCGATCAGGGTTTCGGCCAGCATCACGGGCACACCGATCAGCGCGATACAGGTCAGGAACATCAGCACGAAGGCTCCGCCACCGTAGACGCCGACCATGTAAGGGAATTTCCAGATACTACCCAAACCCACGGCCGAACCGGTCGCGGCGAGTATGAAGACCCAGCGGCTAGCCCAACTGCCGTGGACAGAAACCTTGTCTGTCGACATCGTTATCACGCCCAAGCGTTCAAAAAAGAGGCCGCATTGTCCGGGATTCAATCAACCTGCTCAAGCACGTAGCGATACCGTAGCCGACTCGCTTGCAACTCCCTATAATGCCGCCCCTATGGCTAAACAGAAGAAACACCCAACAGGGACCATCGCGCAGAACAAAAAGGCGCGACACGATTACTTCATCGAGCATAAGTTCGAGGCTGGTCTGGTCCTGGCCGGCTGGGAAGTAAAAAGTTTGCGGGCAAGCAAACTACAACTGGTTGACAGTTACGTGCTGCTCAAAGATGGCGAAGCCTGGCTGCTCGGCAGCCACATTACGCCATTGATGACGGCCAGCACCCACGTCATCGCCGATCCGACCCGCACCCGCAAATTGCTGCTCAACCGGCGCGAGCTGGAAAAGCTGGCTGCTGCCGTGCAGCAAAAAGGTTACGCCTGCGTGTGCCTGTCCTGGTACTGGAGCAAGCACATGGTCAAGTGCGAGATCGCTCTGGGCAAGGGCAAGAAGGAATACGACAAGCGTGATACCGAACGCGAGCGCGACGCCGGTCGTGAGTTGCAGCGTGCGGTGCGAAACAAGGGCAAGGAAGACTAGTTCTTTCGCCTTCAGATCGCTTTCGCGAGCAAGCCCGCTCCCACATTATCCGTGGATGCCGACATTTATGTGGCAGACCCGGAACCTGTGGGAGCGGGCTTGCTCGCGAATGCAATCGTCCAATCACCACAGAACTAACTGACTACATCCCCTTGCGCCGCTCCGCCCGAGCCACGCGCTGCACTTCCTGACGCACCTCTTCCAGCACTTCCTGCACATACAGAATGTGTCGACTGGAAACCTCCCGCGCCTGCTCCGCCTTTCCTTCGATAATCGCCAGGTACAATTCTCTGTGCTGCGCAATCAGCATATCGCGGGTTTCGGAGCGCTGTTTGTACATGCCGCCAATGTTGGTCACCACGTTGCGCTTGAGCAGGTCGAACAGCCCACGAATGGTGTGCAGCAACACCGCGTTATGACTCGCTTCGGCGATCGCCAAGTGAAATTTTGCGTCCGCCGCGCCCTCTTCTAGCCGACTCACTTCGTCATGACGCGAATAGCAGTCCTGCAACTCGTCGAATGCCGCCGTCAGCCGCTCGCGATCCAGGTCGGTGGCGCGCAATGCCGCGTAGTAAGCACAGGAGGCTTCCAGCGTATGACGAAACTCCAGCAAATCGCGCTGGGCCTCGGGGTTGCTTTCCAGCAGATGCAACAGCGGATCGCTGAACGTCGAGCCCAGGGATTCCACCACATAGTTACCGCCGCCCTGACGACTGACCAGCAGCCCTTTGGCCGTCAGTTTCTGAATCGCTTCGCGCAACGAAGGGCGTGACACGCCGAATTGCTCGGCCAACGCGCGCTCTGCCGGCAAGCGTTCGCCAGCCTTCAATGTGCCCTCGAGGATCATCCCCTCGAGTTGCTCGACAATATCGTCAGACAAACGGCGCTGCCGAATCTGATCAAACCCCATCACTCAATTCTCCACGATCCCGGCGGCTCGCCGGGCTCTCTATTCTGGCCTATTGGCGCTGTACCAGCACCTACCAGACGACGTTTGATCGAACAGATCAGATGCGTTCTGCACCGCTCATTCGACAAAAGTTTTAGGGCGGCAAATTGACACACCGCATACAAGGCTTTTACCCTAGCCAACAGCGATTGTAAATTGGTATTACCAATTAACCAAGAACGCTGACCAGTGCCTGACCAACAACAATTAGGGGCCACCCCATATGCAAACCTGGCAACAGCTCTACAGCCCGCTCGGCAGTCTCGGCGTGTCCGCACTCGCGGCCGTCATCCCCATCGTATTTTTCTTCCTCGCTTTGGCCGTGTTCCGTCTCAAAGGCCACGTGGCCGGCAGCATTACCCTGGCGCTGTCGATTGCGGTGGCAATCTTCGCGTTCCAGATGCCGGTCGATATGGCCTTCGCGGCAGCCGGATATGGCTTCGCCTACGGCTTGTGGCCGATTGCGTGGATCATCGTCGCGGCAGTGTTCCTCTACAAACTGACGGTCAAGAGCGGCCAGTTCGAAGTGATCCGCAGCTCGGTGCTGTCGATTACTGACGACCAGCGCCTGCAAGTGCTGCTGATCGGTTTCTGCTTCGGCGCCTTCCTGGAAGGTGCCGCCGGTTTCGGCGCACCGGTCGCGATTACCGCCGCGCTGCTGGTAGGGCTGGGTTTCAACCCGCTATACGCCGCCGGCCTGTGCCTGATCGCCAACACCGCGCCGGTGGCTTTCGGCGCCTTGGGGATTCCGATCATCGTCGCCGGTCAAGTCACCGGCATCGACGCGTTCAAGATCGGCGCCATGACCGGTCGCCAACTGCCATTGCTGTCGCTGTTCGTGCCTTTCTGGCTAGTGTTCATGATGGATGGCCTGCGCGGCGTTCGGGAAACCTGGCCGGCGGCGCTGGTAGCTGGTTTAAGCTTTGCCGTCACCCAATACTTCACCTCGAACTTCATTGGCCCGGAACTGCCGGACATCACTTCCGCGCTGGCCAGCCTGATTTCCCTGACGCTGTTCCTGAAAATCTGGCAGCCAAAACGCGCCGCCGGCCAACACATCGTCGGCGCCGTCTCGGCTTCCGTGGTGGCCAGCGCCGGCGGTTTCGGCCAACCGCGCACCACCGTGGCTTCGCCTTACAGCCTGGGGGAAATTTTCAAAGCCTGGTCGCCGTTCCTGATCCTCACCGTACTGGTCACCATCTGGACGCTGAAACCGTTCAAGGCGATGTTCGCCGCGGGTGGCTCGATGTATAGCTGGGTGTTCAACTTCGCGATTCCGCATCTGGATCAAATGGTGATCAAAGTCGCACCGATCGTAACCGCCCCGATGGCGATTCCGGCGGTGTTTAAACTCGATCCGATTTCCGCGACCGGCACGGCGATTTTCTTCTCTGCGCTGATCTCAATGCTGGTATTGAAGATCAATCTAAAAACTGGTCTTACCACTTTTAAAGAGACCGTCTACGAACTGCGCTGGCCGATTTTGTCTATCGGTATGGTGTTGGCCTTCGCCTTCGTCACCAACTACTCAGGCATGTCGTCGACCATGGCTTTGGTACTGGCAGGTACGGGTGCGGCATTCCCGTTCTTCTCGCCATTCCTCGGCTGGCTCGGCGTGTTCCTGACCGGTTCCGATACATCGTCCAACGCACTGTTCAGTTCACTGCAAGCAACCACCGCGCACCAGATCGGCGTCAACGACACCTTGCTGGTGGCGGCGAATACCAGCGGCGGCGTGACCGGCAAGATGATTTCGCCACAATCGATCGCCGTGGCCTGCGCCGCGACCGGGTTGGTGGGCAAGGAATCGGATCTGTTCCGCTTCACCCTCAAGCACAGCCTATTCTTTGCAACGATCGTCGGCCTGATCACGTTGGCTCAGGCCTACTGGTTCACCGGCATGCTGGTGCACTAAGAACTACACGCGACACGGAAAAAACCGATGCCGGGTTACGCCCCCGGCGTCAGCTATTCACAACCGGGTCTGCAAGGCTGCTGAAAGCTTCCCTCTCTATATTCAGCAGCCTCAGCGGACGGATAACCGGGACCACCCGGAGACACGCCTGATGAGCGAGCTTTTTTACAACGCTGTGCCGAATGCGACCCGCGTCGCCCCGCCACTGCCCGAGCCTCGGCAATACCCCAGCGAAAAACCGTCACGGGTCTACCTGTTCGGGACTTGCGTGGTGGATCTGTTCTACCCGGAAGCCGGGATGGACGCGATCCACCTGCTGGAACGCGAAGGCATTCGTGTCGAATACCCGCAAGGGCAAAGCTGCTGCGGGCAACCGGCCTACACCTCGGGCTACACCGAACAGGCCCGGACCGTGGCGCGCTCGCAACTGGCGCTGTTTGCCGGTGATTATCCGGTGGTGGTGCCGTCGGGGTCTTGCGCGGGGATGCTGCGCGAACACTACGCCGACTTGTTCAAGGACGAGCCGCAAACGCTGAAGCAGGTCCAGGCCCTGGCCGCCCGGACTTATGAGCTGGCCGAATTTCTGCTGTTTGTCTGCAAGGTGCAGCTCAGGGACAGCGGCGAACCGGTCAAAGTGGCGTTGCACACGTCGTGCTCGGCACGCCGAGAAATGAACACCCACCTGCACGGCCGTGAGTTGTTGGCGCAGCTAAGCAATGTGGAGCGAGTCGACCACAGCCACGAAAGTGAATGCTGTGGCTTTGGTGGGACTTTCAGCGTCCGTATGCCAGATATTTCCGGCGCGATGGTGGCTGACAAGACCCGGTCGTTGAAGGAATCCGGTGCGCACAAGGTACTGAGTGCCGACTGCGGTTGCCTGATGAACATCAATGGCTCGCTGGAGAAACAGCAGGAAGCGTTGCGAGGTCAGCATCTGGCCAGTTTCCTGTGGCAGCGTACCGGAGGTGCCCGATGAGCACTTCCACGATTATTCCTACGGTTGCCGTAGAAGAAGACTTTCGCGCCCGGGCGCACAAGGCATTGGCTGACACGCAACTGCGAAACAACTTTCGCAGCGCGATGGATTCACTGATGAGCAAACGGGCAGCGTCCTTCAGCGATGCCCATGAAAGAGAACATTTGCGAGTGCTGGGCAATGCTGTCCGAGCCCGTGCTTTATCCAAGTTGCCCGACCTGCTCGAGCAACTTGAACAGAACCTGACCCGCAACGGTGTGACAGTGCACTGGGCGGAAACGGTGGACGAAGCCAATGGCATCGTCTTATCGATCATCCGCGCTCACGAGGGGCGGCAAGTGATCAAGGGCAAATCGATGGTCAGCGAAGAGATGGAAATGAATCACTTCCTCGCTGAACAGGGCATTGAATGCCTGGAATCGGACATGGGCGAGTACATCGTCCAGCTCGACCACGAGAAGCCTTCACACATTATTATGCCGGCGATCCACAAGAATGCCGGTCAGGTCGCGTCCTTGTTCCACGACAAACTTGGCGTGGAATACACCAAGGACGTTGACCAACTCATTCAGATCGGTCGCAAGGTCTTGCGGCAGAAGTTCTTCGAAGCGGACATCGGCGTCTCCGGCGTCAACTTCGCCGTGGCCGAAACCGGCACCTTGCTGTTGGTGGAAAACGAAGGCAACGGGCGCATGTCGACCACCGTGCCGCCCGTACACATTGCCGTCACGGGTATAGAGAAAGTCGTCGAAAACCTGCGGGACGTTGTACCGCTGTTGTCGCTGCTGACCCGTTCGGCCCTCGGCCAACCGATCACCACCTACGTCAACATGATCTCCGGGCCGCGCAAGGAACATGAACTCGACGGCCCGCAGGAAGTGCACCTGGTATTGCTCGACAACGGTCGCAGCCAAGCCTTCGCCGACAGCGAATTACGTCAGACCCTGAACTGCATCCGCTGCGGCGCCTGTATGAATCATTGCCCGGTCTATACCCGAATTGGCGGCCATGCCTATGGGGAGGTTTACCCTGGGCCTATCGGAAAAATCATCACCCCGCACATGGTCGGCCTGGCGAAAGTCCCCGACCACCCAAGTGCCTCGTCGTTATGCGGTGCTTGCGGTGAAGTCTGCCCGGTAAAAATTCCGATCCCCGCATTGCTGCGTCGCCTGCGGGAAGAGAACGTCAAAGCCCCGGACAGCCCGCATCAAGTCATGCGCGGCCAGGGCAGCAAGTTCTCACGCAAAGAACGGTTTATCTGGAACGCCTGGGCGAAGCTCAACAGCTCGCCAACGCTCTATCGCTTGTTCGGCTTTTTCGCCACCCGCCTGCGAGCGCTGACGCCGAGCAACGTCGGCCCGTGGACCCAGAACCACAGCGCACCGAAACCCGCCGCCCGCTCACTGCATGACATGGCCCGCGAGCATCTGGCCAAACAGGGAGACCGCTGATGAGCGCCAAACAAAATATCCTCGCCAAATTGCGCAACAGTCTGACAGGCACCACACCGGTGCCTGACAACTTCGATGTCGAATTGGTGACCGAGCCCTACACCTACACGCCAGAACAACGCATCCCGCAACTGCGCAAACTGATGGAAGCGGTGCACACCGAAATTCATCTGACGTCCAGAGATGGCTGGCCCGAATTGCTGGCGCAACTGCTGCAGGATCGCCAGTTGCCGAGCCTGTTGATTGCGCCGACGACACCCCACGGTCAACGCATCACTGCGCATTGGGCGAAAAATCCTGGCCTGCCCGCGCTCAAAGCCTACGACCATCCGGTCGAGGAATGGAAAGCCGAGTTGTTCAACGACACCCCGGCTAGCCTGACCACCACCCTCGGCGCAATCGCCGCGACAGGTAGTCTGATTCTCTGGCCGACGCGGGAAGAACCGCGCCTGATGAGCCTGGTGCCGCCGGTGCATTTCGCCCTGCTCAAGGCCAGTGAAATCCGCGATAACTTCTATCAGGTGCAGCAGGAGTTCGAATGGGCTCAAGGCATGCCGACCAACGCCTTGCTGGTGTCCGGCCCGTCGAAGACTGCCGACATCGAGCAAGTATTGGCTTACGGTGCCCACGGCCCGAAAGACCTGGTCGTTCTGATCCTGGAGGACCAATGAGTCTACCGGTGGCTTTCCTGCGAGATGTGCAGCAACTGATTCCTGAAACGCGACGTTTCGACGATCCGCTGTCGACCTTGGCCTTCGGCACCGACGCCAGTTTCTACCGGCTGATTCCGAAACTGGTGATTCGCGTCGAGTCCGAAGACGAAGTGGTGGCGCTACTCAAACTGGCGCAACGGGATAAAGTCCCGGTGACCTTCCGCGCCGCCGGCACCAGCCTGTCTGGCCAGGCCATCAGCGATTCGGTGCTGATCGTGCTGGGGGATAACTGGAACGGTCGCGAAATCCGAGGTCAGGGCACGCAAATCCGTCTGCAACCGGGCGTGATTGGCGCCCAGGCCAACGCCTGGCTGGGACCGTTCGGACGTAAGATCGGCCCAGACCCGGCATCGATCAACGCCTGCAAAATCGGCGGCATCGTCGCCAACAACGCCAGTGGCATGTGCTGCGGCACGGCGCAGAACACCTATCACACGCTGGCCGGTATTCGTCTGGTACTGGCTGACGGCAGCCGTCTCGATACCGAAGATGCCGCCAGTGTGACGGCCTTCCGTGAGAGCCACGCCGAGTTGCTGGAACAACTGGCAACGTTGGGCCGCGAGACCCGCGCAAACGCTGAACTGGCCGCGAAAATTCGCCACAAATACCGTCTGAAAAATACCACCGGTCTGTCACTCAATGCGCTGGTGGATTTCGATGAGCCTGTGGATATCTTGAGCCACTTGCTGGTGGGCTCCGAAGGCACGCTCGGGTTTATCAGCGCGGTGACCTACGACACGGTAATCGACCACCCGAACAAGGCGTCGGCGCTGATCGTGTTCCCTGACGTAGAAACCTGCTGCAACGCCGTCACCGTGCTGAAAAGCCAACCCGTATCGGCGGTGGAATTGCTGGACCGCCGCAGCCTGCGCTCGGTGCAGGACAAGCCCGGCATGCCTGCTTTCGTACAACAACTGTCGACCAATGCCTGCGCCCTGCTGATCGAATCCCGCGCCGCGTCGTCCTCTTTGCTCCAGGAACAGCTGACACAAATCATGGCGTCGCTGACTGGGTTCCCGGTAGAGAAGCAAATCGACTTCACCGAAGACCCGGTGGAAAACGCCCGGCTCTGGGCAATCCGCAAGGACACCTTCCCTGCCGTCGGCGCGGTGCGCAAAACCGGCACCACGGTGATCATCGAAGACGTGACGTTCCCGGTGGAACAGCTGGCCAGTGGCGTCAACCGCTTGATCGAGCTGTTCGACAAACATCACTACGACGAAGCGATCCTTTTCGGACACGCCCTGGAAGGCAATCTGCACTTCGTCTTCACCCAAGGCTTCAACAGTGCGGAAGAAGTCGCACGCTACCAAGCGTTCATGGACGACGTGGCGCAGTTGGTGGCCGTTGAATTCGGCGGTTCGCTGAAGGCTGAACACGGCACCGGTCGCAACATGGCGCCCTTCGTCGAACTGGAATGGGGCAGCGATGCTTATCAGTTGATGTGGCAGCTCAAACGCCTGCTCGACCCTAACGGCATTCTCAACCCGGACGTGGTGCTCAGCGACGATCCACAGATCCACCTCAAGCATCTGAAACCGTTGCCGGCCGCCGATGAGATTGTGGATAAGTGCATCGAGTGCGGTTTCTGCGAACCGGTGTGCCCGTCGAAAGGCCTGACGTTGAGCCCACGCCAGCGCATCGTGATCTGGCGTGACATTCAAGCGAAGAAACGCGCTGGCACAGACACCGCCGAGCTGGAACAGGCCTACGAATACCAAGGCATCGAAACGTGCGCCGCCACAGGCCTGTGTGCACAACGTTGCCCTGTAGGAATCAACACCGGTGAGCTGGTGAAGAAACTCCGCGGCCGTAAAGCGACGCATACGAAAACCGCCAACTGGATTGAAGGAAATTTCGCCACTGTGCTGCAAGGCGCGCGCTTCACCCTGCACGTCGCCAACGGTGCGCGGATGCTATTGGGAGCACCGCGCCTGGCAAAACTTTCGGCATCGCTGACGCGGTTGTCCAAGGGTCAAATCCCGCAATGGACCAACGCCATGCCGCAGCCGGAAAGGGCCATTCGCTTCAGCCCGACGGTGTCGGACGAGCGGCCTCGAGTGGTGTACCTGGCGGCCTGCGTGTCGCGGGTCATGGGCCCGGCGGCGGGTGATAAAGAGCAAATGTCGCTGTACGAAAAAACCCGCGGCCTGCTGGAAAAGGCCGGTTATCAGGTAGTTTCTCCAGACAATCAGGACAACCTCTGCTGCGGTCAGCCGTTTGCTTCCAAGGGTTACGCTGAACAGGCCGAACACAAGCGCCAGGAACTGATCGGCGCACTGCTGCACGCCAGCCGCGGCGGGCTCGACCCGATCTATTGCGACACCAGCCCCTGCACCTTGCGGCTGGTTCAGGACCTGGGCGACGTGCGACTGGACTTGTACGACCCCGTGCGCTTCATCCGCACTCACTTGATGGATCGTCTCGATTTCACCCCCCAGGAAGCGCCGATCGCGGTGCATGTCACGTGCAGCACTCAGCATCTCGGCGAGAGCCAGGCGTTGATCGATCTTGCGCGCAAGTGCAGTAAAAACGTGGTCATCCCGGAAGGCATTCACTGCTGCGGTTTTGCCGGCGACAAGGGCTTCACCACCCCGGAACTGAATGCCCATTCGTTACGCACGCTCAAGGACGCGGTACAGCAATGCAGCGAAGGGATTTCCACCAGCCGCACCTGTGAGATTGGTCTGACGCAACACGGCGGAATTGACTACCACGGGTTGGTCTATCTGGTGGATCGGGTGACCCAGGCCAGGGCGACCTGAAGAAAAATAGAACCCTGACGCACCGTCGCAGTCCACCGATCAAGTCCCGCAAACGCGGGACCTTTCCCAAAATTGGCAGCCCGTTCTGATGGCCAGCAATGCCTGGCCCCTCAGTTCAAGGAGATACCCATGAAACGCTCAGTACTGTTAGGTCTGTTCGTTACTGCCTCAATGCTGGCCTCCTCCTCGTTTGCCGCCGGCGATGATCTCTGTGCAACCAACCTGCAAGCCATCGCCAATGCCAAGACCCAGACCCTGGCGCCGGAAATCAAGACTCGCGTCGAGGCCAGCGTCCAGCAAGCCAAGGCCTACCAAGCGCAAAACACCGAGGAAGGCACTAAAAAATGCATCTCCGAAACCACTCAAACCCTGCAGGAGATCCAGAACGCGGGCAAAGGTGATAAAGGCTAATAACTACCGAAGGCCAACCTTCGGGTTGGCCTTCTCAGCCATGTAAACCCTAAGCTTGCGGAGCATCAGGCGTTTCTTGTCCCTTTTTCGCACCCGCCTCCCGGAAAAATCTTTCACCCCATCGCCAGCAAAAACAGAACCCTTGCACGCCATCACAGTCCATTTGTTAAGCCCCAATCAGCGTGGCCCAATCCCCACCCCCGTTCCAGGAGATACCCATGAAGCGTTCCGCCCTGGCTGGACTGCTCATCGCTGCAACAATGCTGGCCTCCTCCGCATACGCCTCAAACGATAGCGATCAATGCGTAATGAAGCTCCAGGAAGTCAACAGCAAGCTGTCCAGCACTACCACGCTGGACGCTGCCACCAAAGGTGTCGTGATCACCAAAAATGAACAAGCCAAGGCCGCCCACACCGCCAACAATGACAGAGAGTGTGTTTCCCTGACGCAGCAAGCGCTTCAGGACATTCAAAGCCACGCGCACGGTCAGTAGGGCCAGACCAGAGCCAATCCAGCGTTGGCTCTGACACGCAAGCATGGACAGAAGGTCGACTCGCCGCGCGCATTGGCGTACACTGCGCTTGCCTGCTGGTTACACACAGCAGGTTCGGGGCCGTTTAGGATTCGACGCCGGTTGCGAAACTTTAGGTGCATGCCGAGTTGGTAACAGAACTCGTAAATCCACTGTTGCAACTTTCTATAGTTGCCAATGACGAAACCTACGGGGAATACGCTCTCGCTGCGTAAGCAGCCTTAGCCCTTCCCTCCTGGTACCTTCGGGTCCAGCAATCATCAGGGGATGTCTGTAAACCCAAAGTGATTGTCATATAGAACAGAATCGCCGTGCAGTACGTTGTGGACGAAGCGGCTAAAACTTACACAACTCGCCCAAAGCACCCTGCCCGTCGGGTCGCTGAGGGTTAACTTAATAGACACGGCTACGCATGTAGTACCGACAGCGGAGTACTGGCGGACGGGGGTTCAAATCCCCCCGGCTCCACCACTTCATCATCTAAAGACGTCCACGGACGTCTTTTTTTGTGCCTAAAATCCAGTAAATACAAGGGTTTCAGGGCTATTGAGGGCTTTCGAGGTTTTTTGAGTTCCAGCGTTTTTTGTATTCCAAATGGTATTCCAAGGCATCCGGTGCTATTTTTTGGAATACCAAAACGGTGTCAGAGGTAGCTCTCATGCCTGCTCCAGCCCTTCGCCTCTCCGACCGCCAGCTCAAGGCAGTCAAGGCCAAAGACAAGGATTACGTCCTCAGCGATGGTGACGGTCTCCAGCTCCGGGTCAGGAGCAACGGCTCAATGCTGTGGAACTTCAACTATCGCGATCCGATAACCAAGAACCGTATCAACATGGGACTGGGCACTTATCCAGAGCTCTCGTTGGCGAATGCCCGAAAGAAAGTCGTTGAAGCGCGCGAGCTACTTGCACAAGGCATTGATCCCAAGGTGCAGCGCAACATTCAGAACGAAGCCAAACGAGCGGAGACCGAACACACGTTCGAGAACATCGCCACCGCCTGGTTTGAATTGAAGAGAGATTCGGTCACACCTGCATATGCCGAAGACATCTGGCGGTCGCTCTCACTTCATGTATTTCCAGACCTGAAAGCAACGCCGCTCTCGAAAATTACCGCTCCGATGATCATCGAACTGCTTCGGCCAATCGAGGCAAAAGGCAGCCTCGAGACCGTGAAGCGGTTGAGCCAAAGGCTCAACGAGATCATGACCTACGGGGTAAATTCGGGACTGATCTTTGCCAACCCCCTCAGCGGTATTCGAGCGGTCTTCAAAAAGCCCAAGAAAGAGAACATGGCCGCGCTATCACCTGATGAGCTTCCGGAGCTCATGCTGGAAATTGCCAACGCTGCAATCAAAAGAACGACCCGCTGCCTGATCGAATGGCAGTTGCACACCATGACTCGTCCTGCCGAAGCGGCAACCACCCGATGGGCAGATATCGACTTCGACAGACGTATCTGGACCATCCCCCCGGAACGCATGAAAAAGCGTCGCGCGCATACCATTCCATTGTCAGAACCGGCACTCGCGCTGCTGGAGGCACTCAAGTCCCACAGCGGCCACAGGGAGTACGTGTTTCCGGCGGACAGAAATCCACGTACCCACGCCAACAGCCAGACTGCCAACATGGCGTTGAAACGCATGGGTTTCCAGGACCGCTTGGTCAGCCACGGCATGCGCTCCACGGCCAGCACCATCCTGAATGAGCATGGCTGGGATCCGGAACTGATCGAGGTCGCGTTGGCACATGTCGACAAGGACGAAGTGCGTAGCGCCTACAACCGGGCGGATTACATCGAACGCCGGCGTCCGATGATGGCCTGGTGGAGTGAACATATCCAGAAGGCGGCCACTGGCAGCCTGTCGGCATCTGCCATCAATCAAACCAGAGACCGCAACGTGGTGCCGATACGCTGAACATCACCGGCGACAATCCATGCCATTCGTGTCGTGGAGAATGGAGACAGAAATGGCGACTGTCGCTGAATCTCTCGCATGCCTGCGCTTCTCCGGCCAAGCCCCTGAGTATGGGAAGGCTCCACATTCCCATACTCAGGGGCTCACGCTTAAAAGGTCTATCAGACAGCCACGAGTTGCGCCTTCCTCGTGGTACTGCCTGGGTTCTTCTTGCACGTCGTCGATTTTACTTTGGAACAATGGTTGCGGCTGTTGCATCGTATGGTTAAGTCCACAGTCATTCGCAGCCACTCGTAGAGTTTGATTTGGGCGCTAGAGCGACCACAAGGCGGAAGCGTCGAGTAACCTCGTCTTTTCAACGACGCTTCGCCTTCGCCAGCTCAGCGATCAGAAAATCCCTGAACGCAGAAACCGCCGCCGGTAAATTGCGTCCAGCCATGCTTTGCAGTTCGATGCGCCGTGCCTGCATGCCTTCATCCAGGATCGGCAAGCATTGGAGTGCCTTGTCGGCCACCTGCTTGTGCAAGGTCATTTCGCTGGCCAGGCTAATCACTCCCTCTTCGCGGACGAAGCTATAGAGCGCGGCAACGTAATTAGTGGTCAACACCGGGTCGAACAACAACCCCTGTACACCGCAACAGATGTCGAACAGTTGCCGTATCGTAGTATCGGCCTTCGGTAATGCTATGGGCCAGGGTTGCAACTCGGCGAGACTAACCGCTTCACGCCCGGCCAAGGGATGAGAATTGGAGACCACGGCAAAAATCGCCCCGCTCAGGACATGTTCGACCTTGATTTCCTTTTGCGGCATCAGGCTGAAGGTCATCGCCAGATCGGCTTCGCCGGAACGAACCTTCTCAGTCGCTTCCGCAGGCGCACAGACCTCTAATGTGAAATGAATGCCTTGATACTCACGCCTGAACGCGCTAATGCTCCTGGGCATGTATTCCAGTGCAAATCCTTCCGAGCAGGCAACATGCACATGACCCCGTTGCAAGCCATGCAGCTCGGTAATTTCCAGCACCACCTGCTCGGCCTCAAGCTGCGACTTGCGCGCATAAGCCGCCAGTCGCGCCCCCGCCTCGCTGAGCACCATGCCCCGGGCACGACGCTCAAACAGGCTGGCATCCAGGGCCAACTCAAGCTTGGAAATTTGTCGGCTCACCGCTGACGCCGCGACATTCAATCGCACCGAGGCTTCGCTAACCGATCCGCATCGCGCTACTTCCAGAAAATAGCGCAGTGCCGTGGACTGCACACCATACAGCTGCATCGGCGCCCCCAAGGATTGCCTTTTCGGCAACGGAAGTATCGAAATATTATTCTTGTGGCATTGATAGCCTTTCCCTACATTCGTGTCCAGATCAAAAAAAAAAACATTACCTGACCTTCTTATCCTCCTTTACGCATTTGCGATTCGCTGCCCTTTGATTCAACCACTCTCGCCAACGGAGACGACGGCATGGGCATCAAAGGTTTCGCCTGCAGTATTGCGCTGATGGGCCTCATCAGCAGTTTTCCGGCTCACGCCGGTAAAGCCAACGACACCCTGGTTTACGCTTCCGACAGCGAGCCTGAAAACATCAGCCCCTATCACAACGATTTACGCGAAGGTGTGATTCTCGGCCGGCTGATCTGGGACAACCTGATCTACCGCGATCCCAACAGCGGCGAATACAAACCCATGCTGGCCACCAGCTGGAAACAGGTCGACGACACCACCATCGACTTTGAGCTGCGCAAAGGCGTCAAATTTCACAACGGCGACGCCTTCACCGCCGACGACGTGGTGTTCACCCTCAACTACGTGGTGTCGCCCGAAGCGAAGGTCGTTACCGTGCAAAACGTAGACTGGATCAAGAGCGCCGAAAAAACCGGTGACTACAGCGTCCGCCTGTATTTGAAGAAGCCTTTCCCTCCGGCACTGGAATACCTGTCCAACGCCGTTCCGATGTTCCCCAAGCAGTACTTCGAGAAGGTCGGCCTGGCCGAATTCAGTCGCAAGCCAATTGGTACCGGGCCGTATAAAGCCGTGTCGGTGGTGGCTGGCGAAGGCGTGACCATGGAGATCAACAAGGACTACTTTCCGGACAGCCCACAAGGCAAGCCACATATCGGCCACCTCACGTTCCGGGTGATCCCGGATGCAGAAACCCGCCTGGCCGAGTTGATGACCGATGGTGTCGATTGGACCTGGCGTGTGACCTCGGATCAGGCAGTCGACCTCAAAGGCATGCCGAACCTGACCGTGACCAGCAGCGAAACCATGCGCATCGGCTTCCTGATTCTTGATGCTCGGGGCACTTCCACGGAAAACTCGCCGATGAAGAACCTCAAGGTGCGTCAGGCCATCAACCATGCGATCAACCGCAATGCGCTGGCCACGCAATTGGTGGGTGGCGAAGCCAAACCCTTGCAGGTTGCCTGTTATCCAGGCCAGTTCGGCTGCGATACCACCGCTGCCACGGTCTACAACTATGACCCGGCCAAGGCCAAGGCGCTGCTCGCCGAAGCCGGTTACCCAAATGGCTTCGAGACAGAAATCTTCGCTTATCGCGACCGTGATTACGTCGAAGCCATCATCGGCAACCTGCGCGCGGTGGGCATCAACGCCAAGCTACGTTACTTGAAGTACGCCGCCCTGCGCGATCAGCAACGTGGCGGCAAGGTGCCGATGTCGTTTCAGGCCTGGGGCTCGTTCTCGATCCTCGACACCTCGGCGTCGGCCGGCACCTGGTTCAAGGGCAATCCGGACGACAACATCAAAGATCCGCAAGTCCAGGGTTGGTTGCAGGCCGCCGATAACGCCCTCGACCCGCAATTCCGCAAGGACAACTACCGCAAGGCGTTGCAGCGCATCAGCGAACAGGCGTACTGGGCGCCGCTGTTCAACTACTCGATGAACTACGCCTACTCCTCCGAACTCGCGTTCACGCCGTACCCGGATGAGCTGCCGCGTTTCGTTCAGTCCAGTTGGAAGTAATCCGCAACCGAACGGATTGATCGAGAGGTGCCGTGGCTTGCGGACTAACCCTCACCACGGACACGTCCTCACACCTGCCATCCATTGGATATGAGGAAACTTGCCATGCTTGGATTCCTTCTGCGCCGTCTGGGCATCGCTATTTGCGTTGCCATTACCGTGTCGGTGATCAGCTTTTCTCTTTTGCATCTGTCCGGCGACCTGGCCACGGCCATTGGCGGACCGGAAGCCACTAGCGAACAGATCGAACAGATCCGCGTGCAATACGGTTTGAACAAACCGCTACCGACCCAGTACTTCAACTGGCTGGGCGATTTGCTGCGGCTGGACCTGGGCAACTCTTTTTTCTTTCAGGAATCGGTCTACAACCTCGTCGCCAGCCGCTTGCCGATTACCCTCGGGTTAGGTGCCATGGCGCTGGGTATCGCATTGCTGGTGGCGATTCCACTGGGCGTGCTGGCGGCGGTCAAACGCGACACCTGGGTTGACCGACTGGCCTTGAGCATTGCGGTGCTGGGTCAGGCAATGCCAAGTTTCTGGTTTGCGCTGATGTTGATCGTGGTGTTCGCGGTGACGCTCAAGTGGCTGCCGGTGTCCGGCAACTCAACCATGCTGCACTTCGTCATGCCGGCCATTGCCTTGGGCTACTACGCGACTCCGGCAATCATGCGTCTGACCCGCGCCGGCATGCTTGATGTACTCAGTTCCGATTACATCCGCACCGCCCGCGCCAAGGGCCTGCGCCCTGCCCGCGTGTTGTTCAAGCACGCACTGCGCAACGCCTTGATTCCGGTAGTCGCGCTGGCGGCGGTGGAGTTCGGCTTCATGCTCGGCGGTTCGGTGGTGATCGAAACCGTGTTCTCCCTGCAAGGCATCGGACAACTCGCCTGGGACGCCATCGCCCGTGACGACTTTCCGGTGGTACAGGCCGTGGTCCTGCTGATTGCGGTGATCTACATCATCCTCACCTTGCTGGCCGATGTGCTCAACGCACTGCTCGACCCGCGCATTCGCGTGCGCTAGGAGGCTTACATGAGCACCCCCACGACCCTTGCGATCAATGACTACCTGCCACCACCGCGCAGCCTGAGCCGAGTGCTTGGCAAGAGCTTTCGTCATCGTGGTTTCGCCATCGGCGCGGTGTTGTTGCTGATCATCTTCGCTGGTGCACTGTTCGCGCCGTGGCTGGCACCTTACGACCCTTATGCGCAAGACGTGATGCTGCGCATGAAACCGCCGGTATGGATGGCCCACGGCACCTGGGAATACGTCCTCGGCACCGACAAGCTGGGCCGTGACTACCTGTCGCGACTGCTCTACGGCGCACGTATTTCGCTGTTCATCGGCATTGCGGCGGCGCTGATTTCCGGCTTTATCGGCACCGTCATGGGGCTGTTGGCTGGTTACTACGGCGGCAAGGTCGATGCGTTTATCAGCTACCTGATCACCACCCGACTGGCGATGCCGGTCGTGATGGTCGCGCTGGCCTCAGCCTCGCTGATGGGCGGCTCACTGAAAGTGGTAATCGTGCTGCTCGGCTGCCTGTTATGGGATCGCTTCGCGGTGGTAGTCAGGGCTTCGGTGCAACAGATTCGCGATGCTGAATATGTGGCGTCGGCCCAGGCTCTTGGCTGCTCGACCCTGCGCATTCTGGTCAGTGAAATTCTGCCCAATCTGGTCGGCGCGCTGATCGTCGTCGCGACTCTGGAAATGGCCCACGCGATCCTGCTGGAGTCGGCACTGTCGTTCCTCGGGGTTGGCGTGCAGCCGCCGACGCCGTCCTGGGGTTTGATGATCGCTGAAGGCAAACCCTACATGTTCTTTTCCCCATGGGTCATCGCCATTCCCGGCGTCGCCCTGATGATTCTGGTGCTGGGCATCAACCTGGTCGGCGATGGTCTGCGCGATCTGATCCTGCCCGACGGCCGCAACTGATAGAGGAGTACCGAACATGGCACTACTCCATGTGGAAAACCTGCGCGTGGACATCCCCATGGGCAACAGCCCGACGCCGGATGACATGCTGCATGCCGTGCGCGGTCTGGATTTTGAAGTCGAGCGCGGTGAAATGCTGTGCATCGTCGGCGAATCCGGCTGCGGTAAATCCCTGACCTCGCTGGCGCTGATGGACCTGTTGCCACGCAAGGCTAAACGCACCGCGTCCCGGCTGACTCTGGACGGTATCGACATGCTGGGCCAGAGCGAACGGCGCATGTGTGACCTGCGCGGCAACCGTCTGGCGATGATCTTCCAGGAACCGATGACCTCGCTGAACCCGGCCTACAGCATTGGCGATCAGCTCAGCGAAGTGCTGACTCAGCATCGCAAGGTGTCACGCAAGGATGCCCTGGCTCGCGCCGCGCAGATGCTGGAGAAAGTCGGAATCAGCAATGCTACCGAACGCTTGCGTCAGTACCCGCATCAACTTTCTGGCGGTTTGCGCCAGCGGGTGATCATCGCCATGGCGTTGATGTGCGAGCCGGACCTGATCATCGCTGATGAACCCACCACGGCACTGGACGTGACCATCCAAGCGCAGATCCTGCGCTTGATCCGCGACATTCAGAAAGAGTTCGGCCTGGCGGTGATCTTCATCACCCACGACCTTGGGCTGGTGGCACGGATCGCCGATCGGGTCGCAGTGATGTATGCCGGGGAAATCGTCGAAACCGCCCCTGCCCTGCAACTGTTCGAGAACCCGCAGCATCCGTACACCCGTGGTCTGCTGGCCAGTATTCCAATCCCTGGCCGGACCAAACCGGGTGAAGCGCTGGGTTCGATTCCAGGCCTGGTGCCGAGTCTGGTGGGCGAACAGCAAGGTTGTGCGTTCCGCAATCGTTGCGCTCAGGCGATAGCGGCCTGCGCGCAAAACATCCCCGAAATCGAACAGGACGGCCACATGGCGCGCTGCCTGTTCGCCGCACCGGCCCCGGCACCGATTCGCCTTCAAGAGAGGGCACGGTCATGAAAAAGGACATCACGTTGGAGCTGTGCGACATCCGTCGCGAGTTTCGGATCAACAAGGGCTTTTTCAAACCTGCCGCCACGCTGAAGGCCGTCGATGGCGTTTCCCTGCGTCTGATGCGTGGCGAGACCCTCGGCCTGGTCGGCGAGTCCGGTTGCGGAAAAAGTACCCTGGCAAAAATGCTGCTCGGTCTGTTGCCGCCAACCAGCGGCGATGTGCTGGTCAATGGCAAACATCTGGCGGCGACTGATCGCAAGGAAATGTCCCGGCACATCCAGCCGATATTCCAGGACCCGTATTCCTCGCTGAACCCACGCAAGACGCTGCGCGAAATCGTGACCCTGCCGCTGATCGTGCACGACATTGGCAGCACCGCCGAGCGACGCAAGCAGACCGAAGAGATGCTCGATGTGGTCGGTCTGCCGAAACGGGTCATCGACAGCTATCCGAGCCAACTGTCCGGCGGCCAGCGGCAACGGGTGGCCATTGCCCGGGCGTTGATCATGCGCCCTGACGTGTTGATCTGCGACGAACCCACCTCGGCGCTGGACGTTTCGGTGCAGGCGCAGATTCTCAATCTGCTGCAAGACCTCAAGCGCGAATTCGGCCTGACCTATCTATTGATCAGCCATAACCTGGCGGTCATCGAACACCTCGCCGACCGGGTCGCGGTGATGTACCTGGGACGCATCGTCGAAGAACGCACTCGCGAATCGTTATTCGCCAAACCCGGCCATCCTTATACCCGTGCCTTGCTGGATTCGGTGCTCACGCCCGATCCGCGCCTGGGCATTCCCGAAATCGGCCTGCGCGGTTCCTTCCCCAATCCGATGTCACCGCCCTCCGGTTGCGCCTTCCATCCGCGCTGCCCGAGCTGCTTCGCCCCCTGCAAAACGGCCTACCCGGCCAATGATCCGATTATCGGCGGCAACGTGCGTTGCCACCTTCACGACAATCCCGCCCAAACACTGGAGCTTGTCCACTCATGAGTCGTTCACTGGCCATCAGCAACACCACCGAGCAATTTGATAACGGCGCATTTTTCAATCTGCTCGAACGTAGCGTCGCCTTGCACACCGAAAGCCAGGCAACGGACAGCCGGCCCGAGTTGTATCGCTACCTCAATGACTTCATTACCCCGCATGTCGAGGCGATGGGCTTCAGTGTCAATATCTATGACAACCCGGTGGCAGAGCGCGGCCCCTTCATGATCGCCACACGCATTGAACATCCGGAACTGCCGACCGTGCTCAGCTACGGTCACGGTGATGTGGTGCGCGGCTATGAAGCGCAATGGCGTGAAGGCCTGTCGCCGTGGCAAGTCATTGCTGAAGGCGATCGCTGGTACGGCCGCGGCACGGCGGATAACAAAGGCCAGCACCTGATCAACCTGACCGCGCTGGAGCAAACGCTCAAGGCTCGCGACGGCAAGCTGGGTTTCAACGTCAAACTGCTGCTGGAAATGGGCGAAGAAGAAGGCTCGCCAGGCTTGAATGCATTCTGTGCCGCCCACAGTAAAGAGCTCGCCGCGGATGTTTTCATCGCCTCGGACGGCCCGCGCCTGGCGGCATCACGACCGACGATTTTTCTCGGTTCACGCGGGGTGTTCAACTTCGAGCTGGTGGTCAATTTGCGCGAAGGCGCTCATCACTCTGGCAACTGGGGCGGGTTGCTGGCCAACCCTGGCATCATTCTGGCCAATGCCATCGCAAGCATGGTCGATGAACACGGTCGGGTGAAAGTGGCGGGCCTGATGCCCGAGACACTGCCTGAGCCGGTTCGCCAGGCACTGGCCGATATTGACGTCGGTGGCGGACCGGGCGATCCGGAAATCGACGCCAACTGGGGTAACCCGGAGCTCTCGCTGAGCGAAAAAGTGTTCGGCTGGAACACCCTCGACGTCATCGCCTTCAAGACCGGCAACCCGGACGCCCCGGTGCACGCGATCCCCGGCAAAGCCAACGCCCACTGCCATATCCGCTTCGTGGTGAACAGCGACTACACGACCTTTATCCCGGCGGTGCGCGCCCACCTGGATGCTCATGGTTTCAGCAATGTCGAAGTCAAGCAAAGCCGCATCGATGTAATGCATGCCACGCGGCTGGACCCGCAAAGCCCGTGGGTCAATTGGGCGCTCAGCTCCTTGGCACAGACCACCGGCAAAAAACCCGCGCTGCTGCCAAACCTCGGAGGCTCGCTGCCCAACGATGTGTTCGCGGACGTGCTCGGCCTGCCAACCTTGTGGGTGCCGCACTCGTACCCGGCCTGCTCACAACATGCGCCGAACGAACACCTGCTGGCACCGGTGGTCAAGGAAAGCCTGCAAATCATGGCCGGGCTGTTCTGGGACCTGGGCAACGACGCGGCACGCCTGACCCAGGAACATCAGTTGCGGGAGCAGGCGCAATGAGCGCCACTGCACAACAGGCGCTGGACTGGCTTGCTGACCAGCGCCCAGCCATGGAAGCGCTGCTGCAGCGTATCGTCGACACCGACTCCAACAGCTATGACAAGGCGGGTGTCGACGCGGTGGGCGCGCTGCTTGCGGCTGAACTGGAAGCCGACGGCATTCTGCTCAAGCGCATGCCGGTCGATGGTTTTGGCGACGTGCTACTCGCCGAAGTGCCAGGCGAACCTGGAAAGCCGGTGTTGCTACTGGGCCATCGCGACACGGTGTTCCCCAAAGGCACCACCGCGACGCGCGGCTACAGCCGCGATGGCAACCTCGCCTTTGGCCCCGGCGTCGCCGACATGAAAGGCGGCCTGGTGCTCAATTGCTTCGCGCTCAAAGCACTCAAGCGCGCCGGTCCGTTGCCCTATCCGGTGCAGGTCCTGTACACCGGCGACGAAGAAATCGGCTCCGGCAGTTCCAGGCCCCATATCGAACACGCAGCCCGTGCCGCCCGCGCCGTGCTCAATACAGAACCCGGCCGGGCCAGCGGTAACGTGGTCAGCGCACGCAAAGGCGGCGCCACGCTGATCATCGAAGTCAGCGGCCGCGCGGCGCATGCCGGGGTCAACCATGCCGACGGAGCCTGCGCCATCGAGGCCCTGGCACGCAAGATCGTCAAGCTCCATGCCTTGACCGATTACCCGGCAGGCATCACCACTAACGTTGGCCTGATATCCGGTGGCACGTCCAGCAACACCGTCGCGCCTAGCGCCTCCGCCCGGCTGGACGTGCGCTTCATCGAACTCAAACACTGGGATCAGATCTTTACCGCAATCCAGGCCATCGTCGCAGAAGAAGAACTGATCGGCACCAGCGCCATCCTCAAGGAAGCGACGATCTTTCTGCCGATGGAAGCCCATCACAGCGAACGGCTGCTGCACATCTACCAGCAAAAAGCGCTGGCGCTGGGTTTCAGCGTCGAAGGTGAATTCACCGGCGGTTGCGCCGACTCCGGATTCACCGCCAGCCTGGGCATTCCAACCCTGTGTGGCCTCGGGCCGGTTGGTGGCAAGGTCCACACCGATCGTGAATATCTGGAACTGGACACGCTGGTGCCTCGCGCGCTGGCCTTGGTGGCGACCATTCTGGCTGTCGGCGAGAGCAGTTGAGGTAATGAGTATCTACGAATCGCCGGGGATAGGGTGTTCACGCAGTCACGCCCCGGCGTTGAAGGTTGACGTCATCACCTGATGGCATACCACCGACGAGATGACATTCGAGCATCCGACTGTGAGAGAGCATGGTCATGACAATTCCAAGGGTCCAACGCTACTGTCCGGAATTGGTGGACTACTCCTTCAACGCCCTAGATGGCGACAAGCGCTCAAGCCTGGAGGCGTAACGTATCGCAAGCATAAGAATCCATCGGGACCTTGCGCACCATGCTCCTGCGTATGCAACGCTTCCTGGATGCGTGCAACAGCCTACTTACCCAACGGGGGACACCGCGCCGAATACCGTGTGGCCAATACACTGACGGCACTGTTTTTCGCCCGAGGCCAGAACGCGGCATTCGTCACGGTATCCTTCAAGAATGCCTGCACACCCTCGACTTGCCGGGGAAAGTTCCGTCGCCGCCGCCATGCCGATAAGTTTACCCACGTCCACACCACACCGGGACGTGACCAAAGCGCAACGGTAACGTCATCCCAATTGGCGGAGACATGAAGATGATCCGCCACATTCTGATTTGCAGTCGCGGGAAAACACCCACCAATTTATCCGTACCTTCCAGATGATGAGCATCGCAACAGGGGTGATTTACAGCGCCTTGTAGATCAACGCGATGACAAACGAAAAATCTATAAACGGCTCGACCAAACCATCACTTTCAGACTACAAGACAAGCCTGCGGTAATCCGCCAGCACACTGCCCAGATAGGCATTGAAACGCCCGGCGGCGGCGCCATCGATCACGCGATGATCCCAACTCAGGCTCAATGGCAGAATCTTCCGCGTGACCACTTGCCCATCTTCCATCGCCAGTCTTTCCCTGCTTTTACCCACCCCCAATATGGCGACCTCGGGCGCATTGATGATCGGCGTGAAATAGGTCCCGCCAATCCCGCCCAACGATGAGATGGAAAAGCAGCCGCCACTCATATCGCTAACGCTCAACTTACCTGCACGAGCCTTCTCAGCAAGCGCTGACATTTCCCGCGCAATCGCCAGCACGCCTTTCTGGTCGACATCCTTGATCACAGGGACGACCAACCCTTGCGGCGTATCGGCGGCAAACCCGATATGGAAGTAACGCTTAAACACCAGTTCGTCGCCATTAAGGCTGGCATTGAACTCCGGAAACTTTTTCAGCGCCGCCGCACAGGCTTTCATCAACAAGGCCAGCAACGTGATCTTTATTCCTCCTTGCGCTTTTTCCTGGTTCATCTGCACACGGAACTGTTCCAGCAATGTGATATCCGCATCGTCATGATTGGTAACGTGAGGAATCATCACCCAGTTGCGGTGCAAGTTAGCGCCGCTGATTTTCTTGATCCGGGACAGCGCCTTGCTTTCCACCGGCCCATATTTGGCGAAATCAACCACCGGCCAAGGTAATAAACCACCCAACGGCTGAGAATTGGCCGCCGGCGCCTGGGCGGTCAGAGCCCCTTTTACATGGGCCAGGACATCATCCTTAGTGATGCGATGACGCGCTCCCGTGCCCTGAATGGCCTTGAGTGAAACACCCAGTTCCCGAGAGAACTTACGCACCGAGGGCGATGCCAGCGGCAAGTCCGTTAGTGAACCATTGGTTTCAGTTGGCGATGGTGTCGCAACGACCCGCTCGGGTTCGGCGCAGGTTGCAACGGCTTCGGCTACAGGTGCGACATCCGGTTGTGGAGGCACTGACAATGGCCGATCGATCTCGATAAAGGCAATCGACGATCCTTCGCTGACCTTGTCATCCAGCTTGACCGCCAATGATTGCAACACACCCGTTTGCGGCGAAGGAATCTCCATGGACGCCTTGTCGGTCTCGACGATGATCAGGGCCTGCCCTTCGAGCACCGTATCGCCCGCGCTGACCAGGATTTCAATGACCCCGACATCCTTGGCATCGCCGATGTCGGGCATTCGAACTTCATGCACATTCTTCATGACCACTTCCTGAAAATTCGATTCTGTCTGAAGCCGGTTTCAAGCGTCCCAAGGGACTACTGCGTCAACGTCAATGGCGTAGCGCGCAATCGCCTCGGCACAGACACTGGCGTCCAGACGCCCCTCATGCACCAGTGCAGTCAGCGCACTCAAGACGATCTGGTGGCGGTCCACTTCGAAGAACCTGCGCAACTGGTTGCGGGTATCACTACGGCCAAAGCCGTCAGTGCCGAGCACGGTGTAACGGGCATCGAGATAACTGGCGATCAACTGGGGCAAGGCGCGCACGTAATCGGTGCAGGCGATGATCGGCGCCGTGTCGTTGAGCGACTCCTGAACATGACTGTGCCGCGCGGTTTGTCCGGGGTGCAGGCGGTTCCAGCGTTCCACTTCCCGGGCATCCCGGGCCAGCTCGGTGAAGCTGGTGACGCTCCAGACTTCGCTGTCGATGTTCCAGTCGCAGGCCAACAACTCGGCCGCCGCGATCACCTCAAGCAGGATCGTGCCGGAGCCCAACAGCTGAACGCTGCCGCTCGCGTCTTCGACTTCATGTCGGGCGAACAGGTACATGCCCTTGATAATCGCCTGCTCGACACCTTCGGGAAGATTCGGCTGCGGGTAGTTCTCGTTCATCAACGTGACGTAGTAAAACTCGTCGACCTGACGCTCCAGCATCTGGCGCATGCCGTGGTCCAGAATCACCGCAAACTCACTGGCGAACGCCGGGTCGTAGGCACGGCAATTGGGCACCATCGACGCCATCAAATGGCTGTTGCCGTCCTGGTGTTGCAAACCTTCGCCGCCCAGGGTCGTGCGCCCCGCGGTGGCGCCGAGCAGGAACCCGCGAGCACGCTGATCTGCCGCTGCCCAGATCAGGTCGCCGATGCGCTGGAAGCCGAACATCGAGTAATAGATGTAGAACGGCAACATCGGCAGGCCATGCACCGAGTAGCTGGTCGCGGCAGCCACCCAGGAGCTGATGGCGCCGGCCTCGCTGATGCCCTCTTCGAGAATCTGCCCGTCTAGGGCTTCTCGATAACTCAGAATAGAACCAATGTCCTCCGGCTCATAACGCTGCCCCACGCTGGAGTAGATGCCGATCTGCTTGAACAGGCTGGCCATGCCGAAGGTACGCGCTTCATCCGCCACGATCGGCACGATGCGCGGCCCCAGTTGCTTGTCCCGCAGCAAACCGCTGAGCATCCGCACGAAGGCCATGGTGGTGGACATTTCCTTGCCTTCGGCGGTGATGGCAAACCCGGCGTAGCTGTTGACGTCAGGCACAACCAACGACGCCGAAGTGGTGGGCCGCGACGGCATGTACCCGCCCAACGCCCGGCGACGTTCGTGCAGGTAACGCATTTCCGCGCTGTCGGTGGCAGGTTTGAAGAAGCTCAGCGAGGTCGCCTGTTCATCGGTCAGCGGCAAATTGAAGCGGTTGCGGAAGGCGATCAAGGCGTCCTTGTCGAGTTTCTTCTGCTGGTGCACGGTCATCTTGCCCTGCCCGGCGTCGCCCATGCCGAAGCCTTTCTTGGTTTGCGCCAGAATCACCGTAGGCTTCTTGCCCTCGAGCATTGCGCTTTGATACGCGGCAAAGATTTTCACCAGGTCATGACCACCACGCTTGAGGCGATCGATCTGTTCATCGGTCAAGCCTTGAGCCAAATGCGACAGGGCTTCGTTCTGGCCAAAGAAATGCTCACGGTTGAAGCGCCCATCCTTGGCCGCGAACGTCTGGAACTGGCCATCGACCGTTGCCGACAATGCCCGGACCAGCGCGCCGTCTTTATCCCGGGCAAACAATCCGTCCCAGTCGGAGCCCCAGACCAGTTTGATGACGTTCCAGCCGGCCCCGCCGAACAGCGCCTCCAGCTCATCGATGATGCGACCGTTGCCACGCACCGGACCGTCCAGGCGCTGAAGGTTGCAGTTGACCACCCACACCAGATTATCCAGCCCTTCACGCGCCGCCAGGGTCAGTGCCGACATGCTTTCCGGCTCATCCATTTCACCGTCGCCAAACACCCCCCAGACGGTCCGCCCCGAGGTATTTTGCAGGCCGCGGTGCTCCAGGTAACGCATGAAACGCGCCTGGTAGATCGAGCTGATCGGACCGATGCCCATCGAGCCCGTCGGGAACTGCCAGAAGTCCGGCATCAACCACGGGTGCGGGTAACTCGACAAACCCCGGGCGCCATTGGCGCGCGCGCCGATCTCTTGCCGATAATGTTGCAGATCCTGCTCCTCGAGGCGCCCTTCCAGAAAGGCCCGCGCATAAACGCCCGGTGCCGAGTGCGGCTGGTAAAACACCAGATCACCGCCGCGACTGTCGGTGCGCGCCTTGAAAAAATGGTTGAAGCCCACCTCAAACAAATCGGCGGCGCTGGCGTAACTGGCGATGTGGCCACCCAGTTCCCCATAGGCCTGGTTGGCCCTGGCGACCATGACCAGTGCGTTCCAGCGCATGATCGAAGCCAGTCGCTCTTCCAACGCCAGGTCGCCCGGAAACACCGGCTGCTGCTCGACGCTGATCGTATTGATATAGGGCGTGCCGTGGCTGGGCCGCCAACCGATCTCGGAAGTGCTGGCCACGGCCACCAGCATGTCGAGGATCTGTTTTGCCCGGACCGTGCCGCCGTGGGCGATGACGGACAGCAACGCCTCCCGCCACTCGGCCATTTCCTGTGCATCTTCAGCTGTCTGGCCCGGCAATTGGGTCTGGATATCGGACGGGCTCATGAGCAACTCCTGCAGGTGTCGGATAACACTTCAAGGTGGTGCGAACGGTTCACTCGGGCAAGGCTTTTCACCTGTTCTACCGCCGCAATGACCGAACGTTCGGCCGCCCCGTCTGAAGCAATCGGGTAGATGCAGGGCTGACCAATGGAAAGGTCGTGCAATAAACGCTCATCCAGTTCACCGAGCACGACAAAACAGTAGTCACCCTTGGCCACTCGCACTTCAGCGAGCTGGCCAGGCATCGTGTTCACAGCATCGACATGGATCAGTGCCACATTGTCAAAACAGCTGAAACCCTGATGGATCAAGTCAATATGATCGCTATCAAGCCCGCACGCGATGACCACGATACGTGTGCAATTTGAAGGCTCGCGCATCCACTTCAGGGCGTTGGTACGACAGTCGGCAGCTTGGCTCATAGGCGTTGCCTTTGTTGTTTGGGGTGGTTGATTCAACAGGCGAATTGGCGAGGACACTGGCTAAATGACGCCGCGCGCCTGCAGCACGCTTTTCGCCAGACGGCGGGTCGCCGAAAGCACTTGTTCTACCTGTTGATCCATCGCTGCGGTGGATGAGGCTATCGTTCCCAGTTCGACGACGCGCAACGGGTGACCGCGCACGGACCCCAGCCAGGTCAAGCCGGGAACCGTGCCGACTTCGACATCCAGTAAAAAACTGCCGTGGGAGACGGAGCGCAACAGGTGGCTGGCATAACACGCGTAGCCCCCAGCAGATTGCTCCGGGCTAGACCCGACCCGCAACCAGTCGACCATCAACTCCTCGGATTGCTTAACGGCTAGATAAGCCACCTGGTCCCAGTCATCTATCGCCACGTGCAGCTTGTCGATCATGTCTTTGGGCAACGCGGCGCTGGTCACGATGACCACTCCGGCATCCGCCGAAGGTTCCTTGATCCAGACTGCGGATTGCGATATCGCATGCATGGCGGTACTCCCGGCGGTTTGGTAGGAGCAGCTTGCTCCGGGCGGTGATCCGACGATGCGGCCGTGACATTCAACATTGATGCCGACTAACCCACCGCTTCGTGAGCAAGCTCGCGCCTACAGGTTATTGGCGTTAATCAGCCGTTGCGGAACAGGAAACTGTAGGCGTTCAGCGCAGGTGCCCCGCCCAGGTGTGCGTAAAGCACTTTCGAGCCTTCGGGGAACTCGCCACGGCGGACCATTTCGATCATCCCGTGCATGGATTTGCCTTCATACACTGGGTCGGTCAACACACCTTCAAGGCTGCCGCACAGACGAATGGCTTCCAGCGTACCTTCGTTGGGCAAACCATATTCCGGGTAGGCGAAGCGTGTATCGAGCACCACGTCGTCTTCGGTGATCTCACGACCCAGTTCCACCAGCTCAGCGGTGTGCCGGGCGATACGCAGGATCTGTGCCTTGGTTTTCTCGGGCTTGGCCGAGGCATCAATGCCGATAACGTTCTTCGAACGGCCGTCCGCGGCGAAACCGACGACCATGCCGGCCTGGGTACTGCCGGTGACGGAGCAGACCACGATGTAATCGAACTTGAACCCCAGTTGTTTTTCCTGCTCCCGCACTTCCTCGGCAAAGCCGACGAACCCGAGCCCGCCGTAGGGATGTTCGGAACAACCCGCCGGTATCGGGAACGGCTTGCCACCCCGCTCCACCACGTCGTTCATGGCCTTCTCCCAGCTGGGCCGAATACCGATATCGAACCCGGCAGCGTCCAGTCGTACGTCCGCCCCCATGATGCGGGACATCTCGATATTGCCGACCCGGTCATACACAGCGTCGGAGTAGTTCACCCAGTTTTCCTGCACCAGCACACACTTCATGCCGAGGTGGGCAGCGACGGCGGCGACCTGCCGGGTCTGGTTCGACTGGATCCCGCCGATGGACACCAAGGTGTCGCAGCCCTGTTCGAGTGCCTCGGGAATCAGGTATTCGAGCTTGCGCGTCTTGTTGCCGCCGAAGGCCAGGCCACTGTTGCAGTCTTCACGTTTTGCATACAACTCGACCTTGCCGCCCAAGTGTTCGCTGAGGCGTTTCAAGGGCGTGATCGGAGAAGGACCGAAGGTCAGCGGATAACGTTTAAAACGATTCAGGTTCATGACTCTGCTCCTTGTTTATTGGATATCCAAGCGCCAGACCGAAAGGCAAAAAGGCTGCGTTCCAGGTTCTTTCAGAGGGCTTCGATGAGTTCAATATTAAGAACAAAGCTGAAAATATGTGTTGCAAGTTTCAATCCATTAAAGAAACATAAATCATCGACCACTACTTAAAACATATTTTTATTGTGTAGAAACCAATATGAGCGCAACAAATAATCACAAGAAACCCGGCACTTCAGGTGCGGAGCCGCACCCGCTGGACCGAACCGACCGCGCCATTCTCAAGACCCTGCAGCGAGACGCCTCTATCTCCAATGTGGCGCTCGCCGAGAAGGTGAAACTGAGCGCGCCGGCCTGCCTGCGACGAGTCGAACGCCTCAAACAGGCGGGCCTGATCAAGGGCATTGTCGCGTTGCTGGACAATCAAGCGCTCGATGCAGGGATGGTGGTGTTGATCGGCGTGGTACTGGACCGCTCGACGCCGGAATCCTTCGCAGCCTTCGAAGCCGCGGCGCAAAAGGTGTCCGGCTGCATGGAATGCCATGTGGTGACGGGGGAATTCGACTACTTCATGTTGATACGAACCAAGGACAGCAACAGTTTCAACCGGCTCCACGCGGAGCAATTGCTTTACCTGCCCGGGGTTCGCCAGATTCGCTCGTTCATGGGGTTGCGCCAGGTCTTGTCGACAACCCACATCCCCCTATGAGGCTCAATTTAGCCCGATGTCAGGTTGTATCGACCCGCTGCCCGAGCAACTCAAGGACAGGATGAATCCCCTCGTGAGAGCGTTGTTTCTATAACCTGCATCCTATGTAAACCTTGATGGAGCCCATTTCAGCGTTTCGAGACAAAAGCAGGCGACAACCTTCCAGACCGTGAAAATACAAAGTCAGTAACGGCTCTAGCATCGCCATCGGCGGGGTCAGTCCCGTGGGGCTTTTATGCGGATTAATCGCGAGAATGCTAGGTACCGACCGTATTTTCTTGGCTGAGTACCACTCCTACCACCCCGCTTATGATTCCTTACAAACAGCGATCTCCTCCCCCTAAACCCAATGGAGCGCTTCCGTAGAGGCCCTGGGAGAGTCAGCTTGAAGCAGAGCATTTGGCTTATTTACCGTTATGGCTTGGGGAGCGTTTATCCATATTGAGCTGATAGTCAGCTGAACGGCCTTCACATCTTCGACGAATCAACCTTGCTGTTAATTCGTAGTAGTAAACGGTCGCTGGTGCAGAGCAACGCAGATAGTGCTCCAAAAACCATTTCGTGTGCTTTTCCTTCCAGGACCAGGGCGTCGCGCAATCCCAGCGCTCACGAATCACCTCACGCATCTTTTCTGCTTGCCTGATGTGCCGCTGCCGCGTGGCATGCGCACCGTTGAGCACCGGACTCAGAAACAACGCCATATTGAACTCGGCTTTCATCGCCGACCTCCGATGTAGGCACTCACCACTTCGATGCGGTTATGCCCCAACTCGTGGCTGATCTGCTGACGGGCGCGCCGATCAAGCTCTCGATCTTCTCGGTGACCACGACCGCCATTGACGGGTGCAGGAAAGCCGGTCAGTTGCTCATAGCGCTCACAGGCGTAAGCCGCACGCAGTTCATGTAAGCCCTTCAATCCCTGCTCATGCAGAATATCCCGTGCCGGCCGCACAACTGTCTGGATGAAGCCTTTGTAGCTTTCATTGGGCGCCAACAAATTCCAGCTGCCACTGGGTGACGCCTCGCAGGCTCTATCCAGGGCGCCGCGGACTTGATCCGTGACCGTAATCCAACGCGGTGCAGACGCGCCGGATCGGCCGCCCTTAGTGCCGTCCTGGATATTGATCTTCCCCAGTCGTTGAGCCTCTCGTTGCAACCGTGGCAGGTCCGCCAAGATCGCTTCACGCAGGCGCATGCCGGTCTCCCGGGCGAGGAGCACAATGGCACTCACCCTCGCTTGCTGTCGCTCTGACAGCGCTTGCGCAATCAGCCTGACCTGCACACGGTCCTGGCCTCGCGGGGCCTCACTACGCACACTTGAGCGCTGCAAGCCAAGCGCCTTGCTCGGACTGGGAATTTTGACGTACTGATCACCGCGCAGCGCGGCCATCGTTCGGTTCACGCTGGACAGGCGGTTTTGCGCGGTGGCGATGCCGACGTTGCCCTGATCGACCTGCTCCCGCATGTAGGTGGCGTACCGCATGAGGATCTCACGGTCGATCTGTCGCGCATCATTAAGCCTCGGTCCTTCATCGGATCGACACCAACGCACGAAGGCCTGCCAGCGATCGCTATGGGCTTTGACGGTAGCAAAATGGCCATCGCCAAACAGATCTTTCAGGGCTTGCGGTCCGGCATAGCTGAGCTGGCGACCGAAGCCAAAATTGCGCCCAGCTCGCTTACCGACCCGAGCCATTGCTCTGTTCCTGATCGACTGCCGCGAGATCATGCAAAAGGGCTCGCCAGTTCGCACTCACGATAGCGAACTGAGCCCAATCAGTCGGGCGAAAACACAGCGTGTTGTCGGTGACGTAAAGATGCGCGCCCTCCTCTTTCAACCATTGGATGATCGCTGTCGTCGAGGCAGTAGCTTTATGGGTGATGGCGACACCGGCGACAGCGGCGACAACCCTTTTCCTGCCTGGCTTTGAGCGTGGCGACAAAGTGGCGACAGTAGCGGCGACAGTAGCGGCGACAAACCGCGTTTTTGGCTCTTTTTGGCGCTGAGCTAAATGGTTACGTAGCGCCTCATCAAGATTGAACATCGCGCACCTCGAAGGTATGACCGTCGGTGATCAACCACTGATGATCAATCAACTCGACCAACAACTTGGCGGCATGATGGCTGCTCTTGCGGGCAAAGCGGGGACCGTTGCGGTTCAGCTCTCGAATACTGAAGCGCTTCCAATCCTTGACCTGCAGCCAGCGCAGCAGGCGGTCCGCCTCCTCCTTCACCCGGCATACCGGTTCCTGTTCGGTCAGGCGCTGGATCTCGGTGAGGTAGTAGCCGATTAAGGCCGAGGCCCGTTGGATATGGTCGGCCTCCACCGTGCTGCTCTCCTCCACCACTGCCAGGATGCCGGCGATTCGAAGCAGGTTATCGGCGGCCTTCGATCCGCTGGGCCGTACGCTGGCCAGTTCCCCAAACTCACCCAACTGGGCTTCGATGGCATCATGCAGATCAATCCAGCGACGGCGGGCCAGCGGATTGAGGCTCAGCGGTGACAGCCGCAAGGCACCGTCAGGAGTAAGTGACCAAGGCTGATGAAACAGGGCCGAAAGACGGTGGTGATAGCGCTTTAGGGCAGCGTCTTTGGATAAGTCGACAGCCTGATAGCGACGTTGTCCGGCCAGGCTGGTGGGCCAGGTCATCAGGCAGCGACCGAGGATGCCTTGTCCCTGCAACAACGGATCACTGAGTAACTGCATGGCCAGGTAAGGTTGCAGCATCAAGTGCAGGCTCACGCGCCGGTCATAGGCTCGCAGGCTTTCGCCTGCCATCGAGCGAGCTCGATCAATCGGGCTGCCGTCCCAGAGTGACGACAAGGTCGTGACCGCTTTCAAACGGTTATCCCGACTCATGGTGCTGCTGCCGAGGAACTGTCCGCCCTCATCACAGAACAGGCCCATGCTGGGCAGGTCGTGACAGAGCCCCTTGATCAGGGCCTCGATAGTAGGATCGGTGGTGATCAGCCGAGGGGCAGAGGGCTCCGCTTTCAGCGCCATGCTTACTGTGCAGTCGGGTTCGACAGGGTTGATACGCAGTGCCTGTCGCTGCGCGACACGGTACCGGGCGAGCTGTTCGCGGTAGCACTGCCACTGCTCACGCTCCCATTGCCGCGCGGGCAGCAATGCACATCGATCTGCCGCGGTCTTGCGATCTCCGGACGCGGCCACCGTGATCAAGTACAGCGACAGGGGATACTTCCTCCCGTCGAGCTGTAAGCCCGCATGACCTTGAGTGGCCAGCGCTGAGGCAGCCAAGACCGATTGTGCAGCCAATGCCTGGGGCACCCCGATGACCTCGGATATGCGCTCGACTGCAGGCCCGAGAATTTCACCCAGTGCCTGGACAGGATAAGGCTCGGCCTCCGGATTCGACTCGATTAACGGTCGAGGGGATCGTGGTAGTTCAAGCTTCGAATCTAACTGCTGCATGGGCCCTCTCCTCGTTCATTGCTGGTTGTCCTCACGTAGTCCCACCACGGCTGTTGAGTGTTATCAGGGATCAAGGCCCCTGCGGCCTGTGAGGTGTTCACTGACGCGGAACGAACGGCTCCTTACGACCGGGAGCGAGGGCATGAACCCATGAACCTGACCTCCTTGACGTATCCGAAGATACGGGCGGGCGGAGGCTGTGCCGACTGACGAGTTCGGCACCTGGAGATCCTGGGTGGGAGAAGGCAAAGACCTGGACACCTGGGGCATGCCTGACTGTCAGCCAGGTGCAGCCTTTCCATGGCTGCGGCACCGGTATCTGTGTCGTTGCGGATAGCGACAAATCGAATTTGTCAGGTCGATTGTCACGAGGAGAGTTGCGGCAATGCCCTGTACGACGTGGCTTGCAGCAGTGGTACGAGCGCCCGTCTCTTTCCAGGAGAAAGAGACGGGCGCAGTCTGGCGCAACGAAGTGCGTCGAGAGGTGAAGTTGCTGCAGCGCAGCGAGGAAAGTCCATCGTCTGCCGCAGTGGGCAGATAAGTCGAGTAGGCATCCATCACTCTTGGGGAGTGACCGTGCGAGCCGCCGGACGCTAATCGCACTTCGGGAGAACCACCACGCCAGTGGCGTAGCCTTGAAGGTTCTGGCTACCTGGGCAGGTGCTGTCAACGACAGCGGTCCGTGCGCCAATTGTTATACCCACTCGAAAAGGTGGTCAAGCATCACGGCCAAAGCGTGCAAAAAGTGGCGACTGTCGCCACTTTTGTCGCCACGCTCCAGGCCCCGTGCTGCGCGGGTTGTCGCCGCTGTCGCCGGTGTCGCCACATCTCCAACCATAGCCCCTACGACAAGCTCGGCTTTGACGCTGAACCTGCGTTGCGCTCGATAGAGGTCGTGGGCAATTACTCGGGAAAAAGAAGACGGAGCTAATCAAATTTGAAATGGGGGGGGAAGGAACGAGGTGGCTCCGAGAAAGAGCGAGGAACCCTCCGATCGGCGCGATCAAAGATCGCTGGATCGGAGGGTTTGGCGGAAAAGCAAAAATTCAAACGTCAAAGACCGCCTCAAGCATCAACGCTGGTTGATTGGGCGGTGGCGGCTTCACGCCGCATGACCAGCGCCTGTTGCAGCCGTAGCAGAAAACCGGCTTCGAACGCATCTTGAGGATCACCTGGACGATGACGCTTTCGGTTCTGCGCCAGTGCCCACCATAGCGGTAGTGATGAGCCATCAAGCCAGGTCCGCGCACAACGAACACCGTCCTCAATCATCGGGCCGAACTCATTGCCCCATGGGGTTCGAATACCGGGACAGCCTTCAGTGGACGGAACTGAGTAGTACTCACCGATCGGTTGATGAACTCGTTGAGATGGGATACCCGTCAGATATTGGAACGCCTTGTCGAACAACACTGCGGCATCATCCAAAAGCTCTACCGCCAGCTCAACGTCCTGCGGAAAATGAAGCAGGATGCTTTGAGCTCCATTAAGCCGAAGCGTGGCAGCCTGCCTTAGTTTAATTGCGGCATCTTCGGGGGTAAGCGATGCGGTATCGATGGTGTTGGGTTTGGGAAGGCTGATTAGAAGCAAGAGCTCAAACATCACGGATGTCCTCCGAGATAGTTTGCGGGACGATCCAAACGGCCAGGGTGGCGCACGAGCTTAAAGGGGGGTATGCCATTTTCCTTATCTCCTTGGACAAGTAAAAAGCTGCCATCAGCCGTTTGACGGTAAGCCGTGCTTAACTTGACATACAGTCGCTGGGGTACGCTTAACTACTCAGGAAGGAACCGGTGCTTGAGCATCGATCAAGCTCTGGCTCTTCAGCTCCTCCCAAAAGGCTGCCGGAATACCGACCTTCATCGCCTGTACATTGGAAACTACCTGCCCCGGCGAACGCGCCCCCGGAATGATCGCGGACACTTGCGGATGTGCCGCTGCGAACTGCAAGGCGGCAGTATGAATGTCGATGCCATGTCGGCTGGCAACTCCCATGATTCGCGCGCGCTTTTCTACCGCACCGGCAGGTAGATCCTGGCTGAAGTTATATCGGCTGCGACCTCCCAGAAATCCATCATTCAGTGGTGTTCCAACCACGACGCTGGTGCCCTTACTTCTCAACGCCGGAAAGGTGCTGCGCAACGCATCGCCGTGGTCAAGGAGGGAATACTGGCAAGCAAGCAACACGATGTCGGGAGTCGGGTCATTACTGGCCAGTGCCTGAATCACCGCGTTCGGCGTATTGACTCCGAAGCCCCATGCCTTGATGAGCCCTTCGTCACGCATCTTTTCAAGCTCTACCATCGCCCCTGTGCGCGCAATTCGATACGCCGCGTCCCATCCGCCTTCCAGCTCGGTGTTATCTGGCGAGATGTCATGGATAAAGACGATATCGATACGGGGTAACCCCAGACGTTGCAGACTGTCTTCCACGGAACGACGCGTGCCTGCTGCGGTGTAGTCATATCGATATTTGAAGGGCGCCGACGACTTCCAGATGGCATGGTCCGCGCGCAGGCCACCAGCGGCCGTCAATACGCGGCCGACCTTGGTGGAGACCACATAGTCGTCTGGATCTTTGCCATGCAGGAAGCGGCCTAGACGATATTCACTCAAGCCAAACCCGTAGAACGGCGACGTGTCGTAAAGCCTTACACCCGCACCCCAAGCAGCCTGCAGAACCAAACCCGCCTGCTCGTCGCTGATCGGCGCAAAGATATTGCCGATCTGCGTCCCGCCCATACCAAAGCGTTGAGGCGTCATGTATCTCATTGTATGCGAGGGCAAATTGAGGGGCAGGTCTGCGCGCACGAGCCGCCCTTCCGTACGCATCACGCTTCCGCGCTCTGTCAGCGAAGAGGGCGCTGGGGCTGTAGCCACCGAACTTGCGATACTCGATGCTGGCAGCAAAGCGGCTGCAACAGCACCCGCCGCCGAATAGGTAAGAAAATCTCGTCTGTCCATCCAACTTTCCTTTCGCGACTGAGGGTTCACGGGCTCATCGAAGCCGGTCTTCATACTAGAAACTAGAACAACGAGGGTTGGCCGGGTGACCCTAATGCGCCATATCTTTTGCACAATCCTGCCGATGCACTTGTGCTGGTCACGCACTCTCAGCAGACTCGAACATTCCGTAAATAGGGGTGCATGTGATGACGAGCGGTTCCTTCTCGCAGTTTGGTTCCGGCCATGTGCATTCCCTGACCTTGAGCGAACCCGCTCAGCCCAACGAACGCCTCCAGGTACTCAGACGGCTTATCGAAAAAGTCACCATGCAGATTGGTTTGAACGAGGTCTGCACAACATCGATTCCAGGCCTGACCTTTTATCGAATGGCCGAGCTAGGTACGCCCACGTACTGCATTTATGAGCCTTGCGTAGCCATCATTCTGCAGGGTGCGAAGGAGATCACGTTCGGTGAGGAAGCCTGTGAGTTCGGGCAGGGGGCGTTCTTCGTCACTTCGGTCGATATACCCACACTGGCTCGCGTTACCGCAGCTAACGAGCAAACCCCTTATTTATCAGTTGTGTTGAAGCTCGATCTTTCCATGCTCAATGAGGTGATCCAGACCTTGGAAGCACCAAGGCAGGAAATGGCTTCTGAAGCACGGGGCTTCGCATCTGGTGCGGCGTCGAGTGAGATGCTCGATGCGTTCGCTCGACTCGCCACGCTGATCGAACGGCCGCTTGAGGCAGGCTTGATGTCGGACCTTATCAAGCGGGAGATATGCGTTCGGCTACTGCTCAGTGGAGCGGGCCAGTGGTTACGCAGCGTCACTCGCGATGGTTACCGAGACAAGGGCATCGTGAGAGCCATTGAATGGTTGAAACATCACTATGACAAACCGCTGCACGTGGCCGAGCTCGCCGAACGATCGGGCATGGCCAGCTCTACTCTGCATCACAACTTTCGCAAGCTGACTGGCACCAGCCCCGTTCAATATCAAAAATCGTTACGGCTGCAAGCCGCGCGTAGCCTGATGTTGACCGAGCGGGTAGACGTGAACACCGCCGCGTTGCGAGTCGGCTATGAAAGCGTCGCTCAATTCAGCCGCGAATATGCTCGGCGTTTCGGAGCCTCACCCTCGAGAGACATCAAGCACGCAAGGGAACATGGTGGAAGGCTCGACTAGCCGTGTCACGCATGATGCGAGTATGTAAGACGACGCTGAGAAACAATCAGTCCGCTCGTCCATCACCTCGCCCCTGAGGTGCGTCTCGGGCAGTCACCTAGTGTGCGGAGCACTCCAGCTAACGCGGATATGAACGGTTGTCAGACCGAATACGAACGGGCGGCCAAGTTGAGTGCCATTTCGCAAGGTATTCCAATTTGTATTCCAACAAAGAAACAAGACAAATATTAATTATAAAAATCAATATGATAAAAGCCAGGTTCAGATTACCCGGTCGGACGGTCGCCGTAGAAGCTGCGTTTGGAGTAGAGCAAGGAAGCCATTCAAAATGGTTTCAAGATCAGAAGAGTTGATGGAATCCAAGAGCGCATGCCTAGAAGCCCGCTAGCAGGTAATGACAAATTTGAAGGCCCAGAAATCATCTACCGGGAGGGGCACCCGAGATGGTAATTGATTCTATCCCTACTGCCGATGCACCTGGTGTATCTACCATGACAGAGATTCTAGTTAAATGAATACAGTCCGGCAATAACGCCAACAACCCGGCCCTGCGGGGCTGAATGCCCCCTACAGGAACGGCTTGTCCGACACCTCGGCAGACGGACAGCCCCAATGGGCCGCACTCGCCGCGACCGACTTCAGGTTAAATCCGTCGCTACCTTGCTGGCGGGCACGCAAATGGGCGCGCTTGGTCAGCTCTCCTTCTGCACGGGCTGGTAAGGGCCACCCATCGAAGCTCCCCAAGGAATACCACTGGTGCTTACTGAGCCTGGGTCACGCGTTCCGTTTGCCAGAGAGTTACCTATCGCGCCGCCTACGATAACGCCAACTCCTCCTCCGATTAGCCCGCCTGCCATACCCCCGATCGTCCCTCCGACTGCGCCACCCACGGTCTCTGGCGAGACAGTCATCCCCGATCCTGCGCCGGAAACCATCAGCAATTCTTTGTCCGTTAAATTTCTCATCTTGCTTCCTTAGTTAGTACCAATTCAATTGAATTTCATGCTGCACAATTCAAACTTGTCGACCACCCCCATTTTTATAGCCCAACAACCGAAGAAAAATAGTTATAATCGCAGCCATCAACACATACTTGATGTATTTATTCACCTCCCAATACTCGGCAATTGTACCAACTGCAACCCCAATTAAAATTGTAATTAAAAACACGACAAAACCTTTCAATATATTCATCCTTCTCATTTAACGGCATGCGTTCGCACAACTGTTTTTACTGGCATCGTTTCGCACATAGCGGTGACGCTAATTCTGGCCAGACCAACTGACTCGTTACATCAGTCATATAATCCTTCCCGATACGGTGCCACTGACTCTTGCAGCCTGCACCGCACTTTTTTTCTGACTGAATAATCTGCGTTCCTGCGCACCCAAGAGACCTGTTCAATACCCTGCGCTCGAAAAATATCCTTTAGCTGATGGAAAGACTCCTTACTCCCACCATAAGGAAAGCAGTAATCAATGATCCAAGTACGCCCACCCTCATTCCACTCGGCCGGATGAAGCAGAAAGTCCGGGTCCGTTATCAAACGGTGTTCGACATCATCCGCCAGATGTGCCCAGGTGACATAACCTATAGGGGTGGCTGTCCTATTAAAAAAGAAAGCTATCTGCTGATGGTCAATCGCTGGAGCGATCCAGAAGTACAAGGCACCTACTTGAAAGCAGGAGGAGCGTTTGCACATGAACATGATCATGCTGGCGTAGCCCAGTGCAGCGGCCTTCTTTTCGACCGCAGGGCTAAGGCACTGAGTATGCAGGATATAGGGTTTACTCATTCAGGATATTCCAAACTCCATGGTAAAAACTCAGCACACCTTTTGCGGCCGTTTCATCTTCGACGAGTTTCAAAAGGGCATGGCTTGATCGGGGCTGGCAATGCGCTGTTTTTAATGTAAACACACCAGACATCGGTTCGAACTCAATTGACACAGTGTCGCTCAACCACATCGGAACCGTATGTCCTTGCTCACTTTCAAGGTGCAAGCGTGCGCCATGCACTATCTCTTTCGTGAGCGCTTGATAGGCGGCTTTTCTATCAAAAATGGGACGCTCCCTGATCTGCTCGATGCGTGCCTGAAGATCATGAAGAAGATCGGGAATACGATTGAGCCTGATGACATTGATTGCCATGCAGCGGCGGAAACTGCGCAACCCGACCGCCCTTCCGTGGGCAACTTGAGCTGCCAGATCGAACAATTGGCTGAAACGCGATAGAAGTTGACGGGTTACCTGCGTATCAGCCTT
Source organism: Pseudomonas sp. PDM24 (assembly GCF_019218905.1). Taxonomy (NCBI): domain Bacteria; kingdom Pseudomonadati; phylum Pseudomonadota; class Gammaproteobacteria; order Pseudomonadales; family Pseudomonadaceae; genus Pseudomonas; species Pseudomonas sp. PDM24. The sequence continues at coordinate 55,123 of NZ_JAHUWR010000007.1, read as the reverse complement.
CAAGCCTGACAAGTCGATAGCTATCGCGCCTTCGCACTTGCTAGCAACCAGTGCGCGATAGAAAGGCGCGGTCCACCGCTCATAGCCGCTCCAGCCACCCTCTACAAGTGCATTGTCCGTGAAGTCATCAACGTCCAGGCTCTGGCGCAGGCTCTGGGAAAAGGCCTGGAGCTCCGCGCTGCCTGCCAGAGGGCGTAACGCCCATAGAGGGAAACCCACTTGAGCTACTTGGTAGAGCCTCAGGTGCTCTTCATATGTGTGTACAAAGTGCCGGGTGATCGCATCATACAAGCGTTTTGCCTGCTCGATGGTAATCACGGAATATTTGCTCAGATAGTAACTCAGGTTCTGCAGACTCTCGAGCGCAGGTGCGTACTCGTTGTTGTAACGGTCGATACTCATACGGTCGTGACCGCTCAATCCGGTGAACAGACAGGCCCCGCTCAAGTCTAGCCATGCGCCGTCCAGCGATAGATTCGACGCGCTCACATTATAATGCGCAATATGTTTGGCTCTGGCAGCGGCAAATTGCTCTGCATAACGCCCTGCCAGTTCGATGAGGCCAGATTCCAGTCGATCACGTTGATTCATGATGGCCGGCGGTGTTGCCGGAGATGGTAGAAAATCTGCCAGCCTGGCAATTGCCAGCTTTACCCGCTCAGCATCCTCACCCAATTTATTGAGCACTTTCTGCTTGAAGTAAACGGCCCTAATAAAATGCGCCGGACGCACAACTGGCTCGCGAACCAGAAGTCCACGTGTAGCTGCCTCTCCTCTCGTTTCGTACTCACGGCCCGTGTCAAGGATGGCAACCGTTCGAATGGCCCCGAAAGGCAGTACACAAGCAATGATCTCGGACCAGAGCGTCTCGTAAATGGCTGTAGTCAGGCACAAGTTTCCATCGCCGTGTGCCGCATCCGAGTCCTTGCCCACCAGTTGATTTGGACCAAGCCCCTTCAGTTGCCAAACACCATCAAAACCACAACGCCCGCCGCCGCCATTACCGAGTATTCCATCTCCTCCATAACGCTCGGCCTTAAAGGTTTTCAACGGCAAGTCGCGGTGGCGCTCCGATGCGGACTTCACCATATAACTATAATCTCGGAGTATGTCGCCTGAACGCTGCTTGCCTGCTATCGAATCGTTCAAGTAAACAATGCTGCACCCTTCGATCCATTCAGTGTCAAAGCTTACAAACACCTCATGCAAATCAGCCAATCGCTTCACTTCCATCACACCCGATGACTTCCATTTCGAACCAAGGGCCGGTACCTCGCCCAATAAAAACCACTCCAGCGGTAAGGTGGTAATTGCTATCCACAACCCTAGAGGAAATAGCAGCAAAACACCACCCTACACCTGTAGGGTGGCGCTCAGCACAACTTCACGCAACAATAAACAACGCCCAGCTGCTTATTGTCGCTAGTGCGCAATATCAGAACAGAGCCATCTTTAATACAAGCGCTTCTTGATAAAAAAATTAGAAAACTATGACTACCTCGCGATGACGTTTATTTCGAAATAGCACACTAGGGATTTTCTTTCATTCCAACAACCAAAACGGCTAGTTCGATACGACTTTTGACATCCATTTTTTCGAACATGGATGAAAGGTGATCCCTGACTGTATAGTTACTGATACCCAGTTGCTGGGCGATTTGTTTATTGGTCAATCCATTTACTAACAACAGTACAACTTCACGCTCTCTTCTGGTAATTCTCAAGTACTGCTCCATTCGTCATTCAGGCAACGTTTGCACAACCAATTCCCGGTCACCGGCCATGATGCTCCTGCAGCCATGTAATGCGAGATAACGGGGATGATACGAATAGCCAGGCAAGAAATTTACCCGTCCGCCCCAGAGCGAGCCTCGAAGGCCTGGCAGAGCCCACAGGAATCTCCGCACGGATCAGCACGCGAACAACACTCTAAGGAAGATGTGTGACACCGAAATCTACGCTGTTTCGACCTGAGTCGGTTACCTCGCGGCAGGTTGACTGGCTCGGCGAAATCGTATTGGCAAGGCCCGTTTCCTTCACGATTCTGACACTGCTTGCGTTTTTGCTAGCCACCACTGTGGTGACATTTCTGGTGTTTGGCAGCTATACCAAGCGCAGCACTGTTATTGGCCAACTGGTACCAGCCGCAGGCCAATTGAGAATCCACTCGCCACAATACGGCCTGGTGCTTGAGCGGTTCGTTGAGGAGGGGCAACAGGTCAAGCAAGGGGCTCGCCTGTTTCGTATTTCCAGTGAACGTTTTACAGGTAATTCAGGGCCTGTGCAGGCAGAAGTAAGTGAGCAACTGGTGCAACGACACCGGTCACTGAAGGAAGAACTGGAGAAACAAAAACAGCTTCAGACCCAGGAACGAGAAAGCTTGCAGAGCAAGCTGAAAAGTCTGCAGCAGGAGCTGAAGATGCTGGCTCGACAAACTGCCAGCCAGGATGAGCTCGTACAGCTGGCAAGTAATGCCGCCAATCGCTATCAGGGATTGATGGACAAAGGCTACATATCCATGGACCAGCTTCAGCAACGCCAGGCCGAACTGCTGGGTCAGCGTCTGACCCTGCAAGGGTTGGCTCGTGAAACCACTATCCTTCAACAACAACTGGTCGAGCGCCACCACGAGCTGTCTGGACTTTCCGCCCTTCACGCAAACCAACTGGCGAGTATTCAGCGGTCATTGTCAATTGTTCAGCAAGAGCTCATCGAAAGCGAAGCCAAGCGCACGCTGATCATAACCGCCCCTCAAGACGGCGTGGCAACCGCAATCCTGGTTGAGCCAGGCCAAACCGTCGATAGTTCTCGCGCGATGATGAGCATCGTACCTGCCGGTTCGCGCCTGCAAGCAGAGTTGTATGCACCGAGCAAAGCCATAGGTTTCATTCGTACGGGCGATTCAGTAAGGATCCGTTATCAGGCGTACCCCTACCAGAAGTTCGGCCAACACCCAGGTACCGTCATATCAGTTTCTCAGGCAACCCTGTCAGCTGGCGAAATGGCGAGCAGGACCGGAAGCGTACCGGGGCTTGGCCTGGACGGGGAGCAGATCTATCGCATCCGCGTTAATCTCGAGGCGCAATCAGTGCTGGCCTACGGAAAGCAAAGACCGCTGCAAACGGGAATGCTGGTCGATGCAGACATCCTGCTGGAGACCCGCAATCTTTATGAGTGGGTTCTAGAACCTCTGTACAGCCTGACAGGCAAGCTCTAGGAACAAAGCCATGAACTATCTTGACTCTATCAGATTGCGCCTGGGTCGAAACTTGCCGCTGATTCTGCAGACCGAAGCGACGGAATGCGGTCTGGCCTGCCTGGCAATGATCGCGGGCTACCACGGCCACCATGCGACACTCATTGAATTACGCCGCAGGTTCAGCGTCTCTCTCAAAGGCATTACCCTCAAGCAACTGATCATGACTGCTGATCAGTTGAACTTCGGTACTCGACCGATCCGGCTCGAACTGGATGAGCTCAACAAGCTCACGCTGCCTTGCATATTGCATTGGAACCTGAACCATTTCGTTGTTCTCAAGTCCGTCGAAGGACAGTGGCTTACCGTGCACGACCCGGCCCACGGTATTCGCCGGCTGAGTCTGGGCGAGGCCAGCAAATCGTTTACCGGGGTCGCACTTGAAGTATGGTCAGGTAGTGACTTTGAAAAACAGGACGCCAAACCCCAATTCAAATTGATGAGCATGCTGGGAAAGGTAAGTGGCCTTAACCGCAGCTTGGTTCAGGTGCTGGCGCTTGCCCTGGCTTTGGAAGTGTTCGCCCTGGTCAGCCCGTACTTGCTGCAGTGGGTCTTGGATAACGTTCTGGTCACACAGGATCATGACCTTTTGGTAACGCTGCTGACTGGCTTCGGCCTGCTATTGCTGATGCAGCAGGTGGTAAGTGCCACGCGGGCGTGGGTAATGATGCACATGAGCACAATGCTGAGCGTGCAGTGGCAGGCCAACGTGTTCGCGCACCTGCTGCGCTTGCCCATTCATTTTTTCGAAAAACGCCACCTGGGTGACGTCGTCTCACGATTCGGCGCTATCGGCAAAATTCAGAAGACACTCACAGCCACCTTTTTTTCCACAGTACTCGATGGTCTCGCGAGCTTCGCGACGCTGGCCCTGATGTTCGCTTATAGCCCTATGCTCGCAGCCATCGCTGTGACCGCCATGGGTCTGTATACCCTGCTTCGCTGGGTGTGGTACCGCCCTTTGCGCCTGGCAAGCGAGGAGGCGATCATCCATGCGGCACGACAGGAAAGCCACTTCCTGGAAACGATACGAGGCATACGCCCCCTGAAACTTTTCCAGCGTCAGGGCGAGCGACGCTCTGCCTGGCTGGGGCTGCTCGTGGGCCAGATCAACGCCGGCTTGCGAATCCAGAAGCTGCAATTGATCTACACACAACTTAACAGCCTAATTTTCGGACTGGAAAATCTACTAGCGCTCGGATTGGGGGCAAACCGGGTAATGAACAACCAGTTCAGCATCGGTGTGCTGATGGCGTTCATTGCTTATAAAAGCCAGTTTGTCAGTCGCGTCGCCAGCCTGATCGATCATCTGTTCGAACTGCAGATGCTGCGCTTGCACGGCGAACGCCTCGCCGACATTGTCCTGCACCCCCCCGAAGACATCGCGGTCAGACCGAGTACCGTGAACTGGCCCGCGAGCCCGATGGACATCGACATCAAGGGGCTGAAGTATCGTTATTCCGACCAGGACCCCTTCGTTCTGGATGGCATCGACCTGCGCATTGCGCATGGCGAGTCGGTGGCGATCGTCGGCGCATCAGGCAGCGGAAAGAGTACGCTGGTCAGCCTCTTGTTGGGCATCGTCGCACCCACCCAAGGCCAGATTCACATCGCCGGTCGCGACCTGCAGCAACTCGGTACGGAGACCTTTCGCAGCAGGATCGCCACAGTAATGCAGGAGGACTGTCTGTTCGCCGGTTCGCTGGCAGAGAACATCGCCTTCTTTGAGTCCCGCCACGATCTGGAATGGGTGATGGAATGTGCACGCAAGGCATCGATTCACACCGACATCCTTGCCATGCCCATGGGTTACAACACCCTAGTAGGTGACATGGGTACGGTGCTCTCCAGTGGACAAAAACAACGCGTGCTGCTGGCCAGGGCGCTCTACAGAAAGCCGGATATCCTGATTCTCGACGAGGCCACCAGCCACTTGGATGTCACCTGCGAGCAGCTAGTGAACCAGGCGGTACGTGCACTTGAAATAACACGCATCATTGTTGCCCACAGAGCAGAGACAATCGCCTCGGCGGACCGCGTCGTAATGCTCGACGCTGGCAGGGTCGCCCTGGATCAGCCGAGCCCCGTCGGCAGCCTGCCCGCAAGCACAGCAGTCGACGCGTGATGAGACACGCTCTGGTCACCACCCTGACAGCGTGTCTCTGCGTCTCGCCACAATGGAGCGTGGCGGCACAGGCTGACCCCTTCGCAACAATACGAGATGTCTCATCTGCTGCGATCAATATCGACGGGATGGCCTTGCCATGTGACCCGCAGCCCCTTCCCAAGTCGTTGACCTTGGAAGACATGATAGAACGGGTGCTGTGTCATGACCCACAGACTCGGCAGGCTTGGGCCATCGCCAAAGCCCAAGCGGCTCTGGTCGGCGTGAAGCAATCGGCATACCTGCCCAGACTCAATGGAAGTTCAAGTATCAGCAGCGGCCGCAGCGCCACGACTTATAAACAGCAGGATGACTACGCCAGCAGTGGTCACAGGCGTCAGTTCGACAACCGCCTGAGCCTCAGCTGGGTGCTGTTCGACTTCGGCCAACGAGAAACAGCATTGCGCAACGCACGCCAACTGCTTATCGCGGCAAACGCCAACCAGGACAGACAACTGCAGGAAACCTTCGAGCTGGCCGCCGAGTTGTACTATGACGCCCTCGCCGCCCAACGTAGCGAGGTAGCGGCGAGCCAGGTGACCGCATTGGCGGCGGAAAACCTTAAAGCGGCAAGCGCTAAATTCGAAGCGGGCGCAGCGGCGCAGTCTGACCGCCTGCAAGCGCAAACAGCCTACTCACAAGCGAGCCTTGCTGAAATCCGCGCCAAAGGCGCATTGCACAACAGCAAAGGCGTTATCGCTCTGCGCATGGGTTTCTCGCCGAAAACACCTATCCAGTTGGCGGGGAATCTGGCGCGGCGTCCAGATACCCACTTCATCAAGAGCATTGACGAGATGCTTGAACTGGCCCGACGGGATCACCCCTCGCTCATCGCCGCCAAGGCCAAACTGGACGCGGCAAATGCACTCATCGACGAAAGCCGCGCCGCTGGCCGACCGACGCTGTCGCTGGTCGCCAATATTGGCGATGTGCAGACCCACCAATCCATGGAACTTAATGGCAACAACCATGCACGTGACAACAGCCTAGGCCTGCAATTGAACATTCCGTTGTTCGAAGGTTTCGAGCGTAACTATCAACTGCGAGGCGCTCATGCGCAACAAGAAGCCAGAGAAGCGGAACTCTGGAACGTTGAGCAGCAAGTATCACTAGAACTCTGGAGCCACTACCAAGCATTAAATATCGAATTACGCGCCCTGGAAAAAACCGCTGAGTGGGTGGATCAGGCTCAACAGGCATTGCAAGTTGAACAAGGCCGCTATCGCTCCGGCGTAGGCAGCATGATTGAACTGCTGAACGCATTGACTGCTTACGCAACGGCAGAACAACAACACATAAACGCATTGAACCGCTGGCAAGTGGCTCGTCTGAAACTGGCAGCCAGCCTGGGGCACTTGGGGTTCTGGAGCCTTTAACCGCACCTCGAAGCATCACCAACGCGGCACATTACTACAAAAAACAGTTCAGCAAGAACTCATAACCAAGAGGCACTGATGGATCGCAACACTACATGCACAGACGTCAATCCACGCCACACCGGCTCATTTTTTCGGAACACATATTCGGTGCTTGCGCTTTACTGGAAAAGCGAGGAAAAACTGTTCGCTTGGTGTGCACTGGTCGCATTGGTAGTGCTTTCATTGCTAGCCGTGGGCACCGCTCTGGCTATCAATGAATGGTACAAGCATTTCTACAATGCCATTCAGGACTTGGACGCCCATGCGTTTTACAGCCTGGCAGCAGTGTTCATCGCAATCATCTCGTTTTCCGTGCTGCGCTCGGTGTTGACGACGTATCTGGTGGACATCTTTGCCCTCAAATGGCGACGTTGGCTGACCAATCACTACCTCAGCGCCTGGATGCTCAAATCAAACCGTCCCGAGCAGATCGAACAGCGTGTCGATAACCCAGATCAACGCATTGCCGAGGACATCAACAAGTTTACCTACGAAACCATCGACCTGGCCTGCGGCCTCATTTATACACTTGCCAGTGTCATCTCCTTCAGTGTGGTACTGATTGGCATTTCAGGTGACGCCACGTTGTGGGGGGTTAATGTCCCCGCCTACATGTTCTGGGCAGCCATTCTGTATGCCCTGGTCGGTACGTACATCAGTCAGAAAATTGGTTTCAAGCTGGTGTCCTTGAGCAACAACCAACAACGTTCGGAAGCAGACCTGCGCTACTTCCTCGTCCGCTTTCGCGACGACACCAAGACGCATTCGACCAACAACGGACGTCACGCCGAAAAAGCCTGCATCAGTGAAAAGCTCGATATCAGCCTGGCCAACATGCGCCGCACCATTAAGGTCAAGATGCGCCTGTCATTGTTTACCGAGAGTTACAGCCAACTGTCTCTGGTGTTCAGTAGCTTGCTCGCCGTTCCTCGTTTCTTTGCCGGCAGCATCATGTTCGGTGATGTTATGCAGATCAATTCGGCGTTTGGCAACCTGTGTGAAAATTTGAGCTGGGTCATCAATGCCTACCACCGCCTTGCCGACTGGAAAGCGACTACCGACCGACTCATTTCGTTTGATGACGCGCTGGACCTGGGCATCGAAGTCAAACCCCGGCCTGAGTATCGCCCTGCGCTTACCCCATAGACCCAATGACGTCCCCCTGTATCTAGGACCTATACATGCCTCTCCAAGCTGCCTTATCTGAATTATTCATCCACGCCAAAGCCGCGGGTATAGCCGGTATCTTTCAGTTCATATTTTCTGAACAGCAAAGTTTTTGGATCTGCGCACCCACTTCCACCATAGCTCGGCCTGGTGTACACCCCGGAGCCGTTGTAACAATCTCCCTGGAGGCGTCTGTCTTCCTTGCGATCATGCGAGGGGCAGCCGACATTGAAGAACTCTTCTCTCAAGGTCAGCTGAGCATATCCGGGAACATCGGCCGCGCCACGTTGCTTCCTTCACTCATCAGCGCTGCTCGATTCTCCGGGGGAAAGGCAGTGCATGTCGAAATGGACCGTCGCTACCTTGCTCGCCCACGCTTCAGTGAACAGCTTTCGATGCGGGTTGATATGAACGGAGAAATTGAACGGCGCCCGAAGTGCCAGGTTTCGGTAGAGGAATTCAATACCCATTATCGCGCTAATGGCATCCCGCTGCTGCTCACCGAAGCCCTTACTGACTGGCCCTTGTTTAACATGTCACGCCCTGCCGTCATAGAACACCTAGGTAATGTCCAGGGCATTACTCGCCATGGCGACTATGCTAAGAAAGCCTTCTCCTCCGAACGTGACTTCCGGGCCACCTGCCTAATCGACTTCATTGCCACTCTAGATACCGCAGGACACCAAGGTAGCTGCGAGCCGTCAACCTACATGGGCAACAACCGAGCTCCGGAACAGCTGCTCCAACTGATCAGGTTCCCCGATTACTTCAAAAGGAGTCTATATCTTCCCCCGCGCTTCTGGTTGGGCCCGAAAGGTACACTAACCCCACTTCATCGTGATGACTCCGACAATTTTTTTGCTCAGGTTTGGGGCGAGAAGGCGATACTGCTAGCCGCACCGCACCACCGCGAAGCATTAGGCAGTTGGTCAACTTCACCCCAGGGCGGGCTGGAGGGCTGTGACTTCAACCCTTCCTCTCCGGACTTCGACAGATTTCCTAAGGCGAGACAGGTGAAATTCTTTCACCTTCAACTACGACCTGGCGATATGTTGTATCTACCCGAAGGCTGGTACCACGAGGTCAGCTCGTTGAGCTTGTCACTCTCAATAAACTTTTGGGTGAACGCCGTTCGTAGCGAGACTTATGCATTGCTTGGGGATTGAGCATCTCTCGAACTCACTGGGCGGCTTAAGCTGGGTCTCAATGAAGGGTAATTGTTGTATGCCCAGAGGTTCGACTGAACGTATGCGTCCGGGGAACCCGTCTTGCGCAACTAAACCGGTTGCCATCTACACGGCAGCAACTCGGCAATCTCACTCGCCCGCTGCGTCGGCCAGTTCTTGCGACCCAACGCCCATGGCCGGATCTGGTTGTCGGGTAGTCAGACGCGGTCACGCCGAGTTCGAAGCTGGCTTTATAACCGCCAAAATCCCTTTCCAGTCTTGCAGGAAATTGCGCGCGTGCTCACCGGCGCGGCTGGGGCTGAAGTCATAACGACAGCCGCTGTTTGGCAGAATTGGCTGGTGGCGTAGGCCCAGACATAAGAGCGGTGGTTTTTCTTCAAACCTGGAGCAAGCATCTGCACCGGTGTTTAGCGGGCGCAACCTTCAGAATCGGAAGTTGGCCACTTCACCGTGAGCGTTTTCTGGCCAAGCGACAGCTCAATAACGGCCACCGCTTCCGTCTGCCGTTTGGCCGTGGGTCTTAATGGAACGAAAGCCGGCAACGGCTTCGGATCCACGGCGGCCTGATGTGACGACAGCTGTAAGAAGATCACCGCTTATCAAGGATGCGAAGCAAGGTTGTCAAATCGATTACAAGGGGGACAACGGAAAGCAATTTTATGAGGTATTCCAATTGGTATTCCAATCAAAATATAAAATAAAAATTAATGATAATAATCAATAGCATAAATGTCAGATTCAGATTACCCCGGCCCACCAATCCGAAAACGACAAAGCCCGCCAAGTGCGGGCTTTGTTGCATCTGGGGTTTGGTAAATTGTCAGATCCCCGCATCCACCTGTAGGAGCGCGGCTTCCCCGCGAAGAGGCCAACCAGACCCGCACAAATCACCCGCGGTCAAAGAGGCAACCATCACCGCGATCGCCCGGAGATGCCATGCGCCAAGCTCTCCTATCATCGACCTTCAGCCATGCTTCGCCACCGTCGAACGCCACCGTCGAACGCCACGACGAATCCAGAGAGTCAGGAGTTCCTCAATGATTTCGATCAAGCTAGGCTTTTCTAAAGGCGCTAAAAGCCCCTTTGCAGACTTCATTCGTAATGCCAAGTCCGATCAGAAGAAGCGTGTCTACCGTGAAGTGCTGAATGAGGCTACCAAACAGCAGAACCTCGTGATGATGGAAGCTGAAGCCAAACGAGGCTAATCGCACGTCCTAAAATAGCCCGGCTCAATGCCGGGCTTTTTTATTCTATTTGGCCTCGTCCTAGGAAATTTCCCGCAAGCTGTGGCGAACTCCATGAACTGGCGAGTAACGATCAGTAAAGATAACCTTCCGTCTTCGCTGCAACCCGGCGAACGGTTTTGACAGGCCGAAAAGCGTAGGGATCCCTAAATTTCCGGAGTTCCCCCATGAAAAAGACCAAACCAAAGCCACGTGGAAACCCAGTCACTCCAGAGTCGGAAACCCTCGACCTGACCCAACTCTCCAAAGCCACCCAACGCGCCGTCAGCGCCCGCTTGCGCGACCCGAAACAGCCCGATCCGGTGAGCCATGTTTTCACCATCCTCCCCGACGTCGACACACCCACCCTGCTCGCTCACGCCAGCGAAACCCTGGCCTCCATGAATGTCATGACCACCGATCTGGCCGACCAGCTCGAAGGCTCGCATCGCAATGTGGCATTGGCGATTCAGCAACTGGCCGTGCTGGCCGAGATGTTGATCAACCGAGCGCTGGATAACCTCGATTCACCTATGCCGGCGGTCACGCCCGTCTGCCACTGAGTGATCGCGCTCGTTGATCGAATGGAGGTTTTGTCATGGATAGATACATGCCGGTCACCGGCATCGACTGCACCATCGCGTCGCTGCTGATCGACACCGAAGCGCCGCTGGACGTGCTGCATGAAACGGCGGCCTACCGCATCCGCACGGCGACTCAATTGCTGGAGAGTTTCGCTGTGAACGAAGGCGTTCACAGTGAGCTGGCGCGGGTGTTGGTGACTTCGCTGCGTGATGGCTGCGATTTGCTGGATGTGGTTGGGCGAAGGTTACAGATGCAGGTTTCGGCGTTGTAACGAACCCAGCATGTTACCCCAACACAAAAAGGCACCTGACGAACATATCGCAGGTGCCTTTTCTGGATTGTGCGGCATTAGATGACTCAACAGTAGGTTTCATGATCTGTAACTTACTGTCGACTCAATGGACGCAGAGTCGCCACGCTTTCGGCCTTGTATAAAAAAAGGATTTCTCTGACAGATTAGAACCACGTCATCCTGGGAAATTTCCCGCAACCTGTAGCGACTTCCATGAACTGGCGAACAACGTTTCCGGCAGATAGTCTTCACGCTTCGCTGTAAACCCTGCGGACGGTTTGACAAGCCCGAAATAGCGTAAGGATCCCTAACCTCATGGAACGCCCTTATGAAAAAAATCACCCTGCATTTAGTTGAGAATACGGCCACTTCAAAGCCTGAAACCCTCGACCCAACCCAACGCCCCCAAGCCACCGAGCGCGCCGTCAACGCCCGCCGGCGCAACCTGAACAGGAACATCTTCAGCGTCCGCCCCGACGTCGACACGCTCACCCTGCTCTCTCATGCCAGCGAAACCCTGGCGTCCCTCAACGTCATGACTCTGGACTTTGCCAACAAACTCGATGGGCCTCAGCGCAATGTGGCGCTGGCGCTTCAGCAATTGACGATGCTGACCGAGCTTCTGGTCAACCGAGCGCGGGATAACCTCGATCCGAACGCTTCGGTGCCGGCGGGCAAGCCTCCCGTTGTTCACTGAGTGATCGAGCGACGACTACAAACGCAGATTTCGGCGTAGAAAAGCAAAATGGGCGGCCTCATTGAGGTCGCCCATTTTTGCTGATGCCGTCGTTGCTACATCTAGAAGCCTAAGTCCTGAATGCGCTATGCCGGCAGTCTTTGTTGCTACCCAAAACTCAGTGCAAATGGCGCACGCTTACAGTTTTAGCCAGGCGATTACGTAGCTGCTCCAGCACATAGCCTTCCGGCAGGTTCATCTGGAAGATAGGGTGCAGGTCTCGTCGACGAAACTCGTCGGGGCGAACGGGCATCGTCAAGCTGATTGCCATGTTGGGTAACGCATCTTCGTCGTAGCGGAAAATGAAATCCTCCGCGCTGGTGAGGATTCGGCCGCTGCTCCCTTCGGGGGTACTGACTTTGAGCGAGGTCATTTTCATTAAAACAGCTCACCAAGTTCTTCCAGGGTCGGCATGGCTGCCGGAATGACAGCAAATTCGCAATCCAGAGCACCTAACACCCGCGCATAAGCACTCATGCTCACAGAAAGAGTGCCCTTCTCTACTGCGATGACTTTCTGCCGAGTCAGCCCGGCGAGTTCGGCGAGATTTGCTTGCGTCAGGCTACGATTCATACGCTTTTCGCGTATTTGCTTACCTAAGCGGGAGATCAACAGAGAATAATCCATGTTCATTTACCGTGACATTTATATTTAAATGTACCGTATGCATAACATTATTGCGACTCCCCCGGTATCTCGTTCACTCAGAGGCCACGCCAAAGGCCTTCCATCCACATGAATTTTTCTTCACCCCATCACCTCTCCCCAACCTGTACATTGCCCTCGCTCATTCAAGAAACTACGGTTTGCCCGCGCTCCCGCGGGCTTTTTTTTGTCTGCGGTTTTGTTGGCGGTCAGTTCAAATAGCCCGCGCAGGGGAAACCTTCGGCAGTTCCTGCAGGCATTTCAATCGATACAAATATTCCTGCTCCCCATGCTGCTGCGAACACCGCGCCTGATAACACTTCCTGATCAAGCCAAAACCGGTCGCTTCAGCCAGCCGTTGGCTCGCCACGTTGGCCACGTCTATGGTCAGGTAAAACGTGAAACCGGGCAGGCTTTTGATCAATTCTTCGAGCGCTGTGCGCATATAACCTTTGCCCGAATACTCGGTATTGGCCCAGTAGCCGACGACGTAGCGGTTGCGGTGCCGGGGCTTCAAACCAATGCAGCCGATGATCGTGTGCGCCGCATCGTCGACGATAAACAGCCGCCGCTCACCTGTTTCGCTTTTGAATTCATCGACTGCCCGCGCGAGGAACGATCGGGCCTCGTCCTCGGTGGTGTAGGGTTTGGCCCAGGGCAGAAATTCGGAATGGGTGGTAAAACTGGCGTTAAGCGCATGCTGCAACGCTTTACACCATTGGGGGTCGGGGGCACTCAATCTCAATGTATGAGTGCCCACCGTCAGCGAAAGCTCCATTGCATCTTCCTTGAATTCAAACTCCGTAGCGTCAAACAGTAGCAGTGCCAGGAAGGACACTGCTACTCAGGCGTTCAACGGCCTCCCGGCCTAAATCTCCGCGTTGGCGGGTGAACTCGTAAACGGTTCAACGACAGTTCGCTCAGCCTGCTGTCGCACCGGTAGCTCCAACCGCGCCCGCCCATAGAACGCCAACGCCGTCAGCAAACATGCCAGCCATACAAAGATTCCGGCCCAGAAGGTGTGGGACATGTAGTGCCAACCCTGTAGAACCCGCGTCGTGCCGTAAACGAAACCGAGCAGCAGCGAGCCGTGCATCACCGCTTTGGAATATCGCCAGCGGTAGCGGCGAGCCACAAAGTACAGCGCGAGCATCGTGAAGCCGCCTGATGCATGCCCGCCTGGCCAGCAGCGACCGTCGCCTGCGACTTTCAGCAGGTCGAAATTCTGATACCACTCCTTGTGTTCGATTTTGCCGGCGTACTGGGTCGTTTCGACCGGGCAATACACACTGGTGTGGCCTTTGAGGTAGTGGATAACGCCAGTGCTGATGGAAAACGCGAACACCACATAGAGGAAGTCCCGACGGTGTTTACTGGCGAACCGAAGTATCGGCGCGACTTTGATTTTTTCCAGGAGTGTGATGATCTTCGAATGTTTTTCAGCCTTCAGTCGCGGCCAGAGAAACGACAGCAAAGCGCCAATCATCGCGACCTCACCAGTCCAGTTCGGGATGATCCGCGCCCATTTATGAGTGATTTTTTCGAACAGATGGACATGCTGTAACGGAAACAACCGTGTGGCCGGATCATAGAAAAGATCGCTGAAGGCGATGTCTATCTTGGTAATGTCAAACAACAGGAACACCACGACCGCGCAGGCCAGCGGAATACCGAAGTTCACCCAGTAAAAGCGGTAACGGGAAGCAGTCAGCATCGTACGTCCTGATCCAGAGGGATGATGGTGAGGCTCATTCAGTGGTCACCGAATGCCAGTCGGAGGCTTCGATGAAACCGAGCATGCGCGGCGGCTGAGACTTTTTGGCGGAGATAAACAGAGAAGCGCCATAACCCAAGGTCTCGGTCGATAACTTGAGATCTTTTTCGAGTTGCGCCATGCATTCGCTGTGGGTCACCAGAATCAGGTTGCGTCCGGCTACCTTGTGCGCCAAGGCATCGCGCAGCATGTTGTCTCTGCAGTGGACCAACCAGTCTTCGCCGACGCCGACCTTGTTGAACATGTAACCGGCGGTTTGCGCCGTGCGCATCACCGGGCTGTTGTAGATGTCAGCCCGATCCAGCCCCAGATGCTCGAACTGCGCGCCGACACTCACCGCCACGCTACGGGAGCGATCGGTGATGCCATCGTTGCCGATCAGGCAGGCGGCCGTGGAGTGATCACAACGCTCGACGTGGCGCACCAGCACGATCATGTCGCCTTTGGCCCACCCGGTCGCCAACGCCCGGGCACCCGCCACATTGCCATGGGCCAGGTCTGGGACGGCGGCGGGTCGCAACAGCCACACGGTCAGCGGAATAACCAACAAGGCAGATGCCAGCACGACTGCAGCGTTTCGATAACGGGCCAAACGGCTCAGATCGATCGAGCGTTTTATCCCGAACAGACTCAGTCTCAATTCCACATCAAGCCGCCTCGCCGGGATACACCATTGTAATTCGATGTCGCGAGGGTAAAGAGGCGCGCGTCGGCAGCCGGTGAAACCCATGTGAAAAAAAGATTAAGACTTGCCCAAAAATCTTGTTACAGAATCCGTCCAACAAAATCCTTTCAGCTCCCGGGATTGCTGCCGATACAGACCTGCTAACCCCCTTGCTGGCTCTTAAAACAACAATCTTCCAGCCAACCGACGATCAAGAAGCACAACGTTCCTGGAGGAATATTGATGAATAGCTGGTTCGGTAATATCAGCGTGAACCTGAAACTGGGCCTGGGATTCGGCCTGGTCCTGGCACTGACCTGCGTCCTCGCCCTGACCGGCTGGACGAGCCTGGGCGGGTTGATTGACCGCAGCAACTGGATGAGCGACATCACTCAGCTCAACGCCGGCCTGACCAAGCTGCGTGTGGTTCGCCTGCAATACATGCTGACCAACGGTGACGAAACCGCCGCCCAGAATGTGCAGACCACCCTCGACGGCTTCGTCGCTCAGCAACAAGCGTTGCTGTCGAGTTTCAAGAGCCCGGAAAACGTCAAGTTGCTCAAAGAGCAGAGCGCGACCATCAGCGCCTACCAGATATCCCTGAACAAAATGCGCAGCGCCTACCGCACCGGTAACAGCGCCCGCGACGCCATGGGCGCCAATGCTGAAACCGCCAACACGTTGATCGAAGCGATCAGCACCCGCGTGCAGCAAATGCCCCTGAGCGACCAACGCTTCGAACAGTTCCAGGCCATTACCGCGGCCAAGGAAGCGTTCATCCTGGCTCGCTACGAAGTGCGTGGTTACACGGCTAACACCAACGCCGAGACCGAGCAAAAAGCCGTCGCCCAACTGGACACGGCCATCGCCAGCCTGAAACAGCTCAGCGTGTATTTCGCCGAGACCCAGCAAGATGCGCTGCGCCAGCTGGAAACCGCGCTGAGCAACTACCGCAGTGCCTTGCAAGCGTATAAAGCCGCGAACACCGAGGCGGTGCAGGCGCGCAAGGAAATGACCGAACAGGGTGCCACCATCGTGACCCTGAGTGACCAGCTGTATCAGATCCAGCTCGACCGCCGCGACGCCGAAAGCGCCCAGGCCCGCACGCTGCAACTGATCAGCACCTTGCTGGCCTTGCTGGTGGGGGTCATCGCCGCCGTAATCATCACCCGTCAGATCACCGGCCCGTTGCGCGATACCCTGGCCGTGGTCGAGCGCATCGCCAGCGGCGACCTGTCCCAGGACGTCAAAGTGACCCGCCGCGACGAACTCGGCGTGCTGCAGCAAGGCATCGCACGCATGGGCGTGACCCTGCGCGATTTGATCAGCGGTATCCGCGATGGCGTCACCCAGATCGCCAGCGCTGCCGAAGAATTGTCTGCCGTGACCGAGCAAACCAGCGCCGGGGTCAACAGCCAGAAAATCGAAACCGATCAAGTGGCCACCGCCATGCACGAGATGACTGCCACGGTGCAGGAAGTTGCGCGCAACGCTGAAGAAGCGTCCCAGGCCGCAGCCGCCGCTGATGGTGAAGCGCGCGAAGGCGATAAAGTGGTCAACGAAGCCATCGCCCAGATCGAACGCCTGGCCAGCGAAGTGGCGCGCTCCACCGAAGCCATGAGCGTGCTGCAGCAGGAAAGCGACAAGATCGGCAGCGTCATGGACGTGATCAAGGCCGTGGCCGAACAGACCAATCTGCTGGCCCTCAACGCCGCCATCGAAGCAGCTCGTGCCGGTGAAGCCGGTCGTGGTTTTGCCGTGGTGGCCGACGAAGTTCGCGGCCTGGCCCAGCGCACACAGAAATCCACCGAGGAAATCGAAGGCCTGGTGGCCGGCCTGCAGAACGGCACCCAACAAGTGTCGGTGGTGATGAACAACAGCCGCGCCCTGACCGACAGCAGTGTGGCGCTGACCCGCAAGGCCGGCGTGTCACTGGAAAACATCACCCGAACGGTGTCCAACATCCAGTCGATGAACCAGCAGATCGCTGCCGCTGCGGAGCAACAAAGCGCCGTGGCCGAAGAGATCAGCCGCAGCATCATCAACGTACGCGACGTGTCCGAACAGACCGCCGCCGCCAGTGACGAAACCGCTGCGTCCAGTGTTGAGCTGGCGCGGTTGGGTAATCAGTTGCAGATGATGGTGAGTCACTTCCGGGTGTAACCCCGTGCCCCAGACCCGCCAGTACCGTTATTGGTGGGTCTGGGCTTACCGGCAAAGGCCACGACTATTCGCCGTTCAGAATCCTACAACCTTCCCGCCCAATTCCTCCTGCCAAGTGGCGAAGTTTCCAGTTCCCACTGAACGAAGGAGCTGACAGCGTTCCCGCCTGCCACACCGTAATGTCGATCTCTCCACCTCCTCAGAGACGCATCGGCATGGACGACACCCCCTCAACCGAGAACAACACTAAATCCTTACTCGATACATTGATCGAGGCCTACGCCCCCGAAGGCAAAGCAGCAGAATTTGAAAAGCTCGTTAAAGAAAAGCTCGGGCTTACCTCGGTGTTCGATATCACCGGGATGACCGAAGCCGACTTCAAGGGCCGTTTAGCTACCGAGATCAATAACGACAATGCCCACGCTGGCAGCATCGACGCCAAGTCACTCTATAACGACGCAAGATGTTACGCCGCTCAGATCAGCCACCTCTATCGGGAGCAGCGCACGTCAGACGGAACGGCACAGCATCAATGGCATCCCTTGGGCATTCGTGCGGTCGAGAAACAGGGCCCTACCTATACCCATCTGTTCAAAGAGAACTGGGACGACGCCTGTAAGAATGATTCGATCGCCGCCATCGATTCACCGGTCGCCTACCTTAGAGCGCTGTACCGGTTTGCCCTGCAACTGGAATCCAGCACCTCGCAAACATCGGATGAAAAAACCAACCGAATCCCGTTGGCAAAACGCCGCCCGGATCTCGCCGGTCTGTCGATTGATCAGCAAAGCACCTTCACTGCGCAACCGATGCTCGGAATCGTCAATGCGATTCTCGACAAAAACATTCAGAACGCGCTGCAGACCACCGATGACAAAGGCAAGTCGACCTATGAGGTTTTAGCGCATAGATATTACCCCTTTGCCCTTCCTTATGAGTTTTTCCATCATCAGTGCCTGCTGGGACTGAGCGCGAACAAACCGACGCTCGGAGAGCTGAACTATCTCATCAGTGATTCCCTTCCTCTCACGCCTTCCAGAAATTCTTCGTACGGCAAGGTGCTGAAGACTGCGTCTCATGAAGCTCAGATGCTGATGTCCGGGCTTGGTCCGAAACAGCAAGCGTTGCTGACAGCCTGGGCCGAAAAAAACCTGACACATGAGGTACACACACAACTCCCCCCCGAGGAACAGAGCGAGCGCAAAGGCAACTACTGGGAAAGAATCTTTGGCGCGTCGATTTCCGACCTGAAAAAAATTCCGACCTTTCTGGAGCTAACCGAACTTAAGGCCGAGCAAATGGAAGCATTGCTGGCACAAGGTAAATTCGCGCCTCGCACATCCCCTCATTACTCCTTGGGGGTACCTTTTTCCCGGCCCTATGGTGCCCGTTATGTAAATGGCCCTGTCGTTGCCGATGATAAAAGCATGACATTGGACAACGAAAATAAGCCTGGCGAAATCGCCAATGCGACCGAGGACAAACTCGAACGCCTGCATCGAATGATCCGCCTCCAGCGCTGGCTCGCAATTCCGTTCAACGAGCTGGACATTCTGATATGCAGTGCGTTGGAGTCGCAGTTGCGAGTCAATGCAAAGATGCAACTCGACAGCTATGTCATTCGAGCTCTCGGTGTTTATCGTTTTTTGAACCGGCGGTACTCGATCACAGCTGAAGACTTTGCAGCGCTCCTACACCAGATATCCCCATGCGCTATCGGCGATAATATTTCCCTATTCGATAAGGTATTCAATAAAGCCCGGCTGTTCGAAAAGCCACTGAAGCTCGATGGCCGAGACTTCCAGGCGAACGATTCGGACCCAGTCTCTCATACCATTCTCCAGCACTTGAGCGTCAGCCTGGGCCTGCCTCTGACAGAGGACTCGCTATTGCTAGTGGTCAAAAACACGCAGAAATACCTGGGTCCGCTCAAGTGTGACTTGCCCACGCTGTCATCGATTTATCGCCAGGCCCGGATAGCGCGAATGTTCGGTCTATCGATTGCCGAACTGTCGACGCTGGCAAATTTGCTGGGCGGGGAAAGTATCTCCAGGTGTCTGGTAACCGGTAGAGTCGTTCTGAGTGCCCCCCCTCAGGAAGCTTCTGCACACATTCTCGATATCCTGATGCAGTTGGACTGGATAACCCGCTGGATCAAGGAGTCCGCCTACGACATCCCGATGCTGCAACGTCTTCTTGAACTGCATCCCAATGACGACTATCTCTTGGTGGACTTGCAGCATCACCTCACCAAACTTGTCGCCGATACGCGCCAGTGCGCGGTAACCGCACAAGAATTGGCGATATTGGCACTGCCAGAAAAGTTTGATTGGGGAGCGAAGCTGGCGGATACCCTGCTCGATGATAAAGGTCTGGTAAAAAATTTCGCCCCTTCGATCAAAGACGATGTACCGCAGAAGCTGACAGATGCGCTGGATAAAATCTTTGTTGAGTTGGCGCTGGATGCGGATCCCGACAAAGACCTCAGGCTCAAGACCGACTGCAAGCAAAAACTTAAAAACCTTCTCCTGCTGGCCCATGATCGTCAGCAGCACCTGATCGAAGCGTTTCTGCAGGAAACCTTTTTGCTGCCCATGAACTGTGCAAGTGATGTAGTGGTGTGGGCGAAAACCTCCGTCCATCAAATTCTCACCGCAACGCTGGACTCAAAAAACTCCTACGAACTTGCGCGCACACTGCATCCCCTTCTGCGCCATACCGAGGCCGCTGTCCGGCTGCAGTTGAGTAACAAGGCTTTGCGCGCGTTCCTGAACACTCCCCGCTGGCTGGACACACCGGATGGACAGCTGAGGCTGTCGTTCAAAACCTTGTATCTGTTCGATCGCTTCAACCACTTCATGAATACTTACCAGCAGCCGGAAGAAAGCCTGCTGAGTTACCTGGAGTTCGCGAACTTCTTCGGTCGCGAGCCAAGTGTCGTCAACCTCCGCCTGGCCCAATTAATGAAATGGACCACGGCTGAAGTCACCGTGCTCGCCTCGAAGCTGATGTTCAAGCAGGCCACAACAATGAGAGACATCGATTGGGTCATGCGTTGCCACAACGCTTGCAAAGCTACCGGGCTTAACGCGACCGCCCTGCTAAATGCAGCATCCCTCGACAACAACAGTCCAGTCGCCCAATGGAAAACAGTCGGTGAAGCCGTCATGGCGGCCAGTCACTAAATCTCACTACATGCTCAAGGAATGAACATGTCTGTCGCTATTGAAAAACGGCTGAATGAAAGCCTGCGTGATGCGCAGCTCGGGCTCTATCTGTCAGCGATCGTCCCGAAAGACGAAACCCTGAAAACCCTGAAAATCGCAGAGCACCTCAAAACGGCCAATGACCTTTACCAGTATTGGTTACTTGATGTGCTGGTCAGTCAAGACGTGCCAACCACCCCGGTTGCCTGTGCCATTGCCAGTCTTCAGCAATACATCAACAGCATTCTGGCCAACATGGAACCGGGGTATCACACCGCGCAGATTCCAACCGATCAAGTCGATACCTGGCGCACCGTCATACATCACTACCAGGCCTGGGCGACCAATCAGCGCCTGTACTATTTCCCTGCGGCATACCTTGATCCGACGCTTCGCAAAACCAGAACCGAAAGCTTCGAACAACTGGAAAACGACCTTAACCGCAACCAGCTCACTGCCGAGTCAGTGCAAACGGCTGTGCTGGCCTATCTGGCCAGGCTGGAAGAAGTGGCCAACCTGGAAATCGTCAACGGTTACATCGACGGAAGCGATTTCGCCAACAGCACTTATTACTTCATTGCCAAATCCCGTGCAGCCAATACCTGGTACTGGCGTTCGCTGGACATGGCTTGTCGCCCCTTTGTGCCCGTCTCCCGGTCGGCCAAATATGATGCTCCGGAACCCCAGGCATGGTCCGACTGGCACCGCATCAATCTACCTGTTTCCGACAGCACTCTCGAACACACTATCCGTCCGGTCATGTTCAACAATCGCTTATATGTGATCTGGGCTGAATGCATCTTTCAGGATCAGGCGGCAAACGAAGAAAAAAAGGGCAACACCAAGCCTTTGTTTCGTTTGAACATGTGTTTCAAGAAATATGACGGGAGCTGGAGTACGCCGCAGACATGCGTGCAAGGTTACTGTTCGGCCAAAACACTTGAAGGCATGAACCTGACGAAATTGAAGGAGTACACACGAACCATTGTCACCTGTGATCAATCGTCTTCCTCACTCTGCGTCGCCTTGCATCTCGGTGAATATGAGCGCGAAGATTCGAGTCTTCCATTTGTTGATTTCATCATGTCGGCCATTATCGACAAGGATGCCTTGATCATTTCAAAAGTAGTTCCTCGCAGTAAACTGGATCAACAACAAGACAAGACGCTACTTTCGCTTCTCGAGTGCTGGCCATTCTCCAAGACAAAAATGCTCCAATTCAAGCTCCAATCTAAGTCGACGGCTCCTAGTATCGAATCTCGTCTGGACAGCGCATTAGGTACAACAGAATTCATCGACTTCAAAGACTCTGAAATACAGAACAGCGAGGCCCAGACAGACCAGCCTCGCAACCCCATCCGAATGAATATTACCTTCGCCAGGCACCTGATCGAGCGCGCAGAAGAAAGCATGGACACATTGCTGAGCTGGTCCTCTCAGCATCTGCAAGAACCACCATTCAAGAGCGGCAAACCGTCTGAGACACTGGATTTCTACGGTGCCTACGGCCGCTACTTTGTCGAGCTGTTTCTCTACCTTCCCTGGCTGGTGGCACACCGCTTTAACCAGGAGCGTCAATACGGCGAAGCCGAGCGCTGGTTGCAGTACTTGTTCAATCCCGCCCGAAAAGCAGTCAGTGGCAATAACCCTGACTACTGGAACGCGGTGCCACTGATTACTGGCCCTACTCCCAAGCCCGGTCAATCCAGCTACGCCATCCAGGGGCCACAGGATCCGCACCAGATTGCACTGAGTCATCCCGTGCACTTTCGCAAAGCCTTGTACATGCTCTATATCGATATTCTGCTCAACCGCGGCGACACTGCTTACCGCGAATTGAGCCCCGACAGCTTGACCGACGCGAAGCTCTGGTATTTGCGCGCACAGAACCTTTTGGGCCCACGACCGGATATCAGGCAAACCGATCTTTGGGCAGCGCTCACGTTGAAAGAATTCAGCGAGGAGCCCAATAGAAAGCTGCATGAATTTGAGCAACAGCTGGGTAAAGACCGCAAGCACCTACCGGCCACCGACACCCCGGCGTTGGTCCCTGAAGTGTGTATTCGCCCGTACGTCCATTCACATTCCGCGCATGCGATTGACGCCCCGCATTCGCGCTTGCCCTTCAATCCCGTGCTGTTCCCTCGCTGGGAGAAGCTCGAAAGCCGACTGCACAACCTGCGGCATAATCTCGACATTGTGGGTCGCCCATTGAGGCTTGCGCTCTTCGCAGCTCCAGCCGCTTCAGACAATCGGCTCGGCGCCAATACACCACGCGCTGCGGAGCCCGGTATGGCCCCGCGTCTTGGCACAGAGATCCCGCCTTACCGTTTCAATGCCCTGCACGCCCAAGCCATGAGTGCCGTAGACACGGTGATTCAGTTCGGCACAACACTACTGTCGTTCATCGAACGCAGCGAACAGGCCAGTTATCAAGAGCTTCAGCAACAACACATCTGGGATATGGCCAACTATGCGGTAGACCTGCAGACCCAGGCCCTGAAAATCGACCAGAAATCCCGGGAAGCATTACTGGCCAGTAAAGCCATCGTCGAATGCCGCCAGGATTACTACAGTCAGCTGGTAAACGAGATCGTCAATCAAGAAGAAGTAACGGCTGCGGCATTCCATCTGTCGGGGCGTATCGCTGAAGCGGGTGCTCATGCGGCTAATGCAATCGGCCAGGGTCTGAAGGTGCTGCCCAACATCTTTGGCCTGGCAGACGGCGGGACCCGCCTGGAGGGTGGCCCGCACGCCATGATGGCCATGGCTCAAGGCGTGGCGACCGCAGCTTACGGCACTGGAGAGGCCCTGGAACGCGCCGCGCAGTATCGACGCCGCCATCAGGATTGGACGCTCGCCCGCGACCTGGCAAAGCTCGAAATCGCCCAGATCGATGCACAGCTGGCGCTGGAAACCGAACGAGAGACCGCCTCACAACTGCTGTTACGACAAACTCAAACCTCTTTGGCTCAAGCCCGCAGCTCCTATGACTTTCTCAGTCAGCGTTTTACCAACTCTCAGCTTTACCAGTGGTTCACCCACCAACTCTCCAGCTTCTACTATCAGGTGTATGACTCAACGTTCTCTCTGTGCCAATTCACCGAACGGAGTTGGCGCTACGAGACAGCCGACAACACCACTCAAACGTTCTTCCAGCACCAGACATGGAACAGCACCTACCGTGGGCTCGGCCCTGGCGAGCGTATGAAGCTGGGCTTGGTGAAGATGAAGAACGCTTATCTGCTGGGCAACGAGCGCGAGCTGGAAATTCGCAAGACCGTGTCGTTACGCCAACTTCATACGAAGGAAAAGACCGAAGACAAGTCTGCGCCATCGATCAACAACCCCTGGGACGATACGCTCGCAGCAGACAACACGTCGATCAAAGGCATCAAATCCACACTGGTCGATACTGGCTCGTGCGAGTTCGAATTGATGGAGTCCCTGTTTGAAAACGACTACCCGGGGCACCGTTTGCGCCGGATCAAAAGCATCAGTATTTCCCTGCCGGCTGTCCTTGGCCCTTATGAAGATATCCGGGCCACACTGACCCAGACGAGCACCGAAGTCGTCATGCCCGGCACCGACAAGACGGTGATGAAAGGTCTGCGGGCCAATCAACAAATCGCCCTGTCGACAGGTATCGACGATAACGGGCTTTTCACCCTGAGTTTTCAAGACGAGCGCTACCTGCCGTTTGAATACACCGGCGCGATTTCTAAATGGAAGCTGTCGTTTCCCAATCATGCCGCCCAGAAAGCCATGCTCGAATCGCTCACCGATATCATCGTGCACGTTTGCTATACGGCCCGGGCAGGCGGGGGTGCGCAATGAGTGAGCAGACTGTATTACCTGTCAACGCCCCGTCACTGCCCAAAGGAGGGGGGGCTATTCAGAGCATTGGCAAAGGATTGGGCACCGTCGGTGCCCATGGCGCGGCGTCCTATGAGATTGCCTTGCCGATTTCACCGGGACGCGGCTTCGCCCCGTCCCTCTCACTTAGCTATTCAAGCTCTGCGGGCAACGGCGTATTTGGCATCGGCTGGGAAATCTCATTGCCGGTTGTGGCACGACGCACCAGCACGGGGGTGCCGGCCTATACCGAAGAGGATGAGATTATCGGTCCAAGCGGGGTGGTGTGGATGCCGGAACGCGATGCCGACGGCACCATCATTCAATCGCGCATCAACACATATAACGACCTGAAACTGGATACGATCTACGCGGTAGTTCGTCACTTCCCCAGAGTCGAAAGCGCTTTCGAGCGCATTGAACATTGGTCCTCGGAGAGCGACAAGCCGGGCTTCTGGCTGGTGCACAGTGCGGATGGCAGCCTTCATTTGTACGGAAAAAGTCAGCTATCGCGTCGCGTCGATCCACTCAATGCGAGCCGGGTCGGGGAGTGGTTGCTGGAGGAGAGCATGAACGCACACGGCGAACACATTCTCTACCGGTACAAAGCCGAAACCAACGAACAGGGCATCACGGCCCAACGCTATTTGAGTCATGTCTGCTACGGCAATTTCGCGGCGGATGCCCATCTTTACTTATGGACAGCAGAGCGCCTCGCCACGGTGAAATGGCACTTCGAATTGCTGTTTGACTACGGCGAGCGCAGTGCCGGCTACGCTCAGAAACCGTCCTATACGGGGCAACAATGGCTAACCCGCGACGACCTCTTTTCCAGTTTCGCTTATGGCTTTGAACTACGTACCGAACGCCTGTGCCGCCAGGTTCTGATGTTTCACCGTTTCCCTGACGAGTTGGGTGCCGACCCGATTCTGGTTCGTCGCCTTTTACTGGATTACCGCCAAACGCCTTTGGGGTACTGCCACTTGAGCGCTGCTCATGATCAGGCGTTTACCGATTTGGCATCCGCCGAAAACCGTCCCCCGCTCGAATTCGACTACAGCGAGTTCAATCTACCTTCCGTCAGCCAATGGAAGCGGTTTGAAAACATGCCGGGCCTCAATGACGGGCAGCATTACCAGCTCGTTGACCTGTACGGCGAAGGACTGCCGGGGGTGCTTTATTCCAATGAAAATGCCTGGTACTACCGCGAGCCCATGCGAGCCGAGGGCAAAAAAGATAGTGTGGCTTATGACCAGTGGAGCGCATTGCCCGCTATCCCCGTTGCCAATGCTGTAAAACCGATGCATCAGTCACTGAGCGATCTTACCGGCAATGGACGTCTGGACTGGGTGATTGCCCGACCCGGATTGTACGGTTTCTTTTCCCTCAAGCCTGATCGCAACTGGTCGGATTTCGCCACGTTCAGCCAATTCCCCCTGGAGTTTTTCAACCCTGAAGGGCAACTGGCCGATCTGATGGGCCAAGGGCTCAGCGATCTGACGCTAATAGGCCCTCGCAGCGTGCGCCTGTACGCCAATCAACGAGAACAAGGTTTTACGGCGGCTCGCGAAGTGCCCCGTGACATGCATGACGACTCCCTTCCAGTGCTCAGGCCGTCATCCACCGAGCTGGTAGCTTTCAGTGATGTTTTGGGCAGTGGCCAACACCATCTGGTGCGCATTCGTCACAACGAAGTGAAGTGCTGGCCAAACCTGGGCCGTGGACGCTTCGGCAAAGGAGTCGTGTTGGGCTCGCCGAATATTGCCTACGAGGCATTCGACGCTTCATGTGTTCGCCTGGCAGATCTGGATGGTTCCGGGGCAACCGATCTGATCTATCTGAACGCGGACCATGCACTGATCTTCATGAACCGTAGCGGCAATAGCTTCGACGCGCCCGTTACCCTCCCCTGGCCGGAGGGTGTGAGCTATGACCGTTTATGTCAGGTCAGTATCGCCGATCTACAGGGGCTCGGCTGTTCCAGCCTGATTCTGACCGTGCCGCACAGGACACCCCGGCATTGGCGCTACGACTTCGTCAGTGCAAAACCCTATTTGCTCACCGGCACCAACAACAATATGGGGGCTGCCGGCAGCATCAACTACCGCAGCTCAGCGCAGGAGTGGCTGGATGAAAAAAAGAACGAGGTGAACGCCGACCGCGCCCCCATCTGCCACGTGCCATTTGTCCTGCATCTGGTCTCGAAGCTGACCCGGCTTGATGAGATTACCGGCAACCGGCAGAGCCAGAGTTTTTCCTATAGCAGAGGCTATTACGATGGCAGCGAACGCGAATTTCGCGGCTTCGGTCTGCTCCAGCAAACCACCGGAGGCGATACCGAGTCCCAAGGTTTCACCCTGCCATGCCTGCAAAAGCGCTGGTTCCATACCGGGCAAGCCGTTGACGCGTCACGTGGCCGTTATCACCGCGCAGACAAGCAAGCAGTAAAACCGGGTAAGACATTGCTGTGTCAGTACTCCCCTGACACAGGCAATGACACGCTCATCCTGCCACCGGATGAACTGACTAGCCGTGAAATGGCCCGCGCCCTTTGCGGACGCCTACTACGTACCGAGCTCTTCGGAGTCGATAAGCACCAGAAAACCAGAATGCTGTATTCGATTCAGGAAAACCGCTTCCTGGTTCGGCAATTACAGCCCCCCGGGAAAAATCAGCGCTACGCAAGGATGTTGCCACTGCCATTGGAGTCCATCAGTTACCAGTACGAAAACATCACTGATGATCCTCAATGCCAGCACACACTGAATTTGCAGCACGATGCCTATGGCACCCTTACTCATAGCGTGAACGTCCATTACGCCCGACGCAAAACCGTCAGTGACGCAGCACCGTTCAGTGATACCGACCAACAACAATGGTGGCGCGACGCTCATGATCCGGCGCAACAGTTCTACTACCTGAACGAAACCCGTGCCGAGTTCATCCATCTTGACCGCGATCAGGAATGGCGATTGGGGCTGCCCTACCGTCAGCGCGTCAATGCCTTGAGACTACCCAAAGCCCCCGAAGCCGGGGGCTTGACCATAAAGGATATTACTTACGAAAAGTTCGTCGAGTTCGTCAAGGGAACCGTGTGGGCGACCCAAAGCCTTCTGACCGCATTGAGCGTGCAACGCTACAGGCACTCTACAGATGCCCAAACCCTGCCAGACGGCGTCGCTCACTTCGAGGCGCTGTCCGATCATGTGGAAACCGCCGAACTGGACGAAACGGCCTTAAAGGCCTTCGATGTTGTACCAAAAGCCTCTCGGCCAAAAGGAAAACTGCTCGAACGCAGCGGCTATCAGCGCATGACCGAATTTCTCCCGCTTTCTACCGCTGCCGCAAAACTCTGGTCCGTCAAACACGGCTTCGTGACTTATGCCAGGCTGGAAGGTTTCTACCGGCCACTGAACTTCCAGGCGAGCCAGAGTTTTGGTGTGACCAAGGTCCGCTACGACAACTATTACTGCCTCATCACCGAGTTCGAACAACCCGATGGCTGCATCACCAAGGCCACCCATGATTACCGATCATTCCAGCCCCTGAGCATCAGTGATCCCAACGGCAATGTACAAGAGTGCCTCTACAACGGGTTCGGACAAATGTTGGCCAGCAGCTTCCACCGCAACTCCGGCAACGAACTCGTCGGTTTCAAACCTGTCGCCGAATACAAACGGCCAGCATTCGATAATCCGACAGACGCAATCAAACGGGAAAAAGACGCGCTACAGGACACTGCCAGCACTATCTTTTACGCGCCATTGAGCTGGATGGGACGCATATCGGACGTAGCGTTGGCGGACAAACACTGGCTGAAACGTTGCGTGACCCATCATGACTTGCTGCCGAGCGGACATATCCGTGCGTCTGCTCGAACCAGGTTGTCGGACCTTGCCCCCCTTTCTGTCGATGACGTGAAACTGAAAAGCGAACTGACCGCCTCGATACGTGAACCAGTGCACATGGCCGTCCTGATTGCCGATCGTTTTCCAGGTGACGATCAAAAACAAATTCGCATCACCGTCACTGACCTCGACGGTTTCGGTCGCACGCTCCAACACAAACAAAAGGTCACCGAACAGAGCTGGCGTGTCAGCGAACGGGTCGAATACAACAACAAGGGATTGCCGATCCGCATTTACCGCCCCTGGTTCTGCGACAAAC
Organism: Pseudomonas sp. PDM24; assembly: GCF_019218905.1. Classification (NCBI taxonomy): domain Bacteria; kingdom Pseudomonadati; phylum Pseudomonadota; class Gammaproteobacteria; order Pseudomonadales; family Pseudomonadaceae; genus Pseudomonas; species Pseudomonas sp. PDM24. Next base: position 26,621 of record NZ_JAHUWR010000007.1, on the reverse strand, counting down.
ACCGTTATATCGAAGATGCGCTCCTGCGCAATTCCAGCCCCCACGACAAACAGTTTTACGATCCGTTAGGCCGCCTTGCTTATACGCGTCAAACTGAACAAAACGGTGTTTCCTGCATGCGACGGTATACCCGCCACCCGTGGTACAACGTGTACGAAGACGAAAACGACACGCTGGAAGAGATCTTGCCGAAACCCACCTCCACTACCGGAGGTGAAGCATGAACGCACGTCTGCACAACAAGACACCGACGATCAACGCCCTCGACAGCCGCGGGCTACCTGTACGGCAAGTCACTTACTGGCGAGCCAACGCAGATGACAGCGCCCAGGCACGCATTACCAGCCAGGACCATGACCTTGCCGGACGCGTAATAGCGCAGCGGGATCCGCGCCTGTTTGGAAAATTTGCGAAGGCCAATCTGACGACCCTCTACAGCCTGTCCGGCAGACCGCTGCGGGTAGACAGCGTTGACGCCGGGTGGCGACTGAACTTGCCGGGGGACGCCGGGCAGACACTTCGCAACTGGGACCAGCGAGGCAATCATTGGCGAACGACCTTCGATAATCAACTACGGCCAATCACGATCCAGGAAGAATCGCCGGGGCAGTCGGCACGCATCATCGAACGCTTCAGTTATGGCGACAACTCGATAGATTCGGCCGCACTCAATCGATGTGGCTTGTTGATTCGCCACGACGACGAAGCAGGCAGCCTGCTCATCGACGAATACGCCCTTGGTGGTAAACCCTCGCGTCAGACACGCCACTTTCTGTTGAATGACGAAGCCTTGGACTGGCCGGCAGAGGAACACAGCCGAAACCTCTTACGAGAAACGGGTGATGGCTACAAAACGCAATGGCACTACGACGCAACGGGCGAGCTCATCCGGCTGGTGGATGCCGGTCAACACCAGCAGCGTTTTTCCTTTGATGTTGCAGGCCGACTCAAAACCGTGAGCCTGAAACTCAAAGATACCGAAATCGAAAATACCCTGGTGAAGGATCTCGTTTACAACGCCTTCGGCCAGGTTGAATCACAGACCGCAGGCAACAACGTCATGAGCCGCGCGGTGTTCGATCCCGCCAGCGGTCGATTGACCTCGATGACTGCCTCCGTATCGAACCGCACCTTGCAGTCGCTGCACTACAGCTATGACGCGGTGGGTAATGTGACGCAAATCGAGGACAAAGCTCAGCCCGTGCAGTTTGGCAGTAACCAGAGAGTCGAAGCCGTCAGCACATTCAACTATGACAGCCTCTACCAATTGACCAGTGCAACCGGAAGAGAGGCGGCAGGAACAACCACTGCCCCCCATATTCCTGCGCTCGGCATTACACCCATCGATACCCGGCAACTGTTCAATTTCACCCAACACTACACATACGACGCTGGCGGTAACCTGACCGAACTGCGCCATGTGCGGGATCGCAACAATTACACCCGAACTTTTAACGTGGCAAATCTCAGTAATCGTCTGGTGTCCTGGCGTCAGGGCTCTGAATTGCCCGGCACTGCTACAACCTTTGACGACAACGGCAATCTGCAAGACTTGCAATCGGGCCAGTCGCTGCAATGGAATGCACACAATCAACTTACCCGCGTGGTGCTGGTCAAGCGTGAGGATGGCCCTGACGACCATGAACGTTACGACTATGACGGCAGTGGTCAGCGTCTTCGCAAAACGACCACCACCCAGGGTGCATCGATCACTCACACCCGAGAGGTCCGCTATTTACCGGGCATCGAAATCCGTACTCGAGGGAAAGAGCGGCTGGAAGTCATAACGGTGCAGGCCGGTCGTGGCAGCGTTCGTTGCCTGCACTGGACCGAAGGCCAGCCCTCCGGTATTCCCGCAGATCAACTGCGCTATAGCCTTGATGACCATTTGGGTTCCAGTTCACTGGAACTTGATGGCAATGCCGACTTGATCAGTCAGGAGAGCTACTTCCCATTTGGCGGAACGGCATGGACAGCGTCTCGCTCGAAGGTGGAAGCCGATTACCGCACCATCCGGTACTCGGGCAAGGAACGCGATGCCAGCGGCCTCTATTACTATGGAGCACGATATTACGCGCCATGGTTGCAACGCTGGATCAGCCCAGATCCGACCGGGGCGGTTGACGGGCTGAACCTGTATTGCATGGTCGGGAATAATCCGCTGCGTTACATCGATTATCACGGCACTCAAAAAGACGAAGCCGCCATCAAGGAAGAATTAGGGACCTATTCCGGCATTTTGAGCGAAGTGAACAAAAGAGTTGGCACGCTGAACCACCAGCTCTACAACAGCATGAGAAAAAGAGACATCGTAAAAAGACTGTTTCAAAGTTACGGCTATAACGCAGTAAGGCATGTGATGGCATTGGGGGCGGGACTGCTGGCCGCACCAACCGGACCGATGGGCATTGTGGGGGCGGCTGTCGCCACTTCTTTAACGACTGACTCGCTTGCCGGGAAATTCAATGCAACACGGCATCTACCCGTCGCCATGTATCCCCAGACCAGGCGACTAGAGCCTGACGATATAGAATACACAGCACGGACGGCGTTCTATGACGCGAACGCAAAGTTACAGCACGCAAAAGAGAAGGACCTGAATCCGCGGAACACAATCGGACAGAAAAATCTGTCAGTGATGGCAACCAGCTTCGTTCTGACAAAGATGCTTGAGGTAAAAGGAGCGTGGATTCCAAACTTTGAATCGTCGACCCAAGCGACCAAAGCCCTCGACGGTCTGCCGGGACAGAAAATCGAACGTTTGAACAATGAGCTGATAGAACTCGACAACTTTCTGGAGCACGATGCTCACGCCATCAACGCAGCATTTGACGAACTGGGTGTGGATGAATTTTATGCCGCGGGTGTGAAAGGCAGGCTGGGTCGAGTTATCGATCGAATGGCCGATCGTATAGGCGTAAAAAGCTCAAGCCTCATAAGCCGCAGCTCAATACAAAGTGAGATTGCCATCTCGCGCGCAACGATACAAAGAGGACGGGAGTTACTGTTCAGGCATAATGAACACAACAAATCGCAAGGCAAGTTTTTTGTTTGAAACTGGCCAGGCGAGGCCTCTCGGAAAATCGGCAGGTCTCGCTTAACCTCGCTCAATCAAACACTGATCGCATTGGTAAACACCAACCGATTGCCAAACGGATCACTGATGGTCATGTCCTGGCTCCCCCAGGGCATGGCCTGAATCTGTGGGCGAGCGAAAGCATACTCCTTGGCCAGCAATTGCCGCTGGAACGCCTCCAGTTCATCGGTCTCAATGCGCAACGCCGAGCCCGGTGTGCTGTCACCGTGATGTTCGGACAGGTGCAGCACACATTCGCCACGGGAGATTTGCAGGTACAGCGGGAAGTTTTTTTCGAAGCGATGCTGCCAGTCGATCTTGAACCCCAGGAAGTCGACGTAAAACTCCAATGCCTTGGTTTCATCGAAAATCCGCAGGATCGGGGTGGTTTTGCCCAAGCTCATGGAGTTGCTCCCAGATTGAGAAGGCCCAGTGTGTAGCTGGGCTGGATGTCAGCGCTTCGGCTTGGGAGCGGCTTTCTTTAATCGCAATGTGCCACCACAAGGCATGGATCAATGAAAGTAATTTTCGTGGAGGGCTATGGGACGTCGTGCAGAGGTATGGCAGGTCGTGAGTTATGAAAATTGGCCAGGGGACTTTCATCCCCCGACGCTGACCGTCCCACGCTCGGCGTGGGAACGATCACTGATCGATTTCAGTCGTGATGCTCGCTGGCGCGTTTGAGCAGTTTCTTGCAGCGTTCGGACAAATGCAGCACGCGTAGCTGCTTGCCAGCCTTGGCGTAGCGCTCGCGCAATGTCTTCAGCGCAGCGATGGCCGAATAGTCGACGAAGCTCAGGTGGCGACAATCAAGGGTCACCTGCGCTGGGTCATTGGCGGGGTCGAACTGATTGAGGAATGGCGTGGTAGAGGCGAAAAACAGTGTGCCATGCAGGCGGTAGAGTTTGCTGCCGTCGCTTTCCTGATAGCTGTCGGCATACAGTTCGCGAGCCTGTTGCCAGGCAAAGTTGAGCGCCGCAATGATGATCCCGCACAACACGGCGATGGCCAGATCGGTGAACACCGTAATCACCGTCACCGCGATGATCACCAGGACATCATTGAGCGGCACCTTGTTCAGCACCCGCAACGACGCCCAGGCGAAGGTCTGCTGCGACACCACGAACATCACCCCGACCAGTGCGGCCAGCGGGATGCGTTCGATCAGTGGCGAAAGGAACAGCACGAACAACAGAACCATCACCCCGGCCACTGCACCGGACAGCCGACCACGACCGCCGGAGCTGAGGTTGATCACGGTTTGCCCGATCATGGCGCAGCCGCCCATGCCTCCGAACGCACCAGAAATCATGTTGGCAGCGCCCAATGCCACGCACTCGCGATCCGGGTAGCCACGGCTCTCGGTGATCTCGTCGGTCAGGTTCAGGGTCAGCAGGGTTTCCAGCAGACCGACCAACGCCATCAATATCGCGTAAGGGGCGATGATGCGCAGGGTTTCCAGGTTCCACGGCAGGTCTGGTAGCGCGAAGCTCGGCAAGCCACCGGCAATGTGCGCCATGTCACCCAATGTACGAGTCGGCAGGCCGAGCAGGTAAACCGCCAGCCCGACACCCAGAATCGCCACCAGCGCCGGTGGCACGGCACGCGTCAGGCGCGGCATCAAATAAACGATGGCCATCGTCAGCGCCACCAGCCCGACCATCATGTACAGCGGCGCACCACTCAACCAGCCGTCACCGCTCTTGAAGTGTTCCAACTGGGCCAGGGCAATGACAATCGCCAGGCCGTTGACGAAGCCGAGCATTACCGGGTGCGGCACCATGCGCACCAGTTTGCCCAGCCTCAACAAACCGAACGCCAGCATGATCAAGCCGCCCAGCAGCACTGTCGCCAGCAAGTACTGCACACCGTGCTGCACCACCAGCGCGACGATCACCACAGCCATCGATCCGGCGGCACCGGACACCATCCCCGGCCGCCCGCCAAACAGCGCAGTCAGGGTGCAGATGATGAAAGCGCCGTACAGCCCCATCAATGGATTGAGATGGGCCACCAGCGCGAAGGCGATGCATTCGGGCATCAGTGCGAAAGAGGTCGTGAGTCCGGCCAGGACATCGGCGCGCAGACGTTTGGGTTTCATGGCTTACCTAAAAAATACAGGCGGGAGAGGAGAGGGCGGATGTTACGGAATTGAGGGCGGGCCGACCAGTGAATGGGCCGCCGAAAACGCTTTCGCGAGCAAGCCCGCTCCCACATGGGCCCTGTGTCGCTCCCATTATCGTGAATTGACGCAAGTCCACTGTGGGAGCGGGCTTGCTCGCGAAGAACGATGACGCGGTCTACGAATCAGCCCTTGAAATCCGCAATCGCATAAGCCGCCAATTTGCCCTGGATGAAGTCCAGGAAGCACTGAATCCGTAGGGCAAGTTGCGAGTTGCGGTAATACACCGCGTTGATCGGTTGGCGATATCCACTGTTGAATTCCGCCAGCAGCACCTGCAAGCGACCGGCGCGGATGTCGTCGATGGTCATGAAGTGCGACAGGCAGGCGATGCCCTGCCCTGCCAGCGCCAGGTGCCGGATCGTCTCGCCGCTGGACGCATTGATCGACGCCTGGATCGGCCAGCGATCACCGTGGACATAGCGCAACGGCCATTGGTTGAGGCCTTCATTGTGGGTAAAGCCCAGCAACTTGTGCTCGGTCAAATCCGCGACAGCGCTCGGTGTGCCGTGTTGTTCCAGATACGCCGGGCTGGCGACGATGTGCAGCGGGCTGCAACCCAGTGAGCGGGCGTGCAGGGTCGAGTCGGCCAGCGTGCCGATGCGGATGGCGATGTCGGTGCTTTGTTCGAGCAGGTCGATGATCAGGTCATTGCTGTTGAGTTCGAGCTGGATGTCCGGGTAGAGACGGCGGAACTCATCGATGTACGGCACGATGGCGTGCAGCATGAATGGCGAGGCAGCATTGATTCGCAGACGCCCGGAGGGGGTTTGCTGGCGTGAGGACAGGCGCTCTTCGAGTTCGTCCATCTGATCGAGAATCAGCTTGGCGTGCTCGAAGAAGTACTTGCCCTCCTCGGTCAGGTCCATGCGCCGCGTGGTGCGGTTGATCAGCGTGGTGTCGAGCTTGGCCTCCAGTCGCGACAGCGTGCGGCTGACCGCCGACGGCGTTTGCCCGACCTGTTCGGCAGCTGCTGAGATCGACCCGCACTCAATCACGCAGACGAAAATCTGCAACTCATCGGATCTGGCTTTCACGTGTGTCCCTTATCGATAGTCCGGCGCGGCTCTACTGTGGCGAGGGGGCGTACCCTAATGCCAGCCAAAGTGCAGAACCTGTGGGAGCGGGCTTGCTCGCGAAAGCGGTGTGTCAGTCGACATTAATGTTGAATGATAAATCGCCTTCGCGAGCAAGCCCGCTCCCACCTGGATTGCGCATGACTAACTGGCATTGGGGCAAGCCAACTCGCCACAGGTTCAGACTTTCTGATAGTAGCTGAGCGTTATGCCTTAAGGCCAAACACCTCGGCCAAATGCTGCTCATAACGTGCCACATCGGCTTCGATATTCGGGCGCTTCATTACATCAACGCACAGGAAGGTCGGCAAACCGGTCATGCCGAGGAAGGTGTTGGCCTTGTGGAACGGGAAGTACACCGCGTCCACGCCTTTGGCTTCGAAGAAGTCGGTCGGGTCGTCGAAGGCCTGCTGCGGCGCGTTCCAGGTCAGCGACAGCATGTATTTTTTACCGTGCAACAAACCGCCGCTGCCGTACTTCTGCGACGCGTCGGAACGCGTGCGACCATCGCTGGCGTAGAGGCTACCGTGGCCTTCGGTAAAGACTTCATCGACGTACTTCTTGACGGTCCAGGGGGCGCCCATCCACCAACCGGGCATCTGATAAATGATCACATCGGCCCAGAGGAATTTGGCGACTTCCTCCGCGACGTCGTACCCCTCGTCAATGAACGTGGCTTTTACATCCACACCGCCGCGATCCAGCACGCTCAGCGCCGCTTCGTGCAGCGTCGTGTTGTAGCGACCATCGGAGTGAGCGAATTTTTTGCCGCCATTGAGCAACAGGACTTTTTTCATGAGAAGTCTCGCAAGGTTGAAATTCGATGGCGGCAGAGTAGCGATCGACCTCGCGCGGAATAAGCCCTCATTCAGCAAAATTCATTTGACCAATACGCACGAATCAACAGGCGATTGTTGCCATAAGCTTGTGCCGATTCTGACTTTCAAGGAAAACCTGATGAGCGAACTGCAAGGCTTCATTCTGCACGCCAAGACCCGCCCGGAAAAAGCCGAGGCCTTCGAAGCGTTGTTCCGTGCTTATGTCGAACCGAGTCGCGCCGAACCCGGTTGCATCGAGTACCACATGCTGCGCGACAAACAGGACCCGACACTGTTTATCTTCTACGAGATCTGGCAATCCCAGGCTCATCTGGATACGCACTCGAACCTGCCACACATGAAGCAATTCCTCGACCAGCGCATGGAGTATCTGGAACGGGATTTCGATATCCGGCCGATCGAGATGCTCAGCACTTCGTCCGCTAGCCGCTGATCAGCAAGTGGCCGCCGAGCATACCGAGGCCGATGAAGAACACGCGCTTGAACAACACGGCGCTGATCCGCTGGCGCAGCCATTGCCCCAACAGCATGCCGAGCACCGCCGGAATCAGCGCCAGCAGCGATGCACTCAACTCGCCTCCGCCGAGGGCGCCACGCCATAACAGGCCGGCGGCCAACGCAAGGGTCGAGACGGTGAACGACAGGCCCAGCGCCTGCACCAGTTCATCCTTGCTCAAGCCCAGTGCTTGCAGATAAGGCACCGCCGGAATCACGAAAACCCCGGTGGCCGAAGTGATGACGCCCGTCAGCACACCGCACAGCGGACCGAGCCAACGCTCGGTGCGACCTGCGACCCGCAAGGTCGGCAGGAACAACCCGCTCAAGGCGTATATCAACAACGCCGCCCCCAGTCCCCGCACGACCCAATGCCCGCCGGCCATGCCGATCCACAGAGTACCGGCACCCGTGCCGATGAAAATTGTCAGCAGCATCGGCCACATCCGGTTCAGCAGCCCGCGCAAATGACCGCCGAATGCCAGTTGCCAGACATTGGTCAGGGTAGCGGGAATAATCAGCAACGCCGCAGCCTGCGACGGTGCCATAGCCAGACCGAGCAAGCCCATGGCAATGGTCGGCAGGCCGAGGCCGATCACACCTTTGATCATCCCGGCCAGCAGGAAGGTCGCGATGACCAGCAAGGACAAGGCAAATCCCAGATTTTGGTAGAACGCGGCGAGTGTATTCATGGGGCTATCCTGAGCCCTGAAGGTTGCCTTGAAAATCTGCCATATACTGAGGCTGCCTCTTGATTTGGTAGAGGCTAAAGTTTTTGTTACGGCTGATGACGTCTTCGCGGGCAAGCCTCGCTCCTACAGGGACTGTGTGATCGACACATCCTTGTAGGAGCGAGGCTTGCCCGCGAAGGGGCCCGTCCAGACAACCAACCTCCCGAGGCTGCAACGATGCACTTCGACCTCACCGACCTGCGCCTCTACCTGAACATCCTCGACACCGGCAACATCACCGCCGGTGCCGCCCGCAGTCATCTGTCTCTTGCGGCGGCGAGTGCGCGAATCCGCGCCATGGAATCTTCACTCGGCATCGAGTTTCTTGAGCGAGGTCGCCGCGGTGTCAGCCCGACTCCGGCCGGCAAGGCCCTGGCGCAGCACGCCCGAGTTCTTTTGCAACAGGCCGAGCGCATGCAGCAGGACCTGGCCGAATACGCCAAAGGGGTCAAAGGCCAGGTGCGATTGTTGTGCAACACCACTGCAATCACCGAGTACCTGCCGGAGTTGCTGGCAAACTTTCTGCGCGATCATCCGAACCTCGACATCGACCTGCAAGAGCTGCCCAGCGCGCGCATTACCCACGCCTTGCGCCAAGGTGCGGCGGACCTGGGCATCGTGTCCGACGCCGTGGATGCCGACGGCCTTCAGACCCGCTATTTCCGTGACGACCCACTGGTGCTGATCCTGCCCTGCGATCATCCCTTGGCCGACAGCGAACCATTAAGTTTCAGCGCCACCCTGCACCACGATTACGTCGGCCTGAACGCCAACAGCGCCTTGGCCGTGTACCTGGAAGAACAAGCCCTGCACAGTGGTTTACGGATGCAGATCCGCATCCGTGCCGATGGCTTCGATGGCGTGATGCGCATGGTCGCCCGAGGTGCCGGGCTGGCGATCGTGCCTTTGGCGGCAGTCGAACGCTGGCCGACTGAAACACCGTTCAAAAGCATCGAACTGAAAGAGCCATGGGCACGACGCAAACTGTTGCTGTGCGCCCGGGACTTCGCCGTGCTGCCCGGTTATGCCCAGGCTTTGCTGAACGTCTTGACTCTCCCCTGAGGGGCAGACTTTACCCTTGAGGTTTCATCTTCAGGGACCGTTACGATGAGCAAGCGAATTCTGGTGATCCTCGGTCATCCTTCGAGCAACAGTTTCTGCGGCGCACTTGCCGAACGCTACGCACAATCAGCGTTGCGTGCCGGTCATGAGGTGCGCCAACTGTGGCTGGGCAAAATGGACTTCGACCCGGTGCTGCGCGAAGGCTACCAACACGTGCAACCGCTGGAAGCCGACTTGCGCCGTGCTCAGGCGGACATTCTGTGGGCCGAACACCTGGCCCTGGTCTATCCGATCTGGTGGGGCGGCGTACCGGCCTTGCTCAAGGGTTTTCTTGATCGGGTGTTGCTTCCGGGCTTCGCCTTCAAGTATCGCGAAGGCAAAGCCTTTCCCGACAAATTGCTGCATGGCCGCAGCGCGCATCTGCTCGTGACCATGGACACGCCACCCTGGTATTACCGCTGGATCTACCGCATGCCCGGGCTGCATCAGATGCGCAAAACCACCTTGGCGTTTTGCGGCATCGAGCCTCAGCGCACGCTCACCTTCGGACCGGTTCTAGGGTCCAGCGCCGGTCAGCGCGAAACCTGGCTGCTGCAAGCCCAGGCTATCGCCAGCCGATGAGTCTGCCGATAATGGGGCTGACTTACCCTCGGCAAAAAAGGACTTTTCATGTACATCGGCCAAGCCGCGCATCGCTCGGGCACGACGATCAAGAGTATTCGCCATTACGAGTCGATCGGCTTGCTGCCTGCCGCTCGGCGGCAAGGAAAATACCGTGTCTATGATCAGCACAGCGTCGACCTGCTGATCTTCATCAAGTGCGCTCAACACTTAGGTTTCAGGCTCAAGGAGTTGCAGGCGATCTTTACCGGGCATCAAGGCCTGGCGATGCCCTGGTCATTGGCGCAGCAAGCCATCGATGCCAAGAAGTGCGAAATCAGCGACAGGATTACCGCACTCAGGCATCAACACGAGCAATTGGTCGAGTTTGAAGCCAGCCTCACACAGGCCAGAGCCGATTGCCCGCTGGAAAGTCTTTGAGAGTCTGCGCGTTTCTGGACAGCTCAATGTCGAATACAGACAACTGAACGGTGTATGGGCGCTATAGGGTGCGACTTCAGTTCTTGAACCCACTGCCCGGAGTCATCATGACCGCACCGATTACCGTCCTTCGCGATACTCATCCACTGCCCGTGCTCGACGCCTGCAAATGGGAAAAACTCGAAGGCGACCCGCACACCGTCAACCTCAACGCCTACACCAGCGAAGACGGTAGCAAGATCATGGGCACCTGGATTTGCACGCCAGGCAAGTGGTACGTGGAATACGTGAAGTGGGAATACTGCCATTTCCAGGAAGGCTACTGCGTCATCACTCCGGAAGGCATGACGCCGATCCACCTGCGTGCCGGTGATATTTTCGTCATCGAGCCAGGGATGAAGGGCACATGGGAAGTGGTTGAGACCGTGCGCAAGTATTTCGTGTTTGCCTGATGCAAAAAACCGAGAGACCACCCGACGTGGTCTCTCGGCAAAAAAACTATTGGCATGCACAAAACCTGTGGCGAGGGAGCTTGCTCCCGCTGGTTCGCGAAGCGAACCCAACAAGCTGATGCGGTGTTTCAGATAAACCGCATGCTCAGGACTTACGACTGCTCCGCAGCCGGACGGGAGCAAGCTCCCTCGCCACAAAAGCCCACAGGCAAGCCTCCCATCACCATCCCGCAAAATCCTTATTGGGGCTTGCGATAGCTATTGATGATCGCCGAGAAGTCCTTCCCCCCTTCCCCACGCTGACTCATCGCCTGATACAACTGCTGCGCCACCGCGCCGAGCACCACCGGTTGGTGCGCCTGACGTGCCGCCTCAGTGGCCAGCCCCAGATCCTTGAGCATCAGTTCGGCACCGAAACCGCCGGTGTAACCGCGCGAGGCCGGCGCCGTTTCGACGATGCCCGGCCACGGGTTGTACATCTCCGAACTCCAGCACCGCCCGGTGGAACTGTTGATGATCCCCGCGAGCACCGTCGTGTCGATCCCCAGCGCGTCACCCAAGGCCATGGCTTCGCTGACGCCAACCATGGAAATCCCCAGCAGCAAGTTGTTGCAGATCTTGGCAATTTGCCCGGTGCCGACTTCGCCGCAATGGACGATGTTGCGGCCCATCTGCGCCAGCACCGGTTGCAGGGTCGCGAACAGCTCAGGCGTGGCGCCGACCATGAAGGTCAGCGTCCCGGCCGCAGCACCGCCAGTACCGCCGGAGACCGGTGCATCGGCCATGACCACGCCTTGTTTGGCAGCTGCGGCGGCAACGTCGCGCGCCGTCTGCGGATCGATGGTGCTGCAATCCACCGCGGGCACACCCTGGGCAATCCCCGCCAGCACGCCATCTTCGCCCAGCCAGACGCTGCGCACATGCACAGCGGCGGGCAGCATGGTGATCACCAGCTCTGCATCTTGAGCGGCTTCACGCGCCGAAGCGCTGATGCTGCCGCCCAGTTGCTCCAGCTCTGCCAGCACAGCTTTGTTCAGATCGACCAGGCGCAGTGAATGGCCGGCCTTGATCAGGTTGCGCGCCATCGGCGCGCCCATGTTGCCGAGACCGATAAAAGCGATTTTCATGTCCGGCTCCTTAACGCAAGTGGATGGTGGTGTTCACACCGTCGTTGACGCTGTTGTCGTCGAACCAGCGCGCAGTGACGGTCTTGGTTTGAGTGTAGAACTGCACCACTTGCTTGCCATAAGGACCGAGGTCACCGAGCTTCGAACCACGAGAACCGGTGAAGCTGAAGAACGGCACCGGCACCGGAATCGGGATGTTGATGCCGACCTGGCCGACGTCGATTTCCGTCTGGAATTTACGCGCCGCCGCACCGCTCTGGGTGAACAGACCCGTGCCGTTGCCGAACGGGTTGGCGTTGACCAGTGCGATGGCTTGATCGAGGGTATCGACTTCCAATACCACCAGCACCGGGCCGAAGATTTCCTGGGTGTAGATCTGCATCTCGGGAGTGACACCAGAGAACAGGGTCGGGCCGACAAAGTTACCCTGCTCGTAGCCCGGAACGCTGATGTCGCGACCGTCCAGTTCGAGCTTGGCGCCTTCCTTGATGCCGCTTTCGATCAGCTCAAGAATCCGCGCCTTGGCCCGCTTGGAAATCACTGGGCCAACATCAGTGCCCGGCTCGCTGCCGGCATTGACCTTGAGTTTCTGCGCCAGCGCTTTCAGGTCTGGCAGCCATTGTCTGGCCGCGCCCACCAACACCACCACCGAGGTGGCCATGCAGCGTTGCCCCGCCGCACCGAAACCGGCGCCGACCAGCGCATTGAGGGCCTGCTCGCGATTGGCATCGGGCAGCACAACGGCGTGGTTTTTCGCGCCCATCATCGATTGCACGCGTTTACCGTGTTTGCCGGCCAGGTCGTAGACATGGGTGCCGACCGCAGTCGAACCGACGAACGAAACAGCCTTGATGTCCTTGTGGGTGCAAAGCGCATCCACCACATCCTTGCCGCCATGAACGACGTTGAGCACACCCGGCGGAATGCCGGCCTCGATGGCCAGTTCCACCAACAGCATGGTCGACATCGGGTCCTGTTCGGACGGCTTGAGCACGAAGGTGTTGCCGCAGGCGATGGCCATCGGGAACATCCACAGCGGAATCATCGCCGGGAAGTTGAATGGGGTAATGCCGGCACACACGCCGATCGGCTGACGCAGGGTGTAGGTGTCGACACCGCCAGCGACGTTCTCGGCGAACTCGCCCATCTGCAGGCTGCCAATGGAGCAGGCGTGCTCCACCACTTCCAGGCCGCGGAAAATATCGCCTTCAGCGTCGGCAATGGTTTTGCCCTGCTCGTTGCTGAGTACCACGGCAATACGCTTGGAGTGTTCGCGAATCAACGCCTGAAGCTTGAGCATGATGCGCATCCGCGCGCCGATCGGCGTCAGCCTCCAGGTCTGGAAGGCGCGATGGGCGGCGCTGATGGCGGCATCGACTTCGGCGGCTGTGGCGAAGGGGACTTTGGCCAGCACTTGTTGGGTCGCCGGGTTGACGATGTCGTGCCATTCGGTGGTCTGGGATTCGACCCACTCGCCATCGATCAACAGCTTGACCTTTTGCACGGTGGTTTCTAGCGATGCGTTCATATTGGTCTCCGGACGTTGTTCTTATTTAGAGAGCGATCTTTGGAGCCAAGGCGAGAAAGTCGCCTTGAGATGAGGCGTGTGTCACGAATTGGTTATCGGACTGTTTTTGGAGTATAGATGTGCAAACTTCTAATAAGAACGCACATAAAAGCCGGTCCATCATGCAAAAAAACATCACGTCTTTAGGCTCGTTGAACTGGGATGACCTCAAGTTTTTCCTCGAGGTTGCCCGCACTCGCAAGGCCAGTACCGCAGCCAAGCGCCTGGCGGTGGACTACACCACCGTGTCGCGACGCATCAGTTCGCTGGAAACCTCGCTGGGCACGTTGCTGTTCGAAAAGTCCCGGACCAGCGGTTTCGTCCTGACTGCCGAAGGCCAGCGGCTGCTGGGTTACGCCGAGTCGATCGAAAGCACTCTGCACATGGCCTGCGAGCAGGTTTCGGGCTCCGGCGTGGCGTTGTCCGGGCATGTGCGCATGGGTTGCACCGAAGGGTTCGGCAGCTTTTTCATCACTCCGCAGCTTAGCCATTTCGTCGACGCCTACCCGGCGATCTCGGTGGACATCCTGCCGCTGCCGCACTTCATCAGCCTGTCCAAGCGCGAAGCAGACATCGTCATCGCACTGGAGCGACCGGAGCATGGCCCGTATGTCTGCTGCAAACTCTGCGATTACAAATTGCAGCTGTATGCGACTCAGGATTATCTGAACAAGCACCCACCAATCCGCCGTCCGGCAGACTTGAGCAAGCATCAATTCATCAGTTATGTGGACGATCTGGCGTTCAGCTCGGAACTGCTGTATCTGGCAAATGTGTTGCCTGGTGCCAGTGCCAATCTGCGCAGCACCAGCGTGATTGCGCAGTTCGTAGCCGCTCAGCAAGGACGGTCAATGGCGATTCTGCCGTGCTTCCTGGCGGCTCAGGATCCGCGATTGCTGCCGGTGTTGCCGCAAGAGATCACCATTACCCGGCAGTTCTGGATGTACTGCCGCGAGGACCTGCGCAAGCTCAAGCGGATCACCCTGTTGTGGGATTACATCCGTGCCGTTACCGAGCAGAATCAAGCGCTGTTGATGGGGGAAAGTCGGGAGATGTTATTCGCCGATTAATCCGCGCTCACTACGATCGACACCCGACGGTTCTCGGTGCGTCCGACCGCGGTGTCGTTGGAAGCGACGGGCTTACTGCTGCCCAGGCCGCGCAGCTGGATGTTTTCTTCTTTTATGCCGACGGTGGCCAACACCTTGCCGACGCTTTTTGCGCGACGCAGAGAAAGCTGTTCGTTATAGGATTCTTTGCCTGACGCATCGGTGTGGCCGTCGATCCTCACCCGTTCGATTTCCACACTCAACAACGCCTTTCCAATGCGCTCCACGATCTCGGTACTGGCAGGATTGAGGCTTTCGACATCGCTGCCGAACAAAACTTTGCCTGACAGGCCATAGGCCCAGCCATCATCCGTCATTTCGAAACCTTGCTGCTTGAGCACAGCGATCTGCGCCGGGGTCAGGCCCTTTTGCGGTGCCGTCTGGCAACCGGTCAATGCCAGCAAGGCCAGGAACAGGGAGATCGTGAAAAGTCGCAGAGAACGCTGATTGAAGGTGAACACAGAAATTAGCTCCTGGTTTGAACATGGGCGACAGGGAGCTCCGCTCCTGCCGTTTGCTGCGCGCCTCGGGAAAGGCGTTTGGCCTGGTACATCGCGGCGTCGGCAGCATCGAGCAACTCGCCCGGTGTGACCCCATGATCGGGGTACACGGCGATGCCAATACTGAGTGAAGTCAACACCTGGGTACTGCCCGGCAACTGGATGGGTATTTCCATGCTGGCGATGATTTTGTCAGCAATCCGTTCGGCGTCTTCGGCCTTGTGCAGCGGTGTGAGCAGGATTGCAAACTCGTCGCCACCCAGACGCGCAACCAGGTCCTCTTCACGCAGTTGCGCACGAACCCGGGTTGCCACGGCGACCAGCACCGCATCGCCGGCAGCGTGTCCGAAGTTATCATTGATCTCCTTGAACCGGTCGCTGTCCAGGAACAGCACGGCCACTCGTTCATCGAGCTTGCCGGCATTGCGCAAGGCACGCATCAGGCGGCCTTCGAAAAATGCTCGATTCGGCAGTCCGGTCAGGCTGTCATGGCTGGCTTGGTGGGCCAGGGTTTCGTTTTCGCTTTGCAGGTGGGTCTGCCAGGACTCGAGCTCATCGAGCAAGGCATTGAAGTCATTACCCAGGTTGTCGAGTTCGGCAATGTCGGCGGGCGGTACGCGCAGGTCAAAGGCTCGCTCGCTGCGGGCGGCGTGAGCCACAGTAGCCAGGCTGCGCAAAGGGCCGGTGATCCCACTCAATTGCCGCCGCGCCAGATAGAGCGCAACCCAGGCGCTGATGGCGGTACACAAGACGATTCCCATCAGACCGCTGAGCAAAAAGCGCATCAGGCTGCCACCGTGCCCGACCAGCAGGATACTGCCAATTTCCTGACCTTGATGGACGATCGGCATGCTGATGGGCTTTTCCAGAATCACCCGGGCGATCTGCATTTCAAGATCGGAGAGCAACCCCGTTTCCGGTCGTTGCCAACGTGCAAGTAACTCGCCTTGCTCGTCCAGGACCTGTGCGTCGGCCACTTCTTCGGTGGACGCGATCAACGCCAGCGCCTCAGTGGCGGCGACCTTATCGTTGAACACCACCGCGGCTTCCACGGTGTAATTGATCGAACGGGCGATCAGATGCAGGTTGTGATCGGCATAAACCCGCAAGGCCAGCACCCCCAGCAGGGTCAACGAAACACTGGCCATGGCCACGCCCACCAGGGCGACGATCAAATGTCCACGACCTATAACCGACCCCAGGGTCGGACGTATACGGGATTTGAATAGACTCATGGTGCCGCCGGCTTGCGACGCGACAGTTGCAGCACACTGGGATGGATGCGCACACCGCTGCGGGCGACTGAGTCTAGGTTGACCTCGAAGGATACTTGTTCATCGCCGACCCGCAGGCAGAACAGACTGCCGACGGTGCATTGATCGCCGCCTTCGCTGATGCTCACCACCGGGCGCCCTGTCAGCGAGGCGAATAATCGACTGCGTTCGTCGCTGGTCAGCTTGCCGATGTACACCGCGTCGCATTCACCGGCAATGGCCGGGTTGTCGGCCAAAAGCCGTTGCACGGTGACAGGCCGACCAGTGGCCTGGGTAGTGCCCTTGACCAGATCGTCGGTGTACTCGGTAGGGCCGACTACGCACAGACGCAATTGTTGAGGCTCAACAGGCCACCGGGCATAACTGAGGATCCCGAGCACCACCTGAGTGACTGATCTGGCACGCTGGTCTGCCTTGCTCTCGACGGTTTCAGGCTGAGCGAAGGCAACGCCCGTCAACAAACAGAGAAGGCCGGCAAGCAGCACTTGCTTGCAGCCAACAACGCGCTCTGTCGCCCAGACAGCCACCTTCATGCAGGGATTCTCTTCGATCGCAACGAAATGATGCCGCAACGATAGCACAGCACCGAAACACCAGCGAGGCCACGCACCACGGCACCTCGGACAGATTCCGTCGTCTGCTCCCCCTTTTCAGTGACCCGGCTCGATCCCCTCTTCCAGCTCCAGCATCAGCCCGCTCAAGCGCTTGACCTTACGCCGCACGGCCTCTTCGAATACGCCGGCACGAGGCTCAATCAGGGTGAACCAGTGTTTGGCCCGGGTTATGCCGGTATAGATCAGTTCCTTGGTGAGCACAGGGTTCAGGGCATCCGGCAGAATCAGCGCCGTATGGGCAAATTCCGAGCCCTGGGATTTGTGTACGGTCATGGCGTACACGGTGTCGACATCGTTGAGCCGACTTGGCAGGACAAAGCGCACACCGCCTTGACCATCGTTGCGCGGGAAGGCCACACGCAGCACTTGCCGTCCAGCATCGGGGCCTTCACGTTCCGGCAGCTTGAGGGCAATGCCAATGTCGCCGTTCATCAAACCCAGGCCATAGTCGTTGCGGGTCATCAGCACGGGCCGACCTTCGTACCATTGGTGGTCGCTGTCGATCAGCCGAGCCTTGAGCAACGCGTCGGTCACTCGCTGATTCAAGCCTTCCACCCCCCAAGGCCCTTTGCGTACCGCGCACAATAGCTGGAAGGCGTCGAAAGCTTGCAGGACCACACGAGCCCAATGGGTCCAGCGTGGATCGTCCAGCGGGCTGTCGAGCGGCGGCCGCTGGCTACGCAAAAGATTCAGGTAATGCCGATAACCTTGCGGTCCCTCGCCATGGCCTTCGAGCAGTAGACGCTCCAGCGCCCGGTCCTGCTCACCCTTGAGAGGCAGGGAAAATACGTCGCCATGGCTTCCAGCCGCCAGTAACTTGCGGGCTTCCTCGGGTTGCTGCCGGTTGACCCAACGGGCCAACTGGCCAATGCCGCTGCCCTCGCCGAAGCGCCGTGAGTGACGCAGCATCACCACTTGCTGAGCCAGGGGATGCGCTCCGTTGATGTCTTCGTGCAAGTCGCTGGCACCAAGGTTTTCCCCGCTGACTGACTCCAGCCACTGGCATGTCTGCGGACTGTACCAACCGGCTTCGGCATCGCGGCACAGATCGCCCAGGACGGCACCGGCCTCCACCGACGCCAGTTGATCCTTGTCACCGAGCAGCACCAGACGGGCATGGGCCGGCAATGCGTCGAGCAAACTGGCCATCATTTCCAGGTCGATCATCGAGGCTTCGTCCACCACTAATACATCCAGCGGCAAACGATTGCCGGCGTGGTGCCGAAAATGCCGGGTGCCGGGACGACTGCCGAGCAAACGGTGCACGGTGGTCACATCCGACGGGATCTTCTCCCGCACCGTTTCAGCAACTTCCAGGGTTTGAACCTGTTGGCTGATGGATTCGGTCAATCGTGCGGCAGCTTTGCCAGTGGGTGCCGCGAGACGAATGCGCAGCGGTTTGCCGGCTTCCACCGCGGGCGCTTGTAGCAATGCGAGCAAGCGTACGACCGTAGTGGTCTTGCCGGTCCCCGGGCCGCCGGTGACGATGCTGAATGCGCTACGGGTAGCCAGGGCGCAAGCGAGCTTCTGCCAGTCGATCACTTCATCAGGCCTGGCAGGGCCGAACAGGCCGGTCAGGCGTTGGGGCAAATCACTCGGTGTTGTTTCGTGTGCAGCCAGCCGCTGACGCAGGGCGTTATCGATGCGCCGTTCGTAAGCCCAGTAGCGGCGCAGGTACAGGCGTTTTCCCGACAGCACCAACGGCCGATGCTGCGCGGCCTCGCGCCCGTCGACGGCCAGAGCCACCAAGCGGCTGGACGCCAGCACCTTGCACCAATGAGCCCCCTCCAGCGCCTCAAGCAATTGCGACGGCAGCAACATCGCGCCACTTTGCAGATCACCTTCCGGCGGCAGCGACAGAGCGAAGTCCGGCTCTTTCAGCGTTTCGAACAGATCCAGGCAAACATGGCCGTGGCCCAACTGGTGACTGGTCAACGCGGCGGCCAGCAGCACCAGCGGATCATCGTCGGGGGCGAGCTCGTGGAGAAAGGCCACGAAGGCCTTGTCCAGCGCCCGTAGCCAACCGCGTTCGACCCAGCGCGTGAGCAGCAGCAACACGTCATCTGCGCGACTCAGCGGGGCCAGGTCCGCCAGACTTTCGGCCGCCAACGGCGTGGGCAGCAAATCGGCGAAGGTGCGACTCATAGCAGTACTCCCTGTTCCCAGGCGGGTTCGGCCTTGGGCTCTGGCTTACCCTGGAACAACCGGTCCAGACGCTCGATCAGTTCCCGTGGCGGACGGGCGAAATACACGCCCTGGCTGGTCGCGCGAGTACCGCGAAGGAACAGATACAACGCCCCACCGACATGCCGATCGTAATCGTAATCGACCAGCCGCGCCTTGAGCTGGCGATGCAAGGCGAGCAGGTACAACACATATTGCAGGTCGTAACGGTTGTCCAGAATCGACTGCTCCATGGCCTGCTCGGTATAGGCCGCGTCATCGACGCCCAGCCAGTTGGATTTGTAGTCGGCGACGTAATAACGACCGTCGTGCTCGAACGTCAGGTCGATGAAGCCTTTGAACATGCCATTGAGCAGCACCGGTTCGGCGGCCACCCTGGCCACGCCGTTGTGGGTGTATTGGCGCACCAGTTCATCGAGCTTGAGCACATCGACTTTGTGGCTGGCGAACCAGAACTCCATTTCGACCCGATACTGGGTCAGTTGCTCGAACACCACCGGTGCCTGCCCGCCGCCAATGTGCAGTGGGGATTTGAGCAAGTGCTGTAGCCAGTCACTCAACGTCGTGATCCAGCCTTCCCAGCCACGGCGATTGCAGCGGCGGGCGATGGCGTCTTCCACAGTTTGTGGTGCAGCGGCAAAACCTTCGTCACCGGCCCACTCGAGCAATCCATGGAGAAAAGTGCCGGGGTTTGGCCCGCGAGGGAATCGATGGATATCAGCGCCGCCGGCAATCACTTCTCGCGGCGCTTGCGGATCGAGACGTTCGTCGTCAAAAAGCTTTTGTGCTTGCGGGCTCTCCGGGGCTTCGTCACTGCCCACGCTAAGACTGTCACCAATGCGCAGGGCGCTGTAGGAGGCGATCCACCAGTTTTCGCTGGCCTTGCGTTTGGGTATCAGCGGCGCAAGCAAGGTCGCTTCATTGCGCGGCGGATGGTAATGCTCGGCGCTCGCTTCAGGCATTTCACCGTAATTCAGCGCCGGGCAGTTCTGCTGCAAATCTTCCAGCCAACGCCGCAACCCTGTCGACTCGGCCAATGGCGCACCACCGCCCAGCAAGTAACCCAACGCTGAAAGGTGCAGCGTCGAGCCATTGTTATTGCCGCGCTTGAGGTCAGTTACACCGAGCCAGCAGGCATGTTGTGCCCGGGTCAGGGCGACATAGAGCAGGCGAAGATCCTCGGCCAAGCGCTCATCATCGGCTTGCACAATCAACTCCGGTGTCGGCTTCAAGCTCACTTGAGCGTTGCCCATCGCGTCGTGGTAATACAACGGCAAACGGCTGCCATCCACCGGTTTTGCCGAGCAGATGAATGGCAGAAACACCAACGGATATTCAAGCCCTTTGGATTTGTGAATGGTCACGACCTTGACCAGTTGCTCGTCGCTTTCCAGGCGCAGGATCTGTTCTTCGCCAGCCTGACCGGACAATGCCAGATGCTCGGACAAGTGACGGATCAGCGCTTGCTCGCCATCAAGCTCGGCGGCGGCCTGCTGTAGCAGCTCGGACAGGTGCAGCAAGTTGGTCAGCACCCGCTCGCCATCGTTGCGCGCGATCAACGCCTGGGGCAGTTGGAAGTCGTGCAGCAAACGTCGCAGCATTGGTAGCACACCCTGTTTGCGCCAGAGCTCGCGATAACCGCGGAACTGCATGACCCGCGCTTCCCACGCCAGTTCGTCCTGATTCAGCCGTTCCAGTTCAGCCAGCGAAAGGTTCAGTGTGATGCAGGCCAGCGCGGCGCGGAGGGGACGCTCGACATCCGGCTCGGCACACGCCTTGAGCCAGGTCAGCAGGTCATGGGCCTCCTGCGCGGCGAACACGGAGTCCTTGTCTGACAGGTAAACACTGCGCACGCCGCGAGCCGAAAGTTCGCCACGCACGGCCTGGGCCTCTTTGCCGTCGCGCACCAGAATTGCGATATCCGATGGCAGTAGACCTTTGAAGTCCTTACCGTCCTGGATGAAGCCAGCACAGCCTTGCTGACCGCCATTGAGCAGCGCGGTGATTTCACTGGCGCAGGCGGCGGCCAATTGTTGCCGATACACCGCGCCAGACAGTGGCTGATCGGCGGACAGGTGCCAGATGTTCAGGGCCGGTACAACCTGACCATCAATCTGCAGGACTTCTTTGCGCCCCTGGGATTCGACGGGCAGGAACGGTACCGGGTTCTCGCCACTTTTCTCACGGAACAGGAATGCTCCGCGTCCCTGCCCGCGAGATTCGGCGCGCTCGAACACATGGTTTACCGCACTGACCATGCCATGACTGGAACGGAAGTTAGTGCCCAGGGTATGCAGGCGGCCAGTGGTGGCCTGGCGAGCGCGCAGGTAGGTATAGATGTCGGCCCCGCGGAAGGCATAGATCGCCTGCTTCGGGTCACCGATCAGAAACAGACCGGTTTCAGGATTGTTATCTTCGATGCGATAAATGCTCTCGAAGATTCGATACTGCACCGGGTCGGTGTCCTGGAATTCGTCGATCAACGCGACCGGGAACTGCTCGCGGATCAGTGTGGCCAGGCGCTCACCGCCGTCGGACTGCAACGCCGCATCGAGGCGCAGCAGCATGTCATCGAAGCCCATTTCCGCGCGGCGACGCTTTTCCTCCTCGAACCGTGCACCCACCCAGTGAGCAGCGTGTTGCAGCACGGCGGCATCGGGGGTCGGCAAACTATCGAGACTGGTCTTGAGACCGGGCATTGCATCGAGACCGGGATGACGGGGAGCTTCACCCTTCCAGGCTTCAGCCATGCCATCGGGGGTCAGGCGAGTGAAGCCGGTGCCAATGTCCAGTTGCTCGAGAGACTCATCTTCGGCCCAGGCCCGGAGCTTTTCGAACCAGGGTTCGAAGTAGCGCGGCTGCATCTTGCGGCCATCGACGCTCTTGCTTGCGACGCCCTGATGACAGATGGCAAGCAACTCATCCGCCCATTGGCGCCAAGGCATCTTGAGTTCAAGCAAAGCGGCCCGTCGCTCCTGCAGGCACTCGGCAATCAACTCGGCAGGCTCTTTACCTTCAACACTGTCACGTTCGCTGGCGAACAAGCCACGCACTCGCGGCAGCAACGCCGCCGGACCACCCCAATTGCCGCGAACCCAGTTCAGTGCATCGCCTTGCATTGGATAACAGAACAGTCGCCAGTAGTCGCGCAGGACTTCGCCGAGCAAATCACTATGATCGGTTTCCAGGGTCTGGGTGAACAGGCTTCCACTGTCGAACGCATGTTCGCGCAACATGCGCTGGCACCAACTGTGGATGGTCGATACCGCCGCTTCATCCATCCACTGGGCGGCGATGTCCAGGCGGTTTGCACAGCCGGACCACTGTTCGGGGAGGTACTGCTCGCGCAACTCGGCAATGAGGCCATCCGGAGCCGGTGTCTCATCGCGGAAAAACCGTGCGGCTTCGGCCAGCCGTGTGCGAATACGTTCGCGCAACTCTTTGGTCGCGGCATCGGTGAAGGTCACCACGAGGATTTGCGGCGGCAGCAACTCACGGCCAAAACCACTTGATTCGCCGCCGTGGCCAAGGACCAGACGCAAGTACAGCGCAGAAATGGTGAAGGTCTTGCCGGTCCCTGCGCTGGCTTCGATCAGTTGGCTGCCACGCAGGGGGAATGCCAGGGCCAGCGGTGTTTTCGTGGTCATGAGCGCGCCTCCTCGCTGGTCGATGAACGCCAGGAGGCCTCAAACAGCGGCCGATACAAAGCGTTGCACCAATCGGGGAAGGTCTCGTCGGCAATCAGTGCATCGTAATCTGCGTATTGCCGAGTGAGCGCCGGGCTTTCGCGGCGCTCACCGTCAGTGGTCTGGCCGTCGCCTTCATAAGTCTTGCGGGCAGCGGCGTCAGCTTTGGCCGGGTCGGTTTGAGCGAGCCAGGCGAACGCTGTTTTTACTGCAATCGGCAGCGGCTGGCGCATGCCCGTTTGCCAAGCCAACAACAGGTCGCCCAGCACCCTGGATGCTGCGGCCTCCTCCATCGGACCGAGCAACAAGCTGTCGTCGCTGGCCACCAACGCAGTGGTCATCGGCATGCCGCTGGCACAGGCAACCAGGTGATTGACCCAAGGTCGCGTCAGGCGATGCCATTTGCGGGCCTTGATCGAACCGATGCTGTTGGGAATCGTAGTCACCGACAACAACCCGCCATCTGCGCGTTGATGCAGGCCACTGAGCCAGCCTTCCAGACGCAATCCTTGTAGTTCCAGACTCACCGGCAACGCGCTGGTGAGCGGGGTCGGCCATAACGCCAGAAGCTGCTGATAGCGCAGCAGCAGATCCGGCAGCGGCTCGATCAACTCTCGCTGAAGACATTCACCAAAACCGGCCATGGGCAAGAGCCCGCTGTTTTGCAGGCGTTTTGCCTGCGCCTCCAGTACCTGATCGGTTTGGTCCAGTTGCCCCAGTGCCGCTTCAAGCAAGCTGTCGCTGAGGCTATAG
Source organism: Pseudomonas sp. PDM24 (assembly GCF_019218905.1). Lineage (NCBI taxonomy): Bacteria > Pseudomonadati > Pseudomonadota > Gammaproteobacteria > Pseudomonadales > Pseudomonadaceae > Pseudomonas > Pseudomonas sp. PDM24. The sequence goes on along the minus strand of NZ_JAHUWR010000007.1, from coordinate 2,853 downwards.
CGTTGCAGCGCGTCGAGTACAAATGGCTCTTCATCAGCCAAAGGCACTTCTGCAGCCTCGAAGAACACTTTGAGCCGGTGGCTGAAGAAATGTCGTACAGGGTTGCGCAGAAAATCCTGCAGCTGACCCAGGCTCAGCGGTTCGTCCTGGACGTAGGGTTCAAGCACTTCGATATCAGTCGCCAGATCACTGGCTTGATGTAGAACCTGCCACTCGCTGGCGTAGCTGAATAGATCATCGCCTTCATGAAAGTAGCGAGCGCTGAAAGGTTGCAGCGGGTGTTCCTGAGTCATGGACTCAAGCAGGTCATCATTATCATCGTGCAGTCGCCAGCCGCTGCCGAGATGATCACGCAACTGCCCTATCAACACCGAAGCAGGGCGCTCGCTGTTGTCCCGAATACTGCGGCCGACCCAACTGATATAGAGTTGGTCGCGTGCCGACAACAATGCTTCCAGCAACAGATAGCGATCATCTTCACGTCGGGAGCGATCACCGGGGCGGTAGTCACTGCCCATCAGGTCGAAATCCAGCGGCGGCTGCGCGCGAGGGTAATCGCCGTCATTCATGCCAAGCAGGCAGACCAGTTTGAAGGGGATCGCTCGCATGGGCATCAAGGTACAGAAGTTAACGGCCCCGGCAAGGAAGCGCTGAGACAGGCGACCTTGGTCGAGACCCGCCAGCCAGGCTTCACGGACTACGGTCAACGGTAATTCGTCGTGCAAACCTACGGACTCGCACGTCTCAAGCCAGGTCTCACGCAGCTCTTCGAGTTGGGCCAACAAATAGTCGTCATGCTCGTTGCTGGCCAGAAAGAATAACTGCACCAAAGCTTGCAACCGCGAGCCCCATTGTTTGGGCGCTGCAGGTTGAGTGAGCTCCTGGTGAGCAACTTCCAATGTATCCAACAACGCCACCAAAGGGCCTATGAGCGCGGCATCCAGACCACCAATTTCGTCGTAGGGTTCGATCCCCTCGCAGGCACTGGCGCTGCCCACGGCATAACCCAGCAACATCCGTCGCAAACCGAAACGCCAGCTGTTTTGCTCCAGTTCCTCAGGCAGACCCAGGCCCGCGCGCTGCTCGGCGTTCATCCCCCAGCGAATGCCTGCGCCTTCGATCCAGCGATGCAAGGTCGGCAGATCTCGTTCCTCTACGCCAAACCGGGCGCGTAATGCGGGAACGTCGAGCAGATCCAGGATCTCGCTGACAGGGAAACGACTGTCGGGAAGTTTGAGCAGGTGTTCGACAGCAATCAGTAGCGGATCCCGGCCTCGCTGGCCTTGATCCGCAAGTGTGAAAGGAATGAAGCGCGGATCAAAGCGATCGATCTGACCAAAAACAGCACGGATATGCGGGGCATAACTGTCGATGTCCGGGACCATCACGATTACGTCGCGAGGCCTGAGGTCTGTGTCAGCACTGAATCGTGCGAGCAACTGATCGTGGAGTATTTCCACTTCGCGTTGAGCGCTATGGGCGATGTGAAAACGGATCGAATCGTCCTTTTTCAGATCGACAGCAGCCCAACGCTCGCGAGTCTCGTTCAAGGGACGCAATTCCAGGATATCGTCCTGCAACTGATTGAGCATGCTCTGTGGCTGGCTTTCGCTGAAAAGATCGATGCGCCCGTCGCGAAACGCCGAGCGATAGCTATTGGGATCGTCGTAGCTGTCGAGCAGATTAATGTAGTCCCGCCCCTGCTTGCCCCACGCGGCCAGTAGCGGATGGGCATGCTGATGGAGCGTTTGCGCGTCGAGCACGACCGGCATGCCGCTCTTGCGAGCCTGGCGCTTGTACTGATGTCGCAACAGATCTTTATCAGCGACGATGTCTGCCCAATGGTGACGACATGGGTTGTGTACGCACAGTAAGACCTGGCTGAATCGAGCAAGCCCGGCAAGCGCTTCCAGGGCCTGAGCAGGCAGTGAAGAAATCCCGAAAACGATCACCCGCGAAGGCAATCCACTCGGCGCTATGTCGAGGCTATTGATGCGCTCGATAAAACGTTGGTGGACGCCTGCGCGGCTTTGCGCCATGCCTTGTTCACCGACATCCAGCAACAACGCACGCCACAGCTCCGCCTGCCAACAGTTGGCCGGGGTCAGGGCTTTGGCTTCGCCTCTACCATTTCGTAACTGATGACGACCTTCTGCCCAGTCTTCGAGCCAATCGGCACGGTAGACCTGATATTGGTCGAACAGATCCGCCAGTCGCTCCGCCAATTGATAGCGTTTACGTAAGTCGGTGTCATGGGTAAGAAAGCGCTGCAGAGGTTCGAAGTGCGGTTGGTTGATCAACTGTGGCAACAGACGCATCAGACGCCAGGTCAGCGGGGCTTTATCGAGCAGGGATTTGACCGGGATTTCGTCACGTCCCAGCACCATGCGATAGAGCTGCCACATGAAGCTGCCCGGTAGTTGCACATCGATGGCTGCCGCAATTCCGCAGCCGCCCGTGTCGTCATCTTCAGGATCTTCGGCCAATGCCAGCTTCAGCCATTGGGCGATGCCGTTGCTCTGTACCAGGGCGATTTCATTTTCCAAGGGAGCCAGCGGGTAGCGCCGCATCCAGCTGACCACCAGGCTGCGCAACTCGTCCAGACGGTTGCCGTGAACCACCATAAAACCAGCACTGAGGGACGTAGCGTCCGGCATAAAGGCTTCCTTGGGAAAATACAAAAGCTAGGGCCGAACCTTAGCACTGTCATCAGACTGTGACAGCCGGGAGCGGTCCGATAATGCTGTACGAACTTTCCTGCGGGCAAAACAAAACCCCTACCTGCATACGCAGATAGGGGTTTCGGAATTTAATCTTGACGATGACCTACTCTCACATGGGGAAACCCCACAC
>NZ_JAHUWR010000006.1:0-476370 GCF_019218905.1 Pseudomonas sp. PDM24 | reverse complement strand
TTGAGTCCCCTGAAGGGCCGTCGAAGACTACGACGTTGATAGGTTGGGTGTGTAAGCGCTGTGAGGCGTTGAGCTAACCAATACTAATTGCCCGTGAGGCTTGACCATATAACACCCAAGCAATTTGTGAGCTCGAAAGAGCACCAGATTGCGGTGTGTGAAGACGAAACGAACCGAAAGTTCGAGATACTCACAAAACACCAAACTATCACATACCCATTCGCTGGAGCGTGAACCCGCAAGGGCCCACGACCTGGCTACCGAATTTCTTGACGACCATAGAGCATTGGAACCACCTGATCCCATCCCGAACTCAGCAGTGAAACGATGCATCGCCGATGGTAGTGTGGGGTTTCCCCATGTGAGAGTAGGTCATCGTCAAGATTAAATTCCGAAACCCCTATCTGCGTATGCAGGTAGGGGTTTTGTTTTGCCCGCAGGAAAGTTCGTACAGCATTATCGGACCGCTCCTGTCTGATTGCGATGCTGTTCCGTTAGTGTTTATCGATGTTGATTGTAAGGGGGGGGCGGCGAACACACCTTCCGAGGCTGGCCGATAAGGGCGATTGTGGGGTACCGCTTTACCGTGATCAGCAGGTACCCGTTCCGGCGCAGGTCATCGATAAGGGCATCCCTACAGCCGGACTACTAGCCCACGTCATGATCGCGAAATTTGCTGACCATCTGCCTCTTTATCGTCAGGAATCGATTTTCGGTCGTGGTCGATGCGCTGCGTGACGTAGTGCTCGGGCAGCAGGTTATCCATGCCGATGAAACACCCGTGCAGATGCTCGTTCCGGCGAACTCGGCGTCACCGAGATCGGCTGCATGGCCCATGCGCGGCGTAAGTTCTTCGAGCTGCACGCGACCAACAAGAGCATGCTCGCCGAACAGCCCTGCGCTACCTCGATGATGGGGTTGTCACGATTGACAATAATTGGGTAGAGAACCAGATCCGGCCGTGGGCTCTTGGACGCAAGAACTGGCTCTTCGCAGGGTCGCTATGCAGCGGCAAACGGGCGGCAGCGATCATGAGTTAGATCCTGCCTGCGCGCATAAACGGACACGATCCGTATGCCTATCTGAAAGATATGCTGAAGCGATTGTCGACACAGCGGGCCAGCGAAATCGGGCTACTGCTACCGCATCAGTGGGTACCGGCCAGACTTACGCGAGATGAGTCAGGCGTACACTGACCGCATACGGTCAGTCTCGACGATTAATTCTTTGAGAACACCCTATAGCCATGAAGACACAGCCTGGTATCCAAAAGCCAGGATTTCCGGTGCCTAAGCCTACTGCAAGTAGCGAGACACCGATTGCGAGCATGATGCGTTTTCCATAACTGAAAGATCCATTAATAACTGACTTGAATTTAGCATGGACCCATCGCAGTAGCGGCAAAGAAATCGTCATGCTTGCAGGAACCAAGGGATTCATCAGATCGGAATGATGAGTAAAAAATCGTAGATATCTCCATGCAACGTGGGATGCGCAGACGGTTACTGTGGAATCACCGATTATGGTGAAGAGGTTTGCGTTGCACTTGGCCTGACATAAGCGGCGGGATGACGACCGGAAGGCCTCCATCCTCCGCATCATCACCCTGAAATCAAGGCTGCGACTGGCTGTCCGCTCTCATGATCTGTGCCTCACCATTGGCCACGAGCCAGCGAACCACTTCGGTAACCGACACTGTATGGCTACGCTCTATCCAGCGCACTAGTGCCGGCCCGTAGTGTTCGGTGTATCGGCTGAGCACCAGTTGGCGACAGTCCGCTGACAAACGCAGGGTAATTTCGCGACAGTGCAGATTGGCCGGGTCGTCCCGCGTCACCCGTTGCTGCAGAACCAGCCTATTGCTCTCAGAACCCATCAGCCGGTGCTCCTGTGCATTGAGAGGTGGTGTTCTCTGGCGAGCCTTGTTTGCCATCGGCCACGTAAGCGGCACGATGCTCGGCGACCACATTGCGCAACGCGCTGTAATAGTCCGGCAGTTTTTGCAGGCTGTCGGTCAGCGGTAAGGCTTCTGCCCGGCCATCGACGATGCCGCCGACAGTGCTGATAGTGGACAGCGTCTCCACGGTATCGCTATTGCTGCCGAACGGATCGACCACAAAACCAAGCACGCGGCCGGCGGCGTCGCGACTGTTGGAGGTCCCGAGCAATGGCAGCTCGACGATCGGACCATTGCCGATGCCCCACACGCCAAAGGTCTGGCCAAAGTCCGAGTCGTGGCGCGGGATACCGGCCATGCCGGAGACATCGATCAAGCCCACCACCCCTACCGTGGTGTTGAGCGCGAAACGTCCCAGGGTATTGACCGAGCGCATCGGGTTGCCTTGCAGCAGGTCATTGATAAAGACCTTCGGCTCGCCGAAGTTCGCCACAAAGTTATGCACACCGGTCTGGAAAAAATCCGGCGTGTAGCGGTAGCCGCGCGCGACCGGCGCCAGGGCGTAATCATCAACCACCCGGTTAAACGCGAAGACGCCACGATTGAACGGTTCCGCCGGGTCGTACACCGAATAGGCGATGTCAGCGCAGGCCACGTCGGTGTTTGGCTGCGGCTGGCTGCTGCAACCCGTCAGTCCTGCGGCCAACACGGCAATTGAGGTGTTGCGGGTCAACCAGGGAGCACACTTGAAAGGCAACATGGACGCAAGTCTCAGGAGGAATTTGCCGTGATGCTGAGCTCCAATCCTTGCGCCAAGATGTCTGGTTTATTGCGCTGTTGACGCTTTATTGCAGAGTTGAAATATATGACGCGCGGCCATGAATGGTTTTAGATAGCGGTTCCATTCGCCCCTTAAGTGACCTTCGGTGAACAGCCTTTTAATTGTCGACGACGACCTTGAAGTCCTTGATCTACTGAAAAAATTCTTCGTGCAACACGGCTACAGCGTCGAGGTCGCCACAGACGGTGCGTCGCTGTGGGCGGCCATAGAGCGCCAGGCGCCGGACCTGATCATTCTGGACGTGATGTTGCCCGGAGACAGCGGGCTGATTCTGTGTCAGCAACTGCGGATTCGACACGCAATACCGGTGATCATGCTGACGGCCATGGGTGAACTCAGTGACCGGGTGGTGGGCCTGGAACTGGGTGCCGATGATTATCTGACCAAACCCTTCGACGCCCGTGAACTGCTGGCCCGAGTGCGGGCTGTGCAGCGTCGCGTGGACGATCGTCGTCCGGTTCCGCAAGAGCGGCCACGGCCACTGATTGATTTTGCCGACTGGCATCTGGACGTCACCCGTCGTGAACTTCGCTCGCCGGACAACGTGATGATCCCGCTGTCGGCCGGTGAGTTTGACCTGCTGCTGGTCTTCGTCGAACACCCGCAGCGCATTCTTACCCGCGAGCAATTGCTGGACCTGGCGCGCGGGCATTGCCATGACGCGTTCGATCGCAGCATCGACGTTCAGGTCAGCCGTCTGCGACGCAAACTCGAGTCCGACACCAAGCGACCGGCGATGATTCGCACCGTGCGCAATGGCGGTTACCTGTTCACGCCCAGCGTGACGCGGCGATGAGCTGGTTGAAGCGGATTCGCGCCCGAGACTGGCCGCAAGATACGGTTGCGCGCTGGATCGCATTGACGATCATCCTGGCCATGCTCATTTCACTGGCGCTCAACGGGCTGTTTATCCAATTGGCCGGCGTGTGGGCACGCCCACCGTTGACCGAAATCGGCTTGCTGGAAAAAGCCGCCGCTATCACCCGTGTCATCGAGGCCGCTCCGGCGCCCCTACGCCACTCATTGGCGCAAGCCGCCAACGAGAGCGGCTTCACTATCACTTGGCACCCTGATCGGCACGATCTCAATCTGCCGACAGTGGACGATCCGAAGTCCGGCATTGGCTCAACCATCCTGCAGCCGATGCTCAGAGCCCCTGACCGGCGCATCGAAGCCTATGAACCGGCCGACTGGACGGAGCACGCGGAGGACGCGCATTACGCGCTGTTGATCGAGCTATCGGATTCATCATGGCTGATGTTCTCCGCGCCCTCGCGCAGTTGGGGGCTCGACGAAGCGCCACGCTACCTGATCGTCATCCTGCTGGTGCTGATCTCCACCGCATTGGTCGCGCTGATCGCCACCCGACGCCTCGCCACACCTTTGCAGCGCTTCGCCGAAGGCGCCCGCCGCTTCGGTGTGGACTTCCGCGCACCGCCGATCGAACCGCTCGGCCCCCACGAAATCCGCCAGGCCATTCTCGCGTTCAATGCCATGCAGGCCCAGCTACAGCACTTCATCCGCGACCGTACGCAAATGCTCGCCGCCATCTCCCATGACCTGCGCGCGCCCCTGACGCGGATGCGCTTGCGAGGCGAATTCATCGAAGACAGCGAGCAACAGCAACGGCTGTTTAGTGACGTGGATGAAATGCAGGCAATGATCAACTCGGCGCTAGAGTTCTTTCGTGATGATGCGCGGCTTGAACCGGCGACCCAGTTTGATCTGGCGGAACTGCTGCAAACGTTGCTTGATGATTATCGGGATCAGGGCGTCGACATTACGTTCAGCGGGCCGCTGCGGTGGGTGTATTTCGGGCGCCCGTTGGGGCTTAAACGAGTAATTACCAATTTGCTCGATAACGCGATCAAGTACGGCGGTGAGCCGGGGATTGAGCTGAAACCGAGCGCCGGCCAGGTGCGGATCAAAGTACTGGATCGTGGGCCGGGCATACCAGATGCCTGCCTTGAACAAGTGTTTGTGCCGTTCTTCCGGATGGAAGGCTCGCGCAACAAAAGCACGGGGGGCGTTGGTTTGGGGTTGTCGGCGGCGCGGGCGATTGTGCTCGAGCACGGAGGCAACCTGACACTGCGTAATCGGTCGACGGGCGGATTGGAGGCGTTGGTGGTGTTGCCGGTGCATTCAAGTTCAGAGCTGATCTCTCAGCATTTGCTTTGAACTGAGCGATTAAACGACCCAAAAAATTGGGGCTAATCCAGATGCGAGCCAGTTACACACAACTCCTGTGGGAGCGGGCTTGCTCGCGAAAGCGGTGTGTCAGTCAACGATGGTGGTGACTGGTATATCGCATTCGCGAGCAAGCCCGCTCCCACAGGTTTTTCGGTCAGGCTTAAGGTCGTGTGAACCTAAGCCTCCCAGCCCGCCCCACTGACCGCCGCCTGCGCCAGTGGGTGCAAATCGGTCCCCTGATGCGCTGTCTGCCAGGCCAGCAGCTCCTTACGCATGCCAGGCGTCCAGTACATCTGCAGGTGATTACGCACGCCGAGCACGGCCTGTTTCTGGTCCGGCTCGCTGGCGAAATACTGGGCGATCTGGTTGGCCATTTTGATCAGGTTATCGGTACTCATCGGCGTACCTCCGCTTTAGCGCCACGCGCCTGGCGGCGTTCGTCGAGCAGACGTTGTTGTTCGTCGCTGAACTCCTGATAGCGTTTTTGCCATTCGGATGGGTGGTAGACGCGGCTGACTTCCACGGCGGTGACCTTGTACTCCGGACAGTTGGTGGCCCAGTCGGAGTTGTCGGTGGTAATGACGTTGGCCCCCGATTCAGGGAAGTGGAACGTGGTGTACACCACGCCCGGGGCGACTCGTTCGGTGATCCGCGCCCGCAGTACGGTCTGTCCGGCGCGACTGCCGATGCCGACCCAGTCGTCTTCGTTGATGCCACGGCTCTCGGCGTCGGTCGGGTGGATTTCCAGGCGGTCTTCGTGGTGCCAGGCGACGTTGTCGGTACGCCGGGTCTGGGCGCCGACGTTGTACTGGCTGAGGATGCGCCCGGTGGTCAGCAGAAGCGGATAGCGACTGTTGACCTTTTCCTCGGTGGGCACGTAACCGGTGAGCATGAAGCGCCCCTTGCCGCGCACGAATTCCTCGATGTGCATGGTCGGCGTGCCGTCCGGTGCCGCGGCGTTGCACGGCCATTGCAGGCTGCCGTGGCGATCCAGTTCGGCGTAGCTGACGTTGGTGAAGGTCGGCGTCAGGCTGGCGATTTCATCCATGATTTCTGACGGGTGCTGGTAACTCATCGGGTAACCCAGGGCGTTGGCCAGCGCCACGGTGCCTTCCCAGTCGGCCTTGCCGCCCAGCGGTTCCATGACTTTACGCACGCGAGAAATGCGCCGCTCGGCATTGGTGAAGGTGCCGTCTTTTTCCAGGAACGAACTGCCCGGCAGGAACACGTGGGCGAACTTGGCGGTTTCGTTGAGGAAGATGTCCTGCACCACCACGCATTCCATGGCTGATAGCGCCGCGGTAACGTGCTGGGTATTCGGATCGCTCTGGGCGATGTCTTCGCCCTGGCAATACAGGCCCTTAAAGCTGCCGCCCAAGGCTGCCTCGAACATGTTGGGAATGCGCAGGCCCGGGTCGGGTTGCAGAGTGACGTTCCACGCCTGTTCGAACTGCGCCCGAACCACTTCATTGGAGATGTGGCGGTAGCCAGGCAGCTCATGGGGGAAGGAGCCCATGTCGCAGGAGCCCTGAACGTTGTTCTGTCCACGCAGCGGGTTCACGCCCACACCTTCGCGGCCGATGTTGCCGGTGGCCATGGCCAGGTTGGCGATGCCCATGACGGCGGTGCTGCCCTGGCTGTGCTCGGTGACGCCCAGGCCGTAGTAGATCGCCGCGTTGCCGCCGGTGGCATACAGACGGGCGGCGGCGCGGATGTCGGCAGGGTCTACGCCGCAGATGGCGCCAAGGGTTTCCGGCGAGTTTTCCGGGCGGCTGACGAACTCGCTCCAGCGGGCGAAATCGCTGCCCTCGCAACGGGCGTCGATAAAGGTTTGATTGAGCAGGCCTTCGGTGACGATGACGTGGGCCAGGGCATTGAGCATCGCGACGTTGGTGCCTGGGCGCAGGGCCAGGTGCAGTTCGGCGCGGGCATGCACCGAGTCCACCAAATCAATGCGTCGTGGGTCGATGACGATCAGTCGCGCGCCTTCACGCAGGCGGCGTTTGAGCTGGGAGGCGAACACCGGGTGGGCGTCGCTGGGGTTGGCGCCCATCACCAGAATCACGTCGGCCTGCATCACCGAGTCGAAACTCTGGGTGCCGGCGGACTCGCCCAGGGTTTGTTTCAGGCCATAACCGGTCGGCGAGTGGCAGACCCGCGCACAGGTGTCGACGTTGTTGTTGCCGAAGGCGGCGCGTATCAGTTTTTGCACCAGGTAGGTTTCTTCATTGGTGCAGCGGCTGGAGGTGATGCCGCCAATGGAGTCACGGCCGTATTTTTGCTGAAGCCGACGGAATTCGCTGGCGGCGTAGGTCACCGCTTCATCCCAGCTGACTTCCTGCCAAGGGTCGTTGATGTGCTTGCGGATCATCGGTTTGGTGATGCGATCCGGGTGAGTGGCGTAGCCCCAGGCGAAGCGCCCTTTGACGCAGGAGTGGCCGTGGTTAGCCTGGCCATTCTTGTCTGGAACCATACGCACCAACTGGTCGCCTTTCATCTCGGCGCGGAACGAACAGCCCACACCGCAATAGGCACAAGTGGTGATCACGCTGCGTTCGGGCTGACCCAGTTCGACCACGCTTTTTTCCATCAGCGTCGCGGTCGGGCAGGCTTGCACACAAGCACCGCAGGACACGCATTCCGACTCCAGGAAGTTGTCGCCACCGGCGGCCGCGACCCGGGATTCGAAACCGCGTCCGGTAATGGTCAGGGCAAAGGTGCCCTGGGTTTCTTCGCAGGCGCGCACGCAGCGGTTGCAGACGATGCACTTGCTTGGGTCGTAATCGAAGTAGGGGTTGGAGGTGTCCTTCACATCCGCCAGATGGTTGTCGCCTTCATAGCCGTAACGCACTTCCCGCAGGCCGACCTGACCGGCGACGGTTTGCAGCTCGCAGTTACCGTTGGCCGAGCAAGTCAGGCAGTCCAGCGGGTGATCGGAGATGTACAGCTCCATGACGTTGCGGCGCAGGGTGGCGAGCTTCGGCGTCTGGGTGTGCACGCTCATGCCTTCGCTGACCGGCGTGGTGCAGGACGCCGGATAACCGCGCATGCCGTCGATCTCTACCAGGCACATGCGGCAGGAGCCGAAGGCTTCCAGGCTGTCGGTGGCGCACAGTTTGGGAATGGTGGTGCCCAGCAGCGCGGCGGCGCGCATCACCGAGGTGCCTTCGGGCACGCTGATGCTGCGGCCATCGATGTTGAGGGTAACTTGCACCTGGCTGTCGCGGGCAGGGGTACCCAGGTCGATATCGGTTTTCGGATCGAAGAGAGTGATCATTGGTCGGCCTCCGAGGACTGCAGACCGAAGTCGGAGGGGAAGTACTTGAGGGCGCTGACGACCGGATAGGAGGTCATGCCGCCCAACGCGCACAGCGAACCGTATTGCAGGGTGTCGCACAGGTCCTTGAGGATGATCACCTGCTCATCACGACTGTTCTGATCGGGCGCGGCCAGCAGGCGGTCGATTACCTCCACGCCCCGGGTCGAGCCGATGCGGCAGGGGGTGCATTTGCCACAGGATTCCTCGGCGCAGAACTGCATGGCGAAACGCGCCATGCGGGCCATGTCCAGGGTGTCGTCAGCCACCACCACACCACCGTGACCGAGCATCGCGCCGATGGCGGCGAAGGCTTCGTAATCCAGCGGAGTATCGAATTGCGACGGTGGCACCCAGGCGCCGAGCGGGCCGCCCACCTGGGCGGCTTTCAGCGGCCGGCCACTGGCGGTGCCACCGCCGTAGTCTTCCACCAGTTCCCTCAGGGTCAAGCCAAAGGCCCGTTCCACCAGGCCGCCGTGACGAACATTGCCCGCCAGCTGGAAGGGCATCGTGCCCAGTGAGCGGCCCATGCCGTAATCGCGATAGAACTGCGCGCCTTTGGCCAGAATCAGCGGCACCGAGGCCAGGGTCAGCACGTTGTGCACCAGGGTCGGCAGGCCGAACAGACCTTGCAAGGCGGGGATCGGTGGCTTGGCGCGAACAATCCCGCGCTTGCCTTCGAGAGAGTCCAGCAGCGCGGTTTCCTCACCGCAGATGTAAGCGCCGGCACCGACGCGCACTTCCATATCGAAGGCCAGGCCGCTGCCGCCGACATTGGCGCCCAGGTAACCGGCAGATCGGGCGATGTTCAGTGCTGCGCGCAATGTGGCCACGGCATCCGGATATTCCGAGCGCACATAGATGTAGCCGTAAGTGGCGCCGACGGTGATGCCGGCAATGGCCATGCCTTCGATCAACAGGAAGGGGTCGCCTTCCATCAACATGCGATCGGCGAAGGTGCCGGAGTCGCCTTCGTCGGCGTTGCACACAATGTATTTCTGGGCCGCTTCGGTAGCGCGCACTGTGCGCCATTTGATCCCCGCGGGGAAGGCTGCGCCGCCACGGCCACGCAACCCCGAATCGAACACTGCGGTCGCGGTCTGCTCGCCGCCCAGGGCGATGGCCTGGGTCAAGCCCTCAAAGCCGCCATGAGCCCGGTAATCCTCCAGCGACAGCGGCCGGGTAATACCGGCGCGGGCGAACAGCAGGCGTTGTTGCGTCTTCAGATACGGCAACTCTTCCACCAGGCCCAAGGCCAGTGGATGCGCGGACGGCTCGCCTTGCAACGCATCGAGCACGGACGGCACATCGGCGGCGGTCAGCGGGCCAAAGCCGATACGGCCTTGCGGGCTGTCCACCTCCAACAGCGGTTCCAGCCAATACAAACCGCGCGAACTGGTACGTTGCAATTCCTGGGGAACAAGGCGTCCCCGGGCGTGGGTGATAAGGGCTACCGCAACCTCTTCGGTACCCACGGCACGGGCCAGCGAATCAGAGGACAGATAGAAAGCCGGCATCATGCGTCCTCCCGACAAGTGTCGAGCAGGGCATCCAGACGCTCGGGACTAAGTCGCGCATGCACTTGGCCATCCAGTTCCAGAGCGGGCGAACAGGCACACGCGCCGAGGCAATACACCGGGCGCAAACTGATGCTGCCATCGGCGCTGCTGCCGTGGTCGTCCAGTTGCAGGCGTTCGCGCAATTGCGCTGCGAGCTGCTCGGCGCCGCGACTCTGGCAGGACTCGGCCCGGCACAGACGCAGGATATGCCGGGCCGGCGGCGCGGTGCGGAAGTCATGGTAGAAGCTGATCACCCCGCGAACCTCGGCCTGACTCAGGTTGAGGGCGTGGGCAATCTCGGGGATGGCGGCATCGGGGATGTAACCGATGCCCTCCTGAATCTCATGAAGGATGGGCAACAGTGCGCCGGGGGAGCGTTTATGGCGCTCCAGCAGGCTGTTGACCATAGGCAGGTGCAACATCTCATCAGGCATACAGCATTCCTCACGATCACGGACAAACCAGGCGGTTGTCAGTTGTCCGAAAGTGTCGGCTGCGGCAGTCACACCACGTCACGGTATCGTGGCATTTTCAGGCCGTTGGCCAGGCACCCTGAGCGGGCATCTTGTTGGGCCCGGTGCGGTCTTTGCCGCACCTCTTCAGGGCATAACAGGCAGCTTGCCATGCTGCCTTTGATTCATCTGCACCAAAGCGACGTGTTCGATTCTGTCTACGACTCCCTGTTAAGTCTAGAAGAACGCAGCCCGAGGCGTTCACTCACTGAATATCTTTCGGATAATCCTTGAGCGCGATGAGCGAGGCATTGAGCTCGCTTGTGCCAAGCTGAAAGGATGTTGAAACGCCGTGCATTCAATTGCCGGTCAGGCTAACCCCAAGAGGTCCATGACATGAACACCGCTCATGCATCGCACGTCCGTCGCGAGTTCTACAAAGCAGTCAGGTTCTACTTTCACGTTGTCTGGCCAATTTTTTCCATCCTGCTGTTTTTGATTGTGTTGTTCGGCTTGATCATCAGCTTTCTGGAAGGATGGGATCCCTTTGACGGTATCTACTTCGCGTTCGTGACCGGCCTGACCATCGGTTATGGAGAACTCGTCCCCAAACTGGCCGTCTCGCGGATATTGGCGATTTTGCTGGGATTCAACGGGGTGCTGATGACGGCGATATTTGCGGCGATCAGTATTCGGGCGATTGAGATTGCGGTGCGGACGACAGGTCAGGCGGAGTAGGGGAGGCGGCGTAGGGGGAAATGCGCTATGAAGTATTTCAGTATTTGCTGTGAACTGAGTGATCGAAAGCCCCGACAGTCTCGGGGCTACAAATACCTGTCAGCCAAGCACAATCCCTGTGGGAGCGGGCTTGCCCGCGAAAGCGCCAGGTCAGCCAACATCAATGCTGAATGCACTGTCGTCATCGCAAGCATTTCGCTCCCACAGACCTTATTCCTTACCGACTGGCATCAGCACCATCCCGCCTAAGCACTTTCACCGCATCATCAACCACCGCCTTACTCATTGCCGTCAAATAATGCGCAGCCCAGGCATGGCGGTCGGTGTCTCTGGCGTAGGCGGCATCTTCGGTCAGCTTCTTGGCGAGAAACAGAAAATCAGAAGCCATGGCTAACGCATCACCGAGGGGAACGCCGCTAGTGACGTGGAACAGCGGTTGATCGGAGCAGTAAATGGCAGGTGTTAGTCCGATGGTTTTGAGTTCTGGTTGATCGGTCATTTGCCACCTGCGATGAGGGAGAGGCGGTGGGAGAGGGTGGACGGTGAGGCGTTGCGCGATTGGGAACTGTTTTGAGGGAACAGCCAAATTTTGTACGGATTGATGCTGCGCATTATCAGACTCCTTGATATGGGGAGCTGCCACATTCGTTTCCACACGAATGGGTGACAGCTGTGCGCAGGGTGGAAAACCGGGAATCAAGGAAACCGGCACGCCCGAAGACGTCCCACGCACAGCCGCCATAACTCACGCCGCAGGCACAAAAAAAGCGCCGGCAGACGTGAGGGGGGGCGCTGTTGCGCCTTGAATTACACGGGTTTCCACACCCGGTCGCTGAATTGGCAGCGACGGTGGGAGGGTATCGCGCAGGCCTCGTTCCTGCAAGCCTCGAAATAGCTGGGTAATTATCTGGTGGATCACCTAACAAGCCCGGGGAATAAGGGCATGGCGGCCGGCCGCACTTGTGTCCAGAAACGCATTGAAACAGGTCAATACCATCTGTCTACGGGTTACATATTTGCGCTTCGGGTCGTTGCGAATTTACCTCATAATCCCGCGCTCTTACCGTCGGTAGCTCCGCTTCTCGACTAATCTGTAGTCGCTGCAACCCGACCTTAAACAGCCAAGGAGAAAGGCAATGCCAGATAACCGGAACCAGCGTCAGTCGAATGCATCTGCGCAGCATGCCCTCGAACGTTTGCCGGCCCCATCTGATTTGCCTGCGACCCTATGAGCCAAGCCGCCTTAGTCAATCCAAGCCTGCTCACCTGGTCTCGTGAGCGGGCAGGTCTCTCTACTGAGCAGGTTGCTAAAAAGCTTCCAGTGAAACCTGATCGAGTAGAGGAATGGGAGGCAGGCGAGACCAAGCCAACATTCCTTCAGGCTCAAAAGTGGGCGAGTCTCGCTCACGTCCCTTTCGGTTTCCTGTTTCTTCAGCAGCCGCCTGTCGAACAACTGCCTTTACCTGATCTGCGGACTGTCGGAGGGATAGCTCCTCAACGTCCCAGTCTGGAACTGTTGGACACCGTCAGGGATTCCATACGAAAGCAGGACTGGTACCTGGAGTATCTGCAACACCAGGAGCATCAGCCGCTGGAATTTGTCGGTCGCTTCAACAGCCGATCTCGAGTCGCAGAGGTGGTGGACGATATTCGCCGGATCCTCGGTGTGAACCCTGACATTGCTCGATTGGATTACGACAAATACAGCCGTGCCTTGATCGAGGCTGCAGAAGCGGCTGGCATTTTGGTAATGCGCAGTGGCATTGCGCTAGGAAATACCCATCGCAAACTTGAAGTTAGCGAGTTTCGGGGTTTTGCCATCAGTAATTCCTACGCCCCCGTTGTATTCATTAACAGTTCCGACGCACCCACCGCCCGGCTGTTTACCTTACTTCACGAGCTGGCCCATATCTGGATTGGTAGCAGTGGAGTGTCTGACGGAAACACCGCTAATGGTCGAGACGAGGAACGATTCTGCAATGCAGTTGCAGGTGAATTTCTGGCTCCCGAAGCCCAGTTCCGCGCCCTGTGGAACGCAGATGTTAACTGGGAAGACAATTTAGCTCCGCTTGCCACTCGGTTTCACATTAGTAAATTAGCTATCGGTCGCCGCGCATTGGATCTGGGTTATGTAAGCCAAGCGCATTACAGCGCTTACTACCGAATGATCCTAAAGGCTTTCCAGAATGACAAAGGTGGAGCGGGTGACTATTACCGTAACGCCACCGCGAAAAACAGCCCCCGCCTAAGCAAGGCAGTGCTGACTGAAGCAATGAGTGGCCGGATGCTGCTACGCGAGGCGGGAAATTTGCTCGGCGTGCAACCTGCTAAATTAAGGACTCTCGCCAACAAGATTACGGAATGAATCATTTACTCGACGCTAACACGCTGATCGAAGCAAAAAACCGTTACTACGGGATGGCTATCTGTCCTGGATTTTGGCAATGGTTATTACTTAAAAATAAAGTATTGGCTTTAGCCAGTATTGCACCTGTAATGGATGAGCTAACAAAAGGGAATGACGATTTGGCGGGTTGGGCAAAGGGAAATTCCGATTTCTTCCACTCTACCACCGATCGGGAGACGCAACTGGCATTCGCGCGTATTACAGGGCTTGTGGCAGATCAAGCTCCTAAGATGAAAACAGGCGCTATGGAAGAGTTTTTAGCGGGTGCTGACCCTTGGTTAATTGCAAAAGCGATGACTGCAGGGGCTACAGTCGTTACTCATGAAGTGCTAAATCTCGATGCTAAACGAAAATTCATCATTCCCAATATTTGTAAGGAACTGAATGTTCCTTTTTTGAATACGTTTGAGTTGTTGCATAGGCTTGAGGCAAGGTTTGTGTTGCCTGCTTAAAGTAAATTACTTGCTCAAATCGTGTGGGCTTGAAATGTTTAGCAGAGTGAGTGGAAATTGGAAATAAATCTGTCTCCTGTTAGGCGGGTTCCCCGATGCACCACCACTGCACTGCGACCTCATCGTCAGGTTGAGTTACGTCATGTCCGTGTTCGATGAAATTCACTGGCTTGTGCAACGCAAGAGCATGACTGATCCGCTCTGGCATGAGAGCGTTAGTTTCACCGAGAAACCCCAGATAATAGTCCCGGTCATAGAAGACGGTGACCTCGCTTTGATGAACCCATGGCCACACCAGTAGGCAAGCGACGCGATAGTAACCCTGTGAGTGGTCAGCAGCGTTGGACAGGTGGTTAGCGGCTTCGAGCAGTTGCTGAATGCAGAAGGCCTGAACTTCGACCCTGGCTTGAGGGCCTTGAACCAAGGCCGCGTGTACCGGGATCTTCCAATGTGTGTAGCACTCCATGTGCATGGATCGCGGGTGAAACTCGTCGCGAAAACTGGAGGCCCAGCGTTCCAGGGCGCGAAGGCGTCGGGGAATGCCTCTGAGTGGCTTGTTGCTGAGGGCGATTTGCCGCATTGATACGTCCTTGTGATGCCGAAAAAGTCTTTCGTTGCTGTCTGCTGACGCAATTGAAAAGTGGGCAGATATATTTCCATATCAGCCAAGACCCCAGCCACTACTAGTCGGTGTAAAGGGTTACTAAACTTGCCCTGGCCCGCTCACTCACTGAATGTCTTTCAAGTAATCCTTAAGCGGAATGAGCGGCGCATTAAGCTGCTCCATTGTCCGCGCACTGCTGAAATCAGCTGACAACCGTTGCAGCTCTCGCCCCAGCGGCGTATCAGCCCCGCCTATAGCGTCCAGCGCCAAACCTACACAATGCGCCACTCTAAACTGAATCCCCTCGACATCACCCCTACGCACCAACAACCCAAAAACCTCACGCTCATAATCACTCATGATCGGATCATCCCGCAGAATCGGGCTTTCCCCCTCCCTCTCATAAGCCAGCTTGAGGGCGAAAAGGGCGACTGTTTCCAGTGGCAATTCCATAGGTGTGAATCCTTGATTCGTTAGCCGAGCGGTTTCGGGTTGTGGCGTTGAAAAGCAAGATCAAAAGATCGCAGCCTTCGGCAGCTCCTACGGGGTGGCGGGGCGAGGTCACTTTTCGATAGGCGAAAAAAAAGGCCTTGCAAAGCAAGACCTTTCTTAATTTTGGTGCCCCGAGGGAGACTCGAACTCCCACTCCTTTCGAAAACGGATTTTGAATCCGCCGCGTCTACCAATTCCGCCATCAGGGCTCAATGGCGGCGAAGTATAGAGATGAGATAACCGTTGGTCAATCAGGTACATGGAGAATTTTTGATATTTCCGCTAGACTTCCCGGCCCTGCTAGACGAACCCCATCATGCGCGTTGCTGACTTTACCTTTGAGCTCCCTGATTCGCTGATTGCTCGCCATCCTTTGGCTGAGCGTCGCGGTAGTCGCCTGTTGACCCTGGACGGGGTCAGCGGCGCCCTGGCACACCGTCAATTCACTGATTTGCTCGAGCATTTGCGCCCGGGCGATTTGATGGTGTTCAACAATACCCGGGTGATTCCGGCGCGGCTGTTTGGCCAGAAGGCTTCCGGCGGCAAGCTGGAAATCCTGGTGGAGCGGGTGCTCGACAGTCATCGCGTGCTGGCGCATGTGCGTTCCAGCAAGTCGCCCAAGCCGGGTTCGAAGATCCTGATCGACGGCGGTGGCGAGGCCGAGATGCTGGCGCGTCACGATGCGTTGTTCGAGCTGGGGTTTGCCGAAGAGGTGTTGCCGCTGCTCGACCGCGTCGGGCACATGCCGTTGCCTCCTTATATAGACCGCCCGGATGAAGGCTCGGACCGCGAGCGTTATCAGACGGTGTACGCCGAGCGCCTGGGCGCGGTGGCAGCGCCGACGGCGGGGCTGCATTTCGATCAGCCGCTGATGGAGGCGATTGCCGCCAAGGGCATTGAGACTGCGTTCGTGACTTTGCACGTCGGCGCGGGCACCTTTCAGCCGGTGCGCGTGGAGAAGATTGAAGATCACCACATGCACAGTGAATGGCTGGAAGTCGGCCAGGACGTGGTCGATGCTGTTGCGGCCTGCCGCGCTCGCGGTGGTCGCGTGGTGGCTGTGGGGACCACTAGCGTGCGTTCTCTGGAAAGTGCCGCGCGCGATGGCGTGCTCAAGCCGTTCAGTGGCGACACCGACATTTTTATCTACCCGGGCCGGCCGTTTCATGTGGTCGATGCCCTGGTCACCAACTTTCATTTGCCCGAATCCACGTTGTTGATGCTGGTCTCGGCGTTCGCCGGTTATCCCGAGACCATGGCCGCCTATAAAGCCGCCGTCGACAACGAATACCGCTTTTTCAGCTACGGTGATGCGATGTTTATCACCCGTAACCCTGCACCACGTGGCCCTGAGGAAACAGAATGAGTCGCCAAAGTCGTATGTCGTTTGAGTTACTTGCTACTGACGGCAAGGCTCGTCGCGGTCGTTTGACCTTCCCGCGCGGTACTGTCGAGACCCCGGCCTTCATGCCGGTGGGCACGTACGGCACGGTCAAGGGCATGTTGCCGCGGGATATCGTCGCCACTGGCGCGGAAATCATTCTGGGTAACACCTTCCACTTGTGGCTGCGTCCGGGCACCGAAGTGATCAAGAAGCACGGCGACCTGCACGATTTCATGCAGTGGAAAGGCCCGATTCTGACCGACTCCGGTGGTTTTCAGGTGTTCAGCCTGGGCGCGATGCGCAAGATCAAGGAGGAGGGCGTGACCTTCGCCTCTCCGGTCGACGGCGCCAAAGTGTTTATGGGCCCGGAAGAGTCGATGCAGGTCCAGCGCGATCTGGGCTCGGACATCGTGATGATCTTCGACGAATGCACTCCGTACCCGGCTGACGAAGACGTCGCTCGCGTATCGATGGAGTTGTCGTTGCGTTGGGCCAAGCGCTCGAAAGAAGCCCATGGCGACAACACGGCGGCGCTGTTCGGCATCGTTCAGGGCGGCATGCACCAGGATTTGCGCATGCGCTCCCTGGAAGGCCTCGACAAGATCGGCTTCGATGGCCTGGCCATTGGCGGTCTGTCGGTGGGCGAGCCCAAGCACGAGATGATCAAGGTGCTGGATTATCTGCCGGGCCAGATGCCGGCTGACAAACCTCGTTACCTTATGGGCGTTGGCAAACCGGAAGATCTGGTTGAGGGTGTGCGCCGCGGTGTGGACATGTTCGATTGCGTGATGCCAACCCGTAATGCCCGCAATGGGCATCTGTTCATTGATACAGGCGTGCTGAAGATCCGTAACGCGTTCCATCGCCATGATGATTCGCCGCTGGATCCGACCTGCGATTGCTATACCTGCCAGAACTTCTCCCGTGCTTATCTGCACCATCTGGACAAGTGCGGCGAAATGCTGGGTAGCATGTTGAATACCATCCACAATTTGCGCCATTACCAGGTGCTTATGGCTGGTTTGCGCGAGGCTATTCAACAGGGTACATTGGCCGCCTTTGTCGATGCCTTCTACGCCAAACGCGGGTTACCTGTTCCGCCTTTGGACTGAGTTTTCTGACCCCAAGATTCAACATTTGCAACTGGAGTGCTAAATGAGCTTTTTTATCTCTAATGCCATGGCTGACGCTGCTGCACCTGCGGCAGGCCCAATGGGCGGCGGCTTTGAGTGGATTTTCCTGGTCGGTTTCCTGGTCATCTTCTACCTGATGATCTGGCGTCCACAGGCCAAACGCGCCAAAGAGCAGAAAAACCTGCTGGGCAGTCTGCAAAAAGGTGACGAAGTCGTGACCACCGGTGGTATCGCCGGCAAGATCACCAAAGTATCCGACGACTTCGTTGTTCTGGAAGTCTCCGATACCGTCGAAATGAAATTCCAGAAAGGCGCCATCGCCGCCACGCTGCCAAAAGGCACGCTCAAAGCGATCTAAGTTTCAACTTCTACTCAATCGACGGGGCGCGCAAGGCGCCCCGCGTCATAAGCGGGCGGCGTGATGCTGAACAAATACCCTCTGTGGAAATACATTCTGATCCTGGCGGTGCTGGCGGTCGGTCTGATTTATTCCGCTCCCAATCTATACCCTGATGACCCGGCCATTCAGGTCAGCGGTGCAAGCACTGCACTGCAGGTTACTCAGGCTGATCTGGATCGTGTGAGCAGCGCGCTCAAGGACTCCGGGATCAACGTCAAGGCGGCCACCCTGGCTGCGGGCGGCAAGGGCGGTCTGATCCGTCTGACCAAGGCTGAAGATCAGCTGCCAGCCAAAGACGTCGTACGCAAGGCATTGGGTGATGACTACGTCGTTGCACTGAACCTGGCACAAACCACCCCGCAATGGCTGCGCAGCCTTGGCGCGCACCCGATGAAGCTGGGTCTGGACTTGTCCGGTGGCGTGCACTTCCTGCTGGAAGTGGACATGGACAAAGCCCTCGATGCACGCCTGAAAGTCTACGAAGGCGACGTCAAGAGCCTGTTGCGTAAAGAGCGTCTGCGCTATCGCAGCCTGCCGCAACTGGGTGGTGCCATTCAGCTGGGCTTCACTGATGAAGCAGCCCGTGAAGAAGCGCGTGCGCTGATTCGCAAGAACTTCAACGATTTCGACATTGTTCCGGCCGACCTCAATGGCCAACCGGTACTGCGTCTGGCGATGACCCCGGCCAAGCTGGCGGAAATCCGCGAATACTCCATCAAGCAGAACTTGACCACGGTACGTAACCGCGTCAACGAGCTGGGGGTTGCCGAACCTATCGTTCAGCGCCAAGGCGCCAACCGCATCGTGGTTGAGCTGCCGGGCGTGCAAGACACTGCAGAAGCCAAGCGTATCCTCGGCAAGACGGCCAACCTTGAGTTCCGTCTGGCGGCTGAGCCTGGTGCTTCGAAAGCTACTTCCGAGGAATTCGAGTTCCGTGAAGGCAAGCGTCCTCCGGCGCTGATCGAGCGTGGTCTGATCATCACCGGTGACCAGGTGACAGACGCCAAGGCTGGCTTCGGCGAGCACGGCACGCCAGAAGTGAACATCCGTCTGGATGGCCACGGCGGCGAGCTGATGAGTCGTGCGACTCGCAGCAACGTCGGCCGCAGCATGGCGGTGATCTTCATCGAACAACGTCCGGTCACCACTTACACCAAGCAAGTGGTCAACGGCGTCGAGAAAGACGTACCGGTTCAGACGTTTAAAGAAGAGAAGAAGATCATCAGCCTGGCGACCATCCAGTCGCCGCTGGGTGCCCAGTTCCGCATCACTGGCCTGAACGGCCAGGGCGAATCGTCCGAATTGGCGCTGCTGCTGCGTGCCGGTGGTCTGGCGGCACCGATGTACTTCGCTGAAGAGCGCACCATCGGCCCAAGCCTGGGTGCTGACAACATCACCAAAGGTATCGATGCATCGCTGTGGGGCATGCTGTTTGTCTCGCTGTTCATCATGGCCATCTACCGCTTCTTCGGTCTCATCGCCACCGTCGCGCTGACGGTGAACATGGTGATGTTGCTGGCCTTGATGTCGTTGCTGGGCGCAACGCTGACCCTGCCGGGTATCGCCGGTATCGTATTGACCATGGGTATGGCGGTCGACGCCAACGTACTGATCTTCTCGCGGATACGTGAAGAGATCGCGGCCGGCATGACCGTGCAGCGGGCAATCAACGAAGGCTTCGGCCGGGCATTCACCGCGATTCTCGACGCCAACCTGACAACCTTGTTGGTCGGCGGGATTCTCTTCGCCATGGGCACCGGCCCGGTCAAGGGTTTCGCAGTGACCATGTCCCTCGGGATCTTTACCTCGATGTTCACGGCCATCATGGTGACCCGCGCGATGGTCAATCTGATCTTCGGCGGTCGTGACTTCAAGAAGTTGTGGATTTAAGGGGCTGCCATGTTACGTACAATCAACTTCATGGGCGTTCGCAACGTTGCGTTCGGCGTCACATTGTTCCTTACCGCACTGGCATTGTTCAGTGTCGCCACCAAGGGCATGAACTGGGGCCTGGACTTCACCGGCGGTACGCTCATCGAGCTGACCTACGAGCGTCCGGCTGACGTCACCAAGGTGCGTGAGCAGCTGGCGACAGCGGGTTATCACGAAGCCATCGTGCAGAACTTCGGTGCTACTACCGATCTTCTGGTGCGCATGCCTGGCGAAGACCCGCAACTGGGTCACCAGGTGGCTGAAGCGCTGCAAAAAGTCGGCGGCGACAACCCGGCCCAGGTCAAGCGTGTCGAGTTCGTCGGCCCTCAGGTCGGTGAAGAACTGCGCGATCAGGGCGGCCTCGGCATGCTGATGGCGCTGGGCGGCATTTTGATCTACCTGGCTTTCCGCTTTCAGTGGAAGTTTGCGGTAGGTGCGATCGTTTCGCTGATCCACGACGTGATCGTGACCATCGGTATCCTGTCGTTCTTCCAGATCACCTTCGACCTGACGGTACTGGCGGCGGTGCTGGCGATCATCGGCTACTCGCTCAACGACACCATCGTGGTATTCGACCGGGTTCGTGAGAACTTCCGGGTACTGCGCAAGGCCAGCCTGATCGAGAACATCAACATCTCGACCACGCAAACCCTGCTGCGGACCATGGCGACGTCGATCTCCACCTTGCTGGCGATCGCGGCCTTGTTGTTCTTCGGTGGCGACAACCTGTTCGGCTTCTCCATTGCCCTGTTCATCGGTGTTCTGGCGGGTACTTACTCGTCGATCTACATCGCGAACGTGGTGCTGATCTGGCTGAACCTGAGCAGCGAGGACCTGATTCCTGCTGCGGTGGCTGAGACCGAAGTCGACGACCGCCCATAACGGTTATCGCTTTTCCAGCTGTAGCCCGAGAAGGCGCGAGTATTGAACTCGCGCCTTTTTTTATGCTCCAAGGCTGGGAGAAGCGCGGGTTTGTCCCGTTTGTGATGGTCAGGAGGTTCATGTGAACAAGTCGTTGCTGGTTGGTGCGGTATTGGGTGCTGTCGGTGTCACTGCCGGGGGTGCTGTTGCCACCTACAACCTGGTTAAAAGCGGCCCTGAGTATGCGCAAGTGTTGGCCGTTGAACCGGTCAAGACACAAATCAAGACTCCACGTGAAGTGTGCAAGGACGTTACGGTTACCCGGCAAGCGCCGGTGAAAGATCAACACCAGATCGCCGGTACGGTGGTCGGCGCGCTGGCGGGTGGCCTGTTGGGCAACCAGATCGGCGGCGGTACAGGCAAGAAAATCGCCACAGTGGCCGGTGCGGTCGGCGGCGGTTATGCGGGCAACAAGGTGCAGGAAGGCATGCAGGAGCGTGACACCTACACCACCACTCAAACCCGCTGTAACACCGTGAATGACATCAGCGACAAGGTTGTAGGCTACGACGTTCGTTATTCGCTGGATGGCAAGGAAGGCAAAGTGCGGATGGATCGCGATCCGGGCAACCAGATTCCGGTCGACAAGGAAGGCAAGTTGATCCTGGGGCAGAACGAACCGGCCCAACAATAAGCTGAGCGCCTCAAGCAAAAAGAAGCATCTCGAGAGGGATGCTTTTTTTGTGCCTGAATTTTATGTTCGCCGCCAACGTGCTATGAAAGACTCCTCATTTTTTGCGGCCTTACGCCTGCCTGTCCGAGACCCCATGCCTGCCATTGATCATCCCCTGATAGACCAGTTCCTTGACGCCCTGTGGCTGGAAAAAGGCCTTTCCGATAATACCCGCGATGCCTATCGCAGCGACCTGGCCTTGTTCAACGGTTGGTTGCAGGAAAAGGGCCTGGAGTTGATCAACGCCGGTCGCGAGTTGATCCTCGATCACCTGGCCTGGCGCCTGGAGCAAAACTACAAACCCCGTTCCACGGCGCGGTTTCTTTCCGGTGTGCGTGGCTTCTATCGCTATTTATTGCGGGAAAAGCTGATCGCAGTCGATCCGACGTTGCGTGTCGATATGCCCCAGCTAGGCAGGCCGTTGCCTAAGTCCTTGTCGGAAGCCGATGTGGAATCGCTGCTGGCCGCGCCAGACCTGAGCGAAGCCATCGGCCAGCGAGACCGCGCCATGCTGGAAGTGCTTTACGCCTGTGGCTTGCGGGTCACGGAGCTGATCAGCCTGACGCTGGAACAGGTCAACCTGCGCCAAGGCGTGCTGCGGGTGATGGGCAAGGGCAGCAAGGAACGACTGGTGCCGATGGGCGAGGAGGCGATTGTCTGGGTCGAGCGGTACATGCGCGATGCCCGTGGCGAGTTGCTGGGCGGGCGTCCCAGCGATGTGCTATTCCCCAGCCTGCGCGGCGAGCAGATGACCCGCCAGACCTTCTGGCATCGCATCAAACACCAGGCCAAGGTCGCCGGGATCGGCAAGTCGTTGTCTCCACATACCCTGCGCCATGCCTTCGCCACACACTTGCTCAATCACGGCGCCGATTTGCGCGTGGTGCAAATGTTGCTCGGCCACAGCGATCTGTCGACCACCCAGATCTATACTCACGTCGCCCGCGCACGTTTGCAGGACCTGCACGCCAAGCATCACCCACGTGGCTAACCGATGTGAGAGTGGTTTTATGTGGGAGCGGGCTTGCTCGCGAAGGAGGCCTGATATTCAACATTGATGTTGCCTGACACACCGCATTCGCGAGCAAGCCCGCTCCCACATAGAAGCCAGAGCCTTCAGGATGCCTTGCATCACCGGGAGTCGGCCACACTGGCCTTATGTGGTAGGCTTTGCCGGTTTGCACGATGGGCGGTTATGACCCGGTGTTTCGGCACGGGTGTTCTGATCGTCCCATTTGTCCGCCTTCAGGAGTTCTCATGCGTCTGACCCAGATTTTCGCCGCCGCAGCCATTGCGTTGGTCAGCACCTTTGCCATCGCCGATGACACGGCCGACAAAGCCATTCGTAAAAGCCTGCAAACCCTCGAACTCGACGTGCCGGTCGAAAGCATCACCGCCAGCCCGTTGCCAGGCCTGTATGAAGTCAAACTCAAGGGCAGCCGTGTGCTCTATGCCAGCGCCGATGGCCAATACGTCGTTCAGGGTTACCTGTTCCAGCTCAAGGACGGCAAACCGGTCAACCTGACCGAGAAGACCGAGCGCCTGGGCATTTCCAAACTGATCAATAACATTCCAGTGGCTGAAACCGTGGTTTACCCGGCCATCGGCGAAACCAAATCACACATCACCGTGTTCACCGACACCACCTGCCCGTACTGCCACAAGCTGCACGCGGAAGTACCGGAGCTGAACAAGCTGGGTATCGAAGTGCGTTATGTTGCGTTCCCGCGCCAGGGCCTGGGCTCGCCGGGTGACGAGCAATTGCAAGCGGTGTGGTGCTCCAAGGACAAGAAAGCGGCCATGGACAAAATGGTCGATGGCAAGGAAATCAAGGCCGCCAAGTGCGAGAACCCGGTAGCCAAGCAGTTCGCCCTCGGTCAGTCGATCGGCGTGAACGGTACACCGGCCATCGTTTTGGCCGACGGACAGGTCATTCCGGGCTACCAGCCTGCGCCACAAGTCGCCAAACTGGCACTGGGCGCGAAATAGTTTCGCATCGTCACGGTCAGCCTTGACGATCATGGTCTGGCGGCAACATTGTCGGGCCATTAATAGAGAGCCGCGAGTATGCGGTTGTTTTCACGGCCGGCCTTGAGTCGGCCGTTTTATGGGGAGTTCACAGTGAAACCGGTCAAAGTAGGCATCTGTGGGTTAGGGACCGTCGGTGGCGGTACCTTCAACGTACTTCAGCGCAACGCCGAGGAAATTGCTCGTCGTGCCGGGCGTGGAATCGAAGTGGCACAAATTGCCATGCGCACGCCAAAGCCTCAGTTCCAGACGACCGGTATTGCGATTACCAACGATGTGTTCGAAGTGGCCACGAACCCTGAGATCGACATCGTTATAGAGCTGATGGGCGGCTACACCGTTGCCCGCGAGCTGGTACTCAAGGCCATCGAGAATGGCAAGCATGTGGTCACCGCGAACAAGGCACTGATTGCCGTTCACGGTAATGAAATTTTTGCCAAGGCTCGCGAGAAGGGCGTGATCGTGGCGTTCGAAGCGGCCGTGGCCGGCGGCATTCCCGTGATCAAAGCGATCCGCGAAGGTTTGTCCGCCAACCGCATCAACTGGGTGGCCGGGATCATCAACGGCACTGGCAACTTCATTCTCACCGAAATGCGTGAAAAGGGTCGCACCTTCGAAGACGTACTCGCTGAGGCGCAAGCCCTGGGTTACGCCGAAGCCGATCCGACCTTCGACGTCGAAGGCATCGATGCAGCCCACAAGCTGACGATCCTGGCGTCCATTGCATTCGGTATCCCGCTGCAATTCGACAAGGCTTATACCGAAGGCATCACCAAGCTGACCACCGCTGACGTGAACTACGCCGAAGCGCTGGGCTATCGCATCAAGCACCTGGGCGTGGCGCGCAGCACCGCGGCCGGTATCGAGTTGCGTGTGCACCCGACGCTGATCCCGGCCGATCGCTTGCTCGCCAACGTCAACGGCGTGATGAACGCGGTGATGGTCAACGGCGATGCTGCCGGTTCGACCCTGTTCTACGGCGCCGGCGCCGGCATGGAGCCGACGGCTTCGTCGGTGATCGCCGACCTGGTGGACGTGGTTCGCGCCATGACTTCCGATCCGGAAAACCGCGTGCCGCACCTGGCTTTCCAGCCGGATTCGCTGTCGGCCCATCCGATCCTGCCGATCGAAGCCTGCGAAAGCGCTTACTACCTGCGCATTCAGGCCAAGGACCATCCGGGCGTGTTGGCTCAGGTGGCGAGCATCCTGTCGGAGCGCGGCATCAACATCGAATCGATCATGCAGAAAGAAGTCGAAGAGCATGACGGTCTGGTGCCAATGATCCTGCTGACGCACCGTGTGCTGGAACAGCACATGAACGACGCGATCACCGCCCTGGAGGCCTTGGAAGGCGTGGTCGGCCCGGTCGTACGAATCCGCGTCGAGCACCTGAACTAAGCCGTTATCGTTCACCGGGCCCGCACGCGAGCCCGGCATTGCGAACACTGTCTATTGGAGCCAGTCATGCGTTATATCAGTACCCGCGGCCAGGCACCGGCCCTGAATTTTGAAGACGTCCTGCTGGCAGGTTTGGCCACGGACGGCGGCCTGTATGTGCCGGAAAACCTGCCACGTTTCACCCAGGAAGAGATCGCTTCCTGGGCCGGCCTGCCGTATCACGAGCTGGCCTTCCGGGTAATGCGCCCGTTCGTGACCGGCAGCATTCCCGATGCCGATTTCAAAAAGATTCTTGAAGAAACGTATGGCGTGTTTTCCCACAACGCCGTTGCGCCACTGCGTCAGCTCAATGGCAACGAATGGGTACTGGAGCTGTTCCACGGCCCGACCCTGGCATTCAAGGACTTCGCCCTGCAACTGCTGGGTCGTCTGCTCGACTATGTGCTGGAAAAGCGCGGTGAGCGCGTGGTGATTGTTGGCGCCACCTCCGGTGACACCGGTTCGGCCGCCATCGAAGGCTGCAAGCACTGCGAAAACGTCGACATCTTCATCCTGCACCCGCACAACCGTGTGTCCGAAGTGCAGCGTCGCCAGATGACCACCATCTTCGGTGAAAACATCCATAACATTGCCATCGAAGGCAACTTCGATGACTGCCAGGAAATGGTCAAGGCCAGCTTCGCCGACCAGAGCTTCCTCAAGGGCACGCGCCTGGTGGCGGTGAACTCGATCAACTGGGCGCGGATCATGGCCCAGATCGTTTACTACTTCCACGCAGCCCTGCAGCTGGGTGGCCCGGCGCGTTCGGTGTCGTTCTCGGTGCCAACCGGCAACTTCGGCGATATCTTCGCCGGTTACCTGGCGCGCAACATGGGCCTGCCAATCAACCAGTTGATCGTCGCCACCAACCGCAACGACATCCTGCACCGCTTCATGAGCGGCAATCAGTACGTCAAGGAAACCCTGCACGCCACACTGTCGCCCTCCATGGACATCATGGTCTCGTCGAACTTCGAACGCCTGCTGTTCGACCTGCACGGTCGCAACGGCGCGGCAATAGCCGGCTTGATGGACACCTTCAAGCAGGGCGGCGGTTTCAGCGTCGAAGAGGAGCGCTGGACCGAGGCACGCAAACTGTTCGATTCGCTGGCCGTGGACGACGCCCAAACGTGCGAAACCATTGCCGAAGTCTTTGAGCAAACCGGCGAGCTGCTGGACCCGCACACTGCCATCGGCGTGAAGGCCGCGCGCGAATGCCGTCGCAGCCTGGATATCCCGATGGTGATCCTCGGTACAGCCCATCCGGTCAAATTCCCGGACGCAGTGGAAAAAGCCGGTGTAGGAAAAGCACTCGAACTACCTGCACATCTTTCTGATTTGTTTGAGCGAGATGAGCGTTGCACCGTGTTGCCGAACGACCTGAAAGCCGTACAGGCCTTTGTCAGTCAGCATGGCAACCGCGGCAAGCCGCTGTAACCGGTAAAAGCTGTCACATTTTGAAGCCCGTCTCCTGACGGGCTTTCTCATTTCTGCATGCCACACTTGCCGGGTTTCGTAAAAGAAGAGCCGCCCATGAAGGACGGGCGAGACGATTACCAAGGAAGTGGCAATGCTGTTTTTCAGAGGGTTTAGACCAGCCGTGTGCTGGATGTTTTTGCTGGGCACCCTGGGCTTCGGGCCGTGGGTAAAGGCAGCGCAATTGGTGGCACATGATTCCAGGGCGTCAACCGCCGTCGCACGCATTGAGCTGGATGCTCAG
Organism: Pseudomonas sp. PDM24; assembly: GCF_019218905.1. Lineage (NCBI taxonomy): Bacteria > Pseudomonadati > Pseudomonadota > Gammaproteobacteria > Pseudomonadales > Pseudomonadaceae > Pseudomonas > Pseudomonas sp. PDM24. The sequence goes on along the minus strand of NZ_JAHUWR010000006.1, from coordinate 449,794 downwards.
GAGCTGCAATGGATTCGTGATCATCCCGAGGTCGTTGTCGCGTCGGCGCAGTACCCGCTGTACCTGTTCAAGGATGATTATGGTCACTGGAGCGGTTTGAACAACGATGTGCTCGACCGAATCAGCGCCATGACAGGGCTGCGGTTCGTCCATGAAGAGTCGTTTTCTACCGATCAACTGCTGGAACAACTGGAAAACGGCGCGGCGGACATGAGCACGACGTTGGCAATAAATGACGAGCGCAAGGTGTTCCTGGATTTCAGCCATGCATTCGGCGGGGCGGGTTGGGTACTCGTGGGACTGGCCGACACACCAGCGTTACAGTCCCTGGAACAACTTTCCAGAAGAGTCCTGGTATTGCCGGCCCGGCACGCCTTGGAGGGTGTGATTCGTCGTGATTACCCGGCGATTGAGCTGCGCCTGGTCAAAACCTACGCTGAAGCCTTGGCGCTGGTGGAAAGTGGCGAGGCCTACGCCACCATAGAAAATGAAATCGGTGCGCAGCTTTATCCCTCGGACCGGCTCAAGGTAGGGCCTGCGGTGGAGGGCAAGTGGGAGGCTGATCACTTGGCGGTCCGCAAAGGACAGCCGCACCTATTGAGCATCCTCAACAAGGCGCTCGAAGCATTCCCGCCTGCAGAGCTACGCGCCATACGGCTGAAATGGCTGAATGGAATTGCACCGGTACATGCGCCCTCGGCCTGGCAGCGGATAACCCAGTGGGGCTGCTGGAGCCTGTTCATCGTTAGCCTGTTCGGCCTGCTTTCATTGCTGTGGAACCGTCGGCTCGCCGCACTGATCGAGCAACGTCGGGATGCCGAGAAAGACCTTAATGACCAGCTCGCATTTCAGCATGCGTTGATAGACGCCATGCCCGATCCGATGTTCGTGCGTGATCTGGAGGGGCGTTTGATCATGTGCAATAAAAGTTATGAGGAGAACTTGTCGACCCGTTTCGACCAGGTACAGGGTCGGCAACTGATCGAAGTCGATGTCTTGCCCAAAGATACCGCCGAGCAGCTGCACACCGAGTTCATGGCTCAGCTCGGTACTCGCAAGACTCGCTTCAGTGAACGTCAGTTGATGTTCAAGGATGGTGTCAGGGATATCTACCAGTGGACGGTGCCGTTTTACAGTGCGGACGGTCAATTGCGAGGACTGCTGGGCGGATGGAGCGATATCGGCAAGCGTACAAGGCAGGCATGAATCGGCAATACCTGTCAGTCAGGCGCAATCCCTGTGGGAGCGGGCTTGCTCGCGAAGAAGGAGTGTCAGTCGACATTAATATGGCCTGGCACACCGCCTTCGCGAGCAAGCCCGCTCCCACAGGTTCTGCACCTGGCATTAAGCGTGAATCAGCTGTTTTTTTACTGTCATCTTGACCGTGCATGCTCTAGTTACCAGAGGCGCCGGTGCGCCTGCCGTTGGAATCCAGAACTTTCTTCTCGGGCCTGTGGTCATTTACTGTGGACAACCCCAGGCACTTTGTTTTCGGACTATTGAGTGGTGATCGAGATGGAAAGTATCAGTCTATTGCTCGGTGAGGCTCTAAGCCCGTATCAGGTCAAGTTGACCCCATCGGGTGCCCATGGCGAATGCCTGGTGACACTGAAGAGTACGAGCGGCGCTATCGTGGTCGAACGGGCGTTCAATCAGGCCCAGTTAACCGATAAACGTCTGCTGACGGATGTCGTCGACGGGCTGCACCGCGACGTGCTGATCGCTGAAGGACGTCTGGAGCCCTGTGTCATCGCGGCGTTGCGCAATGCTGCTCAGGACAAGATCCTGGCCAGCCGAAATTGAATTGTTTTTTGTGGGAACCTTCCTGCGCCAAGGTCAGTCAGACCATGTAACAGCAGGATCAAGCATTGTGCTCCGGTGCTTGTAGCTTGTTGCTACTGGTCTTTATGTAGGCCACGTTTAACCCCGAGTCGTCTCCCCACTTCTCGGGGTTTCTTTTTGCCTGCGATTTGTCACTGCGCGGCCTGACGCTCGAAAAAGGCCCGGGTTTCTTCCAGGTAGTCCTTGCGTCTTTGGGGGTCGAGCCAGTCGGCGTACAGCGGGTCCAGGCGCTCGCGGGGCAGGGCGCGCAATAGCTGATTGATTTCACTGATTGCCTGTCGCCCCTGGGGCGTATTCGAGCAACCGATGTACCCGGACAAGTATTTGCCCGTGCCTTTGACCGGATAAAACTCTAACTGATCATCGGCAATATGTTCCTGACGAGCCTGATAGCGGATTTCCGGCCAGTAACCCAAGACCACTTGCAAGCGACCCAGGCGCTGCATCTGCAACAGATTGCCGAGGGCGTCGTTGCCGTAGTGAGCCGTCAGCACGCCGGGCGGCGCTTGTTGCAGCAACGTGTCGAGGAACTGACCGTAACGGCGCTCGGCCACTACACCGACTTTCTCTCGTCCGCTGGCCAACAGTGCTGCCAGATCGACTTCATCGCCAAAGAGAAAAGGCTCCAGTGCCGACCGATCTTCACGTCGGATCACCAGCCCATTGCTGACTGCCCGGAAGACCGGTATGGAAAACGCAATCCAGTGTTCGCGCTCCTCGCTCCAGATCAGCGAGGGGTCGCAGGTGAAAGATTTCTCATGGAGCATTTGCATGCCACGGGCGCGATTGACCCGCATCAGGGTGTGTTCGTACTGTGGCATCCCGGCGATCAACAGCGGCATCAGTTGATCGATAACGCCTTGGCCTTTTTTCGGGCCTTCGAAGACCGTCAGTGGCGGCAGGTCGCGCAGCAGCCAGAACAAATGTTCCTTAGGTTGCGCCAGGGCCGGGGATATCAGCCCCGCCAACAGCCCGAGCAGCACCAGCACACGCCCGATGCCGGCGTAATCGATTGCGGATGAAAGCAGGCGCTTCAGCTTAGATGGCCCCGTCTTCACGCAACCGTGTGATCTGTGCCGAGTCGTAGCCAAGGTCGTGGAGCACCTGCGCATTGTGCTCACCCAGCTGCGGCCCGACCCATTCGGAGCTGCCGGGTGTCTCAGAGAGTTTTGGCACAATGCCGGGCATCTTGAAGTCCTTGCCGTCGGGCAGCTTGGCTTGCAGGAACATTTCCCGGGCCAGGTACTGCGGATCACTGAACATGTCTTCGGCACTGAAGATCCGGCTGGCAGGAACGTCGGCCTGGTTCAGTTGCTCGATCACCGCGTCCAGCGGCAGAGAGTTGACCCAGCGATCGATCACCCCGTAAATCTCGTCGCGACGGCTGTCACGTCCGTCGTTGCTGGCCAGCACAGGGTCGTTGGCCAGGTCTTCGCGGCCGATGATCAGCATGAAACGCTTGAAGATCGCATCGCCGTTGGCGCCGATCTGTACGTGTTTGCCATCAGCGCTGGTATGGATCGAGGAGGGCGTGATGCCCGGCATGATGTTGCCGGTGCGTTCGCGGATGAAGCCGAACACGTCGAACTCCGGGACCATGCTTTCCATCATGGCGAAGATCGCTTCGTACAACGCCACGTCCACCACTTGCCCCAAGCCGCCGTTGACCTCGCGATGCCGCAAGGCCATCAGTGCGCCGATCACGCCCCAGAGCGCGGCTATCGAATCACCGATGGAAATCCCGGTGCGCACCGGCGGCCGGTCCTCGAACCCGGTGATGTAGCGCAGGCCGCCCATGGACTCACCGACCGCGCCGAAGCCTGGCTGATCTTTCATCGGCCCGGTCTGGCCAAAGCCCGAAAGCCGCACCATCACCAGTTTCGGGTTCAGTGCATGCAAGACGTCCCAGCCCAGGCCAAGCTTTTCCAGCACGCCGGGGCGAAAATTCTCGATCAAAATGTCCGCTTCGCTGAGCAGCTGTTTCAGAATCGCCAGGCCATCCGGGTGTTTCAGGTTCAGGGTCAAAGACTTCTTGTTACGCGCCTGAACGAACCACCACAGCGAAGTGCCTTCATACAACTTGCGCCATTTGCGCAACGGATCGCCGCCGTCCGGAGACTCGATCTTGATCACTTCGGCGCCGAACTCGCCGCAAATACGCGAGGCAAACGGCCCGGCAATCAACGTACCCAATTCGATGACTTTCAGACCGCAGAGCGGTTTGTTGGAGAACGGCATACTGAATCCTGTAGGACAAAGGCTGAGCGAATGCAGAGTTTTAACATAGGCCGACGCCCATCGCCCAAAGTTGATGCCTTCAATTCGTTGATTGCCGGTTGCATCGGTTAGACTTGCCGCCTTTCCTCGTATCAAGAAGCCCGTTCATGGCCCAGCCGTCCACGACCTACAAGTTTGAACTGAACCTCACCGACCTCGACCGCAGCGTCTACGAGAGCGTGAAGCAGACCATCGCCCGTCACCCTTCGGAAACCGAAGAGCGCATGACCGTGCGGCTGCTGGCCTACGCCTTCTGGTACAACGAGCAGTTGTCCTTCGGTCGCGGTCTGTCAGACGTGGATGAGCCAGCGCTGTGGGAAAAGAGCCTGGATGATCGTGTCCTGCACTGGATTGAAGTCGGCCAGCCAGACGCCGATCGCCTGACCTGGTGCTCGCGCCGCACCGAGCGCACCAGCCTGCTGGCTTACGGCAGCCTGCGTGTCTGGGAAACCAAAGTGATCCCGGCGATCAAAAACCTGAAAAACGTCCACATCGCCGCTGTGCCTCAGGAAGTGCTGGAAACCCTGGCCAAGGACATGCCGCGCGTTATCAAGTGGGATGTGATGATCAGCGAAGGAACGATTTTCGTCACCGACGACCGTGGTCAGCACGAAGTCCAGTTGCAATGGCTGAGCGGTGAACGCGGCTGATTATTCGCCGCTGAACCGCGTTACCCGGTTTTATCCTACGTATTCAAGAGAAGCACCTGTCACCCCATGCGCATCGAACCTCGCCTGTTGCCCGACACCCTGCCATTCCTCGGTGATATTCCACCGCTGCTGACCCGCCTTTACGCGGCGCGTGGCGTGCAGTCCGAGGCTGAACTGGACAAGAGCCTGGCGCGGCTGATTCCGTATCAGCAGCTCAAAGGTATCGATGCGGCGGTGGATTTGCTGGTGACGGCCCTGGAGCAACGTCAGCGGATACTGATCGTCGGCGACTTCGACGCCGATGGTGCGACGGCCAGTACCGTGGGCATGCTGGGTTTGCGCCTGCTGGGCGCGGCGCATGTCGACTATCTGGTGCCGAACCGGTTCGAGTATGGCTACGGCCTGACGCCGGAAATCGTCGAGGTGGCGCTGACCCGCGAGCCGCACCTGCTGATCACCGTGGACAACGGTATCTCCAGCGTCGAAGGCGTGGCAGCGGCGAAAAAGGCCGGGCTCAAGGTGCTGGTCACCGATCACCACTTGCCCGGCGATGAACTGCCGTTGGCCGATGCCATCGTCAATCCGAACCAGCCGGGTTGCGAGTTTCCGAGCAAAGCCCTGGCCGGCGTCGGGGTGATCTTCTATGTACTGATGGCCCTGCGCGCGCGCTTGCGCAGCCTGGGTTGGTACGAGAGCACGCCGCAGCCGAACATTGGCGAACTGCTGGACCTGGTGGCACTGGGCAGCGTTGCCGACGTGGTGCCGCTGGATGCCAACAACCGGATTCTGGTGCATCAGGGGCTGGAGCGGATTCGCGCCGGGCGTGCGCGGCCGGGAATCAAGGCGATCCTTGAAGTGGCCAAGCGTGACCATTCGCGCATCACCTCCACCGACCTGGGCTTCATCCTCGGCCCGCGTCTGAACGCGGCAGGGCGTCTGGATGACATGAGCTTGGGCATCGAATGCCTGCTCACCGAAGACACGGGTGCTGCCCGTGAAATGGCCGCTCAACTGGACGGCATGAACCAGGACCGCAAATCCATCGAGCAGGGCATGCAGCGTGAGGCGCTGGCACAGCTCAAGGATCTGCCGGTGGAATCGATGCCGTTCGGCCTGTGCCTGTTCGATCCCGAGTGGCACCAGGGCGTCATCGGAATCCTCGCCTCGCGTATGAAAGAGCGCTATTTCCGTCCGACCATTGCCTTTGCCGATGCCGGCGATGGCCTGCTCAAGGGCTCGGGGCGTTCGGTTCAGGGCTTTCATATTCGCGACGCTTTGAGCGTGGTGGCGGCGCAGCATCCGAACCTGATCAGCAAATACGGCGGCCACGCCATGGCGGCAGGTCTGACGTTGCCGGAAGCGAATTTTCCATTGTTTGCCGAGGCCTTTGACGCTGAAGTGCGTAGGCAATTGCGTGAAGAAGACCTGACCGGGCGCCTGCTGTCGGATGGCACCTTGGCGGTCGAAGAGTTTCACCTGGAACTGGCCCGCGCCCTGCGCCACGCCGGGCCTTGGGGGCAACACTTCCCGGAGCCACTGTTTCATGGGGTGTTCCAGTTGGTCGAGCAACGCGTCGTGGGTGAGCGGCACCTCAAAGTGGTGCTGAAAAGTGAATGCGGTTCGGTGAAGCTTGACGGCATTGCCTTCGGTATCGACCGTGATATCTGGCCAAATCCGACCATCAAATGGGTGGAATTGGCCTACAAACTCGACCTCAACGAGTTTCGCGGTAACGAGACCGTGCAGCTGATGATTGCCCACATCGAACCGCGTTAAGGCCTTCGCGGGCAAGCCTCGCTCCTACAGATCACCGAAATCTGTAGGAGCGAGGCTTGCCCGCGATAGCAATTTCCCTCACACCGAATCTCTCTAAACCCTCCCTCATCCCCCGATGTCGACTAGTCTCTAAGCACTGCTTGATTATCCTTGTGACGTCTTGTCGAATTTTTTGCCCGCGGGGGCGGGTGCTGCACCCTTTTTCCTGTCACTCGTCGACTATTCAAACAGAACCCTGGAGCCTGCCCACTGATTCGAGAGGTGCCCCATGAGTCTGCTGCTTGAACCCTATACCCTTCGTCAATTGACCCTGCTTAACCGCATCGCGGTGTCACCGATGTGCCAATACTCCAGCGTCGATGGGCTGGCCAATGACTGGCATCTGGTCCACCTCGGCAGCCGTGCTATCGGCGGCGCTGGTCTGGTATTCACCGAAGCCACGGCGGTCACCGCTGATGGGCGGATTACCGCCCAGGACCTCGGTCTCTGGAATGATCAACAGATCGAATCCTTGCAGCGTATTACGCGCTTCATCGCTGCCCAGGGTGCCGTTGCCGGCATCCAGTTGGCGCACGCCGGGCGCAAGGCCAGTACGCATCGGCCGTGGCTCGGCAAGCATGGCAGCGTCAAGCCGGAAGACGGCGGCTGGACCCCGGTCGGCCCTTCGCCGATCGCTTTCGACCCCCAGCACACACCACCCAAGCAGCTCGATGAGGGCGAGATCGCTGACGTCATTCAGGCCTTCGTCGATTCGGCCAAACGGGCGCTGACCGCCGGTTTCAAAGTGGTCGAAGTACACGCCGCCCACGGTTACCTGTTGCACCAATTTCTTTCGCCCCTGAGCAATCAGCGGCGCGATCAGTACGGCGGTTCGTTCGAGAATCGGATTCGGCTGGTGCTGCAAGTCACCGAAGCGGTGCGAGCCGTGTGGCCTGAAGAGTTACCGGTGTTTGTGCGGGTGTCGGCCACCGACTGGGTGGAGGACGGCTGGAACCCCGATGAAACCGTGGAGCTGGCGCGACGCCTCAAAGATCTGGGCGTGGACCTGATCGACGTCTCATCGGGCGGTACGGCGGTGAACGCCGAGATTCCTACAGGCCCGGGTTATCAGACCCGTTTCGCCGAGCGCGTACGCAAGGAGTCAGGCATTGCCACTGGCACTGTAGGAATGATCACCGAACCGGCCCAGGCCGAGCACATTCTGCGTACCTGTCAGGCCGACATCATCTTCCTCGCCCGGGAGTTGTTGCGTGATCCGTATTGGCCGCTGCATGCCGATGACGATCTGGGCGGGCACAAAGCTGTCTGGCCGGCGCAATACCAGCGGGCCACCCATCGCGACCAGCCGATTCATGAATCGGATTTGCGTGACTAGAAGGCCGCTGTAAAACCAAAAAGCCCCGGTCGTGTTGACCGGGGCTTTTTGATTTCTGGTTCGGGATGTTGGTCGGCAGTTCGGCCGTCTTCGCGAGCAAGCCTCGCTCCTACAAGGGGGCGTAGCATTAATCACCGATCCCGTAGGAGCGAGGCTTGCCCGCGAAGGGGCCATTTCAGACCCCGACTAACTCTCAGATGTACTTACGCTTATCAGGTGCAGGCGGGAAATACTGGTACAACCAGGTTTCACTCAACGTCCGGTCATTGGTGCGAATGAACAACCGCAGCTCCACCGGGGCCACGCTGTCATTGGTCGGGTACCAGTCGAAGGTAATGCGGTAGCCCTTGATGTCATCGAGCACCAACACGTTGAAGTCCTTCACTTGGCCATTCGAGCAGGTCACCACCGGCTCGATCCCCGCGCCTTCAGGCAAGCGGTCCAGACCGCCGCCGGTGAAGTCCACGGCAAAGCGTCGTGCCCAGACCTCTGGGTAATGCTCGCCCGGCGCCCAGCCTTCAATGAAACCGCCCATGCCCGAACGGGTCGCGTGGACCCGTGCCAGCGGTGTGCTCACCGGTGGCAGAGCGCTCCAATAGAGCTTGTAGCCATAGTTGAGGGAGTCCCCGGCCGCGACCGGTTTTTTCGGCGTCCAGAATGCAACGATGTTATCCAGGGTTTCGCCGGTTGTAGGAATTTCCAGCAAATCGATAGAGCCTTCGCCCCAAGCGGTTGTAGGTTCTACCCACAGACTCGGGCGCTTGCTGTACCAGTCGACGGTGTCTTGATAATTGGCGAACTCGTGATCGGTCTGCACCAGGCCGAAACCTTTAGGGTCGGTGTCGGCAAAGGCATTGAATTGCAGGGTGGCCGGGTTGTTCAGCGGGCGGCAGATCCATTCGCCGTTACCGCGCCACATCGCCAGGCGATCAGAGTCGTGGATTTGCGGGTGAATGGTGTCGCACATGCGCCGTTCGTGAGTGCCGCAGCTGAACATGCTGGTCATCGGTGCGATGCCCAGTTGCTCGATGGCGGTGCGGGCATTGACGTGGGCGTCGACTTCCATCACCACACGCTCGGCCTGGCAATCGATGTCAAAACGGTAGGCGCCAGTGGCGCTCGGCGAATCGAGCAGGGCGTAAACCACGAAACGGGTGCTGTCCTTGTCTGGTGTCTCGAACCAGAACTTGGTGAAGTCCGGAAACTCTTCACGCTTCTTGGCGTACGTATCGATCGCCAGGCCGCGGGCCGACAAACCGTACTGGCCGGTGGCATCCACCGCGCGGAAATAGCTGGCGCCGAGGAACGACAACACGTCGTGCTTATCCAGCTCCGGAGCCTTGAACAGCTTGAACCCGGAGAAACCCAGATCGGCCTTGAGCTGTTTAGTGTCAACGGTGGTTTTTTCATAGTTGAACAGCGACGGGCGGAAATGCACCTCGCGCGCCAGTCGAGTCTTGGGATCGACGCTGTACATGCGCACCGGTTGCTTGAAACCCATGCCGACGTGGAAAAACTGCACGTCCAGTTGACCTTTCAAGTCCTTCCACAGCGAGTGATTGCCGTCGTAGCGGATCGCGTTGAAGTTCTGCGGTGTCATGGTCGCCAGCGTCGGCGGCAGCACCTGTTTGGTGTCCTGATAAGGCTTGCCGGCGAGCTGTTTGGCCTGGCTCTTCAGCGCTTCGAAGTCGAACGCCACAGCGTCGCCATCAGCCGTGCTGCTGCCAGCCCAGGCGTGTGCGGCCAATAGGCCGGTGGCTGAGAGACCAGTGTAAGCCGCGATGGCCATGGAGGCTTTGAGCAAATTCCTGCGGTGCATAAGTACAACCTGTCGTGAACAATCCCGCGCCGTTCCTGGCACGTGCTGGATCTGAAATAACGGTTCGGACATGCCTTCGGCCAAACACAACGGACTTTAGAGCAGATGCCAATAAGCTTAAACCGTTCAGTTGCAGAGCAAAAATGTTTGATGGCACCGCGACAGCGCGGCAATGAAACAAGACATGTCAGGTAACGTTTCTCACAGCACTTTCTGATTTATAGGGCATATCTGCTTTTTTCGACTAATTACTCTAAAAACCGCTTTTCAGCGCCGATTTAATTTCTATTCTATGGGCATGACCGGTTTCGGCCCTTCAGGCCGGTGGGTTCAGCGCGTACAAGACGGCCGCTGAAAGTGATAGGGCGATGCGGTTTTGCAGTTTTCTCTGACGTATAGAAGGACATCGTCCATGTCGAAAGTACAAGGCATCACTGAAATATTAGGAATCTTTCCCTGGCTGACCACCGGTCGGCGAAGGCGTCGGCTCAGTTCGGAGGAGTTGAAGTTGGTGGAGCGGTATCGCGAGCTGTCGGAGAATGACCGGATTGCGATGCGGTATCTGGTGGATGCGATGCGCAGTGTTTCGCGGTTTTGAGGAGGTGATGGCTTCGGCCATGACATTCGCGGGCAAGCCTCGCTCCTACAGGTTTTGTGTCGATCAAACGACGCGCTCCTGTAGGAGCGAGGCTTGCCCGCGAAGCTTTTAATGCTTGAACATCACATGCCGCACAACGGTGTAATCCTCCAGCCCATACATCGACATGTCCTTCCCGTAACCGGACAGTTTCTGACCTCCATGCGGCATTTCGCTGACCAGCATGAAGTGGGTGTTCACCCAGGTGCAGCCGTACTGCAGGCGTGCAGACAGGCGATGGGCGCGGCCGACGTCCGTGGTCCAGACCGATGACGCCAGGCCGTAGTCTGAATCGTTGGCCCAGGCCAGCGCCTGCGCTTCATCGGTGAACCTGGTGACCGACACTACCGGCCCGAACACTTCGCGGCGCACGATCTCGTCGTCCTGTTGCACGTCGGCCAGCACCGTTGGCTCAAAGAAGAAGCCATTGCCTTCCACCGCTTTGCCACCCGTGATCAAACGGATGTGTGGTTGCGCCATCGCACGTTCGACCAACGCGGTCACGCGGTCGCGATGTTGGGCGCTGATCAACGGGCCAAGCTCCGTCGAGGGATCGTCCTGCAAGCCGTACTTGATACTGCTGACGGCCGCACCGAGTTTCTCGACGAACTGGTCGTAGATGCCTGCTTGCGCGTAAATGCGGCAGGCTGCGGTGCAATCCTGGCCAGCGTTGTAGAAACCGAAGGTGCGAATGCCTTCCACGGCGGCGTCGATGTCCGCATCGTCGAAGATGATCACCGGCGCCTTGCCGCCCAGTTCCATATGCAGGCGTTTGACGTTGCCGGCGGTGCTGGAAATGATGTTCGAGCCAGTGGCGATGGAGCCGGTCAGCGACACCATGCGCACTTTCGGATGATTGACCAGTGCGGTACCGACCGTAGGACCACGACCGAACACCAGGTTAAGCACGCCCGCCGGGAAGATGTCCGACGCCAGTTCTGCCAGGCGCAGGGCGGTCAGCGGGGTTTGCTCCGACGGTTTGAGCACCACGGTATTACCGGCGGCCAGGGCCGGGGCGATTTTCCAGGCGAGCATCATTAGCGGGTAGTTCCACGGCGCGATGGAGGCAATCACGCCCACCGGGTCGCGGCGGATCATTGAGGTGTGGCCCGGCAGGTATTCCCCTCCCAGCGCGCCGCTCATGCAACGGTTGGCGCCGGCGAAAAAACGGAACACGTCGGCAATCGCCGGAATCTCGTCGTTCAGCGCGGCGCTGTAGGGTTTGCCGCAATTGTCCGACTCCAGTTTGGCCAGCTCTTCGCCATGGGCTTCGATGATGTCGGCGAGTTTGAGCAGCAGCAACGAGCGTTCTTTCGGCGTGGTTTGCGACCAGGCTTGGAAGGCGTTGTCGGCGGCCCGCACGGCGGCGTCGACCTGGGCTTCGCTGGCTTCGTTGATTTCTACCAGCACACGGCCCAGAGCCGGGTTGAACACGGCTTGGGCGGGGCCGTCGCCATTGACGAGTTGGCCGTTGATCAAGAGTTTGGTTTGCATGGCTATGTCCTCATCGAAGCTGTTGTATTTCTGTCGGAACCGAACTCCCGTAGGAGCGAGGCTTGCCCGCGAAGGCGATTTTACATTCAACATTAATGTCGACTGACACACCGCCTTCGCGGGCAAGCCTCGCTCCTACAGGATCTGGTTCCCACACCGGAAATGCGTTGTCCGTTATTTCCCGCCACTGCCCGCAACGCTTTCGCCGCCACGGGTCAGGTAATAGGCGCCGAGGATCGGCAGCATGGTCACCATCATCACCAGCATCGCGACGACGTTGGTGACCGGCACGTCCCGTGGGCGGCTGAGCTGGTTGAGCAGCCACAGTGGCAAGGTGCGTTCATGGCCGGCGGTGAAGGTGGTGACGATGATTTCGTCGAACGACAGCGCAAACGCCAGCATGCCACCGGCCAGCATCGCCGAGCCGAGGTTCGGCAGGACGATGTAGCGGAAGGTCTGCCAGCCGTCGGCGCCGAGGTCCATCGAGGCCTCAATCAAACTGTATGAAGTGCGGCGCAAGCGGGCGATGACGTTGTTGTAGACGATCACCACGCAGAAGGTCGCGTGGCCGACGATGATGGTGAACATCCCCGGTTCGATCCCTAGCGTTTTGAACGTCGCCAGCAGCGCGATCCCGGTGATGATCCCGGGCAGGGCAATCGGCAGGATCAGCATCAGCGAGATGCCTTGCTTGCCGAAGAAGTCCCGCCGGTACAACGCCGCCGACGCGAGGGTGCCCAGGACCAGCGCAATCAATGTGGCGACGGCCGCGATTTGTAACGACAGCTTGATCGCTTCCAGCACGTCGGGCCGGGAGAACGCCACGCCGATCCACTTCAGGGTGAAGCCCTTGGGCGGAAAGCTGAACGCAGCGTCTTCGGTGTTGAAGGCGTAGAGGAAGATGATCAGGATCGGGAAGTGCAAGAACACCAACCCGCCCCAGGCAGCGATGCGCAGGCCCAGGGATGCCCGATCTTGAGATGAAGTATCAGAGCGCATCGAAAGCCCCCAGACGTTTGACGATGGACAGGTAAATGGCGATCAGCACGATCGGCACCAGCGTGAAGGCCGCCGCCATCGGCATATTGCCGATCGCTCCTTGCTGGGCGTAGACCATGCTGCCGATGAAGTAGCCCGGCGGGCCCACCAGTTGCGGCACGATGAAATCGCCCAGGGTCAGCGAAAAGGTGAAGATCGAACCGGCGGCGATGCCCGGAATCGACAGCGGCAGAATCACTTGCATGAAGGTCTGACGCGGTTTGGCACCGAGGTCGGCCGAAGCTTGTAAAAGCGACGGCGGCAGGCGTTCCAGTGAGGCCTGGATCGGCAGGATCATGAACGGCAGCCAGATGTAGACGAACACCATGAATCGCCCCAGATGCGAGGTCGACAAGGTGCTGCCGCCGACACCCGGAATCCCGAGCACGAACTGCAACACCGGTTCCAGCCCCAGGTGCTGAACGAACCACTGGGCCACGCCGCCCTTGGCCAGCAGCAAAGTCCAGGCATAGGCCTTGACGATGTAACTGGCCCACATTGGCATCATCACCGCGATGTAGAAAAACGCCTTGGTCTTGCCGGTGGTGTAGCGCGCCATGTAGTAGGCGATCGGGAACGCCACGACCGCACTGGCGATCGACACGACGACGGCCATGCTCAGGGTGCGCAGGATGATGTCGAAGTTCGACGGCTGGAACAGTGCGGTGAAATTCGCCAGGGTCAGGTCGGGGGTGACCGTCATGGTGAAGTCATCGAAGGTGTAGAAGCCTTGCCACAACAACGTCAACAGCGAACCGAGGTAGATCGCACCGAACCACAGCAGCGGCGGCACCAGCAGCAGCGACAGATACAGGTTCGGCCGCCGGTACAGCACGTTCGAAAACCGGCGCAACGGCGAGCCGCTGGCAGGGGTTTGAGGAGCGGCCACGCTGTTCATCTCACACCCCGCCCACAATATTGTCGTGCAGCGGGATCATCGCCTCGCGCGCCCAACGAGCGCTGATGCGTTGCCCGGTCTGGTGTTGCGTGCTGACATCCAGCCACTGAACGTTGGCCTGGCTGATGTTCAACGTCTGGCCGTTTTCCAGTTTCAGTTCATAGCGGGTGGCGCTGCCTTGGTACTGGATGTCGTGCAGCAGGCCACTGACTTCGATTTCATGGCTGGCCAGCGGGCCTTCGGCGAAACGCACGTGTTCCGGGCGGATCGAAAACGGCTGTGGATTGCCGCTCAACTGCCGGGCCAGATCGCCGCGAATCACGTTGGACGTGCCGACGAATTCGGCGACGAACGTGGTTGCCGGTTTCATGTACAGGTTGCGCGGTGTGTCGACCTGTTCGATGCGGCCCTTGTTGAACACCGCCACGCGGTCGGACATCGACAGCGCTTCGGTCTGGTCGTGGGTAACGAAGATGAAGGTGATGCCGAGCTGGCGTTGCAGCTTCTTCAGCTCGCCTTGCATTTGCTCGCGCAGCTTCAGATCGAGGGCACCCAAGGGTTCGTCGAGCAACAACACACGCGGGCGATTGACCAACGCGCGGGCCAGGGCCACACGCTGGCGCTGGCCGCCAGAGAGTTGCACCGGTTTGCGCTCGCCGTAGCCGCCGAGGGCGACCATATCAAGGGCTTCTTCGGCGCGTTTTTGGCGTTCGGACTTGCCGACACCTTTGACTTTCAAACCGTAGGCGACGTTGTCGAGTACGTTCATGTGCGGGAACAGCGCGTAGTCCTGGAACACAGTATTCACGTCACGCTGATACGGCGGTAACCCCGCAGCTTCGGCGCCGTGAATACAGATGGAACCCGCGCTCGGTTGTTCGAACCCGGCGATCAGGCGCAGGCAGGTGGTTTTGCCCGAGCCGGAGGGGCCCAGCATGGAAAAGAACTCGCCGTCCTGGATATCGATAGAAACCCGGTCAACGGCCTTCACCTCGCCGAACTGCCGGGAAACGTTGGTGAACTGGACTGCAAGCGTCATGGTGCGTTGCTCCGAAAAGGCGAGGATCATCACAGTGGCCTTGTCTGGACTTCTGAAAAATCTGAATCGTGATCGATGGGCTTTTGTGGCGAGGGAGCTTGCTCCCGCTGGAGTGCATGGCACTCCCAAACTGGTTTTGGGGCGGCTTCGCCACCCAGCGGGAGCAAGCTCCCTCGCCACAAGGGTTCCTCGCTAAATGTGTTACCGAGGCTTAACGACCACCCATGATCGCGATGTAATCCTGGGTCCAGCGGCTATAAGGCACAAACTTGCCGCCTTCAGCCTGCGGGGTTTTCCAGAAGGCGATCTTGTCGAACTGGTCGAAACCGTTGGTCTTGCAACCCTCGGCGCCCAGCAGTTCGCTTGCCTTACACCCCGCCGGGACCGCCGGCAGAGAGCCGAACCAGGCGGACACATCGCCCTGGACCTTCGGCGTGAGCGACCAATCCATCCACTTGTAGGCACAGTTCGGATGCTTGGCCTCGGCGTGCAGCATGGTGGTATCGGCCCATCCGGTGGCGCCTTCCTTGGGGATGGTCGAGGCGATCGGCTGTTTCTCGTTCATCAGGCCGTTGACCTGATAGGGCCAGGCGCTGGCAGCCACCACGCCTTCGTTCTTGAAGTCACTCATCTGCACGGTGGTGTCGTGCCAGTAGCGATGGATCAACTTTTGCTGGGCGCGCAGCAGGTCGAGAACGGCCTTGTACTGTTTTTCGTCGAGCAGGTAAGGATCCGTGATGCCCAGTTCCGGCTTGGCGGTTTTCAGGTACAGCGCCGCGTCGGCGATGTAGATCGGGCCGTCATACGCTTGCACGCGGCCCTTGTTGGATTTGCCGTCGGACAGCTTCTGCTCTTCGAACAGCACGCCCCAACTGGTAGGTGGCTGCGTGAACACCTTGGTGTTGTACATCAACACGTTCGGGCCCCATTGATAAGGGGTGCCGTAGGTCTGGTTGTTGACCACATACCACGGTGCATCCTTGAGGCGCGGATCGAGATTTTTCCAGTTGGGAATCAGTGCGGTGTTGATCGGTTGCACACGTTTGCCGGCGATCAACCGCAGGGAGGCATCACCCGATGCCGTCACCAGGTCGTAACCGCCCTTGGCCATCAGGCTGACCATTTCATCAGACGTGCCGGCCGTCTTGACGTTGACTTTGCAGCCGGTTTCCTTCTCGAAGCCGGTCACCCAGTCGTAGGTCTTGTCGGTTTCGCCCCGTTCGATATAGCCGGGCCAGGCGACGATATCCAGCTGACCTTCGCCGGCACCGACGGCTTTCAGCGGCTCGGCGGCCTGCAGGCTGGCGCTGGCCAGCAGTGCCGTGGTGATTGCACTGAGCAGTGCGGTCTTGTGCACAAGCATGGTGAACCCTCTTCTTTAAATTATGGTCGGGGCAGTTCTGAACGGGGTGAAGCCAATGCCGTTATGGCTAATTGTTAGCGTAGTGCGCTTTTATAAATGCTGTCCGTGACGGGCCATGATGTGGCGCACCACGCTGTAGTCCTGCAGCGAATCACTGGATAAGTCTTTGCCATAGCCCGAGCGCTTCAGGCCGCCATGGGGCATTTCGCTGACCAGCATGAAATGGCTGTTGATCCAGGTGCAGCCGTACTGCAAACGCGCCGCAACCTGCATGGCTTTGTCGAGATTCTGGGTCCAGACCGAGGAGGCGAGGCCGTATTCCGAGTCGTTGGCCCAGTCCACCGCTTGTTCGAGCTCATTGAAGCGGGTCACGGTGACCACCGGCCCGAACACTTCGCGCTGAACGATTTCATCGCTCTGTTTGCAACCGGCCAGCAAGGTCGGCTGGTAATAGAAGCCGGCACCGGAATGCACCGCCGCGCCGGTCACGCGTTCGATATGTGGCTGGCCGAGGGCACGCTCGACGAAACTGGCCACGCGGTCGCGCTGGCGAGTGCTGATCAGCGGGCCGATCTCGTTGTCGGCATCACGTTTACCGGCAAAACGCAGGCTGCTGACCGCCGCGCCGAGTTCCGCCACCAAGCGGTCATGAATCCCGGCTTGGGCATAAATCCGGCACGCGGCGGTGCAGTCCTGGCCGGCGTTGTAATAGCCGTAGGTGCGCACGCCCTCGACCACCGCTTGAATATCCGCGTCGTTGCAGACAATCACCGGGGCCTTGCCGCCGAGTTCGAGGTGGGTGCGTTTCAGGGTTTTCGCCGCGGCCTGGAGGATTTTTTGTCCGGTGACGATATCGCCAGTCAGCGACACCATGCGCACTTTCGGGTGGCTGACCAAATGGCTGCCGACGCCTTCACCGCCACCGCAAATGATGTTGATCACCCCGCGCGGCAGGATCTCGGCGAGCGCCGGTGCCAACGCCAGAATCGACAGCGGTGTGTGTTCCGACGGTTTGAATACCAGCGTGTTGCCAGCGGCGAGGGCAGGGGCGATTTTCCAGGCGGCCATCATGATCGGGTAGTTCCACGGCGCAATCGAGGCGACCACGCCAATCGGATCGCGGCGGACCATGCTGGTGTAACCCGGCAAGTATTCGCCGCTGAGCTGGCCGGTCTGGCAACGCACGGCACCCGCGAAGAAACGGAACACATCGACCGTGGCGCTCAAATCGTCCTGACGCGCCAAGTGCAATGGCTTGCCGCAGTTCAGCGATTCGAGGCGGGCGAGCAGGTCGGCGTTTTTTTCAATGGCGTTGGCGATGTCCAGCAGCAGGTTCGAGCGCTGCTGCGGCGTGGTCCGCGACCAACTGGCAAAGGCGCGGAGGGCGGCGAGGATCGCGGTTTCGACCTGCTCGGTGCTGGCTTCGGCAATGTGCGTCAGCACTTCTCCGGTGGCCGGGTTGAGGATGGGTTCGACGAAACCCTGGCCCGGGACCAACTCGCCATCGATCAACAACGCGGTGAACAACGGAGTCTGCGCGCCAGCCATTTTTCGGGTTCTCTTTTCTTGTGTGGCCATGGGATTCCCTGTGACTGGGCCCGGCCGTCTTATAGATGCCTCAAGACTAGTGGCCGGGCTTGTGGTCGACAAATACTAAATACTGAAGGTGGCGTTCGATTAAATA
Organism: Pseudomonas sp. PDM24; assembly: GCF_019218905.1. Lineage (NCBI taxonomy): Bacteria > Pseudomonadati > Pseudomonadota > Gammaproteobacteria > Pseudomonadales > Pseudomonadaceae > Pseudomonas > Pseudomonas sp. PDM24. The sequence continues at coordinate 431,902 of NZ_JAHUWR010000006.1, read as the reverse complement.
GATGGCTTGCGCCCGCCGTGGGGTTGTTCGCGAGCGACGGTCAGGAACGGGTCCACCAGCGCGGGCCGGGCAGTGCCGCGACGCCACGCCAGACCGACATCGAGGGTCTGGCTCAGGTCGGCGATCGGCCGCGCTTCGATGATGTCGCCCTCCAGGGACCACGGGCGGTAAGTCATGTCCGGTTGAATGGAAACGCCCAAGCCCGCGGCGACCAGGCTTCGTACCGCTTCCGTCGAGGCTGTTCGCAAGGTGATGCGCGGTTGCAGCGAGGCCGCCGACCACATGCGCTGGGCGTTGCGGTCCATTTCATCGACGTTCAGCTGAATCAGCGGCTCGCGAGCGACATCGGCGAGGTTGATGCTGTCGTGTTCCAGCAGCGGATGCTGGGCCGGCAGCCACAGCCGATGGGGCGAGTGGGTCAGGACTTCGGTCTGCAAGGCATGGCGGTCTTCCAGATTGGAGAGGATCAGCACGCCCACATCAATTTCACCGCTGACCAGCAAATGCTCGATGTACGGCCGCTCGTCTTCCATCACGCGTATTTCAACGTTGGGGTAAGCGCGCTGGAACCGGGTGAGCAAATCCGCCAGGTAATAACCGGCAACCAGGCTGGTCACGCCGATGATCAACTGCCCGGCAACCTGATCGGTGCTCTGTTGCAGGCTGCGTTTGGCATTGTCCACCGTGGCCAGAATCAGGTGTGCCTGGCGTAGGAATTGATGACCCTGGTGGGTCAGGGTCATGCCCTTGGCGTGGCGATTGAATAGGCCGACACCGATTTCCTGCTCCAGTTGCTGGATGGCCAGGGTCAGGGTGGACTGGGAAATAAACGCGGTTTGCGCCGCGGCGGAGATCGAACCGGTCTCGGCCACGGCGATGAAGTGGCGGATCTGACGCAGGGTCATCATGGGGAATTACCGGGTGGGCGGTTTTTATCGATTTGCTCGAGTGTATATCTTTTAAATCGATGGGTAGCCTGCGCAGCGGTATCTGGGGATACGCTTTACCGTTTGTCTGGAAAAGTCGTCTACCTGTTAGTTCTGACAGTAGCCAGTTCCCGCGTATCGGTATTGGATAACCCAACCCAAAGCCCATCGTGCAGGAGCCTTTATCATGACCCTACCGGAATCGCCCGATAACACCGTACTAGTGCTGGATAGACCCCGAGTGCTTGGCGCGACCCGGCCAGTCATAGGGGCCGATATCGGCGTGTCACTGGTGATTTACGATCTCGTCACTGACGGTGAGGGCGCCACCGTCGAGATCGATCCGCCGTTGTCGGGCACGATGAATCCCGGGGATGTCATGGAGCTGTGGCTGGTCGGGGAGACCACGTTTCTGTACAGCAAAATCATTGAGGATGAGAACGCGATCACGACCCTGCGTATCCCCAAAGGCCGGTTGCATGCGGATCGGATCAATGAACTCTTCTACATCATCAAGCGCGGCAGCGATAATATCGGCACCTCACCGATGCTGACGATGCTGTACAACAAAATCCGGCCCGGTTTAAAAGACAGATTTCCGAATGAAGAGGGCCATTCCGAGCTGGAGTTATTGTTGCCCGACGCCATCAAGAACGGCGTCGGCCCCGACTTCGTCAGTGCCCAAGTGTGTGTGTCTTATCCCTACTGCCGAGCCTACGACACGATTACCCTGAAGTGTAACGGTGAGTCCACGCATTTCATCGTTGGCAGGGACGAAGCGCCTGAACCACCCGATCCGGGCTCACCGATCGCGACCAGGGTGTGTTTTACCGTGACCCGCGCTCACCTGGAAGTCGCGCAAAGACCCAACCATGAGCTCAACTTTTCCTACACCGTCACCGACCAGCTCGGAAACGTCCCGGACACCGATGCTATCTGGTCTGCAACCCAAACCGTGGACGAAGATCTGGCGGGCAGGCGGCTGACAGCTCCGGACATCACCGAAGATCCGGATGATCCCAACGATGATCCAAGTACCATCGACCTGGACAAGCTCGGGGGAAAAGACCTGACGATACAGGTGTATGCCGCTGCACCAACCTGGCAAACGGGCGACATCATTCGTATGAACTACACGGTGACGCCGCCCGGAGGTCAGGAGGCGCCTGTCGAGACCACGGTCTCCCGATTGCCCTTCACCTATAAACTGATGATTCCCAACGCCAAAGTGATCGCCGGCAGTGACGTTCGGGTGATCTACGACCAGGTTAGAGCCGATACGGTAATCGCCTACTCCAGGTCCGCTACGGCGCAGGTGATCGGTGAGGCCGTGACTGTGCCGCCAGTAATCACCCGCGTGACAGATTCAAAGGGTGAAATCGACAATGGTGGCACCACGACCGAGACCTCGATCACGATCACGGGTAGTGCCAGTGCTGGCCAAAAAGTGCAGCTCTATGATGGAGATGCCCCAATAGGAGGCGAACTCACCGCAGTGGATGGGATTTGGACCGCAACCATGTCCGTCGCAGTCGGTGTGCGTAGCCTGACGGCTAAAGCGCTGTATGGCAGCGGTCAGGTTTCAACAGCCTGGACTTTTACTGTGGTTGTGCCTTTGTCATTCGGTATTAATGTGATATTGGACCTACCAAGTTACAGCGTTGTACGCGGTATTCCGCCAATAAATCCGCCTGGCAATGCTACCTACACTCGAGTTGGGACAGGAGGCGTTCCTCCCTATACATACAGCTCTGCCAGTAATAACGTGGCGACGATTGATGCTACGGGGAAGGTACGAGTGGCGGGGAGAGGGACCACTACGTTGAAGGTCACAGACAGTAAGGGCGCTTCGGCGACTCATAAAATTACAGTGACCGGGGTGATAATGTTTATGCGAATCGGCAATCTGATGATTAAGCGAGACGCTGAACAGCAGTGTATAGCCCAAGGAGGAGGACTGCCAAACAATCGCGCACAGCTCAAAGCGGTGTATGACACTTACGCAGGACAGACGGGAGGTATTGTTCAGGCTGCAGGCTGGTTAGGCAATGCGACGTGGACGAACGAAGCTCATACTCAGATCAATCACAGCTGGACAGTTGTAATGTCCAATGGGCAGTACTCTTTTGCCCATGCTACCCAAGGGCCTTCTGCAGTAGCGTGTCGTATTGATACTACCCCGGCCCCAACGACTGAGGAATTAGGAGACGCGGAGCCCGGAGCAGACATCTCAGATTAGCAAGTTGTTGGATTGGCAAGTAAGGAATGTCTAGTCCAGAAATAGGCTTGTATCTATTTCAATCAAACACCCGATGCACTGCATAGGGTGTTTGTTTTTTTTGATATGAGCGGACAGATCTATTTAAAAGCCGACGTCAATTTCCCCTTCCAATAAAAACATTTGGGACGAAATGCTCGGGGTGGATTTATTTAGTTAATAAATCCACCCCGTTTTTTATTGGAAATTCGCAGCCACGAGTATCGAGTAACATCCTGAAGCACTCTCACCGCCAACACCAGGCACTTTCGGTTCAGGCTGATGGCCTTAATGATCCGGTTAATCCGAATTCGTGGAGGCAGCAAATGAACACCCGTGGATTGCTCGATCAGTTACTCAAATCCGGTCAGGATCTGTTGCAGAACAAGGCTGGCGGGACGCAGAACAAATCGGCTGCCGGTGGGCTGGGCGGCTTGCTCGGCGGTAGTGGCGGGGCTGGCGGGCTCGGCAGCGTGCTTTCGGGCGCCGGCGGTGGTGCTTTGGCGGCCGGGGCCATGGGCCTGTTGCTGGGCAGCAAGAAGGCTCGCAGCGTGGGCGGCAAGGCCCTGACTTACGGTGGCCTCGCCGCGCTGGGGGTCATTGCCTACAAGGCTTACGGAAATTGGCAGGCCCAGCAAGGCAGCGCGCCGAAGACCGAACCACAAACCCTCGACCGTGTGCCAGCGGCGCAAGTCGAGCAACACAGCCAGGCTATTCTCAAGGCGCTGGTGGCGGCGGCCAAAGCCGATGGTCATGTGGATGAACGCGAGCGTGCGTTGATCGAAGGCGAGTTCACCAAGCTCGACAACGATCAGGAACTGCAGCAGTGGCTGCACGCTGAACTCAACAAACCGCTGGACCCGACCGACGTCGCCCGTGCTGCAAGTACGCCGGAAATGGCGGCTGAAATGTACATCGCCAGTGTGATGCTGGTGGACGAAGAGAACTTCATGGAAAAGTCCTACCTCGATGAACTGGCGCGGCAGTTGAAGCTGGAGCCGGGGTTGAAGGCCGAGTTGGAGAAGCAAGTTATAATCGCTTGATCGGGCTTGGGGCGACGTTAGGCTATAAAGAAGAAAACCCCATCAACTGATTGTGTTGATGGGGTTTATTGTTTTAGTGATGTTACTTTTGTTTTGGGATATGAAACTTTCCGGTTAATTTGCCAAGATCGCCTTCTAAATCGATGTCAAATGTACCTTCGAAAGAACGCTTTCCCGAATCGAAGAATTTTAGTTGCATTGAGCCTTTTTTTACGGGTAGAGGTAAATCTTTGTCAGCGGCTTGCCATGAACTGTTTAAACCCTCCAAATCTTCTGGGTAACGTACAGTATGTATTTCGCTGGGGTCCAGTGCTTCTGGAAAGCTGAGAATTACACGGCTTTGGTCGTCGCTTTCGCCAAAGAACATATAAACTTCATTGCCTCGTACGTAAGTTATCGTTTTGGTATCAAGTATTTGTGTGTCGTTGAGGAATGCAGACATTGTTCCTATGACCTTTTCGCCTTTCGCTTTCAGGCTATTGTAGTCTTCGGGTGCTGACATGATGGTGTGCTCGCTAGTTGGTGTTTATACAGGTCGTAGAGTAATAATCAATCAGGGGGGGGCTACTGTCAGAGTTGATAGTTGGTTAGCGTGTTTTGGTATTGGTTTGTTAATTTTTATTCTGAACTGCACCACATCCCTCAATGACCCTTCCATAGGTCGTTTCCTCCGAATTACCCCTGGCACCCCCCTCTATCGCGCAAAGCCCCATCCAGATCCAATCCCGGCCTTGCGCGCCCATCTGATAACCGAAGCACCACCCTCGGCTATACTCCCCCGCAATTCGAACCGCACCGAGGACTGACTGTGAAGAACTGGACGTTGCGCCAACGCATTTTGGCGAGCTTTGCGGTGATTATCGCGATCATGCTGTTGATGGTTGTGGTGTCCTTTTCTCGGCTGATGAAGATCGACGCCAGCGCAGAAAGGGTCCGCCTCGATGCGGTTCCCGGGGTGTATTTCAGTTCGATGATCCGCGGTGCCTGGGTCGACAGTTTTAACCTCACCCAGCAGCTTGTCGGCCTTTCCGGACGACGCGAAATGACCGCCGCCGACCAGGCCATGTACAAGAGCTTCGAAGAGCGCTTGAGCGAGCAGATGGCCAATTACCGCAAAACCATTTTCACCGTGGAAGACCAGGTCCTCTTCGACGAATTCGAAGCGCGTCATCAGCTCTTCAATCAAGAAATGACCAACGTACTCGACCTCTATCAACGCAAAGAGTACGAGCAAGCGCGCCTGGCCCTGGAGCAGAAGCTCGCGCCAGCCTGGATCAATGGGCGCAAGCAGTTGAACAGCCTTCTCGAAGATAATCACGCACTGGCTGAAAAAGCCACGCTGGCCATCGGCGAAGCGGTGACCTCCGCCAAAATCAGTATGGGCGTCTCTTTGCTGGTGGCGATCATCGTCGCCGGCCTCTGTGGCCTGCTGCTGATGCGCGCGATCATGGCACCAATGAATCGCATCGTGGATATCCTCGAAGTCATGCGCACCGGCGATCTCAGCAGTCGCCTGGATCTTGATCGCAAGGACGAATTTGGTGCGGTGGAAACCGGCTTCAACGACATGATGACCGAGCTCACCTCGCTGGTGTCCCAGGCCCAGCGCTCCTCGGTCCAGGTCACCACCTCGGTCACGGAAATCGCCGCGACATCCAAGCAGCAGCAGGCCACGGCCACCGAAACCGCTGCCACCACCACCGAAATCGGCGCGACATCGCGGGAAATTGCCGCCACTTCGCGGGATCTGGTACGCACCATGACCGAAGTCTCCACCGCCGCTGATCAGGCGTCGGTGCTGGCCGGTTCCGGTCAGCAAGGCCTGGCGCGCATGGAAGACACCATGCACTCGGTGATGGGCGCGGCCGATCTGGTCAACGCCAAACTGGCGATCCTTAACGAGAAGGCCGGCAACATCAATCAGGTGGTGGTGACCATCGTCAAAGTCGCCGACCAGACCAACCTGTTGTCCCTGAATGCCGCGATCGAAGCCGAGAAGGCCGGTGAATATGGTCGCGGGTTTTCCGTGGTCGCTACCGAAGTACGGCGCCTGGCAGACCAGACTGCGGTGGCCACTTACGACATCGAGCAGATGGTGCGCGAGATTCAGTCGGCGGTGTCGGCCGGGGTCATGGGCATGGACAAGTTTTCCGAAGAGGTGCGCCGTGGCATGTCCGAGGTGCAGTCGGTGGGCGAGCAGTTGTCGCAGATCATCCATCAGGTTCAGGCACTGGCACCACGGGTGTTGATGGTCAACGAAGGCATGCAGGCCCAGGCCACCGGCGCCGAGCAGATCAACCACGCGTTGGTGCAGTTGGGCGATGCCAGCAGCCAGACTGTCGAGTCTTTGCGTCAGGCCAGTTTCGCCATTGATGAATTGAGCCAGGTGGCCGTGGGGCTACGTGGCGGCGTCTCGCGATTCAAAGTCTGATGAGCGAGCTCGCGGTCAAGCGCGGCGCGGTGATGCCGGTGAAACAGTCGTTGTTTCTGGTGTTCCGCATCGGCAACGAGCGTTACGCGTTGCAGGCCATCGAGGTGGCCGAAGTGCTGCCGCAGCTGCCGTTGAAACCGATTCCCCAGGCACCGGACTGGGTGGCGGGGGTGTTTGCCTGTCGCGGCGCGGTGGTGCCGGTGATCGACCTCAGCGCCCTGACGTTCGGCCAACCGGCCCAGGCTCGCAACAGTACGCGGCTGGTGCTGGTGCACTATCGGCCGGATGAGGCGACGCCTGCGCAATTGCTCGGGCTGATTCTGGAACAGGCCACCGACACGTTGCGCTGCAACCCGGCGGACTTTCAGCCTTATGGCCTGGACAATCGCCAGGCGCCGTACCTGGGGCCGGTGCGCGAAGATGCCCAGGGTTTACTGCAATGGGTGCGGGTTGCCGATTTGCTGGACGAACAGGTCCGCGCCTTGTTGTTTCCCTCGCCGCCGCTGGACCTGGCGCAGTTTGAGGAGCAGGGATGAGCAGCGATCAACGGTTTTTCGATTTCCTCAAAGAACGTATCGGCCTCGATGTGGGCTCGGTCGGCCCGGCGATCATCGAACGCGCGGTGCGCCAGCGCTGCACGGCGGCTCGGGCGCTGACGGCCGATGAGTATTGGCACACTCTGCTGGGCTCGCGCGACGAACAACAGGCGCTGATCGAAGCGGTGATCGTCCCCGAGACCTGGTTTTTCCGTTACCCGGAATCCTTCGCCACGCTGGCGAAACTGGCGGCCAAACGGCTGGCGGCGATCAATAACATGCGCGCCCTGCGGATTCTCAGTCTGCCGTGTTCCACCGGCGAAGAACCGTATTCCATCGCCATGGCATTGCTCGATGCCGGGCTGGCGCCACACCAGTTCAAAGTCGACGGCATGGATGTCAGCCCGCTGTCGGTGGAAAAGGCCAGGCTCGCGCTGTACGGCAAGAATTCGTTTCGTGGCCAGGACATCGACTTCCGCGAGCGGCATTTCACGGCTGAAAACGACAACTATCGCCTCAGTGGGCGCGTGATTGAGCAGGTGCGTTTGCAGGTCGGCAATCTGCTGGATCCGGCCTTGCTGGCCAACGAGCCACCTTATGACTTCGTGTTCTGCCGCAATTTGCTGATCTATTTCGATAAGCCGACCCAGCAGCAGGTGTTCGAAGTGCTCAAGCGCCTGACCCATGTCGACGGCGTGCTGTTTATCGGCCCGGCGGAAGGCAGTCTGTTGGGGCGTTTCGGCATGCGCTCGATCGGCATCCCGCAGTCGTTTGCCTTCAGTCGTCAAAGTGCGCAAGAGCCGCTCGCGACCTTCGTGCCGACGCCGCTGCCGGCTCAACAACCGGTGCGCAGCGTGACACCGCCGCCGGTGCGAAGTCGGCCTTTCGCAACGGTGGTGCCGATGCCTCAGGTCGCCGCCACCCCTTCGGCCACTCCCCCTTCAGACGCCGCTACGCTGCTGGCGAACATCGCCGCGCTGGCCAACGAAGGGAAAAGTGCCGAGGCCCGCGCCGCGTGCGACAGTTTTTTGCGCAGTCACGAGCCGGTGGCGCAGGTGTTCTATTGGCTGGGGCTGATCAGCGATGTCGCCGGCAGCGCTCTCGAGGCCCAGGGCTTTTATCGCAAGGCGTTGTACCTCGAGCCGCAACACCCCGACGCGCTGATGCACCTGGCCGCCTTGCTCCAGTCCCAGGGCGACACGGCGGGAGCCCGACGATTACAGGCCCGCGCCGCCCGCAGCGAGCGCGCCGCAGACAGTGAGCGTAAACGATGAACGCCGCCGATACCTTGAGCGTCATCCATGAAAATGCCCAGGCCATCGACGACTGCTGGAACCGCATCGGTATCCACGGCGACAAGTCCTGCCCATTGCTGAGCGAGCACATTCATTGTCGCAACTGCGCGGTGTATTCGGCTGCCGCCACGCGCTTGCTCGATCGCTATGCCTTGCAGCAGGACGACCGCGAGCAAGTCACCACGGTGGCCGGAAGCGATGTGAAAACCCGCTCGCTGCTGATGTTTCGCCTCGGCGAAGAATGGTTGGGCCTGGCCACTCGCAGCCTGGTCGAAGTGGCGCCGCTGCAAGCGATTCACTCCTTGCCGCACCAGCGCTCCGGGGCGTTGCTCGGCGTGGCGAATGTGCGCGGTGCCTTGGTGGCATGCCTGTCGCTGGTGGAGTTGCTGGGGCTCGATGCCACCAGTGGTGTGGCGTCCGGCGCGCGGGTGATGCCGCGGATGCTGATCATCGCCGCCCACGGCGGGCCGGTGGTGGTGCCGGTGGATGAGGTGGACGGGATTCACGCCATCGACGAGCGCATTCTTGATGCGGCGTCCCAGTCCGGCACCCAGGTCAGCGCCAGATACACCCGTGGCGTCTTGCAATTCAAAGGTCGCAGCCTGCGTTGGCTGGATGAAGAACAGCTGCTATCCGCCGTGACCCGGAGCCTCACATGACCCCCGAGCAAATGCGTGACGCCTCTTTGCTGGAACTGTTCAGCCTGGAAGCCGAGGCCCAGACCCTGGTGCTGAGCGCAGGTCTTTTGGCGCTTGAGCGCGATCCGACCCAGGCCGATTACCTCGAGTCGTGCATGCGCGCGGCCCATTCGCTCAAGGGCGCGGCGCGGATTGTCGGTGTCGATGCCGGGGTCAGCGTTGCCCATGTGATGGAAGATTACCTGGTCAGTGCCCAGGAAGGCCGCCTGTACCTGCGGCCCGAACACATTGATGCACTGTTGCAAGGCACCGATCTGCTGATGCGGATTGCGACGCCGGGCAACGCTCCGGCGCCAGCGGATATCGACGCTTACGTCGTCTTGATGGGACGGTTGCTTGATCACATGGCGGCCACTGCGCCCATCGCGCCGCCGATGGCAGAGCTTCAGATGCAACCGCCGACGCCCAAGGTTGAGCCGCCCATGCCGGCCACCGCCGAAGCCTCCCCGGCAGCGCCCGCCGAGCCAGTGTCCACGACTAAACGCACCACCGAAAGTGGCGAACGCGTATTGCGCGTCACGGCCGAGCGCTTGAACAGCCTGCTCGACCTGTCGAGTAAATCCCTGGTGGAAACCCAGCGGCTCAAGCCGCACCTGGCCACCATGCAGCGCCTCAAACGCATGCAGAGCAACGGCCTGCGGGCGCTGGAAAACCTCAACGTCCATCTCAAGGACCATGCCTTGAGTCTCGAAGCCCAGGAAGCCTTGGGCGATGCCCGCCGATTGTTGGCCGAGTCTCAGCAATTGCTGGTGGAAAAAAACGCCGAGCTGGACGAGTTCGCCTGGCACGCCAGCCAGCGTGCGCAGGTGTTGTACGACACGGCGCTGGCCTGTCGCATGCGGCCATTCGCCGACGTGCTGAGCGGGCAAGTGCGCATGGTCCGTGATCTCGGCCGCGACCTTGGAAAACAGGTGCGGCTGGAGATTGAGGGCGACAAGACTCAAGTCGATCGCGACGTTCTGGAAAAGCTCGAAGCGCCGCTGACGCACCTGCTGCGCAATGCGGTGGATCACGGCATCGAAACCCGGGAACAACGACTATTGGCCGGCAAACCGGAAGAAGGCGTGATCCGTTTGCGAGCGTCCCATCAGGCCGGTCTGCTGGTGTTGGAACTCAGCGATGACGGCAACGGCGTCGACCTGGAAAAGCTTCGGCGCAACATCGTCGAGCGGCAGTTATCCCCAGCCGAAACCGCCGCCCAGTTGAGCGAAGAAGAGCTGCTGACGTTCCTGTTTCTGCCGGGTTTCAGCCTGCGCGACGCGGTTACCGAAGTTTCCGGGCGCGGTGTCGGGCTGGATGCGGTTCAGCATATGGTTCGCCAATTGCGCGGCGCCGTGGTGTTGGAGCAGACGGCAGGCGAGGGCAGTCGCTTTCATCTGGAAGTGCCGCTGACGCTGTCGGTGGTGCGCAGCCTGGTGGTGGAAGTCGGTGATGAGGCGTATGCCTTCCCGCTGGCGCATATCGAGCGCATGTGCGACCTGGCGCCGGAAGATATCGTGCAGGTCGAAGGCCGGCAGCACTTCTGGTACGAAGGCCGGCATGTCGGGCTGGTTGCCGCCAGTCAACTGTTGCATCGCCCGGCGAGCCAGAACAACGCGCAAACCCTCAAAGTCGTGGTCATCCGCGAGCGCGAGGCGATCTACGGGGTGGCAGTCGAGCGCTTTATCGGCGAGCGAACGTTGGTGGTGCTGCCGCTGGATGAGCGCCTGGGCAAGGTCCAGGACATTTCCGCCGGGGCCTTGCTCGACGACGGCTCGGTGGTGCTGATCGTCGACGTCGAAGACATGCTGCGTTCGGTGGACAAACTGCTCAATACCGGGCGTCTGGAGCGCATTGCCCGGCATGCCAATCAGGCCGTCGAAGCGGCGCGTAAACGGATTCTGGTGGTGGACGACTCGCTGACCGTTCGTGAGTTGCAGCGCAAGCTGCTGCTCAATCGCGGCTATGACGTCGCGGTGGCGGTGGACGGCATGGATGGCTGGAACGCCCTGCGTTCAGAGGACTTCGATCTGTTGATCACCGACATCGACATGCCGCGCATGGATGGCATCGAGCTGGTGTCTTTGGTGCGCCGCGACAACCGCCTGCAATCCCTGCCGGTGATGGTGGTGTCCTACAAGGACCGTGAAGAAGACCGTCGCCGTGGACTGGACGCCGGAGCCGACTATTATCTAGCCAAAGCGAGTTTTCATGATGACGCTTTGCTGGATGCAGTGGTTGAGCTCATTGGAGGCGCGCGGGCATGAAAATCGCTATCGTCAACGACATGCCCATGGCGGTAGAGGCCTTGCGCCGCGCTTTGGCGTTCGAACCGGCGCACGAGGTGGTCTGGGTCGCCGGCAATGGGGCCGAGGCAGTGCAACGGTGCACTGAATACACCCCGGATCTGATCCTGATGGATTTGATCATGCCGTTGATGGACGGTGTGGAAGCGACCCGGCGAATCATGGCCGAGACCCCATGCGCGATAGTCATTGTCACCGTCGACCGCGAGCAGAACGTACACCGGGTATTCGAAGCCATGGGCTACGGTGCGCTGGATGTGGTCGATACCCCGGCTATCGGCGGCGGCAATCCTCAGGAAGCCGCCGCACCGCTGCTGCGCAAGATCATGAACATTGGCTGGCTGATTGGTGACCACAGCAATCGGGTGCGATCGGCACCGAGCCAGCACCGCCACTCGTCTTCGCGCCAGCATTTGGTGGCCATCGGTTCATCCGCTGGCGGGCCGGCGGCGCTGGAAGTGCTGCTCAAGGGCCTGCCACGAGATTTTTCGGCGGCCATCGTGTTGGTCCAGCATGTGGATCAGGTATTCGCCGCCGGCATGGCCGAATGGCTTGCCAGCGCCAGTGGCCTGGATGTGCGCCTGGCCCTGGAAGGCGAACGGCCGCAAAGCGGCGTGGTCCTGCTGGCCGGCACCAACCATCACATTCGATTGCTGAAAAACGGCACACTCGCCTACACCGCCGAACCGGTCAACGAGATCTATCGGCCGTCGATCGATGTGTTTTTCGAAAGTGTGGCCAGTTACTGGAGCGGTGACGCTGTGGGTGTTCTGCTGACCGGTATGGGGCGTGACGGCGCGCAGGGGCTTAAACTCATGCGCCAACAGGGCTATCTGACCATCGCTCAGGACCAACAAAGCAGTGCGGTGTATGGCATGCCGAAGGCGGCCGCGGCCATTAACGCGGCTGTGGAAGTTTGCCCACTGGACAAGATAGCGCCACGATTGCTGGAGATCTTCTCAAAATGACTATTATTAGCAGCAATCGTGGCCAAGGCAGTACTCAGGTGACCGCACATGAATGAATTACAGCTCGACGACTTCAAAACCGATGAAAACGCCGCCATGGTGTTGTTGGTGGACGATCAGGCGATGATCGGCGAGGCAGTGCGGCGTGGTTTGTCGAACGAAGAAAACATCGACTTCCATTTCTGTGCCGACCCGCACCAGGCCATCGCCCAGGCGATTCGCATCAAGCCGACCGTAATCCTTCAGGATCTGGTCATGCCTGGCCTCGACGGCCTGAGCCTGGTGCGCGAGTACCGTAATCACCCGGCGACCAAGGACATTCCGATCATTGTCCTGTCGACCAAGGAAGACCCGCTGATCAAGAGCGCGGCGTTTGCCGCCGGTGCCAACGATTACCTGGTCAAACTGCCGGACAACATCGAACTGGTAGCGCGTATCCGCTATCACTCGCGCTCCTACATGACCCTGCTGCAACGTGACGCGGCGTACCGCGCGCTGCGGGTCAGCCAGCAGCAATTGCTCGACACAAACCTGGTGCTGCAACGCCTGATGAACTCCGACGGCCTGACCGGGCTGTCGAACCGCCGGCATTTCGACGAATACCTGGAACTGGAGTGGCGGCGTTCGCTGCGAGACCAGACTCAATTGTCGCTACTGATGATCGATGTCGACTACTTCAAGTCCTTCAACGACAGCTTTGGCCACCTTGAAGGCGATGAAGCCCTGCGCAAAGTCGCCACGGCGATTCGCGACGCCAGCTCCAGACCTTCGGACTTGCCGGCCCGTTACGGCGGCGAAGAGTTCGTCCTGGTCTTGCCCAACACTTCACCGGGCGGTGCGCGAATGGTGGCGGAAAAACTGCGCCAGACCGTGGCCGGGTTGAAGATCCCGCACATTTTCCCGAGCGAAGGTTCGAGCCTGACCATCAGCATCGGCCTGTCGACCATGATTCCGCAGCCGGGCAGCGATTGCCGGCAATTGATCTCGGCGGCAGACAAGGGGCTGTACCTGGCGAAGAACAATGGGCGTAATCAGGTGGGGATCGAATAACCCACAAATACCTCACTCTGTAGCACCGCAGCACCGTAGCAGCTGTCGAGCCCCGCGAGGCAGCGTTCGGCGGCGCAGCCGTCGTAAAACCATACAGCGCGGTCTTCCAGACAAACCGCGTGCGCAGGACTGGCGAGGACTTCGTCCTCGAACGCGGCCTCGCGGTGCTCGACCGCTGCTACAGGAGTGCCCCGTGGTTTCAGGCAAAACCATTCGCCGCTAAAGCCGCCAGGCGGGCTGCCGTGACAGCTTGATTACGTTATACTCGCCGGCTTTCAAAAGTTCGCCAACGAGTGCTGCCCGCCATGGAAATCAACCCGATCCTTAACAGTATCAAGGACCTGTCCGAGCGCTCCGAAACTATTCGGGGGTATCTTTGACTACGATCAAAAGCATGAGCGTCTGACTGAAGTCAATCGCGAGCTTGAAGATCCGAGTGTCTGGAACAACCCGTCGTACGCTCAGGAGCTGGGCCGCGAGCGGTCGCTGCTGGCTCAGATCGTCGAAACCCTCGACGAAATGCACAGCGGTCTGGCCGATGCCAAAGACCTGCTGCTGATGTCCGCCGAAGAAGAAGACCAGGCCGCCGTCGATGACGTCGCTGCCGAAGTCGAGCGCCTGCGCGAATCCCTGGAAAAACTTGAATTCCGTCGCATGTTCAGCGGTGAGATGGACGCCAACAACGCCTATCTGGACATCCAGGCCGGCTCCGGCGGTACCGAGGCTCAGGACTGGGCCAACATCCTGCTGCGCATGTACCTGCGCTGGGCGGATAAACGCGGTTTCGACGCCACCATCATGGAGCTGTCGGCCGGTGAAGTCGCCGGTATCAAAGGCGCTACCGTGCACATCAAGGGCGAATACGCCTTTGGCTGGCTGCGTACCGAAATCGGCGTGCACCGTCTGGTGCGCAAGAGCCCGTTCGACTCCGGCAACCGTCGTCACACCTCGTTCTCGGCCGTGTTCGTGTCGCCGGAAATCGATGACAACATCGAAATCGACATCAACCCGTCGGACCTGCGCATCGACACCTACCGCTCCTCCGGTGCCGGTGGTCAGCACGTTAACACCACCGACTCGGCCGTACGGATTACCCACGTACCGACCAACACCGTGGTCAGCTGCCAGAACGAACGTTCCCAGCATGCGAACAAAGACACCGCCATGAAAATGTTGCGGGCGCGTTTGTATGAGCAGGAAGTGCAGAAGCGCAACGCCGCTTCCCAGGCCCTGGAAGACACCAAGTCGGATATCGGCTGGGGTCACCAGATCCGTTCGTATGTGCTCGATGCCTCGCGGATCAAGGATCTGCGTACCAACATCGAACGCAGCGACTGCGACAAGGTGCTCGACGGCGACATCGACGAATACCTGGTGGCCAGCCTGAAACAAGGGCTCTAAGGCCCGCGCTACAGGGTTGTCACCACCCTGTAGGAGCGAGGCTTGCCCGCGAACCCCGGCGAATGCCGGGGGCAACGAACCTGAGATGGAATTTTTAAAGACATGAGCGACCTACAACTCGACCCGCAAGCCCTGCAACAGGAAGAAAACTCCCTGATCGCCCTGCGCAAGGAAAAGCTTGCTGCCGAGCGCGCCAAGGGCAATGCCTTCCCCAATGACTTCCGCCGCGACAATTACTGCGAAGACTTGCAGAAACAGTACGCGGACAAGACCAAGGAAGAGCTGGCAGAGGCTGCAATCCCGGTCAAGGTGGCGGGTCGCATCATGCTCAACCGTGGCTCGTTCATGGTGATTCAGGACATGACCGGTCGCATTCAGGTTTACGTCAACCGTAAAACCCTGTCCGAAGACACCCTGGCCGCGGTGAAAACCTGGGACATGGGTGACATCATTGCCGCCGAAGGCACCCTGGCGCGTTCCGGCAAGGGCGACCTGTACGTCGAAATGACCAGCGTGCGCCTGCTGACCAAATCCCTGCGACCGCTGCCGGACAAGCATCACGGCCTGACCGACACCGAACAGCGCTACCGCCAGCGTTACGTCGACCTGATCGTCAACGAAGAGGTGCGCCAGACCTTCCGCGTTCGTTCGCAAGTGATTGCGCACATTCGCAGCTTCCTGATGAAGCGTGACTTCCTGGAAGTGGAAACGCCGATGCTGCAAACCATTCCAGGCGGCGCGGCGGCCAAGCCGTTCGAGACTCACCACAACGCGCTGGACATGGAAATGTTCCTGCGTATCGCGCCTGAGCTGTACCTCAAGCGCTTGGTCGTCGGTGGTTTCGAGAAAGTCTTCGAGATCAACCGCAACTTCCGTAACGAAGGCGTTTCGACGCGTCACAACCCTGAATTCACCATGCTGGAGTTCTACCAGGCTTACGCCGACTACGAAGACAACATGGACCTGACCGAAGAGCTGTTCCGCGAACTGGCTCAGCTGGTTCTGGGCAGCACCGACGTGCCGTACGGCGACAAGGTGTTCCACTTCGGCGAGCCGTTCGTGCGTCTGTCGGTGTTCGACTCGATCCTCAAGTACAACCCTGAGCTGACCGCTGACGACCTGACTGACCTCGACAAGGCTCGCGCCATCGCCAAGAAGGCCGGCGCCAAGGTGCTGGGCTTCGAAGGTCTGGGCAAGCTGCAGGTAATGATTTTCGAAGAGCTGGTCGAGCACAAGCTGGAACAGCCACACTTCATCACCCAGTACCCGTTCGAAGTGTCGCCGCTGGCCCGTCGTAACGACGAGAACCCGAACGTCACCGACCGTTTCGAACTGTTTATCGGCGGCCGTGAAATCGCCAACGCCTACTCCGAGTTGAACGACGCGGAAGACCAGGCCGAGCGTTTCATGGCACAGGTGGCCGACAAGGACGCCGGCGACGACGAAGCCATGCACTACGACGCCGACTTCGTTCGCGCGCTGGAGTACGGCATGCCGCCAACGGCGGGTGAGGGGATCGGCATCGACCGTCTGGTGATGTTGCTGACCAACTCACCGTCCATCCGCGACGTGATTCTGTTCCCGCACATGCGGCCACAAGCGTAAGTGTTTCAATTAAAAAGCCGCCTATAACAGGCGGCTTTTTATTGCCTGTCTGGTACAAACGTATCAATTGGTTACTTTTGACGTTTAGAGAGGAATACCTGTCGTGAATCGTGCAATGGCTCAAGAAGGTGCAGCGGGTATCGCCACTGCGGTCGCTGAAAGTGTTCAGTACCAGGGCCGCAAGGCCAGCCGACAGGGCAGCGAACAGCGTCGACAGGACATTCTCGACGCAGCGATGCGCATTGTTGTGCGCGATGGCGTGCGGGCCGTACGGCACCGTGCTGTGGCCGCTGAAGCGGGTGTGCCGCTGTCGGCCACGACCTACTATTTCAAAGACATCGATGACCTGCTCACCGATACCTTCGCCCAATACGTGGAACGCAGCGCGGCGTTCATGGCCCGGTTATGGGCCAGCAACGAAGGCCTGCTGCGCGAGATGGTTGTCAGCGGCGATGGCACCCCCGAGTCCCGCTCACAGCTGGCGGACGATATCGCCCGGCTGATGGCTGACTATGTTCATCGGCAATTGATCAATCGCCGCGAGCACTTGATGGCCGAGCAAGCCTTCCGCCAGGAAGCCTTGCTCAACCCGCGCCTGGCCTTGTTGGTGCGCTCCCATCAGCAAATTCTCCTGCAGGGCACCTGCCAGCTTTTCGAAGTATTGGGTTCCCGTGAGCCACAACAGGATGCCAAAGTGTTGACGGCGATTATCGGACGGATGGAATATCAGGGCCTGCTCAACGACGCCGAGCCTGTGGCCGAAGAGGAAATGCTCGGCATCCTCAACCGCTACATGCATTTGGTGCTGGCGTCGGTGTAAATCCCGCAGGACAACTCGACCCTGTAGGAGCGAGGCTTACCCGCGAAGGCGGTATAACATTCAACATATGTGTTGACTGACACAACGCCTTCGCGGGCAAGCCTCGCTCCTACAGGTTCGGTGACCTTTCGGGGCGGTGCGTTCATAGGGAGTGTTGAATGAAAGCCTGGCGCGTCATTGTGATCGCCTTGTCGATCCTGCTGCTCAGTGGCTGTCTGGTGACCTTCAAGGAGCCGCTGCCCGCCAGCGAGCCCGCGCCCAAAGGATTGCTCGGCAAGTGGACCAGCACCAATGCCTGGGGCGAGCCGATGAACCTGGAGCTGACACGCATCGGCGACAATCGCTATCAGGCGGTCAGCTACTTCAAGGCCAAGCCCCATGAGCGTGAAGCCTATCCCTTCACTGTGTCGCGCCATGGCAATCGCTGGTACCTGTCGGCGAAGGTGCCGGCGCAGTTCGGCGGGAATTTCACCATCACCGGTTTCGAGCTCAACGATAAGCACGAACTGGTGGTCTACAACCTCGACCTCGAGCAGATCAAACAGGCCATGGGCCAAGAAGCCCTCAGTGGCCAAGGCTTCCGGACCGACGACGGCGACGGGGTGTTGATCAACAACAGCCTGGATCAGGTGTTCGCCTACCTCGATGACCCGGCCAATTCCGATGTTTTCGTCGAAGCGGTGCGTTATCAGCGCCTGGCCAAAACCAAATAAATCCAGCACGTAACGGTTTTACTACAGGAGTTTCGGGTGGACGAATACCAGCAGACGATACGCATTTTGTCCGATCGCATAGTGCTGGCGCAGACGCCGATTCGCGTTCTGGATGCGGTCAAGTGGGACGACAGCATTCGCAAGGGGTTCTTCAAAGGCAAGGGCAAGGAAATGCCGGCCGTGGACCGCGACTACTACCTCAATCGACCGCTGGCATTTGATTCCAGCAAAGTGAAGCTGGAATTCCAGAACATCGAGCGCGACATCACTCGCCAGCTCGGCCAGTTCAACCCGGTCGGCCAGATCATGCGCCGCATGTGCAAGGAATACCGGATGGTGGTGCGCATGCTTGAAGCGCGCGGCACCGAAGATTTCGGGCTGATTTCCCAGGAATTGTATGGCGCGGCGTCCGATGCGTTTCACGCCGGCGACCCGACCCTGGCCGATCTGGGCCTTATGCTCTCCGATTACCTGAACAACATCGACGGCCGTGGCGACCTCAAGGACGAACCGAAACTGCTCACCGCCAAGGAAGCCGTCGACCTGCTGCAACACCGGCTGAACCGGGTGTTTGGCGAGAACGAAGAAACCATTCGGGTGTTCGAGTCTGACGGGATCGTCGCCGATGCGGCGGCGGGCGCCGACTACATCAAGATCCGCGCCGACGCGATGTTCAACGACCGCGACGTGCGTGCGCTGGAAGTCCACGAAGGGCTGGTGCATGTGGGCACCACGCTCAACGGCCTGAATCAGCCGATCTGCACCTTCCTGTCCAAAGGCCCGCCGTCGTCCACCGTGACCCAGGAAGGCCTGGCGATCCTGATGGAAATCATCACCTTCGCCTCCTACCCGAGCCGCCTGCGCAAACTGACCAACCGTACCCGTGCCATTCATATGGTGGAGGAGGGCGCGGACTTCTTGCAGATCTACGATTTCTTCTGTGAGCAAGGCTTCGAAATGGCCGAAAGCTACGGCAACGCCAGTCGGGTTTTCCGCGGCTCGGTGCCGACCGGTCTGCCGTTTACCAAAGACTTGTCCTACCTCAAGGGCTTTATCATGGTTTACAACTACATTCAGTTGGCCGTGCGTAAAGGCAAGCTGGAGCAGATACCGCTATTGTTTTGCGGCAAGACCACGCTGGAAGACATGCGGACCTTGCGCCAATTGGTGGACGAAGGCCTGGTGGTGCCGCCCAAGTACCTGCCCGACCAATTCCGCGACATGAACGCGCTGTCGGCCTGGATGTGCTTCTCCAACTTCCTCAACCACCTGAGCCTGGACCGGATCGAAGCGGATTATTCCAATATCCTGTGATCACAACACACCCTGTAGGAGCGAGGCTTGCCCGCGAAGAACGATAACGCGCTCTATCAGATCTACCGCGTCATCGTTCTTCGCGGGCAAGCCTCGCTCCTACGGACCTGCTATCAATCGTTAGTGCGAGGGCTTCACCGGATGAGAATCCTCGGCATCTTTTGCCTGCTCCTGGCCCTCGGCGGTTGCGACTCTCTGCTGTTCTACCCCGAGCCCGGCCAGCCGTTCACCCCGGAAAAAGCCAAACTCGAATTCCGCGACGTCACCCTGGTCACCGCTGACGGCCTCAAGCTGCATGGCTGGTGGCTGCCGGCGAAAAAAGGTGTCGAGGTCAAAGGCACGGTGCTGCATCTGCACGGCAACGGCGGCAACCTGGCGTGGCATTTGGGTGGGAGCTGGTGGTTGCCGGAGCAGGGCTATCAGGTGTTGCTGGTGGACTATCGTGGGTACGGTTGGTCCGAAGGTAAACCGGCGTTGCCGGCGATTTATCAGGACATCGATGCCGCGTTCAAATGGCTCGACCAGGCCCCGGAGGTCAAGGGTAAACCGCTGATCCTTCTCGGTCAGAGCCTTGGCGGTTCGATGGCCGTGCATTTCCTGGCCCAACATCCCGAGCGCCAGCGGCAACTCAAGGCTTTCGTACTCGATGGCGTGCCTGCCAGTTACCGTGATGTCGGGCGTTTCGCCTTGAGTACGTCGTGGATGACCTGGCCGTTCCAGGTGCCGTTGTCCTGGTTGGTGCCGGACGGCGACAGCGCGATCCATTCCATGACGCAGCTCAACGGCGTACCGAAACTGATCTATCACAGCATCGATGATCAGCTGGTGCCCCTTTCCAACGGCATCCGACTGTATCAAGCTGCGCCGCCGCCGCGAGTGCTGCAACTGACCCGTGGCGGTCATGTGCAAACCTTCGCCGACCCGGTCTGGCGAAAGGTCATGCTGCGCTACCTCGAAGACCCGCAGCATTTCGACGGCCTGCGCCGCTTGGGTGAAGTCCCCAATTACCCGGCACCCCCGAATTCTGAAGATGAACCACCAGAGAGTCCGCAATGAGTGAAGAACGTAACGCTATCCCGCTGATCATCACCGGTATTTGCAGCATCCTCGGCACCGTTGGCGCCCTGTGGTGGTACGGCTACCTGCACTTCGCCAAACCCGAAGATGCGCTGCTGCTCAGCGACTTCACCATGCTCAAGACCGTGCCGGGCGAAGACTACAAGGTCTCCCTGGAACCGGCCCCGCAAGTGGCCCAGTGCATCGATGGCGTGCTGGTGCTGTTCGACACCGAACAGAAAGGCCTGACCGGCGTGCTGATCAACAACAAGAAAAAGGCCGTGCGCTGCATGGGCGAGGAAACGCCGCAAAAACTCGAACAATAAACATCCCGTAGGAGCGAGGCTTGCCCGCGAAGAACGATGACTCGGTGTATCTGTTAGACCGCATCATCGTTCTTCGCGGGCAAGCCTCGCTCCTACAGCCCTGAAACAGGTGTAAACCTTGTTCAGAAAAAAGCCCCGCCTGATCAATTCAGGCGGGGCTTTTAAGTTTCAGCGTGGTCAGCTTACTTGGCGCTGATCGCCGAACGCGGTACGACCGGCTGGTTGTCGTTGGAAATGGTCACTTCCACCCGACGGTTCATTGCACGGCCCGAGACGCTGGAGTTCTCCGCAACCGGGTATTCCTTTCCATAACCCTGGGCCACGATCCGCGCCGGGTCGACACCCATCTTGATCAGGGCCACTTGCACCGAGGTCGCGCGACGCTCGGACAGCGACTGGTTGTACGACTCCGAGCCGGTGCTGTCGGTGTAGCCTTCGACAATCACTTTGCGGTCCGGGTTTTCCTGAAGGAACTGCGCCAGTTTGTTGATATTCACCAAACCGTTGGACTTCAGGTCCGCCTTGTTGGTGGCGAACAACACATCACCAAACGTCACCAGCGTGCCGCGATCGGTCTGTTTGGCGTTCAGACTGTCCTGCAGCTGTTTGATCTGCTGGTCGCGGGCATCCAGGCGAGCCTGGGCCCGTTGTGCTGCGGCATTTTTCAGGTTGTTTTCAGCGGTGCGCAGGGCGATGGTCTGCTTGGCCACTTCAACGCGCTGATTGGTCAGGTAAGCCAGTTGATCGACCTTGGCCTGGTCTTCCCTATCCAGGTAAGCCTTGTCGGCCTTGTCCAGGTATTCGCTGGCGTCTTTGGTTTCCAGCGCTGCGACTTTGCTGGCTTGCGGGTTGGCTTGCAGGCCGGTGTAGTTGGTGCGGGCTTGCTCCAGGTTCGCGTTGGGCGGTGTGGAGCAGGCAGCCAGTGCAACACTTGCGGCCAGGAGGGCGGGGATCATCAATTGTTTGCGCATAATAGTTCGTCCTTTCTATCGATAAGTGTTTCAGGTCTGAAAATCGGGATGGGCGCTTACTGCACGGTGCGCTGACTTTCCTGACGCAGTTCCTGAACACCTTTCTGGGAGTCCTTCACAGCTTGTTCGGCTTTCATCGCCTGGGCCTTGCGCTCGGCGACGCGGGCGTCCCACTCGGCTTGCTCGGCCAGCATTCTGGCTTCGTCATACTTCTTGTCGTGCATGGCGATTTCGGCCTGTTTGAGCTTGTCCTGAGCGGCCTTCATTTCCACGGCGGCGAATTCGGTACCGCCGGCGCTGACAGCGCTGTTCACGGCGGATTGGGTCACGGCGTATTGCTCGCTCGGCGGGTTACCGGCGCAACCGGCCAGAACGAAGCTGCCGCCGATGGCCAGGGCCGCCAGTTTGAGACCGCGCAGATGGGGGAACGAGGATGATGCGATGCTGGTCTTCATGGTCTTCAACTCCATTGGATAACTCCTGAAAAACATCTGAATCCATCCTGGGCAAGGAGCCGCAACCTTCAATTTCCAGAGCATTTTGAATCGGCCGTCCCAGGCGTGGTTATTGGGTTGACCCAAAGTGTTTTTCAAAAGTTCAGAGAAGATGGCCTATCGCCCGAAAAAACCTGATCGAGAGGACAAGGCTCTAAACCGGTAATTTTAGCGATATGCGGCGGTATTCCCGACCGTTTCATGGCCCGGGAACATGCAATTATCGAAGGAATAGCAAGCCAGTGTGGGAGCGGGCTTGCTCGCGAAGAGGCCGTATCAGTTGAAATAAATGTTGGCTGACACGCCGCTTTCGCGAGCAAGCCCGCTCCCACAGATTCGGCGTCAAATTCAGTGTTTCTGCTTGTCGTTATCGCCCGACAAATCATGCAAATGACGCCGGGACAAGGCGAGAAAACGCGGGGTCGGGCCGACGTCTTCGTACAGCGGATCGCCTTCTTCATCGGTGGCCACCACCGTTGACCCCTTCACATATGGAAAGCTCGCTTCGAGCTCTTCCAAGGCGGCGCCGATCAGCTCGCCGAGCAGTTCTTCGGGGCGCCGCTTGGGGTACATGTCGATAATCGCCGCCAGCCGCGCGGCGGCTTCCACGTCCAGATGAATCGCGTAGCCAGAGTCGGTCAGACGACCCTTGGCGTTATCTTCCCAATGCTTGGCGAGCTCGCGGATTTTCATGATGACCTCATTGCGCACCTGCTCGTGGCAGGCCGGGTGAGTGTCCGGCGGTGGCCGGTGATACGCCGTTGTACGGCTTATGGTTGAGATTAGCTGCAATGCCCGGTGTTTGAAGTCCTTGGCGTCGTCTGCTTGTAAGAAGCGCTTTACGACGGCACTCTCTTTAACAGAGCTTCTAACAACAAAGCATAGCCGCCAATGCCAGTGTAGGAGCCAGGCTTGCCGGCGAAGGCGTCCTTGAGAGCGCCTTCGCCGGCAAGCCTGGCTCCTACACTGACATTGAGCATAGCCACCCGGATTTTCGCTGGAGAACTGCTGATGACCGATATTGATGCACGCTTGCGCGAGGACGTTCACCTGTTGGGTGAGCTGTTGGGCAACACCATTCGTGAACAGTACGGGGACGACTTTCTCGACAAGATCGAGCAGATCCGCAAAGGCGCCAAGGCTGACCGTCGCGGTTCGATGGACGCCGAACTCAGCGCCAGCCTCAACCAGTTGAGCGAAGACGAGTTGCTGCCGGTGGCGCGAGCGTTCAATCAGTTCCTCAACCTGGCCAATATCGCCGAGCAATATCAGCTGATTCATCGACGTGAAGAATCGCAGCCTGCGCCGTTCGAGGCCCGGGTGTTGCCGGAATTGCTCGCTCGCCTGCTGACTGCGGGCCATGACGCCGAGTCCCTGGCCCGGCAATTGGGCCGGCTGGAAATCGAACTGGTATTGACGGCGCACCCCACCGAAGTGGCGCGTCGCACGCTGATCCAGAAGTACGACGCGATCGCCGCGCAACTGGCCGCACAAGACCATCGCGACCTGACTACCGCCGAGCGCGAGCAGATCAAAACGAAGTTGCAGCGCCTGATCGCCGAAGCCTGGCACACCGAAGAAATCCGCCGTACCCGCCCGACACCGGTGGACGAAGCCAAGTGGGGCTTCGCGGTGATCGAGCATTCGCTGTGGCAGGCGATTCCCAACTATTTGCGCAAGGCCGATCAGGCCCTGCATGCCGCCACCGGCCTGCACCTGCCACTGGAAGCCGCACCGATTCGCTTTGCCTCATGGATGGGCGGCGACCGCGACGGCAACCCCAACGTCACCGCCGCCGTAACCCGCGAAGTGTTGCTGCTGGCGCGCTGGATGGCCGCCGATTTGTACCTGCGCGATGTTGATCACCTCGCCGCCGAGTTGTCGATGCAGCAGGCCAGTGACGAGTTGAAAGCCAAGGCCGGCGACAGCGCCGAGCCTTACCGCGCAGTGCTCAAACAACTGCGTGAACGCTTGCGCGCGACCCGTAACTGGGCCCACGCATCCCTGACGGCAAACACGCCAGCGTCGGCCGATGTGTTGCAAAACAACCGCGACCTGCTGGACCCGCTGGAGCTGTGCTACCACTCGCTGCATGAATGCGGCATGGGCGTCATCGCCGATGGCCCGTTGCTCGATTGCCTGCGTCGTGCGGTGACGTTCGGGCTGTTTCTGGTGCGCCTTGATGTGCGACAGGACTCGTCGCGCCACACGGCGGCCATGACCGAAATCACCGATTACCTCGGCCTGGGCCGTTATGAGGACTGGAGCGAAGAGGAGCGCATCGCCTTCCTGATGCGCGAACTGAACAATCGTCGGCCATTGCTGCCGGCGTACTTCAAGCCGTCTGCCGACACCGCCGAAGTGCTGGCGACATGCCGGGAAATCGCCGCGGCACCGGGGGCTTCCCTCGGCTCGTATGTGATTTCCATGGCCGGTGCCGCTTCCGACGTGCTGGCCGTGCAATTGCTGCTCAAAGAATCCGGCGTATTGCGGCCGATGCGCGTGGTGCCGCTGTTCGAAACCCTCGCCGACCTCGATAACGCCGGCCCGGTGATCGAAAAACTCTTGTTGTTGCCGGGCTATCGCTCGCGCCTGCAAGGGCCGCAGGAAGTGATGATCGGTTATTCCGACTCGGCCAAGGACGCTGGCACCACCGCAGCGGCCTGGGCGCAGTATCGGGCGCAGGAGCGTTTGGTCGACATCTGTCGCGAACAGCAAGTGGAGCTGCTGTTGTTCCACGGTCGCGGGGGCACCGTGGGCCGTGGTGGTGGCCCGGCGCACGCGGCGATTCTGTCGCAGCCGCCGGGGTCGGTGGCGGGGCGTTTCCGCACCACCGAGCAGGGGGAAATGATTCGTTTCAAATTCGGCCTGCCGGACATCGCCGAGCAAAACCTCAATCTGTACCTGGCGGCAGTGCTGGAGGCGACTTTGTTGCCACCGCCACCCCCTGAGCCTGCCTGGCGCCATTTGATGGACGAATTGGCCGCCGATGGCGTCAAGGCATACCGCGCCGTGGTGCGGGAAAATCCGCAGTTCGTCGAGTATTTCCGCCAGTCCACCCCGGAGCAGGAGTTGGGGCGTTTGCCGTTGGGCAGCCGTCCGGCCAAGCGCCGCGCTGGCGGCATCGAAAGCCTGCGCGCCATTCCGTGGATCTTCGGTTGGACCCAGACGCGCTTGATGTTACCGGCCTGGTTGGGCTGGGAAGCAGCGCTGACAAAGGCGCTGGAGCGTGGCGAGGGTGAGCTGTTGGGGCAGATGCGCGAGCAGTGGCCATTCTTCCGTACCCGCATCGATATGCTGGAAATGGTGCTGGCCAAGGCCGACGCCGACATCGCCCAGTCTTACGATGAGCGTCTGGTCGAGCCGGATCTGCTCCCTTTGGGGGCGCATTTACGCGACCTATTGTCGCAGGCCTGTGCAGTGGTCCTGGGGTTGACCGGTCAGTCGCAGCTACTGGCACATAGCCCAGCCACCCTTGAATTCATCCGCCTGCGCAACACTTACCTCGACCCACTGCATCTATTGCAAGCCGAACTGTTGGCACGTTCGCGGCAACAGGATGTGGCCCAAGGCAGCCCGGTAGAACAGGCGTTACTGGTGTCTGTGGCGGGGATTGCCGCGGGTTTGCGAAATACCGGCTAAGGTTTTCGTCGTGGGGAACAGGCACCCGGCGCGAGCGTCGAGTGCCTGTTGGCGAGCGCTCGAAAAGGTCTGCCACGCGACAGTTAATGATGGGGTTGCGACTTGGGTTACCCCTTCGCAGGGTCTCGTAAGGGGTGGGTTTCTCCGACTTTCGGCGGCTTGTGTGGGCAGGGCCCGCTGTGTATCTTGATCAGCCTTTGGCCGTTTGGGCGGTCGCGATCCTATTTTTGAGATTGGCCCCAAGAGGCGAATCTGACGTTATCTATATAAAAAATTGAGGAGCACATCTAATGCGCGTCATTCTGCTGGGAGCTCCCGGGGCCGGTAAAGGTACTCAGGCTAAGTTCATCACCGAGAAATTCGGCATTCCGCAAATTTCCACCGGCGACATGCTGCGTGCTGCGGTAAAAGCCGGTACCGAGCTGGGCCTGATCGCCAAGAGCGTCATGGATAGCGGTGGTCTGGTTTCCGATGACCTGATCATCAATCTGGTTAAGGAACGCATCAGCCAGGCCGATTGCGCCAACGGTTTCCTGTTCGACGGTTTCCCGCGCACCATTCCTCAGGCTGAAGCCCTGGTGAAGGCCGGCGTTGAGCTGGACCACGTGTTGGAAATCGACGTTAAAGACGAAGACATCGTTCAGCGTATCGCTGGCCGTCGTGTTCACGAGGCCAGCGGCCGCGTGTACCACATCGTCTACAACCCGCCAAAAATTGCCGGTAAAGACGACATCACCGGCGACGAGCTGGTGCAGCGCAAAGACGACACTGAAGAAACCGTGCGTCATCGCCTGTCGGTCTACCACGCCCAGACCGAGCCTCTGGTGAAGTTTTACCAGGAGCTGTCCGCCGCTCAAGGCAAACCGAAGTACAGCCACGTCGAAGGCGTCGGCTCGGTTGAAGCGATCACCGGCAAGGTGCTTGAAGCACTGAGCTGAAAAGTCTGATCGGCTTCATCTTCTACGGCCCGCTTGCGGGCCGTAGTTGTTTATACTGGCGCACTTTTTTTGACTTCTCTTACGGAAACATCGATGAGCACCTTGCTGGCCCTGGACACCGCGACTGAAGCTTGCTCCGTTGCCTTGCTGCATGACGGCAACGTCACGAGTCATTACGAGGTGATCCCGCGCCTGCATGCGCAAAAGCTGCTGCCGATGATCCAGCAACTGCTGGCCGATGCCGGGATCACGCTGCAAGCGGTCGATGCCATTGCGTTCGGTCGTGGTCCGGGCGCGTTCACTGGTGTGCGGATCGCCATCGGTGTGGTACAGGGGCTGGCGTTTGCGCTGGATCGCCCGGTGTTGCCGGTCTCCAATCTCGCCGTACTCGCCCAGCGGGCTTATCGCGAACATGGCGTCAGCCAGGTCGCAGCGGCCATCGATGCGCGCATGGATGAGGTGTATTGGGGTTGCTACCGCGAAACGGCGGGGGAGATGCGGTTGGTGGGCAACGAAGCAGTACTGCCACCGGAAGCCGCTGTATTGCCGGCCGATGCCAGCGGCGAGTGGTTCGGCGCAGGCACTGGTTGGGGGTATGCCGAGCGCATTGCCGTCAACCTGAGCGGGCAGGACGCGGGCATGCTGCCCCACGCCGAAGACCTGCTGACCCTGGCGCGCTTTGCCTGGGAACGCGGTGAAGCGATCGTGGCCGATCAGGCGCAGCCGGTGTATCTGCGCGATAAAGTCGCGACGCCCAAAGCGCGTTAATCCTTGTTGTCGGGTTGATCCCTTCGCGGGCAAGCCTCGCTCCTACAGGTTTTGTAGCCAGTCGAAATATCGGCGATATCCTGTAGGAGCGAGGCTTGCCCGCGAAGGCAATCTCCCCGGTTATAGCCAATCGTCACTTTCTACCCGCCGCTTTTAAACCTTTTCACTTTTCTGTGTTCTAGTTATCACTCGGCAGTTTGCGAAGTGGGCTATGTGCCACTAAGCTGCCATCATCGATACCGAGCATGCACTTATGCGTATAGACGGCGTTTCCTCTCAGTCCTACCCCATCAAGCGCAAGCCTCGCAAAGGCCATGTGTCCGAGGATGACTCCGTCGATATCGACGGCGAGCTGGAATTCCCTACCGAAGAGCAATTGGCCGCCCGCGCCGCCAAAGCTTCCGCACAACGCCTGAGCAATCTGCCCGCCCGCCAACAAGACATGATTTATCACCGCGCCATGAGCAAAAGTGTGGCGATGGCACTGGCCAGTTACCTGAGCACCGCCACTTTTGTCGATTGGGATGCGGATGTACTGGGTCTCGACCTGTACATCTGATGCTGCCTTACTACCTCGGCTGCCCGTCCTGGAGTGAAAACGCCTGGCGCGATTACTTGTATCCACAAGACGCCAGGCCCGCCGAGTTTCTCAATCTTTATGCTCAAGTGTTCAACGCCGTGGAAGGCAATACGACCTTCTACGCGAGCCCGTCTGCCGCCACTGTGCAGCGCTGGGCCGAAACCATGCCCGAACACTTTCGCTTCACCGCCAAGTTCCCCGGCGACATCAGCCATAGCGGTGACCTGCGCGAGCAATTGACCGCCACCGAAACCTTCGTGCAATTGCTCAGCCCCCTGGGTGAACGGGTTTCTCCCCTCTGGCTGCAATTGTCCAAAAGCTTCACCCCGCAACGTTTGTCCGAGTTGGCCGGTTTTATTGACGCGGTGGATCGGCCCTTGGCGGTCGAAGTGCGACACGATGAGTTCTTCGTCAAGGGCGATGCCGAGCGGATGCTCAATCGCCTGTTGCTGGATCGTGGTGTCGAGCGTATCTGCCTTGATCCGCGAGCGCTGTTCAGCTGCACCTCGACCGATCCTTCGGTGCTCCACGCCCAATCGAAAAAGCCCAGGGTGCCGCCTCGTCCTGCGGCGTTTACTCAGTTCCCACAGGTGCGTTTCATCGGCCATCCTGTGCTTGAAGCCAACGATCCATTCCTGGTGCCGTGGGTCGAGAAAATCGCTCTCTGGATCGAAGAGGGCCGCACGCCCTATATCTTCCTGCACACCGCCGATAACCTGCTGGCGGCAAAACTTGCCCAACGTTTTCACGCACAACTGATGCTGCGTTTGCCTGGCTTGGCGCCGCTGCCTGAGCTATACAGAGAGCCCGCCGCCGAGCAACTTGGCTTGCTCTGAAGCGGCTTCTTTCCCAGCTGTAGGAGCCAGGCTTGCCGGCGAAGGCGTCCTTGAGTGCGCCTTCGCCGGCAAGCCTGGCTCCTACGAAAAGCGGTTTATCTTTCCCCTTTTTCAGGAGCCTGCCAATGGATGCGCAAACCCTTCGAGCCCAGGCGTTCAAAGCACTGCACGAACGCGAGGGCGCTTTTGTCATTCCCAACCCTTGGGACGCCGGCTCGGCGAAAATGCTCGCCAGCCTTGGCTTCGAGGCGCTGGCGACCACCAGTGCCGGTTACGCCTTTTCCCGGGGGCGTCCCGATGGTGGGCTGACGCTCGATGAAACCCTGGCGAACGTTGAAGCGATTGTCGCAGCCACTGATCTACCGGTAGCGGTGGATCTCGAAAACGGTTTTGCCGACGCCCCCGCTGACTGCGCCCAAAGTATTGTGCGTGCGGCAAAGGCCGGAGCGGTCGGCGGTTCGATCGAAGATGCCACGGGGCGTGAGGACGGTCCGATCTACTGCTTCGAGCATGCCGTGGCGCGTATCGAAGCGGCTGTCGCGGCGGCTCGCAGTTTGCCTTTCCCCTTCATGCTGACGGCGCGTGCCGAGAACTTTCTGCACGGCAATCCTGACCTCGACGACACCATTCGCCGCTTGCAGGCATTCGCCGAGGCGGGGGCCGACGTGCTTTACGCACCGGGCTTGCGCAACGCTGAAGAAGTCTTGGCGGTGGTTCGCGCCGTGGCGCCGAAACCGGTCAATGTGTTGATGTCCGGCGGGCTCAAGCTGACGGTCGAGCAGTTGAGTGAAATGGGCGTCAAGCGCATCAGCGTCGGTTCGGCCCTGGCCCTGGCCGCCTATGGCGAGTTCTTCCGCGCCGCCGAGGAAATCCAGCAACACGGGACCTTCGGTTTTACCTCTCGGTCGATGCCGTTCCAGAAGGCCAATAAATTGTTCAAAGGCTGACGATGCGGTTTCGGTGGGGGCTGTTGCTGGTGCTGTTGATCATCGGCGCTGCCGGGTTGAGCGTCGGGCGCGGCTGGGTTTCCATTCCTGCGCAATGGAACCCTTTGGCGCCGCTGGACGTAACGGCCGAACCGAACCTGCTGACCCGCTACAAACTGATGCGCCTGCGCAATGACCCGCAGTTATGCGACCAGGTCCTGAGCAGCTCAGGTTTGCGGGTGGCTCGTCAGGCCGACAGCCCGGACGCGACTTGCCCGTTGACCAACACCTTGCGTGTGCAAGGTGGCGAGGCGGCGCAGAGCAGCAGTTTCCTCGCCAGTTGCAGCCTGGCGGTAGCGTTCGCCTTGTTCGAGCGCCACGCCCTGCAACCGGCGGCTCAGGCGGTCTACGGCCAGGCGGTGAAACGGGTCGACCATCTCGGCAGCTTCGCCTGTCGCAACGTCTACAACCGCGAAAACGGCAGACGCAGCCAGCATGCCACGGCCGATGCGCTGGATATCAGCGGATTCCGGCTGGCGGACGGCAGATCGATCAGCGTGCTCAGGGATTGGCCGAAAGATAACCAGGACGCGCGATTTCTGCGTCAGGTCCGCGACGGCGCCTGCGATATGTTCAGTGTGGTGTTGAGCCCGGACTACAACGCCGCCCATCGCAACCACTTTCATATGGATGTCGGGCCGTGGTGGCGGTGCCGCTGAGGGTTATGCGGCGATGCGCAGATTCTGCAAAACGATCGGGCGTGCCCAACCGTTATCGAAATCCAATTGTTTCTGTTGTTCCACCAGCTCTTCGGGCGAGAAAGGCGGGAACGGTTTGTCCAGCAGCTCAAGTTCGAACTCGGCGATCGGCAAGCGTAGCGGACGCGGTTGCGGTGCGATGCCAGGCTCTGGCAGCGGTTGACCGGCGGTGAGCACGATCGGGCGTACCCAGCCGCTGTCGAAGTCCTGTTGTTTCTGTTGCGCGACGATTTCTTCCGGCGGGAACGGCGGGGAAGGTTTGTCGGCCAGGTCCATTTCGAACTCGGCAATCGGCAGGAACAGTGGCTCTGGCGGGCGGACGGGTGTTTCGATCACATCACATTCGCGCTGGGAAACGATGTGCGCCAGCAGCTCACTGCCAACGGTCGGTTCGACCGGGCTATCGAGATCGACCGGTGGAAAGTTGAGAGACTCCGGCACGACATCGCCCGACTGATCGGCCAGGGCCTGGGCAAAAAAATCCTGCCACAGGTGACTGACGCCGCTCAGTGCTTGGGAATTTCGCAGGCCAAAATCGCCGTGGGGCGAGATGTAACCTATCGATGTGCGTTGAATGTCTGACATTTCTCTCGGTCGACGCTCAGCTCTGGCAAAATGCTCGATAGTTTGGTTATCGGCCGTTTTTGCCGATCATTAATTTTTTGAGCGTGTTTTCCCATGATTGAGCAACCTGCGGCCTGCCGCATCCATGTCGAGGCCTTGGGCACGACCTTTCAGCCACAGGCCGAGCAATGGGCCGAGCGCCTGGGGTTGCCGTTGCAGGTGGATGACGGCGAGTTTGCCTTGCAGGTGGGCGAGCAGGGGTTGCAGCTGCAACAACTGGGGCCGGATGCACCGGGACCGGTGCGGGTGGATTTCGTTGAAGGTGGCGCGGCCCATCGTCGGTTGTACGGCGGTGGCAGCGGTCAGATGATTGCCAAAGCGGTCGGCGTCGCCCAAGGCGTGCGTCCGCGCGTGCTGGACGCCACGGCCGGGCTGGGCAAGGATGCGTTCGTGCTGGCGAGCCTGGGCTGCGAGATGAGCCTGATCGAGCGCCAGCCGCTGATCGGCGCGTTGCTTGAAGATGGCCTGGCCCGCGGCGCGGAAGATTTCGACGTGGCGCCGATCGTGGCGCGGATGCGTTTGCTCAAGGGCAATTCGATCGAAGTGATGCGCAACTGGGAAGGCGAGCCGCCGCAGGTGATCTACCTCGACCCGATGTTTCCCCATCGCGAGAAAACCGCGTTGGTGAAGAAGGAAATGCGCCTGTTCCGGCCGCTGGTCGGCGATGACCCGGATGCACCGGCATTGCTTGAAGCGGCATTGGCCCTGGCCAGTCACCGGGTGGTAGTCAAACGCCCGCGCAAGGCGCCGTGCATCGATGGGCCGAAGCCGAGTCATGCGCTGGATGGCAAGTCCAGCCGATACGACATTTATCCGAAGAAAGCGCTCAAGACTTAAGACCGCGTCGCCCCATTCGCGGGCAAGCCTCGCTCCTACAGGATTTGAGTTGTTGCGCAATAATCTGTAGGAGCGAGGCTTGCCCGCGAAGGCGTCAGTCCGGTCACTGAATAAACTATCAGACCGACTCCGGCCGATAAGCCCGCATAAACAACCCCACCACTTCCCGCACATGGGCTTCGGCCGCATCCCCGGTCACCGGCTCGCCGCAGCCATACAGCAAC
Source organism: Pseudomonas sp. PDM24 (assembly GCF_019218905.1). Taxonomy (NCBI): domain Bacteria; kingdom Pseudomonadati; phylum Pseudomonadota; class Gammaproteobacteria; order Pseudomonadales; family Pseudomonadaceae; genus Pseudomonas; species Pseudomonas sp. PDM24. The sequence goes on along the minus strand of NZ_JAHUWR010000006.1, from coordinate 399,580 downwards.
CGGAAATTTCCCGCCCCCTTGAGCAGGCAAAAGAAATGCTCGGCGGCATTGCGCGGTTTGTCGATACTCAATGCGCCGCTCTGATTGACCTTGTTCAGCAACCCCTCCATTCCGTGAAGTACGCGTTCTGGCCCGGCCTGGAAGAAAATCAGCGAGAGTTTCGGGTCTTGGCTACCCAGCGTCATCATCAGCCGATGCAGGTTCACCGATTCATCACTGTTGATCAGCTGATGAAAGCCGTGTGCGATGTTCAGCAGCACGGTTTCCACCGCGATGCCCTCCGGCAATTCAAAGAAAAGGGGCGGCAATTGCTCTTCGCACTTGGCGATGACGGCGGCGGAAAACAGCGTCTCCTTGTCGTTGAAATGACTGTAGACCGTCAGCTTCGACACGCCGGCTTCGGCCGCCACGGCATCCATGCTGGTGTTGGCGTATCCCTTGCTCAGAAACAGGATTTTTGCCGCATCGAGGATGGCCTGGCGCTTGGCCAGATCCTTGGGACGGCCCGGACCGCTGGGTATGGAAAGATTGTCAGACATTCTTCGCTTTAATACTGGACTGGTGAGTTTGCTATTAATAACATACTGGTCAGTATAATTATTCAAAGCACCATTAGCGAAAGGTCCTTTCCCATGTTCCGCTATGCCTTGCCCCTCGCATTGCCGGTCAGCCTGGCTTTTTTATTGTCTGCGTGCGGCCATGAAGAGGCGCCTCAAGTCACCGTCCGCCCGGCCATGGTCGTTCAGCCAGAGCCCTCGGCTCAGGCCATGGAGAGTTATCCCGGTGAAGTCCGTGCGCGCTATGAGCCTGATCTGGCCTTCCGCATTGGTGGCAAAGTCAGCCGACGACTGGTCGAGGAAGGCCAGCGGGTCAAGGCCGACCAGCCTCTGGCGGAACTCGATCCTCAGGACGTGCGCCTGCAACTGGAAGCCACCCGCGCCCAGGTCGCTGCCGCCGAAGCCAATCTGAACCTGGTGCGCGCCGAGCGTGATCGCTACAAGACCCTGATGGAGCGGCAGATGGTCAGCCGCTCGCAGTACGACAATGCGGAAAACCTCTACCGCTCCGGTGAAGCACGCCTCAAGCAAATCAAAGCCGAATTCAACGTCTCGACCAATCAGGCCAGTTACGCGGTGCTGCGCGCGCCGCAGGATGGCGTGGTGGCCAAGCGTGCGGTTGAAGTCGGGCAAGTGGTCGCGGCCGGGCAAACCGTGTTTACCCTCGCCACCGATGGCGAACGCGAAGTGTTGATCAGCCTGCCGGAGCAGAGTTTTGGTCGCTTCAAGGTCGGCCAACCGGTCTCGGTGGAACTCTGGACCCAACCCGATCAACGTTTCCCCGGACGCATCCGTGAGTTGTCGCCTGCGGCCGACCCGAAATCGCGCACCTTCGCCGCTCGCATTGCATTTACCGCTGGCAAGGTTCCCGCCGAACTGGGCCAGAGTGCCCGGGTGTACATCCAGACCGCCGATGTGGTGTCGTTGTCGGTGCCGTTGTCGGCGGTCACTGCGGAAAACGGTGCCACTTATGTGTGGGTGGTCGGCGCCAACAACACCCTGAAGAAAGCCCCGGTGCGGGTCGGTGCATTCGGTGAGAAAACCGTGCCGGTGCTTGAAGGCCTGAACGCCAGCGACTGGGTGGTGGCGGCCGGTGTTCATGTGCTTCACGACGGGCAGCAAGTACGCCCGGTGGATCGCTCCAACCGTGTGGTCAATCTGGCGCACAAGGAGTAATCCCCGATGGGTTTCAATCTTTCCGAATGGGCGCTGCGTAACCGCCAGATCGTACTGTTTCTGATGCTCTTGCTGGCTGTCGTCGGCGCATTGTCCTACACCAAGCTGGGCCAAAGTGAAGACCCGCCGTTCACCTTCAAGGCCATGGTAATTCGTACCAACTGGCCGGGGGCCACGGCCGAGGAAGTGTCGCGTCAGGTCACTGAGCGTATTGAAAAGAAACTGATGGAAACCGGCGAGTACGAACGGATCACCTCGTTCTCCCGCCCGGGCGAGTCCCAAGTGACGTTCATGGCGCGGGATTCCATGCATTCGGTGGAAATCCCGGACCTCTGGTATCAGGTCCGCAAGAAGATCAGCGACATCCGTCAGACCCTGCCACCGGGCATCCAGGGCCCGTTTTTCAATGATGAATTCGGCACCACCTTTGGCAACATTTACGCCCTGACCGGCGAAGGTTTTGATTACGCGGTGCTCAAGGACTACGCCGACCGCGTCCAGATTCAGCTGCAACGGGTCAAGGATGTGGGCAAGGTCGACTTGCTCGGGCTGCAGGACGAGAAAATCTGGATCGAGCTCTCCAACGTCAAACTGGCCACCCTCGGATTGCCGTTGGCGACGGTGCAGCAGGCGCTTGAAGAGCAGAACGCGATGTCCAACGCAGGTTTCTTCGAAACCACCAGCGAGCGTTTGCAGCTACGGGTTTCGGGGAATTTTCAGACCGTCGACGAGATCAAGAACTTCCCGATCCGGGTCGACAATCGCACGTTCCGCATCGGCGATGTGGCGAACGTTCGTCGTGGCTTCAACGATCCACCGGCGCCGCGCATGCGCTTCATGGCTGAAGACGCCATCGGCCTGGCCGTGGCCATGAAAAGCGGTGGTGACATTCTGATTCTGGGCAAAGCGCTGGAAGTCGAATTCGCCAGGATCCAGAAGAATCTTCCGGCTGGCATGCAGTTGCGCAAGGTGTCCGATCAACCCGCCGCGGTGAAAACCGGTGTCGGCGAGTTTGTTCAGGTGCTGGTGGAGGCGCTGGCGATTGTATTGCTGGTGAGCTTCTTCTCCCTCGGTGTGCGCACCGGCATGGTGGTGGCGCTGGCGATTCCGCTGGTGTTGGCGATGACGTTCGCCTGCATGTATTACCTAGGGATAGGCCTGCACAAGATTTCCCTTGGCGCGCTGGTACTGGCGCTGGGGTTGCTGGTGGACGACGCAATCATCGCCGTGGAAATGATGGCGATCAAAATGGAGCAGGGCTTCGACCGGGTCAAAGCCGCCAGCTACGCCTGGACCAGCACTGCGTTCCCGATGCTCACCGGAACGCTGATCACCGCTGCCGGTTTCCTGCCGATTGCCACCGCGCAATCGGGCACCGGCGAATACACCCGCTCGATCTTCCAGGTGGTGACCATCGCCCTGTTGGCATCGTGGATTGCCGCCGTGGTCTTTGTGCCTTATCTGGGGGAAAAACTCCTGCCGGACCTGGCGAAAATTCACGCCGCCAAGCATGGCACTGGCGACGGCCAACCCGACCCTTATGGCACGCCGTTCTATCAGCGCGTCAGACGGCTAGTGGAGTGGTGCGTGCGCCGGCGCAAAACGGTGATCGTCCTGACCATCGTGATGTTCGTCGCCTCAGTGGTGTTGTTCCGTTTCGTGCCGCAGCAGTTTTTCCCGGCTTCTGGGCGACTGGAGTTGATGGTCGATCTGAAGTTGGCCGAAGGTGCCTCCCTGAGTAACACCGCCGAGGAGGTCAAACGCCTCGAAGGCCTGCTCAAGGATCAGGCCGGGATCGACAACTACGTGGCTTACGTCGGCACCGGTTCGCCGCGTTTCTACCTGCCGCTGGATCAGCAACTTCCGGCTGCGAGCTTTGCGCAATTTGTCGTGCTGGCCAAAACCATCGAAGACCGCGAAACCCTGCGCACCTGGCTGATTGGAACCCTCAATGAACAATTCCCGGCCCTGCGTTCGCGGGTCACGCGGCTGGAGAATGGTCCTCCGGTTGGTTATCCGGTGCAGTTCCGGGTCACCGGTGAGCACATTGAGGAAGTCCGCGCATTGGCCCGTAAAGTCGCGGCCAAGGTTCGCGAGAACCCACACGTGGCCAACGTGCATCTGGACTGGGAAGAGCCGAGCAAAGTCGTTTATCTGAACGTCGATCAGGACCGCGCACGGGCGCTGGGTGTGAGCACGGCGAACCTGTCGGGTTTCCTGCGCAGCTCGCTGACCGGTGCCAGCGTCAGCCAGTACCGCGAAGACAACGAGTTGATCGAGATCTTGCTGCGCGGCACGGTGCATGAGCGCACCGAGCTGGCGTTGCTGCCAAGCCTGGCCGTGCCGACCGACAACGGTCGCAGCGTGGCGCTGTCGCAGATCGCGACGCTGGAATACGGCTTCGAAGAAGGCATCATCTGGCACCGTAACCGCCTGCCCAACGTGACGGTTCGCGCCGACATCTACGGCAAGGAACAACCGGTATCACTGGTGCAGCAAATCATGCCGACCCTGGATCCGATTCGCGCCGAATTGCCGGACGGCTATTTGCTGGACGTCGGCGGTACGGTGGAAGACTCGGCCCGTGGGCAGAGCTCGGTGAATGCTGGCGTGCCGTTGTTCATTGTGGTGGTGCTGACGTTGCTGATGCTGCAACTGCGCAGTTTCTCACGCACGGTGATGGTGTTTCTGACGGCGCCACTGGGGCTGATCGGTGTGACGCTGTTTCTATTGGTGTTCCGCCAGCCATTTGGTTTTGTGGCGATGCTCGGGACCATCGCCTTGTCCGGGATGATCATGCGTAATTCGGTGATTCTGGTGGATCAGATTGAGCAGGACATCGCTGCCGGGCTTAAGCCTTGGCAGGCGATTATCGAGGCGACGGTGCGGCGGTTCCGACCGATTGTGCTGACGGCGTTGGCGGCGGTGCTGGCGATGATTCCATTGTCGCGCAGTGTGTTTTTCGGGCCGATGGCGGTGGCGATCATGGGCGGGCTGATTGTGGCGACGGCGTTGACGTTGCTGTTTTTGCCGGCGTTGTATGCGGCTTGGTTCAGGGTCAAGCAAGAGCCGGTGTGATTGTTTGATCTTGGCGGCCTTCGGGCCGACCATGGTCACTCCATTGTAGGAGCGAGGCTCGCCCGCGAAGGCGGTCCAAGCTCCTACACATATTTCAGATCCGTCTGATATTGAGTCAACGTAGGTGCGCTGTTGTACTCAAGACTCAACTTCGTGAGTTTTTGAGACACCGATAATGAAAAAACCGCCCATGCTCAGGGGCAGATCCGACCCGGTGTTCGATCTGTTGGGGCAGTCACCCCACAAGGAACGCCTCTCGGACTACCTCGCACTGCTCAAGCCGCTGGACGATCAGGGCCGCTACCTTCCTTTCGATGAGTTGCGCTACCGCTGGGCGCCTGGACTGGATGCGAACCTGTGCTGGGCCTTGGTCAAGAAAGCCCGGACCGCACAGTATTCCAGCATTTTGCCATTGTGCGAGCCCATTCAATGGGGCCAATTTGTGCTGACCCCATTGGCCCAGAAAGCTGTTTCGGCCGTCGATCGACAAGCGACGACGGCAGCGCTGGAATACATGACTGGCCAGATCGGCGAACGAGCGCATTTCAGCTATCTGCTCAACGATCTGATCGAAGACGAAGCCATCAGCAGCAGCCAGCTCGAAGGCGCGGCAACCACCACCCGGGTGGCCAAGGACATGCTCAAGCGCAAGCGCCTGCCGCGTACGCCGGATGAGAGGATGGTCATCGGTAACTACAAGATGATGAACTTCGCCTGGGAAAAGCGATATGAGCCCTTGAGCGTCGAGCTGATCGCGGCGATGCATCGTGTCGGCGTCGAAGGTATCGATGACCCGCAATATTCACCGGGTGCCTTCAGGGTCAACGATGACGTGGTGGTGCAGGATGGCGAAGGTAATACCGTGCATACGCCGCCTCCCGCAGCGGGGCTCGTGTCGCGATTGCAGGTGCTGTCGAAGTGGATCAACCAGTCTCACGACGATCCCGGTCAAGTGGATTACCTTCATCCATTGATCAAAGGAATCGCGCTGCATTTTGCACTGGGTTATGAGCATCCTTTTCGCGATGGCAACGGCCGGGTCGCACGGGCACTGTTTTACTGGTTCATGTTCAAGAATGACTTCTCGGCCTTTCGCTACATCGCGATCAGCTTGTTGCTGCGCAATGCGCCGGTGAAATACGGGCGCTCGTATCTGAATACCGAGGCCGATGATCTGGACCTGACCTACTTCATCGATTTCCAGTGTTCAGTCATCTCCCGGGCTGTCAGCGCTTTTACCGAGGCTTATCGAAAAAGCCTGGCCTATACCGAAAGCTTTGATCGATGGCTGCTGGAGTCTGGTTTTTTCGACCGATTGACCGAGAAACAGCGAGCCGTATACCAAGTGGCCAAGAGTGGTATGGCCAAGGAGTTCACGGCGGTCAATGTGAAGGAGAATCTGAACTGCTCTTACAACACCGCGTCAGCCACTCTGAATGGTTTGGTCGAGTTGATGGTGTTCGAGAAAAGGAGGATGGGGCGCGAGTGGGTGTTCTTCCTGCGGGCAGCGTCCGCGGTCTGATCCCCGGGGGCGTGAGATTGCTCGCGATGAGTCCGTGTCAGTCGACATACTGTGGCTGACACACCGCAATCGCGAGCAAGCTCGCTCCTACAGGATCGGAGTTGAGGCTTAGAGCGTACCAAATACCTTCTTCGCCAAACTGGTCGCCGCCGCCGCAGGGTTCTGGCGAATGGTTTGTTCCTGCTTGCCAATCATCTCGAACAAACCGTTCAACGCCTGCTCGGTCACGTAGCTTTCGATGTTGGCGTTTTTCGCATCCAGCGCGCCCAGGGTCGCGGCTTGTCCGGCGAACGCGTTGTATTGCTGGGCCAGGCCGACTTGGTCGGTGGCTTGTTTGACGATCGGCAGGAACTTGGTGCGGATCTGCTCGCGGCTGGTTTTGCTCAGGTACTGAGTCGCCGAGTCCTTGCCGCCGCCGAGAATCCCCTTGGCATCCTCCACGGTCATCTTCTTCACCGCATCCACCAGAATCGGCTGAGCCTGCGTCACGGCCGCCTCAGCCGCTTTGTTCATGCTGGTTTCCAGTTGATCGACCTGATCGCCCATGCCGAACTGTTTCATTTTCTTGGCGACCTTACCCAGCTTGCCCGGCAGTTCGATTTTCACGTCCGGGTTGTTGCTGAAGCCGCCGGGTGTGCCGAGTTGTTTAACGGCCAGTTGCGCACCTTGGGTCAGAGCGTCCTTGAGACCGCCGGTGGCGTCTTGTTGCGACAGGTCATTGAGCGACAAGGCCAAGGCGTTGGCGCAGATCATCAAGCCTGCGCACAGGCCGGCGAAGCGAAGGGTAGGGCGGAGCATGGCGGCTTCCTTGTTCAAAATAGAGAATTAGCGGGCGGCGTCGACGCGGATTTTCAGTGGCTGCGGATCGCTGCCATCCAGCTGCACGGCATGATGTTCGGTGGTGATGAACATCAGTTCGCCATTCACTTCGATCCGTGCGCTAACCGAATAACGATGGCCCGGTTTGACCTGCGCTGGATCGTAACTCAGATGAAACGGCAGCGGCACCTGGCCTTTGACCGGGCCTTTGTGTTCGTCGAGGATAACGGCGGGCGCGTCGGCGAGGGAAATGTCCTGCAGGCTGACGCTCAATGTTGCGCTCGGCGGCAGGGCGATGCGTTGCAGGTAGAAAACTTCGCCATTGAGGCTGGTTTTCGCAGCAGGTTGTATTGATTGGCAGGCTGCGAGTAGAGCCGTAAGCCCTAGAAATGAGAGTTTTTTCATGAATTGAATCCCTGTCGTTGGCGCTCGAAGTAGACGAACGCCAACGGCAATTTAACGGTTTTTTCCGGCGATTTCGCCCCATGAATCTTCTGGCAGCGCTTTTTCAGGTTCTACTAAAGGGTTTCAATACAACGGATTCTGGAGATACTGCAATTGAATTGCGGTATTCATTTTCAGTGGCTGTCAGCGTATAGCGTTTACCAGGTACGACAGTGTCCGGATCGTATTCCAGGTAAAACGCTTCCGCCATTTTTTCGCTGATATGTATTTGCGTCAATTGTGCAGCCGTATTGTCGTGCTCGTGGGCAACAACGGTTACTGCGTGTTCAGGTTGAACCGCTTGAGGCTCCTGTGCCTGGAGGTAGAGGCGGCCGATAGGGCTAAGGTGCAGGATTTGTCGGTGCGGCGCACGATGGACGATCACGAAGTAGTCCAGGTCAATCAGCAGTGGAACGCCGTTGTGGGTCATGCTGACGGTGACAAGGTATTTAACGCTGACATCGGAATAGTTGTGTGCAAATGAAAAGTTCCAGCGCCCACTACGCAGTACGGGGTCACGGGATTGCGCCACTTTGATGGGGGTGGAAGAGTTCGCGGTATGAACACTTATATAAGTTTCGCCTTCGCCACCGCTGGGCGGCAGAAAGTCTTCAGGCAAACTAAAGGTGAGCGTTACGTGTGGGTTAATATTTTCTAATGGGTTCATCGCAATATCCGTATCGGGATTAGTTGTAGAGGACCTCTATTAATTCATAACTTGGTGGTTATAAGAACGTCCTTGTTCTTGTAATCATTGTCAGAAAGTTACAGGTAGCCTCAACTAAACTTGATCCGCCGCATCTTCACTGCGATGCAGCGCCACCTGACGGATCGACAAACGAATCTCCGCCGGTAATACCCGTTTGGCCGCACCTTCGGCCAGTTCGCCGAGCAGTTTGTGATAGCTCAACTTGCCGGCTTCGTCGCGGCGCAGCACGTCGAGGTCCAGCATTGTCTGGATGAAGTGACGGAACAGGCTCTTGTCGAAGAACTCCGGGGCGTTCAGGCCGTGGAGGATCGACAGGCGCTGGGCCATGACCGTGCACAGATCTTCCAGTTCTTCGGCGCTGATGCTGTTCTGGCCGCTGTTGAGCAGCAAGGAAACGGTCATGTAAAAGCGCTGCAAAGTCTGGGCGATGCTTTTTGATAACAGTGTCAGCAGCACGAAATGCCGCGAGCTCGGTGCCGGACGCAGGTACACGTCGTTCTCGAAACGCAGCAGGCCTTGCTCGACGAAGGCTTCGAGCCATTGATCGACCACGCCATCGAGTTCGTCCAGCGTCCAGCGAATGAACAGCTCCGATTGCAGGTACGGATATAGCGCGCGGGTGTAGCGCAGGATTTGCTCGCGGCTCATGCGCGAGGTGCTCTGGAAGAAACTCGCCAGCAACGACGGCAACGCGAAGATGTGCAGCACGTTGTTGCGGTAGTAGGTCATCAGGACGGCGTTTTGTTCGTCCAGGTACAGAATCTTGCCCAGCGCATCGCTTTGCTCGGACAGCAGGTCCATGTCTTTCACGTGCTCAATCAGCGCCCGACCGTCGCCCTCCGGCAGGGTGGTGTGCGAGGAGTAGGGAACCTTGCGCAACAGCGCCAGATACAGATCAAGCACCCGCGCCATGGCGCGATCGTCCAGGGCCAGACGGCTGGTGGACAGCAACGCCAGGGCCACCAGATTCACCGGGTTGATCGCCGCCGCTTCATTCAAATGCTGGGCGACTTTTTCGCCGAGGCGGTTGGTGGTTTCGTTGAGCCAGGCCGGTTTGAACTGCGGACCGAGTTCCTGTTGGCGCCAGTCTGGCTGTTCGCTGTCGAGGAACTCCGCCAGTTTGATCGGCTCGCCAAAGTTGACCGCGACCTGACCGAAGCGCTGTTTGAGCGCGCCGATGACTTTGAAAATGTCGAAAATCGATTCTTTCTTCTTGCTCGCGCCACGCAATTCGCCGAGGTAGGTGCGGCCTTCCAGCACGCGCTCATAGCCGATGTACACCGGCACGAAGACGATCGGCATGCGTGACGAACGCAGGAAGCTGCGCAGAGTGATCGCGAGCATCCCGGTTTTCGGTTGCAGCATGCGCCCGGTGCGCGAACGGCCGCCCTCGACGAAGTACTCGACCGGGAAGCCTTTGGTGAACAGGGTGTGCAGGTATTCGTTGAACACCGAGGTGTAGAGCGGGTTGCCCTTGAAGGTGCGGCGCATGAAGAACGCACCGCCACGGCGCAGCAGGCTGCCGATCACCGGCATGTTGAGGTTGATCCCGGCGGCAATGTGCGGCGGGGTCAGGCCGTTGCGAAACAGAAGATAGGAGAGCAGCAAATAGTCGATGTGGCTGCGGTGGCACGGCACGTAGATCACTTCGTGACCTTGGGCGACCTTTTGCACACCTTCGATGTGGTTGACCTTGATCCCGTCGTAGATCTTGTTCCAGAACCAGCTCAGCACCACTTCCAGAAAACGGATCGCGGTGTAGGTGTAGTCCGAGGCGATTTCGTTGCCGTAGCGCAGGGCCTGGGCCTTGGCTTTTTCCGGCGAGATGTTCTCGCGTTCGGCTTCGTCGAGGATCGCCTGTTTGACCGAGGGCTGATTGAGCAGGCCTTTGACCAGGTTGCGGCGGTGGGAAATGTCCGGGCCGATCACCGCGGCTTTCAGGTTGCGAAAGTGCACCCGCAGAATCCGCTGGGCCATGCGCACGGTGCGCTCGTGGCCTTTGTTGTGATCGATCAGTTCACGCAAATGAATCGGCGCCGAGAACTGCACCCGGGTCTTGCGCCCCAGAATCATGATGCTCAGCAGTCGACGCAAACGCCCGGTGACCGCCCAGCTGTCGGCGAACAGCAGTTTCCACGGGCTCGATTCGCTGTCCGGCGACTGGCCCCAGAACACGCTCACCGGAATGATCTGCGCGTCTTCGGCGGCGTTCTGGCTCAGGGCGCTGACCAGACGGGTCAGGGTCGGTGGCGCACCGCGTTTGTCCTGACGGCCGAGCCAGTCGGGCTCCGGCGTCAGGTAAAAGAACGCGGCGGGTTCTATTAACGCGCCTACCGACACCGGCAACACCGGGCGCGGCAGGCCGGCCTTGCTGCATTCGGTATCGACCACGGCGAGGTCGGTCAGTGAAGGATTCTGCAGGACGTAGAACACCGGCCGGCTGCGGTCGAGGTTAAGGGTGAACGACGACTGATTGATCGTCTCCGAGCGAACCCAGAGGTACAGCAGTCGGCGCAGGGTGCCAAACACAAGACGGCGGAACGGGGAACGGGTCATACGGCTTCTGCGTGAGTGGAAAAAAACCGAGCGTTTGCTCGGGCGGCAGATAGTGTGCCGTATTCGCCGAAAATCGGCAAAAAAGCGCCTAAGTAAACTTGAGTTGAGAGTTTTCGCGGCTGTCATATACTCGGCCGTTCAAAATAAAAACAAGGGGGTAACTAGATATGGCTGCACGCGAAACCGGCAATGTGAAGTGGTTCAACGACGCCAAGGGCTATGGCTTCATTCAGCGTGAGGACGGGGTGGACGTGTTCGTGCACTACCGCGCTATTCGCGGCGAAGGTCATCGCTCGCTGACGGAAGGTCAGCAGGTTGAGTATGCGGTGGTGAGCGGGGAGAAGGGCTTGCAGGCAGAAGACGTTGTAGGGTTGTAAACCTCAAGATCAAAAGATCGCAGCCTTCGGCAGCTTCTACAGGGCTTTGTGTACACCTGTAGGAGCTGCCGAAGGCTGCGATCTTTTTTGTGAGCGGGTAAAACCTGAAAGCAATGCTGTATGAATGGCCACCTGTCAGTTTTGACAGTGGACGGTTTTTTTCCTCACGCCTACCCTCGCGAAATACGATCCCTGGAGTCAGATCTTTCAGGGCTTTGCTCCATTCGAGAGGAAAGCGGTCATGTGGAAAAGTATTTCGATTTTGTTGGTCTTGGGTGTTGCTGGATGCGCGGTGCAATCCACTTCCACACACGTCCCGCCCGCATCCTCCATCCGAGCAATGACAGCCCTGTCATCACCGCAACAGGATGATGTTCAGAGTATTTCCGCCGCGCAGTCGTCGGTATTCAAGGTGGTCGAAGCGCCAGCCGGCGAGTTGAACGCCGATACCCTCGGTACCGAGGCCAATGTGCTGGTCAGTTACCCGAGCCTGGCGATCCGCGATACCGTCGGCGTGCGCCTGACCGGCGTGGCACTGCGTGATGCGCCAATCCAGACCGTGTCCACCGTGGGCACGCTGACGTTCAAGTTGCCCAAGGCGTGGGTGACTGAAAACAAGGGGCATACGGTCAATCTGACTTACACCTATAAGGTGGGCGGTGCGGGCAGTCTGATCACCTCGTCGCCGTTGCCCATCCATGTGGTGGGCGCTCAGGACCTGAATGTGTTCAAGGTGGTCGAAGCGCCAGCCGGCGAGTTGAACGCCGATACCCTCGGTACCGAGGCCAATGTGCAGGTCAGTTACCCGAGCCTGGCGATCCGCGATACCGTCGGCGTGCGCCTGACCGGCGTGGCACTGCGTGATGCGCCAATCCAGACCGTGTCCACCGTGGGCACGCTGACGTTCAAGTTGCCCAAGGCGTGGGTGACTGAAAACAAGGGGCATACGGTCAATCTGACATACACCTATAAGGTGGGCGGTGCGGGCAGTCTGATCACCTCGTCGCCGTTGCCCATCCATGTGGTGGGCGCTCAGGACCAGAATGTGTTCGAGGTGGTCGAAGCGCCAGCCGGCGAGTTGAACGCCGATACCCTCGGTACCGAGGCCAATGTGCAGGTCAGTTACCCGAGCCTGGCGATCCGCGATACCGTCGGCATGCGCCTGACCGGCGTGGCACTGCGTGATGCGCCAATCCAGACCGTGTCCACCGTGGGCACGCTGACGTTCAAGTTGCCCAAGGCGTGGGTGACTGAAAACAAGGGGCATACGGTCAATCTGACTTACACCTATAAGGTGGGCGGTGCGGGCAGTCTGATCACCTCGTCGCCGTTGCCCATCCGGGTTATTGGTGAAGTGCCTGTAGGAGATGGGCAACGTGTTGCCAATGACCTCAATGCGCAGTACGCCGATACGCGACAAAATTGTGGCAGTGCTTCGCTACCTGCCGCGCTGTGCTCGGGTGTCATATTGCGGGCGACGATTAACGGCGCCGGCTATCGCGCCTGGAACCCCAGTCCACTCTCGCAGCAGAACGGTGGTGTTTCGTTTTTCTACTTGCGTAAAGATGCTCTCTTCAAAGCATTTCCTGCCAACTATCCAAACACCAGTGGTTTCGTTTTTTTTCCATCACAACAACGCCCGACGGGGAGTATGGAAATTCCGGTTCTATGCGCTTTTCCAATAGACGGGGGCAGTGACATCAGGGCCGACCAGGGTTGTGGTGTATCCAGTAATTATCCAACCGTCAGTCGCTCTTGCGAGCAGCAGGGAATTACCACGGCAGCAGGATGGCTCACCCATTACAATCAAGGGCCGGCAGGATGGAAATACCAGCGTCAGTGCGGTTTCAACGTACGATCCAGCCAAGGAGCTCTGGCTGCAAATGCGTTTTATCAGGGGATACTAGCCATGAAGTTAATGGGAGCCGAGTCGTTCAACTCCTGGAATGAAATCCGTCTGGCTACCTGGCCACAGAACATCCATACAACCATTCCGATCAAGGCGTTCTTTTATACGAGCAACGGCCTGGCGAACGCCCGATATAATCAGCAGGATTTTTACAAGTACTCCAGCAAGGCGATACCAATTATCAAACTGACGCTGCCCAGAACAACTGCCGAGTCCGCGCAGTTCGAATTCATAAAGGCTGATCAGGTCGTGGGCAACTGGAACTGAGGGCAGCGATTCCAGGTGCGGCTTGTAAACCTCAAGATCAAAAGATCGCAGCCTTTGGCAGCTCCTATAGGGAAATGCATTCCAACTGTAGGAGCTGCCGAAGGCTGCGATCTTTTGCTTTCAAGCGGTTTTCCAGGTGATCTCTTCTTCACCATCGGCGTTGAGGCGCATCCAGCGATCCGCTGTCTCCTCACCTTCCCTCTCAACCCACGTCGCGTAATTTCTCACCCTGATGCTGGATGTTTAGCCACCTGTCATATCTGACAGTAGATTGCTTTTTTTCACCAGCCTAATCTCAGGGAACATTATCTCTGAGCTCGCATTGGCGGGCGCAGAAACAGTCGGGAGTGATCGACATGTGGAGAATCATTGGCTTTTTGCTGGTGCTGACTGTGGCCGGGTGCAATTCGCAAGGCATCCCATCCGACCATGAACTGCCGACTTCCGACCCGGCAAAGTCTTCGGTCATGACAATACCGGTGCAGGGCGGTGGCGAGGTGTTCACTACCCAGCAAGCCACAGTGTTCAAGGTGGTTGAAGCACCTGCCGGTGAGTTGAATGCCGACACCCTGGGCGCCAATGCCACCGTGCAGGTGAGTTACCCGAGCCTGGCGATCCGCGATACCGTCGGTGTGCGCCTGACCGGCGTGGCACTGCGTGAGACGCCAATCCAGACCGTGTCCACCGTGGGCACGCTGACGTTCAAGTTGCCCAAGGCGTGGGTGACTGAAAACAAGGGGCGTGGGGTCCTTCTGACTTATATCTATAAGGTGGGGGGGGCGGGCAGCCTGATTTCATCGTCACCGTTGTTCATCCGTGTGGTGGGCGCTCAGGGCCTGAATGTGTTCAAGGTGGTCGAAGCGCCAGCCGGCGAGTTGAACGCCGATACCCTCGGCACCGAGGCCAACGTGCAGGTCAGTTACCCGAACCTGGCGCCAAGGGATACCGTCGGCGTGCGCCTGACCGGCGTTGCGCTGCGTGATGCGCCAATCCAGACCGTATCCACCGTAGGCACACTGACGTTCAAGTTGCCCAAGGCGTGGGTGACTGAAAACAAGGGGCGTACGGTCAATCTGACTTACACCTACAAGGTGAGCGGTGCGGGCAGTCTGATTACGTCGTCGCCGCTGGTGGTCAGGATCGTTGGTTCAACAGCTCCGACCGATGGACAGCGTGTGGCGAATGAGCTTAATGCGCAGTATTCCAACACCAGCAATACCTGTCCGGGTAATAAAGCTGCATATGAATGCAACGGAGTGCTGATCAGGGTAGTCGATGCCTCGCCCGCATTTCGCGCGTGGAATCCCAGTCCGGGCGCTGTGAGGCTGGGAGGTGTTTCGTTCAGCTATATGCGGTCTGACCTGGGGATGAGTCGACTGCAGGAGGGGAGAAATCACGGGCTGATTCTCAAGCCAGCGCAGGCCTTCACCGAGAACGGGGGATACCCGCTTCAGGTGCTTTGTTCCTTTGCCTATGATGCGGGGACCGGCAATCGGTACTCGAGTGGGTGTGGTGACTCCTCGCAGTTTCCACAAACCAGCAGGCCCTGTGCTGCACAGGGCATCGTAACTGTTGCAGCCTGGCGCACGCATATGCAGGCTTATCCACCGACCAATGAAAGTCGCTATCTCCATCAGTGTGGCTTCGGTACCGACCAGTCCTCATTTGCCCTGAGCCTTTCTGCGAGGGACAACCCGATGGCCGAACACATTCGCTGGAGGCAAAACGAAATCGTGATCAAAACCTGGCCTCAGAACACCGGGACGCTCCCCATCAAAGCGTTCTTTTATCTCGACGGTTCGAATGGAAATGCGGGGCTTGAACAGGCGAAATTCATACAACGGGATTTCTACAAGATGACGGGCCGATCGATTCCGGTCATCCGGGTCGCACCCAACATGCCGGCAGCAAGCCTGTTCAGCTACAGAGCTGCGGACCAAGGTATTTAGAGGGCGGAAAAGGGCAGGTCGCCTGGACGGCCTGCCTGATTGTTGCTTAAGCAGTTTTCCAGGTGATTTCTTCTTCACCATCGGCGCTGATGCGTATCCAGCGATCGGCCGTCTCTTCACCTTCTTCCTCGACCCAGCTACCCGGTGCGCAACGCACTTCGACGTTCAGCGCGGCAAAGGCTGCGCGGGCGCAGGCGATGTCGTCTTCCCATGGGGTCTGGTCGCTGTCCAGGAACAGGCTGTTCCATTTGCCCACGGCTTTCGGCAACCAGGTGACCGGCACGCTGCCGGCCTTGCACTTGTAGGTCTGGCCTTTCTGAACCCAGTCGGTGCACGGGCCTAAAGCCGCGCCGAGCCAGGCCGCGATGGCCTTGTAGTCGACGTCGGCGTCTTTCAGGTAAATCTCGATATCGGGTTGGCGCATGGATGTCCTCACTGCGGGTCTGAAAAATCCATTCGCGGATTTAGCCGGCCTCAAGTTGTTTGCTCAAGACCAAAATTTAAGAGTTTATTGAAGAACAAAATAATCGTAGCGCATCGAAACAGTGACCTCGAACGGCTCGGCCTGTTCGATAACCGCCGCCCGGCGTTCGGCGCTGGCGCGCCAGCCGTGGGGTGTCATGGCCAACAGGTTCGCGCGATCCTGACCACTGACCAACGTCAGTTTGAACTCTAGGGTTTCGCTGTGCTGCAGCGCCATGCCTTCCGGCACCAGCGCCAAATGCTTGTCATCGGTGTACTCGCGCACTTCGTCGTACAGTCGCTCGCGCAATTCCATCAGATGGCCGCTGGTCGGCCCGACTTTCATCAGGCCGCCGCCGGGGCTGAGCAGGCGCTTGGCTTCTTCCCAGTCCAGCGGGCTGAAAACGCTGGCGAGAAACTGGCAACTGCCAGAGGCCAGTGGCACCCGCGCCATGCTGGCGATCAACCAGGTCAGGGCAGGGTTGCGTTTGCAGGCACGTTTGACCGCTTCCCGGGAAATGTCCAGCGCATAGCCATCGGCGTTGGGCAAGGCTTCAGCGATTTGCGCGGTGTAGTAACCCTCGCCACAACCGATGTCCAGCCAGCGCTGGGGCGCGTATTGCGCGGCCAGTTCCGCCAGACGCTTGGCCACTGGCGCGTAATGGCCTGCGTTCAAGAAGTCGCGACGGGCTTCGACCATCGCCAGGTTATCCCCAGGGTCGCGGCTGTTTTTGTGCTGCACCGGCAACAGGTTCAGGTAACCCTGCCGCGCACGGTCGAAACGATGCCCGGCGGGGCAAGCCACGCCGTTGTCCACCGTGTTCAGCGGTTCGCTGCAGATCGGACATGCGAGCATCAGGCGAGCAACTTGATCAGAGTCTGGTAGTAGATTTCGGTCAGCACATCGAGATCGGCCGCCAGCACGCGCTCATTGACCTGGTGAATCGTCGCGTTGACCGGGCCCAGTTCGACAACCTGAGTGCCCATGGTCGCGATGAAGCGGCCGTCGGAGGTGCCGCCGCTGGTGGAGGCCTTGGTTTCACGACCGGTGATGTCCTTGATGCTCGACGACACGGCGTCCAGCAGCGCACCCGGTTCGGTGAGGAACGGCAGGCCGGACAGGGCCCAGTCGATGTGCCAGTCCAGGCCATGCTTGTCGAGGATGTCGGCGACGCGCTTTTGCAGGCCTTCGACGGTGGATTCAGTCGAGAAGCGGAAGTTGAACACCGCCACCAGATCACCCGGGATCACGTTGGTCGCGCCAGTGCCGGAATTGACGTTGGAAATCTGGAAACTGGTCGGCGGGAAGAAATCGTTGCCGTGGTCCCAGTGTTCGGCGGCGAGCTCGGCCAGCGCCGGGGCAGCGAGGTGGATCGGGTTCTTCGCCAGGTGCGGATAGGCCACGTGACCCTGCACGCCGCGCACGGTCAATTTGGCGCCGAGGGAGCCGCGACGGCCGTTCTTGACCACGTCACCGACCAGGGTGGTGCTCGACGGTTCGCCGACGATGCACCAGTCCAGACGTTCTTTACGGGCGGCGAGGCGTTCGATCACAGCCTTGGTGCCGTGATGGGCCGGGCCTTCTTCGTCGCTGGTGATCAGGAAAGCGACCTTGCCTTTGTGGTCCGGGTAGTCGGCGACGAAGCGCTCGGCTGCCACGGTCATGGAGGCCAGGCTGCCTTTCATGTCGGCCGCGCCACGGCCGCAGAGCATGCCGTGCTCGTCGATCACCGCGTTGAACGGGTCGATCTGCCAGGCGGTTACCGGGCCGGTCGGAACCACGTCAGTGTGGCCGGCGAAGCACAGCACCGGGCCTTCGTGTTTACCGTGGGTCGCCCAGAAGTTATCCACCTCTTCGATGCGCATCGGTTCCAGCTTGAACCCGGCATCGCCCAGGCGCTGCATCATCTGCTTCTGGCAATCGGCGTCGACCGGCGTCACGGACGGACGGCGGATCAGGTCGATGGCGAGTTGAAGGGTCGGCGAAAGGTCGGCGTGGGCCGTCATGGAAAGCTCCGAAAACATGAAATATGGGCGCGGGCTAAATGTGGGAGCGGGCTTGCTCGCGAAGGGGCCATCACTGACGCCAAAAGCTTCGCGAGCAAGCCCGCTCCCACAGGTATGGCGTTCGGCCGTTGGTACGTGCCCGGCCAAGGCCTGCAAAATGGCGGTTATCTTAAAGCAAAACGGCGGCCATTGGCCGCCGTTTAGTGCATCTGTACTGATTTAGACAGCCGGTGCGGTCGTGGCTTCAGCCACCGGTTTGGGTAGCGACGACAGGAACGCCATGATCAGCGCCGCCAGGTATGGCAGTGACTGCACCAGCAACATGGTCACCCAGAAGCGCATGTCGTTGCTCGGCAGGCCTTGCACCAGGAAGATCCCCAGCGCCGCGCCCCACAACAGCAACATGATGAACACCTCTTCGCGCGCCTCCGAAATCGCCACCCAGAAGCCATGGTTATCGGCGTTTTTCGGGGTGCGGAAGAACGGAATGCTGCTGGTGAAGAAACCGTACAGCACCGCTTTGGCGATGGTGTGCGACAACGCCAGCCCTGCCAATGCTGCGCAGAACGCATCCTTGAGGTTGACCCCGACCGCACGGCGGTACAGGAAGATGATCTTGCCGACCTTGAACACGAACAGCGCCAACGGCGGGATCGCGAAAATCAACAACGGCGGATCGACCCGTTGCGGCACGATGATCATAGCTGCCGACCACAACAGTGCGCCGACGGTGAAGAAGATGTTCATGCCGTCCGCCACCCACGGCAACCAGCCCGCGAGGAAGTGGTAACGCTGGCCACGGGTCAGTTCGGTGTCCTTGCCGCGCAGCAGGCTGGCGGTGTGACGCTTGATGATCTGAATCGCTCCGTAGGCCCAGCGGAAACGCTGTTTCTTGAAGTCGATGAAGGTATCAGGCATCAGGCCTTTGCCGTAGCTGTCGTGGTAATACGCCGCCGACAGGCCTTTTTCGAACACGCGCAGACCCAACTCGGCGTCTTCACAGATGCACCAGTCGGCCCAGCCCAGTTCCTCGAGCACCGAGCGCCGGGTCATGGTCATGGTGCCGTGCTGGATGATCGCGTCACGGTCGTTGCGGGTGACCATGCCGATGTGGAAGAAGCCTTTGTATTCCGCGTAGCAGAGCTTCTTGAAGGTGCTTTCGTTCTGGTCGCGGTAATCCTGTGGCGATTGCACCACGGCGATTTTCGGATCGGCGAAATGCGGCACCATGTGCTTGAGCCAGTTCGGGTCGACGCAGTAGTCCGAGTCGATCACCGCAATCACTTCGGCATCCTTGGCGGTATGCGGAATCAGGTAATTCAGCGCGCCGCCCTTGAAGCCAGCCAACGGTGCCACGTGGAAGAACTTGAAGCGCGGGCCGAGGGTTTCGCAATAATCGCGCACCGGTTCCCAGACCGCCGGGTCTTTGGTGTTGTTGTCGATGATCAGGACTTCGAAGTCCGGATAGTCGAGATTGGCCAGGGCGTTGAGGGTCTGTTTGACCATCTCCGGCGGCTCGTTGTAGCAAGGTACGTGAATCGACACCTTCGGTCGGTAGTCCGAATCACCCACCACTGGCAGGAATTCACGCCGGCGTTTGTGGGTCCAGACCGCTTCGGCTAGTTCATGGGCCTCGGTCAGCAGAACGATAAACACCCCGAGTGCACCGAGGGCGAGCAGGAAGCCCACCGTCAGACTGAACCAGGTGCTGTATTGCTGGCTGTAGTCATAACCGATCCACACCAATACCGAACCGCACAGGAACGCGATAAAGGTCAGGAAGGTGCGGCCACGTTGACGCAGGGCCGAGCCGTCGATCATTAGCAGGGTCAGGGACAGCAGGGCCAATACCGCCGAGCCGATCGCCAGCACACGCCATTGCGGGATCGCGACCACCGGGCCTTCGAAATTGAATTTCTGTTGGCGCGCGGCGTTGAACACACCCCAATACGCGCCCACCGAACCTTCGTCAGTGGCCTTCCACGGCTGGTCGAAGGCTTCGATCACGAAGTAGTTGAAGCCCTGGCGGTTGAGCTTGTTGACCAATGTGCGCAGGTAAATCGCCTGGTCCGCCGGCGACGCATCGGCGCCACCGCGCATGCGGCCGTTGCTCGGCCAGCCTACCTCGGAGAGCAGCAGAGGCTTTTTCGGAAACATCTTTTTCAGGTCACGGGCGCGGTCAAGAACGAACTGACCGGCCTTATCCACGGGAACGAACTCCCAGTAGGGCAGAACGTGAGCCGCGATCAGGTCGACGTGCTTGGCCAGGCTCGGGTTTTCTTCCCAGACATGCCACTGTTCGGAGGTGGTGACCGGAACCTTTACGGCCGCGCGGACGCGATCCAGGATCAGGCTCAGCTCTGCTGCAGTGATTTCCTTACGGAAGATCGCCTCATTACCGACAATCACGCGAACCACGCTGCGCGAGGTGTTGGCGATTTCGATGGCGCGGGTGATCTCGCGCTCGTTGCGCTCTTCATCCGGGCTGATCCAGATACCCAAGGTCACCCGCAGGCCGAATTCTTCCGCCAGTTTGGGAATGTTCTCCAGCGTGCCGTCGACCGAGTAGGTCCGGATGTTGTCCGTCAGCTTGCTCATGATCTCCAGGTCGCGACGCATTTCATCGTCGGTCGGGTACTGGGCTTTTTGCGGGTACTGGCCTTGTTGAAACGGCGAGTACGAAAAGCCGGAGATCTGTTCAGGCCAGTTGGGGGCGGTGACGGGGCGATTGACCAGCGCCCAGAAACCGGTGAACAAGGCGGCGATTGCAAGAACCACGACCAGGTTGAGTCCAAATTTACGCGATGACATAGCTATTTCAGGTTCCAGGGGCTACTGAACGAAGGAACAGTCGGCGGCCGGCTGCCAAGGGGCGGGGCGCGCATCCTACACCGGGCGTTCACTGACCGTACAGCGGACAGGGAAATGCCGGACGTTGGGCAATCCAAGTCGACTTAAGTTCTTTGACCGGGGCGTTGTAGCCCAATTCCAATAAATTTGTAGGCAATTAAGGCAGTCAAGACCGCCGTTTATAGACCCAAAGATGCTCTTGGCCGCCGACGGCCCTATAATGCGCGCCGGTTTTTGGGGTAATGGTCATGAGTACAGAAGATCCGCGGTTTGCTGGCATCGCCCGCTTGTATGGCATCGAAGGCCTTGAGCGCTTGCGTGCGGCCCATGTAGCGATCGTCGGCGTCGGTGGCGTCGGTTCCTGGGCGGCGGAAGCTGTTGCCCGGTGTGGCGTGGGCGAGATTTCGCTGTTCGACCTGGACGACGTCTGCGTCAGCAACGTCAACCGTCAGCTGCATGCGCTGGACAGCACCGTCGGCAAGCCCAAGGTCGAGGTGATGGCCGAGCGTCTGCGCGGGATCAACCCGGACTGCACGGTGCATGCGGTGGCGGACTTCGTCACCCGTGAAACCATGGCCGAGTACATCACGCCGAACATCGACTGCGTTATAGACTGCATCGACAGCGTCAACGCCAAAGCGGCGCTGATCGCCTGGTGCAAACGTCGCAAGATCCAGATCATCACCACCGGCGGCGCGGGCGGGCAGATCGACCCGACACTGATTCAGGTCTGCGACCTGAACCGCACGTTCAATGATCCGCTGGCGTCGAAAGTGCGTTCCACGCTGCGCCGCGACTACGGCTTCTCCCGCACCGTGACCCGTCACTACAGCGTGCCCTGCGTGTTCTCCACCGAGCAACTGCGCTACCCGAAACCGGATGGCAGCATTTGCTTGCAGGAGAGTTTTGTCGGTGATGGCGTGAAGCTCGACTGCGCCGGCGGCTTTGGCGCGGTGATGATGGTGACGGCGACATTCGGCATGGTCGCGGCGACCAAGGCTGTGGATAAGATTGTGGCCGGGGTTCGGCGCCCGGCGGATCGGGTCAAGCCGCAGGTTTGAAACACCATCCTATGTAGGAGCGAGGCTTGCCCGCGAAGGCGTTTTATCTGTCACACCGCCTTCGCGGGCAAGCCTCGCTCCTACAGGGGCGTAGACAAATCCCGCATCCGCTGTAGCACGGCGTTGAGGCCATTACTGCGCGACGACGACAACTGCCGCGAGAGCCCCAGCTGATTAAACCAATCCGCCAAATCCACCTGCTGCAACTCAACTGCGGACAAGCCGTTGACCCGCACCAGCAGCAGCGCCACTAACCCGCGAATCAAGCGCGCATCGCTGCTGGCGCTGAATTGCCAGTGCCCGTCCTGCAGCGCACCGACCAGCCACACCTGGCTCTCACAGCCATGCACGCGGTTGGCCTCGACTTTATCCACATCACTCAACGGCGGCAGACGGTCACCCCATTGCATCAGCAACCGCGCCCGCTGTTCCCAGCTCGCAGCCTGCTGAAAAGTATCCAGCGCGGTGACGGCATCGGCGGGCAAGGTCATCGCAACAACTCCAGAGCCTGATCCAGCGCTTCAAAAAAACGTTCAAGGTCTTCGGAGTCGTTGTACAACGCTAACGACACCCGAATCGCCCCGGCCAGTTCAAGGCTTTTGAGCAACGGCATGGCGCAATGATGACCGGCGCGAACGGCGATTCCCTGTTCGGTCAGCAAATGCGCCAGATCAGCGTTATGCACACCTTCGACGACAAAACTGGCCAGTGCCAGTTGCGGCTTGCCTAGCAGACGAATGCCGTTGCGCGCTTCAAGGCCTTTGAGCAAATAGTCATGCAGCGCCGCTTCATGGGCGGACACGGCGTCCTGATCCAGCCCGGCCAGATAATCCAGGGTCGCCCCCAGGCCAATCACGCTGGAAATCGGTGGCGTACCCGCCTCGAACCCCAGTGGCGCAGGACGAAAGCGTGCATCGTGGTAGTTGGCATCCAGCACCATTTCGCCGCCGAACTGCCAGGGGCGCAGTTGCTCCAGCGCTTCATGACGACCGAACAGCGCACCCAGGCCATCCGGGCCGTAGAGCTTGTGGCTGGAAAACACATAGAAGTCGCAACCCAGCGCCTGCACGTCATGCCGACCATGCACCACGCCTTGAGCGCCGTCAACCACGGTCATTGCGTTGTGCGCTTTGGCCATCGCCAGTAATGCGGGCAACGGCTGCCAGGCGCCGAGCACGTTGGACAGCTGACTGATCGCCAGCAGGCGGGTACGCGGGCCGATCAGGCGAGCGGCGGCTTCAAGGTCAATCAAACCGTCGACATCCAGCGGCAGGATCACCAGTTTTAAATCGCGACGGTGGGCCAGTTGCTGCCATGGCAACAGGTTGGCGTGATGCTCCAGAGCGCTGATGACAATTTCATCGCCCGGATTGAATACGTGTTCCAGGCCATAGGCCAAGAGGTTCAGCGCGGACGTCGCGCCGTGGGTAAAGATGATCTGCCCGCAATCGCCGGCGTTGAGCCATTGCGCGACTTTGTTGCGGCTATCTTCGAACGCCTGGGTGGCATGGGCGCCGGGCAAGTGTTGCGCCCGATGCACGTTGGCCGCGCCGTTGGCGTAGTAATGCGCCAGGGCATCCAGCAGGGCTTGAGGTTTTTGCGTGGTGGCGGCGTTGTCCAGATAAGTCTGGTCTTGCCGTTGCAGGGCGGCGATGGCCGGGAAATCGGCGCGCCAAGGAGAGGGAATCAGCATGTTATCGGGCCCTGGTGAACATGGGCGGGGTGTACGCCTGACCTGATGGTCGGGTCTACGCCGGACCTGTGTAGGAGCGAAGCTTGCTCGCGAAGGCGTCATTACTGGCGCCAAAAGCTTCGCGGGCAAGCCTCGCTCCTACAAGTTCAGGTGATCGTTTGACGCTCTGCTTAGTTGTGAGCGTGCAGCGCTTCGTTCAGTTCGATGGCCGATTTGTGGGTTTTGCACTCCACTGCACCGGTCTCCGAATTGCGGCGGAACAGCAGGTCAGGCTGACCGGCCAGTTCACGGGCTTTAACGACTTTGACCAGTTTGTTGTGCTCATCCAGCAGTGCAACCTTGGTGCCGGCCGTCACGTACAGGCCCGACTCAACAGTGTTGCGATCGCCCAACGGGATACCGATACCAGCGTTGGCACCGATCAGGCAGCCTTCGCCGACCTTGATCACGATGTTGCCGCCACCCGACAGGGTGCCCATGGTCGAGCAACCGCCGCCCAGGTCCGAACCCTTGCCGACAAATACGCCAGCGGAAACGCGGCCTTCGATCATGCCCGGGCCTTCGGTGCCGGCGTTGAAGTTGACGAAACCTTCGTGCATGACGGTGGTGCCTTCGCCCACGTAAGCACCCAGGCGAATGCGCGCCGCGTCAGCGATACGCACGCCGGCCGGTACCACGTAGTCGGTCATTTTTGGGAACTTGTCCACCGAGAACACTTCCAGCAGCTCGCCGCGCAGACGGGCTTCCAGTTGATGCTCGGCCAGTTCGGCCAGATCGATCGCGCCCTGGCTGGTCCAGGCCACGTTCGGCAGCAACGGGAAGATCCCGGCCAGGTTCAGGCCGTGGGGCTTGACCAGGCGATGGGACAGCAGGTGCAGCTTGAGGTAAGCCTCAGGTGTGGAGCTCAGCTGTGCATCTTCGGCCAGCAGCGTGGCGACCAGCGGCTTGTGGCTCTCGGCCAGACGGGTCAGCAGTGCCGCTTGTGCAGCGTCGACGCTTTTCAGCGCTTCGGCCAGTTGGGACGCCTGAGCGGTGCTGAAGGCGATGGCCTGATTGCCGTCGGTGTAGCCCAGAACCGGCGCAATGGCGGCGACCAGTTCGGCCGACGGGTTGAGCAGTGGCTGCGCGTAAAACACTTCCAGCCATGCGCCTTGACGGTTTTGAGTGCCGACACCAAAGGCCAGGCTGAACAGGGTAGTGGACATGTTGATACCTCTAACAAAATGGAACGGGCTGCCTTACTTGAGCGCGGCCGCGTAGATATCTGGCTTGAAGCCAATCAGGGTTCGGTCACCGAGATCGAGCACCGGGCGCTTGATCATCGAAGGTTGTGCGAGCATCAGTTCGATGGCCTTGCGCTGGTCGAGATCGGCTTTGCGTTCGTCGTCGAGCTTGCGAAAGGTCGTGCCTGCACGGTTCAACACCACTTGCCAGCCGTGCTCGTCGCACCATTGGCTCAGGTGTTCACGGTCGATTCCGACCGTTTTGTAATCATGAAAGTCATAGCTGACAGCGTGTTCATCGAGCCAGGTGCGCGCCTTTTTCATGGTGTCGCAGGCTTTGATGCCGAAAAGGTGCAACGTTTTGCTTGAAGCGGTCAAGGAATTGCCCCCTTTGCAGGTGCTGAAAATAAAAGGTGAAGGATTATGCCATGACCGGACGGTTTCGCGTCGGCTGTGGTTCATTCGTTACCGCCAAACCTGTAGGAGCGAGCCTGCTCGCGATAGCGGTATGACATCCAGCAATGATGTTGACTGACCCTCTGCTTTCGCGAGCAAGCTCGGCTCCTACAGAAGGCGCGGTGTGCCGGCGTGCGACATTGGTGCAAGGGCCAGGTCGCAGTCTAAGCGGCTGACATGTCACTTCAATGCTGTCGATTGTCTGGGAATCACGCTTTATGCAAACCGCCTATTCCGTCCTGATCCTGTTGATGCTGGTCGGCGTTTCGCGCCTGATCGGACGGGTGATCCCGTTGCCGTTACCGTTGGTATGCTGCAGGGCGAGGCGCTGATGAACGATGCCTCGGGCCTGGTGACGTTCAGGGCGCTGCGGGCGCAGCGCCTGGAGTTGTACAGCCTCAGTCGTCATCACCAGATCGGTGATGACGTGCTGCGCGAGGTGTTGGGGGAGCTTGATCCAAGCGAGGTCAAGCTGGGGGCCGTCAAGTAACCGCCAACGTGTACTGTGATGATTATGGATAAATCGCGCGCATGGCGGAGATGTCTCCCTCGCTGATGTGCAAGTTCTTGGGTTGATGCCAGTCGCCCACAGTGAGTTCGTTGAGGACTTGATAATGCATCACTGAATGCCGGTCGTAGGGCGTATAGGTCCGATTGGCAGTACGCTCGAGTGGAAAGACGTTGGCGTCAACATCTGCACGGGACAGTTTTGAATCGATTTCCATGTGTGCATAGGTTTTTTCTCGGTCCCATGGTATCGCGGCATCTGGATGTTGATGTTCATGGTTCAAGCCCAGTGCATGTCCAAACTCATGGATGACCACATACTCGTAATGGGGTGAGGCAAAGTCAGTTCCCAATACCATCGATGGGGTATGGGGACTGCCGGTCAGTGCGTCGGTACCCAGTTGTGAGCTACCGCCATTTTTTAATAAGGGTTGAAAGTTGACCCGGATATCGCCTAGAAAGTCATCGGAGTCATAGATGTCTTCTTCGTCCATTTCAATGAATTCGAAGTTTAGATTGATGTAGGGAAGCCATTTGTTTGCGCCATTTTTTACGGCTTCAAATGACTGTTCGTTATAGCGGTAAACGAGAATTTTTAATGTTCTTCCGGGGCGCCAGTACTTGGTGTGCTCACCAACGCTGCGTTTGTTTCGACCGCCGCTGCTGTTTGTATTGTTACCGGGGCGCTCGTTAATTGCAGCATCATAAGACGCGAGCGGGTCGGTGGGTTTAAGGGGGTTGCAGTAGTTATATTGATTCATGTTGTTGTATTTGATTGGTTGTGAGTGAGCCTTGAAAGTATTTTAGTTGAATGGAATTGTCTATGGGTTTGGTTGTGCAAGTTATTACGTATAATGGTTAATGCGGAGTTGATGATTGAGGGGTTTGCGTTGTTGTCTAAGTTGGCCTGCGCCGCATTGCGCGGTGCAGGCGTAATAGTTGTTAGTTGTTAGTTGTTGCGTGTTGTAATGAAGTTGCGAATTCGCTCAGCCGCCTCTACGCATTCGGCCAAAGGCGCGACCAATGCCATGCGTACACGCCCGGCGCCTGGATTGACGCCATCCACATCGCGTGACAGGTAAGAACCCGGTACCACGGTCACGTGTTCCTGCTCGAACAGATCACGGCAGAATGCCGCGTCATCACCGTTCACATTCGGCCACAGGTAGAAACCACCGTCCGGGCGCTGCACGTCCATCACCGGGCTGAGGATCTCCAGCACCGCATCGTATTTCTCGCGGTACAGCGCACGGTTGGCGCGTACATGCACTTCATCATTCCATGCGGCAACGCTGGCCAGTTGGGTCTGAACCGGCATCGCGCAGCCGTGATAGGTGCGATACAGCAGAAAGCCTTTGAGAATATCGGCATCACCGGCCACGAAGCCCGAACGCAGGCCCGGCAGGTTGGAACGCTTGGACAGGCTGTGGAACACCACGCAACGCTTGAAGTCCTTGCGACCCAGTTCGACGCATGCGCTGAGCAGGCCTGGCGGTGGGGTTTGTTCGTTGAAATACAGCTCGCTGTAGCACTCGTCTGCGGCGATCACGAAGTCGTATTCGTCAGCCAGGGCGATCAGCTTCTTCAGAGTTTCGACCGGAATCAGTGCACCGGTCGGGTTACCCGGCGAGCACAGGAACAGGATCTGGCAGCGTTTCCAGATGTCCGGTGAAACAGCGTCGAAATCCGGGTTGAAGCCGTTTTCATCCAGGCACGGCAGGTAATGCGGCTTGGCGCCGGCGAGGAATGCCGCGCCTTCGTAGATTTGATAGAACGGGTTCGGGCTGACCACCAATGCGTCGTCACCACGGTTGACCACGGTCTGGGTGAACGCGAACAGCGCTTCGCGGGTGCCGTTGACCGGCAGCACATTGCGCGCCGGGTCGAGCCAGCCGTTCGGGATGCTGAAGCGGCGTTCGCACCAGGCGGCGATAGCTTCACGCAAGGCAGGGATGCCGAGGGTAGTCGGATACACGGCCATCTGATCCAGATTGCTTGCCAGGGCTTCAGCGACAAAAGCTGGTGAGCGGTGTTTCGGCTCGCCGATGGACAGCGCGATGGCGCGCTTTTCCGGGTTTGGCGTGACGCTGCCGAGCAGGGCGCGGAGCTTTTCGAACGGGTAGGGCTGCAACTGGTTCAGAGCGTTGTTCATGAGGGCCTCGTTCAATGTGGGAGGGCTAGTGTGGTGCAGGGGGCTTGTTGTGGTGAGGCAAGCCCTCTCGCCACAACAAGCCCCTGTCCACAGGAAGTCCATTCCCACAGGGGAAATTGTTGGTTCAGATACTGAATCGGGACAGTTTGATATCGGGTTCCTGGCTGACGCTCAGCTGTTCGACGATGGCATCCTGCAAGCGGCTGCACAGCAACGGGTCGGACAGCGGCTGATTGTTCGCATCGGTGATGAAGAACACGTCTTCCACGCGCTCGCCCAGGGTGGCGATCTTGGCGTTCTGCAGCGACAAGTCGAATTCCAGGAAGATCGTGCCGATCCGCGCCAGCAACCCCGGACGGTCGGGCGCACTGAGCTCCAGCACGGTCACCGGACGCTGAGCATCGTTGTGGATTGTGACCTGTGGCGCAAACGCAAAATGCTTGAGCTGGCGCGGCACCCGACGCTGGATGATGGTCGGGTAATTGTCCGGGTTGCGCAGGGCTTCGGTCAGGCCTTCGCGGATCTGCTTGACCCGCGCCGGGTTGTCGCCGATCGAATCGCCATCGGTGTCGAGCACGATATAGGTGTCGAGGGTGAACTGGCTGCTGGAGGTGATGACCCGGGCATCGTGAATGTTCAGGTTGAGCTGGTCCATCGCTGCCACGGTCACGGCGAAAAAATCGTGCTGGTCCGGTGCATAGATGAAGATCTGCGTACCGCCCTCGAACTCGCGCTGGGTGGTTTCCTTGATCAGCACCAGCGGGCCGCCGTCGGCCGGCTGCTGCAGAATCGCGTCAGTGTGCCAGGCCACGTCGCCGGCGGTGTGGCGCAGGAAGTAGTCATCGCCCAGTTGCGCCCAGAGCTGCTCGACATCGTCCGGATCGTTGCCGCCGCGTACGAGAATGTCCAGTGCCGCGCTCTGGGTCTGGCGGATCTGCTCTTCGCGATCCACCGGGTTTTCCAGACCACGACGCAAGGCGCGCTTGGTCTCGGTGTAGAGCTGGCGCAACAGGCTCGCGCGCCAGGAGTTCCACAGCGTCGGGTTGGTTGCGTTGATGTCGGCAACGGTCAGCACGTACAGATAATCGAGGCGGGTTTCATCGCCGACGGTCTGCGCGAAATCGTGGATCACGTGCGGGTCGGACAGGTCTTTGCGCTGGGCCGTGGTCGACATCATCAAATGGTTCTGCACCAGCCATACGATCAGACGGCTGTCCCAGATCGGCAACTGGTGGCGCTGGCAAAAAGCTTCGGCGTCCACGGCGCCGATTTCCGAGTGATCGCCATGCCGGCCCTTGCCAATGTCGTGATAAAGACCGGCCAGGTAAATCAGTTCGGGTTTGGGCAGTTTGGCCATGAGCTTGCTGGCCAACGGGAATTTTTCCGACACCTGGGTGTACTGCAGCTTACGCAGGTGCTTGATCAGGTTCAGGGTGTGCGCGTCGACCGTATAGATATGAAACAGGTCATGCTGCATCTGCCCGACAATGAAGCCGAACTCCGGCAGATAGCGCCCAAGGATGCCGTAACGGTTCATCCGCCGCAGATTGCGGTGGATGCCGATTTTGCACTTGAACAGCTCGATGAACAGGCTGGTATTACGAATATCGTTGCGGAAGTCGTCATCGATCAGATGACGATTCTCGCGCAGCAGACGGATGGTATCGGCGCGTACACCTTTGATTTCCGGTTGCTGGGCCATCAGCACAAAGATCTCGAGCATGGCGAATGGCGTACGGCGGAACACGTTGTCGCTACGCGCCTCGATGTAGCCGTCGTGCAGCTGGAACCGCGAGTTGATCGGCTGTGGTGGTGCTTCGTCTTCGGGGGCCAGGATCACTTCTTCAAAGTGCTGGATGATCAGGTCGCTGAGCTGGGCAATGCTCATGACTACCCGATAATACTGCTGCATGAAGTTTTCGATGGCTTGCTTGGCGTCGTTGCCTTCGAACCCCAATAGCCCGGCGATGGAACGCTGGTGGTCGAACAACAGGCGGTCTTCTGAGCGGCCGGCGAGCATGTGCAGGGCGTAACGTACCTTCCACAGAAACTCCTGGGACGAGGCCAGCAGGGCGTTTTCGCTCTCCACCAGGAAACCTTCGCCCGCCAAGGCCCGCAGGTTCAGGGTGCCGTATTCGCGACGGGCCACCCAGAGAATCGTCTGAATATCCCGAAGGCCACCGGGCGAGCCTTTGACGTTGGGTTCCAGGTTGTATTCGGTGTCGTTGTATTTGTGGTGACGGGCCTTTTGCTCGGCGCGCTTGGCCAGGAAGAACTCCTTGCTCGGCCACATGTGCGCGGTGCTGGTGACATCCAGCATGCGCTGGCGCAGCCGCTCGGGGCCGCAAATGGTGCGGCTTTCCATCAGATTGGTGACGACCGTCAGGTCGGCACGGGCCTCGACGGCGCATTCGTCCACCGAACGAACGCTCTGGCCGACTTCCAGGCCGATGTCCCACAGCAACGTCAGAAAACGTTCGATGGAATCCCGAAAAATTTCGTGATCGGCGCTGTCCAGCAAAATCAGCAGATCGATGTCGGAATAGGGGTGTAGCTCGCCACGACCATAGCCGCCGACTGCCACCAGGGCGATATCGGCGTCTTCGCTCCAGTTAAACTGTTCCCAGGCTTGTTGCAGGATGTTGTCGACAAACCAGGCGCGATCCTCAATCAGTCGGCGAATGTCCCGGCCACTGCGGAACCGCTCGTCGAGCACCTCGCGGGCCTGACGGATCGCCTTCTTGAAAGCAGCAATAGGGCTTGCCTTCAGGGCCAGTTCAGCCTGGAACTGGCCGCGGTCGAAGAGTTCGGGATCCACCTGCGGCATCGATTGGCTTTCCTTTCTATAAGGCTGGGAACGGAGCGGGCGGGATCAGGCCGAAACGCGCGCGATGGTATCGTCGCTGCGCAGGGTGAAGATCTCGTAACCGGTTTCGGTCACCAGCAGGGTGTGCTCCCACTGCGCCGACAGCTTGCGATCCTTGGTGATAGCGGTCCAGCCGTCGCCCAACACCTTGGTATCGGCCTTGCCCTGGTTGATCATCGGCTCGATGGTGAAGGTCATGCCTGCTTTCAGTTCCATGCCGGTGCCGGCGCGGCCGTAGTGCAGGATTTGTGGTTCTTCGTGGAACACCTTGCCGATGCCGTGCCCGCAGAACTCGCGAACCACCGAGAAGCCGTTCTTTTCTGCGTGCTTCTGGATCACTTCACCGATATCGCCCAGGCGGCAGCCGGGTTTGACCAGTTCGATGGCCTTGTACATGCATTCCTGAGTCACCTGGGACAGACGTTCGGCCCAGACCGGCACGGTACCGACGTGGAACATGCGGCTGGTGTCGCCGTGGTAACCGTCCTTGATCACGGTGACGTCGATGTTCAGCGTGTCGCCATCCTTCAATGGTTTCTCGTTCGGAATGCCATGACAGACCACATGGTTGATCGAGGTGCAGATCGACTTCGGGAAGCCCTTGTAGTTGAGCGGGGCAGGGATGGCTTTCTGCTCATTGACGATATAGTCGTGGCAGATGCGGTCCAGTTCTTCGGTGGTGACACCCGGTTTGACATAATCGGCAATCATTTCCAGCACATCGGCGGCCAATTTGCCGGCGATCCGCATTTTTGCGATGTCCTCTGGGGTTTTGAGGGTGACGGTCATACAGGCTCTCTCTGCGCTCAATGGCGCCTTCTAAAACGAAATGGGCATTGCGTGAGCGATCTTCGCAGCCCTGAAAAACGCGATTCTACCAGACGATCAGCGCAAATCTGAGCCTCTGTGCATCGCTTCTCTCTATAGGATGGCGCATTCTGGGGAGATTCCAAGGCAGGGGCCAAAAGCATTCCTCAGGTTTTCAGAATCCGGGTTTCGTTTTTTTCTGCCTTGTGATATAAAATGCGCCGCTTTCCGGGGATACCCTGGGAAGCTTAAATCCACACACGTGTCGACACGATGACCTGGGTGCCTTCAGCTGATGCTGCTGGTTGGTCATTGGGATACGTGGAGGCCAAACCCGACTTATTAAGGAACTATCATGTCCCAAGTCAACATGCGCGATATGCTGAAGGCCGGTGTGCACTTCGGTCACCAGACCCGTTACTGGAACCCGAAAATGGGTAAGTACATTTTCGGCGCGCGTAACAAGATCCACATTATCAACCTTGAAAAAACCCTGCCAATGTTCAACGAAGCTCTGACTTTCGTAGAGCGTCTGGCCCAGGGCAAAAACAAGATTCTGTTCGTCGGCACCAAGCGTTCCGCTGGCAAGATCGTTGCTGAAGAAGCAGCACGTTGCGGTTCGCCGTACGTCGATCACCGCTGGTTGGGCGGCATGCTGACCAACTTCAAAACCATCCGTGCTTCCATCAAGCGTCTGCGTGACCTTGAAGTACAAGCCGAAGACGGTACTTTCGCCAAGCTGACCAAGAAAGAAGCGCTGATGCGCACTCGCGATCTTGAGAAGCTGGATCGTTCCCTGGGTGGTATCAAGGACATGGGCGGTCTGCCAGACGCTCTGTTCGTTATCGACGTTGATCACGAGCGCATCGCGATCACCGAAGCCAACAAGCTGGGCATCCCGGTTATCGGCGTAGTCGATACCAACAGCAGCCCGGAAGGCGTTGACTACATCATCCCAGGCAACGATGACGCAATCCGCGCTATCCAGCTGTACATGGGTTCGATGGCTGATGCTGTAATCCGCGGTCGCAACCACGTTGCTGGCGGTACCGAGCAGTTCGTTGAAGAAGCTCCGGCAGCTGCAGCTGAGTAATTGACGCCCTGGCGTTGACTCAGTAAGCAAAAAGGGGGCTTGGCCCCCTTTTTGCCACCTCGAAAACCATTTGTGAGCAGCGCAGCTACATCATCTGTAACGTGCAGCGGCTAACAAGGGTGGTTCGGGAAGAATTGAACGCCCGTTCGATCGGGTGGAATGGTTGAAAACCTATCCAAGAGGAATTTGAAAATGGCAGAGATTACTGCAGCGTTGGTCAAAGAACTGCGCGAGCGTACCGGCGAAGGCATGATGGATTGCAAAAAGGCCTTGACCAAGGCTGGCGGCGACATCGAAAAAGCCATTGATGACATGCGTGCTTCGGGCGCCATCAAGGCTGCCAAGAAAGCTGGCAACGTAGCGGCTGAAGGCGCGATCGCTCTGAAAGAAGACGGCAAATCCGCCGTTCTGCTGGAAGTGAACTCGCAGACCGACTTCCTGGCTCTGCAGGACGACTTCAAGGCATTTGTTGCTGCAAGCGTTGAAAAAGCGTTCGCTGACAAGCTGACTGAAGCTGCTCCGTTGATCGAAGCTCAAGAAGCTGATCGCCTGGTACTGGTCGGCAAGGTTGGCGAAAACGTCAACATCCGTCGTCTGGCGCGCGTTGAAGGTGACGTTGTTGGTGGTTACCTGCACGGCAACAAGATCGGTGTTGCAGTTGTCCTGAAAGGCGGCACTGTTGAGCTGGCCAAGGACATCGCTATGCACGTAGCGGCGACCAACCCTGAATTCCTGCTGCCGTCGGAAGTTTCCGCTGAAGCGATTGAGCGTGAGAAGGGCGTGTTCCTGACTCTCAACGCTGACAAGATCGCCGGCAAGCCGGAAAACATCGTTGAAAACATGGTCAAAGGCCGTATCAGCAAGTTCCTGGCCGAAGCCAGCCTGGTTGAGCAGGCGTTCGTCAAGAACCCTGAAATCAAAGTCGGCGAGCTGGCCAAGAAAGCCGGTGCTGAAATCGTTTCCTTCACCTACTTCAAAGTAGGCGAAGGCATCGAGAAGCCGGTCGACAACTTCGCTGAAGAAGTTGCTGCCCAACTGGCTGCTGCCAAGCAATAAGACGGTTTTTTAACTGTCGCCCTGAAGAGGCTGCCCGCTCACGCGCGCAGCCTCTTTTCAGATGGGGATGCCAATTTATTTGGCTTCTCGTCGGAACTGGCTTACAAAGCCGTGTTCCGATGGCGCTGTGATAGCGTCAAGCTAGAGTGAACGCAGGCTGCAAACAGCCCGCAAAGAATTTTTTAAAATACGCCGCAGGAGAGATTCGCAATGGCTCAGCAGGGCAGTGGTTATCAGGCTCGCTATAAACGCATTCTACTCAAGCTTAGCGGCGAGGCCCTGATGGGCTCGGAAGAGTTCGGGATCGATCCGAAAGTTCTGGATCGCATGGCGCTGGAAGTTGGCCAACTGGTCGGCATCGGTGTCCAGGTTGGTCTGGTGATCGGCGGGGGTAACCTGTTTCGCGGTGCGGCGCTCAGCGCGGCCGGCATGGATCGGGTCACTGGCGACCACATGGGCATGCTGGCCACTGTGATGAACGCCCTGGCGATGCGTGATGCGCTGGAACGTGCCAATATCTCGGCCATCGTGATGTCGGCCATTTCCATGGTTGGCGTGACCGATCACTATGATCGCCGCAAAGCCATGCGCCACCTGAATGCCAAGGAAGTCGTGATTTTTGCGGCTGGTACCGGTAATCCGTTCTTCACCACGGATTCGGCAGCTTGCTTGCGTGCAATCGAAATCGACGCTGACGTCGTGCTCAAGGCAACCAAGGTCGATGGCGTTTACACGGCTGATCCATTCAAAGACCCGCATGCCGAGAAGTTCGATCATCTGACTTATGATGAAGTACTGGATCGCAAGCTGGGCGTGATGGATCTGACGGCTATTTGCCTGTGCCGCGACCACAAGATGCCGTTGCGCGTATTTAACATGAACAAGCCCGGCGCCCTGCTGAACATCGTACATGGCGGCGCTGAAGGGACTCTGATCGAGGAAGGCCAACAATGATCAACGAAATCAAGAAAGACGCTCAAGAGCGCATGAAAAAATCCGTCGAATCGCTGGCGCACAACTTCGGCCGTATTCGTACGGGCCAGGCGCACCCAAGCATTCTGGAAGGTGTCATGGTTCCGTACTACGGCTCCGACACGCCGATCAAGCAAGTGGCGAACATCACCGTGAAAGACGCCCGTACCCTGCAAGTGGTTGCCTTTGAGCGCAACATGCTGGGTGCCGTCGACAAGGCCATCGGTAGCGCGGGTCTGAACCTCAACCCGACCAACCTCGGCGAGTTGCTGCTGATCTCCATGCCGGCCCTGACCGAAGAAACCCGTAAGGGCTTCACCAAGCAGGCTCGCGATGTCGCTGAAGATGCCCGTGTTGCGGTGCGCAACATCCGTCGTGATGCGAACAGCCAACTCAAGGATCTGGTCAAGGAAAAGGAAATCAGCGAAGACGAAGAGCGTCGCGCTACTGGCGAAATTGATGATCTGACCAAAAAGTACGTGGCTGAAATTGACGCGAATTTGGCGCAGAAAGAAAAAGACCTGATGGCCGTATAAGGGTCACGTTTTAATGGATAAGACAAAGCAGACTGCGCCGTCCGCGGTGCCGCGCCATGTCGCGATCATCATGGATGGTAATAATCGCTGGGCGAAAAAACGCTTTATGCCGGGTGTCGCCGGACATAAAGCGGGCGTGGATGCGGTGCGTGCGGTGATCGAAGTGTGTGCCGAGGCCGGGGTCGAAGTATTGACCCTGTTCGCGTTCTCCAGCGAGAACTGGCAGCGCCCGGCCGATGAAGTCAGTGCCTTGATGGATCTGTTCTTCAAGGCATTGCGTCGCGAGGCCAAGCGCCTCAACGACAACAACATCAGTTTGCGCATCATTGGTGATCGCTCGCGTTTTCATCCGGAGCTTCAGGCCGCCATGCGCGAAGCCGAGGCGATGACTGTCGGTGCCAACCGCTTTATCCTGCAGATCGCTGCCAACTACGGCGGTCAGTGGGATATCGCGCAAGCCGCGCAGCGTCTGGCCCGTGAAGTTCAGGCCGGGCATCTGCGTCCGGAGGACATTACCCCCGAGCTGTTGCAAACCTGTCTGGCGACCGGTGATCTGCCGTTGCCAGACTTGTGCATCCGTACCGGTGGCGAGCATCGCATCAGCAATTTCCTGCTGTGGCAGCTGGCTTACGCCGAGTTGTACTTCTCCGACCTGTTCTGGCCGGACTTCAAACACGACGCCATGCGCAATGCGCTAGCCGATTTCGCTTCTCGCCAGCGTCGCTTCGGTAAAACGAGCGAGCAGGTCGAGGCTGGAGCCCGGGTTTAATG
This sequence comes from Pseudomonas sp. PDM24, assembly GCF_019218905.1. Classification (NCBI taxonomy): domain Bacteria; kingdom Pseudomonadati; phylum Pseudomonadota; class Gammaproteobacteria; order Pseudomonadales; family Pseudomonadaceae; genus Pseudomonas; species Pseudomonas sp. PDM24. The sequence continues at coordinate 363,705 of NZ_JAHUWR010000006.1, read as the reverse complement.
CTTAAACAACGAATCATCACGGCACTGATTCTGCTGCCGATTGCCCTGGGCGGGTTTTTCCTGCTCGAAGGGTCCGGTTTTGCGCTGTTCATCGGGCTGGTGGTGACGCTTGGGGCGTGGGAGTGGGCGCGGTTGGCAGGTTTCGCTGCTCAGTCGATTCGCCTTGCCTATGCCGCTGTGGTTGCGTTGATGCTGTTTTTCATGCACATCCTGCCGGGGCTCGCGCCTTGGGTGTTGGGTGCCGCGGTGCTCTGGTGGGGCATGGCCACGTACCTGGTATTGACCTATCCACAGTCCAGTCAACATTGGGCCAGTGCTGCCTGCAAGCTGGTGATCGGTTTGTTGATTCTGTTGCCGGCGTGGCAGGGGCTGGTCCTGATCAAGCAGGAGCCTTTGGGTAACTGGCTGATCATGGCGGTGATGGTGCTGGTCTGGGGGGCCGATATCGGTGCGTACTTTTCCGGTCGGGCCTTCGGCAAACGCAAGCTGGCGCCACAGGTTAGCCCTGGCAAAAGCTGGGAAGGCGTGTACGGCGGCTTGCTGGTGAGTCTGGTGATTACAGCAATCGTCGGTTTTGTGCGGGACTGGAGTTTCGCTCAGATGCTGATGGGGCTGTTCGGTGCCGCAATAATCGTGTTCATTTCGGTGGTGGGCGACCTCACCGAAAGCATGTTCAAGCGCCAGTCGGGGATCAAGGACAGCAGTAATCTGCTGCCTGGTCACGGCGGCGTGCTGGACCGAATCGATAGCCTGACGGCGGCGATTCCGGTATTCGCCGTGCTGCTGTGGATGGCAGCACCGTGAGCCGCCCACAACAGATTACCGTGCTGGGAGCGACCGGTTCGATTGGTCTGAGCACCCTCGACGTCATCGCCCGTCATCCCGAGCGTTATCAGGTTTTCGCCTTGAGCGGTTTCACTCGTTTGAGTGAACTGTTGGCGCTGTGTGTACGTCATGTGCCGCGCTTCGCCGTCGTGCCGGAATCTGGTGCTGCCCGACGCTTGCAGGACGATTTGCGCGCGGCCGGTCTGTCGACCCGGGTTCTGGTAGGGGAGGAGGGCTTGTGTCAGGTCGCCTCCGATCCGGAAGTCGATGCGGTAATGGCGGCTATTGTCGGTGCGGCGGGCTTGCGTCCGACTCTGGCGGCGGTCGAGGCTGGCAAGAAGATTCTTCTGGCCAATAAAGAAGCGCTGGTGATGTCCGGTGCGCTGTTTATGCAGGCCGTGCGCAAAAGCGGTTCAGTGCTGCTGCCGATCGACAGCGAACACAACGCGATTTTCCAGTGCATGCCACAGGATTTCGCTCGTGGACTTGGCGCGGTCGGGGTGCGTCGGATTTTACTGACAGCCTCTGGCGGCCCGTTCCGGCAGACGCCCATGGCCGAACTGGAGCATGTTTCCCCCGAACAAGCGTGTGCCCATCCGAATTGGTCCATGGGGCGCAAGATTTCAGTGGATTCGGCCAGCATGATGAACAAAGGGCTCGAGCTGATCGAGGCTTGCTGGCTGTTCGACGCTACCCCTTCTCAGGTCGAAGTGGTGATTCACCCGCAGAGCGTGATTCATTCGCTGGTCGACTACATCGATGGTTCAGTATTGGCGCAGTTGGGCAATCCGGACATGCGCACGCCGATTGCCAATGCCCTGGCCTGGCCAGAGCGAATCGATTCGGGTGTTGCGCCGCTGGACCTGTTTGCCATCGCTCGCCTGGATTTCCAGGCGCCCGATGAGGAACGTTTTCCGTGCCTGCGCCTTGCGCGTCAAGCCGCCGAAGCTGGCAATAGCGCGCCGGCCATGCTCAATGCCGCGAATGAGGTGGCTGTGGCGGCGTTTCTCGACGGACGGGTTCGCTACCTGGAAATCGCGAGTATTATCGAGGAAGCGTTGAACCTCGAGCCTGTGGTTGCAGTGAATGATCTCGAGGCAGTGTTTACGGCTGATGCGAAAGCACGGGTACTGGCCGGGCAATGGTTGAGCCGTCACGGGCGATAAGTGCTGCAATACGTTGCCCCATGCAGCACTGATAGGATTGCGGAGAAAGTACATGAGCGCGCTCTATATGATTGTCGGCACCCTGGTAGCGCTGGGTGTGCTGGTCACCTTCCACGAGTTCGGCCATTTCTGGGTCGCGCGTCGCTGTGGGGTCAAAGTGCTGCGTTTCTCCGTGGGCTTTGGCATGCCGTTGTTGCGCTGGCACGACAGCAAAGGCACTGAGTTCGTAATTGCCGCCATCCCGTTGGGTGGCTACGTGAAGATGCTCGACGAGCGCGAAGGCGAGGTCCCGGCCGACCAGGTCGATCAATCCTTCAATCGCAAATCTGTCCGTCAGCGCATCGCCATCGTCGCGGCCGGCCCGATCGCCAACTTTCTATTGGCAATGGTGTTTTTCTGGGCATTGGCAATGCTGGGCAGCGAGCAGGTCCGACCGGTTATCGGCGCGGTAGAGTCTGGCAGTATTGCTTCCAAGGCAGGTTTGAGTCCGGGCCAGGAAATCATGGCTATCGATGGCGAGCCAACCTCCGGCTGGGCCGCGGTGAACCTGCAACTGATCCGTCGTCTGGGCGAGAGCGGTGCCATTCAGTTGCTGGTCCGCGAACAGGGCTCCACGGTGGACTCACCCCGTGAGCTGGTGCTGGACAAGTGGCTCAAGGGGGCTGAGGAGCCAGATCCGATTCGCTCGTTGGGCATTCGTCCTTGGCGTCCGGCGTTGCCTCCAGTCCTGGCCGAATTTGATCCGAAAGGGCCGGCGAAGGCTGCGGGCCTGAAGCCGGGTGACCGCTTGTTGGCCCTTGATGGCAAGGCGCTGGACGACTGGCAGCAGGTAGTCGACATCGTCCGTATGCATCCGGATACCAAAATCATGCTGCGCGTCGAGCGCGATGGTGCTCAAATCGACGTCCCTGTGACGTTGGCCGCTCGCGGCGAGAGCAAATCGCCCAGTGGTTATCTGGGCGCTGGGGTGAAAGCGGTCGATTGGCCACCAGAGATGATTCGCGAAGTCAGTTACGGTCCGGTGGCTGCGATTGGCGAGGGTGCCCGACGCACTTGGACCATGAGTGTGCTAACCCTCGATTCGCTCAAGAAAATGTTGTTCGGTGAGCTCTCGGTAAAAAACTTGAGTGGACCGATAACCATTGCTAAAGTGGCGGGCGCTTCTGCCCAGTCGGGCGTCGCTGATTTCCTGAATTTCCTTGCTTATCTGAGTATTAGCCTGGGGGTTCTGAATTTGTTGCCCATTCCTGTACTGGATGGGGGGCATTTGTTGTTTTATCTGATCGAGTGGGCGCGTGGTCGCCCCTTGTCGGATCGGGTGCAAGGTTGGGGGATACAGATCGGTATCAGTTTGGTGGTCGGGGTGATGTTACTTGCTCTGGTTAATGATCTGGGCCGACTGTAACGCTTCGCTGAATTGCGAATCTGCCGCATTTTGCGGCAGTTTTTATTGCCAGTTGGAATAAGAAAGGACTTCATGAAACGTCTGCTGCTAACTGCGGTTCTCACCGTATTGATGATCGCCGAAGTTCACGCCGAGTCCTTCACTATCTCTGATATTCGCGTCAATGGCCTACAGCGGGTCTCCGCGGGTAGCGTCTTTGGTGCCTTGCCGTTGAACGTCGGCGAACAGGCGGATGATCGTCGCCTGGTGGAATCCACTCGTGCGTTGTTCAAAACCGGGTTCTTTCAAGATATCCAGCTGGGTCGCGATGGCAACGTCCTCGTCATTACTGTAGTCGAGCGTCCGTCAGTCGCCAGTATCGAGATCGAAGGCAACAAGGCGATCTCCACTGAAGACCTGATGAAGGGCCTCAAACAATCCGGTCTGGCCGAAGGCGAGATCTTTCAGCGCGCCACCCTCGAAGGTGTGCGTAACGAGCTGCAGCGTCAGTACGTCGCTCAGGGCCGCTACTCCGCTACCGTCGATACCGAGGTGGTGCCACAGCCGCGTAACCGCGTGGGCCTGAAGGTCAACATCAACGAAGGCACCGTTGCAGCTATCCAGCACATCAACGTGGTGGGTAACACTGTTTTCCCTGATGAAGACCTCATCGACCTGTTCGAACTCAAGACCAGCAACTGGTTGTCGTTCTTCAAGAACGATGACAAGTACGCTCGTGAAAAACTCTCCGGTGACCTGGAGCGTCTGCGCTCCTACTATCTGGATCGCGGCTATATCAATATGGATATCGCTTCGACCCAGGTGTCCATCACCCCGGACAAGAAGCACGTTTACATCACCGTCAACGTCAACGAAGGCGAGAAGTACACCGTTCGTGACGTCAAGCTCAGCGGTGACCTGAAAGTCCCTGAAGACCAGATCAAGTCCCTTCTGCTGGTTCAGAAAGGCCAGGTGTTCTCGCGCAAGCTGATGACCACCACGTCCGAACTGATCACCCGTCGCTTGGGTAACGAGGGTTACACCTTCGCTAACGTCAACGGCGTACCTCAGCCTCACGATGACGATCACACGGTCGATATCACGTTCGCTGTCGATCCGGGCAAGCGTGCTTACGTGAACCGCATCAACTTCCGTGGCAACACCAAGTCCGAAGACGAAGTGTTGCGCCGTGAAATGCGTCAGATGGAAGGCGGTTGGGCTTCGACTTACCTGATCGATCAATCCAAGACACGTCTGGAACGTCTGGGCTTCTTCAAGGAAGTCAACGTCGAGACGCCGGCCGTGCCCGGTGTCGATGACCAGGTTGATGTGAACTACAGCGTTGAAGAGCAGGCGTCCGGCTCGATTACCGCCAGCGTCGGTTTCGCCCAGAGTGCCGGTCTGATCCTTGGTGGTTCGATCACCCAGAACAACTTCCTGGGTACCGGTAACAAGGTCAGCGTCGGTTTGACCCGCAGTGAATACCAGAGCCGCTATAACTTCGGTTATGTCGACCCGTACTGGACTGCTGACGGTGTGAGCCTGGGTTACAACGCTTTCTACCGCACTACCGACTACGACGACCTCGACGTCGACGTGGCCAGCTATGCCGTAGACAGCCTGGGTGCGGGCGTGAGCGTCGGCTACCCGATCAGCGAGACTTCGCGTCTGACCTTCGGTCTGACTGCGCAGCAGGACGAGATCAAGACTGGTCAGTACACCGTTGACGAGATTTTCGACTTCGTTAACCGTGAGGGCGACAGCTACCTGAACTTCAAGGCTTCGGCCGGTTGGTCCGAGTCCACTTTGAACAAAGGCGTATTGGCGACCCGTGGCCATTCCCAGAGCCTGACTCTGGAAACCACCACCCCGGGCAGCGACCTGTCGTTCTTCAAACTTGATTACCGTGGCCAGTTGTTCCAGCCAATTACTGAAAACTACACTGTGCGGCTTCACACCGAACTGGGTTATGGCGATGGCTACGGTTCGACCGATGGTTTGCCGTTCTATGAGAACTACTATGCTGGTGGTTTCAACTCGGTTCGCGGTTTCAAGGACAGTACGCTTGGCCCGCGCAGTACACCTAGCCGTGGTCAGGCTGTCACGGGTAACGCCGGTACGCTCGCCGACCCGGACCAGGATCCGCTGCCATTCGGTGGTAACGTCCTGATCCAGGGTGGTGTCGAGGTGCTGTTCCCGCTGCCATTCGTCAAGGATCAGCGTTCCCTGCGTACTTCGCTATTCTGGGATGTGGGTAACGTATTCGACTCCAAGTGCGACAAGACGACGAACGCCAATGTCGGTTCGACCGCTCAAACCGAGTGCAATGAAATCAGTCTGAGCAACGTCGCCAGCTCCGTCGGTGTAGGCGTGACATGGGTCACCGCGCTGGGGCCTTTGAGCTTCGCGTTGGCCATGCCAATCAAGAAGCCGGATGACGCTGAGACTCAAGTGTTCCAATTCTCCCTCGGCCAGACGTTCTAAGTGTCTGACCCAAGATAACGACAATGGATTTTGTAGGAGTGCATCGTGCGTAAGTTGACTCAATTGGTTCTCCTGGCGACCGTACTGGTTGCAGGACCGGCTTTTGCCGATATGAAAATCGCCGTACTGAATTATCAGATGGCACTGCTGGAATCCGACGCGGCGAAAAAATACGCCGTGGATGCCGAGAAGAAGTTTGGCCCGCAACTGACCAAGCTCAAGAGCCTGGAAAGCAGCGCCAAGGGTATCCAGGACCGTCTGATGGCTGGCGGCGACAAAATGCAACAAGGCGAGCGTGAACGTCTTGAGCTCGAATTCAAGCAAAAGGCCCGTGATTTCCAGTTCCAGTCCAAGGAACTGAACGAAGCCAAAGCCGTTGCCGACCGTGAAATGCTGAAACAGCTCAAGCCGAAACTGGACAGCGCTGTGGAAGAAGTCATCAAGAAAGGTGCTTTTGACCTGGTCTTCGAGCGTGGCGCAGTGATTGATGTCAAGCCTCAGTACGACATCACTCGCCAGGTTATCGAGCGCATGAATCAGCTGAAGTAACCCATGACAGCGACTATAAAGCTCGGCCAGTTGGCCGAGTTCCTCGGCGCCACTTTACGTGGCGACCCGAAGAAAGCAATTACTGGGCTAGCCACTTTGCAAGAGGCTGGCCCAGCTCAGTTGAGCTTTCTGGCAAATCCTCAATACCGTAAATACCTGGCTGACAGTCGGGCCGCAGCCGTATTGCTGAAGGCCGCTGACGCAGAAGGTTTTGCCGGTGATGCACTGGTGGTGCCGGATCCGTATCTGGCCTACGCGCGCGTTTCCCACTTGTTCGATCCCAAACCCAAGGCGCCTGCCGGTATTCACCCGACAGCGGTGGTGGCGGCGGATGCAGTGGTCGACCCGGCGGCGAGCATCGGTGCCTTTGCGGTCATCGAAAGTGCGGCGCGTATTGGCGCAGGTGTGACCGTTGGGGCTCAATGCTTCATCGGTGCGCGATGCGAAATCGGCGAGGGCGGCTGGTTGGCCCCGCGCGTCACGCTGTATCACGACGTACGCATTGGCAAACGGGTGGTGATTCAATCCGGTGCTGTGCTCGGCGGTGAAGGCTTCGGTTTTGCCAACGAGAAAGGTGTCTGGCAGAAAATCGCCCAGATCGGCGGCGTTTCGATCGGCGATGACGTGGAAATAGGCGTAAATACCGCTATCGATCGCGGCGCACTGGCCGATACCGTTATCGGCAATGGTGTGAAGCTCGACAACCAGATTCAGATCGCTCACAACGTCCAGGTCGGTGATCACACTGCCATGGCCGCCTGTGTGGGGATCTCCGGCAGCACCAAAATCGGCAAGCATTGCATGCTCGCCGGTGGCGTGGGTCTGGTGGGTCATATCGAGATTTGCGACAACGTTTTCCTGACCGGGATGACCATGGTGACCCACTCGATTACCGAGCCGGGTTCCTATTCTTCCGGTACGGCGATGCAACCGGCAGCCGAATGGCGTAAAAGCGCGGCCCGTATCCGTCAGCTCGATGACATCGCGCGACGTCTGCGACAGCTGGAAAAGCGTGTAGGGGACGTGACCCCTGACGGTAATGCTTCATCAGATGGCTGATACCATTTCCATATCAAGTGTGCACAGCCGTTAGACTGCCTCCTTGATTTGCTAGAGGAGTGCGCGTCAGTCGCGCGCTCCCAATCTTTACATAGGCTTCCCCCCGAAATGATGGACATCAACGAGATTCGCGAATACCTGCCTCACCGTTACCCGTTCCTGCTGGTGGACCGGGTCGTGGATCTGGATGTGGAAGGCAAGCGCATTCGCGCCTACAAGAATGTCAGCATCAACGAACCGTTCTTCAATGGTCACTTCCCTGCGCATCCAATCATGCCGGGCGTGTTGATCATTGAAGCGATGGCTCAGGCTGCCGGCATCCTCGGTTTCAAAATGCTCGACGTGAAGCCCGCTGACGGCACGCTTTACTACTTCGTCGGCTCCGACAAGCTGCGTTTTCGTCAGCCCGTCACTCCAGGCGATCAGTTGATCCTCGAAGCGCGCTTCATCAGCTGCAAGCGTCAGATCTGGAAGTTCGAATGCCAGGCTTCGGTCGATGGCAAGCCAGTCTGCTCCGCTGAAATCATCTGCGCGGAACGCAAACTATGAGTTTGATTGACCCTCGCGCAATCATCGATCCGACGGCCATTCTGGCCGACGACGTCGAAGTCGGCCCTTGGTCGATCATCGGCGCAGGTGTGGAAATCGGCGAGGGGACAGTGATCGGGCCGCATGTGATTCTCAAGGGCCCGACCCGAATCGGTAAGCACAACCGCATCTACCAGTTTTCTTCGGTAGGCGAGGACACGCCCGATCTGAAATACAAGGGCGAAGAAACCCGTCTTGTCATCGGTGACCACAACGTCATCCGTGAAGGCGTGACGATCCACCGCGGGACGATTCAGGACCGTTCGGAAACGACCCTGGGCGATCACAACCTGATCATGGCCTATGCCCACATCGGTCACGACAGCGTTATCGGCAACCACTGCATCCTGGTCAACAACACCGCGTTGGCGGGCCATGTACACGTTGAAGACTGGGCGATCCTGTCCGGTTTTACCTTGGTTCACCAGTATTGCCACATTGGTGCCCACAGCTTTTCCGGCATGGGCACTGCCATTGGCAAGGACGTTCCAGCCTACGTCACGGTATTCGGCAACCCGGCCGAAGCCCGCAGCATGAATTTCGAAGGCCTGCGCCGTCGCGGTTTCAGCGAAGATGCGATCCACGCGCTGCGTCGTGCCTACAAGGTGGTTTACCGCCAGGGCCTGACGGTCGAGCAGGCGCTTGTCGAGCTGGCCGAACCCTCGCTGCAGTTCCCGGAAGTCGCGGTGTTCCGTGACTCCATCCAGTCTTCGACCCGCGGCATCACCCGTTAACCATGGCCAATTTGCGTATTGCGCTGGTGGCGGGAGAGGCTTCCGGTGACATTTTGGGTGCGGGCCTCATGCGCGCACTCAAGGTTCAGCATCCGGCGGTCGAGTTCATCGGTGTCGGCGGTCCGCTGATGCAGGCTGAAGGCCTGACGTCGTATTTCCCGATGGAACGCCTTTCTGTCATGGGGCTGGTGGAAGTGCTGGGCCGTTTGCGCGAGCTATTGGCGCGTCGCAAAAAACTGGTCGCAGACCTGATCGCCGAGAAGCCGGACGTGTTCATCGGTATCGATGCCCCGGACTTCAACCTCAATATCGAACTCAAACTGCGTCAGGCCGGGATCAAGACCGTGCATTACGTCAGCCCGTCGGTCTGGGCCTGGCGACAGAAGCGGGTGCTGAAGATTCGCGAAGGTTGCGACCTGATGCTGACGCTGTTCCCGTTCGAAGCTAAATTTTATGAAGAGAAGGGCGTGCCGGTGCGGTTTGTCGGCCATTCCCTGGCCGATGCGATTCCGCTTGAGGCTGATCGCGCCGCAGCGCGGGCCGAACTTGGCTTGCCGGATGGGCCGCTGGTCGCCCTGATGCCGGGTAGCCGGGGTGGTGAGGTCGGGCGCCTTGGTGCGCTGTTCCTCGACACTGCCCAGCGCGTGCGCGCCATGCGCCCGGGCGTACGGTTCGTCATGCCATGCGCGAGCCCGCAGCGCCGGGCCCAGCTTGAAGAGCTGCTGGCCGGTCGTGATCTGCCACTGACCTTGCTCGACGGTAAGTCCCATCTGGCCCTGGCTGCTTGCGACGCCGTGTTGATCGCTTCGGGCACCGCTACGCTGGAAGCCTTGTTGTACAAGCGGCCGATGGTGGTCGCTTATCGCTTGGCACCGCTGACGTTCTGGATTCTCAAACGGATGGTGAAGAGTCCCTACGTCTCGTTGCCGAATCTGCTGGCCCAGCGCCTGCTGGTGCCGGAGTTGTTGCAGGACGATGCGACGGTTGAGGCCTTGGCCCAGACCCTGTCGCCACTGATCGAAGGTGGCCAGGAGCAGACCCGAGGCTTTGACGAAATCCACCGAACCCTGCGCTTGGACGCCTCCAATCAGGCAGCGGACGCGGTACTGAACCTGATTGGCAGAGCATAATGAGCAAAGCAAGCAAGCAGCTGGGCCTGGATTTTATGCTGGTCGATGAGGTTGTAGATCTGGTAGCGGGTGTCGATGAGGTCGGTCGCGGCCCGCTGTGCGGTGCGGTGGTGACGGCGGCAGTGATCCTCGATCCGAGCCGCCCCATCCTGGGCCTCAACGATTCCAAAAAGCTCACCGAAGCCCGTCGCGAAGCGCTTTACGACGAAATCTGCGAAAAAGCCCTGAGCTGGTATGTCGCTCGGGCTGAAGTAGAAGAAATCGACGAACTGAACATTCTTCACGCCACCATGCTGGCCATGCAGCGTGCCGTCGAGGGGCTGCACATTCAGCCGAAACTGGCGATGATCGACGGCAACCGTTGCCCGAAACTCTCGATGCGCGCCGAAGCGGTGATCCAGGGTGATGGCAAGGTGCCGGCCATTGCCGCGGCATCGATTCTGGCCAAGGTCAGCCGTGATCGAGAAATGGCGGCATTCGAACTGATTTATCCGGGTTACGGGATCGGAGGCCATAAAGGCTACCCGACACCCGTTCATCTGGAAGCGCTGGCCCGCTTGGGGCCGACCCCAATCCATCGTCGCTCGTTCGCCCCGGTACGCTTGGCGTATGAAGCGCGGGAAAACCTGATCGGGAGTTAGTCGCAGGCTGATGTTTTACTCAAGGCCCGGTACAATCCGGGCCTTGTTGTCTTCACGTTTCTAGTTTCTAGACAGGATCACTATGCCGGCTTCATTCGTTCATCTACGCCTGCACACTGAATATTCCCTGGTCGACGGTCTGGTGCGGATCAAACCGCTGGTCAAGACCCTGGTCGGCATGAACATGCCTGCCGTGGCGGTCACCGACCAGAACAACATGTGTTCCCTGGTCAAATTCTATAAAGCGGCCATGGGGGCGGGGATCAAGCCGATCTGCGGCGCCGACCTGTGGCTGTCGAACAAGGATCCGGACAACTCCTTGAGCCGGATCAGCCTATTGGCGATGAATGCGGTGGGTTATCGCAACCTCACCGAGCTGATCTCCCGTGGCTTCATCGACGGCCAGCGCAATGGCTCGGTGATCATCGAGCGCGAGTGGGTGGCTGAAGCCAGCGAAGGCTTGATCATGCTGTCGGCGGCGAAAGAGGGCGAGATCGGTCTGGCCATGCTCAGCGGCAACCCGGACGAAGCCGAAACCCTGGCTCGCGAGTGGATGGCGGTGTTCCCGGATCGCTTCTATCTGGAAGTCCAGCGCACCAGCCGCCCCAATGACGAAGAGCAACTGCACGGCGCCGTGGCGCTGGCGGCGAAGATCGGCGCGCCGCTGGTGGCCACCAACGATGTGCGTTTCATCAAGCAGGAAGACTTCGAAGCCCACGAAACCCGCGTATGCATCGGTGAGGGTCGCGCCCTCGACGATCCGCGGCGGTCGAAGAATTACAGCGATCAGCAATACCTCAAAAGTGCCGAGGAAATGGCCGAGCTGTTCAGCGACTTGCCCGAGGCGCTGGAAAACACGGTTGAGATCGCGAAACGCTGCAACATCGAGGTGAAACTGGGCAAACACTTCCTGCCCAACTTCCCGATTCCCGATGGCATGACCATCGACGAGTATTTCCGCAAGGTTTCCTTCGACGGTCTGGAAGAGCGCCTCAGCGTTCTGCTGCCCAAGGACACCACCGAAGACTACGAAGCCAAGCGTCAGGTCTATGTCGACCGGTTGAATTTCGAGCTGGATATCATCATCCAGATGGGCTTCCCCGGTTACTTTCTGATCGTGATGGACTTTATCCAGTGGGCCAAGAGCAACGGCGTGCCGGTAGGTCCGGGTCGTGGGTCGGGTGCCGGGTCGCTGGTGGCCTATGTGCAGAAAATCACCGACCTCGACCCGCTGGAATATGACCTGCTGTTTGAACGTTTCCTTAACCCGGAACGGGTTTCCATGCCCGACTTCGACGTCGACTTCTGCATGGACGGCCGTGACCGGGTGATCGATTACGTGGCCGAGAAATACGGCCGTAACGCGGTGAGCCAGATCATCACCTTCGGTTCCATGGCGGCGAAAGCGGTGGTCCGTGACGTGGCGCGGGTTCAGGGCAAGTCCTACGGTTTGGCGGATCGTCTGTCGAAGATGATTCCGTTCGAAGTCGGCATGACTCTGGAAAAGGCCTACGAGCAGGAAGAGATTCTGCGCGACTTCATCAAGGTCGATGAAGAGGCTGCGGAAATCTGGGAAATGGCGCGCAAGCTTGAAGGCGTTGTGCGTAACGTCGGCAAGCACGCCGGTGGTGTGGTAATCGCGCCGACCAAGCTGACCGACTTCTCGCCGATTTATTGCGACGAAGCGGGCGATGGCCTGGTAACCCAGTTCGACAAGGACGACGTCGAGGCGGCCGGTCTGGTGAAGTTCGACTTCCTGGGCCTGCGGACCCTGACAGTCATCGACTGGGCGCTGAAAACCATCAACCGCGATCGCGCCAAGGTCAACGAGCCACCGTTGGACATCGCGTTCATTCCGCTGGACGACAAACCGACCTACACGCTGTTGCAAAAAGCTGAAACCACTGCGGTGTTCCAGCTCGAGTCGCGCGGCATGAAAGAGCTGATCAAAAAGCTCAAGCCCGACTGCCTGGAAGACTTGATCGCACTGGTGGCCCTGTTCCGTCCGGGCCCGTTGCAATCAGGCATGGTGGATGACTTCATCAACCGTAAGCACGGTCGCGCGGAGCTCGCGTACCCGCACTCGGATTACCAGTACGAAGGCCTCAAGCCAGTCCTGGCGCCGACTTACGGCATCATCCTGTATCAGGAACAGGTGATGCAGATTGCTCAGGTCATGGCCGGTTACACCCTTGGCGGTGCAGACATGCTGCGTCGAGCCATGGGTAAGAAAAAACCCGAGGAAATGGCCAAGCAACGTGGCGGTTTCATTGAAGGTTGTGCCACCAACAATATTGACGCCGACCTGGCCGGTAACATCTTCGACCTGGTAGAAAAGTTCGCCGGTTACGGCTTCAACAAATCCCACTCCGCCGCGTATGGCCTGGTGTCGTACCAGACCGCGTGGCTGAAAACCCACTACCCGGCGCCGTTCATGGCCGCGGTACTGTCGGCGGATATGCACAACACCGACAAGGTCGTGACCTTGATCGAAGAAATTCGCACCATGAAGCTGCGTCTCGACGCGCCGGATGTGAATACTTCGGAGTTCAAGTTCACGGTGAATGACGAAGGCCGCATTATTTATGGCCTCGGCGCAATCAAGGGGGTGGGCGAAGGACCGGTGGAAGCGATCACTGAGGCGCGTCAGGACGGACCGTTCAAGGATCTGTTCGATTTCTGCGCCCGTGTCGATCTCAAGCGAATCAACAAGCGTACCCTGGACGGTTTGATCCGCAGCGGCGCGCTGGATCGTCTGGGCCCGTATTTCCATGACGAACCCAAAGCCTATCAAGCCAGCATTGACCAGAACCGCGCGGTCTTGTTGAACGCGATGGAAGGGGCGATCAAGGCTGCCGAGCAAACTGCGCGCACCCACGACAGTGGCCACGCCGACCTGTTTGGCGGGTTGTTCGTCGAGGACGACGCCGACGTCTACGCCAATCATCGCAAGGCCAAGGAACTGACCCTCAAGGAACGCCTGAAAGGGGAAAAAGACACCTTGGGCCTGTACCTGACCGGTCACCCGATCGACGAATACGAAGGCGAGATCCGTCGCTTCGCCCGTCAGCGCATTATCGACCTGAAGCCTGCTCGCGATACCCAGACGGTCGCGGGCATGATCATCGCCCTGCGTGTGATGAAGAACAAAAAGGGCGACAAGATGGGTTTCATTACCCTCGACGACCGCTCCGGGCGGATCGAGGCCTCGCTGTTCGCCGACGCCTTCCACTCCGCGCAGTCGCTGTTGCAGACCGACGCGATGGTGGTGGTCGAAGGCGAAGTCAGCAATGATGACTTCTCTGGCGGCCTGCGGCTGCGGGTCAAGCGCGTGATGAGCATGGAAGATGCGCGCACCAACCTGGCCGAAAGCCTGCGCCTGAAATTGCACACCAAGGATTTGAAAGGCGATCAGCTACGCTGGCTGGGTGAGCTGTTCAAGCGCCACCGCGGCGCGTGCCCGATCACCATGGAGTACACCAGTCCCGATGCGAAGGCCTTGTTGCAGTTCGGCGAGACCTGGCGGATCGATCCGGCGGATGCCTTGATTCAAGCCCTGCGTGACCAGTTCGGGCGAGACAACGTCTTCCTCCAATACCGTTGACGGTCAGGTGCCATTCTTTACCATTAGAGCGCGCCTGATCCCGACCCGAATTTTTAATCTCGACCTGAACGCGCCTGTCCCTTAAGGTAGGGCGCGAATAGACAACCGGCCGGCCCAAGCTCTCTTGGAAGGTCGACCCAAGACGGACGCCTATGAACCCGAATTTTCTAGATTTCGAACAGCCGATCGCCGACCTGCAAGCCAAGATCGAAGAGTTGCGCTTGGTCGGTAATGACAATTCGCTGAATATCGGCGATGAGATCTCCCGCCTGCAGGACAAGAGCAGCACGCTGACCGAAGACATCTTCGGCAAGCTGACTAGCTGGCAGATCGCACGTCTGGCGCGTCACCCGAAACGTCCGTATACCTTGGACTACATCGAACACATCTTCACCGAGTTCGACGAACTGCACGGCGACCGTCACTTCTCCGACGACGCTGCCATCGTAGGTGGTGTTGCCCGTCTGGATGATCAGCCGGTGATGATCATCGGTCACCAGAAAGGCCGCGAAGTGCGCGAGAAGGTTCGCCGCAACTTCGGCATGCCGCGTCCGGAAGGCTACCGCAAGGCGTGCCGTCTGATGGAAATGGCCGAACGCTTCAAAATGCCGATCCTGACCTTCATCGACACTCCGGGTGCTTACCCTGGTATCGACGCCGAAGAGCGCAACCAGAGCGAAGCGATTGCCTGGAACCTGCGCGTCATGGCTCGTCTGAAAACCCCAATCATCGCCACCGTGATCGGTGAGGGTGGTTCCGGTGGTGCATTGGCGATCGGCGTCTGCGACCAGCTGAACATGCTGCAGTACTCGACCTATGCAGTGATTTCGCCGGAAGGTTGCGCTTCGATTCTGTGGAAAACTTCCGAGAAAGCCCCGGATGCAGCTGAAGCCATGGGCATCACTGCCGAGCGTCTGAAGGGCCTGGGCATTGTCGATAAAGTGATCGGCGAGCCATTGGGCGGCGCTCATCGTGATCCGGCCGCTGCGGCTGCCTCGATCCGCGCCGAGCTGAGCTCGCAACTGGCGATGTTGAAGAAGTTCGATAACAAGGCGCTGTTGGCCCGTCGTTACGAGCGTCTGATGAGCTACGGTCTCTGATCTGACCTCGGCTTTAATAATGTGGGAGCGGGCTTGCTCGCGAAAGCGGTATAACAGTCGACTGATGTGTTGAATGTTGAACCGCCTTCGCGAGCAAGCCCGCTCCCACATTTGATTTGTGCGAAGTGATCGATATGAGTCAGCCCACGATTGATTTGCCTGCCAGACTCTTGCTGAATCTTGCACCGTGGCGCAACGCCACAACCTGGCGCATCGCGTTCTCCGGTGGTCTCGACTCCACCGTCCTGCTGCACCTTCTCGCGCACCTTGCGAAAACCCAATCCCTGCCGGCGCTGACTGCCATCCATGTCCACCACGGCCTCCAGGCTGCGGCTGATGCGTGGCCGGAACATTGTCAGTCGGTCTGTGATGCGCTGGGAGTGCCGCTAGAGGTCGTGCGCGTTCAAGTTGAATCGGGCGCCAGCCTTGAGCGTGCGGCGCGGGATGCGCGTTATGGCGCCTTCATCGCGGCGACTCACGTCGGTGACGTGCTGCTCACGGGCCAACACCGCGACGATCAGGCGGAAACCCTGTTGTTTCGGCTGATGCGTGGGGCAGGGGTGAGAGGGTTGTCGGGAATGCCGAGCGAGCGTCCTTTGGGTCGGGGGCATCTGTTGCGGCCGTTGCTCGACGTAACGCGTGCCGAGCTTGAGGCCTACGCGACTGAATATCAGTTGGGCTGGATCGAGGATCCGTCGAACCAGGACCGCCAGTTCTCGCGCAATTATCTGCGTCATCAAGTGTTCCCGGTGTTGACTGCGCGCTGGCCGCAAGCGGTGGCGACCATGGCGCGCAGCGCTGCGCATCTGAGCGAAGCGCAAGAACTGCTCGACGAATTGGCGCAAATCGATCTGGCCCATGCCACCACGGTCAGCGATTTCGATTGGCTGGGTTTGCCGTCGCTGGCGCTGGCACCACTGGAAAAACTGTCTGATGCGCGTCAGCGCAATGCGCTAAGTCATTGGCTCAAACCGCTAACGACTTTGCCGGACAGTGACCATTGGTCGGGTTGGGAAAATTTGCGTGATGCGACCGGCGATGCGCGTCCGGTCTGGCGGCTGGCGGCGGGTGAATTGCATCGCGCGGGTAGGCGTGTCTGGTGGTTGTCGGGTGGCTGGCTGCGCACTCCGCCATCCCCGGTGTCTTGGGCTGAGCCCTCGGTATCACTGGCGTTGCCGGATAACGGTGTACTTACGTTCACCGGTCAGATCCCCGTTGGCCCGCTGCAGATCCGCTATCGTGAGGGAGGCGAGGTGATGAACCTGCCCGATCGCGGCCACCGTGACTTGAAGCGTTTACTCAATGAACGCGGTGTGCCGGGCTTCGCCCGTGGCAGATTGCCGCTGGTCTACAGAGGCCAGCAATTGCTGGCGGTGGCGAACCTGCGGGGGCTAAATGGCGGTGAGCAAGATGGCTGGTATTTGCATTGGCAGCCGCAGATCGAAGATCAAGGTTTGAGCTGAAAGGGGCTTTCCGGTAGACTACGCTCCCTTCTTGATACAACTTCTGTGGATTCGCCTGAATCGCAGGAGTTGCCGATTACCAAGCAGTCTTTGCTGGGCGATTCCAAAAAATGTGTAGCGAGCAACCTACCGGTGTTTCACCTGCCGGTCTGTCCCAACGCGGCGGTTTTTTTGAAAGATGCACTGTGATTAATGCAGGTGATCGGGGGCTTCGGCCTTCCTTCGCTTTCCCCGGCGGCTCGGACCGCTTTAACGCAGACTTCTAGGGTTTTTCATGACGCGCTACATATTCGTCACGGGCGGTGTTGTTTCTTCATTGGGGAAAGGCATTGCCTCGGCTTCATTGGCGGCCATCCTGGAGGCGCGGGGACTTAAGGTCACCATGCTGAAGCTGGACCCGTACATCAACGTTGACCCGGGCACCATGAGCCCGTTCCAGCACGGTGAAGTGTTCGTCACCCACGACGGCGCCGAGACCGACCTGGACCTGGGCCACTACGAGCGGTTCATCCGCACGACCATGACCCAGAACAACAACTTCACCACCGGCCGTGTCTACGAACACGTCCTGCGCAAAGAGCGCCGTGGTGATTACCTGGGCGCAACCATTCAGGTGATCCCGCACATCACCGACGAAATCAAGCGCCGGATCATCAAGGGCGCCGGCGATGCCGACGTGGCCATGGTCGAGATCGGTGGCACCGTGGGTGACATCGAATCGCAACCGTTCCTCGAAGCGATCCGTCAATTGCGTTTCGAAGTCGGCGCCAAGCGCGCGATGCTGATGCACCTGACGCTGGTGCCGTACATCGCCACTGCCGGCGAAACCAAAACCAAGCCGACTCAGCACTCGGTCAAGGAACTGCGTTCCATTGGCCTGCAGCCAGACGTGCTGGTGTGCCGCTCCGATCACCCGATCGACATCTCTTCGCGTCGCAAGATCGCGCAGTTCACCAACGTTGAAGAACGTGCGGTGATCGCGCTGGAAGACGCCGACACCATCTACAAGATCCCGGGCATTCTGCACTCCCAGGGCCTGGATGATTTCGTTGTCGAGCGTTTCGGCCTGCAATGCGACAGCGCCGATCTGTCCGAGTGGGAAGCGGTGGTAGATGCCAAGCTGAACCCGGAGCACGAAGTCACCATCGCGATGGTCGGCAAGTACATGGAGCTGCTGGACGCCTACAAGTCGCTGATCGAAGCGATGAGTCACGCCGGCATCAGCAACCGCACCAAGGTCAACCTGCGCTACATCGATTCCGAAGACATCGAAAACCAGGGCACCGCGCTGCTGGAAGGCGTCGACGCGATTCTGGTACCGGGTGGCTTTGGTCTGCGTGGCGTTGAAGGCAAGATCACTGCCGTTCAATACGCTCGTGAAAACAAGATTCCATACCTGGGTATCTGCCTGGGCATGCAAGTGGCCGTTATCGAGTTCGCTCGTAACGTCATGGGCTGGAAAGACGCCAACTCCACCGAGTTCGATCGCACCAGCGGTCACCCGGTGGTGGGTCTGATCACCGAGTGGGAAGATGCCACTGGGGCAGTCGAAACCCGTACCGAAACCTCCGATCTGGGTGGCACCATGCGCCTCGGCGCTCAGGATTGCCTGCTTGAGCCAGGTTCCCTGGTGCACGATTGCTATGCAAAGGACGTGATCGTCGAACGTCACCGTCATCGCTACGAAGTGAACAACAACCTGCTGCCGCAAATCATCGAGGCCGGTCTGAAAATCTCCGGTCGTTCCGGTGATGGCGCGCTGGTTGAAGTGGTCGAAGCACCGGATCATCCATGGTTCGTCGCTTGCCAGTTCCACCCTGAGTTCACCTCGACACCGCGCGACGGTCACCCGTTGTTCAGCGGCTTCGTCAAAGCCGCTTTGGCCCAACACCAGAAGAAGGCGTAAACCAGATGGCACAGAAGATCATCCGCGTAGGCAACATCGAAATTGCCAACGACAAGCCAATGGTGCTGTTCGGTGGCATGAACGTGCTGGAAAGCCGCGACATGGCCATGCAGGTCTGCGAAGAGTACGTAAAGGTCACCGAAAAACTCGGTATCCCTTACGTGTTCAAGGCCAGTTTCGACAAGGCTAACCGTTCTTCTGTGACCTCTTACCGTGGCCCCGGCCTGGAAGAGGGCATGCGGATTTTCCAGGACATCAAGCAAGCCTTTGGTGTGCCGGTCATCACCGACGTCCACGAGCCTGATCAGGCCGCGGTTGTCGCTGAAGTCTGCGACATCATCCAGTTGCCGGCCTTCCTGTCGCGCCAGACCGACCTCGTGGTCGCGATGGCCAAGACCGGCGCGGTGATCAACATCAAGAAAGCCCAGTTCCTCGCGCCTCAGGAAATGAAGCACATCCTGAACAAATGCGTAGAAGCCGGTAACGATCAGTTGATCCTCTGCGAGCGTGGTTCGAGCTTCGGCTACAACAACCTGGTCGTCGACATGCTTGGCTTCGGCATCATGAAGCAGTTCGAGTACCCGGTGTTCTTCGACGTGACCCACGCGCTGCAAATGCCTGGCGGTCGCTCCGATTCAGCCGGCGGTCGTCGTGCCCAGGTCACCGACCTGGCCAAGGCCGGCATGAGCCAGTCGCTGGCCGGTCTGTTCCTCGAAGCGCACCCGGACCCGGACAACGCCAAATGCGACGGCCCTTGCGCCTTGCGTCTGGACAAACTGGAACCCTTCCTGGCCCAGCTCAAGGCACTGGACGAATTGGTTAAAAGTTTTCCGACAGTAGAAACCGCGTAAACCCCGATTCTCCGGTAAAGTACTGCACGGTTTAACGCTCAGGCCCTCGGGCTTGAGCCTTATCGTCCGCAAGCCTGCCCCCTGTCTGTCGCTTGCCGACGATAAAGATTTCCTTCAGCTGCGTCGTTTTCGTCAACTTTGGAGTGTTCACAACAATGGCAAAAATCGTCGACATCAAAGGTCGTGAAGTTCTCGACTCCCGTGGCAATCCCACTGTGGAAGCAGATGTGCTTCTCGATAACGGCATCATCGGCAGCGCTTGCGCGCCATCCGGTGCTTCCACTGGCTCGCGTGAAGCACTCGAGCTGCGTGATGGCGACAAGAGCCGTTACCTGGGCAAAGGCGTTCTGAAAGCCGTCGCCAACATCAACGGTCCGATCCGCGACCTGTTGCTGGGTACAGACCCAAGCGACCAGAAAGCGCTGGATCACGCGATGATCAAGCTGGACGGCACCGAAAACAAAGCGACCCTGGGCGCCAACGCGATCCTCGCCGTTTCCCTGGCCGCGGCCAAGGCAGCCGCTCAGGACCAGGACCTGCCGCTGTACGCTCACATCGCCAACCTGAACGGCACCCCGGGTGTTTACTCGATGCCGGTTCCGATGATGAACATCATCAACGGTGGCGAGCACGCCGATAACAACGTCGACATCCAGGAATTCATGGTTCAGCCAGTCGGCGCCAAGTCTTTCTCGGAAGGTCTGCGCATGGGCACCGAGATTTTCCATCACCTCAAAGCCGTTCTGAAGGCTCGCGGCCTGAGCACTGCCGTTGGTGATGAAGGTGGTTTCGCGCCGAACCTGGCCTCCAACGAAGACGCTTTGAAAGTGATCTCCGAAGCCGTGGCCAACGCCGGTTACAAGCTGGGCACCGACGTGACCCTGGCCCTGGACTGCGCGGCCAGCGAATTCTACGAAGACGGAAAGTACAACCTGTCCGGCGAAGGCCAGGTGTTCACCGCTGAAGGTTTCGCTGACTACCTGAAAGGCCTGACCGAGCGTTACCCGATCATCTCCATCGAAGACGGTCTGGACGAGTCCGACTGGGCGGGCTGGAAAATCCTCACCGACAAAATCGGCGAGAAGACTCAGCTGGTAGGCGACGACCTGTTCGTGACCAACACCAAGATCCTGAAAGAAGGCATCGATAAAAAGATCGCCAACTCGATCCTGATCAAGTTCAACCAGATCGGCACCCTGACCGAAACTCTGGAAGCGATCCAGATGGCCAAGGCCGCTGGTTACACCGCCGTAATCTCGCACCGCTCCGGCGAAACCGAAGATTCGACCATTGCCGACCTGGCTGTGGGCACTGCGGCTGGCCAGATCAAGACCGGCTCCCTGTGCCGTTCCGACCGTGTTTCCAAGTACAACCAACTGCTGCGTATCGAAGAGCAGTTGAATGGCAAAGCCAAGTACAACGGCCGTAGCGAATTCCGCGGCTGAGTAGCAAAGAGTAAAAAAGACACCGGATTGTGTCGAAAAATCGCGACAGCGATGAATTTGCCACTAATCTGATGCCTTATTAGCACAAGCCTGGTTCTTCCAGGCTTCGTGCTATCAGAAGCTTCAAAGTTATGGCATGGCTGTCTTTTTTCACTGGATACCTGATATTCGATGCGCAGTCCCAATTGGTTGTTTCTCGTCTTGCTTTTGCTGCTGGCCGGCCTGCAGTACCGCCTGTGGGTGGGTAATGGCAGTCTGGCGCAAGTGGCCGAGCTGAAGCAGCAGATTGCGGATCAACACGCCGAGAACGAGGCGTTGCTGGAGCGCAATCGGGTGATGGACGCCGAAGTCAGCGAATTGAAAAAGGGCATGGAGACCGTTGAAGAACGGGCTCGTCATGAGTTGGGCATGGTCAAGGACGGTGAAACCCTTTACCAGTTGGCCCAATGATTAATTCGCTACCGGCCTTCTGGGCCGTGATTCCTGCCGCGGGCGTCGGTGCCCGTATGGCCGCGGACCGTCCCAAGCAATACTTGCAACTGGGCGGGCGCACTATTCTCGAACACAGCCTCGGCTGTTTCCTCGATCATCCTGCCCTGAAGGGGTTGGTGGTCAGTCTTGCAGTCGACGATCCTTACTGGCCGAACCTGGCCTGTGCTGCCGATCCGCGTATTCAGCGGGTCGAAGGTGGCGCCGAGCGCTCCGGGTCGGTACTCAATGCCTTGCTACATTTGCATGCCCAAGGCGCTGACGATGAGGATTGGGTGTTGGTGCACGATGCTGCACGACCGAATCTGGCGCGTGATGATCTCGATAAATTGCTCAGTGAGCTGGCTGATGATCCGGTTGGCGGTCTATTGGCGGTGCCTGCGCGCGATACCCTCAAGCGGGTCGACAAGCATGGGCGCGTGCTGGAAACGGTGGATCGCAGCGTGATCTGGCAGGCCTATACGCCGCAGATGTTTCGCCTTGGCGCGTTGCATCGGGCATTGGCCGATAGTCTGGTGGCCGACGTTGTCATCACCGATGAAGCTTCGGCCATGGAATGGGCGGGATTGGCGCCGCGCCTGATTGAAGGGCGATCCGATAACATCAAAGTCACTCGTCCCGAAGACCTTGAGTGGTTGCGCCAGCGTTGGGCTAACCGCCGCTAAGCCCGAGTCGCGCCTTTCGCGAGCAAGCCCGCTCCCACATTTGATCTCCGTCGGTTACGTGTTTGGGGTATGACACAGAACCAATGTGGGAGCGGGCTTGCTCGCGAAAGCGGTGGTCCAGTCAACGAATCTATCGCTGAATGCATTGGCAGATCTAACCACGATACTCCGGCCGTTTGGCCAACCCCTCCTTCAAGTAATCCACCAACTTGCGCACTTTCGGCGACAGATGCCGTTGCTGTGGGTAAAGCGCCCAAACCGCTGTGTTCGGCGGCTGATGGGCTTCCAGCAGCGAAATCAATTCGCCGTTTTTCAGGTATTCCAGCACGTAGTAATCCGGCAACTGACATAACCCAACCCCTTGTAGCGCGGCATCCAGCACCGCCTGCCCACTGTTGCAGCGCCAGTTTCCCTGTACTCGCTGGGAAAATTCCCGCCCGTTCTGTTCCAGTTGCCAGATGTCCGAGCTACCGATTAGGCAGTTATGGCGACTCAATTCCGACAAGCTGTGTGGGCGACCATACCGTTCCAGGTAGGACGGTGAGGCGCACAGGTACATGCGCCGTGGTGCCAGGCGCGTCGCGACCAATCTGGAATCCTGCAAGCGGCCGAGGCGGATGGCCAGGTCCAGCCCTTCATGCACCAGATCGAGCGGGCGGTTGCTCAGCTCGATGTCGACGCGCAGTTGTGGATACAGCCCCATGAAGCGAGTCACCAGCGGCACGATGAATCGTTCGCCGTAGGCCACGGCACAGGTCATGCGCAGCATGCCCTTGGGTTCGCTGGTCAGGTCGCCGACAGCGCGCAAGGCTTCTTCGCGACCGTCCTGCAAACGCTGGCAATGTTGCAAAAAGGTTTGCCCCGCCTCAGTCAAGGTGACCCGGCGGGTGCTGCGATAGAGCAAACGGGTTTGCAGGCGCTCTTCCAGTCGTACGATTTGGCGACTGATATGAGAAGAAGACACCCCAAGGCGTTCGGCCGCGGCAGTGAATTGGCTGCACTCGGCCACGGCAACGAACTCATCGATGCCTTCCCAGCGGTTTTCGGACATCAGGATTATCCCTGTATGGCAATAATGTTTTGCTTTTGTCCAGATTATTCATCGTAAGCCGCTGTATTACACTCCTTGTCTTGTTTTTATTCACTGGAGAGTCAGCATGATCAAGTCGCGCGCCGCCGTTGCCTTCGAGGCCAAGAAACCCCTCGAGATCGTTGAAGTCGATGTCGCCATGCCCAAGGCTGGGGAAGTTCTGCTGCGCGTCGTCGCCTCCGGTGTTTGCCATACCGATGCCTACACCCTCTCGGGCGCGGACCCGGAAGGCATCTTCCCGTCGATCCTGGGTCACGAAGGTGGCGCGGTGGTCGAAGCGATCGGCGAGGGCGTGACTTCGGTTGCCGTCGGCGACCATGTGATCCCGCTGTACACCCCGGAATGCGGCAAGTGCAAATTCTGTCTGTCGGGCAAAACCAACCTCTGCCAGGCGATTCGTGCGACCCAGGGTAAAGGTCTGATGCCGGATGGGACTTCGCGTTTTTCCTACAAGGGCGAAACGATTTTCCACTACATGGGCACCTCGACCTTCTCCGAGTACACCGTGCTGCCGGAAATCTCCGTCGCCAAAATTCCTAAAGAAGCACCCTTGGAAAAAGTCTGCCTGCTGGGTTGTGGCGTCACCACCGGCATCGGCGCGGTGATCAACACCGCCAAGGTCAAACCGGGTGACACCGTCGCGATCTTCGGTCTGGGCGGCATCGGTCTGTCGGCGGTGATTGGCGCGGTCAAAGCGAAGGCTGGGCGGATCATCGCCATCGACATCAATCCGGCCAAGTTCGAGATCGCCAGGCAATTGGGCGCTACCGATTGTGTAAACCCGAAAGACTTCGATCGTCCGATTCAGGAAGTGATCGTCGACATGACTGATGGCGGCGTCGACTTTTCCTTCGAATGCATCGGCAACGTCCAGTTGATGCGTGCTGCACTTGAATGCTGCCACAAGGGTTGGGGTGAGTCGGTGATCATCGGCGTGGCCGGTGCCGGTCAGGAAATCTCCACCCGTCCATTCCAACTGGTGACCGGTCGCGTCTGGCGCGGTTCGGCATTCGGTGGTGTGCGTGGGCGTACCGAGTTGCCGAGCTATGTCGAAATGGCCCAGACCGGCGAGATCCCGCTGGATACCTTCATCACCCACACCATGGGCCTGGAAGATATCAACAAGGCGTTTGACCTGATGCATGAAGGCAAAAGCATCCGTAGCGTCATCCATTTCTGAGGTCGGTCATGAGCCTGGAAAATATCTCCTGCCAGAAAAGCTTCGGTGGCTGGCACAAGCGCTACCGGCACCGCTCCGACGTGCTCGGTTGCGACATGGTGTTTGCCGTGTACCTGCCGCCGCAAGCGGAGCAGGGCGGTAAGCTGCCGGTGCTGTACTGGTTGTCTGGCCTGACCTGCACCGACGAGAACTTCATGCAAAAGGCCGGCGCCATGCGCATGGCCGCCGAGCTGGGGCTGATCATCGTCGCACCGGACACCAGCCCTCGCGGTCCTGATGTGCCGGGTGATCCGGATGGCGCCTGGGACTTCGGCCTCGGTGCCGGATTTTATCTGAATGCTACGCAGGAACCGTGGTCCCGCCACTATCGGATGCATGACTATGTCGTGCAGGAATTGCCGGCATTGGTCGAAGCGCATTTCCCGACATCGGACAAGCGTGGCATCAGTGGTCACTCCATGGGCGGCCACGGCGCGTTGGTCTGTGCGTTGCGCAATCCGGGGCGTTATCTGTCGGTGTCGGCGTTCTCGCCGATCAACAATCCAATGGATTGCCCTTGGGGCCAGAAAGCTTTTTCCCGTTACTTGGGCGAAGACCGTTCGAAGTGGCGCGAATGGGATGCCTGTGCATTGATCGCCGAGGCTGACGAGAAGCTGCCGCTGCTGGTCGATCAGGGTGATCGCGATGATTTCCTGGCCACCCAGCTCAAGCCTGAAGCCTTGCAACAGGCCGCCAAACTGGCAGGTCATCCGCTGACGTTGCGTCTGCAACCGGGCTACGACCACAGTTATTTCTTCATCGCCAGCTTCATTGACGACCACTTGCAACATCACGCACGCGCTCTAGGCCTCTAATGCAGGTAGAATCACGCCCTGACAACAATCGGGGCGTTTTTTTATGCGTATTGGCCACGGCTATGATGTGCACCGTTTCGCTGAAGGCGATTTCATCACTCTGGGCGGCGTGCGGATTGCACACGGCTTCGGGCTGCTCGCTCACTCCGACGGTGACGTCCTGCTGCACGCCTTGAGCGACGCGTTGCTCGGCGCTGCCGCGCTGGGTGATATCGGCAAGCATTTTCCGGACACCGACCCGCAATTCAAGGGCGCCGACAGCCGTGTGCTGTTGCGTCACGTTGTCGCGCTGATCCACGCCAAGGGCTGGAAAATCGGCAACGTCGATAACACCATCGTCGCCCAAGCCCCGAAAATGGCCCCCCATATCGAATCGATGCGCGCGCTGATTGCCGCGGATCTTCAAGTTGAGTTGGATCAAGTGAACGTGAAAGCTACCACCACCGAAAAGCTTGGCTTTGTCGGTCGCGAAGAAGGTATTGCCGTGCACTCCGTTGCCTTGTTGCTGCGCACATGAACGAGGCGCAATTGCTTGGCCCCCGGGCTTATGGTGAATCCCTGGGCAGCGCGGTACTGAAAGCCACGGCTGAAGATTTCCAGGTCGACGAAGTCCTTGATATTCCCCTGAGCGGCGATGGCGAACACCTATGGATCTGGGTGGAAAAGCGCGGTCTCAATACCGAAGAAGCGGCACGGCGCATCGCCAAGGCGGCGGGTGTGCCGTTGCGCACCGTCAGCTATGCCGGCCTCAAGGACCGTCAGGCGCTGACGCGCCAGTGGTTCAGCGTGCAACTGCCGGGCAAGGCTGATCCTGATCTGTCGGCGGCGGAAAACGACACGTTGAAAATCCTCAAGACCGGTCGGCATAAACGCAAACTGCAACGCGGTGCCCACTCGGCCAACGGCTTCACCTTGCGCTTGACCCAGTTCGCCGGTGACAAGGCAGCGATCGAAGCGCGTCTGCAACTGATCGCCAAGCAAGGTATTCCCAATTATTTCGGCGCCCAGCGTTTCGGCTTTGACGGCGGTAACGTGGTCGATGCTCGTGCCTGGGCGGCGCGCAAGGCCCTGCCGGAGCAACGCAATGTGCGTTCGCGGCTGCTTTCCACCGCGCGCAGTTTTCTGTTCAATCAAGTGTTGGCGGCGCGGGTCGCCGATGGCACCTGGCAGCGCGCGCAGGTGGGCGATCTGCTGGCGTTCACCGACAGCCGCAGTTTCTTCCCGGCGGGTGAAGCCGAATGCAGCGATCCTCGTCTGGCGATTCTCGACCTGCACCCGACCGGCCCGCAGTGGGGCAAAGGTGACTCGCCGACGTCAGGCGCAGTCCATGAACTGGAGCAGGCTATCGCCGCGCGCGAAGCGGATCTGCGCGATTGGTTGATTAACGCCGGAATGAGCCACGAACGTCGCATCCTGCGGCTGCCCATTGGCGGGTTGACGTGGCATTATCCCGAGCCTGACATTCTGCAACTGGAATTCGTCCTGCCGGCCGGATGCTTCGCCACCGTATTGGTGCGTGAACTCGTCGATCTGGTGCCGGTGGGGCAGACGGACAGCCCATGCGTATTCTGATTTCTAACGACGATGGGGTAACCGCACCCGGTCTCGCCGCGCTTTATGCTGCGCTGGCGGATTACACCGAATGCGTGGTTATCGCCCCGGACCAGGACAAAAGCGGCGCCAGCAGCTCGCTGACGCTCGACCGTCCGTTGCACCCGCAAACCCTGGCCAACGGCTTTATCAGCCTTAACGGCACACCCACCGACTGCGTGCACCTGGGCCTTAACGGCTTGCTGGAGCTTGAGCCGGACATGGTGGTTTCCGGCATCAACCTAGGGGCCAACCTGGGGGATGACGTGCTGTATTCCGGCACTGTGGCGGCGGCCCTCGAAGGGCGCTTCCTTGGGCGTCCTTCGTTTGCCTTTTCGTTCGTCTCACGGCAAGTAGAGAACCTTCCCACAGCCGCTTACTTTGCGCGCAAACTGGTAGAGGCTCACGCGGACCTTGATCTGCCACCGCGCACGGTACTGAACGTGAACATTCCCAACCTGCCGCTGGAGCACATCCGTGGTATCCAGCTGACCCGCCTCGGTCATCGCGCCCGCGCTGCGGCACCGATGAAAGTGGTCGACCCGCGGGGTAAATCCGGTTACTGGATCGCCGCGGCGGGGGACGCTGAAGATGGCGGCCCGGGTACCGATTTCCATGCGGTGATGCAAGGCTATGTTTCAATCACGCCACTGCAACTGGATCGCACCTTTAATGATGCCTTCAGAAGTCTCGATGGCTGGCTGGAGGGTCTGCGTTAATGGCTCGTGAACAAGATCATATTCTGCATCGCGGTATCGGGATGACCTCGCAACGGACCCGTGAGCGTCTGATTCAGCGCCTCTATGAAGAAGGTATTTCCAACGCCAAGGTGCTGGAAGTCATCCGTCGCACCCCGCGTCATCTGTTCGTCGATGAGGCGTTGTCTCATCGAGCCTATGAAGATACGGCGCTGCCGATCGGGCATAACCAGACCATCTCCCAGCCTTATATGGTGGCGCGCATGAGCGAGCTGCTGCTGGAAGCCGGTCCGTTGGACAAGGTGATGGAAATCGGCACCGGTTCGGGTTACCAGACGGCCGTGCTGTCGCAATTGGTCGAGCGGGTTTTTTCCGTGGAGCGAATCAAGGTTCTGCAAGACCGGGCCAAGGAGCGCCTGGTGGAACTGAACCTGCGCAACGTGGTATTTCGCTGGGGCGATGGTTGGGAAGGCTGGCCGGCATTGGCGCCTTACAACGGCATCATCGTCACCGCCGTGGCCACCGATGTGCCTCAGGCACTGCTCGATCAGTTGGCACCGGGTGGGCGACTGGTGATTCCGGTCGGCTCCGGTGAAGTTCAACAATTGATGTTGATCATCCGTGAGGAACAGGGCTTTTCCAGACGTGTTCTGGGGGCGGTGCGCTTTGTCCCATTGCTCAACGGGCCGTTGGCCTGAGCATTTGTTTCAGCGCGCTGAATTCTCTTCGATTGCCCGGGTCTTACAGCGGCATCGATTGGTTAAACGCAATTCATCTTCAGGCAGCAAACGTGTGCGCGAAGCGAATCCGCTTCATTAAAGTTAAAGCCTGTTCGGCCCGTTATACTTGCGACATTTCGTGCCGGAGCACGGCAATCCATATTTTCAGCCACCACAAAGGGAGCGGCGGGTGAGTCTCACAGTCATTGCGCAGCGAATGGGTATAACGAGCTTTCAGCGTCTGGTGACTGGCCTTGTCTTGAGTACCTTGCTGGTCGGATGTTCCAGCACCAAATCAGGTAGTGCGAGCGTCGTCGATCGCAACAACGCGGTCGCCCAGCGTCCGGCCGTGACCACCGGCCAATATGTTGTCCGACCCAAGGACACTTTGTTCTCCATCGCTTTTCGCTACGGTTGGGACTACAAAGCCCTCGCAGCACGGAACAACATTCCTACGCCTTACACGATCCATCCGGGTCAGACAATTCGCTTCGACGGTCGCAGCGGTTCAACGCCGACGGCGGTAGTGAGTTCGTCCAGTTCCTCACCTTCGTCGTCGAGTAAAACCACCGTAATTCGGCGCCAGGCAAATGGCGCTACAACCACTACAACAGTGCTTGCACCGTCCGTCGCCAACAAGCCGGCACCCGCTCCACTTCCTCCTGCCGGTCCGGCCCCGACGGGCTGGGGGTGGCCTTCTAATGGCATTCTGATTGGTAAATTCTCTTCAAACGGTAGTTTGAATAAAGGAATTGATATCGCCGGAGATTTGGGACAGCCTGTTTTAGCTGCGTCTGATGGGACGGTGGTATACGCCGGGAGTGGCTTAAGGGGCTACGGCGAATTAGTCATCATCAAACACAGCGACACCTACGTCAGTGCCTACGGACATAACCGCAGGCTGTTGGTTCGGGAGGGGCAGCAGGTCAAAGTCGGACAGACAATTGCCGAAATGGGGTCAACGGGTACAGACCGGGTGAAACTGCATTTTGAGATTCGCCGACAAGGTAAACCTGTAGATCCGCTGCAATTCCTGCCACGTCGTTGATTTGTTAACCAGCCTGTTCCGTCACGTAGAGGGAACAGGCTCCAGCGTTGCCAGGGATCAAGGCGCCGCTTGAGCTTGAGGTCGAACTCACCAAAGGACTATAACAATGGCTCTCAGTAAAGAAGTGCCGGAGTTTGACATCGACGATGAGGTTCTCCTGATGGAGACCGGCATCGCCACGGATTCGATGTCGAATGATGAAGGGGATGCACCACCTTCCGTTCGTGCCAAATCCAAACACTCCGCTTCGCTTAAGCAACACAAGTACATCGATTACACACGGGCACTCGATGCCACTCAGCTGTACCTCAACGAAATCGGCTTTTCCCCATTGCTCTCCCCGGAGGAAGAAGTTCATTTTGCGCGCTTGTCGCAAAGTGGCGATCCGGCCGGGCGCAAGCGCATGATTGAAAGCAACCTGCGGCTGGTGGTGAAAATCGCCCGTCGTTACGTCAATCGTGGGCTGTCGCTGCTGGACCTGATCGAAGAGGGCAACCTCGGCCTGATCCGGGCAGTAGAAAAGTTCGATCCTGAACGCGGTTTCCGCTTTTCGACCTACGCCACCTGGTGGATTCGTCAGACCATCGAGCGCGCGATCATGAATCAGACCCGGACCATCCGGTTGCCGATCCATGTGGTCAAAGAGCTCAATGTGTACTTGCGGGCTGCACGGGAGCTGACTCAAAAGCTCGATCATGAACCCTCACCCGAAGAAATCGCCAACCTGCTGGAGAAACCGGTAGGCGAGGTCAAGCGCATGCTAGGCCTGAACGAGCGGGTTTCTTCGGTCGACGTCTCGCTGGGTCCGGATTCGGATAAAACCCTGCTGGACACCCTTACCGATGACCGCCCGACCGATCCATGCGAACTGTTGCAGGACGACGACCTGTCACAGAGCATCGATCAGTGGCTCTCGGAGCTGACCGACAAGCAACGCGAGGTGGTCATTCGCCGCTTTGGCTTGCGAGGTCACGAGAGCAGCACGCTTGAAGACGTAGGCCTGGAAATCGGCTTGACCCGGGAGCGGGTCAGGCAAATTCAGGTTGAAGGCCTCAAGCGTCTTCGGGAGATTCTCGAGAAAAACGGCCTGTCGAGTGAGTCGCTGTTCCAATAAGCAACTCGTTCAACCGGTAACGAATAGCCCCGACTGGTTTGGGGCTTTTTGTTGCCCGGAATTTAAGAATTGCGTTGTTCTTTTGCACCACCTCAGGTTTGTAGTCTCGTGTTGTAAGTCTTTGCTTACTCTTTCGTAAGTGTTCGTTATTTTTACACCCTGGCAGTTGTCTATTTAACTTGTGGTATTCGTTTATATTATTGATTTGTATGATTATTTTTTTAGATTAACAGCGTGTGACAGACGCTTTCCGCGACAGAGGCCGATTGCTCTTAGTGGGGAATTCTCTAATATTTGAACTGTGTCGACGGATAGACACGCCCTTCAAGGAAGAGGGGAACGGACATCGCAGGAAGCGATTCATCAGGACGATGAAAAGGAACACAAGGAATAGGGAAAAAATGTGGGCGGGTCATACCGCCCCTTTTTTTGCCTGCAGAAAAGCAAAACATCAAGAATCAAAAGATCGCAGCCTTCGGCAGCTCCTACACAAACCACGTACACCCATGATTTCACGAGCATGCGCAATCTCTGTAGGAGCCGCCGAAGGCTGCGATCTTTTGATCTTTGGAAAAGCAAAAAGGCCCACAAGGGGCCTTTTCGAGAACACGGGGTAATCAGCGTTCGAGGTCTTTGATCTTGCCTTTGACGCCATCCCACTCTTCGGCATCGGGCAACGATTCTTTCTTCTCGGTGATGTTGGGCCAGATTTCCGCCAGCTCAACGTTCAGCTGAATGAACTCCTGCATATCTTCCGGAACTTCATCTTCGGAGAAGATGGCCACGGCAGGGCATTCTGGTTCGCACAGTGCGCAGTCGATGCACTCATCCGGGTGAATCACCAGGAAGTTCGGGCCTTCGTAAAAGCAGTCCACCGGACAGACTTCTACGCAGTCGGTGTACTTGCACTTGATGCAGTTGTCGGTGACGACGAAGGTCATTTCTAATTTTCTCCTCAGGCGGCGGCAGCGGAGCCCCTTCACGTTGGGGTCGCCAGGTTCGGGAGCGATAGTCTGCAGGTCAGGCTATTGGCCTGCAGCATCCCAAACCGCGCGAGATTCTAACAGCTTGCAGGCAAGTGCGTTAGATCCGTGTCTTTAGTGTATAGAGCATTTCGAGCGCACGACGCGGTGACATGTCGTCCAGATCAAGTTTGGCCAGTTCATCCAGCACCGGATGCGGCAGGCTGGCGAACATGTCGCTCTGCTGCGGCGTGACCGGTTTGCCTTTGGCCGGCTTCGCAACCTCATGAGGCAGCGCTGTGGATTCCAGTCGGCTCAGATGCTCGCGAGCCCGCACGATCACTTCGCTCGGTACACCGGCCAACTGCGCAACCGCCAAGCCATAGCTCTGGCTGGCAGGCCCAGGCAGCACGTGGTGCAGGAACACGATGCGTTCGTTGTGTTCGGTGGCATTGAGGTGCACGTTGGCCACCAGTGGCTGGGCTTCCGGCAGCACTGTCAGCTCGAAATAGTGGGTGGCGAATAGGGTGTAGGCCCGCAGGTGCGCGAGACGCTCAGCCGCCGCCCAGGCCAGGGACAGACCGTCGAAGGTGCTGGTGCCGCGACCGACTTCGTCCATCAGCACCAGGCTGCGTTCGGTGGCGTTGTGCAAAATGTTCGCGGTTTCGCTCATTTCAACCATGAAGGTCGAGCGCCCGCCCGCCAAGTCATCGCTGGAGCCGATTCGGGTGAAGATTCGGTCTACCAAGGACAATTCGCAACTGGCCGCCGGCACGAAACTGCCGATATGCGCCAGTAGCACGATCAATGCGGTCTGACGCATGTAGGTGGATTTACCGCCCATGTTCGGACCGGTAATCACCAGCATGCGGGTATTGTCGTCAAGGCTCAGGTCATTGGCCACGAACGGCGTGGTGAGTACTTGCTCGACCACCGGGTGACGACCCTGGGTGATGCGCATGCACGGCTCGCTGACAAAACGCGGGCAGTTCAGGTCCAGATTCAGTGCGCGCTCGGCGAGGTTGCTCAGCACATCCAGCTCGGCCAAGGCTGCGGCGGTGTCTTGCAAGGGCGGCAACTGGGCGATCAAGTCTTCGAGCAACGCTTCGTAGAGCATTTTCTCGCGGGCCAGGGCGCGGCTCTTGGCGGACAGCGCCTTGTCCTCGAACGCCTTCAGTTCCGGCGTGATGAAGCGCTCGGCACCTTTGAGGGTCTGCCGCCGAATATAGTCCGCAGGCGCCGATTCGGCCTGCTTGCTCGGCAACTCGATGAAGTATCCGTGAATCCGGTTATAGCCGACCTTCAAGTGCGACAGGCCGGTGCGGGCCTTTTCACGCGCTTCGAGATCGATCAGGAACTGCCCGGCGTTTTCGCTGAGCGATTGCAGTTCGTCGAGTTCGCTGTCGTAACCGGTTTTCAACACGCCGCCGTCACGGATGACGGCGGGCGGGTTGTCGATAATGGCTTTTTCCAGCAATGCCGCCAGTTCCGGATAGGTGCTGGTGGTCGTCGCCAATTGAATGATGTGCGGGGCTTCAAGCTCGGCCATCGCCACTTGCAACTCTGGCAGTGCACCGAGGGCGTCGCGAAGGCGCGCCAAGTCACGAGGACGGGCATTGCGCAGGCCGATCCGCGCCAGAATCCGCTCGATGTCACCGATTTCCTTGAGCTGCGGTTGCAGCTTTTCGAAACGGTAACCGTCGAGCAGGCAGGTGATCGAGCTCTGACGCGCCAGCAATACGGTCAAATCCCGCAGCGGACGGTTCAGCCAGCGAGTCAGCAAGCGGCTGCCCATGGCGGTCTGACAGCGGTCGACCACCGATTGCAAGGTGTTGTCGCGACCGCCGGCCAGGTTGGTGTCCAGTTCCAGGTTGCGACGGCTCGCGCCGTCCAGCACCACGGTGTCATCCAGGCGTTCATGACGCAGGCTGCGCAAATGCGGCAGGGCGGTGCGCTGGGTTTCCTTGGCGTAGCTGAGCAGGCAACCGGCGGCGCCGATCGCCAGGGTCAGGTTCTCGCAGCCGAATCCTTTCAGGTCCTGGGTGGAAAACTGCTGGCAAAGACTTTTCAGTGCCGAGTCACGTTCAAAATCCCACGGCGCACGGCGACGAACCCCACGACGTTTTTCCGCCGGCAGGTCTTTCGGCCAATCATCCGGGATCATCAGCTCCACCGGATTGACGCGCTCCAGTTCCGCCAACAGGTTTTCCCAGCCCTTGATCTCCAGCACGGTGAAGTTGCCGCTGGTGATGTCCAGCACCGCCAGCCCGAACAGACGCTCGTCACCCAGCACCGCCGCGATCAGGTTGTCCCTGCGCTCATCCAGCAGCGCTTCATCGCTGACTGTGCCAGGGGTGATGATCCGCACCACCTGACGATCCACCGGGCCTTTGCTGGTGGCCGGGTCGCCGACCTGCTCACAAATCACCACCGACTCGCCGAGCTTCACCAGTTTCGCCAGGTAACCTTCCGCGGCGTGGTAAGGAATCCCACACATCGGAATCGCCTGCCCCGCCGATTGCCCACGAGCCGTCAAAGTGATGTCCAGCAACTTGGCGGCCTTCTTCGCGTCTTCATAGAAGATCTCGTAGAAGTCACCCATGCGGTAGAACATCAGCTGATCAGGGTGCTGGTTCTTCAGGCGCCAGTACTGCTGCATCATCGGGGTGTGGGAGGACAGATCGGAGAGGGCTTTATTCATCGGAAATTCAGGAAAACTCGTTGAAAGGTGTAGGGCAAAGGAGGGGCATCGGCCCGGCTTTTCCGCGATGGGCGCAAGGTTAACATGGGCAGTCCGACCTACGCAGGCATGAAAGCGCCAAGGCACATTTCTGCTCTCTATGCACGATCTATGCAAATCAGCATTTGTCTTCCGAAAAAAGATCAAGCACTATGCACGTTATGCAAAAACGCAATGTTTCTACCGTCTTAAGAGCACTGCTCGATCAGCACGGGATCTCCCCCACGGAGCTTCACCGTCGCACCGGCGTGCCTCAATCCACTCTCTCGCGGATCCTCAGCGGGAAGATCGTCGATCCTTCGGATAAACATATTTCGAAGATTGCCGAATACTTCGCCGTGAGCACCGACCAGTTGCGTGGCCGTGCGGATGTCGCGCACGCCGCCAGCGCCGGGCGCGATGAGTCGCATTCGGAACTCAAGGACATAAGCCTGTGGGACGACGATACGCCCGTCGATGACGACGAGGTGTCGGTCCCCTTTCTTCGCGAGGTTGAATTGGCTGCTGGATCAGGAAGATTCGTCATCGAAGAGAGCGAGCGCTCTAGCCTGCGCTTCGGCAAGCGCAGCCTGCGCCATAACGGCGTGCAGTTCGATCAGGCCAAATGCGTGACCGTGCGCGGCAACAGCATGTTGCCGGTGCTGCGCGATGGCGCCACGGTCGGGGTGAATGCCGGTAAATGCGGGATTGGTGACATCGTCGACGGTGACCTCTACGCCATCAACCACAACGGCCAGTTGCGGGTGAAACAGCTTTATCGCCTGCCGACAGGGATTCGCCTGCGCAGCTTCAACCGCGATGAGCATCCGGACGAGGACTACAGCTTCCAGGAAATCCAGGAAGAGCAGATCGTCATCCTCGGTCACGTCTTCTGGTGGGGCATGTACGCCCGTTAACCTCACCGCTGTCAGATAAAACCCGCTGCCCGGCGGGTTTTTTTTCGCCTATCGAAAAACCGCCAACGCCTTTGCTTGCGGGGCTTTCATGCGCCTGTGCATTTATAATGCATAAATAAATGCATT
This sequence comes from Pseudomonas sp. PDM24, assembly GCF_019218905.1. Classification (NCBI taxonomy): domain Bacteria; kingdom Pseudomonadati; phylum Pseudomonadota; class Gammaproteobacteria; order Pseudomonadales; family Pseudomonadaceae; genus Pseudomonas; species Pseudomonas sp. PDM24. The sequence continues at coordinate 328,605 of NZ_JAHUWR010000006.1, read as the reverse complement.
TATGCATTGACTGTATATGCATCCATGCATATTCTTTGTCTCAAGCCGCCCGACAAGGCGGCTCGAAACGAAGCTCTTTAGTTCCACCACAAAGGCAGCGATGAACCGGCCTCAACGGTTCAGAGGGTTGGCAACTGACCCGGGTGTGCAGCGTAAAGCACCACAAGCAGTTATCCGGCGGGCAGGGGCCGCGGTCGGAAAAACAATTTGAATGGACTCGTACCGCGCCAGTAGCGCCGAAAGGTCAATGCGAAGGATCGCATTCCGGTTAGCGCCGGGAATGCCCACCTCGTCCGAGGTTTATCAACCTCAATTACAGAAAGGACTCGGCAGAAGCCAGGAGGCATCTCGATGTTGAAAGATTGCAGATGTGGGCAGTGCAAAAGACTTCTCGCCCGAGTGGGTGAGTACACCGAGCTCCAGATCAAATGTTCCCGATGCGGGACGCTGAATCATGTGAAGGCAACGAGCCTCGAGCGATCGCCTGTGAGCGACATGAGCACTGCATCAGCAGCGCAAATAACTCAATTAACTCACTAGGTGAATCATGAACGGTTTCAGGGAATACATTGCCCCGCTGTTGCTGGCCGTTGCTCTGCTCGGCGCTGGGGGCAACGCTGTTGCCGCCAACCTTTTGGTCAACGGCAGCTTTGAACAGCCAGGCTGCAGCGGTAGTTGCATACTGGATACCACGGAGCAAGCCAACTTCATCACGGGTTGGACGACGTTTCTGTCCGGTGCCGAGTACTTCAATATGCCTGCCGCGATCGGCGGCTCCGTCGCCGCGGATGGCGTTGTGATCGTCGACCTGGCCAACTACGTTTATGGCAACGGCGGCGGCATTCAGCAGAACTTTGCTACCACGGTCGGCGCCCAGTACCGATTGACCTCAGCGCGGGTAATTCGCGCTACGCCGGTCGCTCCGGCGACGGTGTCATCCAGGTGAATGTGGCGGGGAAAACCGTCACCTTCAACACCCCGTCCGCCAACGGTACAACAGTCGAGTGGAGCACCATCACTTACGACTTCACCGCCACCACGGCTAAAACGACCCTGGCCTTCCCCAACGAGCAGAACCCGTACGCCAACTTTGCCTTCATCGACAACGTAATCGTTGAGCCTGTTTAACCACCTGGTCGCCTGCCATCAACAGGATTTGCAGTCGTTTCTCTGCGCTTGAGCGGCGACCGCTGATCACCAAGGCTGCATCCGAAACACACCATCAATTACTCATTAATCACCCCCAGGAGGCGTGACATGACAAACGAGCAACAAGCGTTGCTGGACATGCCGATCTGGCTGGTCATCGTTCTCGCCCTGGTGGGTGGGGTGTCTGGTGAAATGTGGCGCGCCGACAAGGAGGGCGCTCGCGGGTGGTCATTGCTGCGGCGTCTGGCCTTGCGATCCGGGGCCTGCATGGTCTGCGGAGTCTCGGCCATCATGTTGCTGTACGCCGCAGGCATGTCGATCTGGGCGGCTGGCGCGTTCGGTTGTCTGACGGCGATGGCCGGAGCGGATGTTTCCATCGGTCTTTATGAGCGCTGGGCGGCCAAGCGGATTGGCGTTTGCGAAGTGCCGCCGCCAGATACCCGCCAGGATCACTGAATACAAAGCCCAATGGAATGGCGAGCAGCGATGCCTACCGGCATCCGACCCGCACGGACGCGGGTTTCCCACGGCCAGTACCTTTCACTCAAACCCGCACTCAAGCGGGGTTTTATTACCCGGTGAAAACACGATGAAGATCATTCCACTGATTGACCAACTGCGTGATCACTGCCCAAGTCTTGTAGATCGAGTCGCCGCCGGCATTCTGGAGGCTATATGACTGTTACGCAGCAACAACTACAGATCGTTATGCCCAACGCCAGCTCCCAAGCAGGCGTTTTCATTTCTGCGCTCAACATCGCCATGACCCACCGCAACATCAATACCCCGAAACGCATCGCTGCGTTCCTTGCGCAAGTCGGTCATGAGTCGGGGCAGTTGCAGTACGTACGTGAGTTGGGCTGCGCTCAATACTTGAGCAAGTACGACACCGGCGCACTGACTGTGCGCCTGGGTAATACGCCAGAGCCCGACGGCGACGGTCAAAAATACCGTGGCCGAGGCCTGATTCAGATCACGGGTCGCGACAATTACCGTCAGTGCAGTCTCGGACTCTTCGGTGATGATCGTTTGCTGTTTTTGCCAGGACTTCTGGAAAAGCCGCGGTGGGCCGCTGAATCGGCTGCCTGGTTCTGGGAGCAAAATGGCTTCAATGAACTGGCCGACCGCGACCAGTTCAACAGCATCACCCGCCGCATCAACGGCGGCCTGAACGGTTTGCAGGATCGCTTGCATCTCTGGGCGCGGGCGAGGGCGGTGTTATGCCAGCCTTCGGTTTGATCCCGATGTCTTACCGCATCATTGGCGTTGTTGTGTTTCCGGTTGTGTTGGCCGGCGGCTCGGCGGCGCTGGCCTGGCGACTTCAGGACTGGCGTTATGGCCGGCAACTGGCGGAACTGGCCGGGTTGCAGGCCGAGAAACTCGACCAGTTGACGGTGGCACCCGCGACGTAGCGAGCCCCCGGTGCATGCTCAACGAATTGTCGCTATCACCAATGCCGGCGACCGCGGATTGATTGCCTTGCAGGCCGTCAGGCTTATATCAGAGCCTTTGCTCGCTAACATTTTGATCGATCCTGAACCTTGCAAGCGTGATCGGCTCGTGTACGGTAGGCCTCATTCCGCTCGATCAGGAGAGAGCCGTGAAAGATATCACTCAGTTGGCCGCTGAACTTGGCAGACGCTTGCAGGTTCTCAATGCCCACGTCACCACCGCCGAATCCTGTACCGGTGGCGGGATTGCCGAGGCAATCACCCGTATTCCGGGGAGTTCGGCGTGGTTCGAGGCCGGTTATGTCACCTACTCCAACCGTCAGAAAACCCAGCAACTGGATGTCCCGGCTGAGTTGTTTCCAACTGTCGGGGCGGTCAGTCGCGAGGTGGTCGAGGCCATGGTCCGCGGCGCGCAGGAAAAAAGCCGGGCGCGTTTTGCCGTGGCCGTTAGCGGTGTGGCGGGGCCGGATGGTGGTTCGCCGGGCAAGCCCGTGGGCACGGTGTGGCTGGCCTGGGGGGTGGGTGAGCAGGTGTTCAGCGAGGTGCAGTACTTTGCCGGTAACCGTGACGAGGTCCGCCGACAAACGGTGAAGGCCGCGCTAGAGGGGCTGCTGCGCCATGCCGCTGGAGAAATCTCAAATCAGGGGTAGGCGATCCTGAAACGCTGTGGAATAATACTGGCTACTTATACAGGTGTTGGCCGTCAGGCCTTATTGATTACGTGAGGACTTTAATGGACGACAACAAGAAGAAAGCCTTGGCTGCGGCCCTGGGTCAGATCGAACGTCAATTCGGCAAGGGTGCCGTAATGCGTATGGGCGATCAGGACCGTCAGGCGATCCCGGCTATTTCCACTGGCTCTCTGGGTCTGGATATCGCGCTCGGCATTGGCGGTCTGCCAAAAGGCCGTATCGTTGAGATCTACGGTCCTGAATCCTCCGGTAAAACCACCCTGACACTGTCGGTGATCGCCCAGGCTCAAAAAGCCGGCGCGACCTGCGCATTCGTCGACGCCGAACACGCCCTCGACCCTGAGTACGCCGGCAAATTGGGCGTCAACGTCGACGACCTGCTGGTTTCCCAGCCGGACACCGGCGAGCAAGCCCTGGAAATCACCGACATGCTGGTGCGTTCCAACGCGGTTGACGTGATCATCGTCGACTCCGTGGCTGCTCTGGTGCCGAAGGCTGAAATCGAAGGCGAAATGGGCGACATGCACGTGGGCCTGCAAGCCCGTCTGATGTCCCAGGCGCTGCGTAAAATCACCGGTAACATCAAGAACGCCAACTGCCTGGTGATCTTCATCAACCAGATCCGCATGAAAATCGGCGTGATGTTCGGCAGCCCGGAAACCACCACCGGTGGTAACGCGCTGAAGTTCTACGCTTCGGTTCGTCTGGACATCCGCCGTACTGGCGCGGTGAAAGAAGGTGATGAAGTCGTCGGTAGCGAAACCCGCGTCAAGGTTGTGAAGAACAAGGTGGCTTCGCCGTTCCGTCAGGCCGAGTTCCAGATTCTTTACGGCAAGGGCATCTACCTCAACGGTGAGATGATCGACCTGGGTGTTCTGCACGGTTTCGTCGAGAAATCCGGTGCATGGTATGCCTACGAAGGCACCAAGATCGGTCAGGGCAAGGCCAACTCGGCCAAGTTCCTGGCAGACAATCCAGAAATCGCCGCCAAGCTCGAGAAGCAACTGCGTGACAAGTTGCTGACCCCAGCGCCGGACGTCAAAGCATCGCCGGTCAAAGAGACGGCTGATGACCTGGCTGACGCTGATATCTGATTGATCCGATGACCGCCGTACTCGATACACTCGTCGCGGTGCGGCGAACCGCAATGGACCTGCTCGCGCGACGCGAGCATGGTCGAGTCGAGCTGACGCGTAAACTGCGTCAGCGCGGCGCCCTCCCTGAAATGATCGACACAGCACTCGACCGCTTGACGGAAGAGGGCCTGTTGTCCGAGTCCCGTTACCTCGAGAGCTTCGTTTCCTACCGCGCCCGTTCCGGTTATGGCCCTTTGCGAATTCGCGAAGAGTTGAGCCAGCGCGGTCTGCAACGTACCGATATCGAACTCGCCTTGCGCGAGAGCTGTATCAACTGGCAGGAACAACTGGAAGACACCTGGCGGCGAAAATTCTCCGGGCACTTACCGATAGACGCCCGGGAACGTGCCAAACAGGGCAGGTTCCTGAGTTATCGGGGATATTCCATGGAAATGATCAGCCGCTTGTTCAGTGGCCGAGGGATGAACGATTGAATGAACGGCTCGCTATTTCGATAGCGGGCCGTTTTTTTTGCCTCACGTTACCTTGGACGGTTCCCGTGTGCGTTGTTGCGCCTGGGGTTTGGACTGGGCCCAGTTTTCCGGCAGGTTGATGTAATCCACTAGCTCCCGCAGACGGCCATGATCGCGGGCGTTGAAGGTGAAGGAAAGTCGCGCCAGATGGCTGAACTGTGCTTCGTCGTGCTCCTCACCGCTGTAGGCGTGCTGATGGAAATGGTCGCTCAGGCACAGGTCGGCGAATGCCTCCTGTATATGTTCGAGCGCCCGGTCGCTGAGTTTGTGGTTCATGCGAATCACGAACTGATGCTTGAGCCAGCGGCTGGAGTGGAAGTTGCTGTAGAACTGATTGATCTGCTCCACTGCCTCTTCGGCACTGTAGACCAGACTCAACAGCTTCATGTCGGTTGGCAGGATGTAGCGATTTTCCTCCAGTTGATGGTGAATGAAGTCCAGCGCGCCTTGCCAGAACTTGCCGCCCGGCGCATCCAGTAGCACCACGGGCACCAATGGGCTTTTGCCCGTCTGAATCAGGGTCAGCACTTCCAGCGCTTCATCCAGCGTACCGAAACCGCCTGGGCACAGGACCAGCGCATCGGCTTCCTTGACGAAGAACAGCTTTCGGGTAAAGAAAAAGTGGAAGGGCAGTAGATTCCCGGTGCCATTGACCGTGGGATTGGCATGTTGCTCGAAGGGCAGAGTGATATTGAATCCCAAGCTGTGTTCCAGACCTGCACCTTCGTGGGCCGCCGCCATGATGCCGCCGCCGGCACCGGTGATGACCATCATGTCCGAGCGCGCCAGTGCGGCGCCAAGCTCTCGGGCCAAACCATACAACGGGTGTTCTATCGGCGTGCGGGCCGAGCCGAAAACAGTGACTTTGCGTCGTCCTTTGAACTGCTCCATCACACGGAAGGCGTGTTCGAGTTCGCGCAAGGCTTGCAGGGTGATCTTGGCATTCCAGCGGTTGTGATCTTCCTGGGCCATGCGCAGCACAGTCAGGATCATGTCGCGGTAAATCGGGATGTTGGGGCTGTTGGGGGAAACCAGGTTGAGTTGTTCTTCGACCTTGCTGGTGAGGTCGTGGCCGCTTTCTTGAAAATGACGGCTCAGGAGGTCATTCGGTTGGTAAGGCATTCAACTTCTCCTTCTGCACAGAACCCTTGGCCCGACAAAACAATCGTCGGCGCCGCGACACCCCTTGTGTCGCTGTCTGCCCAAGCCCTTGCCTGGGCGCTCCACCTGACTCGGTTGCAATCGAGCCATCCATACGGGCTCTGCTTATCCCTTGAATGAAAGAAACGTTCGCACAATAAGACACGCAATGGGCAGCCCCTTTTCTGCCCTGAAAAAAACCACATGAACACTTTGAATTTAGACCCTCGCGACGATTTTTGCTGCTTGATCATTGCGCCGCAAAGTCTTTCCTGGCAATCGCTTATTGACGATTTGCAAGGTGCTTTCACCGCTCGTCTGAACGCAAGCCGTTTGTCCTGCGCTCTGATTTACTAAGTTACAGGCGTGACACGACAACTTTGCGTCAATGGCAGGACGCAACGTTCAAGCAATTCAGGGATTTTTCGCGTGATCAACGACGATCAATGCGTGCACGGAGGCGGGAAACCATGCCCAGAGTCACTCTGGAAATCGATGCGCAACTGTATCGATTGCTGAAGTTGTCAGCCGAGACCAATCATTTGAGTCTCGAAGAGGAGTGCTGCCGGCGTCTGGAGGGTGGGGAGCGACGTTCGCGCTACTTGCAGGCGTTGTTGGCGGAACTGCGCGCCGAGGATGAACAGCGGCGCGCCAATTCTCGTTGATTACTTTTTCTTGGCCGGTGTGGCTTTCGGGCAATCCGATTCCTGGAAGCTTGCGGAGCCGACCGGGCGATTGGTTTTCACTTCGGTGAAGTCATAACGCATGACCGCCCCCTTGGCCATCAGCTTGCGGAACCCGTCGTTTCTGCAGACGGAGGCGCCAAGCTGGAAGTACACGGCTTTCGGATCGGCGCGCATCTTGTCGGCGTGGCTGCTCTGAACGCTCAGATGATTGATCAGCTGATTGCCTTCGACGGTATAACCCTGATCCAGAAGGTCTTCGTTGATCGCCCGTGGAGTGCCGACACTGCTTTGTACGGCGACGTTTCGCAGCTCTCTGTTCAGATTCTGCTCACTCAAGGAAGCAGCCTGAGCATTGAAGGACGACGCCAGCAGAATGGCAGCGGTGGGAACGATAAGGCGCAGCATGAAACTCTCCTGGTTCAGTGACTGGTGGTTCGACCCGTCACGTGACTATGCGTTCAGTGGCGGCGAATTATAGGGGAGGCGGCCTGGACGGTACAGGCTTGCGCCGGCTGCTCTGATAAACTGCTGGCCTTTATTGCCTTGCCGAGTGCCGTTTGTGTCGAGTTTTCCTGTCTGCCGGTGTTGCCAACGATGAACCACGCCCCCAACGCCGTAGCCCGCTTGCGCGATCAGCGAGAGGAAGAGGGTATCAAGCCGATTCAGGCCCGTGGTTGGCGAGCAACCCGTTGCCGTGCCTGCCGTGTGATCGAGAGTCACTGCCTGTGTGCCTGGCGCCCGCAGGTCGACACCCGTAGCGGCGTGTGCCTGATCATGACCAATAAAGAAGTATTCAAACCGAGCAATACCGGTTGGCTGATTGCCGATGTGGTGCGCGACAACCACGCATTCATCTGGTCGCGCACGGAAATCGATGAACAACTGCTGGCGCTGTTGGCCGACCCGCAATGGCAACCCTATCTGGTGTTTCCTGGCGAATACGTCGAGCCCGAGCGAGTTACCCACAGCGTCGAGGTCGATAGCACCAAGCGCCCATTGTTCATTCTGCTGGACGCCACCTGGACCGAAGCCCGGAAGATTTTCCGTAAAAGCCCCTATTTTGATGCGTTCCCGATTCTGAGCCTGCTTCCTGAGAAACTTTCACGATACCGATTGCGCAGGTCCACTCGCAGCGAGCACCTGTGCACGGCGGAAGTGGCGGCGCTGTGCCTCGATCTTGCCGGTGATACAGACGCTGCTTCGGCGCTGGACGCTTATTTTGATGTGTTCAGCCAGCATTATCTGGACGCTAAACATCAGCTGGATATGAATGTTGCAACACCGGCCCATGCCGAGCTGATGCCCTTTGTACAGCACGCGGCGCCCGTGATCTGCTGAGCATCGCCCATACTGCAAGGAACCAGGCTCGCTGGCAGGGCCACGCAACTTGACCACCCCGGTTTCGCTGGGCATGCTTGGCGCCGATTAGGGCGCGGCCAAGGTTTGAAACGCTGCTTTTTTTACGTAATTGGCGTTGAACGTGCCCTGTTGGTGCTGCTGCGTGGCTGCACCTCGAGTTGTTTTGGCGAGGCCTGAATGCATCAGGCGTCCCATAAAAAAACAGGATCATTTGAAAAATGGCCACATACGAAATCCTGATTGCCGATGACCACCCTCTTTTTCGTAGCGCCCTGCATCAAGCGTTGACCCTGGGCCTGGGCCCGGATGTCCGTCTGGTGGAAGTGGCGAGCATTGCCGAGCTGGAAACCCGTCTGGACGAAAAGGCCGACTGGGATCTGGTATTGCTGGACCTGAACATGCCGGGGGCTTACGGTTTTTCCGGGTTGGTGCTGTTGCGTGGGCAGTACCCGCAGATTCCGGTGGTGATGGTGTCGGCTCAGGAAGAAGCATCGATCATGGTGAAATCCCGTGAATTCGGCGCCAGCGGTTTCATTCCCAAGTCCAGTGATTTGAGCGTCATTCAGAAAGCCGTACGCGCGGTGCTGGATGGCGACGTTTTCTGGCCGCCCCAGGCCTTCGAAGCGGTCAGCGTTTCCGCCGAAGCCAAGGCTGCCAGCGAAGGCCTCGCCAGCCTGACACCCCAGCAGTTCCGTGTATTGACCATGGTCTGTGAAGGTTTGCTGAACAAGCAGATTGCTTATGAGTTGAGTGTTTCCGAGGCGACGATCAAGGCCCACGTCACGGCCATTTTCCGTAAGCTGAATGTGCGGACCCGGACTCAGGCGGCGCTGCTCTTGCAACAACTTGAGTCAATTTCGAGCAACTAAGGAGCTACGTGTTCACGCTTTTTTGACTTTGCTTCATCTAGCTTTCCCACTCCTTTTTGGTCAGTTGCCTACTTTATGTCACCTTTCAAAGGCCAGACCGGCCTCAAACGCATTCTCAACGCCTCTGGTTACTCCCTGGACGGCCTGCGCGCGGCCTTCACTGGGGAAGCAGCCTTCCGGCAACTGGTGTTGCTTAATGCCATCCTGATTCCGTTGTCATTCTTCCTCAACGTCAGCCGCGTCGAGCAGGCGCTACTGATTGCGGTCTGCCTGTTGGCCTTGATCGTCGAGCTGCTCAATTCGGCGGTGGAAGCGGCCATCGACCGCATTTCCCTTGAGTTGCATCCACTGTCCAAGAACGCCAAGGACATGGGCAGCGCTGCTCAATTAGTGGCGTTGAGCATGATCGCGCTGGTGTGGGCGGTGATTCTGCTTTAGGCGATGGTGGGCAGGACGATCTCGTCGCTGCGCTGAACCCCGGCGGTGAACGCGCGGCACAGTTCGAGGAATTCGCGCATCGCCGATGTCTGATATTTCTGTTTGTGCCAGATGAAATAGAACTGCCGCGCCAGGTCCAGATCCGGTGTTTCCACGGGCACCAGGCTGCCGCGGCGGAACGCATCGCGCAGCGCCAGGCGCGAAATGCAGCCAATCCCCAAACCTGATTCCACCGCGCGCTTGATCGCTTCGGTGTGTTCCAGTTCCAGGCGAATGTTCAGCGCGCTGCGATGGTGTCGCATGGCCTGGTCGAACGTCAGCCGTGTGCCCGAGCCTTGTTCGCGGAGAATCCACGCCTCATGACTCAGCGCCTCCATGGTCGCAATGCCACGTTTGGCCAAGGGGTGCTGAGGCGCACAGAACACCACCAGCTCATCTTCGACCCAACTCTGCACTTCGATGTCCGGATGGCTGCAGTCGCCTTCGATTAGACCCAGATCAATTTCATAATGCGCGACCTGTTGCACGATGTTGGCAGTGTTCTGCACATGCAGCTTCACCTGGCTTTCCGGATGACGCTGCATGAAGCTGCCGATCAGTAGAGTGGCGAGGTAATTGCCGATGGTCAGGGTCGCGCCGACCGCCAAAGAGCCGAAACCGGACTTGCCGTTGAGCAAGTCTTCGATCTCCTTGGCCTGGTCGAGCAGGGCCACCGCCTGCGGCAACAGTTGTTTGCCGAGGGCGTTGAGGCTCAGCCGTTTGCCGGCGCGATCGAACAGTTGGCAGCTGCACTGACGCTCCAGCTCGGTGATTGAAGTGCTCGCCGCCGATTGTGAGAGGTTGAGCGTCAATGCAGCACGGGATACGCTTTCCTGCTGGGCGACGGCGACGAATACTTGAAGTTGACGGAGAGTAAATCGCATATCGATATAACCGATAACCCTTATCTTAATAATCCAGTTAACAGATATTGTCGCTGCCATTAGAATGCGCTGCAATTGCGCACATCATCGGCGCAGGCAAATCTCCAGGAGTCCCACGTACATGAGCAACATGAACCACGAGCGTGTCCTCAGTGTTCACCACTGGAACGACACTCTGTTCAGCTTCAAGTGCACCCGCGATCCGGGCCTGCGCTTCGAGAACGGTCAGTTCGTGATGATCGGCCTGCAACAGCCCAACGGCCGCCCGCTTATGCGCGCTTACTCGATTGCCAGCCCGAACTGGGAAGAGCATCTCGAGTTCTTCAGCATCAAAGTGCCTGATGGCCCGCTGACTTCCCAGTTGCAGCATCTGAAGGAAGGCGACGAGATCATCATCAGCAAAAAGCCTACCGGCACCCTGGTGCTGGATGACTTGAAGCCGGGCAAACATTTGTACCTGCTCAGCACCGGTACCGGTCTGGCGCCGTTCATGAGCGTGATCCAGGACCCGGAAACCTACGAGCGTTTCGAAAAAGTGATCCTGTGCCACGGCGTGCGTTACGTCAATGAAGTCGCTTACCGCGAGTTCATCACCGAGCACCTGCCGCAGAACGAGTTCTTCGGCGAGGCGCTGCGTGACAAGTTGATCTACTACCCGACCGTGACCCGCGAGCCGTTCGAGAATGAAGGCCGCCTGACCGACCTGATGCGCAGCGGCAAGCTGTTCAGCGACATCGGTCTGCCACCGATCAACCCGCAGGACGACCGCGCCATGCTGTGCGGTAGCCCGAGCATGCTCGACGAGACCAGCGAAGTGTTGAACAGCTTCGGCCTGAAAGTTTCGCCGCGGATGCGCGAGCCAGGTGATTACCTGATCGAGCGTGCGTTCGTCGAGAAGTAACTTTCGCTGAAAAATGTGGGAGCGGGCTTGCTCGCGAAGACGGTTTAACATTCAACGATGATGTTGACTGAGAGTCCGCTTTCGCGAGCAAGCTCGCTCCCACATTGGTTTGGTGTTGACCATAAAAAGCCCGCGTTGCCTTAAGGCTGCGCGGGCTTTTTTATGCCGGAAATTTCCTACGCGTTGGATACGGGAATGACTTCGAGGACGCGGATCAGGTCGGGCGTGGGGTAATGCCAGCGCACATCCACATCCCAGAACTGCGCGCCGTATTCCCTTTCTGGCGTAGGAATCTGGTACGCCGGGCGTGGGTCTTGTGCCAGGCATTGTTCGATCAGCTCAACCAAGGGCTCATCAAGCCGTTGAGCGTGGCTGTGAGCCTGTTGCAGTGCTGAGTCTGTCCACTGCACGGGAATCAGCGATGGCGGGGCGCTGGCGATGCTGTTGGACGCCGTATCGATGATGTCTGCATAAGGCACATAGGGTTTGATGTCGAGCACCGGCGTACCGTCGAGCAAGTCGATGCCGGAGATCCACAGCCGATTGGCTTCGACTTTGTCCAGTTTGACCACCGATTGACCGATGCCATTGGGTCGATGCGTTGCCCGAGTGGCAAATACGCCCATGGATTTGTTGCCGCCCAGGCGGGGAGGGCGGACTTTCAGGCGTGGCTTTTCTTCCAGGGCCTGATGGAACAGGAACAGCAGCCAGACATGACTGACCTGTTCCAGCCCCTGCACCGCATCACCCTGATCGAACGGCGCGACCAGTTCCAGCACGCCTCGAGCGGCCGGGGCCAGCTGCGGCTGGCGCGGAATGGCGAACTTCTCCTTGAAGCAGGAGCGCACGAAGCCGATGGGGGAAACGCTGTAGGTCATGGTTTGGGGTCGAGGCGGGGTGTGGGCGGGCATGATACCCGATTGACCCTTGGGTCGGCGGTGACTGACAGATCGCCTTCGCGAGCAAGCCCGCTCCCACACTGGATTGATGCTGGCCACAAATGGTGCGGCCACAGGAGATCCAATGTGGGAGCGGGCTTGCTCGCGAAGGCCGCACCACGGATTAAAGGCTGAACCCACCATCCAAAGGAATAATATTCCCAGTCATATACGCGCCTGCCGTACTCGCCAAACTGATCGCCAAGGCAGCCATCTCTTCCTCCCGGCCCCAGCGCTTCATCGGAATCAGCGCCGTATCCTCCGCCAACGCCTGCTCATCATTGCCAATGTGCTGCGTCATCTTGCTCGGGAACCGTCCCGGTGCAATCACATTGACGTTGATGTGTTGGCTCACCAGCTCCCGCGCCAGAATCCGCGACAGTTGATGCAGGGCAGCCTTGCTCGGGCCGTAGGCATACGCCTGTTCGCCGAAGGACGAAATCCCGGCGACCGAACCAATGTTGATGATCCGTGCCGGATTCGCCGCCGAACCGGCCTTGCGCAGCAGCGGCAGAAATTGCTGGATGCAGTTGAATACCGAGGTCACGTTGAGCTGCATGACCTTTTCCCAGCCCTTGACCGGGTAACTCTCCAGCGGCGCGCCCCAGGTGGTGCCGGCGTTGTTCACCAGAATATCCAGCTGACCGATCTGTTCACTCAGGTGCGCAGCCAATTGCTGGACGCCTTCTTCGTGGGCCAGGTTGGCAGCTACCGCATGACAAACCCCGAAGGCACTCAGTTCGTTGGCAGTTTGCTGACAGGCGTCGGCATCGCGGGCACACACGTACACAGTGGCGCCAGCCTCGACATAAGCCTTGGCGATCATTTTGCCGATACCGCGGGTGCCGCCGGTCACCAGAGCGGTGCGGCCTGCGAGAGAAAAATACGGGTGCATAGGGCGAGTCCTGAAGGCAAAGGGTCAGTACACCCTAGTCGTCAGCCGCTGGAAGCGGAGCCACTATTTTTGCGAGGAATGGGGGTCTATACAGCCCTGTAGGAGCACGGCTTGCTGGCGATGGCGTTTTGAAGATCGCCTTCGCCAGCAAGCTGTGCTCCTACAGGTTCGTGGGCGATTTACTGCGGGCGAACGCGCAGGGTCAGGCCCTTGAGGAAGTTACGCAGCAACTGGTCGCCGCAGGTGCGGTAGTTGGTGTGGCCGAACTTGCGGAACAACGCGCTCAGCTCAGGCTTGGACACCGGGAACTCGGCCGCCTTGAGGATCGCGTGCATGTCGTCTTCCTTCAGTTCGAAGGCCACACGCAGTTTCTTCAGGATGATGTTGTTGGTCACCGGCACTTCGATCGGCTGCGGCGGACGGCTTTCGTCCTTGCCGCGCTTGAAGATCACCAGGCCATCTAGGAAATGCGCCATGACTTCGTCCGGGCAGCGTACGAAGCCTTCCTCGTCTTCCTCTTTCTTGTCGAGGTACGTCAGCAGGTCTTCCATGGACACGTCCATGCCGCCGAGCTTGATGATCTCGATGACTTTCTTGTCGCTGATGTCGAGCATGTAGCGCACGCTGCGCAGTACGTCGTTATGAATCATGGTGTGCAATCCTGATATTCAGCAGTGGGCGTCGCATAAGCCGCGGCGCCGAAATGTAGGGCGGCGTGAAAAGTCTTAGAACTTCTCTTTGCCGGACAGGTAGCGCCATTGCCCCAACGGCACTTTGCCGATGGACACGCCGCCGATGCGGATGCGGCGGATGGCGACGACCTTCAGGCCGACGGCCTGGCAGAACAGGGCGATCACGCCCGGTTGTGGGTTCTTCATCGCAAAGCGCAGGCGGTTTTCGTTCTGCCAGCTGGCTTTGACCGGCGGCAATTCCTTGCCCTTGTAGGTCAGGCCATGGTTCAGGCGGTTGAGGCCGTGAGCCACCATGTCGCCTTCAACCTCCACCACGTATTCCTGCTCGATTTTGGCGGAGTCGGCAGTGAGTTTGCGCAGGATCTTCCAGTCCTGTGTGAACACCAGCAGACCGCTGGCATTGGCCTGCAGATCGGTGCTGGCGGTCAGGCGCAGGAAGTGGCCCTTGAGCGGGCGTTTGCCGTAGCGGTGTTCTTCGCTCAGGGTCTCGGCGCTGATGGTCGCCATGGCCGTTTCCGCGTTCATGCCCGCAGGGACGTTGAACAGGATGGTCACCGGCTCCGGCGCGGTTGCCTTGGCTTCGGGATCGAGCTCGACTTTTTGGGTGTCGACCTTGAACTGCGGCTCGTCGATGACCTCGCCGTCCACGGTGACCCAGCCGCCCTCGATGAACAGCTCAGCCTCCCGACGGGAACAGCCGACGAGTTCGATGAGGCGTTTGGAGAGACGAATCGGGTCAGTCATGACAGGGCCGTAACAAAAAAGGGGTGGGCATTGTACCTGCTGGGCGCCGGTTAATCCCGGCTCCATTTGCGCTGTACGGCTTTTTGTGGGAGCGGGCTTGCTCGCGAAGGCGGTAGATCAGTCAAATTATCTGTTGAATGACACACCGTATTCGCGAGCAAGCCCGCTCCCACATTTTGTTCTGTGTTGTGTCAGCCGTGCTGCGAGTGTTGCTGGTTTTGGCGTAAGCGCATGTGCAGCAACGGATACGGCTGACCCATACCGTCGTGCTCGGAGCGACCGATCACCTCAAAACCCTGCTTGAAGTAGAATCCCAAGGCCTGCGGATTCTGCTCATTGACGTCCAGCTCATCGGCGTTCAGGTGTTCCAGGGCATAGCGCAGCAATTGCTTGCCCAGGCCTTTGCCGCGATGCGCCGGGTCGATGAAGAGCATTTCGATCTTGCCCGCCGCCACGCCGGCGAACCCGGTGATGCGCTGGCGTGAGTCTTTGGTACAGATCAGCATCACCGCGTCGAGGTAGCGGGTCAGCACCAGATTCTTCAGCAGGTCGATGTAGCTGTCGGGCAGAAAGTCATGGGTGGCGCGCACCGAGGCTTCCCACACTTGGGTGAGTTCTTCGTAGTCGCTCTGTTTCGGTGTGTGAATGACCGAGTGTTGGCGCATGCCCGCTGGCCTCTGTTGCGTGGATGACGCGAGTTCTTCTCTCACAAAACGATAGACGTAAAAAAGCCCCGCATCTCGTCAAGAGAGCGGGGCTTTTTGTATTTTTTGCGTTTAGATCTGTTCAGCCCACAGGTCGTATTCGTCGGCGTCGGTCACTTTGCACCAGACTTTGTCGCCTGGCTTCAAGTTGCTGCCGTTGTCGATGAAGACGTTGCCGTCGATTTCCGGGGCATCGAAGAAGCAACGGCCGACCGCACCTTGCTCGTCGACTTCATCGACCAGCACTTCGATTTCACGGCCGATGCGCATTTGCAGGCGCGCCGAGCTGATGGCCTGCTGGTGCGCCATAAAGCGGTCCCAACGGTCTTGCTTGACGTCGTCCGGCACAATGGCCGCGTCCAGCAGATTGGCCGGTGCACCTTCGACCGGCGAGTACTGGAAGCAACCAACGCGGTCCAGCTGGGCTTCGGTCAGCCAGTTCAGCAGGTACTGGAAGTCTTCTTCGGTTTCGCCAGGGAAGCCGACGATGAAGGTCGAACGGATGATCAGGTCCGGGCAGATTTCGCGCCAGTTCTTGATCCGCGCCAGGGTTTTGTCTTCGAAGGCCGGGCGTTTCATGGCTTTGAGGACTTTCGGGCTGGCGTGCTGGAACGGGATGTCCAGGTACGGCAGGATTTTCCCGGCGGCCATCAGCGGGATCAGCTCGTCGACGTGTGGGTACGGGTACACGTAGTGCAGGCGCACCCAGACACCGAGGGTGCTGAGGGCTTCGCAGAGTTCGGTCATGCGGGTTTTCACCGGCGCGCCGTTCCAGAAGCCGGTGCGGTATTTCACGTCGACGCCGTAGGCGCTGGTGTCCTGGGAAATCACCAACAGCTCTTTGACGCCGGCCTTGACCAGGCGCTGAGCCTCGTCGAGCACGTCACCGACCGGGCGGCTGACCAGTTTGCCGCGCATCGACGGGATGATGCAGAAGCTGCAGCTGTGGTTGCAGCCTTCGGAAATCTTCAGATAGGCGTAGTGGCGCGGGGTCAGCTTAATGCCTTGCGGCGGCACCAGGTCAATCAGCGGGTTGTGATCCTGACGCGGCGGCACGGCGTCGTGCACGGCGTTGACCACTTGCTCGTACTGCTGCGGACCGGTCACGGCCAGCACGCTTGGGTGTACGTTGCGAATGTTGCCTTCTTCGACGCCCATGCAGCCGGTCACGATGACCTTGCCGTTTTCCTTGATGGCTTCGCCGATCACTTCCAGGGACTCCGCCTTGGCCGAGTCGATGAAGCCGCAGGTGTTGACCACCACGACATCGGCGTCCTGATAGGTGGACACAACGTCATAGCCTTCCATGCGCAGCTGGGTAAGGATGCGCTCGGAGTCGACCAGTGCTTTCGGGCAACCCAGGGATACGAAGCCAACCTTTGGATTGGCCGGCGCAGGAGTGGTGGACATGTCTAACCTCGGTATTTGGGACGCCTCCAGCCGAAGTCGGCAAGGCGACAGACGGACGCTATGTTGCGTCTCTGGTCAAAAAGTGCGCAATTCTAGCGATGAGAGGCGCACTTGACCAGCTTTATGCAGGGAAATGCGACGAGTGCTGCGCTATGCTTCGCGCCTTTACGCTTTACCGATTTTCTACAGTCAATAAAACGTCTGTAACAACACGTAAAACAGCGCATGCTGCGCCACAAAGCATAGTGCTTCTTATAAGAAGTCCGAGTCTGAGCAGTAGGAGTTTTTGGATGGGGCAGGCAAGTAGTCAGGTGGCGGTCAGCGAGCATTCGGCGGCGAAGCCGATCGGCATGCTGGTCGCAGCAGTCGGGGTGGTTTATGGCGATATCGGCACGAGTCCGCTGTACACCCTCAAAGAAGTGTTTTCCGGTGGCTATGGCGTGCCGGTCAACCATGACGGCGTGCTGGGCATTCTGGCGCTGATCTTCTGGTCGCTGATCTGGGTCGTCTCCATCAAATACATGATGTTTGTGCTGCGTGCCGACAACCAGGGCGAAGGCGGGATCATGGCCTTGACCGCGCTGGCGCGACGAGCGGCGGGGGGACATGCAAAATTGCGCACGCTGCTGGTAGTCTGCGGGCTGATCGGCGCGGCGCTGTTCTATGGCGACAGCATGATCACCCCGGCGATTTCCGTTCTCTCGGCGATTGAAGGCCTTGGGCTGGCATTCGAGGGCATCGACCATTGGGTGGTGCCGCTGTCGTTGATCGTGCTGGTGGCATTGTTCCTGATTCAGCGTCACGGTACGGCGCGGATCGGCATTCTGTTCGGGCCGATCATGGTCACCTGGTTTCTGGTGCTGGGCGCGCTGGGCGTGTATGGCATCAGTCAGCATCCGGAAGTGTTGCAGGCGATGAATCCGGTGTGGGGCGTGCGCTTCTTCATGGTCCACCCGGGCATGGGGATCGCGATTCTTGGCGCTGTGGTGCTGGCATTGACCGGTGCCGAGGCGTTATACGCCGACATGGGCCACTTCGGCCGCAAGCCGATCGCCCGGGCCTGGTTCATTCTGGTGCTGCCGGCCCTGGTGCTGAACTACTTCGGTCAGGGTGCGTTGCTGCTCGGTGATCCGGAAGCCGCCCGTAACCCGTTCTACTTGTTGGCACCGAGCTGGGCGCTGATTCCGTTGGTGGGGTTGTCGACCCTGGCCACGGTAATTGCCTCTCAGGCGGTGATTTCTGGTGCGTTCTCCCTGACTCGTCAGGCGATCCAGCTCGGCTACATTCCGCGCATGCACATCCAGCACACGTCCAGTGCCGAGCAAGGCCAGATCTATATCGGCGCGGTGAATTGGGCATTGATGGTTGGCGTAATTCTATTGGTGCTGGGCTTCGAGTCCTCCGGCGCGTTGGCTTCGGCCTACGGCGTGGCGGTGACGGGCACGATGCTGATGACCACCGTCCTGGTGTCGGCGGTGATGCTGCTGCTGTGGAAGTGGCCACCGATCCTCGCTGTTCCGGTGTTGCTGGGTTTCCTGTTGGTAGACGGTCTGTACTTCGCCGCCAACGTGCCGAAAATCATTCAGGGCGGTGCGTTCCCGGTGATTGCCGGTATCGTGCTGTTCGTGTTGATGACCACTTGGAAACGCGGCAAGCAACTGCTGGTGGAGCGAATGGACGAGGGCGGGTTGCCGCTGCCGATCTTCATCAGCAGCATCCGCGTGCAACCGCCGCATCGGGTCCAGGGCACGGCGGTGTTCCTCTCCGCCCGTCCGGACGCCGTGCCTCACGCGCTGTTGCATAACCTGCTGCATAACCAGGTGCTGCACGAACAAGTAGTGTTGCTGACAGTGGTGTACGAAGACATCCCGCGCGTCCCGCCGCAACGGCGTTTCGCGGTCGATTCCTACGGCGAAGGGTTCTTCCGGGTGATCCTGCACTTCGGCTTCACCGACGAGCCGGACGTGCCTGAGGCCTTGAAACTGTGCCATCTGGATGACCTGAATTTCAGCCCGATGCGCACTACCTACTTCCTCAGCCGCGAGACGGTTATTGCCTCCAAACTCGAAGGCATGGCCCGCTGGCGCGAGGCGTTGTTCGCCTTCATGTTGAAGAATGCCAATGGCAATTTGCGGTTCTTCAATTTGCCGTTGAACCGGGTGATTGAGTTGGGTACGCAAGTCGAGATGTAAGCCACAACGAAAAGCCCCCGTTGCCATGAAGGTAGCGGGGGCTTTTTTGTGTCTGGCACTTGATCCGAACCTACGAAAATCCCTGTGGGAGCGGGCTTGCCCGCGATAGCTGTATGTCTGTCACATCAATGCCGGATCTGCCACCGTCATCGCGGGCAAGCCCGCTCCCACAGGGGATTTGAGCCTTTACTGGCTTCCAGGCAGCTCTTCTTCAGATTCAGCCTTCGTCCGGGCAGGTCGCGGGGTCAGTACCTTCACCACATCATCAATCACGGCCTTGGACATAGCCGTCAAATAATGCGCGGCCCAGGCGTGGCGGTCGGTGTCTTTTATGTAGGCCGCATCCTCGGCAAACGATTTGGCGAGGAACAGCAGGTCGGAGGCTTGCGACAAGGCATCAACGATGGGGACACCGGCGCGGACGTTGAACAACGCCTGATCGGAGCAGTAGATGAGTGGCGTGAAGCCGATGGTTTTCAGTTCTGAGGGGGCGGGCGAATCTGTTTTGCTCATGTCTAACTCCTTAACCCGAGGGAGCGGCCACGTTCGTTTCCAAGCGAATGGGTGGCAGCTGTGCGCAGGTTGGAAAACCGGGAGCTAAGGAACCGGCACGCCCGAAGGCGTCCCACGCACAGCCGCCATAACAGGATCGCAGCTGTAAAAACCGCTGCCGTACTGATGGGGGGCGCTGTTGCACTTAACTCGACGGGTTTCCAAGCCCGATCGCTGAATGGTCAGCGACGTCCGGAGAGTATCCCGTCGAAGAAAAACGCAACAAGGCGGCAAAGTGCCCAAAAAGGACGATTCGGAGTTTGCCTACAAGGTCTGCGGACGTCATCTGATATTGCGAAACCTTAAGTAAACGAAACTAAACGTGGCGAAAGAATTCACAAGTCGTTCGGCTCATTTTTTGTAGACATGGAAAAACGCAGGTTGGTAGATTCGCGTTTTTTGCAGCTTGCTGTATGTGGAATTCGACGCGATACTCTGCGTAGAACTGTGTGTTCAAATTTGCATGAGTGTGTAGAGAGGTGAGTATGACGGCATTACTGGAGCGTGCTGACCAAGCGATTTCGGTGACGGCAATGGTCAGGGGGTTCAGCGCGAGGCTAAAAGAGATTTCCAGCCGAGCCACTGAGCGGCTGGTCATTTTCAAAGACAATCAGCCGGCAGCGGTCATTATCAATGTCGATGCGTATCAGGAAATGCTCGACGAGCTTGAGGACCTTCGGGTTGAAGCAGCGGCTCGGGAACGATTGATAGGTTTTGATCAGGCCAAGGCCGTCAGCCACGACGATATGCGGGCGCGGTACGCCAGGAAAGACTAAAGGAGCTGTGGATGGTTTGGGGCGTTATCTATCATCCGCAGGTTCAGAAGGATCTGGATCTGCTGGGAGCTGTGGCGGCGAATCGCATTCTTGATGTTATCGAAGAGCGGATTATCAACGGCGAGCCGGACAAGAGCGGCAAGCCCCTAAGAGCCAGTCTTGCAGGTTGCAGACGGATCCGCACAGGTGACACGCGGATTGTTTATCGAGTCGATGGACAGGCGATCCAGGTTTTGATCGTCGCCGTCGGTGCGCGACGTGATGAAGAGGTTTACGACGCGGCAGAGCGCCGTCTCTAATTAAAAAGCCCTGCCGCCTTGCGGCAGCGTGGGCTTCTTTGTAGCCATTTATCTGAGTGCAGCGCAGATCCTGTGGGAGCGGGCTTGCCCGCGATGGCGGCGGCAGATCCGATATTGATGTGACAGACATACCGCTATCGCGGGCAAGCCCGCTCCCACAGGGATCTATGGTGTGTAGTTGAGCAGGTAAATATGAAAAGCCCCCTCACCTTAGGGCTGCGGGGGCTTTTTTGTGAGCGCGGCTCAGATCACTCTTGAGCGGCCGTCTCTTTGGCTTGACGCTTCTCGATAGCATCCACCAACCGCTGTGCCAAAGCCGGGTAGTTCTCGTCGAAGTGGTGGCCGCCAGGCAGTTTCATCGCTTCGCCCACGGCGGTCTTGTCGGTGCAGCCGCTCTCATCGACTTCTTCTTCACCGTAGATGCACACCACTTTTGCGGCGGGCAGCTTGGCCATTTCCGGGCCGGTGGCGGCTTCTTTGCCGGCGTTGCCGAGCCAGCCTTCGACTTCGATTTCGAAGCTGCCGGTGCGGGCGAAGGCCAGCAGGATGATTGCGTCGACCCGCTGCTGCTCCGCTTCCGGCAGGCGGTTGTAGATGGCGGGCAGTACGTCGGCGCCGAATGAGTAACCGGTCAGGATGAAGCGCTTGGTGCCCCATTTCTGCCGGTAGTGCTGCATCAGTTCGGTCAGGTCCAACGCGCTTTGCTCAGGGCTCTTGTGCTGCCAGTAGTAGCGCAGGGTGTCGATGCCGACCACCGGGTAGCCGATCTTGGCCATTTCGCCGGCTACATCACGGTCCAGGTCGCGCCAGCCGCCGTCGCCGGAAAGGAACAGGGTGACGGTGTCCTTGGCTTGACCGGCCGGGACTTCGACCACCGGGATCTGCAGGCCACCAGCAGCTTTATCGCCGCCGACGAGGATTTTGCGCAGTTCGTTGTTCAGCACTTGCGGCAGGTTGATGTCGTAGTCGCTGATGCTGGTTTCGGCGTTGGGCTGGTCACGCACGAAGCCGGCGCTGGTATCGTCCGGGTTGTCGTTCCAGGCCACCAGCCAGTGACCGTGAGCGGCAATTTTTGGCAGCAGGTGCGTGCAGCCGGGTTTTTCCAGGGCCAGGTCAACCGAAATGGCCTGGGCCTTGTCGTCCTTCTGTTCGGCCAGCCAGCGCCACGCCAGCACGGCGCCAGGGCCGATGCCGCTGACCAGGGTTGCCGGGCCTTTGAGTTGCCTGAGGCCGGCTTGCAGGGCGCGACCTTGCAGGATGCAGTCCTTGGGCAGGATCACCTGGACGATCTGCGCCGAGCCGCTGCGGCTCAGGGTCAGCAATTGTTTGTCGCTGAGCTTCTGCTCTTCATTGACCGCCACCAGCACCTGGGCGCGCGGCGTGTTGCCGGGGATGACGCGGGTCATCGCGGCGCCATCGGCCGGCGCCAGCAGTTCGAGGGTCGGTTCTGGCGCCGGGCGTTTCAGGTACCAGTAACCGCCACCGACCATCAGGGCCAGCACTACCAGTGTGGCCAGTACGTACCGCAGGGAGCGTTGAATCATCAGCGTTTCACCAATCCAGTCAAGCCGCCTGCTATCAGGGCGGCAGTGTCGGCCAGGGCAACCAGCGGATCGAGTCCGGCGGGCACGGCCATATAACGGGGTTCCCAGTCGGGCTGGAACTTGTCTTTGAAGCGGCGCAAACCTTGGAAGTTGTACAGCTGCTCACCACGGCGGAATACCATCGAGCCCAAGCGCTGGGTCAGTGGTGCGCCGCGCCGGGGTTGCAACCCCGACAACGGCACCATGCCCAGGCTGAAGCGCGCGTATCCATGATTTTTATAATGTTGAATCAGGCCGACCATCATGAACTCCATGGTCAGCTTGGGGGCGTCGGGGTGCGCGCGCATCAGGTCGAGGCTGGCCAGTTCATGGCCGTAGGTCTCGAGCAGGTTGGCGAACGCCACCGGGCGCCCTTCGAAACGAATCACCGCGACACGGAAGTGCTTGAGGTAATCATCACTGAAACGCCCGAGCGAGAAGCCTTTCTCGCGCACGTTCTTGCCGGTCAGCCAGGCGTCCGAAATCACCTTGAGCTCATCCATCGGCGCTTGCCCCGGCTCATGGATCTCCAGTGACAGGCCGTCACGGGTGCCGCGGTTCCAGGTGTAGCGCAGGTCCTTCATCTCTTTGCCTTTGGCCTCGAGATCGAAACGCTTGAGATCAACCCGGGCTTCTTCGCCGAGCTTGATCGCGGTCAGGCCGATGTCCATGTAGTACGGCAAATTCTCCGCGCGCACTTGATAGAACACAGGGCGGGCGTGGTGGATATCGCAGAGGTCGCGGAACTGCCAGATCATTTCCGCCCGTTGCTGGGACGGGCCGATCGGGTCATACAACGCCACCAGGCTGCGGCCACGGCGGGCGTACATCAGAAACGCCTCGTCGTTGGGGTGAAACAGCAGCGCCTTGTCACCGGTCAGGGCCAGGCCGCCATCCGGTTGGGCTGAGGCCATGAGAATCTTTACCGCGCGGTCCAGTTCATCGGGCGTTGGCAGATGGATCACCGGGCGCGCGGTGCGCAGCAGCCAGGTCAGGGACACCACCACCAGCAGGACCGCGGCGCCAAGCAACGAGCGCAAGCCTCGCGGGGCATCGGCGTCGAGGGTGAACTGCCACCAGAGTTGATGGCTGTACGGAACATCCTGATAGGCGAACAGCAGCAACCAGATCGACGCGCCGAGTACGCAGAGGCTGGCCACCAGATACAGCGGCGAAAACGGCACTTCGGTCAGGCGGCTGGGGCGATAGAACGAGCGCCGGAAAACCCCCAGCAAACTCGCCGTCAGGGTCATCAGGCAAGCCTCTTCCCAGTCGAACCCTTTAAGCAGTGAGAGCAGGGCGCCGACCAACAACAGAATGGTGGTCAGCATCCACGCGGCTGACAGGCGGCGACGCAGCCCCTGAGCCAGCAGCAGGCAGAGCACGCCCACCAGGCTGGCGCCGAAGTGCGAAGCGTCGACCAGTCGATGTGGTATCAGAAAACCGATGTGTTCAAGGCGGGTATCGATCTCCGGCGTCACGCCGGAAAACAGCAGCACCACGCCGGACAGGAACACCAGCACCGCCAGAATCGGTGCGGCCATGCCAGATGCAGCACGCAACGACTGGCGCGTTTGAAACAGGCGCTGGCCTTCGTTGATCAGCAGCAGTACGCAAGCCACCAGCAGCGGCAACACCACGTAGATCAGACGGTAGAGCAGCAGGGCGGCGGCCAGTGGTGCGGCGCCGAGCTTGTCGGCGAAGGCGGCGAGTAAAATCGCTTCGAATACCCCGACACCACCCGGTACATGGCTGAGCACGCCAGCGGCCAGGGCCAATAGATAAACCAGCAGGAAGGCACCAAAGGGCGGTGCTTCCGGTAGCAACAGATAGAGCACCGTCGCGGCGGCGGCCACGTCCAGGGCGGTAATGACCAGTTGCAGGAACGTCAGGCGGCGACCCGGCAGGCGCAAGGTGCGGCGACCGACCTTGACCAGCAGGTTGTCGGGATAAGGCTGTTCCGGCAAGCGACGGCGATAGATGCCGATGGCCAGTACTGTTGAGAGCAGCAGCACGGCCACTGCAATCGCACCCAGCAACGTCTCGGAGAAACCCAGGGCCACGGAGGCGGCGGGCAGGTTGCTGAGGGTGGCGAGGGCGGCCAGGGGCGGCAGGGCGCAGCCGAGCGAGAGGCTGGCAAACAAGGTCATGTGCGCGACTTCCGAAGCCCCCACACCATGCCGTGCATATAAACGGTAGCGAACCGAGCCGCCTGACAACAGCGACAGGCCGATGGCATTGCCAATGGCAAATGCGGTGAAGCCGCCCAATGCCAATATTCGCGGCGCCAGCGTCACGCCGGCATAACGGCTGGCCGACCATTCGTAACCCAGCAGAATGATGAAGCCGATGACGGTCGCGCCGAGCGCACCTAGCAAGGCCGGTTTCGGCACTTCCAGAATCGAGTCGTGCAGCGCGTACAGATCGAGTTCGCTCAGCAGGTGACGACAGGCAATCAGCGCAATGGCGAACAAAAGCAAAGTGACTGCCAGCCCGATGGGCTGACGGTATTTGCTGATTCGATCAAGCAAGCGTAAACGCTCGGCTTTGATCGGTTGTGTCGCTGTGACGGTGTCTTGTGAATCAGACGAGTTGGCGCGCATCAATCACCTCTTGGATTGTGCGCGACAGGATGGAGGTATCCAGCCAAGTTACCAATCCCTGTGGAAAAAAATAATCACAAATATTAACGCCTCTCACCAGATGTGGGCGATGGCGCGTTATCAGTCGTAGAGGGTTCTGCCTGTGGTTCAGCCTGGGCTGAAGTCACAGTCCGGCGATCCCGAACGGCTCACTGCACAGTGACAGATCATTGTTGCGAAAGGACTTTTTCAACAGATACAAAAAAGGCCACTCTTTCGAGTAGCCTTTTTTGATGTTTGGTTGCGGGAGCCGGATTTGAACCGACGACCTTCGGGTTATGAGCCCGACGAGCTACCAGACTGCTCCATCCCGCGTCTGTGTGGCGGCATTCTACAGGCGAACGCCGGAGTGTCAACCGTTAATCCCAGTATGGCTCAAATAAGTTTAAAACGACGGCGAATGGTCGAAGGGGAGACCTAAGTTTCGGAATCAGAACGATTTCTTGTTTCTGTGCGGTAAGGCATAGACCGCTGATTTTTTATAAAACAGGCACGCACAAAAAAGGCCACTCTTTCGAGTAGCCTTTTTTGATGTTTGGTTGCGGGAGCCGGATTTGAACCGACGACCTTCGGGTTATGAGCCCGACGAGCTACCAGACTGCTCCATCCCGCGTCTGTGTGTCGGCATTCTACTGCGGATCGCAGGGCTGTCAACCTTCAATCTCGATAAAACCTGTTCCTGTTCAAGCGCTTAGGTGAAACAAGGAGCTGCTGATCGGCCTGAAAGGCAGGCAGGGCAAGGGTTGTGGCTCTATTGAGGGGGCTCTTTCGATTGAGAAAATAAATCTCCGGTGCTTTTCCTACAAAGGAAAAAGAACATTCAGAGTACTGGTGCTATATACAGGTGTCAGTGAGATACTGCCGATATGACTCAACCCACACCTCATTTCTTCGCCATGAACACTGCTTTTATATGACGCAGCGAAAAATCATCCACGTCGATTGTGACTGTTTCTACGCCGCTATCGAGATGCGTGACGACCCGCGCCTGGCCGGTAAGCCATTGGCGGTGGGCGGCTCGGCGGATCGGCGTGGGGTGATTGCCACCTGTAACTATGAAGCGCGGGCTTATGGCGTTCGCTCGGCCATGTCTTCCGGACATGCCTTGAAACTCTGTCCGGACCTGACCATCGTCAAGCCGCGCATGGAGGCCTATCGAGAAGCATCGAAGGAAATTCATACGATCTTTCGCGATTACACCGACCTGATCGAGCCGCTTTCCCTGGATGAGGCCTACCTCGACGTGTCGGACAGCGCGCATTTTGGCGGCAGCGCCACGCGAATCGCCCAGGACATTCGCCGCCGTGTCTCCAATCAGTTGCACATCACCGTGTCGGCCGGCGTGGCGCCGAACAAGTTTCTCGCCAAGATCGCCAGTGACTGGAAGAAGCCTAACGGTTTGTTCGTGATCACGCCGGATCAGGTGGAAGACTTTGTCAGTGGTTTGCCAGTGAGCAAGCTGCACGGTGTCGGCAAAGTGACCGCCGACAAACTCGGCAGGCTCGGCATCGTCGATTGCTCGCATTTGCGCGAATGGGACAAGTTGGCGCTGGTGCGCGAATTCGGCAGCTTCGGCGAGCGGCTCTGGAGCCTGGCCCGGGGGATCGATGAGCGGTTGGTGCATAACGACAGTCGGCGGCAATCGATCAGCGTCGAAAATACCTACGACACGGATCTGCCGGATCTGGTGAGTTGTCTGGATAAATTGCCCGAGTTGCTGGACTCCCTGAATGGCCGTATGGCACGGATCGATAGCAGCTATCGCCCGGGCAAGCCGTTCGTCAAAGTGAAATTTCATGACTTTACCCAGACTACTTTGGAGCAGGCCGGGGCCGGGCGGGATCTGGGGAGTTATCAGTTGCTGCTGACCCAGGCCTTTAACCGTGGTGGGAAACCGGTGCGGTTGTTGGGGGTTGGGGTGAGGCTGGAGGATTTGCGGGGCGGGTTTGAGCAGATGGAGTTGTTTGAGCGGTAGGGGCAGGTTTTTGTGCGGTGGTGTATGCAATGACGCCTTCGCGGGCAAGCCTCGCTCCTACAGGTATTGCGTAATCCTTGTAGGAGCGAGGCTTGCCCGCGAAGCTTTTGGCCTTAATTCGGCCCCGGATCCGCCACCAGTCGCCCGGCATCCTTGGTCAATGACTTGAGGAATTCGGTCTGCAACTCGGGATCGTTGCGGGTCAGTTCGATCAGGCTCTGTTCCAGTTCACTGGCTTCTTCTTCCAGACCCAGTTCCGACAGGCGTTTGACCCGGTATACCCACTGGCTCACTTCGTCGTCTTCGAGGTCGTCGTAAATCAACCCATGCGCTTCGAGCAGCTTGCCGCGCAAGTTGCTGCTGATCGCCAGGGACGAGTCGGTATGCACATCGTCCTTGTTGTCCTCGACACTGATCTGCAGCTTGCCCAGATGATTGAGCTCATGTTCGGCGAACGGGCTGTCCAGCAGGTTCAGGCGCAACACGCCGTTACGGTCGGTGGTCAGTTCGAAGGTGTTCTTGCCCGCCTTGACCTGCACCGGGCGCTCGCTCCACGGCAGGCTCGAGTATTCCGTGCGCTTGTCGCGCTGGACTTCGTCGATACCCGCCAGGTTCTGTTGCGCCCGGCCATGGGACTGCGCGTTCATGAACGGGTTGAGCCCGGCGAAACCATAGCTGAGCCAGTCCTTCGTCACACTGTCCGGCAGATTGCCAAGGGCGAACACGTTGACCACGTTCGCACCGACACCGGCCACCACGGCCACCGCGCCCAGCGGGATCTCATAGACCTCCCTCCAGGGTTGGTAAGGTGTATAGCGATCATAGCGGCGCGTGACTTCGAACTCGGTGACTTCGAAAGTCTTCTGCTCGTGGATTTTCACCCGACGTTGTGGCAGCTCAAGCACCTTGGGCTCGCCGACATCGATCTGCAGGCTGTGGTCGAGCAATTTGCGCTCGACCCGTTCCTCGTGCTCGCTGCGTTGTGACATCTGATTGGCACAGCCGCTGACCAGCAGGGCGCCGCACAGGGCGGCGCCACCGAGGCCTAAGGTGTTTCGCTTGAACATGACGTCTCTATCTGGTGTCAGCGGCGGATACGGGCCTGGAGGAAAGACAGCACGTCAGCGACCGGCAGCGCTTGCGCCTCGGCCTCTGTGCGGCTCTTGTATTCCAGATTGCCGTCGGCGAGGCCGCGGTCACTGACCACGATCCGGTGTGGAATGCCGATCAGCTCCATGTCCGCGAACTTGATGCCCGGGCTGGTTTTCTTGTCGCGGTCGTCCAGCAGCACGTCGAAGCCGGCGGCAGTCAGTTCTGCGTAAAGCTTGTCGGTGGCTTCACGAACCTGTTCGGTTTCGTAGCGCAGCGGAACCAGGGCAACCTGGAACGGAGCCAGAGCGTCGCTCCAGATAATCCCGTTCTCGTCGTTGTTCTGTTCGATGGCAGCCGCCACTACACGAGATACGCCAATGCCATAGCAGCCCATTTCCAGGGTGACCGGCTTGCCGTTCTCACCCAGCACTTCGCACTTCATCGCTTTGCTGTACTTGTTGCCCAGCTGGAAGATGTGCCCGACTTCGATGCCGCGCTTGATTTCCAGGGTGCCGTTGCCGTCAGGGCTCGGATCACCGGCCACGACATTGCGCAGGTCGGCAACGGTCGGAACCGGCAGATCACGTTCCCAGTTCACGCCGAAGTAGTGCTTGTCGTCGATGTTGGCACCGATGCCGAAGTCGCTCATCAGCTCGACGGAACGGTCGATGATGATCGGCAGTGGCAGGTTCAACGGGCCAAGAGAACCGGCGCCGGCGCCAATGGCGTCGCGCAGTTCGGCTTCGGAAGCCATGACCAGCGGGCTGGCAACGCCAGGCTGGTTGGCGGCCTTGATTTCGTTCAGCTCGTGATCGCCACGAATGATCAGGGCAATCAGTTTGCCTTTCTCTTCAGCGTGCACCACCAAGGTCTTGATGGTTTTTTCGATCGGCAGATTGAAGCCTTCGACCAGTTGCGCAATGGTCTTGGCGTTCGGCGTGTCGACCAGGCGCAGTTCTTCGGTAGGCGCGGCACGAGAGGTTTCGCGCGGCACGGCTTCGGCCTTTTCGATGTTCGCTGCGTAGTCGGAACCGTTGCTGAAGACGATGTCGTCTTCGCCGGATTCGGCCAGCACGTGGAACTCGTGGGAGCCGGCACCACCGATCGAGCCGTTGTCGGCTTCAACCGGGCGGAACTTCAGGCCCAGACGGGTGAACACGTTGCAGTACGCCTGGTGCATGCGGTCGTAGGTGATCTGCAGCGAAGGCTGATCAGCGTGGAACGAATAGGCGTCCTTCATGATGAATTCGCGGCCGCGCATCAAACCGAAGCGTGGGCGGATTTCGTCACGGAATTTGGTCTGGATCTGATACAGGTTGATCGGCAGCTGTTTATAGCTGCTCAGCTCGTTGCGCATCAGGTCGGTGATGACTTCTTCGTGAGTCGGGCCGGCACAGAAGTCGCGACCGTGGCGATCCTTGAAGCGCAGCAATTCAGGGCCGTACTCTTCCCAGCGACCGGATTCCTGCCACAGTTCAGCCGGTTGAGTGCTCGGCATCAACACTTCGAGAGAGCCGGCGGCGTTCATTTCTTCACGCACGATGGCTTCAACCTTGCGCATCACTCGCAAGCCCATGGGCAGCCAGGTGTACAGGCCCGAGGCGAGTTTGCGGATCATGCCGGCGCGCAGCATCAGCTGATGGCTGATGACGACCGCGTCGGAAGGCGTTTCTTTCTGTGTGGCGAGCAAAAATTGACTGGTGCGCATGGTTGGCCGTTGTCGGTTGCTGATGACGAGAAATGACGGAACATTGTACGGGCGAGATCAGCTGGCGTACAGGAGTGCGGCCGGCAGTGTCGCAGAGGGCGAGAATCTGCCCGCCCTCTGCGACACTTCTGGCTTAAGTGCCTACGATTCTTCCGCGACCTGGGACTGCACCGGTTCCGGCGTCGGTGTCGGACCCGCGCGGCGGTTTTCCTGGAACCAGTGCAGCGCGATCAACAGGAGAGTCGGAACGCCCAGCAGGGCGGTGATCAGGAAGAAGTTGTGATAGCCGAATTTTTCCACCATGACCCCTGAGTAGCCGCCGATGAGGCGGGGCAGCAGGAGCATGATCGAGCTGAGCAGGGCGTACTGGGTGGCGGAGAACTTGAGATTGGTCAGGCTCGACAGGTAAGCGACAAATGCCGAAGTCGCCAGCCCCGAGCTGAAGTTATCCAGTGAAATAGTGACAATCAGCATCTGCAGATTGGCACCCATATCCGTGAGCATCAGGAACAGCAGGTTGGTACCGGCCGATGCAACGCCGCCAATGAACAGGATAGGCAGGATGCCGAAGCGCACGATCAGCAGGCCGCCCATGCCGGCACCGACCAGCGTCATGATCAGGCCGAATATCTTGCTGACGCTGGCAATCTGATCCTTGGTGAACCCCTGGTCGATGTAGAACACGTTGGCCATCACGCCCATGACCGTATCGGACATCCGATAGGTGGCGATCAGTCCGAGCAGCAGCAGGGCTTGCCAGCGGTAACGCAGGATGAAGTCATTGACTGGTGTCAGCACCGGGGCCAAGCCACGGCGGCCCATGGCCGACAAGCACAGGCCGGTAAGCGTGATATAGAGAATCGCCCGCAGGAACGCACGGTCTTCAAGCAGCAGGTCCAGTACGCTGACGCCGTTGAACAGTACGCTGGCGAAGTCAGTGTTGTAGAGCTGGGTGAACATGGCCGGTACGGACACCAGCAGCACGATCAGCACGAACACCGACGCCAATTGGTGCACAAAGCTGTAGCGCCCGGCCTGTAATTGAGTACGCAGAGGCACCGGTGGTTCGCGCATGAACAGGGTGGTCAGCAGCGCCGGGACCATCAAGACGCCGAACAGCACGTAGGTGCCGGTCCACGCTGCATGCCTATAGTTGAAGCCAGTGGAGCCGAAGCCTTCGGCGAAGAACAGTGCGCCGGCCGTCGCCAGCAGGGCCGCGACCCGATAACCGGCCATGTAACTGGCCGCCAGCGCGGCTTGGCGGGTTTCGTCGGCGATTTCCAGGCGATAAGCGTCGACGGCGATGTCTTGCGTCGCCGAGGCGAAGGCGACGACCACGGCGATCGCGATCAACCAGGACAGGTGCTTTTGCGGGTCGCAGAATCCCATGCCGATCAGGCCAAGGATGACGAGTGCCTGGGCCAGTACCAGCCAGGAGCGTCGTCGACCAAGCTTGCCCAGAAGTGGCAGGCGCCATTGGTCGAGCAGCGGGGACCAGACCCATTTAAAGGCGTAGGCCAGGCCGATCAGGCTTGCATAGCCGATGGTTTCGCGGGCAACACCGGCCTCGCGCAGCCAGACTGAAAGCGTCGAAAACACCAGCATGTAGGGCAAGCCGGCGGCGAAACCAAGCAGCAACAGCACGAGCGTCGAGGGGCTGGCATAGGCGGCGAGCGCGGCGCGCCAGGTTTTACGGGGCATGGGCTGGAGTCTGCCTCAAGGATTACGGAAACAAAGCGCGCACTCTAACCGCTGTGCTCTACCGGGCGCCACCCATGGCGCTGAATATCAACACGATTGTTCAGGACACTGATGCCTTCCATGCGCAATCGGGCCCGTTGTTCATCCCCCGAAGGGCTGCCCACAGGCAGGCTGATCCGACCGCCGGCACCCAGTACCCGGTGCCAGGGAAGTTTGGTGTCACCGGGCAATTGGCTCAGTGTTCGCCCGACCCAGCGGGCAGCACGACCCAGTCCGGCTAGCTCGGCGAGCTGGCCGTAACTCACGACTTTGCCCTCAGGCACTTGCGCCAGGGTCAGGTAGAGCGCCGTGCGTCGGATTTGCGCTGCGCTTTCGGTTTCAGCGGTTGAGTCGGTCACGTCCCGGGCTTCCTGAAAAAATGCGCATTTGACCGTCTGTAGAGTAAATCCAGGATCGCCGATTGAGAAATGAACTCAATAGAAAAAGTCGGGTCAGTCCTTGTCATGGCCTTATTCGTAAGGATAATGCCGACTTTTTTTCGCAAAGTTGAGCCTTCGATTCGCTTATGTTGTCCAGAACCTTGCTGTGCCTCGCTGTCGTCAGTGCTTCCACTCCCTTGCTTGCCGATACCGTCTGGTTGAAGAACGGTGACAAACTGAGCGGCAAAATCACCGTATTCGATGGTGGCAAGCTGCTGATTCAGACCGAGTACGCGGGCGCGGTTCCGATCGACTGGAATCAGGTCAAAACCCTGGAAAGCGATCAGCAACTGCTGGTCAAACAGGATGCCTACACCGGTGAGAAGGCCAAGTCGCTGCACGCGGCAGAGGACGGCAAAGTCACCCTGGCCAACGGCGATGGCCCCAAGACCGTGGAGCTGGCCAGTATCCAGCAGATGCTCAAGCCTAAACCGGTGGTTGAGGATCTGGTCTGGAAGGGGCATGTCGATATGGCGCTGGATTACCAGCGTGCCGAAAAAGACACGGATGATTATGACGTCGACTTCAAGACCAGTGCGCGCCATGGCAGATGGCGACACACGGCAGAAGGCGAGTACAACCGCGAATTCCAGGATGACGTGGTCACCACGGATAATTGGCGGGGTGAGTACGCCCTCGACCGTTTTCTTACCGAGAAATGGTTCTGGCAAGGTCGTTTGAACTATAAGCGCGACAAGGTCGAAGAGCTCGCCCGTCAGCGCACCATCGGTACCGGCCCCGGTTATCAATTCTGGGATAACGAGCTGGGCGCTTTCTCCTTGGGCTCGCTGCTGAACAACACGGACTATGAATATTCCAACGGCAACAAGGAAAACTTCTACTCCCTGGCGATGAAGTGGGACTACAACCGTTATCTGGTCGGCAAGAAGGTCGAATTCTTCACCAATGGCGAGGTCGGCAAGCCGCTGTCGGGCGTGGCGGATTACGCCCTCGATGCCGAGGTCGGCCTGCGCTACAAAGTCACCGATTGGGCGTCGCTGAACCTGAAGGCCGAGAAAGACATCATCAGCGGTAGCGAAGAGGCCGACCTGAGCAAGACTCGATACACCGCAGGGTTTGGCGTGACCTGGTAACACGCTGAAAGATCAAAAGATCGCAGCCTTCGGCAGCTCCTACACAGGATTGAGGTACGTCCTGTAGGAGTTGTCGAAGGCTGCGATCTTTTTTGCCATGCAAAACACACAGGCACAAAAAAGCCCCGCTTTTGAGGGCGGGGCTTTTTACTAAAGCAAGTAAAAGTTAGATAACTTGAACTTCTTCAGCTTGCATGCCTTTCTGACCGCGGGTAGCGATGAAAGAAACCTGTTGGCCTTCTTTCAGGCTTTTGAAGCCGTCGGATTGGATAGCTTTGAAGTGAACGAACAGGTCGTCACCGGATTGTGGAGTGATGAAGCCGAAGCCTTTTTCATCGTTGAACCACTTAACGGTACCGGTTTGGCGATTAGACATGGTGTAACTCCTTGAACAAAGATAACTGCGACGCAGGAAGAACCCTGGCCGAGACTGAGTGCAAAGAGCAGGAAAAATTCTTGTAGATGGTTGGATCGAAATTCAACATATCGTGTAGAGATTCTCAGTGACACAAGCAGCACAGTGGCGCCACCTTAACCCTTTTTCCGGAACGTGCCAATGTTTCTTGCGAAGGTTTCTCTGTTTTCATGACTGACGGTGCATTGAATGGCGGTGAAGACCCGGGATTCACGGGGGATCGGCGAGAATTGTCTCCCGGACTTTGAACCCGGCGCGCCTGCCCGGTAAGATGCCGGACAGAATTTTTCT
The DNA here is from genome assembly GCF_019218905.1 of Pseudomonas sp. PDM24. Classification (NCBI taxonomy): domain Bacteria; kingdom Pseudomonadati; phylum Pseudomonadota; class Gammaproteobacteria; order Pseudomonadales; family Pseudomonadaceae; genus Pseudomonas; species Pseudomonas sp. PDM24. The sequence continues at coordinate 295,206 of NZ_JAHUWR010000006.1, read as the reverse complement.
ACCTCGCTATTCAGGACACCCGCCATGAGCATCAAATCGGACAAGTGGATTCGCCGCATGGCGCAGGAACACGGCATGATCGAGCCTTTCGTCGAGCGCCAGGTGCGCGGTAGCGACGATAGCCGTGTGATCTCCTACGGCGTGTCCAGCTACGGCTACGATGTGCGTTGCACCAATCACTTCAAGGTGTTTACCAACATCAATTCGGCGATCGTCGACCCGAAAAACTTCGATGCTGGCAGCTTCGTCGACATCCACAGCGACGTGTGCATCATTCCGCCGAACTCCTTCGCTCTGGCCAGCACCGTCGAATACTTCCGTATCCCGCGTAACGTATTGACCATTTGCCTGGGTAAAAGCACCTACGCGCGTTGCGGCATCATCGTCAACGTCACGCCGCTCGAGCCTGAGTGGGAAGGTCACGTGACCCTGGAGTTCTCCAACACCACCAATCTGCCGGCGAAAATCTACGCGAACGAAGGCGTGGCGCAGATGTTGTTCCTTGAGTCGGACGAAGAGTGCGAAGTCTCCTACAAGGACCGTGGCGGCAAGTATCAGGGGCAGCGTGGCGTGACCCTGCCGCGTACCTGAGTCAGCCGTCTGACAAGCCGTTGGAATTCCTGAGCGGGCGTACACTCTATGGAATGTACTGCTCCGATTCGCGCAAGGCGGATCGGGCCATCGCTCAGGAGTGCTTCATGAAGATCGATCCGCGAATAAGTGCCGAACTGGCAAGGCTTGAGCCCAATCAGGTTGGCGTGCTGGCCTGGTCCTTGTTGGCACATCCGCCCGTCATGGCAGGGGGCATCCCCCATCAGCCTGATCCCGACACACCCAATGAAGATCCGACAGAACCCGGGGAGCCCACCCTGCCGGATGAGCCGCCTCCCGCGCCTGTTGTCTGATGCCTGTGGGACAACCTGATTTCTGTAGGAGCGAGGCTTGCCCGCGAAGGCGTCCTTCCAGTCATATCAATGCGCAATGTGCCGACACCTTCGCGGGCAAGCCTCGCTCCTACAAGGGCGGAAGTTACTTCAGGTTGCCGCTGAGGAACTGCTTCAACCGCTCGCTCTTCGGGTTGCCCAGCACGTCTTCCGGCGCGCCTTCTTCTTCCACCAGCCCCTGGTGCAGGAACAGCACCTGGCTCGATACCTTACGGGCGAAGCTCATTTCGTGGGTGACCATGATCATGGTCCGGCCTTCTTCGGCCAGGCCCTGGATGACCTTGAGCACTTCGCCCACCAGTTCCGGGTCGAGCGCCGAGGTCGGTTCGTCGAACAGCATGACTTCCGGTTCCATGGCCAGTGCACGGGCAATGGCTACCCGCTGTTGCTGGCCGCCCGACAGGAACGCCGGGTACTGATCCGCTACGCGCGCCGCCAGGCCAACCTTGTCGAGGTAACGTCGGGCACGGTCTTCGGCCTCTTGCTTGCTGCAACCCAAGACCCGGCGCGGGGCCATGGTGATGTTTTCCAGCACCGTCATGTGGCTCCACAGGTTGAAGTGCTGGAACACCATGGCCAGGCGGGTGCGAATCCGCTGCAGCTCATCTGCATCGGCCACGCGCATGCCGTGACGGTCGTGGATCATGCGGATCGTCTGGCCATCCAGGCTCATGGCTCCGTCGTTGGGTTGTTCGAGAAAGTTGATGCAGCGCAAAAAGGTGCTTTTACCCGAGCCGCTGGCGCCGATCAGGCTGATGACGTCGCCGGTTTTGGCCTTGAGCGAAACGCCTTTGAGCACCTGATGATCGCCATAGCTTTTATGCAGGCCTTCAATGGTCAGTTTGTACATGGGGCATGCATCCTCAAGGCGAAAGTAGGTAGCCACTGCGATAGGCTTCGGTGCCCGCGACGTGGGCGATCACCATGCCGGCAGTGGCCATGCGTCGCAGCGAACGGGCGTACATCAGCCCGGCGGCGGTGCAATGAACAGGGGTGACGCGATCATTGATCGGGTCGATGACTTCGGCGATCAGTTGTCCGGCCTCCAGGTATTCCCCGGGCAGGGCCGTGAACACCAGCAGCCCGCCCACCGGCGTCGCCACCGGTTCAACGCCGGCCAGCGGGGTGGCCGGGTAGGGCAGTTCCGGTAATGGCGCCGGCTCACCGGCAATCGCGCCGAAATGAATCAGATAATCGATCAGCGCCTGGCTGTCGAGGCTGGCCAGCGGGTGATTGACGTCACCCTGGCCGCGTAATTCGACAGTGACTGAAAAACTGCCCAGCGGAATCTCGAACTGCTCGCCGAAGCGCTCTTTCAACTGCCACCAGAGCAGAGTGAAGCATTCATCGAACGATTGGCCACCCGAGTCGGTGGCCAGCAGGCTGGCTTCGGAACCGATGTAGCGCGCCAGCGGCTCGACCTGCGGCCAGGCCTCGGGCGTGGTGTAAAGGTGCGCCACGGCTTCGAAATCGCAATGCAGGTCCAGCACCATGTCTGCATCACAGGCCAGCCGTTGCAGGGTCAGGCGCTGGGATTGCAGTTGAGTGCCTGCGGTCTGCCGCGCCAACGCCTTGCGCAGGCTGTCGCGGATCAGTTCGAGGTTACATTGCGGATCGTCGCCGAGCAGGCCTTCGATCTCGTTGCCGACTTCTTCACTCAAGTCGACGAACCAGCGATTGAAGTTCTGCCCGCTTTCCAGCTCGTAGCGGCCCAGTGGAACGTCCATCAACACTTGTTCCAGGCCGACCGGGTTGGCCACGGGCACCAGTACGATTTCGCTGCGCAGCCGGCCGGCGGCTTCCAGCTCCGCCAGACGTCGCTTGAGGTGCCAGGCCACCAGCATGCCAGGCAATTCATCGGCATGCAGGGAGGACTGAATGTAAATCTTGCCTTTGGCCGACGACGGGCCGAAGTGGAAACTGTGAATCTGTCGCACGGTCCCCGGCAGCGGGGCCAGCAGGTCATGAATCTGGTGGCGCATGTACGAGTTGTCCTAGTGAGTCGGCCCGAGGAAGGCCAGCCATCGGCGTTCGGCGAGACGGAACAGGCCGACCAGCGCAAAGGTAACGGTCAGGTAGATCAGCGCGGCGATGCCGAACGACTGGAATGTCAGGAAGGTCGCAGAGTTCGCATCGCGAGCGACTTTCAATACATCCGGGATGGTCGCGGTGAACGCCACGGTGGTCGAGTGCAGCATCAGAATCACTTCGTTGCTGTAATAGGGCAACGAGCGACGCAGGGCTGACGGCATGATCACGTAGGCGTAGAGCTTCCAGCCTGACAGGCCGTAAGCCTTGGCCGCTTCGATTTCTCCGTGAGGCAGGCTGCGAATCGCCCCGGCGAAGATCTCCGTGGTGTAGGCGCAGGTGTTCAGGGCAAAGGCCAGGATCGTGCAGTTCATCGCATCGCGAAAGAACGCATCGAGGACCGGCTGGGCGCGCACGGCCGCCAGGCTGTAGATACCGGTGTAGCAAATCAGCAGCTGGATATACAGCGGTGTACCCCGGAACAGGTAGACGTAAAACTGCACTGGCCAGCGGATGTAGATCTTGGGCGAAACCCTGGCGATGGACAGCGGGATCGACGCCAGAAAGCCGATGAAGATCGAAGCGCTGAGCAGCCACAGGGTCATGGCCAGGCCGGTGATGTTGTAACCGTCGGTATAAAGGAAGGGTTTCCAGTATTCCTGCAAGAGTTCGATCATCGTACGGCCTCCCGGGAGCCGGCGGCGTAGCGGCGTTCGAGCCAGCGCAGGACGACGTTGGAGGCGCTGGTGATCAGCAGGTAAATCAGCGCAGCCAGCACCAGGAAATAGAACAGTTGATAAGTGCTTTTACCGGCGTCCTGCGCGGCTTTGACCAAGTCGGCCAGGCCGATGATCGAGACCAGCGCGGTGGCCTTGAGCATCACCATCCAGTTGTTGCCGATACCCGGCAGGGCGAAGCGCATCATTTGCGGGAACACCACGAAACGAAAACGCTGGCCGCGTTTGAGGCCGTAGGCGGTGGCGGCTTCGACCTGGCCCCGTGGCACGGCGAGGATCGCCCCGCGAAACGTTTCGGTGAAGTACGCACCATAAATGAAGCCCAGGGTGATGACCCCGGCGCTGAACGGGTTGATCTCGATGTATTCCCATTCCATGAAGTCGGTAAACGAGGTCAGCCAGGTTTGCAGACTGTAGAAGATCAGCAGCATCAGCACCAGGTCGGGCACCCCACGAATCAGCGTGGTGTAGAGCTGGGCCGGTACCCGCACCAGTTTGACTTTTGACAGCTTGGCACTGGCGCCCAGCAAGCCGAGCAAAACGGCCACCAACAGCGACAACACCGATAATTTGATGGTCATCCAGGTGCCTTCCATCAGCAACGGACCGAAGCCCTGGAGGCTGAAGGCTGAGAGCCCCAGGTTTTGTAATAGGTTTTCGAACATAAATCAGCAACCTGATCGGGTGAAAAAAGCGCCCATCGCGAGATGGGCGCCGGGCATTATTTGCCGCTGTACAGATTCAGATCGCCAAAGTGTTTCTTCTGAATGGTGGCGTAGGTGCCATCGTCGTGTAACGCTTTGATACCTTTATCCAAAAGTGCCTTGAGGTCTTTGTTACCTTTCGAGATACCGATCGCTGTTTTGGAAGGCAGCAATTCGCTGTCGACTGGCTTGCTGATTTCGTAATCGGTGCCTTTTGGCGACTTCAAGAAGCCCAGTTCGGCTTGCAGCATGTCCTGGATCGCTGCATCGAGACGGCCGGAAGTCAGGTCGGAATACACCTGATCCTGGTTCTGATAGGCCTGGGTTTTTACGCCAGCCTTGTCCAGCACCGCTTTGGCGTACGCTTCCTGGATGGTGCCTTGCTCGTAACCGACGGTTTTACCCTTCAGCGAAGCGACGTCTTCGGTCAGGCCGGAACCTTTCTTGAACACGTAAGCGGTTGGGCCGGAGAACAACTCGTTTGAGAAGTCGATGACTTTTTCGCGGGCCGGGGTGACGGTCATCGAAGAGATCACACCGTCGAATTTATTGGCTTTCAAGCCCGGAATCATGCCGTCGAAATCGCTTTCGACCCATTTGCACTTGACCTTCAGCTCGGCGCAAATGGCATTGCCCAGGTCGATGTCGAAGCCTACCAGGCTACCGTCGGCTGCTTTGGACTCGAACGGCGCGTAAGAAGGGTCAACGCCAAAACGCAATTCTTTGTATTCCTTGGCCAGCGCGGAGCCGGCAGCCATGCACAACGCCAGTGCAGAAAGGGTCAGCAATGCTTTTTTCATTATTCAATCCCTAAGAACCAATATGAGCGCTTGTGGCGCAGAAGTACTGTTACTGAAAAGCGTAAGACCTATTAAAAGTAGCAATTTCCGAACCAGAGTCCCGAACAAGCGTTTAAAAGGTAATACAAGAAGCGGCAAAGCGGGATTTTATGCACGAAAACGGGCATCGCCAGATCCCTGCGCCAGGATGGTGCTAAATGTGGGGAGAGGGCTTGTCCTAATGCCCAATCTGTCTGTAGGAGCGAGGCTTGCCCGCGAAGCTTTTGGCGTACCTGGGGACGCCTTCGCGGGCAAGCCTCGCTCCTACAGGATCAGCTCACCGAAATCAGGTCAGGCGAGCAAATCCTGCAATGTCGCCAAGTTGTCAGCGTCCTCCACCGACTTGTCCTGCCGCCAACGCAGCATCCTCGGGAACCGCACTGCAATCCCGCTCTTATGCCGCTTCGACAGGGCAATACCCTCGAATCCCAGCTCAAACACCAAAGTCGGTTTCACACTACTCACCGGTCCGAATTTTTCCACCGTGGTCTTGCGTACGATGCTGTCGACCTGACGCATTTCTTCGTCAGTCAACCCGGAGTAAGCCTTGGCGAAAGGCACCAGCGTTCGCTCGCGGGCAGAGGGAGGACCGTCCCACACCGCGAACGTGTAATCAGAGTAGAGGCTGGCCCGGCGGCCATGGCCCTGCTGGGCATAGATCAGCACCGCATCAACGCTGAACGGGTCGACTTTCCATTTCCACCACACGCCCATGTCCTTGGTCCGCCCGACGCCATACAGCGCATCGCGGGCCTTGAGCATCATGCCTTCGACGCCCAGTCTGCGGGAGGCTTCCCGTTGACGGCCAAGGTCGAACCAGTCTTCGCCGGTCAGCACCGGCGAGCTCATTAATACCGGGTTTGCGCAGTTGAGGATCAGTTGCTCCAGCTGAGTGCGGCGCGTGGCTTGAGTCTGGTTACGCCAATCCTCACCCTGCCATTCCAGCAGGTCATAGGCCAGGATCACCACGGGCACCTCATCGAGGATTTTCCTGCTCAGCGTTCTACGGCTGATCCGCTGTTGCAACAGCGCGAAGGGTTGCACGGCGGGTGACGACGTCGACTCGGGTCGAAGGCGTCCTCGGTGCCTGGTTGTGCGGTTTTCCAGGCGACGATTTCACCGTCAATCACCGTGCCGTCGGGTAAGTCATAAACCAGGCTGTCCAGTTCGGGGAAACGGTCACTCACCAATTCTTCACCACGCGACCAGATCCACAAGCGCCCGTCACGCTTGACCACCTGGGCGCGGATGCCGTCCCACTTCCATTCCACTTGCCATTGGCTGGCCGGTCCGAGCAGGTTTTCGAACTGTTCGACCGGGTGCGACAACGCATGGGCGAGGAAAAACGGGTAGGGCTGACCACCCCGTTGGGCATGCTCATTGGGTGATTCGGGGGCGATCAGCTTCAGGTAACTGGCGGCGCTTGGGCGGTTAGACAAATCGGTGTAACCCACCAGCCGCTGGGCCACGCGTTTGCTGTCGAGCCCAGCCATCGCCGCCAAGGCGCGGGTAACCAGCAATTTGGAGACCCCGACACGGAAACTGCCGGTGATCAGTTTGATGCACAGCATCAGGCTCTGGCGATCCAGTTGCGCCCACAAGGCGGGCAAGCATTCGGCGAGAGTCAGCGGGGGCGCGTTACGCAGCGGCAGCAGTTTGTCTTCAATCCACACGGCCAGGCCATCGGTAGAGGTGTGGGACATTTCGGGCAGCACCAGCGAAATGGTTTCCGCCAGATCACCGACGGCCTGATAACTCTCTTCGAACAACCAGGGTGGGAGCCCGGAAAACGCTGTGGCCATTTCCCGCAGCATTCGTACCGGCACCAATTGTCGAGGGCGCCCACCGGACAGAAAGTACACCGCCCAGGCGGCATCTTCGGGTGCGGCCTGGGCGAAATAGCTCTGCATCGCCGCCAGTTTGGCGTTGCTCGAGGTGGTGGCGTCGAGTTCGGCATACAAGTCGGCGAAGGCTTTCATGCCAGCACCTCGGCGCTCTCGGGTTCGAGGACTGTGGTTTCTTCATCATCGCCATATTCGGTGCTGAAACTCATGGCATCCAGGCCTTGTTCGCGCAGATAGCGCACCAATACCCCGATCGAACCATGGGTGACGATCACGCGTTCGGCTCCGGTTTGTTCGATGGCCCAAAGCAGGCCGGGCCAGTCGGCGTGATCCGATAGCACAAAGCCGCGGTCCACACTGCGCCGGCGCCGTGTACCGCGCAAGCGCATCCAACCGCTGGCGAAGCCATCGCTGTAATCACCGAAACGCCGTACCCAAGGGCTGGCACCCGCCGAAGGAGGCGCGAGGACCAAGGCCTTGCGCATCATCGGGTCATGCTTTTTAACGTCGCCGGCATAGACCGTTGGCGGTAAATAAATGCCGCTCTGACGATAAATCCGATTGATGGGTTCAACCGCGCCGTGGACCAGAATGGGGCCGAGGCTGGCATCGATGCCGTGGAGAATCCGCTGGGCCTTGCCGAAGGCATAGCAGAACAGCACGCTGGTCTTGTCGGCCGCCGCATTGGCCCGCCACCACTGATTGATCTCGGCAAAGATCTGCGTCTGGGGTTGCCAGCGGTAAATCGGCAGGCCGAACGTCGATTCCGTGATGAACGTATGGCAACGCACCGGTTCGAATGGCGCACAGGTGCCATCGGGCTCGGTCTTGTAATCCCCCGAGGCGACCCAGACTTCCCCGCCATATTCCAGACGTACCTGGGCGGAGCCGAGTACGTGGCCCGCGGGGTGAAAACTCAGTTTTACACCGCGGTGCAGCAATGGCTCGCCATAAGGCAAGGTTTGCAGGTTGATGTCCTGGCCCAGACGCGCACGCAGGATGCCTGCACCCGGCGCCGCGGCCAGATAATGTTGATTGCCATGGCGAGCATGGTCGCTGTGGGCGTGGGTGATGATCGAGCGTTCGACCGGCTGCCATGGGTCGATATAGAAATCACCGGGCGGGCAGTACAAACCTTCAGGACGAGCGATAACAAGGTCCATGTTGTTACCCAAATGGAGAGGCCTGTTAGCTAGGAGGTTCGCGCGAGACGAGAAGTTCTATTTATTTTGGGGAAGATGGAGGCGTTAAACAGGCCGCTTTCGCGAGCAAGCCCGCTCCCACATTCAATCGAGTTCTGCCAGAAAGAATGCGATCAAATGTGGGAGCGGGCTTGCTCGCGAAGACGGCGGCACATTCAACATCAATGGGACCGGCAGCATGCTTTCGCGAGCAAGCCCGGTCCCACTCGAGGTTACTTGCCAGGCGTCAGCGTCAACCGCGTCTTGCCATACACCTTGTCAAAGTTCTGTGGCTGCATCGGCAGGCTGATGTATTGCCCCTTGAGCCATGGCTCGACGCTGTCGAGATAGTGCGCGCTGGCCGGGTTGCCGGACTGGCCGCTACCGTTCTGGCCCATCAGTGGTTCGGCCTGGCCGAAATCGACGATAAAGCGCATGGCCGGCGCCAGCGTGGTGTTGAAGTCCTGGCCCCAGGTGAACGCGGCGGTGTTGAGCGTGGTGTGGTCGCCGCCGGCTGCCAGCGGACCGCGCACGGTCTGGCCGCTGGCGTTCTTCCATTCGTAGCGATGCAGTTTGCCCCACTGCCAGGCTTTGTGATCGCCACCCAACTGGCTGTCACCCGCACTGATCGCGGCCGCGAGGCTACGGGCGAGAATCGCCGGTTTGTCTTCTTTCTGGGAGGTGCGCAGGTCGTCCCAGAACGGACTGTCCTCACGGCTCAGCAGATGATCGGCCTGCGCCGCGTAGGACAACTTGCCGTTGGCGATAAAGGCTTTCCACGCCGGGCTGCTTTCCGGGCCCAGTTCGTCGAGGAAAATCTGTTTAGTGCTTTCCTGCAGGAACAGCTCGTAAATCGCCGCGTCGGCGGAGGTCGGGCTGAGTTTGCCGTCGAAAGCCATCAAGCGCGTATAAGCCTCGCGAGCCTTGCCGCGATCGGCCACCGGCAACGCTTCGATGGCTTGCTTGAGTGGCTGGGACATGCCCGGTGCTTCAAACATCTTCTTCAGCTTGGCAGCGAAGGTGGTGGTCTGGTCGTATTGCATGGCGATCAGGCTACGCGTGTCGTGTTTGCCGACGCCCGCCAGTTCGGCCATGCGTTCACCGCGCTCCGGCGCCGACCAGGAATTGGACAGCTGCATGCCGTAGCCATGGGGAATGACCCGCTGGTTGGCGGTGCCGAGCCAGCCTTGAGCCGGGTCCTGGTCATACGGATGGAGCATCGGGTCGGCGTAACCGTCCCAGTCGTAACGACCTTCCCAGCCCGGCGACGGCAGCAAGCCTTCGCCTTCGCGACGGTTCGGGTAGCGACCGGTGACTTGCCAACCGATGTTGCTGGCATCGGCAAACACCAGATTCAGGGCGATGGCGCGTATTTCACGGCTGGCGTCCGAGGCTTTCTCGACGCTCTGCGCTCGAGACAGGTCGAAAAACGCATCCAGGGTTTTGTCGTCGGTGAAGTTCGGCGTCTGCAAGGCCAGGCCGAAACCATTCGCCAGTGCAGTGCCTTGGGCGCTGTTGAGCAGCGACCCGTGGCGGGTTTCGTACACCGCTTCGCGAATCGGCTTCTGGCCTTTGACGAAGTAGGTTTCGTTGCGCACGATCACCGGCTGCCATTTGCCGCTGACTTCGTAGGAAAGGCCGTTGCCCTGGCGTTTGATTTTTTCCAGGAACAGGTCCTGGTTGTCGCCCATGACCGTGGTCATGCTCCACGCCACTTTGCCGTTGAAACCACCGAGCACCATCGGTAGCCCGGCAATGGTCACGCCGGAGGCCTGGTATTTCGGCGCGCGAATCTGCACGTAGCTGAACAGCGACGGCACGCCCAGCGGCCCATGGCTGTCGCTGGCCAACAGGCTTTTGCCGCTGCGGCTGCGCTGCGGGGCAATCGCCCAGTTGTTCGAAGACGTGGCGCCCAGCAGATTCAGGTCGGACAGTTGGCCCGTGGCTTTGCTGATTTCGCTCAGCCCCGGGATTTGCCCATTGAGTTTGATGCCCTGAAGTTTTTCCGCTTCTGCGACTGGCAGTTTTTCATCGGGAGCGGACGGTGCAAGCCACGCCAGCTTGTCGGTACTGACTGTCTGGGCCAGCATCAATGAGGAAATTTCTTCCGGCAGGTTCGCCGATTGACTGAAATTCAGCAGGCAGAAAATCAGCGCCGAATCTTCCGGTTTCCAGTACTCAGGCTTGTAGCCAGTGGCGGCCAGGTCCGCAGGCAATTTGTCGCGGTAGCGGAACAGGTAGGCGTTGACCCCACGGGCATAGACTTCGAAGAAACGCTTGAGGCGCGGCGAAGAGGCTTTGTACAGCTCACCCGCACTTTTCTTCAGATTGACCGCACGCATGTAGCGGTCGGCGTCGAGCAAGTCCGAACCGGACATCTCCGCCAGACGGCCCTGGGCCAGCAAACGCAGAGTGACCATTTGGCTGATGCGGTCGCTGGCATGCACGTAACCGAGGGTGAACAGCGCATCGTGGAAGCTGTTGCTCTCAATCAGCGGCATGCCCATGGCATTGCGCCGAATCGAAACGTTCTGCGCCAGGCCCTTGAGCGGTTGCACGCCGGAGGTCGGCGGGAGGGTGTCTTGAGTGTTCCAGGTCTGACAACCGGTCAGGCTTAAAACACCGGCCACTGCTGCGGCAACGCCGAACCGGGGAAGAAAATGTGTGAGGGCTGGCGAGGCCATGGCAAAGCTCCTGCGGGGGTAGTGACGCAATAAAGGCGCTACGTTAGTGAGCAGGAGGAAGCCGCGCAAGCGGGGTATGGGGTTATTTCAGGAATTGTTTGTGGAACGCAAAAAAGATCGCAGCCTCGTTTCACTCGACAGCTCCTACAGGGCATGCAAAACCGTGTAGGAGCTGTCGAGTGAAACGAGGCTGCGATCTTTTGATCTTCTATCAGGATTTAGGCGGATTGACCTTGGCCACCAGCGCATATGCCTTCACCGTCGCCGGGCGGTTCTGGATGTGGGTGAACCAGCGCAATACGTTGGGGAAGTCTTCCAGGTTCTGGCTTTGCCACTTGTGAGAAACGATCCACGGGTAGATCGCCATGTCGGCAATGCTGTATTCGCTGCCGGCGACAAAGTCATCGTTGGCCAGTTGCTTGTCGAGCACCCCATAGAGGCGGGCGGTTTCGTCGATGTAGCGCTTGATCGCGTAGGGGATTTTCTCTGGTGCGAATTGGCTGAAGTGATGATTTTGCCCGGCCATTGGCCCCAGTCCACCCATCTGCCAGAACAACCATTGCAACGCTTGCTGGCGTCCGCGCAGATCCTTGGGCAGGAACTTGCCGGTTTTCTCCGCGAGGTACAGCAGAATCGCCCCCGACTCGAACAGTGCCAACGGTTCACCGCCATCGGCCGGCTCATGATCGACGATGGCCGGGATTTTATTATTCGGCGAGATCTTCAGGAATTCGGGTTTGAACTGGTCGTTCTGGCTGATGTTGATCGGGTAAACGTTGTACGGCAGGCCGGCTTCTTCCAGGAATATCGAAATCTTGTGCCCGTTGGGGGTGGTCCAGTAATACAAGTCGATCATGAAGTACTCCAAATCAAGAGATATCGTCAGGTACGGACAGCGACCGCCGGCATCAGGTCGTCCTGTTTGCGTTTGATGGCTTGCCAGCAGGAAGAGGTGATGCTGAAGTGCGGGAAATTCAATGCCCCAGCAGGAGAAAAGTCGGCATGGAGCTCAAGACAAACGCGGCGCTGATCATCATCGATCAACAAAAAGGCATTCTGCATCCCAAACTGGGTCGTCGAAACAACCCTCAGGCCGAAGCGCGCATCCTGGAATTGTTGGGGCATTGGCGCCGAACCGGGCGGCCGGTGATTCATGTGCAGCACCTGTCCCGCTCAGAGGATTCAGTGTTCTGGCCGCAGCAATCGGGGGTGGAATTTCAGGAGCGTTTTCAACCCTTGGCTGACGAGTACCTGATTCAGAAGCAAGTGCCGGATGCCTTTTGTTCCACGGGGCTGGAGGCGCGTTTGCGCGAGGCGGGGATCGATCAGTTGATCATCGTTGGCGTGGCGACCCACAACTCGGTGGAGTCCACAGCGAGAACGGCCGGGAATCTGGGGTTTGAAGCGTGGGTTGCTGAGGATGCGTGCTTTACCTTCGATAAAGCGGATTACTTTGGCAATGCTCATTCAGCCGAGGAAGTGCATGCGATGTCGCTGGGTAATTTGCATGGCGAATATGCGACGGTGATCAGTACGGATCAAATCCTGAGCGACGACTGAAAACCTGTAGGAGCGAGGCTTGCCCGCGAAAGCGATTTAACTGACAGATTGATAGTGAATGTGCCGCCGTCTTCGCGAGCAAGCCCGCTCCCACACTCGATCTGCGCCAGTCACACATTGTGTGAACACAGCAGATCCAATGTGGGAGCGGGCTTGCTCGCGAAGGCGATTCAACAGGCGAAAAAGATATCCGCCCGAAGCATCAAGCGCCGTGGCACTTCTTGAATTTCTTGCCGTTGCCGCATGGGCAAGGGTCGTTGCGGCCGACGTCTTTCAAGGCATTGCGCACCGGTTCCTGGTGGGCGTGGCCGCAGTTCGGGCCGTGGACATGGCCATGGTCGTGATCATGGTGATCGTGATGGTCATGATCGTGGTTGCAGTCAGGGCCATGGACATGAGGTTGCTGGGTCATCGGGCTTACTCCGGAATTAGATCGGCGGCGATTATCACGCCATTACGCGCCAGGTGCACGTAGTGCGCGATGAATAAGCCGGTTTCCAGTTCACCTTCCAGACGATAGGGAATGGGTTGGTCGGGTTTTTTCAGCAGCTTGACCAGGTCCCGGACTTTCGGCCACAGGTTGGTGCGGATCGGTACTTTAAAATAAGCACTGCGTTTGGGGCCGACCGTGAACCAATGTTCGTACTCGCCTTCGGTCAGCAGTATGTCCCCCAAGTGAATGCGATATTCCAGGGCACGCACCGTCAGGTCTTGGTCATTGGGATTGTCGACGCGAAAATGCAGCAGGAATTTCTGCTCCAGTAGTTTGGCCCGGACCACCTCGACCTTGACCAGATGCACCTGCGGCTCCGGCAAGTCGTCGTCGAACCACGACGCACAGCCGCCGAGCCCCAAAAGCAGGAGCAGGGTGAGCAGCTGTAATGTGCGCCGCCGGGTGTTCATGGTCGTGTTTCTCCCTTTGTAGCAGCTGTCGAGCCTTGGCGAGGCTGCGTTCGGCTGCGCAGCAGTCGTGAATCCGGCTGACGCGGTTTGCCTGAAGCACCGCAAGTTCTGGTTTGACGACTGCTTCGCAGCCGAACGCAGCCTCGCAAGCTCGACAGCTGCTACGGCCGAACGCAGCCTTCGCCAGCTGCTAAAGGGATCACCTCAAGCGCCAAAGTAGCTCGCGCAGCACTTCTTGAACTTCTGCCCGCTGGCGCACGGGCACGCATCGTTGCGTCCGGCCTTGAGTGACACGGTGGGGTCGATGAAATACCAGTGGCCGGCGTTCTGTACAAATGAGGAACGTTCGCGGTGGCTGTGTTCGCCGCTGCTGTCGTGCCAGCGAGCGGTGAAGGTGACGAAAGCGTGCTCTGGCTGACCGCCGAAGACTTCGGCACTTTCCACCTCCAGGCCCAGCCAGGTGCTTTGGGCGCTCCAGTCGCTGATCGACTGGCGATCCAGGCCGGCCTGTTGTGCGGGCAGGGTGGTCGTTACCAGATAGTCAATCAACCCCAGTACATAGGCGCTGTAGCGCGACCGCATCAAGACTTCGGCGCTGGGGGCGGGGTGGCCGGCGTGGTAATGGCCACAGCAGGCATCGAGCAGCGTGCCGCTACCGCAAGGGCAAATGGATGTACTCATTGCGTTACCACCAATATTTCCCGAAGTTTTCCGGATTGGCCCAGAAGCGTGAGTTAAGCCAGTCGGGCACCTGTTTATAGTCAAGCAGATCGTAGGTAAACAGGGTCAGTACTTGATCATCGCGCTGGAAGCGTTCACTGGCTTGCAGCGCCAGGGAGAAAAAGTCCGTCTCCTGCCAACCGCATGCCGGCAAGTCGGCCAGCACCGCAATGCGACTGGCATTGAGGTTGCGTATCCCGCCGAGCAGATTCAGGCCGTCGCGCTTGGGCAAATGTTCGAGGCAATCGACCACCAGCGCCAGATCAAACCGTTGCGCCGCCAGTTCGGCGGGCAGTGGCCCGGGTGCAGCAAAGGCGACGATGCTGTCCGGGTGTGCGAGTTTGAATGCCTCAAGCGCGGGGAATTCGCTGGCGCCAATCAGTAACAGACGCGCCGGGGCATAACGATCAAGCAAAGCGGCCAACGCCTGCTGGGGCGTGCGCGAAGAAATACCTGCAATCATCGAAGATCCTCAATCAGAGCGCCAAGATTAGCCTGCCCCAACGTCCGGGCCTAGCGTCCCTTCTGGCGGGTTTAACCAAAAAGCGCCGATCTTCCGTGAACACGGGGCAAAACAGCAATGGCCTATTGCTGGCGGAGATTAAAAGTCGGGTCTTTACTCCCTAGAATCGGTTTTAAGCCGATCCCTCAGGAGAAGAACTAGATGAGCATAATTCGGACAGCATTACCCTTGGTTCTGCTAACCAGTGTGTTGACTGGTTGCGCAGGTTTGCAGAAAACCGACTGGCCGTCCTGTGCGGCGGTCGGTGGTGTCATCGGTGCGGGGCTCGGCGCGACCGAAAGCTCGGCATGGGCGGGGTATGGCGCGCTGCTGGTCGGCGGCACGGCAGCCGCTTATTGCTGGGTGCATGGTGACGGCGACGAAGACGGCGATGGCGTACCGGACAGCCGCGACAAGTGCCCGGGTACACCTAAAGGCGTGCGGGTCGATGCCGACGGCTGCCCTCCACCTGCGCCTGCGCCGGTGGTCGAGGAGGCGGCGGTGGTCAAGGAAGAAGTCATCGTTATCCGTGATGTGCACTTCCAGTTCGACTCGGCCAAGCTCACCCCTGCCGATAAGGACGTACTCAGCACCATTGCCACGCGCCTGAAACAGGAATCCTCCACCGCCCAACTGACCGTCACCGGTCATACCGACAGTGTCGGCAGTGATGCCTACAACCAGAAACTGTCGGATAGACGCGCCCATTCAGTGGTGGAATACCTGATTTCCCAAGGCGTGCCACGCAGCAGTTTCGTGTCTGTGACCGGTGCTGGTGAAAGCCAACCGGTGGCCGATAATAAAACCGCTGACGGCCGTTCGATGAATCGGCGCACGGAAATCAAAATCAACCGCTAGGCCTCTCCCGTTCCGCGGCTTGTACAGTCGCGGATGCGGGTCTTTACTCCTGTGTGACCGGTATGGGCCGGTGACACAGGAGCATTCACAATGAGCGTTCTCACAAGGACCGTCTTGCCGGTTCTGCTGCTTGGCAGTCTTCTGACCGGTTGTGCGACTCACAGCGATGGCACCGCCCCCCTCAATCAACGTACCTGGCCGATCTGCAGCGTCCTGGGTGGACTGGTCGGCGGTGGTTTGGGCGCGATCGAAAGTAGTGCCTGGGCAGCGGGTGGGGCAGCGCTCGGGATCTTGACCGGTGGCCTGATCTGTTACGCCCAGGATGGCGATGAAGACGATGATGGCGTCTTCGATCGACGTGATCGTTGCCCCGATACGCCTGCCGATACCCCTGTCGAACATCACGGTTGCCCGCTGCCGCAATACCCGGCCAGCGTGAAACCTGTTGAAGCACCGGTCTCCGAAGTCATCACCCTGAACGGCAACGTGCTGTTCGCGTACAACCAATCCGAGCTGATGCCCCAAGCGCGCAGTGAGCTGGATTCGTTGATGGCCAAATTGCAGAACACCGATGTGGTGAGCATTAAAGTCATCGGTCATACCGACAGCCAGGGTTCGGACGCCTATAACCAGAAACTGTCGGAACGTCGTGCCAGCAGCGTCGCGGCCTACCTGTTGAGCCAGGGAGTCGCGCCAGACAAACTCACCAGCGAAGGCCGGGGCGAAAGCCAGCCGGTGGCCGATAACGACACGGAAGAAGGACGGGCGCAAAACCGCCGCGTGGAATTGCACATCAATCGCTAAGCTCTGTGACTAATAACCGCGTGATAGAGCCGTCGGGCAACGATTCGGGTTGATCCGGCGGCCAATCCGCGACCTTCGGGAAGAATTTTTTGTTGCCCTCTGGCTTATCCCGCGTGGAAGCCGTTACTGTGCGTGCAAAGAATAATTCTCAACGGAGGAGCGTATGAAGGTGTTTTGGGGGCTGGGGAAGTTGTTGACCCTGCTGTTCTGGCTGGTGGCGCTGGCCAATCTGCTCATACCATTTATTCATCCGTTTCACCTGCTGATCAATTTTGCAGGCACTGTGTTGGCAGGGCTCCATCTTCTGGAGCTGGTGTTCTGCAATCGCAGCCTCAAAGGTCGAGCCCATCCTTGGCGTGATCGCCTGAAGATTGTCTTTTTCGGCGTTTTCCACCTGCAAACCATTCCGGCCCCGGCCGCTTCGAAGGCCTCCCATGCGTAAACTCTGTCTGCTCGCTGCATTTATCAGCCCATTGGCCTGCGCGCAGGTGGTGAGCGTCGAAACCAACTCGCTGATGCGCTTGCCCAACACCACCAGTACCTTGCAACTGGAACGGCTGGAAGTCGCCGATTACGGGACTTTGCTGATTCCCTCGAACGTGACCGAAGTGACGGTCGGCGAGCTGCACCTGGGGCGCGACGCGCGGATTGCCATTGTGCCGAGCGAACAAGCTCTGGCGTTGAAGGTCAGCCGTGCCGAATTGGCCGAAGGCAGTCAGATCACTGCACGTGGCGCGCCGGGGACTTACCTCAAGGCCGCTCGCTCCGGGCGCAATCTGGATTTGCAGATCAAAGCGTTGAACGCGCCGCAATTGTCGGTTGACGCTCGCGGTGGCGCGGGTGCTCCAGGTTTTGTCGGCCTTGATGGGGCTAATGGTCAAGCACCGGGTTGTACCTGGGGCCAGGCCGGTCGCGGCGCCGATGGCAGTAATGGCAGTGACGGCCAGCCGGGAGCGCCAGGAGCGCTGGTTCGGCTGGAAGTGCCGCGTGATTACCCTGCGCAGCAGATCAAGGTCGAGGTCGCAGGCGGGGTTGGTGGCGCGGCAGGTCCGGGGGGTAAACCTGGCGCGGGCGGCAAGGCCAAGGGCTGCGTCGTCTATAAAGCCGATGGCGGCAAGAGCGGTCGTCCTGGTGCCGACGGTCAGCCGGGGCCTGCGGGAGTGGCGGGTTCAGTGACGATTCAGCGGTTGTAAGTGGTTTCTGAAATGTTTGTTGTCTGACAGATAGCTTTCGCGGGCAAGCCTCGCTCCTACAGATTTTGCGTTGGTTCGCGAACGACATGAATCCTGTAGGAGCGAGGCTTGCCCGCGAAGCTTTTAGAGCATCGGCCGAGCCGCCGCAATCGCCACCAGCACCAATCCGACTATCAGATTGATCCCCACCAACCGACGAATCTTCCCCAGCACCGCCGCACCCGTCGGCCAATCCTGAGCCGCCACCGCCGTGCGCAGTTCCGGCAGCAACAACGCCTGAATCCGGATAAACAGCGCCGTCATCACCACATACAATCCCATCATCACCTGCACATACCGCGGCGCCGCTTCAAACCCCGCGAACTGCAGATGAATCATGCCCACACCGCTGATCGGCAAAAGCACCACCGCGATCCAGACCCAGCGGAAAAAACCTTGAAACACTTCCACCCACAGCTTCAATCGGGCAGGGCCTTCCAGCGCCTTCATCGCCGCGGGGCGCAAGACCATCCAGGCGAAAAACATGCCGCCGACCCACACCAGGGCAGCGATGACATGCAGGGTATAAACGATGCCAAAAGGTGTCATTGAGGTACTCCGTTCTGCGCGGGATTAAATAGCGGGGTATGATAGCGGCCGATCCGAAGTACTGAAAATTTATCCAGCCTTTTTGCGCCCGACAATCCATGATCAGCACTGAACTCAAAACCACGATCCAGGGCGCCTATTCGCGTTTTCTCGAAGCCAAGAGCCTCAAGCCGCGCTACGGCCAACGCCTGATGATCGCTGAAATTGCCAAAGTCCTCGGTGACATCGACACCGACGACGAAGGCCGGCGCAGTGGCGACCCCGCGATTGTCGCGGTGGAAGCCGGCACCGGTACCGGCAAAACCGTGGCCTACAGCCTGGCGGCCATCCCTGCCGCGAAGGCCGCCGGCAAGCGTCTGGTGATCGCCACGGCCACCGTGGCCCTGCAAGAGCAGATCGTCTACAAGGATTTGCCCGACCTGATGCGCAACAGCGGGCTGAATTTCAGCTTCGCCCTGGCCAAGGGCCGGGGGCGCTACATGTGCCTGTCCAAGCTGGATATGTTGCTCCAGGAAGGTCATGCGCAGACTGCCACCGCGCAGCTGTTCGAAGAAGAAGGCTTCAAGATCGAGGTCGATGAGGCCAGCCAGAAGCTGTTCACCAGCATGATCGAGAAGCTCGCCGGCAATAAGTGGGACGGCGACCGCGACAGTTGGTCCACCGCACTGGAAGACGCCGATTGGGCACGCCTGACCACCGATCACAGCCAGTGCACCAACCGTCATTGCCCGAACTTCGGTCAGTGCGCCTTCTACAAGGCCCGCGAAGGCATGGGCAAAGTTGACGTGATTGTAACCAACCACGACATGGTCCTGGCCGACCTGGCCCTGGGCGGCGGTGCGGTTTTGCCGGACCCGCGTGACACCATCTACGTGTTCGACGAAGGCCACCACCTGCCGGACAAGGCCATCGGCCACTTCGCGCATTACACCCGTTTGCGTTCCACCGCCGACTGGCTGGAAACCACCGCCAAGAACCTCACCAAATTACTCGCCCAGCACCCGCTGCCGGGCGATCTGGGCAAGTTGATCGAGCAGGTGCCGGAGCTGGCCCGGGAGATCAAGACCCAGCAGCAGTTCATGTTCAGCGCCTGCGAGCAAGCCGCCGACTTCAAACCCGGCGAAGACGTCGAAGGCCGCGAGCGGCCACGTCACCGTTTCGTCGGCGGGGTGATTCCCGAGCACATGCGCGAAATGGGCATTGAGTTGAAGAAGGGCTTTGCCCGCCTGACCGATTTGTTTACCCGCCTCACCGAACTGCTCAAGGAAGGTATGGACGGCGAGGTCAACATCGGCATCGCCAGCAATCAGGCCGAAGAGTGGTATCCGCTGTTCGGCAGCCTGTTGTCGCGCTCTTCGGGCAACTGGGAGCTGTGGACCGCTTTCACCGTCGAAGACCCGGAAGACAACCCGCCCATGGCCCGTTGGCTGACCCTGGCCGAAAGCGGTTCGCTGTTCGACATCGAGGTCAATGCCAGCCCGATCCTCGCGGCGGATATGCTCCGGCGCAATCTGTGGAACGTGGCTTACGGGGCGCTGGTGACATCGGCGACCCTGACCGCTCTGGGCACCTTCGACCGCTTCCGCATGCGTGCCGGCCTGCCTAAAACAGCCGTGACCGCCGTGGTCCCGAGCCCGTTTCATCACGCCGACGCCGGTGTGTTGCGGGTGCCGGACCTGAAAGCCGACCCGCGTGACGCGCCGGCTCACACCGCGGCGATCATTCGCGACCTGCCGCAACTGGTAGAAGGTTCCCGTGGCACCCTGGTGCTGTTCTCATCGCGTAAACAGATGCAGGACGTGTTCGACGGCCTGGACCGCGACTGGCGTAAGCAAGTGTTCATTCAAGGCAATCTGTCGAAGCAGGAAACCCTGAACAAGCACAAGGCGCGGGTCGATGGCGGGGATTCCAGCGTGCTGTTCGGCCTGGCGAGTTTCGCCGAAGGCGTGGATTTGCCCGGTGCGTACTGCGAGCACGTGGTGATCGCCAAGATTCCGTTCTCGGTGCCCGACGATCCGGTCGAAGCGGCGCTGGCGGAATGGATCGAGGCCCGTGGCGGCAATCCGTTCATGGAAATCTCCGTGCCGGACGCCTCGCTGAAACTGGTCCAGGCCTGCGGTCGCTTGCTGCGGACCGAAGAAGACCGGGGCACCATCACCTTGCTCGACCGTCGTCTGGTCACGCAGCGCTACGGCAAAGCTATTCTCAATGCATTGCCGCCATTTCGTCGTGAAATTTCCTGATGCACCGGTGGGCAAATAAGCCCACCGCGTTGTCTACCTCACTGCCACCGCTTTTCCACTGGCCCATTGATGGTCGCTTGGGAGATCCACGTTCCTATGATTCGCCGTTCGTTGCCTGCTGTTTTTGCCTTGATGTTCGCAGCCCCTTTGCTGGCGGCCCCTGCCGGCCAGCAGACGCTGTTCAACTTTGTGCGTCCCGCCGATGTGGTTCAGGTGGCGACCCAGGACGCCAGCCTGCCGCAGTCCAACGCGGAGCAAACGGCTGAAGGCGAAGTGCTGCGCCGCGTGACCTTCAACCCGGTCGCCCAGCCGACCTTGCGCCTGACGCCGCAGACCGGTGCCTGGGACTGGTCGCAGTCGGGCGTCATGAGCCTGCGGATCCAGAGCGCGATGAACTGGGCCGTGACTCTGTACGTGAAAATCCAGAGCAACGACGGCAAGACCCTGGTCAGCCGCGTCGATCTGCCGGCCGGCCCGGCGCAAACCCTGCTGGTGCCACTGCAACCGAGTACACCTTTGAGCCAGGGTATGAAAGCCGGCCCGCCGATGCCGATCAACTTCGAAGGCCAGCGTGTATTGCTGGCGAGCAGCGCCGGTGAGCTGGACCGCAGCCAAGTGGTGTCGGTGACCTTGTCGATGGATCAGCCCAAAGTCGCCCAAAGCATCCTGCTCGAGCGCTTCGGCGTGCAGGATGGCGAGGCTGTCACCAAGGCCGCTTATGGCGGTCTGGTGGACGCCTACGGCCAATCGACCCGGGCCAAATGGCCGGAGAAGGTCAGCAGCGACGAGCAACTGAAATCCGCCGCGGCCAAAGAACAGCAACAACTGAAAAGCTGGCTGGCCGAGCGAGAGAAGCAGTCCCTGGACAAGTTCGGCGGCTGGACCAAAGGCCCTGCGTTCAAGGCCAGCGGCTTTTTCCGCACAGAAAAACGTGACGGCCGCTGGTACCTGGTAACCCCGGAAGGGCATCCGTTCTATTCCCTCGGCGTCAACAGCGTGACCCCGAGCGCAAACCAGACCTACGTCGCCGGTCGCGAGTGGATGTTCGAGTCCCTGCCCAAACCCGACGAGCCCCTTGCCAGCTACTATGGCGAAGGCGACAACCGTGGCGGCAATGGCGCCGATCAGGGCCGAGCCTACAACGCCGGGCGCTGGTACGATTTCTATGGCGCCAACCTGCAGCGTCTGTATGGCGAGCCTTGCACACCGGGCAGCGACACCAAGGCCGGTGTCGCCGAAGCGGCCAAGGCCGATGCGGTCGAGGCGACGGCCGATAAGGCCGCCGCACCATCAGCCGATCCTGCGGCGACCGAATCCGCGGCCGGCGTCGCTGAAGCGGCCAAGACCGGCGCTGTTGAAGCGTCAGTCGAAAAAGCGGCCGAGCAAACGGCCGCCGAACCTTGCAAAGTGGTTTTCGACGAAAAGCGTTGGGCCAGTCACACCCTCGATCGCCTGCAAGCCTGGGGTTTCAACACCCTCGGCAACTGGAGCGCACCGGTGTTTGGCAACGCTGACCGAGTGCCATACACCCTGCCGCTGTCGATCGTCGGCGATTACGCCAGCATCAGCACCGGTACCGATTGGTGGGGCGGCATGCCCGATCCGTTCGATCCGCGTTTCGCCATGGCCACCGAGCGCGCCGTAGCCATCGCCGCCCGCGACCATCGCGACGATCCTTGGCTGATCGGTTACTTCGCCGATAACGAACTGGCCTGGGCCGGTCCCGGCGATGACCCGAAGGCCCGTTACGCGCTGGCCTACGGGACCTTGAAAATGACCACCGATGTGCCGGCCAAACGTGCCTTCCTCAAACAACTGCGTGACAAGTACCGCAACCAGGCGGGCCTTTCCAAGGCATGGGGCATTGATCTGCCGGCCTGGGAATTGATGGAAGACCCGGGCTTCGTGCCACCGCAGCCGAGCGCCGAGTACCCGGAAATCGAAGCCGACTTCAAATACTTCCAGAAAGTGTTTGCCGACACGTACTTCAAAACCGTCTCCGACTCGCTCAAGTGGCATGCGCCGAACCAGTTGTTGCTGGGTGGGCGTTTTGCCGTCAGCACCCCGGAAGCCGTCGAGTCCTGCGCGCAATACTGCGACGTGCTGAGCTTCAATATGTACACCCTGCAACCCCAGGACGGTTACGACTTCGGCAGACTGCGCAGCCTGGACAAGCCGGTGCTGATCACTGAATTCAATTTCGGTTCGACGGATCGCGGCCCGTTCTGGGGAGGCGTGACGCAACTGGCGAAAGAAGAAGACCGCGGCCCGGCCTACGCCAATTTCCTCAAGCAGGCGATGAGCGAACCGTCGATTGTCGGGGTGCATTGGTTCCAGTACCTCGATCAACCGGTGACCGGTCGCCTGCTGGATGGCGAGAACGGTCACTTCGGGCTGGTGGGTATTACTGATCTGCCGTTCCAGGGCTTTGTCGACAGTGTGCGCAAAAGCAATGTGCAGACTGTCGATCAACTCGGCAAAGAGGCCGAGAAGGCCAGGGCTGAGGCGGAAAAAGCCGCCGGGAACCATGAAGGCGAGGGCGGCAAGCAAGGCGCTGCCGGCAAAGGAGCGGAGCAGGGCGCCGGTCATGCGGGTGGGCATTCGGGCAATGGTCATTAATAGCTGAGACCGCGTTGTCGTTCTTCGCGGGCAAGCCTCGCTCCTACAGGATTTATGTCGTTCGCAAACCAACTCAAAATCTGTAGGAGCGAGGCTTGCCCGCGAAGGCGTCGGTACAGGCACTATAAATTTCCAATCATTTCCATGGCCGGGCGACCGCCCGGCCCGACCCTGTTCCCAAAACCCTCAAGGGCTGGAACAATGCGGGCCACTTTATAGAGCGTTTATCCGGGAGAGTTGTGGGTGCAGATTCAGGGTCATTACGAGCTTAAGTTCGAAGCGGTGCGCGAAGCTTTTGCGGCGTTGTTCGACGATCCTCAGGAGCGTGGTGCGGCGTTGTGCATCCGGATTGGCGGTGAAACTGTCCTCGACCTCTGGGGCGGCACCGCTGACAAGGACGGCACCGAAGCCTGGCACAGCGACACCATTGCCAACCTGTTTTCCTGCACCAAGACCTTCACCGCCGTGACCGCGCTGCAGCTGGTGGCCGAAGGCAAGCTGCAACTGGATGTCCCGGTCGCTCGCTACTGGCCCGAGTTCGCTGCCGCCGGCAAAGAATCCGTGACCCTGCGCCACTTGCTCAGCCATCAGGCCGGCCTGCCTGCGTTGCGCGAATTGCTGGCGCCAGAAACACTTTACGACTGGCAGACCATGGTCGATGCCCTGGCTGCCGAAGCGCCATGGTGGACGCCGGGTCAAGGTCACGGTTATGCGGCGATCACCTATGGTTGGCTGGTCGGTGAATTGCTGCGTCGCGCCGACGGTCGTGGGCCGGGCGAGTCCATCGTGGCACGGGTCGCGAAGCCTTTGGGGCTGGACTTCCACGTTGGCCTCGCCGACAAAGAGTTTCATCGCGTCGCGCACATTGCCCGTAGCAAGGGCAACCTCGGCGACGCCGCGGCCCAGCGCTTGCTGCAAGTGACCATGCGCGAGCCGACGGCCATGAGCACGCGGGCCTTCACCAACCCGCCGTCTATAATGACTAGCACCAACAAACCGGAATGGCGGCGCATGCAGCAGCCGGCCGCCAATGGCCACGGCAATGCCCGCAGCCTGGCCGGGTTCTACTCAGGTTTGCTCGACGGCAGCCTGCTGGAAAGCGACATGCTCGAGGAGCTGACCCGCGAACACAGCGTCGGCGAAGACAAGACTTTATTGACCCGGACCCGCTTCGGCCTGGGTTGCATGCTCGATCAACCGGACGTACCCAACGCCACCTATGGCCTCGGCCCACGGGCGTTCGGTCACCCGGGCGCCGGCGGTTCCATCGGTTTTGCTGATCCGGAATACGATGTGGCCTTCGGCTTTGTGACAAATACCCTGGGGCCGTACGTCTTGATGGATCCACGAGCCCAAAAGCTTGTGCGAGTACTGGCCACTTGTCTGTAAATCACGCTTAAGGGGGCCAGGGCCGGAACCCGAAAGCCTTTGTGGTTTCAAAGCGCTGTTTATCCGGGCCAACCCGGTCTGATTCTTCATTACTTCATTTTGTGGATATCCAATGTCATCCAATAAAACTCTCGCCCTGGCCCTGTGCTTCGCTATCACCGGTTGCGCACAAACCCCACAAAATGACGCAGACGGCGGCAGCTGGTGGCCGTTCGGCTCTTCCGACAAGGTTGCGACCAAAGAACCGGCCCCCGCTCCGTTGAAACCTGCTGCAACAGCCCCCGTCGCCAAGGCTGACAGTGCATCCCCTTGGTACTGGCCGTTCGGTTCCGATGACGCTGCCGACAAAGTGGCCAAACCGGACGTGAAGCCGGAAGTTAAACCTGAAGCCAAGCCGGTCGTTGCAGCCAAGGCTGAAGCCGATGCCGGTGGCAACTGGTGGTGGCCGTTCGGCGGTAAGGAGCAGAGCACCGCCAAGGTCGTGCCGATGCCCGACCCGAAAGTCACCCAGGCCTGGCTCGACGACTACGAACCGCGCCTGCGCGAGGCGATCAAGGACAGCAACCTGAAACTCGAGCGCCGCGAAAACGTGCTGGTTGTCACGGCACCGGTAGAAGGCTCGTTTAACCCTGACCGTCCGTCCATGCTGTTGCCGGTGACCCTCGGCCCGTTCACCCGTGTCGCGAAAATCCTCGAAGTCGATCCAAAGACTGCCGTGCTGGTACTCGGTCACAGTGATACGTCGGGCGCCGCACCGGCCAACGTGAAGCTGAGCCAGGAGCGCGCCCAAGCGGTGGCGGCGATCTTCCGTCTCAGCGGTCTGCAGCGTGATCGTTTGATGCTGCGCGGCATGGGTGGTGAGGCTCCGCGCGCCGCCAATGACAGTTCTGAAGGTCGTGCCCTGAACCGTCGCGTCGAGTTGTTGGTGACCCCGGCAAACACCATGGTCGCGCTGCTGAGCAAGTACAACATGCCGGCTCCTGCACCGGTGAAAACCATGGTTGCTGCGCAAGACATCAAGCCAGTGGCCAAGCCTGTGACCCCGGCGCCTGCTGCGAAGAAAGCGGCTGTGCCGGCGACGAAAAAGGCACCGGCCAAGAAAGCGGCTGCCAAGGCGCCAGCCAAAAAAGCCGTGGTTAAGAAGACCGCGCCGGCCAAAGCCGCTGTCGACACCAAGAAAGTCGCTGTCGCCGATGACACAAAGAAGTGATTCGTTAACCAAAAGGAATGCGCCATGACCCGGCCCTTGGCAGATATGCGTCGCGATTACACCCGAGATGGCCTGACCGAGGCGCAAGCCCCGGCCGAGCCGTTCGCGCTGTTTCATCAGTGGTTTGCCGACGCGGTGAAAACCGAGCAAGTGCCGGTGGAGGCGAATGCCATGACGCTGGCCACCGTCGATCAGCAGGGGCGGCCGCATTGCCGCATCCTGCTGCTCAAGGGGTTGGACGAGCAGGGCTTCACCTTTTTCACCAACTACGATAGCGACAAGGGGCAGCA
The DNA here is from genome assembly GCF_019218905.1 of Pseudomonas sp. PDM24. NCBI lineage: Bacteria > Pseudomonadati > Pseudomonadota > Gammaproteobacteria > Pseudomonadales > Pseudomonadaceae > Pseudomonas > Pseudomonas sp. PDM24. The sequence goes on along the minus strand of NZ_JAHUWR010000006.1, from coordinate 269,366 downwards.
ACTGGCAGCCAATCCATTTGCGGCCATGACGTTCTTCTGGCCGGCCCTGGAGCGCCAGGTGCGCATCGAAGGGCGGGTGGTGAAGGTCACGCCTGAAGAGTCCGACGCTTATTATCAGGTTCGTCCTCTGGGCAGCCGTCTCGGTGCCTGGGCCTCGCCCCAGAGCCGGGTGATCGCCGATCGCGGCGAACTGGAAGCGCTGCTCAAGAATACCGAGCAACGTTTCAGCGATACTCAGCCTCACTGCCCCGAACACTGGGGCGGTTATCGTTTGCTACCCGAGCGCATCGAATTCTGGCAGGGTCGTCCGAGCCGTCTGCACGATCGCCTCAACTACCGCTTGCAAGGCACCGACTGGGTTCGTGAACGCCTGGCGCCGTAAATAGCCTACCGATCGGGATACCCTGCCGCAGCGGCCGCCAGCCACTGAGGCAGGTCCCGCCGCTTGATCTTCTGCGCTTGAGCGTTCGCCAGCTGCTGGAGCATGAAGGCTCTTTTCTGTTCGTCTTTACCCGCCAGTGACAACGCCAGATCGCGGTCCATCCAGCGTTTGATCCGCACGTACAGCCACCAATGGAAGTACAAGCCGGCGACGGTCGTGACGACAATGATGAAGTAATCCATGAAAGTCCTTGGGTCTGCGGCGCAGATTTTGTAATTTGCCGCTACTGTATGTGAGTTCGAAAAAGCGCCTGTATCGGGCCTGAATGAAACCAATTTTATCCGGGCAATGCCGTGACAGGCGTCAAGCTGCGGAGTTTAATGGATACCTGTCCTATGGAGTTTGATGCTATGCGTAAGTCTGTTCTGCTGGTTGCTTCCTTTTCCACGATGGCGATGTTGCTCTCCGGTTGCCAATCGAGCCTGACCGGTGACTCCTACTCCCGTGACGAAGCGCGTCGTGTGCAGACGATTCGCATGGGCACTATCGAAGCGCTGCGTCCGGTGAAAATCGAAGGCACCAAAACCCCGATCGGCAGCGTCGCGGGCGCAGCAGTGGGTGGTGTCGGCGGTAGCGCCATTGGCGGCGGTCGCGGCAGCATCGTCGCAGCGGTCATCGGCGCTGTCGCCGGCGGCCTGATAGGCTCGGCTGCCGAAGAAGGCCTGACCCGTACGCAAGGTGTTGAAATCACCGTGCGCGAAGACGATGGCAGCATGCGCGCCTACGTGCAGGAAGTTCAGCCAAACGAAGTGTTCCGCGTGGGTGAGCGGGTGCGGATTGCTACTGTTGATGGTACGAGCCGCGTTGCGCACTAAGCGGGAATACGGGTAAAAGAAAACCCCGATCAGGTGACTGGTCGGGGTTTTGTGTTTTTTGGGGGAATTACCATACTTTCCGATATCGAAATGCAACTTGGTAATCAAAAGCGGCAATATTGATCTTATGCTTGAACAGAGGCTGAAGCTCTGGCACCCACGCCGATAAAACGTCAAATCCACCGTCGTAGATCTCGCTTTCCGCCATCAGGCCTAATGCATCGATTACTGAACCGTCATCACCAAGATCAGCGGAGTATTCTTTTCCGGCTGCTATTTCCGTTTCTTTGTCATACCAGTCCAATCTGATCTTCAGTCCCATCTTGGCCTCACAAATACTTTTTAATGCTGCGGTTTTTTTTAGGCGGGTCTATTTGCTTGCCTGTCAGGTGGTCGAACGAGCCTAGATGGCTTCCATCACTTGCCCGATAAGCTTCCAGCTCCCCATGCAAAGAGTCCCATTCATAAATTGTTCGACCTTTGGCATCAATCCAACGCTCTCGAAGTCCACCGCCCCCTTGTCGTGGGGTTTTCTTTTTTGCTTCTTTCAAGCCCAAGAAACCAGTGATTTCCTCTGTTTCAGGTGCAGAGTGATAGTCGTGATCGGGGTTAGGAACCCGTCTTCCTGAAACACTCACCACAATATAAACCGGCAACACCCCCGAATCCGCCGGAAACACCAGAATGAAATCCTTGTACTCAGGCGGATACACCGGATTCACGATGATGCTGTCAGCCGCCTTCGTCGGCGGGTAAACCCAGATGTGCGGTGCTTGCGGGGCGGCTTCCAGGGCGGGGATGCCGAGGATGTTTGAACCGTCCTCGGCCGGTGTCCAGATCAGCTCTATACCATCCCCAAGATCAGCCACCTGCTGACTGCCGCGCAAGGTGACTTGCACGACATCGACCATTTCCCAATCGCGATTCTTGCCGGTGTAGAAACCGTATCCCTTGAGACTGCCGTCAGCCTGTTGTTCGACTCTGAGGCGTACGCGGATGCGGGCCTGCTTAAGGGATCGCAGTTGATCTTCGGTGTAGAGCGAGCTGTCGCCTAGGCTCGACGGTATGACCAGAGCCACCAGGCCTGCCAAGGTAGCCGCGGCGGTGCTGGCGGCGACGGCGGGCAGTGCGGTGAACGCTGAGCCGGCTAGCGCAAAGCTGCCGAAACCCGCCGGAACCGCAGTGCCACTGATTTTCTTGAGCGGTACAACACCGCTTTCATCGGCCTCGCGAGCGCCGAGCAGAACCAGTTCGCCGTAGTCTTTCAGACTGTCAGTCGGAACAACGCCAGTGGGATTCGTGTAGTCGATGATTGCGTCGGGCAGTTTGCAGGACTTGGCGAATACGCAGCCCGCGCGGACAACGTTGTCCTTTTTCGCTGCGACTTGAAGGCTGTCTTCGAAGGCCTGCTGCCGGGCGAGCATGGCGTCGTAGGCATTTTGCCTGGCATCGCGCTCGGCCAGTTCGGTGGCCGTCATATAGCGGTGGGTGACGTGATGCCCATCGCCTGACGGTGGGTTTTTAACCCGGGGGATGTCCTTGTTGCCAGCCACTGATTGTCCTTTCGCTCGTCCATCGGCAACCCCTGAAAGAGGGGCTGCGCGACGTTAACGAACGTGGCTAATCGTGGCTGTAGGACGAATCCTGAATATCGCTAAGAGTGTTCTCTATCGCTCAGGAAGGTAGTGCGGGGTTCTTGCGACTCGCTGCCGCCGTCACCGCATAACCGATCAATGCCGCCAGTATCGAGCCGGTCAGAATCCCCATTCGATCCATCCCGGCGTATTCACTGGTGCCGGGCACGAAGGCCAGGGAGCCGACGAACAGGCTCATGGTGAAACCGATGCCGCAGAGGATCGCCACGCCCAACACCTGACCCCAGTTGGCGCCCTGGGGCAGGGTGGCAATGCCGATTTTTACCGCCAGCCAGGTCAGGCCGTAGACACCGATGGTCTTGCCCAGCAGCAGGCCGATGGCGATGCCCATTGGCACGTCGTGGGTGAAGCTTTCGACCGTCACGCCGCTCAGGGACAGGCCGGCGTTGGCGAAGGCGAACAGCGGCAGGATGCCGTAGGCCACCCACGGATGCAGGGCATGTTCCAGGGTCAGCAGCGGCGAAGGCTCGGCGTTTTTCGTGCGCAGTGGAATGCAGAAGGCCAGGGTCACACCGGCCAGCGTGGCATGCACGCCGCTCTTGAGCACGCAGACCCAGAGGATCAGCCCGATGATCATGTACGGCCCGAGCTTGACCACGCCGAGTCGGTTCATCCCGATCAACGCCGCGATACAGGCTGCGGCCAATGCCAGGGACAAGGTCGACAGTGCGCCGGAATAGAAGATCGCAATGATGATGATCGCGCCCAGGTCGTCGATGATCGCCAGGGTCATGAGGAACAGTTTCAGCGACACCGGCACGCGTTTGCCCAACAGGGCCAGTACGCCGAGGGCGAAGGCGATGTCGGTGGCGGTCGGAATGGCCCAGCCACTCAGGGCGGACGGGTTGTCGCGGTTGAGGAACCAGTAGATCAGCGCCGGCACCACCATGCCGCCAATCGCCGCCGCGCCGGGCAGGACGATTTGCGACGGTTTCGACAGTTGGCCGTCGAGGACCTCGCGTTTTACTTCCAGGCCAATCAGCAGGAAGAACAGGGCCATCAGGCCATCGTTGATCCACAGCAGCAGTGGCTTGGCGATTTTCAACGCGCCGATCTGAGCCACCACGGGGGTGTCCAGCAGCCCGCTATAGAGCCACGACAGTGATGAATTGTTGATGATCAGGGCGAGAGCGGCCGCGGCGATCAATAACAGACCGCTGGCAGCTTCCAACTGAAAGAAACGCGTGAACGTGCTACGCAGAGGCAAGGTCGCTCTCCATCGATGAATTCAAAAGGTGGCACACCCTAACCCGTACCGTTAGTTGTTAAAACAAAAGTTATATTCTTTTTTGTTATATGCCGTTACAACGCGGACGGTCAGCAAAGGCGAGCCTAGCAGTTGCCGGACGTATTGGACCTCAGCTGTATCTGTGCATGATGTAGGTTCTTTCCTAAGCTTGTGGGCTGAGCCTTGCGACAAGGCCGACTCTTTGCCTGATTCAACGAGAAAACCATCATGAGCGACAACCGACAGTGGGCCCGCGAAGCCATCCGGATCATCGAAGCCGACTTCCAGCGTAGCGCCGATACCCACCTGATTCCCTTGCCGCTACCGGGGTTGCCGGGCATCGAGTTGTATTTCAAGGATGAGTCGAGCCATCCCACCGGCAGCCTGAAACATCGGCTGGCGCGCTCGTTATTTCTTTACGCTTTGTGTAACGGCTGGCTCAAACCGGGTGCGCCGGTGATCGAAGCCTCCAGCGGTTCGACGGCGATTTCCGAGGCGTATTTTGCCCGGTTACTGGGTTTGCCGTTCATTGCCGTAATGCCCGCAAGCACGTCCAAGGAAAAGATCGCGCAGATCGCTTTCTACGGTGGCAAGAGCCATCTGGTGGACGATCCGACGCAGATCTACGCCGAGTCCGAACGCCTGGCTCGCGAACATGACGGGCACTTCATCGACCAGTTCACCTACGCCGAACGCGCCACCGACTGGCGGGCGAACAACAACATCGCCGAATCGATCTTCCAGCAGATGCGCTTCGAGCAACATCCGGAACCGAGCTGGCTGATTTCCAGCCCCGGCACCGGAGGCACTACCGCGACGCTCGGCCGTTACGTGCGCTATCGCCAGCACTCCACCCGTGTGCTGTGCGCCGATGCCGAGCGTTCGGTGTTCTTCGATTACTACCAGACTGGCGATGCCAGCTTGCGCCTGGATTGCGGGTCACGGATTGAAGGCATTGGTCGGCCGCGAGTGGAAGCGTCATTCCTGCCCAAGGTGATCGATGCGATGGTCAAGGTGCCGGACGCCTTGTCGCTGGCGGCCATGCATTATCTGGCGCAGCGTTTGGGTCGGCATGTGGGCGGATCAAGCGGGACCAACCTGATCGGCGCGCTGATGGCGGCGCAACAGATGAAAGCGGCGGGGGAGTCGGGATCGATCGTGGCGATTCTGTGCGATGGCGGCGAGCGCTATGCCACCACCTATTACGATCAGGCCTGGCTCAAGGCCCAGGGGTATGAGCTGAGTGGTTTGATGGATGCCGTGGCGGCGAGTGTCGAGCGTGGCGAGCCGTTGCCGGCCAGCGTGTTGCGCGCCAATATCTGACACCAAACACCGCCCCCTGTAGGAGCGAGGCTTGCCCGCGAAGAACGATAATGCGGTCTTTCAGAAAGTCCGCGTCAACTTCTTCGCGGGCAAGCCTCGCTCCTACAGGGGCGTGTGATCGTTCCTTAGGCCTCGAGGCCAAGGATGTCTCGGGCCACCGCTTCGGCAATCCGAATCCCGTCGACACCCGCCGACAGAATCCCGCCCGCATAACCCGCGCCTTCACCGGCCGGGAACAAGCCCTTCACGTTCAGGCTTTGCATCGACTCGTTACGGGTAATACGCAGCGGCGATGACGTGCGCGTCTCGATCCCGGTCAACACGGCGTCGTGCAGCGAGTAGCCACGAATCTGCTTCTCGAACGCCGGCAAGGCTTCGCGAATGGCTTCGATGGCGAACGCCGGCAACGCCAGGGCCAAATCACCCAAGGCAACGCCCGGCTTGTAGGACGGCTCGACGCTGCCCAACTCGGTCGATGGCTTGCCTGCAATGAAGTCGCCGACCAATTGCGCTGGCGCTTCGTAATTGCTGCCGCCCAACACAAAGGCGTGGGATTCCAGGCGTTCCTGCAACTCGATGCCAGCCAGTGGGCCACCTGGGTAATCGACTTCCGGGGTGATCCCGACAACGATCCCGGAGTTGGCGTTGCGCTCGTTACGCGAGTACTGGCTCATGCCATTGGTGACCACGCGGTTCGGCTCGGAGGTCGCTGCCACCACGGTTCCGCCCGGGCACATGCAGAAGCTGTAGACCGAACGGCCGTTACTGGCGTGGTGCACCAGTTTGTAGTCGGCAGCGCCGAGTTTCGGGTGCCCGGCGTATTTGCCCAGGCGCGCGCGGTCGATCAGCGATTGCGGGTGCTCGATGCGGAAACCCACCGAGAACGGCTTGGCTTCCATGTACACGCCGCGGCCGTGGAGCATGCGGAAGGTGTCCCGGGCGCTGTGGCCGAGGGCCAGAATCACGTGTTTCGAATGGATCTGCTCGCCGCCATTGAGCTCGACACCGACCAGTTGGCCGTCTTCGATCAAGACGTCAGTGACGCGCTGCTGGAAGCGCACTTCGCCGCCCATGGCGCGAATCTGCTCACGCATGTTTTCCACGACACCGGTCAGACGGAACGTACCGATGTGCGGTTTGCTGACGTAGAGGATTTCTTCCGGCGCGCCGGCCTTGACGAACTCGTGCAAGACTTTGCGACCGATGAATTTCGGGTCCTTGATCTGGCTGTAGAGCTTGCCGTCAGAGAACGTACCCGCGCCGCCTTCACCGAACTGCACGTTGGATTCGGGGTTGAGCACGCTTTTGCGCCACAGGCCCCAGGTGTCCTTGGTGCGCTGACGCACTTCGGTGCCACGTTCGAGGATGATCGGTTTGAAGCCCATTTGCGCCAGCAGCAGCCCGGCGAAGATTCCGCACGGGCCGAATCCGACCACGATCGGGCGCTGGCTCAGGTCAGCCGGTGCCTGGCCGACCACTTTGTAGCTGACATCCGGCGCCACGTTGACGTTACGGTCATCGGCGAATCTGTGCAGCACCGCCGCCTCACCGCGAACGTTGAGGTCGATGGTGTAGATGAAGCACAGTTCGGAGGACTTTTTGCGCGCATCGTAGCTGCGCTTGAACAAGGTGAAATCGAGCAGGTCATCACTGGCGATGCCCAGGCGCTGCACGATGGCAGGGCGCAGGTCTTCTTCGGGATGGTCGATCGGCAGCTTGAGTTCGGTGATTCGTAACATGACGGGATCCGGTTCGCGGGGCGCACAACTGCGCCAAGGCGTTTGAAGCCCGCGATTATAAGCCTCAAAGGATGATTCCCGTGAGGCAAAAACGATCAGTCGTCGCGCGATCCGCCAAAATACCCACAGCCGCGTTGCACCTGGCCGTCAATGCGCAGCTCGGCGCTCATGTGCTGCACGCTGCCGGTGCTGCCGTCGACACAACGTTGCGGCGCGACCCAGAGCTCGATGCGCTGGTTATTGGCTTCGGTGCTCAGGTTGAAACGGCCGTCGCCCAGTTGCTCTTCAACGTACGGCAGGGCCAGGGGCGGCTGACCGGCGCGGTCGATGACCATGCCTTTGCCGCTGACTCTGACGTTCCATTCCGGGCCATGGCCGGCGGCGCGCAGCGTCAGCTGCTTGAAATCGGGATCGTCGCACGCCGTGCCCGAGCGTTCGACGCGGTACAACTGCTCCAGATCCAGCTGGCCGCTGGCGGTGATCCGGCCACGCACGTCGGCGAACAGCTTGCCCTGGTCATCGGCCAGGGTTGCGGCCTCTTGCAGGACGCTGGTGCCGCCGCTGTCGTTGACCACCAAACTGCGCTGCTCATTGCATGGCTGGAACAGTAACTTGCCGTCAGCGGCCGTCAATTGGCCCTGCAGGCGGGTCTGGCCCACATGGGACGCGCTTTCCCGTGGGCCATCAAGCAACTGGCAGGCGGCGAACAACGGAAGCACGGCAACAAGTACCAAGGAACGGGCAACACGCATCTTTGAGTCTCCTGACAAGTGTCGCCACGTTACTCAGCCTGACCGTTCATCACAACCCTGCAATGTCCTCGCTTTCCCAGAATCAAGATCAAAAGATCGCAGCCTGCGGCAGCTCCTACAGGGCGTACGCGGTGCGTTTGTAGGCGCTGGCGAAGCCTGCGATCTTTTTCAAAACGGCTGAAAATCAAGATCAAAAGATCGCAGCCTGCGGCAGCTCCTACAGGATGTACGCCGAGCCTTTTGTAGGAGCTGGCGAAGCCTGCGATCTTTGATTCTGGTGGTTTAGCCGACGCGGTAGGTCTGGCCGGTCTGCAAGCCTTCCACGCTTTTGGCGTAGGCCAGCGCCACTTCGGCGGCGGGAACCGGTTTGAAGCCACGGAAGTACGGGGCATAACTGCCCATGGCTTCGACCAGCACGTTCGGGCTGACCGAGTTGATGCGCAAACCGCGCGGCAGTTCGATTGCCGCGGCACGGACGAAGCTATCCAGGGCGCCGTTGACCATGGAGGCAGAGCTGCCGGTACGAATCGGATCGTGGCTGAGGATGCCGGTGGTGAAGGTGAATGACGCACCGTCATTGGCGAATTCCCGGCCGATCAGCAGCAGGTTGACCTGGCCCATCAGCTTGTCCCGCAAGCCGAGCTCGAAGTCTTGTTCGGTCATGGTCGCCAGTGGCACGAAGTTGACGCTGCCAGCGGCGCAGATCAGCGCATCGAAGTTGCCGGTCTGTTGGAACAATTTGCGGATCGAGGCGCTGTCACTGATGTCGACCTGAAACTCACCGCTCTTGCGGCCGATACGGATGACTTCGTGGCGCTGGGACAGCTCATGGTCAATGGCCGAACCGACGGTGCCAGAGGCGCCAATCAAAAGAATTTTCATCGTGCTGTACCTGAATGGGTTGGATTTAAATTTAAGTTTAGAGTGGTTTTTTCCATTGATAAGCGGGCTAATAGGCAACCTTTGGTTTTCAAATGGAAACAATCCATGAGCGAAATGGACGACCTGGCGGCATTCGCGGTGTTGATCGAGGCGGGCAGTTTCACCTTGGCTGCCCAGCAACTGGGTTGCAGCAAAGGGCAACTCTCCAAACGCATCAGCCTGCTGGAAACGCGGTTCTCCGTGGTGTTGTTACAACGCACTACGCGCCGCTTGAGCCTGACGGCGGCGGGTGCGGCGCTATTGCCGCAAGCCCAGGCGCTGGTGGTTCAAGTCGAGCGAGCGCGTCAGGCCCTGGCGCGGTTGAAAGACGACATGGCCGGCCCGGTGCGGATGACGGTTCCGGTTTCATTGGGGGAAACCTTCTTTGACGGCGCGCTGCTGGAGTTTTCCCGGCAATACCCCGAGGTGCAGATCGAGCTGGAGCTCAATAATAATTACCGCGACCTGTCCCGGGACGGTTTCGATTTGGCAATCCGCTCGGAAGTGGCCAACGACGAACGCCTTGTCGCCCGCCCGCTGCTGGCCTGGCACGAGATGACCTGCGCCAGCCCCGCGTACCTTGAGCGATTCGGTGAACCACTGACGCCTCAGGCACTGGCCGAACACCGCTGCCTGCTCAACAGCCATTACAGCGGTCGCGAAGAATGGCTCTATCACCAACAGCACGAGTTACTGCGGGTGCGAGTGTCGGGGCCGTTTGCCAGCAACCACTACAACCTCTTGAAGAAAGCCGCGCTGGCGGATGCGGGCATTGCGCGTTTGCCGTCGTATTTGCTGCAAGAGGAATTGGCTGACGGGTGTTTGCGCTGGCTCCTGCGCGATTATCAGACCCGCAGCATGCCGATGTACCTGGTGCACCCGTATCAGGGCGGTTTGCCGAAACGTACCCAAGTGTTGGCGGATTATTTGATCGGTTGGTTCAAGCGCAGTGGCGAGGCGTTGGATCGGCTTCAACGATAACGTCTCACCACGCAACCCCCCTGTGGGAGCGGGCTTGCTCGCGAAAGCGGTGTGTCAGCCAACATATCTGTTGAATGTGATACCGCTTTCGCGAGCAAGCCCGCTCCCACATTAGTTCTTTATCGTCTGGAGGTCTGAGGTAGGGATCAGCGGGCATACCGCTTGGCAATCAGATGATCAATCGACAACTTGCCCGGCCCGGTCGCCATCAAGTACAGCAACACCGCAGCCCAGGTGCCGTGGGTTGGATAGGCATCGGGGTACACGAACAGCTGAATAGTCAGCGTCATGCCCAACAGCGCCAGAGCCGAAAAGCGGGTGGCAAAGCCGATCAGAATCAGCATCGGAAATAAATGCTCGGCGAAGGCCGCCAGGTGCGCCGCCAGTTCCGGGGAGAGCAGCGGCAGGTGATATTCGCTCTGGAACAACGGGATGGTCGAGTCCGCCAGCCTTGGTACGCCGAGTTGAAACGTGCCGTCGATCAAATCGATGGCCAGGCCTTCCACCTTGGTTTGCCCGGACTTCCAGAACACCGCGGCAATCGAAAAACGCGCGATAAAGGCGATCAGACTGAGAGGGATTTTTTCCAGCAGCGCGATGGAGCGGGTGATGGGGTTCATGGCGATACCTTGTGGTGTAAATGGCTAATGACGTTGTGGCTGATCAGCAGCGCCAGGGTTTGGCTGAGGTCGAAGTCGGGCGCTGTTTCTAACGCTTGGGTGAGGGATTGGCCGTTTCGCAGGTTCCGAATGAAGGTGCAGGCGCCGTGGTCGATGGCAAAGACCTCAACCTCCAGACCATTGCGCAACACCAGGGCGTTTTGCCCGTGGCCGAGGTCGATCCCGGCCAGCGTCGCGTCCTGTTGATGCGCCGCCCAGATCGCAACCACGGCAAAAGTTGAAGTCAGCAGGTTCAAGGAGGGATGAAACCCGACCGTCAGCTCGCTCAGCGCCTGCGGGTCCGACAGCGCGGCGGCAATCTGTTCATGGCGCAAGGGCTGCGCATCGGCGGCGTGATAGGCCTGAACGCACAACCGCTCCAGCCGCGCCATGTCGGCCAGATAAGGCACGCTGGCTGCCGGCTCAAAGCTGTCGATGAACTCGGCGAAGTCCTTGCCGTAATCGTTGAGTGGGCCTTGGGGCGGGCAATGCTGCACATACAGCCCCGCCATCGCCCGAAAGAACTCATCGCCCACCAACTGCAAAACCACGGGATAACTGTCGGCCAGGGCGTTGATCAGCGAGCTCTGCACATTGTTGCGATACACCGCGAAACGGCTGGCGGGATCGGCACCATTGGTACTGAACAAACCGTCGGGGCAGGGCCGTTGCGGATCGAGCAGAGCGGCGGCAAACGCAGCTTGAGTGCTCATGATCGGTCCCCCGCGCAATGCAGCAACTCATCGGCCTGGCGGGCTTCGGCGTGCAGCACGCTGAAGGCCGGCAATTGGTTGTCGCGCTCGATCAACGTGGCGATCGGGCCAACTCGCTCCAGTACCTGCCTGTACAGCGCCCACACCGCGTTATCGATGGGCGCACCGTGATCGTCGATCAGCAGACGGTCGCCGAGGCTGTCGGTGTCTTCGGCAAACCCGGCCAGATGAATCTCTCCCACCGCCTGCAGCGGTAGCGCATCGATGTAAGCCAGCGGATCTCTTTGATGATTGATGCAGGAGACGTAGACGTTGTTGACGTCCAGCAGCAGGCCGCAGCCGGTGCGGCGAATGACTTCGCTGATGAAGTCAGCCTCATCGATTGTCGAGCGCTGGAACGCCAGATACGTCGCCGGGTTCTCCAGCAGCATTGGGCGTTTGAGGGTGCTCTGCACCTGATCGATGTGCTCGCAGACGCGGTTCAGCGTCGGCGCGTCGTAGGCCAGGGGCAGCAGGTCATTGAGGAACACCGGGCCATGGCTGGACCAGGCCAGGTGTTCGGAAAAGGATTGGGGTTGATAGCGTTCGATCAGCGCGGCAAGCCTTTGCAGGTGCTGAAGATCCAGCGGATCTTCGGCACCAATGGACAAGCCAACGCCGTGTAGCGATAGCGGATACTGCTCGCGAATCAACCCCAGAAAATGATGAAACGGGCCGCCGGCCACCATGTAGTTTTCGGCGTGGACTTCGAAGAAACCGATGTCCGGTTGTGCACCGAGCACTTCACGAAAGTGCTCGGTCTTGAGTCCCAGCCCGGAGCGGGGCGGGAGCCCGCACGATAAATGGTTCATGGTCGACACTCAGGCTGGGTGCTGATTACGACTTGGCTTTGTAGGCTTCCAATTGGCCGAAACCGGTTGGCGAGGTTTTGCTCATCGTGGTGGCGCAGGTGCCTTTAGGAACCAGTTTGAAAGCATTTGGCTGGTAGTCGGTTTTTGCCGTGCCGGCGCAAGTGGTGCCAGCGCCTGCGGCGCAATCGTTTTTGCCTTTCATGGCCACGCCGAAGCATTTTTCCATGTTGGCGTCAGCGGCATGGGCAGTGGAGACAGCGGCGATGCTCAGGGCAGAACCGAGGGCCAGAACCAGGGCGGTGGCGGACAGGGTGCGGGTGGTAGCAGTCATGATGTTTCTCCGAAATTGAGCTTGGGTTGGCAAGCGTTTGTGCTTGCTTACTGCTCTAGAGAAACGACAGGGCGATGCGTTACAGGCCACCCAAAAATTTTTTTGCCGATAAGGTCGTCAGGCAATGCTGATTTTACTGACGCTGGTGATCTGACCGTTCCAGATCATCTCGTAGTGGGCTGTTTGAGTGATTGATGAGAGGGGGCTGGGGGTCATCAGTGCCCAGCAGTAGCTCCCATGCATGCGCACGGAGTTGTATCGCAGACCAGGGGCCCCAGCATCCTTGATGGCCTTTCCCAAGCGATGGGAGTGCGTGTAATCGACGGGATCGTAGACAGGATCGTCCATCGGAATGGATGCGGCATCCCTCATGGCTTCGTCAACGAAAGTGCAGGATAACCCCCGGAAAACAAACCTCTCGTAATTGAGCCCCTGGACTTTCGACCAATACTGATTCTGATGATGCTGCACCTCAGCCAGTGCGGTTTCCATCGAGGCAGCCAGATACAACACGCCGAAACTGCCATCGCTGAAACGCGAACCCGCTGGGTTGATGTGGGTGAAAGGAGCGATTGCGTAAGAGCACCCAGGGATGCCGAAGGGAATCTGCGCACGCGGTATCAGCTCAAGCCGGCCGACTTCATTTTGCAGCCTCGGATTGGTGAGGGCCTGGATCTGATACAGCACATCAAATTCGTCCGCGTTTGCCACGTCGTCAAACAGCGCAATGGGCGGAAATTTTGAATTGATCAATCGGTAGGCCTGCAACTGCTCACCGGCCAATACAGCCAACTGGCTCACCGTTACCATTGTGCGCCTCGCAGCATGTCGATTCGCCGAAACGTCTCGTACAGGGAGATCATATCCCCTTGGGACATGATTTCGAGCGGGCTACGCCCGTTGAAGAACTCGTTCTCGTTCTCCATCGCCGCAAAACCATAGACGTTTTCAGGGTTATCAAAGACAAGGCGCAGGGTGGCATGGATGTTGAGAATAAAACTGATGCGCTGCATCTGGTCTGAATCCAGGCTTACGGACCAATCGGGATCGCGCTGCTTTGCCCGGGAGTACGTACTGCGGGAAATGCGCAGGATGCGACAGGCCTGATCGCTCGACGCTTGCCATTTTTCGAGTATGCCGACAGCCGCTCGCAAACCAGTCACGCACTGGTCTTTACTGAAGGCTTGTGCCTGGGAGATTGCTGTCATGGCGATCACTTTGAGTTGGTCTGTAGATGCAAATATATTAACAATGTATCTGTAGAGCAAGCTTATATTGTGAATACGCAGCTCCTACGAGGGCGAACCTGTTACGTCAGGCGCAAGGATGTGTAGCTTGCAGGAAGTAACGCTGACACTGATTAAACACGTTCTCCAAAACACCAAAAATCCTCTGTGGGAGCGGGCTTGCTCGCGAATGCAATCTGACATTCAAAATAGGTGGTGACTGACCCACCGCTTTCGCGAGCAAGCCCGCTCCCACATGGGATCTTTGTTGTTGTGAGGTTTGTGGCAGGCAGAAAAAAACGGCCTGCGAAAGCCGTTTTTTGTTTACCGCAATCGCTTAACCGCCAAGGTACGCTTCGCGCACTTTCGGGTCGGTCAACAGCGCTTCCCCAGTGCCTGTCATCACCACCCGGCCGTTTTCCAGCACATAGGCACGGTCAGCGATTTTCAGCGCCTGGTTGGCGTTTTGCTCCACCAGAAACACCGTTACACCGTCCTTGCGCAGTTGTTCGATGATGTCGAAGATCTGCTGGATGATGATCGGTGCCAGGCCCAGCGACGGCTCGTCGAGCAGCAACAGCTTGGGCTTGCTCATCAGCGCACGGCCGATGGCGAGCATTTGCTGTTCGCCGCCAGACATGGTGCCGCCGCGTTGGGCGAAGCGCTCTTTCAGGCGTGGGAAAAGTCCGAGGACCTTGTCCATCTGTTCCTGATAATCGCCCTTGTCGGTGAAGAATCCGCCCATGGCGAGGTTCTCTTCCACGGTCAGACGGGCAAACACCCGACGACCTTCCGGGACCACGGCGATGCTCTTGCGCATGATGTGCGACGAGTCCTGGCCTACGAGCTCTTCACCCATGTAGCGGATGCTGCCGCTGTGGGCCTGCGGCGAACCGCAGAGGGTCATCAACAGGGTCGACTTGCCGGCACCGTTGGCGCCGATCAGGGTCACGATCTCGCCCTGACGGACTTCGACGTTGACGCTGTGCAGCGCCTGGATCTTGCCGTAGAAGGTGGAAACGTTTTCGAACTGCAGCATTTACGCTTCCCCCAGGTAGGCTTTGATCACTTCAGGATTGTCGCGGATCTGTTCCGGCGTACCGTCGGCCAGAGGCGTGCCCTGGTTGATCACGAAGATGTGGTCGGAAATGCTCATGACCAGTTTCATGTCGTGTTCGATCAGCAGCACGGTCACATCATGCTCTTCACGCAGGATGCCGATCAGTGCCTTGAGGTCTTCGGTTTCCCGCGGGTTGAGACCGGCAGCCGGTTCGTCGAGCATGAGGATCCGCGGGCGGGTCATCATGCAGCGAGCGATTTCCAGGCGACGTTGCTGACCGTAGGCCAGGGTGCCGGCCGGACGGTTGGCGAATTCCTTGAGGTTGACCTTTTCCAGCCAGTACTCGGCGTATTCCATGGCCTCGCGTTCGCTTCTGCGGAACGCCGGGGTCTTGAACAGACCGGCCAGGAAATTGGTGTTCAGGTGACGGTGTTGCGCGATCAAGAGGTTCTCGACCGCTGTCATGTCCTTGAACAGCCGCACGTTCTGGAAGGTGCGCACCACGCCTTTGAGAGCAATCTTGTGGCCCGGCAACCCTTGGATCTGCTCGCCGTCCAGCACGATGCTGCCGGCGGTGGGCTGGTAGAAACCGGTCAGGCAGTTGAACACGGTGGTCTTGCCGGCGCCGTTGGGGCCGATCATCGATACCACTTGTTTCTCTTTAACGGTCAGGGCCACGCTGTTGACCGCCAACAGGCCGCCGAAGCGCATGCTCAGGTCAGTGACTTTCAGGATCTCACGGCTCATTTGCGCAGCTCCATGTGGGGGCGTTGCATCGGCAGCAGACCTTGTGGACGCCAGATCATCATCAGCACCATCAAGGCGCCGAACATCAACATGCGGTATTCACTGAACTCACGCATCATTTCCGGCAACAGGATCATCACCGTGGCGGCGAGGACGACGCCCAGTTGCGAGCCCATGCCGCCCAGCACCACGATGGCGAGGATGGTCGCCGATTCGATGAAGGTGAAGGACTCCGGTGTCACCAGGCCTTGGCGCGCGGCGAAGAAGCTACCGGCGAAACCGGCGAAGCAGGCACCGAGGGTGAAGGCCGACAGCTTGATGACCGTTGGATTGAGACCCAGTGCACGGCAGGCAATTTCGTCTTCACGCAGCGCTTCCCAGGCACGGCCCAGGGGCATGCGCAGCAAGCGGTTGATGACGAACAGCGCGAACAACGACAACAACACCGCGATCAGGTAAAGGAAGATCACCTTGTTGATCGAGTTGTATTCCAGGCCGAAGTACTCGTGGAAGGTCTGCAGACCTTCTGCGGCAGTTCTATCAAAGCTCAGCCCGAAAAGCGTGGGCTTGGGAATGTTGCTGATGCCGTTCGGGCCGCCGGTGAGGTCGGTCAGGTTACGCAGGAACAGACGGATGATTTCACCGAAACCCAAGGTCACGATTGCCAGGTAGTCACCGCGCAAACGCAGTACCGGGAAACCGAGCAGGAAGCCAAACGTGGCCGCCATCATCCCGGCGATCGGCAGGCAGATCCAGAAGCTCAGGCCGTAGTAGTGCGACAGCAGCGCGTAGCTGTAGGCGCCCACGGCGTAGAAGCCGACATAACCGAGATCGAGCAGGCCAGCCAGGCCGACCACGATGTTCAAGCCCAGGCCGAGCATCACGTAGATCAGCACCAGGGTGGCGATGTCCACCGCCCCGCGGGAGCCGAAGAACGGCCAGACCAGAGAACCGATGATCAACGCGATGATGATCCAGCGCTGGGTGGTCGGCAGGGTCAGGAAGTGACTGGCCTTGGCCGGCATCACCGGCAGGTTGGGCGAGGCTTTCCAGGCCGAGCTGATCTGCTGGTCGAACAGCACCCGCAGGAACATCAGCACCGAGCACACGGCGATAGTGATCAGCGTTGCAGTGCTGGTGCCATGGACTTCGAGGTTGATGCCGACAATGGTCAGTTTCAGACCCAGTACCGGGTAGGCAACCGCCCACACCAGCAAGGCGCTGAACAACGCCTGTTTAAGATTCCTAGTCATACTTTCTCAACCTCCGGACGGCCCAACAGGCCGGTTGGCCGGAACAACAACACCAGAACCAGTAGACCGAACGCCACGACGTCCTTGTACTGGTCGCCGAAGATATCGGCACCAAAGGCTTCCGCCACCCCAAGCACCAGCCCGCCGAGCATCGCGCCGGGGATGCTGC
Source organism: Pseudomonas sp. PDM24 (assembly GCF_019218905.1). Lineage (NCBI taxonomy): Bacteria > Pseudomonadati > Pseudomonadota > Gammaproteobacteria > Pseudomonadales > Pseudomonadaceae > Pseudomonas > Pseudomonas sp. PDM24. The sequence continues at coordinate 252,501 of NZ_JAHUWR010000006.1, read as the reverse complement.
CGATACCGCCCAATACTGCTGCGGTGAAGGCCTTGAGGCCGACCAGGAAACCGGCGTTCGGGTTGATCACGCCGTATTGCATGCTCAGCAGCACGGCCGCGATGGCCGCCAGTGCCGCACCGATGACGAAGGTCAGGGCGATGATGTTGTTGGTGTTGATACCCAAGAGGTTGGCCATCTTGATGTCTTCGGCACAGGCGCGGCAGGCGCGGCCCAGGCGAGAACGGGAGATGAACAGCGTCAGGCCGAGCATGGCGACCAGGGTCACCACGAACACCACGATTTGCATGTAGGAAATCAGCACTTCATGTGCGCCACCTGGCCCGATGGCGAAGTTGCCAGGGATCAGGTTGGAGATGGATTTGTCCTTGGAGTCTTGCGCCAGCAGAACCGTGTTCTGCAGGAAGATCGACATGCCGATGGCGGAAATCAGCGGGATCAGACGGTTGCTGCCGCGCAGGGGGCGGTAGGCGATCCGTTCGATGCTGTAACCGTAGGCACTGGTCACGACGATGGTCGCGAGGAAAGCCGCGGTCATCAAGAGAGGGACACTGTCGAGTCCCAGCATGGCCAGCCCGGCGATGGCGATGAACGCCACGTAAGAGCCGATCATGTACACCTCGCCGTGGGCGAAGTTGATCATTCCAATGATGCCGTAAACCATCGTATAGCCGATGGCGATCAGGGCATACGTGCTGCCAATGGTCAGACCATTAACCAGCTGTTGGAAGAAGTGATAGATGTCAGGCATTACAGCGCTCCTAAAAACCTGATACGCATTTCACTGGTGGAGTCATTTTCCCGCTCGAGCCCCGTGGATCTGCATCCACTTCGAATTCGAGGTTTGCCAGCGAACCGCTGATGACGGTTTTGAGATTTTCAGGTGGGGAGACTGGCGGATCACGCCAGCGCGGCCCAATACGTTCGTAAAACAAAGCCCACGGCACGCCGTGGGCTTTATTGGCAGTCAGTCAGGCCAGGCCTTACTGAGGCGAAACTTCAGTTTTAGGTTTGCCGAAATGCCACTGGTAAACCACGAATTTGAAGTCCTTCAGGTCGCCCTTTTCGTCGAAAGACAGGTCGCCGGTCGGGGTTTTGAACGTGCCCTTGTGGATAGCTTCAGCCACTTTTGCGGTGTCTTCGCTCTTGGCGGCCTTGATGCCTTCGGCGATGACTTGCACAGCCGAGTAGGACGGGAACACGAACGGACCGCTCGGGTCTTCTTTCTTGGCTTTGAACGCGTCAGCCAGGGCGATGTTGGCCGGATCCTGGTCGAAGGATTTCGGCAGGGTCACCAGCAGGCCTTCGGAAGCTTCCTTGGCGATCTGCGAAATGGAGTCGTTACCCACGCCTTCCGGACCCATGAACTTGGCTTTCAGGCCTTTTTCCTGGGATTGACGCAGGAGCAGACCCAGCTCCGGGTGGTAACCGCCGTAGTAGACGAAGTCGACGTTGGCTTGCTTGAGCTTGGAGACCATCGAAGAGAAGTCTTTGTCGCCAGCGTTGATGCCTTCGAACACGGCAACCTTGACGCCTTTGCCTTCGAGGGTTTTCTTCACGGCGCTGGCGATGCCTTCACCGTATTGCTGTTTGTCGTGCAGCACAGCAACGATTTTCGGTTTGACGTGATCGGCAATGTAGTTACCGGCGGCAGGGCCCTGGGCGCTGTCCAGACCGATGGTGCGGAAGATCATCTTGTAGCCGCGAGCGGTGATGTCCGGGCTGGTGGCAGCCGGAGTGATCATGATCACGCCTTCGTCTTCGTAAATGTCCGAAGCCGGTTGAGTGGAGCTTGAGCACAGGTGACCCACCACGAACTTGACGCCGTCGTTGACGACTTTGTTCGCAACAGCAACCGCTTGTTTTGGATCGCAGGCGTCATCGTATTCAACGGCTTCGAGCTTCTTGCCGTCGACGCCGCCCTTGGCGTTGATTTGTTCGATGGCCATTTTGGAGCCACTGAACTGCATGTCGCCGTATTGGGCTACAGGGCCGGTTTTAGGGCCGGCGATGCCGATCTTGATGGTGTCAGCGGCGAACGAATGGCTGGCAACCCCGGCCAGAACCATAGCGGCAAACAGTTTTGAAATCTGCTTAGTAGCCTTAGTCATAGTGCTCCACTCTTACTGTTGTAGTTTTTATAGTCCTGGCGCCGTAGCAGCAGAACCGGGTCAGATATCGTTGATATCCTCCGGAAAATGCCCCCGGCAACTGTACCGGTACAGTGTAGAGCGCCGATTGTTAGCCTGGGAAGGCAGCGCCGGGGGGCAAAACCTGAGGGTGTCGCTTTATTGAAAGAAAAAGACAGAATCACGGCGGGATGTTAGCTGGCTAATACTTGGATTCAGCAGCATTCCCTGGCTTTCCTGCATTTCTCGATCGGTAACGCAATTGCATCCGGGTTTTTCTGGCGCAATACCGACGTTATCATTCACGTCGATTTTCATTGCGGACAGAAACCCATGACTCAAGAACCTAGCACCCTCTATGCCAAGCTGCTTGGTGAGACCGCATCTATTACCTGGAAAGAGTTGGAGCCGTTCTTTGCCAGGGGTGCCCTATTGTGGGTCGATCCAGGCCTGGATTTGATCGCTGTGGCAGAAGCGGTGGCTACCGATGAAGGCGAGAAAGTCGCTGCCTGGCTGGCCGCCGACAAGGTCGCCAAGCTGTCTGAAACGCGGGCGCTGGATCTTTTCGAGCGCGATCCCGAGCTGTGGGCCGTGGTGGTTTCACCGTGGATTCTGATCCAGGAAAGGGCGACGAGCTGAACGCTTGCACTTAATTGGTGCGTTGCGCTGCCGGTTAAAAGTGTGTAGCCGAGTAGCGTGATGGCATGTTGCCGTAGAGAAAGGCCACAGAAGGGTCTTGGCGAGGGTGACGTAAACGTAACGGGAACAGTTTATTGAGCAGCCGATTGGCTGCTTAATTGTTTCTGGATGTTGGTAAGTCAGTGGCTGATGCGGTGAATGTCAGGCCGCTTTCGCGAGCAGCGCGCTCCCACATTTAACCGTGTTCTCCAGAAGGAATGCGATCAAATGTGGGAGCGGGCTTGCTCGCGAATGGCGGCGCCGCCGATTAAGCGGTTTTACCGGTATGGTTATTCAAAGAAATAACCTTGGTCTTGCCAATCCGGTGACGGTAAATCTCTCGCAGATACTTGATCGCCTTCTTCACGCAATCCCGAGACAAACGAATGTCATTGATCGAGACAAACTTGTCCTTGTCGTTGATCAGCTCACGGTACTTTTTCTCGTACATCGGTTTGATCGCGTACCAGTTGGTATCGAGGATTTTCGCCGGGTTTTCGAATTCGTTGAGCAGTTCATCGATCCGGTCTTCGTCGAAGTCTTCATTGATGATGAAGTCCAGGATCGAGTTGTCCAGCGTCTCGTCGAAGCGGTAGGGGTTTTTCGCGAAGCAGCGCTTGATGAAGGCCACGATCAGGGTCAAAAAGTCGTCCGACAGGCACGGGCTCTTGGCGATGAGGGTGGTCAGCGACAAGTTGGCCGAGGCGCCGATTACCAGCGCATAACGCTTGAGCGTGGTGTTGGGGAACAAGCTGTTGAGGTGGGTCTTCAGCCGGTTCAGGTCCATGTAGGACAGCTTGTAGTCCTTGGGCAAGGACACAATCGACACCACCGACGAACAATTCTTGAAGAAGTGCAGGTCGTGCAACGCGGCCGCGTCATAGCCCGAATTCTTGTACTGCTCAAGCGAGGCACGATAGCGCTTGGACTCGATCGGCAACAGGCTGATGCCTTCGATTGCCTGCGTGACCTTGTTGAAGTGCGGCAGGTCGATGGAGCGGAAGAACAGGTCGTCGATGTTCAGGCGTTGCGGCTCTTTTTCGAACACCTTGAACTTGTCGCTGCTCGGTGGCGGGGTTTCCGGCACCACGGACTCGGCGTAGGCAATCGCCACGGGGCCGGCCAGGCTCATGAACAGGTCGTTGGCGTCCAGGCGAATGGTTTCGCCGATGTCGATGCCGGCGCGACGGAAATAGTTCTGGTCGTAGTCGGTGGTTACCGCCTGCGCTGTCAGAATGTTGAAGATCTGCTGTGAGATGTACTGGTTGGCGTGCTTTTCCATGGCATTGACATCAATGTTCTGGATGTTGCCGTCATCGCTTTCTTCGGCGTAACGCATGATGTCGTTGGAGATCAGCATCATCGCGTTCCATGGGCGGATACGGCCCATGACGCTGGCTTCGCTACTGTCTTCGTTGGCGAAGTTGTAGGAGAAGTCCCACTCTTCCGACAGGTATTTGCACAACAAGCGACCGGCGTTGATGTGCAGCGCCTCGGACATTTCGCTGCGGTGATCGGAAATATTGGGCAGTACGCAAATGCCGCTGGTGAAGATCGGTTCGAAGACGAAGGAATGACCGCTCTTGCTGTCGTGCTCGTCCATCGGCTTGGTGTCGAATGTCTTGTTCATGTACGAGTGCTGCTGGGCCAGGCCGAACTCCGAGGCCATGCCCGAACCGGTACCGCCGCCGGCACTGAAGATCGAGAAATACAGGCGCGACTGGTTGGCCTTGATCCCGCAGCTGTCGATCAGGTACGAGTGAATCATCTTCCAGTCAGGGCTGGAGAAGCGCTGGGTGTCCTTGTTCAGGATGATCTTGGCCAGGTACTGGCCGAGGATCGGCGCGTTACCGGCGCCACCGGCGTGGACTTCCGACAAGTCCATGATTTTCATTTTGCTGTAGTCGCGCAAAAAGCCGCTTTTTTCGCCCTTGCGCGAGAAACGGATGCGACCGGCGATGTCCTTGTCCAGGTCGCCGAGCATCACCAGCGGCTCGACCAGAAACACCGGTTTGCTGGCCTTGTTCGTCCCCAGGCGCAGGTTGTTGCGGATCCATTGCGCCGGGCTGTAGCCCTTTTCGGCGTAGCGTTTGTCCGGCGACAGACGGTCTTCGTTGTTGAATTCGTTGAGGTAGAACTTGCGGGCGTTGTACACCAGCTCCGCGACGTCCAGTGCGATGTTCGAACCACAGCGGCCCAGGCCGATCAGGCACACCGAAGGGAATTCCTGATCGCTGTGCTGTTCGTTGTCGCCTTCCAGATGGGGCGGGCGCGGGAACACCAAGTCGCGCAGGCCGTCGAGGTTGTCGAGGATGCGGTCGGTATTGGTTTCGGTGAAGTACAGGTATTGCTGAGTCGCCAGCGGACGCGACGGGGTCAATGGCTTCGACGCTGAGGGGCTGTTCGCCGCGGGGCTCAGGGTCAGGTCGGATACCGCGGTGGCCGGATTATTTTTAGAAGTCATTGTGCGCCATATACCTGGACTGGTCGGCTCGGCGACAAGTGTCATCGAGTCATCACGGAATGAGATCTCGCGTCTTTTTGCAGCGCGAATGTAGCCCAAGCGTCAGGGTCTTGGCCTGTGCGTCGCTCGGGGGAATCCTTTCCTTAATCATGATGAATCGGCCAATATTCGATGATCTTTAATCAAAAGGAGGCTAAATGATGGCAACGTTGCCAGCGCTGGGGTTTGCCGGAATCGGTTTGATGGGCTTGCCAATGTGCCGACGCCTGTTGGCGGCGGGTTATCCGCTGACGGTGTGGAACCGTAACCCTGACAAGTGCGCAGTGCTGGTCGAGGCCGGCGCGCGGCAAGTGGCGACACCGGCCGAACTGTGCCGACACGCGGACCTGGTGATGTTGTGCTTGGCCGACACAGTTGTTGTACGTGAGGTGGTGTTTGGCGCGGCAGGCGTTGCCGAGGGGGCGAAAAGCGGCCAGCTACTGGTGGATTTTTCCAGCCTGGAGCCCACCGCGACGCGGGAAATGGCGAACTCATTGGCCAGTAAAACTGGTATGAGTTGGCTCGATGCGCCGGTCTCCGGCGGGGTGGTCGGCGCCGAGGCCGGCAGCCTGGCGATCATGGTCGGTGGCGAGGCGGCAGACCTTGAGCGCGTGCGGCCGGTGTTGTTGACCCTTGGCCAGCGTGTGACCCACATGGGCGCCGTCGGTGCGGGGCAGGTGACCAAGGCCTGCAATCAGATGATCGTGGCGTGCAATGCCCTGGTCATTGCCGAAGTGGTGGCCTTGGCCGAGCGTTCCGGGGTCGACGCCCGCTTGATCGCCGAGGCGCTCGCCGGTGGCTTCGCCGATTCAAAACCGCTGCAGATTCTTGCGCCGCAAATGGCCGACAGCCGTTTCGAACCGGTGAAGTGGCACGTACGCACGCTGCTCAAGGATCTGGACACCGCCGTGAAATTTTCCCGCGAACAGGGTTCGGCCACACCGATCAGCGGATTGGCCGCACAACTGATGCGCCTCCATGGGGGGCAGGGCTTCCTTGAAAAGGATCCGTCGACGCTAGTGCAGTTATACCGCGAGCCAGACTCAAAGGATTGAAGGTGTGCATGTGCTTGCGCTGATTGATTTCGGCCAGCACTGGACGCAGCTCGGCCAGCGGTACCGGATGGCTGAGCAGGTAGCCCTGAACGAAATCGCAGCCATGGCGTTCGAGAAAGTCGTATTGCTCGAAGGTTTCGACGCCTTCGGTGACGACCTGCAAATGCAGGGTATGGGCCATGACGATAATGGCCTGGACGATTTCCATGTCCTGGGTGGCCTTGGGAATGTCCTGAATAAACGAGCGGTCGATCTTCAACGTATTTAATGGCAGGCGCCTGAGGTAGGCCAGGGATGAATAGCCGGTGCCGAAGTCATCGATCGACAACGAGACCCCGAGGGCGCGAATCTGGCGCAGCAACACCAGGGTGTTGCTGATATTGCCCATCAGCGCATTCTCGGTGACTTCCAGTTCCAGCCGGTGTGGTGCCACCCCGAAGGCGTGCAGGGCGTGTTCGATTTCATTGGCCAGTTCTTCTCGCGCCAGGTTCAGGGGCGAGCAATTCACCGCGATTTTGAGTTCTTCGCAATCGTGGCGGGACAGCTCGCCCAAGTCCTCGCAGGCCTTGCGCAGCACCCAGTTGTCCAGCTCGGCGATCAGGCCGTTCGCTTCGGCAATGGCGATGAACCGATCGGGCGTGAGCAATCCGTGAACCGGATGTTGCCAGCGAATCAGCGCTTCAAGTTTGGTGACCTGGCCGATTCTCAGGTCATAAATCGGTTGGTAATACAGCATCAACCCGGTGTCTTCGCGCAGGGCGTGACGCAGTTCTTCTTCGAGTTGCAACTCCAGGGTGGCTCGGGTTTTCAGGTTTGAACTGAAAAAATGCAGGGCATTACGACCGCAATCCTTGGACTGGTAGAGCGCCAGATCGGCGTTTTTCAGCAGTTCTTCGCAGGTCTTGCCGTCTTCGGGAAACAGGCTGATGCCGATGCTGGTGGTCATGACCATGCGCCGTCCGGACAACTCGATGGGCTCCTTCATTTTCAGCATGATGCGCTGGGCCATTTGCCGCGCTTCTTCACGGTCATACAGGGTGATGAGGATGCAGAATTCGTCGCCTCCGAAGCGCGCCACCACGTCTTCATGGCTGCGCACTGCAGCCTTGATGTGGCTGGCCAGAACTTTAAGCAATTCGTCACCGGCGTCATGGCCGAGGCTGTCATTGATCCGCTTGAAATGGTCGATGTCGAGGAACATCACCGCCAGCATGCCGCCTTCATTGGTTTTCTCGATGAGTTTCTCGGCGAAGATCTGGTTGAAGCCTCGTCGGTTGATCAGGTTGGTCAAGGGGTCGTAATGCGCCACCTGTTGCAGCGACATGCGTGCCTGATCCAGTTGGCTGAGCAGGGCGTTGACCCGTTGCAGGTCATGCTCTTTGTGTTGCAGTTTCTTGTCCGCCCATGCAGCGCTGATGCCGCTGCCGATGATCAGCAGCGTCATTACCGCTACCGTCAGCCCCAGTTGCAGGTGGTTGTTGTCGCTGGGCAGGGGCTCAAGGCTGCCAACGGGCAGCACCAGGCTGAATGCCGCCATGCCGGTGAAATGCATGCTCACGATGCCGGCTCCGAGCACCAGGCTGGCGGTGTATTTGAGCAATTGATGAAACACGCCGGCGCCATCGCGCAGGTGACTGGAAATCAACAGGGCGGCCAGGCTGGCCCCGATGGCGATCACAATGGAAAGCACGAACAGCACGGGTTGGTAGTAGGCCATCGCATTCGATCGCAGGGCGGCCATGCCCACGTAATGCATGGTTGCGATGCCCAGGCCGATCCACACTGCGGCCCGCAGGTATTGCCAGAAATTCAGCTGAGGATGACTGAGGGTGTGCATGGCCAGCCACGAGGCGGTCAGGGCGAACAACAGCGAGAGCAGGGTAGTGGGCAAGTGGTAATGGATTTCGATCGGCGCCTGGAACGCCAGCATGCTGATGAAATGCATGGCCCAGATACCGCCCGCCAGACACCCGGCGCCGACCCAGCGCCAGAGTCGTTGGGAGGCAGGTTTTTCCACATGGCCGACTCGCTCGGTCATGCCCAGCGTGGCGAAACCGGTCGCGCAAGCCACTAGATAGGCCAGCAACACCAAAAACGGGTTATGGGTGCAATCGAGTATGACCTGTCCGCTCTCTGGCAGCCCGGTCATGAAATGCAAACCAAGCCACTCCATAGCATGCCCCATCTCTGAATCATCCTGGCCTGCGCCATGCGCGCTGGCGAATGCTTGCAGTATAGAGGCCTTGCACGGAGCGCAAGAGGTGATGGCACGGTGACGCCAATAATTTTGGTATTAGCGTGATAGCGATTGGCGCTAAGTCTCAAGCGCTCCGTTCATAAGGCATTTCGAACTCCGGTTGCAGGGCTGGCAACCCGAACGCGGCCCGGGCCGCGTCGCAATCCACGTTCACCTCACCATTGGCCCACGAGGCGTCGAACTCCCGGCAGGTGCTGGAGCGCTGATCGTAAATCGAGCACTGCACGGTGCTGCCCACCTCACCTACCAGCCCGACGCAGCGGGTCGGTTTGCAGTCTGTGCCGAGCATGGACACCCGGCTGGGACTGATGGGCGCGACCAGTTCATCGGGCACCGTCCCCCCTGCCGAGATGCATTCACCCCAGAAAAAAGACACGCGAAAATGAGAACAGCAGGCACCGCAATTCAGACACGGACTGGCTTCGGACATGGGCGATAGTCAAAGAGGGATGGGGGATACGGTGGGCAGACAAGGCCGCTATTCTAGGCTTTGCCTTGGGCTTGGGAAGGGGGGGACAGAGGTATTTTTCAATGGTCGGTCGGGTCATGGAAAACACCGCCATTCCCCTGTGGGAGCGGGCTTGCTCGCGAAGGCGGCGTGTCAGTCGGCATCATCGTAGGCAGGTACACCGCCTTCGCGAGCAAGCCCGCTCCCACAAGGTATTGTGGCGTTTGGGAGGGGGCGGTTGCCATGGGCTGATATCAGGCTGGCGAATGATGACAGACACGCCGCGCGCGCCTGACTAGATTGCAGTTTCCGGGGGCAGCGACGCCTTCATAACAATAAAAGAGACGGACCCATGCAGAACTCGACCCAAGCGGCGAATGCCTGGCGCATTCTGTTCCTGCTGTTCCTGGCCAACCTGTTCAACTTCTTCGATCGCACCATCCCGGCCATCATCATCGAGCCGATCCGCATGGAATGGCACCTCAGCGACTTTCAACTGGGGATCATCGGCACCGCTTTCACCATCGTTTACGCCATTGCCGGCCTGCCCCTTGGGCGATTGGCCGATACCGGTTCGCGCAGCAAACTGATGGGCTGGGGCCTGGCAACATGGAGCGGGCTGACTGCGGTCAACGGGCTGGTGGGCAGTTTCTGGAGTTTCCTGATCGTGCGCATGGGCATCGGCATCGGTGAAGCCAGTTACGCGCCGGCCGCCAACTCGCTGATCGGCGATTTGTTCCCGGCTCATCGTCGGGCTCGGGCCATGGGCATTTTCATGCTGGGTCTTCCGCTGGGGTTACTGCTGGCGTTCTTCACCATCGGCTGGATGGTCAAGACGTTCGACAGCTGGCGCGCGCCGTTCTTTATCGCGGCGGTGCCGGGGCTGATCCTGGCGGTGTTCATGTTCTTCATCAAAGAGCCAAAACGCGGCGCGGCGGAAAGCGTGCAAGTGTCTCAGGAGCGCGTGGACCGGCCGATCCGTCGAGTGCTGGCGGTACCGACTTTCCTGTGGCTGGTCATGGCGGGGCTGTGTTTCAACTTCGCGACTTATGCCTGCAACTCGTTTCTGGTGCCGATGCTGCAGCGATATTTCCTGATGCCGTTGCAGGAGGCAGCGGTGGCGACCGGGGTGATCGTCGGGGTGACCGGGCTGTTCGGCCTGACGCTCGGCGGCTGGATCGCCGACAAGATTCACCAACGCGTGGCCAATGGGCGGCTGCTGTTCGCGGCGTTTAGCCTGATCATTTCGACCGTGTGTACCGCTTGGGCTCTGCACGCCGGACGCATCGAGATCGGGGTGTTTGTCGCGGTGTTCAGCCTGGGTTGGTTATTTGCTTACAACTTCTATACCTGCGTGTACACGGCGATTCAGGACGTGGTCGAACCGCGTTTGCGGGCCACGGCGATGGCGCTGTTCTTTGCCGGTCTGTATTTGCTGGGTGGGGGATTGGGGCCGGTGGTGGTTGGCGGATTGTCGGATCACTTTGCGCAAACGGCCATGTTGTCGGCCGGCGCCGAGCAGATGACTGAAGCGTTCAAGGCGGTCGGCCTGCATGACGCGATGTACCTGATCCCGGTGGCGCTGTTCTTTACCATGGTGTTTCTGTTTTTGGCCTCGCGGTGTTTTGTCAGGGATGCCAAGCGGATGAAGGAGGGGTTGGTGGCGGTGGTTGAGCCTGCGGGTTCTGCGGTGACGGCTTAATCGCCTTCGCGAGCAAGCCCGCTCCCACATTCGACCGAGTTCTTCCAGGGAAAATGCACTCGAATGTGGGAGCGGGCTTGCTCGCGAAGAGGCCATCAGCAACACCACAACAATCAAGCAGAAAAAAAGGCCCGCATCGCTGCGGGCCTTCTTGTTTCAGCGGTGGAGCAGGAGATTAACCCGCCACCAACACCCGAATCGCTTCCAGTCGCAGCGCAGCCTTGTCGAGCATGGCCAGGCCTTGCTCACGTTGCTTGCGCAGGGCAACCAGTTCGCTGTCGCGCACGGTCGGGTTGACCGCTTGCAACGCGGTCAGGCGTGCCAGTTCTTCGTCGGTATCCGCCGCCAGACGACGTTGCGCCTCGGCCACGCGTTCGGCGTGACGCGGGGTGATTTTCTCTTCGCCGGCGTTGATCCGTGGCGTCAACTGGTCGCGCTGGGCCTGGATGAACTTGTTGGCGCTGGCGCGGGGTACGCTTTCCAGTTGATCGTTCAGGGTTTCGAACGACACCCGGGTCGACAGGTCGTTGCCGTTGGCGTCGAGCAGGCAGCGCAGCGCGGCCGGCGGCAGGTAACGGCCCAACTGCAGCGAACGCGGGGCAACCACTTCGCTGACGTAGAGCAGTTCCAGCAACACGGTGCCCGGTTTCAGCGCCTTGTTCTTGATCAGCGCCACGGCGGTGTTGCCCATCGAGCCGGAAAGGACCAGGTCCATGCCGCCTTGAACCATCGGGTGTTCCCAGGTGATGAATTGCATGTCTTCGCGAGACAGCGCCTGGTTGCGGTCGTAGGTGATGGTCACGCCTTCGTCGTCGCCCAGCGGGAAGCTGGCGTCGAGCATTTTTTCGCTTGGCTTGAGGATCAGCGCGTTTTCCGAATGGTCTTCACTGTCGATGCCAAAGGCGTCAAACAGGGTTTCCATGTAGATCGGCAGGGCGAACTGATCGTCTTGTTCGAGGATGTCCTCGACCAGCGCATCACCTTCGCCAGCGCCGCCGGAGTTGAGTTCCAGCAAGCGGTCGCGACCGGTGTGCAGTTCGGCTTCCAGACGCTCACGTTCGGTGCGGGCTTCGTCGATCAGCGCCTGCCACTCGCCATCGTCGGCGTTTTCCAGCAGCGGCAGCAGGCGCGGGCCGAACTGATGCTGCAAGGCGTTGCCGGTCGGGCAGGTGTTGAGGAACGCGTTCAGCGCCTCGTGATACCACTGGTACAGCCGCTCTTGCGGGCTGGTTTCCAGGTACGGCACGTGCAGCTCGATGATGTGCTTCTGACCGATCCGGTCGAGGCGACCGATACGCTGCTCCAGCAGGTCCGGGTGCGACGGCAGATCGAACAGCACCAGATGGTGCGAGAACTGGAAGTTGCGACCTTCACTGCCGATTTCCGAGCAGATCAGCACCTGCGCACCAAATTCTTCGTCGGCGAAGTAGGCGGCGGCGCGGTCACGCTCGAGGATGTTCATGCCTTCGTGGAAGACCGTGGCCGGAATGCCGGAACGTACGCGCAAGGCGTCTTCCAGGTCCATGGCGGTTTCGGCGTGGGCGCAGATCACCAGCACTTTGGTGCGCTTGAGCATTTTCAGGGTGTCGATCAGCCACTCGACACGCGGGTCAAATTTCCACCAGCGCTCTTCTTCGTTGGCGTCCGGCTGGGCCTGGAAGCTGACTTCCGGGTACAGCTCGGCGTGATCGCCCAATGGCAGTTCGAGGTATTCGGCCGGGCACGGCAGCGGGTACGGGTGCAGTTTGCGCTCCGGGAAACCCTGCACGGCGGCGCGGGTATTACGGAACAGCACGCGGCCGGTGCCATGACGGTCCAGCAGTTCGCGGACCAGACGGGCGCTAGCTTCGGTGTCGCCATCATTGACGGCGGTTAGCAGGGCTTCGCCTTCGTTGCCGAGGAAACCGTGGATAGTCTTGTGCGCTTCAGGCGACAGACGCCCTTTGTCCAGCAGCTCCTGAACGGCTTCGGCCACCGGGCGATAGTTTTCGCTCTCGGCGCGGAAGGCGTGCAGGTCATGGAAACGGTTCGGGTCGAGCAGGCGCAGACGCGCGAAGTGACTGTCCTGACCGAGTTGTTCAGGGGTCGCGGTCAGCAGCAAGACGCCGGGAATGACTTCGGCCAGTTGCTCCACCAGTGAGTACTGAGGGCTGACCTGATCTTCGTGCCACACCAGGTGGTGCGCTTCGTCGACCACCAGCAAATCCCAGCCGGCCGCGAACAACGCGTCCTGGGCCTTCTCGTCATCTACCAGCCATTCGAGTGCAACCAGTGCGAGCTGGGTGTCTTCGAACGGGTTGGCGGCATCGCTTTCGATGAAGCGTTCTTCGTCGAACAGCGCGACTTGCAGGTTGAAGCGGCGGCGCATCTCCACCAGCCACTGGTGCTGGAGGTTTTCCGGCACCAGGATCAATACGCGACTGGCGCGGCCCGAAAGCAGTTGGCGATGGATTACCAGACCGGCTTCGATGGTCTTGCCCAGGCCCACTTCGTCTGCCAGCAGAACCCGCGGCGCGATGCGGTCGGCGACTTCACGGGCAATGTGCAACTGGTGCGCGATCGGTTGCGCACGCACGCCGCCCAGGCCCCAGAGCGAGGATTGCAATTGGCGGCTGGTGTGTTCCAGGGTGTTGTATCGCAGGGAGAACCAGGCGAGCGGGTCGATCTGTCCGGCGAACAGACGGTCGCTGGCCAGACGGAACTGAATGAAGTTCGATAGCTGGGTTTCCGGCAGGGTGACCACTTCGTTCTGCGCGTTGAGGCCGTGGTAGACCAGCAGGCCATCGACGTCGTCGACTTCCTGGACGGTCAGCTTCCATCCTTCGAAGTGAGTGATGCTGTCACCCGGCGAAAACCGCACGCGGGTGAGGGGCGCATTCCGTAGCGCGTACTGGCGAGTCTCGCCAGTGGCCGGGTAGAGCACGGTCAACAAGCGGCCGTCCTGTGCCAGAACGGTGCCCAAACCCAGCTCGGCTTCGCTGTCACTGATCCAGCGTTGCCCCGGTTGATACTGCTGCGCCATGCTGCCTGACTCCCACCTTGAAAAAGCGGGCTATCTTAACGGAATGAGCCTTCAGGACCAAAGGATTACATGCGCGCGCTGATGGAGGAGGCGAACTTTTCGGGAGATGAAGATCAAAAGATCGCAGGCTGCGCCAGCTCCTACGGTGCCAGGCGGGTCACAAGTTTGCGACCGATGGCTCAAGTCGCCATTCCCGCAGCCGACAGCTTGCTGACAGGAGACTAATAATATGCTGCCACCGATGCTCCCCTTGAGCGCCGTACCAATCACTTCACAGCAGGATCCGATTCGCCAGCGCCCGGATATTCCGCCTGTGGTGCCGGTGCAGGAAAGCTCCAACGAAAGCACCATCGACCTGCAAAAACGCGATCCGGAAGAGGCGGGTCTGCAACTGCGCGAGGAACAGCGTCGGCAACAGGAGCGCGAGCGCCGTCGTCGTGAGGCCGATGAGGATCCTGAAGAGCACCTGGCGATTCCCGGTAATGAGCTCAATGCCGACAACACCGTACCGGTGGTGCCGTTGATGGAGGATCAGCCACGTCAGGGGTTGTGGGTCGATATCGAGATCTGAAGTGTCGGATCACTGGTCAGCGCCCGCGCCAGACCGCATTATTGACGTAATCCTGTCGCCTTTACCGGCAGTTGAATTCATTTCCAAGCGATGCACTGAACGCCATGAGCCAAGATGACAAGCTGATCGACCTCAACACCGAACGCGCCAAGCGGGTTCATGACCTTAATGAAAAGCGCCTGAATGAAGTACGCCAGGCGTTCGAGCAGGCGATGCCGTTGGGCAAAGCGAAGAAAAAGCCGAAGAACAAACCGAAAAAGCGTTGAAACACCCTGCATCGGTTGATGCAGGTCAGTTATTTCCCTTCCTTTTACGCCCGTCTCGGGCGGCATTGATCCCGGTCAATTTTCTCTCCTGCCCAATTGGTTAACTTAGCCCCATCGCAACAGGGCAAGTGCAGGAGGCCAGTCATGTTTTTTGACAACGTGGTGATCGCCGGAGTGCTGACTGTCGGCCTCATGGTTCTGTTTTTTGCAGGGTTTGGATTTTTTATCTGGAAGGATTCGCATAAGCGGAAAAAACCGTAGGGTCTTTCTGGAGCAATGAGCACGCAAGGCATTTTGGGCGACTTCGGTCGCCCTTTTTTTTGCCTGCAAAAATCTGTCGGATGTACATAGAGCTACTGTGGGAGCGGGCTTGCTCGCGAAGGCGTCAGGTCAGCCAACATCAATGTTGAATGACACACCGCTTTCGCGAGCAAGCCCGCTCCCACATTTGATTTGTGGTGTCTTTTTGGAAGATTGCATGTCTAGTCCTGAAACAGGTGTAAACCTTATTCAGGACGGGACAGCAGCAATAAAAAAGGCGCGAACCTCACGGAACGCGCCTTTTTTGTGCCACTGCGTATCAGCTACCCAGTGCTTTCGACGCCAGCCAGAACAGGCCGGCCGACAGGGCCACGGTAGCTGGCAGGGTCAGGACCCAGGCCAGCAGGATGGTTCTGACGGTGCCGCCTTGCAGGCCGCTTTTGTTCGCGACCATGGTACCGGCTACGCCTGAAGACAGGACGTGGGTGGTGGAAACCGGCAGGCTGAAGATGTTCGCCGCGCCGATCATGCACGCTGTGGTGATCTGCGCCGACATGCCTTGGGCATAGGTCATGCCTTGCTTGCCGATTTTCTCGCCGATGGTCAGGACCACGCGTTTCCAACCGACCATGGTACCCAGGCCGAGGGCCAGGGCGACCGCCAGAATCACCCAGAACGGGGCATATTCGGTGGTGGTGGTCAGGTCCTTGCGCAGTTTGTCCAGGTCAGCCTTTTCACGGGCAGCGAGGCCTGGCAGCTTGGCGACTTTCTTCGCGGTGTCGTCCAGGCAGAGCAGGTAGCGACGTACTTCGATGCGGCTTTCCGACGGCAACGAATGGTAGTCGGCTACACCTTTAAGGGTGCCCAGCAGCGCTGAAATGGTCGGTTCGGTCTGTTGCGGGTTGCAACGGAATTTCTCCGGCAGATCGCCTTTCACGCTTTTGCCCAGTGCCAGGAACTCACCCAGGGATTCGCGGTTGCGCTCGTAGAACTGGCTCAGGTGCAGGGTCGCATCGCGAGTACGTTCGATCTGGTAGGTGGTGCTATTCAGGTCGAGAACGAACTGCGCCGGCACGATGCCGATCAGCACCAGCATGATCAGGCCGATACCTTTCTGGCCATCGTTCGAGCCGTGTACGAAGCTGACAGCCATCGCCGAAATCACCAGCACCAGACGGTTCCAGAATGGCGGGTGTTTCTTGTCGTCGATCTTGCGGCGCTGTTCCGGTGTCTTGTGCATCTTGGACAGCGGACGCCACCATTTAAGACTGATCAGCACCAGGGCTGCGATCAGGAAACCGGCCATTGGCGAGAACACCAGGGAGGCACCGATATCGATCGCCTTCTGCCAGTTCACGCCATCGGCCAACGGAATATCGTTGATCAGGGCGTTGGCCAGGCCGACACCGAGGATCGAACCGATCAGCGTATGAGAGCTGGAGGCGGGGATACCGAAATACCAGGTGCCCAGGTTCCAGGTGATGGCGGCGGCGAGCAACGAGAACACCATGGCCAGTCCGTGACCGGTGTTCACATTGATCAGCAGTTCTACCGGCAGCAAATGGACGATGGCATACGCCACGCCCACACCGCCCAGCAGCACGCCGAGGAAGTTGAACACACCGGAAAAGAACACCGCCAGATGAGGCGGCATGGCTTTGGTGTAGATAACAGTGGCCACCGCGTTTGCGGTGTCATGAAAGCCGTTGATGAACTCGAAGGCGAGGACAAAGGCCAGGGCGAGCAAGAGGCTCACAAGCACCCAAGCATCCAGTCCGCTGAATAAATCGATCATGAAGGTTTTCTGACCCGGTCGTAAGGGGGCGCGATTATGCCAGAAAAGATGGGTAATCGATGCACTAGCTGCTCATCGGTTACATTCTTCAACGAATTATTTTGTGGCAATCCCCCAGTCCCCAGGTTTTTTCAGGGTTTTACAAGTCATTGAATTCGCTTGCAAAGGCTGTAGCCACAAGGATTTCTCCCGGCAGGGCGAGAGGCTTGAACGCGTGTATGAAATATCTGAGAAGAAGGTCGGACAGGAGCCATTTACCTCATCCAATGGATGAGGGGACCGCCGCCCGCTTGTAGCGGGCGCGAAAAGCATCATCGATACAGCCCGCTTTTAACAGGTGTAGATGCAGGCTCTTGAAAGAATTCAAACCGAGGCAGTCATGGCTCTTCGGCTTTGAGTTCCTTTTCCATCTTCTGCAATTCCTGGGAGAAGGCCTGGTCCTGAACGGTGGCGCGTTTGCGCCAGGGTTTGCGTTCGGGTTCGGGCTGAGCGGCGTAGGTGGTGACTTCCCCGCCGTAAACTTCCTTGTAACGTTGTTCCTGGCGCTCAAGTTCCGCGCGCAGTTCGTCTTTCGTCACAGTGCTACCTGATTGAGTTGAGATTAATTCTGGTGAAACGCGCTGCATCGATTTATTGACCACGCTCGTTGAAGGGACAATGCCTGACACGGCATCGTTCCCTCGGAGCAATCAATTCGTCCTTGTTGCAGGCGGCCACGGCACCAGAGAAAAACAGCTGACGTAGCATCAGTCTCCTGTTTCAGCGAGCGCGTTGGCGGAGCATATGAAATGAGCGTCAGGCGCTTGCTGCGGACAGCGGCAATGGATATTGCGCTGCCGGTTGGCGAAATCGGCACGTAAAAAACCGGTCGCCACTGAGATGCATTATAGCGGTCGATCCGAAGAACACTATCTCTTGAGAGTTAAAAGTAGTTCCTCGTGTGTGATTGTTTTGTTACTCGCAAACTTTTACCGGTAACTACGGTGCCGTGATGCCAGTTACAGCGGTGACTTTCTGGCGCCATTAAGCCGAACGAATTAGTACACCGAAGCTCCTTTAAAACGTGACCGAAAATAACAAACATATTGCAGGGGGATGAAAGCAGTAGGGCTCACTATAAGCAACCACTGATTGCGATTATCGGCCCATGGTTCGATAATCGCCCAATCTTGGTGGCCGGTGGCTTGTGTATCAGACCGGGAGCCGCTTGTAATAGTCGCTGATCCGTGTGGGAAACAACCGATATGAACGATCAAATGCGTAATTCCTTCGCTTCAGTGGCACCGCCGATCGTTGCCTCGCCCGCCAAGCGAATCCAGGCGCTGACCGGTGACCCGGATTTCATGACCTCCCTGGCCCGTGGCTTGGCGGTGGTGCAAGCGTTCCAGGAGCGCAAGCGGCACCTGACCATTGCGCAGATCAGCCATCGCACGGAAATTCCCCGCGCCGCTGTGCGACGTTGCCTGCATACCCTGATCAAGCTCGGCTACGCCACCACCGACGGACGCACCTATTCGCTGTTGCCCAAAGTACTGACCCTGGGCCATGCCTATTTGTCGTCGACGCCATTGGCGGTTTCTGCCCAGCCGTATCTGGACCGCATGAGCGAGCAACTGCATGAGGCCTGCAACATGGCCACGCTGGAGGGCGATGACATTTTGTACATTGCACGCTCGGCGACCACCCAGCGGCTGATTTCCGTCGACCTTTCGGTGGGCGGGCGATTGCCGGCCTATTGCACGTCCATGGGCAGGATTCTTCTCGCCGCGCTGGACGACACGTCACTGCGTGAATACCTCGACCATGCAGAGCTGCAAGCCAAGACCAGTCGCACGTTGCATACCCCCGAGGCATTGCTCGAATGCCTGCAAGAGGTACGGCAGCAAGGCTGGTGCATCGTTGATCAGGAATTGGAGCAGGGCCTGCGCTCAATTGCCGTGCCGGTGTACGACGCGTCCGGCCAAGTGGTGGCGGCCTTAAACGTCAGCACCCACGCCGGCCGGGTCAGTCGCAACGAGTTGGAGCAACGTTTCTTGCCAGGCCTGTTAAGTGCCAGTCGTGACCTGAGCGCGCAACTCTTTGCCTAAGCTGTTCGATAAACGCACAGAGTCGCGTTTATCGAATTGACGCTCTTTCCCTTGGATCATTAATGTCGCGGCAGCGTCATCCGGCACTATGGGTCTTCAGTCAGTCGCCGGATCACGCCCCAATAATAATGAGAAGAGGCATCGTCATGCGCACGTTTCCCGACTGTCGCTGTTTCCATCGGTTTAGCTGCCGAAACCGGATTGCCTGATCCCGACCTCCTTTCTTGTCATAGCGTCAGCCCCGGCTGGCACCTGTTCGACTGCGTTCTTTGCGTGGAATAAAAATAATGAACCAGCCTCAGTCTGCTGTAGGAAACTGCCTCGACGTACAGTCCTTCATCAACACTCAACCCATTTCGCGCTACCAATGGCGGGTGGTGATTCTATGTTTCCTGATTGTTTTCCTCGATGGCCTCGACACCGCGGCCATGGGTTTTATCGCGCCGGCACTGTCCCAGGACTGGGGCATCGATCGCGCCAGTCTCGGCCCGGTGATGAGTGCGGCGTTGATCGGGATGGTCTTCGGCGCTTTGGGTTCCGGGCCATTGGCTGACCGCTTCGGGCGAAAAGTCGTACTGGTGGGCGCGGTGTTGGTGTTCGGCGCTTTCAGCCTGGCGTCGGCCTATAGCACCAACGTCGATCAACTGCTGGTATTGCGATTCCTCACCGGCCTGGGCCTGGGCGCCGGCATGCCGAACGCCACCACGCTGCTGTCCGAATACACCCCGGAGCGCAAAAAATCCCTGCTGGTGACCAGCATGTTCTGCGGCTTCAACCTTGGCATGGCCGGGGGCGGGTTCATCTCGGCCAAACTGATCCCGGCCTTCGGCTGGCACAGTCTGTTGATGATCGGCGGGATTCTGCCGTTGATCCTCGCTGTCGTCTTGCTGTTCTGGTTGCCGGAATCGGCGCGTTACCTGGTGGTGCGCAATCGTGGCACGGACAAAGTGCGCAAGGCCTTGGCGCCGATCGACCCGACGGTGGTGGCTCAGGCTTCGAGCTTCAGCGTGCCGGAACAGAAAACCGTGAAGGCGCGCAATGTGTTTGCGGTGATCTTCTCCGGGACTTACAGCACTGGCACGTTGTTGCTGTGGCTGACGTACTTCATGGGCCTGGTGATCGTTTACCTGCTGACCAGTTGGTTGCCGACGCTGATGCGTGACAGCGGCGCGAGCATGGAGCAGGCGGCGTTCATTGGTGCGCTGTTCCAGTTCGGTGGGGTGTTGAGCGCAGTGGGTGTGGGCTGGGCGATGGACCGGTTCAATCCGCACAAGGTCATCGGCATTTTCTACTTATTCGCCGGGGTATTTGCCTACGCGGTAGGGCAGAGCCTGGGCAGCATCACATTGCTGGCAACCCTGGTGCTGGTAGCCGGGATGTGTGTCAACGGCGCGCAATCGGCGATGCCGTCGCTGGCGGCGCGGTTTTACCCGACTCAAGGGCGGGCAACCGGTGTGTCATGGATGCTCGGGATTGGCCGCTTCGGCGCGATCCTCGGTGCGTGGATGGGCGCAACGTTGCTGGGCCTGGGCTGGAACTTCGAACAGGTGCTGACGGCGCTGGTGATTCCGGCCGCATTGGCGACCACGGCGGTGGTGATCAAGGGCATGGTCAGCCATGCGGATGCGACCTGAGGGCAAGTTTCAGATTCTTCAGCGAGGCTGATGGCCTCTTCGCGGGCAAGCCTCGCTCCTACGGAAATGTATGGTCGCGGATATCACGCGCATCCCGTAGGAGCGAGGCTTGCCCGCGAAGCTTTTAGGGATCGGTAGCGAGACAACAATCTGTTCGATAAACGAACACTCAGTCGATTATCGGATTGTTTAGCGTTTTTCAGGGGCTTAACCTTCAGTCATTCCGGCGCCGAACCTCGCGCCTTTTTCTACCACTGTCGGTTCATAAGAAAACGGGAGCCTGCCCCATGGCTGAAATCCTTTCGCTGCATGACGCGGTAAAGCAGTTCGTCAACGACGGCGATACCGTCGCGCTCGAAGGCTTTACTCACCTGATTCCTACGGCGGCGGGTCACGAAATCATCCGCCAGGGCAAGAAAGATCTGACCCTGGTGCGGATGACGCCCGACTTGATCTACGACCAATTGATCGGTGCCGGTTGTGCTCGCAAGCTGATTTTCTCCTGGGGCGGTAACCCAGGTGTGGGCTCGCTGCACCGTCTGCGTGACGCGGTCGAAAGGCAGTGGCCGCATGCGCTGGAAATCGAAGAGCACAGTCACGCCGACCTGGCCAATGCCTACGTCGCGGGCGCTTCGGGCTTACCGTTCGCGGTGCTGCGCGCCTACGCCGGTTCCGACCTGCCGAAGGTCAACCCGCTGATCAAAACCGTCACGTGCCCGTTCACCGGCGAAGTGTTGGCGGCGGTGCCGTCGGTGCGCCCGGACATCACCGTGATTCACGCGCAGAAAGCCGACCGCAAAGGCAACGTGCTGCTCTGGGGCATTCTTGGCGTGCAGAAAGAAGCGGCGCTGGCCGCCAAGCGCTGCATTGTCACCGTCGAGGAAATCGTCGACGACCTCAATGCACCGATGAACGCTTGCGTGCTGCCGACCTGGGCCTTGAGCGCGGTCTGCCATGTACCGGGGGGCGCGCATCCATCCTACGCCCACGGTTACACCGAACGCGACAACCGCTTCTATCAAGCCTGGGACCCGATTGCCCGCGACCGTGAAACCTTCACCGCGTGGATCAACGAGTACATCCACGGTTGCGCTGACTTCAGTGAGTTCCAGGCCAAGCTGGCCGCTGCTTCGGAGGCCAAGTAATGACTTACACCACCAATGAAATGATGACCGTCGCCGCCGCCCGCCGTCTGAAAAACGGTTCGGTATGCTTCGTCGGCATCGGCCTGCCGTCGAAAGCCGCCAACCTGGCACGTCTGACTTCTTCGCCAGACGTCGTCCTGATCTATGAATCGGGTCCGATCGGTGCCAAGCCCAGCGTACTGCCGTTGTCGATCGGCGACGGTGAGCTGGCGGAAACCGCCGACACTGTCGTCCCGACCGGTGAGATTTTTCGCTACTGGTTGCAGGGCGGGCGCATCGACGTCGGTTTCCTCGGTGCTGCGCAAGTCGACCGTTTCGGCAACATCAACACCACGGTGGTGGGCGACTACCATCAGCCGAAAGTTCGCCTGCCGGGCGCCGGTGGCGCACCGGAGATCGCCGGTTCCGCCAAAAGCGTACTGATCATCCTCAAGCAGTCGGCGCGCTCCTTTGTCGACAAGCTCGACTTCATCACCTCGGTCGGCCATGGCGAGGGCGGTGATTCACGCAAGCGTCTCGGCCTGCCGGGCGCCGGTCCTGTCGGCATTATTACCGACCTGTGCATCATGGAACCCGAAGCGGATACTCATGAATTCGTGGTAACCGCGCTGCACCCAGGCGTGACTCGCGAGCAAGTGATTGCCGCCACCGGCTGGGCGATTCGTTTTGCCGATCAGGTGGAAAACACCGCCGAGCCCACCGATGTCGAGTTGACGGCGCTGCGCGATCTGGAAGCCCGCACCGCTGCCGCCCACGGCCAAGCACCCGGAGAAGCCTGATGCGTGACGTTTATATCTGCGACGCCATTCGCACCCCCATCGGCCGTTTCGGCGGCGGCCTGTCGGCGGTTCGCGCCGATGATCTGGCCGCCGTGCCGATCAAGGCACTGATGGCGCGCAACCCCTCGGTGGACTGGAGCGCGGTGGATGAGGTGTTCCTCGGTTGCGCCAATCAGGCCGGCGAAGACAACCGTAACGTGGCACGCATGGCGTTGTTGTTGGCGGGCCTGCCGGAAACCATTCCCGGGGTCACCCTCAATCGCCTGTGCGCTTCGGGCATGGATGCGATCGGCACCGCGTTCCGGGCCATCGCCAGCGGCGAGATGGAGCTGGCGATTGCCGGCGGCGTCGAGTCGATGTCTCGCGCACCGTTCGTGATGGGCAAGGCCGATGCGGCGTTCTCGCGCAACATGAAACTGGAAGACACCACCATCGGCTGGCGTTTCATCAACCCGTTGATGAAAGCCCAATACGGTGTGGATGCGATGCCGCAGACCGCCGATAACGTGGCCGACGATTACCGGATTTCCCGCGCCGATCAGGATGCGTTCGCCCTGCGCAGTCAGCAACGCACGGCCGCCGCGCAAGCCGCCGGATTTTTCGCCGAAGAAATCGTCGAAGTGCGCATTGCCCACAAGAAGGGTGAAAGCGTGGTCATGCAGGACGAGCATCCCCGTGCTGACACGACACTGGAAACCCTGGCCAAACTCAAACCGGTCAATGGCCCGGACAAAACCGTCACCGCTGGCAATGCCTCCGGGGTGAACGACGGTGCGGCGGCGTTGATTCTGGCTTCTGGCGACGCGGTGAAGAAACATGGCCTGACTGCTCGCGCCAAAGTGCTGGGCATGTCGAGTGCCGGTGTCGCACCCAGGGTGATGGGCATTGGCCCGGTGCCGGCGGTGCGTAAATTGACTGAGCGCCTGGGCCTGGCGGTCAGTGATTTCGACGTGATCGAACTCAACGAAGCCTTCGCCAGCCAAGGCTTGGCGGTGTTGCGTGAACTGGGGCTGGCGGATGACGCGGCCCAGGTCAACCCGAACGGTGGCGCCATTGCCTTGGGCCATCCGCTGGGCATGAGCGGCGCGCGTCTGGTACTGACCGCGCTGCATCAGCTGGAAAAGACCGGTGGCAAGAAAGGTCTGGCGACCATGTGCGTCGGTGTCGGCCAGGGTCTGGCCTTGGCGATCGAACGGGTCTGACGCCCTTGGCTGTGAATAAAGCGTCGACTAATAAGAACTGAGGAAAGCGTAATGACTGACAAGCCTGGTTACCGTCGCCCGCAGGCGGGCACTCAGCCGGAATACCTGCACCCTCCTTATCAATCCACCAACCTTCGCTCGCCCTCCAAGCCGTTGGTGTTTTTGCCTCATTCGCTGTCGGAAATCACCGGGCCGACCATCGGCGCCGAGCGCATCGAGGAGCAGGACAATGACCTGACTGCCCAGCACTCGGGCGAACCACTGGGTGAACGGATCATCATTCACGGCCGTGTGCTGGATGAAAACGGTCTGCCGGTGCCAGGCATTTTGGTGGAGATCTGGCAGGCTAACGCCGCCGGTCGCTACAACCATGCGCGCGACCTGCACGACGCGCCGCTGGACCCGAACTTCACCGGCACCGGCCGCACCGTGACTGACGCCGATGGCTGGTATCAGTTCCAGACCATCAAGCCTGGCGCCTATCCGTGGGGTAACCATCACAACGCCTGGCGCCCGGCGCACATCCATTTCTCACTGTTCGGGCCGAGCATCCTGACGCGCCTGGTGACCCAGATGTATTTCCCGGGCGACCCGTTGCTGGCCTACGACCCGATCTACAACTGCGTGCCCGATACCAGCGCCAAAGAGCGCCTGATCGCCCGTTTCGACCTGGAAAAAACCATCCCTTCCTACGCCCTCGGTTATCGCTGGGACATCGTCTTGCGCGGCCGCGATGCCACGCCGATGGAGAAATAAGATGACGCTGAACGCGACCACGTCCCACACCGTCGGGCCGTATTACCACATCGGCCTGACCTGGCTGAACCGTGAAGACCTGACCGTTGCACAAACCCTCGGCG
Organism: Pseudomonas sp. PDM24; assembly: GCF_019218905.1. Taxonomy (NCBI): domain Bacteria; kingdom Pseudomonadati; phylum Pseudomonadota; class Gammaproteobacteria; order Pseudomonadales; family Pseudomonadaceae; genus Pseudomonas; species Pseudomonas sp. PDM24. The sequence goes on along the minus strand of NZ_JAHUWR010000006.1, from coordinate 228,107 downwards.
AGCGCGTGGCGATCACCGGGCAAGTTGTCGATGGCAATGGCGACTTCGTCAACGACGCCATGCTCGAAGTCTGGCAGGCCAACGCCGCCGGCAAGTACGACCACCCCGAAGACGATCAAGACAAACCCCTGGACCCGAACTTCGAAGGGTTTGGCCGGGTGCCGGTGGATGCAGAAGGGCGCTTTCGATTTACCACGATCAAACCGGGCACAGTGGAAGGCCTGAAGGGCACGACCCAGGCGCCGCATTTGGTGGTACTGGTGTTTGCTCGCGGGTTGGTAAAGCACTTGCTGACGCGGATTTACTTTGATGGCGAACCGGCCAACGTGGCGGATCCGTTGCTGGAGTGCGTGCCAGCAGAGCGCCGCAGCACCTTGCTGGCGAAGCGGGATGCTGCGGGTGTTTATCAGTGGAATGTGGTTCTGCAGGGGACGGATGCCGAGACGGTGTTTTTTGATTATTGATTGAGCGCCGCAAAACCTGTGGGAGCGGGCTTGCTCGCGAAGGCGGTGTGTCAGGCGACATCAATGTTGGCTGTGCCGCCGTCTTCGCGAGCAAGCCCGCTCCCACAGGGATAGCATTGCCAATTGTGGAACGGGATTGTTGCGAGGTGTGTCTAGACTCTCACGGTCCCCAAAAGAGTGAAGAACGATGACAACCCTCACAGCTCTCTACACCAGTGAAGAACGCAACAAAAGGATCTTTGCGATTGTCGGCGCCTCGTCCGGCAACCTGGTTGAATGGTTCGACTTTTACGTCTACGCCTTCTGCGCAATCTATTTCGCCCCGGCGTTTTTCCCGTCCGACAACCCCACGGTACAGCTGGTAAACACGGCGGGCGTATTCGCTGCCGGGTTTCTGATGCGGCCTATCGGCGGTTGGATCTTCGGTCGGGTGGCGGACAAACACGGGCGCAAGAATTCGATGTTGATCTCGATTCTGATGATGTGCTTCGGTTCGTTGCTCATCGCCTGCCTGCCGACCTACAACAGCATCGGGGTCTGGGCGCCGATCATGCTGTTGTTCGCGCGCTTGCTGCAGGGTTTGTCGGTGGGCGGTGAGTACGGCACCACCGCGACCTACATGAGCGAAGTCGCCCTCAAGGGCCAGCGCGGTTTCTTTGCCTCATTCCAGTATGTGACGCTGATTGGCGGGCAGTTGCTGGCGGTGTCGCTGGTAGTGGTCCTGCAGCAGTTCCTCAGCGAGGATGAATTGCGTGCCTATGGCTGGCGAATTCCGTTCGTGGTCGGTGCGGCTGCGGCATTGATTTCGTTGTTCCTGCGTCGTGCGCTCAAGGAAACCACCAGCAAGGAAATGCGCGAAAACAAGGACGCCGGCAGCATCCGTGCACTGTTCCGCGATCACAAGGCTGCGTTCATCACCGTGCTGGGTTACACCGCCGGCGGTTCGCTGATTTTCTACACCTTCACCACGTACATGCAGAAGTACCTGGTGAATACCGCCGGCATGCACGCCAAGACCGCGAGCTACATCATGACCGGCGCGCTGTTCCTTTATATGTGCATGCAACCGTTCTTCGGCATGCTCGCCGACAAGATCGGCCGGCGCAATTCGATGCTGTGGTTCGGCGCCCTCGGGACGTTGTGCACCGTACCGATTCTGTTGAGCCTGAAAAGTGTCAGCAGTCCGTTCCTGGCCTTTGTCCTGATTACCCTGGCGCTGGCAGTCGTGAGTTTCTACACCTCGATCAGCGGTCTGGTGAAAGCCGAAATGTTCCCGCCAGAGGTACGCGCCTTGGGCGTCGGCCTGGCGTATGCGGTGGCCAATGCAATCTTCGGCGGTTCGGCGGAGTATGTGGCGCTGAGCCTTAAAGCCGGCGGCATGGAAAACTCGTTCTACTGGTACGTGACGGTGATGATGGCGGTCGCGTTCCTGTTCAGCCTGCGTCTGCCAAAACAGGCGAAGTATTTGCAAAACGACCTTTGATCTTTACGCGAGGGCCTGACCGGCCCTCGCCTGCAAGGACTGTTTATGAATCAGCGACCGGGCAATCAATTGTTCGATGCCTACTTCACGGCACGCGACATGCGTGAGGTGTTCTGCGATCAGGGCCGGGTTCAGGCCATGCTTGATTTCGAAGCGGCACTGGCCCGGGCCGAGGCGCGGGTCGGGCTGATTCCGCAGGCGGCTGTCGCATCTATCGACGCGGCATGTCGGGCCGAGCATTACGACTTCGCCGCGCTGGGTGAGGCGATTGCCACGGCGGGCAATTCGGCGATTCCGCTGGTCAAGGCGTTGGGCAAACAGATCGCAAAGAACAATGCCGAAGCCGAGCGTTACGTGCATCTGGGCGCGACCAGCCAGGATGTAATGGACACCGGCCTGGTGTTGCAACTGCGCCGCGCGCTGGAATTGATCGAAGCTGATCTGGCGCAACTGGGGGAAACCCTCGCGACCCAGGCCAGGCGTTACGTCGCCACGCCAATGGCCGGACGCACTTGGCTGCAGCATGCGACGCCGGTCACCCTCGGCATGAAAATCGCCGGTTGGCTGGGGGCGGTGACGCGTAGCCGTCAGCGTCTGCTGGAACTCAAACCGCGCCTGTTGGTGCTGCAATTCGGTGGTGCCTCCGGCACCCTCGCGGCCCTCGGCGAGCAGGCGATGCCGATTGCCGAAGCCTTGGCCGCAGACCTGCAACTGACCTTGCCGGAACAACCGTGGCACACCCAGCGTGATCGTCTGGTGGAGTTTGGCGCGGTGCTCGGACTGATCGCTGGCAGCCTCGGCAAACTCGGTCGTGACATCAGCCTGTTGATGCAGACCGAGGCCGGCGAAGTGTTTGAACCGTCGGCGCCGGGCAAGGGCGGTTCTTCGACCATGCCGCACAAACGCAACCCGGTGGGCGCGGCGGTGCTGATCGGTGCGGCGACGCGGGTGCCGGGTTTGCTCTCGACCTTGTTCAGCGCGATGCCGCAGGAACACGAACGCAGCCTGGGCCTGTGGCATGCCGAATGGGAAACCCTGCCGGAGATTTGCTGTTTGGTGTCAGGCAGCCTGCAGCAAGCGCTGTTGGTGGCCGACGGACTGGAAGTGGATGCCGACCGCATGACACGCAACCTCGACCTGACCCAAGGCCTGGTGCTGGCCGAAGCCGTGAGCATTGTGCTGGCACAACGGGTTGGTCGCGACACTGCGCACCATCTATTGGAGCAGTGCTGCAAACGCGCAGTGGCCGAGCAACGTCATTTGCGCGCGGTGCTCGGCGACGAACCGCAGGTGACTGCCGAACTGTCGGACGCTGAACTCGATCATCTGCTGGACCCTGCCCATTACCTCGGTCAGGCCCATACCTGGGTCGAGCGAGCGGTGGCTGAACATTTTGCGTTGATAGCTTGAAGGAGACTGCCGTGGCATTCGTACAACTCGCCGAGGGCGAACTGCATTACCAAATCGAGGGCCCTAACGAGGCGCCGGTGTTGGTGCTGTCCAACTCGCTAGGCACCGACCTGCACATGTGGGACGCGCAAATTCCTGCGTTCACCGAGCATTTTCGCGTGCTGCGTTTCGATACCCGTGGTCACGGCCAATCATTGGTGACGCCGGGGCCGTACAGCATCGAGCAACTGGGCCGCGACGTGCTGGCGCTGCTGGATGCGCTGCACATCGAGCGCGCGCATTTCTGTGGTTTGTCCATGGGCGGGTTGATCGGCCAGTGGCTGGGGATCAATGCCGGCCAGCGTTTGAACAAACTGATCGTGTGCAACACCGCGGCGAAAATCGGTGATCCGTCGGTGTGGAATCCACGGATCGAAACCGTGCTGCGTGACGGCTCGGCGGCGATGGTTGCCCTGCGTGATGCGTCGATTGCGCGTTGGTTCACTGCGGATTTTGCCGAGGCCAATCCGGCAGCGGTGAAGCGGATTACCGACATGCTCGCGGCCACGTCGCCTGAAGGTTACGCGGCCAATTGCGCGGCGGTGCGCGATGCCGATTTCCGTGATCAGCTGTCGTCGATTCAGGTGCCGTTGCTGGTGATTTCCGGCAGCGAAGATGCGGTGACGCCACCGTCCGGCGGGCATTTCATTCAGGCACATGTGCGGGGCGCGGAGTACGCCGAGTTCTACGCCGCGCACCTGTCCAACGTCCAGGCCGGCGCTGTATTCAGCGACCGAGTACTGGCGTTTTTGTCAGCTCATTGAGGGGATTGTTGTGGACGAGAAACAACGTTACGACGAGGGCCTGAACGTTCGCCGCGCAGTACTGGGCGACGCCCATGTCGACCGCAGCCTGAATGCGCTGACCGAGTTCAACTCGGAGTTCCAGGAGATGATCACCCGCCACGCCTGGGGCGACATCTGGACCCGCCCGGGCCTGCCGCGCCACACCCGTAGCCTGATCACCATCGCGATGCTGATCGGCATGAACCGCAACGAAGAACTCAAACTGCACCTGCGCGCCGCCGCCAACAACGGCGTGACCCGCGGCGAGATCAAGGAAGTGATCATGCAGAGCGCGATCTACTGCGGCATCCCGGCGGCCAACGCGACCTTCCACTTGGCTGAATCGGTGTGGGATGAGTTGGGGGTTGAATCGCGGGAGTGATTCGCGAAAGTTGTGTTGTCTGAGCTGACGCCTTCGCGGGCAAGCCTCGCTCCTACAGGTTAACCATGACCTTGTAGGAGCGAGGCTTGCCCGCGAAGGCGTCCTGGAGTCTCACAACAAACTGATCGGATAGCTGACGATCAACCGGTTCTCGTCGAACTCGTTGTTGCTGAAGTCGCGGCGGATGGTGGAGTTGCGCCATTTGACGTTGAGGTCTTTGAGTGTACCGCTCTGCACCGTATAGCCCAGTTCGCTTTCACGGCCCCATTCCTTGCCGTCGCTGGTGGTTGCAGTGTGTACGTTGTCGCCGCTGATGTAGCGGTTCATCAAGGTCAGGCCCGGCACGCCGAGGGCGGCGAAGTTGTAGTCGTGGCGCAATTGCCAGGATCTTTCCTTCGCATTGTCATAGCTGGCGTTGTAGCTGTCGTTGGCCAAGGTGCCGCCGCTGGTGCCGTTGACCCGCATCCAGGCGCTGTCACCGGTCAGTTTTTGCAGGCCGACGTAGAAGGTGTTGCCGCCATATTTGGCCGAGAACAGGCCCGACCAGGTCTTGTTGTCCAGCTCGCCGGCCCGGGCGCTGCCGTCATCCTTGCCATAGAAAAACCCAAGATTGGCGCCCAGCGTCCAGTCCCCTAGCGGTTGGGTGTGGACCAGGTTGACGTATTGCTGGCTGTAGATGTCCTTGAGTTCAGCGTTCCACAGGCCGATCTGGGTGCGCTTGCCGTTGAAGGCATATTCACCGCCCTGGAAGTTGAAGCGGTCTGAGGTGAACGCCGTTTTGCCGGTCATCGACATGTCATTCATGCTGCTGTCGTCGCGCGGGCTGTTGGCGCGGAACTGGCCGCCGTAGAGGGTCAGGCCGTCAATTTCCTTCGAGGTGATCTGGCCGCCACGGAAGGTTTGCGGCAGCGAGCGACCGTCGTCCGAACGCAGGATCGGCAGCACCGGCATCCACTCGCCGACCTTCACTTCGGTCTGGGACAGCTTGGCCTTGAACGCCACGTTGGTGCGACCGAAGTTATCCGCCGGGCGACCATCGTGATCCAGCGGCAACAACTGCGTACCGCCGGTGCCTTTGCCGCCGTCGAGCTTGACCGAGTACAAACCCAGCACGTCCATGCCAAACCCGACGGTGCCCTGGGTGAACCCGGACTTGGCGTCGAGGATGAAGCTTTGCGTCCACTCTTCAGCCTTGCCCTGGCTTTTGGTCGGGTTGGTGAAGTTACGATTGATGTAGAAATTGCGCAGGTTCAGGTTGACCTTGGCGCCTTCGACAAAACCGGCTTCCTCGGCCATGGCGGGCAGGGCCGTATTGGCCAGCGCAACGGCGATGAGGCTGGGAAAGAAATACTGCGCGGTGGAAGGGGTCATGGGCTCGGGTCTCTCTAATTCTTGGGGATGAAACGGGGCGGTGCCGCAACGTTTGGGTTGCAGACATAAGATTTCGAATTCAGAAAAGTGGGGGCGAAGTCAGCCGGACAGGGCAGGGCGCGGGGACATGGTGTCGAACCTGTTGTTATTGGTTTTGTGCGACAGATGGTGAGGGAAAGGGACTAAACGGTTCAATCGGCGAGGGCGGGTTCTGGGCGATTATCGAACGGCAAAAGATCTTTTTATCTGGCTTTTCCCACCGCCAACAAAAAGCCCACCAATCGGTGGGCTTCGTGTTTTTACCGCGCTATCAGAACAACTTCATCTTCGGCGCTTCTTCTTTCAACGGCTCGTTCTTCGCCGTCTGTTCATTCCAGCCACCACCCAACGCCTTGTACAGATTGACTGCGCTGGTCAGCTGCGCCAGACGGTCGGTGATCAGCGCCTGTTGGGCACTGAACAACTGGCGCTGGGCATCGAGGAAGGTCAGGTTGCTGTCGACACCGATGCGGTAGCGACGCTCGGCCAGACGGTAGTAGTCCTGGTTGGCGCTGACGAAATCACGCTGAGCCTGCAACTGCTCGGTGTAGGTCTGGCGTGCGGCCAGGCCATCGGCGACTTCCTGGAAGGCCGTTTGAATGGACTTCTCGTAGTTCGCCACGCCGATGTCTTTCTGGATTTTGGAGTAATCCAGACTGGCGCGCAGGGAGCCGGCGTTGAAGATCGGCAAGTTGATCTGCGGCTGGAACAACCAGGTGCCCGAACCGCCCTTGAACAGACCGGACAGGTCCGGGCTCAGGGAGCCGGCATTGGCGGTCAGGCTGATGCTCGGGAAGAACGCAGCCCGTGCCGCGCCGATGTTGGCGTTGGCAGCCTTGAGGTTGTACTCGGCCTGAAGGATGTCCGGACGACGTTGCAGCAAGTCCGATGGCAGGCCGGCCGGCACTTCGCTCAGCACGTCGTCCGACAGTGGCTTGGCCGCTTGCAGATTGGCCGGGATACCGGTGCCGAGCAGCAACACCAGGCTGTTTTCATCCTGTGCGACCTGACGGGTGTATTTGGCCTGTTGTGCACGGGCGTTTTCCACCGAGGTACGCGACTGGGCCAGATCCAGCGCCGAGGCTACACCCACTTCGTTGCTGCGCGAGGTGAGCTTGTAGCTCTCCTCGAACGCACCGAGGGTTTCCTGGGTCAGTTTCAGCAGCTCTTTATCAGCCTGCCAGGTCAGGTAGGCATTGGCCACACTGGCCACCAGGCTGATCTGCGTGCTGCGGCGCGCTTCTTCTGTGGCGAAGTACTTCTGCAAGGCTTCTTCGCTCAGGCTGCGAACCCGACCGAACAGGTCGAGTTCATAGGCGCTGATGCCGACGGTGGCCGAGTAGGAACTGGAGATGGCTGCTTCACCGGTCTGCGAGGCCCGTGCCGGAACTCGCTGACGGCTGCCGCTGCCGGTGGCCGAAACCGCCGGGAACAGATCGGCACGCTGAATGCGGTACTGAGCCGCATAAGCATCGATGTTCAGCGCCGCGACGCGCAGGTCACGGTTGTTCTCCAGCGCGGTCTGAATCAGCTGTTGCAGCGCCGGGTCGTGGAAAAACTGCTTCCAGCCTTGTTCGGCAGCGGCCTGGTTAGGCGCCTGGGCCGGCGAATACGCCGGGCCTTGCGGGTATTGGCCCGCCACCGGTGCTTCAGGCTGCTGATAATCGGGTATCAGCGAGCAGCCGCTCAGCACGAAGGCGGCGACTGCGATGGAGAGTAGCGACTTGCTCATTAGCCAGCCTCTTTAGAAGGTTCAATGGCGTCATCCTGATCGGCGACTTTGCGCTGGCCCATGGACGACACGGTGACAAAGAACAAGGGGACCCAGAAGATCGCCAGCACAGTGGCTGTGATCATACCGCCAATCACCCCGGTACCGATCGCATGCTGGCTACCCGAACCTGCGCCCGTGGAAATGGCCAGCGGAACTACACCGAGCACGAACGCGAGCGAGGTCATGATGATCGGTCGCAGACGCATCCGGCAGGCTTCGATCGCGGCATCGCGCAAGCTACGTCCTTGCTCATGCAGTTCCTTGGCGAACTCGACGATCAGAATGGCGTTTTTCGCCGCCAGACCGATCGTGGTCAACAGCCCCACCTGGAAGTACACGTCGTTGGACAGGCCACGCATGCTGGTGGCCATCAGCGCACCGATAATCCCCAGCGGTACCACCAGCATCACCGCGATCGGGATCGACCAGCTTTCATACAGCGCCGCCAGACACAGGAACACCATCAGCAGCGACAAGGCGTACAACGCTGGCGCTTGCGAGCCGGACAGACGTTCCTCGTACGACAGGCCCGTCCAGGAAATACCGACACCGGCCGGCAGCTTCTTGGCCAGGGCTTCGACTTCGGCCATCGCTTCACCAGTGGAATGGCCTGGCGCCGGGGCACCGAGGATTTCCATCGCTTCTACGCCGTTGTAACGGGCCAGTTTCGGCGAACCGTAGATCCACTCACCCTTGGCGAACGACGAGAACGGAACCATGGTGCCGGCGCTGTTGCGAACGTACCACTTCTTCAGGTCTTCGGGGCTCATGCGAGCACCAGGCAGGCCTTGGATGTAAACCTTTTTCACGCGACCGCGGTCGATGAAGTCGTTCACATAGCTACTGCCCAGGGCAATCGACAGGGTGTTGTTGATGTCGGTGAGGGTCACGCCCAGAGCGCTGGCCTTCTCATCGTCGATTTCCAGCTGGTATTGCGGCTCGTCGTTCAGGCCGTTAGGACGGACTTGCGACAGGACCTTGCTTTGCGCCGCCATGCCGAGGAACTGGTTACGGGCTTCCATCAGCTTTGCGTGACCGATACCGGCGCGGTCCTGGAGGAACACGTCGAAACCGGTGGCGTTACCCAGTTCCAGTACAGCCGGTGGTGCGAAGGCAAACACCATGGCGTCGCGGAAGGTAAAGAAGTGCTGTTGGGCACGGGCCGCGAGTTTGAACACGCTGTTGTCGGCGTTACGTTCTTCCCACGGTTTGAGCATGATGAACGCCATACCCGAACTCTGACCACGGCCAGCGAAGTTGAAGCCGGTCACGGTAAACACCGAGGCCACTGCATCGCCTTCACCGCCCTCCGAGCTCGGACGCAGCAGGAATTCGCGCATTTCGTCCACGACCACTTGCGTACGCTGGGAGCTGGAACCGGCCGGTGTCTGCACTTGCGCAAACAGTACGCCCTGGTCTTCTTCCGGCAGGAACGCCGTTGGAATACGGGTGAACAGCCAGATCATGCCGACCACAATGATCAGGTACGCCAGCAGGTACGGAGCCTTGTGCGCGAGCATGTTGCCCACGCCGCGCTCGTAGCTTTTGACGCCACGGTCGAAGCTGCGGTTGAACCAGCCGAAGAAGCCGCGTTTCGGCGTGCCGTGCTCACCTTTCGGAATCGCCTTGAGCATGGTTGCGCAGAGCGCCGGGGTGAAGATCAATGCCACCAATACCGACAAGGCCATGGCCGAAACGATGGTGATCGAGAACTGCTTGTAGATCACACCGGTGGAGCCACTGAAGAACGCCATCGGCAGCAGTACCGCCGACAGCACCAGGGCGATACCGACCAGGGCACCCTGGATCTGCCCCATGGATTTCTTCGTGGCCTCCTTGGGTGACAGGCCTTCTTCGCTCATGACCCGTTCGACGTTTTCCACCACGACGATGGCATCGTCCACCAGCAAGCCGATGGCCAATACCATACCGAACATGGTCAGGGTGTTGATGCTGAAGCCGAACGCCGCGAGGATCCCGAACGTACCCAGCAATACCACCGGCACGGTCATCGTGGTGATGACGGTGGCGCGGAAGTTTTGCAGGAACAGGAACATCACCAGGAACACCAGCACGATCGCTTCGACCAGGGTTTCAACCACGCCCTTGATCGACTCGGTCACCACCGGGGTGGTGTCGTACGGGAACACCACTTCCATCCCTTCCGGGAAGAAAGGCTTGAGGGTGTCGATGGTATTGCGCAGGGCTTTTGCGGTGTCGAGGGCGTTGGCGCCGTTGGCCAGTTTCACCGCCAGACCGGAAGCCGGGGCGCCGTTGAACTGGGCGCTGATCGAGTAGTTTTCGCCACCCAGACCGACTTCCGCAACGTCGCCGACACGTACTTGCGAGCCGTCCTTGTTGACCTTCAGCAGGATCGCCTTGAACTGCTCGGCGGTCTGCAGACGGGTCTTGCCGATGATCGTCGCGTTCAGCTGTTGGCCGGGCAAGGCAGGCAAGCCGCCGAGTTGACCGGACGAGACCTGGACGTTCTGCGCCGCGATGGCGGTTTTCACGTCCACCGGGGTCAGGTTGTAGTTGTTCAGCTTGGCCGGGTCCAGCCAGATCCGCATCGCGTACTGGGCACCGAAGACCTGGAAGTCACCGACACCGGCGGTGCGCGAAATCGGGTCTTGCATGTTCGACACGATGTAGTTGGACAGGTCGTCCTTGGTCATGCTGCCGTCGCGCGATACCACGCCGATGACCATCAGGAAGTTTTTCACCGACTTGGTCACGCGGATGCCCTGTTGCTGCACTTCTTGCGGCAGCAGTGGGGTGGCCAGGTTCAGCTTGTTCTGGACCTGAACCTGCGCGGTATCGGAGTTGGTGCCCTGCTCGAAGGTCGCGGTAATGGTCATGTTGCCGTCGGAGTTACTTTCCGAGGAGACATAACGCAGGTTATCGATACCGTTGAGCTGTTGCTCGATCACTTGCACCACGGTGTCCTGCACGGTTTGTGCAGATGCGCCCGGGTAGGTCACCGAGATCGCAATAGCTGGAGGCGCAATGCTCGGGTATTGGTTGATCGGCAGTTTGAGAATCGATAGAGCCCCGACCAGCATAATCACCAGGGCAATTACCCAGGCGAAAATCGGACGGTCGATAAAAAATTTCGACATGGTTTACTCCCCTTTGCCGCCGGCAGCAGTGTTAGCTGCCTGTGCGGTGGCCGGGCTCTTTGCGCCAACGTTAGTGGCTTCAGTGGCTTTCACTTCAACGCCAGGTCTGACGAATTGCAGCCCTTCGGTGATCACGCGATCGCCTGCCTTCAGCCCGTCTTCAATCAGCCATTGGTTACCGACGGTGCGGCTGGCCTTGAGCTGACGCAGTTCGACCTTGTTGTCCGGACCGACGACCAGCGCGGTCGGAGAGCCTTTGAGGTCGCGGGTCACGCCTTGTTGCGGGGCCAGAATCGCCGCGCTGTCCACACCAGCCTGCAACTGAGCGTGAACGAACATGCCAGGCAGCAGGGTGTGATCAGGGTTCGGGAACACGGCACGCAGAGTTACGGAGCCGGTAGTCTGGTCAACCGACACTTCGGAGAACTCGAGTTTGCCGTCCAGCTGGTACTGGCTGCCGTCTTCGAGCGTCAGCTTGACCGCGGCGGCATTATCGCCAGCCTTTTGCAGGCGACCGCTTTCCAGTTCGCGACGCAGCTCAAGCAGCTCCACCGAAGACTGGGTGACGTCGACATAGATCGGGTCCAGTTGCTGGATGACGGCCATGGCGTCGGTTTGGCCATTGCTGACCAGCGCGCCTTCAGTCACCGACGAACGGCCGATGCGACCGGAGATCGGTGCGTAAACCTTGGTGTAGCGCACGTTGATCTGGGCGCTTTGCAGGGACGCTTCCGATTGCAGGCGGTTGGCCAGCGCGGTGTCGTATTCCTGACGGCTGACAGCCTGTTCGTCGACCAGTTGCTTGTAGCGGTCGGAGATCGACTTGGTCGAACGCAGGTTGGCTTCGGCGCTTTTCAGGGTCGCGTCATAGACCGATGGGTCGATCTGATAAAGCTGCTGACCGGCCTTGACGTCGCCGCCTTCCTTGAACAGTCGCTTGAGAATGATGCCGTTGACCTGTGGGCGAACTTCGGCGATGCGGAACGCGCTGGTGCGCCCCGGAAGTTCGGACGTCAGGGTGAAGGCTTGAGGTTGCAGGGTTACGACGCCGACCTGAGGGGCTGGTGCGGCAGGTGCCGCCTCTTCCTTTTTACATCCGCTGAGCAGCGATGCCAGGGCGACGGCAGTAACCAGAGCGGTAACAGCTGGCTTGAATTGCATGAAGATCCTCGGGTCAGGCGCGCAATTGCGCACAAGAAATGTGGAAGGTTAAAAATTTTTTGCCGGGTGGATAAGTAGCTTGCTAAGGAATATACTTACGTTCATGGTTGTTTGTAAAGGCCTTGGCGATGTATCCACACGGTTACAAAAGCCATCCAAAGGTTTGAATTGCAGGCCGCAGACGAAGCCTGAGAGCGCTCGCCCCACTTTTCTTCAGCTGATATTCAGACATCGCTGAAGCACCCCTGATTGAGGTTTTACTGCCATGGTCCGTCGTACCAAAGAGGAAGCTCAAGAAACCCGAAGCCAGATACTCGAAGCGGCAGAAAAAGCCTTCTACGAGCGGGGCGTGGCCCGCACGACGCTGGCGGATATCGCTACCCTGGCCGGCGTGACTCGCGGGGCCATCTACTGGCATTTCAGTAATAAGGCGGATCTGGTGCAGGCGATGCTCGATACCTTGCATGAGCCGCTGGATGAAATGGCCAAGGCCAGTGAAAGCGAAGATGAACTCGATCCGCTGGGCTGCATGCGCAAGCTGCTGATTCATTTGTTTCATCAAGTTGCCCTGGACCCGAAAACCCGACGCATCAATGAGATTCTGTTTCATAAGTGCGAATTCACTGATGAAATGTGCGACCTGCGCCAGCAGCGCCGAACGGTCAGTCTCGATTGCAATGTGCGAATCGCGCTGGCCCTGAGTAATGCGGTGAATCGCGGGCAGTTGCCGGAAGACCTTGACACTGCTCGCGCGGCCATCAGCCTGCATGCGTACGTCGATGGCATTCTGTATCAGTGGCTATTGGCTCCCGACAGTTTTCAACTGCACACCGAAGCCGAGCGCTGTGTCGATACAGGGTTGGATATGCTGCGCTTGAGTCCCAGTCTGCGCAAATGAAACAAAATGCGTAATTGGATCCATTTGTGTCAAGACTTGAAGCGAGAAGACGCCCTCGCTTCACTCGCCTTTTTGTAATGGGGTGCTTTTATATAGGTACGTTCGCCGAGTTGATAGGTAGCGAGCTACGTATTTTGTAGGAATTTTGTGTCGAGTCTGTGAATGAATGTTAACAACCCGGGCTACAAGGGCGCCGAGCAGCCGATAAAGGGTATCGCACTGATTTGCCTGGCGGTGTTGTTATTCGCCAGTCACGATACGTTGTCCAAATACCTGTCCGGGTTTTACCCGATCGTGATGGTGGTGTGGGCACGCTACGTGGTGCACACCTTGTTGATGCTGGTGATTTTCGTGCCGCGCACTGGTTTTTCAGCGGTGGTGCGTACCAAACGGCCCGGGTTGCAGTTTCTGCGGGCCCTGTGCCTGATCGGCACCAGCCTGTTTTTTACCACCGGCCTGCGTTACATCCCCTTGGCCGAAGCCACGGCCGTTAACTTCCTTGCTCCACTATTAGTGACGGCGCTGTCTGTGCCGTTGCTGCATGAGCGGGTGACGCGTAACCAATGGCTGGCGGTGCTGGGTGGGTTTGTTGGCGTGTTGATCGTCGTGCGGCCTGGTGGGGCGCTGTTCACCCCGGCGATTCTGCTGCCGCTGTGTTCGGCGCTGTGTTTTGGCTTCTATCAATTGCTCACCCGCATGCTCAGCGGTATCGACAGCCCGACCACCAGCAACTTTCTGACCGGTATTCTCAACAGCCTGATCATGACTGCGTTGTTGCCGTTTTTCTGGAGCACGCCAACGTTGCTGCACGGCCTGTTCATGATCGGGCTGGGCACTTGCGGCATGCTCGGTCACATGTTGTTGACCCAGGCCTTCCGCCATGCAGCGCCGGCGATGTTGGCACCGTTCAGTTATGGGCAGATCCTGTTTGCGGGGATGTACGGGTATTTGATCTTCGACCATACCCCGGACAGCTTCGGCGTGATCGGGATCACGGTGATTTGCCTCAGCGGTCTTGCGGTCGCCTGGGGACAGCGCAAGCGCTGACAAGATCTGTAGGAGCTGCCGAAGGCTGCGATCTTTTGATCTTCTCTATGCAAAATGCAAAAGCCCCGGCTCTTTCGAGTCGGGGCTTTTGCATTTCAACGGCGGATGTTTACAGCACCGGGTAGTCGATGTAACCGACCGGCCCCTTCGCATAGAACAGTTCCGGACGTGCTTCATTCAACGGCGCATCGGCCTTCAAACGCGCCGGCAGGTCCGGGTTGGCGATAAACGGTACACCGAACGCCACCGCATCGGCCTTGCCACTGGCCAGCCACTCGTTGGCGCTGTCCTTGGTGAAGCGTTCGTTGGCGATGTACGGGCCGCCGAAGGCTTCTTTCAGTTGTGGGCCGAGGCTGTCGCCGGCTTCTTTTTCGCGCGAGCAAATGAAGGCGATGCCACGCTTGCCCAATTCGCGAGCGACATAAGTGAAGGTCTCGGACAGGTTGTCGTCGCCCATGTCATGGAGATCGGCACGTGGTGAAAGGTGCACACCCACGCGGCCCGCGCCCCAGATTTCGATGGCGGCATCGGTCACTTCCAGCAACAGGCGCGCACGGTTTTCCAGGGAGCCGCCATAGTTGTCGGTGCGCTGGTTGGTGCTGCTTTGCAGGAATTGGTCGAGCAGGTAACCGTTGGCGCCGTGGATTTCCACACCGTCGAAACCGGCCGCCTTGGCGTTCTCGGCACCCACGCGGTAAGCGTCGATGATGTCGGCGATTTCCGCGGTTTCCAGGGCGCGCGGGGTAGGGAAGTCGGCCAATGGACGCACCAGGCTGACATGACCCTTGGGCTGGATGGCACTCGGCGCGACCGGTGCTTCGCCGTTCAGGTACAAGGGGTGGGAAATCCGGCCCACGTGCCACAGTTGCAGGAAGATTTTGCCGCCAGCGCCGTGGATCGCTTTGGTCACGTTGCTCCAGCCGCGCACCTGGTCGTTGGACCAGATACCGGGAGTGTCCGGGTAGCCCACGCCGATTGGCGTGACCGACGTGGCTTCGCTGAGGATCAGACCGGCAGAGGCGCGCTGCACGTAGTACTCGGCCATCAGCGCATTCGGCACACGGCCTTCGTCGGCGCGGCAGCGGGTCAGCGGTGCCATGATGATGCGGTTGGCCAACTCGAGGTCGCCCAGTTTGATCGGATCGAAAATAGTCGTCATTTAATACAACCCTCGTTAAAGATCAGTTAGTAACAGGGGCCAGTTCGGCATTGCCGCTCTGACGGAAAGTAATCAGGGTCACCAGCAGGGCAAGTACAGCCAGTGCGGCTGCCGCGAGCGGCACGCGGGTGAGACCGAAGCCGTGGGCGATGACGCTGCCGCCGACCCAGGCACCGAGTGCGTTGCCGACGTTGAAAGCGCCGATGTTCAGGGTCGACACCAGATTCGGTGCCGCCTTGCCGTAGGTCACAACATTCACTTGCAGCGCGGGTACGGCGGCGAAGCACGCGGTGGCCCAGAGGAATAGAGTGATTTCGGTCGGGATCACGGCAATGCTGGTCCAGGTCAGCACGGTGGACACGACCGCCATGGTGATGAACACACCGATCAGCGTCGCGGCCAGGCTTTTGTCAGCCAACTTGCCGCCGATGATGTTGCCGACCGTCAGGCCCAGGCCGATGAGCATCAAGGTCCAGGTCACGCCGCGTGGCGAGACTCCGGTGACCTCGCCCAACAGCGGGGCGACATAGGTGAACAAGGTGAAGACCGAGGCAGCGAATAGCGCAGTCATGCTCAAGGACAGCCAGATGCCGGCGCCCTTGAGGGCGCGCAGTTCGGCGCGCATGTCGAGTTTCTCTTCATCGCGCTTGGCCGGCAGGAAGCGGATCAGGCCGATCAGTGCAATCACACCGATCACGGTCACCGCCCAGAAGGTCGAACGCCAGCCGGCTTCCTGACCGAGCGCGGTGCCCAGCGGCACGCCGAGAACGTTGGCCAGAGTCAGGCCGGTGAACATCAGGGCCACGGCCGATGCACGTTTGTTGGCCGGCACCAGACCTGCCGCCACCACCGAACCGATGCCGAAGAAGGCACCGTGACACAGCGCGGTGACCACACGGGCAAACATCAAAACGTTGTAGTCACTGGCCAGGGCGCAGAGCAGGTTGCCGATAATGAAAATGCCCATCAACGCTACCAAAGCGGCCTTGCGCGGCAGCCTGGCGGTGGCCAGTGCCATGAACGGTGCACCGATGGCCACGCCCAAGGCGTAACCGGTCACCAGCCAGCCGGCGCCGGGGATCGACACACCGAGATCGGCCGCCACCTCGGGCAACAGGCCCATGATGACGAACTCGGTGGTGCCGATGGCGAAGGCGCTCAAGGCCAGAATGAGTAGCGAGAGGGGCATTGTCAGTTCCTTGTCGGAGCGCGGAGCTCCTTGTCGATGGCGTCGAGGAACGCCTGAATCACGTCCTCGTTGCGTTTGAAGAAGTGCCATTGACCGGCTTTCTGGCTGCTGATCAGTCCCGCCCGTTGCAAGGTCGCCAAATGGGCGGACACGGTCGACTGCGACAGGCCGCAGCGTTGATCGATCTGTCCGGCGCAAATGCCGTACTCGTGGTTGTGGAGCTGTTCCGGGAACTGGACCTTGGGGTCTTTCAGCCAGATGAGGATGTCTCGGCGTACTGGGTGTGCCAGCGCTTTTATTATTTCGTCGAGGTCGATGGTCATGGTTTGGGCTCGTGATGAGTAAAACGCTATATCGCGATGAGGCGAACTTTAAATCGGTACTTCGCGATATACCAATATGATTTTGGTCTGATGACCGCGTGAATCGGTATATCGGGTTATAACGATATGGATGGCGCAGTGTTAAGCTGCGCGCATGAACTATCTCGCACATCTGCACCTCGGTGGCCAGCGCCCCGGTCAAATGCTCGGCAGTCTGTATGGCGATTTCGTCAAAGGACGGCTGCAAGGGCAGTTCGATCCGGAGATCGAAGCGGCCATTCAGTTGCACCGCAGCATCGACGTGTTTACCGATCGCCATCCGCGGGTGGACATCGCCTTGTCGCGGTTTTCCATCACGCGCCGGCGTTACGCCGGGATTGTGCTCGATGTGTTTTTCGACCACTGCCTGGCGCGGGACTGGGAGTTGTATGCCGACCGTCCGCTGGCGCAGTTCACTTCTGACGTTTACCGGGTGTTGTCCGCCGAGCCGCAGTTACCGGAGCGCCTGGCGATGATTGCGCCGCACATGGTGGCCAATGACTGGTTGGGTTCTTACCGGGAATTCGCGGTGCTGGAGCAGGTGCTACGGGGGATTTCGCGCAGGTTGACCCGGCCGGAGGAGTTAGCCGGGGCTATGCAGGAGTTGCGACGGTTGTATGAACCGTTGAGCGAGGATTTTCGGTTGTTCTATCCACAACTTCAGCATTTCGCCCAGAATCGGTCACACAAATCCCCGTAGGAGCGAGGCTTGCCCGCGAAGAGGCCCTTGAGGGCGCCAAAAGCTTCGCGGGCAAGCCTCGCTCCTACAGAGGCAGATTTACAGAAGCAGATTCAGGCAGCGATCAGTTCGCCGGCACGCCGTGGCTCGGCAGGTTTTGCGACTTCACCGAACAACGCCTTCTGCACCGCCTGCTGCGCCTCGAACGCCAGCGCCGCACGTTCCCGGTCCTGGCACTCGATCGGTTTGAGCAGATGAATCTCCACCTCACCCCGATCATTGGCGAACAAGCGCATCAGGTGCGAGAGCAAATCATCATCGCCAATGAACGGTGCCAGGGTATCGAGCTCGCCATCGCGCAGATAACGAATCGCCACCGGTTGCAACGCCACTTCGGAATCGATCGCCGCGGACAGCAAGCGGCCATGAAACGTGCGCAGCGAGCGGCCATCGGTGGTGGTGCCTTCCGGGAACATCAGCAGTGGATGTTCCTGCTCCAGATGGCGGGTCATCTGTTTGCGGATCAACTGACTGTCACCTGAACCACGGCGAATGAACAGGCTGCCGGCCTTGGCTGCCAACCAGCCCGCCACCGGCCAGGTGCGCACTTCGGCCTTGGACAGGAACGACAGCGGCGTGAGCATGCCCAGCAACGGAATGTCGGTCCAGGACACGTGATTGCTCACCCAGAGCATTGGCACCTTTGGTAATTCACCATGGACGGTGACGCGAAAGGGCAGGGCATTGCTCAGCCGCGCCATGAAAAACCGCGACCAGCGCTGGCGACGGACCATCGAGTGGGCAATTCCCAGTCGCTCGAACAACCCGAACACACTGGCCATGCTCAAACCCAGCGCCACCACCAAAAGCACTCGCGCAATTCGCGCGTACACCCGCAAGCGGCTCATTACACAGCCGCCTTGAAGTGCTTGGCGTAGCGCGGGCAGAGCTCGTCGCGCTTGAGCAGGATGAACACGTCGGCCACCTGGAAGTCTTCGTCCCAGCACGGCTCGCCGCAGATTTTCGCGCCCAGGCGCATGTAGGCCTTGAGCAGCGGCGGCATTTCGGCGATGACGTTGGACGGAATATCGAGCGTCGGCAATGGCTTCTTCGGCTCGGCTCGCAGGTGTTCGGTGCACAGGTAGCGTTCGCGCAGGCGCTGCATGATCGCGTGGGCCTGGATGCCACCGTCCTGCATTGGAATGCTCGCGCAACCCATCAAATAGCTGTAGCCGCCCTGGTTCAGCACTTCGGCCAGTTCACCCCAAAGCACGGCGATAGTGCCGCCGTTGCGGTAGGCCGGGTCGACGCAGGTGCGACCGATTTCCAGGATCGGGCCTTTCAAATGGACCAGACCGTGCAGGCGGAATTCTTCTTCGCTGTAGAACTTGCCCAGGCTGCTGGCCGCTGTGTGGTCGAGCAAGCGGGTGGTCGCCACCAGGCGCCCGGTGTTCAAGTCACGCACGCCGATGTGGGCGCAGTGAACATCATAGTCATCCATGTCCAGACCCAGCTCCGCGCCTTTCAGCTTGGCGTTGAATTCGCCGCTGAACACGTTGAAGCGCAAGGCCTGGGCTTCCTGCAAGGCCTCGGCGCCCACCAGGCGTTCGGCTTGCAGGCGGCGTTCATTGCCGGTGTCGCTGATGCGGGCGATCTGAGTCATTGTGAGTCTCCGTGCGGGCTGGCCACCCGTCTTGGGTTGCAGCCGATCGACTTTCTTTATGCAGCCGTGTTGTGCAAAGTCAGGCTATGTAGCCCCGGTGTCATCGCCATGAAGCTTTGGTGATGCTTATATGACAGCCCATGAGGAGCCTCTTATGCCCTGGCAAACCCTGTTGAAACGCCGCGATCGCCTGCCCGCCGACCCTGACCTGGGTGAAGGCTTTGCAACCTTGTTGCAACAGTTGGGCGCGGTGTCGCCGTTCGAATTGGCGGTGGCCGGCGGACGGCTGATGGCGACGCCGGGGCTGGCGTTTCTGGTGGGCTATCAGGCGGCGTTGCGCATGCTCTGGCCGAGCGCGCCACTGAGCCTCGGCGCGTTGTGCGCGACCGAACAGCGCAGTTTGCGGGTGGCGGACATGCAGACTCGGCTGCGCGATTTACGTCTGAGCGGGCGCAAGGATTTCGTCACCGCTGGCGATGCCGCCGACTGGCTATTGGTCGCTGCTCGCAGTGAAGAACCCGGCGAAGTGCCGCGCTTGAACCTTGCGGTGGTTTACCCCGGCGAGCCGGGTGTGCGTCTGGAAAAGCTCGCGCCCATGCCGCTGATGCCGGACATCAGCCACGGCCGCTTGTTTCTCGACAACGCGCTGTGTGAATTGCTCGCAGGGGATGGCTGGGACGCTTACGTCAAACCGTTCCGAACCCTGGAAGACATCTATGTGCTGAGCGCCATGATTGCGTGGCTGTTTGGCGTTGGCCAAGACAGCGACTGGCCGCAAACCTTGCAACTGCGCTTGCTGGCGCTGCTGGCCGGGTGCGCGGAAGTCAGCCGCCAGGCGCCGAACAATCCGGCCGGGCATGTGTTGCTGGGCGGGTTGTTTGCGCAGTTCGACGGGCTCAAGGCTGAAGTGAATCAGGCCCTGGCCGATGGCCCGCCACAATGGGCGGCGATGTGGCAGCGCGATCAGACCGTGATGGATTTGGCGGCAGGGGCGCGGGGCAAGCGGTTGGCCAAGGCGTTGGCGGGATTGTTGTAAGGCTGAAGGGACCCTTCGCGAGCAAGCCCGCTCCCACAGGGGATTTGTGGTGAGCACAAAATGTGTGAACACCGCAGATCAACTGTGGGAGCGGGCTTGCTCGCGAAGGCGATCTCTTGGACGACGCAAATTCCAAAACTGTCATCAAGCTCGACTAGGCTCTGCAGGTTCATCCCTCCGAGCGCCCCTCATGTTCAAAGGCTTGTCCCTGATTCTCATGCTGCTCAGCCTCACAGCCCAGGCCGAAAACTGGCCGGCCGAGCAATGGTCGCCCGGCCCGAAAGTCACCGGCCCGGCACTTCAGGTTCTGGAAAACTACGCTTTCCCATCCCGCGACGATGCCACTCACCAAGGCATTCGCACCGATGCCTTGCTGGTGATCCGCGACGGCCAACTGATCTACGAACGCTACGCCGGCCCGACCACTGCGCAAACGCCGCACCTGACCTGGTCGATCAGCAAAAGCCTGATGGGCGCGGTGCTCGGTGTGGCCTATGGCGAAGGGCTGTTCAAACTCCAGGATCCGGTGCAGAAATTCTATCCTGCGCTGGAAAAACACTCGGCCATGACCATGGCCGATCTGTTGCACTGGGCCTCGGGCCTGGACTGGCAGGAAGACTACGAATATGCCCCATTGAAGTCCTCGGTGGTGGCCATGCTCTACACCCGTGGACACCGCGACATGGCCGCGTTCACTGTTGAGCACGACGAGTACGCCAAACCCGGTCAGGCATTCCGCTATTCCAGTGGCGACAGCAACCTGCTGTCCGCCGCGCTGAAAACCATCGTCGGCCCGGCCCGTTATCCTGATTATCCATGGACTGCGCTGTTCGAACCCTTGGGGATTCGCAGTGCGGTGTGGGAAGCGGATGCCACAGGCACGTTTGTCGCATCGTCCTACGCCTATCTCACTGCCCGGGACCTGGCGCGGGTCGGCCTGTTGATGGCGCGCGACGGTCGTTGGCGTGAGCGGCAATTGCTGCCCAAGGATTGGGTCGACTTCAGTCGTGAGCCTTTCGCCCGCTATCAGGCCAACCAGGATGAAGCCGTGCCCGGCGGGCATTGGTGGCTCAATCGCGCCGTGGATGGCGCGACACAACCCTGGCCCGACGCCCCTGTCGACACCTTCGCCGCGCTGGGCCATTGGGGTCAGGCGATGTACGTGATTCCCAGCGAAAACCTGGTGATCGTGCGCTACGGCGATGATCGCGATGGGAGTTATCGGCACAACGAATTGCTCAGACTCGCGCTCAAGGCATTTGCCATGCAGGTGCAGCCATGAGCCGCCGCAGCTTTATTCGCCGTCGGCCGTTCAGCACGCTGTTGCTGGTGCTGCTGATCGCCTTGCTTGGCTGGGGCTGGCAGGAGCGGGTGGCGCTATGGGCTTTCCCGGACATCATCAGCGCCTACACCGCCAAGGAATACTGCTCGTGCCGCTATGTGATGAACAATCCGGCCGAGTATTGCCAGGGCTATGTGAAGCAGTATTTGCCCACCAGCGGGTTCGTCGATGACGCCGCGAACAAGCGCGTGACGGTGGGTGGTATGGGGCGCAGCCATAGCGCTGTTTGGGGTGGTGAACGGCAGGGATGTCGCCTGCAACCGTGAAAGCGGTCAGTTTTTTTGTGGCGAGGGAGCTTGCTCCCGCTCGGCTGCGAAGCAGTCGTAATGCCAGCGGCCGAGGTCTTACTGGAAGAACTCATTGTCTGATTTTGGGAGCGCTTCGCACTCCAGCGGGAGCAAGCTCCCTCGCCACAAAGGTTGGGTCGGAGCAACAGAAAGTTTGCAACCTGCCTCAGGCCAGTTAAGGTTCGCTCAGGTTTATCTGCCCATGAGTCTCTATGTTCAACCGCTTTGTCTGCAAAACCCTCGCTTCCCTGTTGCTGGCCGGTGTCACCGTGTCGGCCCAGGCCAATTGGTACCTGGACGGCGAGTCCTCGCGGCTGTCGTTCATCAGCACTAAAAACGCCAACATCTCCGAAGTGCAGCGCTTTCTGGTGCTGCACGGCAAGGTCGATCCCAAGGGCCTCGCGCAGGTGGAGGTCGAGCTGGAGTCGGTCAACAGCGGCATTCCGTTGCGCGACGAACGCATGCGCAAGGAGCTGTTCGATATCCAGACGTTCCCTGAAGCGCTGATCAGCACGCAAATCGATCTACGGCCGATCAACGACCTGGCGCCCGGTGCGCAACTGGAGTTGCGCTTGCCGCTGACCGTCAACCTGCATGGCAAACAACACCAATACAACGCCGAACTGCTGGCGACCCGTCTCGATGACCGGCGCTTCCAAGTGGTGACTCTTGAACCTTTGGTGATCAACGCTGAAGACTTCGACCTGGCCCCGGGCCTGGAAAGCTTGCGCAAGGTTGCCGGTTTGTCGGCCATCAGTCTGTCGGTGCCGGTGGGTGCGGTGCTGATTTTCACGGCGCGCTGAGATGCGCGGCGCAATTTTCCCGTGGCGCGAAGGCAACCGCTTTGAACTGCTGATCGATGGCCCGCAGTTTTTTCCGCGAATGCTGGTGGCGATTGCCCGTGCCGAAGAACAAGTCGAACTGGAACTGTACCTGGTGGAGGCGGGGGCCTGCGCCGAGGCCATGGTTCAGGCGCTGGTCCAGGCTGCCGAACGCGGCGTGCGGGTGCGCTGCCTGTTCGATGACTACGGCAGCCTGGCCTTTACCCTGACCTTGCGTCAGCGCCTGATGGCCGCCGGTGTTGAGTTGCGTTTCTACAATCGCCTGAGCTGGCGCCGTTGGGTGGGCAACTTTTATCGCGATCACCGCAAGCTGCTTCTGGTGGATCAATGCCTGGCGGTGGTCGGCGGCACCGGGGTCACCGATGAGTTCTGGACCCCGGGCGAAGACACCAGCGAATGGCACGAAGTGATGGTGGAAATCACCGGTCCCTTGGTCATCGACTGGCAGTTGCTGTTCGACCGCCAATGGATCGCCAACCGTTATCGGCGCGCCTGGAAACCCACTGCACACTTCGGTTTGCCGCGCTTGCCGCGAGTGCCAGTCATGGGCGAGGGCATGGGCCGGGTCGCTTATGCCGACGCCCGCCAACACCGCGATATTCTGCAATCACTGACTCGCGCGCTGAACAGTGGCCAGCG
This sequence comes from Pseudomonas sp. PDM24, assembly GCF_019218905.1. Classification (NCBI taxonomy): domain Bacteria; kingdom Pseudomonadati; phylum Pseudomonadota; class Gammaproteobacteria; order Pseudomonadales; family Pseudomonadaceae; genus Pseudomonas; species Pseudomonas sp. PDM24. Next base: position 204,937 of record NZ_JAHUWR010000006.1, on the reverse strand, counting down.
CCGAATCTGGCTGGCCACGCCGTATTTCCTGCCGACCTGGAAAGTCCGTCGCTCACTGCGCCGGGCGGCGGCTCGTGGCGTCGATGTATGTCTGCTGCTGACCGGGCCACGCACCGATCATCCGTCGGTGCGCTACGCCGGGCATCGCTACTACCCGCGTCTGCTCCGGGCCGGGGTGAAGATCTTCGAATACCAGCCGTGTTTCCTGCATCTGAAGATGGTGTTGATCGATGACTGGGTGAGCATCGGCTCCTGCAACTTCGATCACTGGAATCTGCGTTTCAATCTGGAAGCCAACCTCGAAGCCCTGGACCCCAAACTGACCCGGGCGGTGGCGGCGAGTTTCGAAAATGACTTTGCCCTGAGCCAGGAAGTCAGCCTCGAAGCATGGAAGCGCCGACCGTTGTGGCGGCGGGTCAAGCAGAGGGTGTGGGGATGGGTGGATCGGCTGGTGGTGAATCTGCTGGATCGGCGGGGCTGAGCCCAATTTTCGCAACACCCTAAACCTAATGTGGGAGCGGGCTTGCTCGCGAAAGCGGTCTGACATTCAGCATCTTCGTTGAATGTTAAGCCGTCTTCGCGAGCAAGCCCGCTCCCACATTTGTTTTGCGGCGTGTCGGGAATTACAACAACTCAAAGCTCTGCTGCGTCACGTCCTGGGAGTCCAGGCCGATCTGCACGTTGAACTTGCCCGGTTCCGCGGCGTATTTGAGCTGGGCGTTGTAGAACTTCAGGTCATCCTCGGTGATGGTGAAGTGCACGACTTTCTGTTCGCCGGCCTTGACCAATACTTTCTGGAAGTTCTTCAGCTCCTTGACCGGGCGGATCATCGAACCGGTCACGTCCTGGATGTACAGCTGCACCACGGTTTCGCCGTCACGCTTGCCGGTGTTCTTCACCACGACGCTGGCGTCGAGCTTGCCGGTCTTGTTCAGGGTGGTCGACGACAGCGCCATGTCGGTCAGGCTGAACTGGGTGTAGCTCAGGCCGAAGCCGAACGGGAACAGCGGCCCGGTGGTGTCTTCGAAATACTGCGAGGTGTAGTTGCCCGGTTTGCCCGGAGTGAACGGCCGGCCAATGCTCAGGTGGTTGTAGTAGGTCGGAATCTGACCCACCGAGCGGGGGATGGTTATCGGCAGTTTGCCCGACGGGTTGTAGTCGCCGAACAGCACGTCAGCGATGGCGTTACCGCCTTCGGTGCCGCTGAACCAGGTTTCCAGAATCGCGTCAGCTTGCTCGTTCTCTTCGAGAATCGACAGCGGCCGGCCGTTCATCAACACCAATACCAGCGGTTTTCCGGTGGCTTTCAACGCCTTGATCAACTCGCGTTGGGCGGCCGGGATGTTCAGGTCAGTGCGGCTCGACGATTCGTGGGACATGCCACGGGATTCGCCCACCGCTGCGACCACCACATCGGCCTGTTGCGCGGCTTTCACCGCTTCATCGATCAACACATTGGCCGAACGCGGATCATCCACCACTTCCGGCGCATCGAAGTTGAGGAAGTTCAGGTAATCGAGGATTTTCTTGTCGCTGGTGATGTTCGCGCCACGGGCGTAGATCAGCGTCGACTGCGCGCCAAGCGCATTGGTCATGCCGTCGAACAAGGTCACCGATTGCTCGGGACGGCCAGCAGCGGCCCAGCTGCCCATCATGTCGATCGGCGCCTTGGCCAGTGGACCGACCAGAGCGATTTTCGCGGTTTTCTTCAGCGGCAGGGTGTCGCCCTGGTTTTTCAGCAACACCAGGCTGCGACGCGCCACATCACGGGCCTCGGCGCGGTGAAGACGGCTTTCGGCGTAGGTGTCGGCCGGGTCATCCTCGGCCTTGCCGATGCGCAGGTACGGGTCTTTGAACAGGCCCATGTCGTACTTGGCGGCGAGCACTTCACGCACGGCGTTGTCGATGTCTTTCTGTTCGATCTCACCGGCCTTCAACAGCCCTGGCAATTCCTTGCCATAGAGGGTGTCGTTCATGCTCATGTCGATGCCGGCCTTGATCGCCAGCTTCGCGGCTTCGCGACCGTCAGCGGCGACGCCGTGCTTGATCAGCTCGAAAATCGCCCCGTGATCGCTGACCGCCAAGCCCTTGAAGCCCCATTCCTTGCGCAGCAGGTCGTTCATCAGCCAGGTGTTGGCGGTGGCCGGTACACCGTTGATCGAGTTCAGCGCAACCATCACCCCGCCAGCACCGGCGTCGATGGCGGCGCGGTACGGCGGCAGGTAGTCCTGGTACATCTTGACCGGGCTCATGTCGACGACGTTGTAGTCGCGACCGCCCTCGACCGCGCCGTACAAGGCAAAATGCTTGACGCTGGCCATGATGCTGTCGGCCGCGTTCGCGCCTGAGCCCTGGAACGCCTTGACCATTACGCCGGCGATCCGCGAAACCAGGTAGGTGTCTTCGCCGAAGCCTTCGGACGTGCGGCCCCAGCGTGGGTCGCGGGAGATGTCGACCATCGGCGCGAAGGTGATGTCGAGGCTGTCAGCCGCCGCTTCCTGGGCGGCGATGCGCCCGGAGCGACCAATGGCGTCCATGTCCCAGCTCGAGGCCAGGGCCAGCGGAATCGGGAAAATGGTGCGATGGCCGTGGATCACGTCATAGGCGAAGAACATCGGGATCTTCAACCGGCTGCGCATGGCCGCGTCCTGCATCGGGCGGTTTTCTGCGCGGGTGATCGAGTTGAACGTGCCGCCGATATTGCCGGCAGCGATCTCTTTGCGGATCATCTCCCGCGGCATTTCCGGGCCGATGCTGATCAGGCGCAACTGGCCGATCTTTTCATCGAGGGTCATTTGCTTCATCAGGTGGCTGATGAAAGCGTCCTTGTTCTCTATAGGTGCGGGCGTCGTGGCGGCCAATACGGTATGACTGGCCAGGCTGACGAACAGGCCCAGCAAACACAGCTTCTTCATGAATGGTTTTCTCAAAAGCCTAAACGGCAGTGAATACACGCCGGTCAGCCAAAATTTTGGGAGCGACTATTGTTGTTCAGGTGAATGCAGCACACTTATGTGTTAGCGCCGGGGCATCTTTTAGCCCATTGGCTCGTTGCAATCCAGTAGCGGCGCAGATTATGCCCCAAGAGCCGGGTTCAAAGTTCGCAGGTTGTTTCATCAACGGAATGTGCAAGGGAGCATCAACCAGATGAATGTACGACTTCACTATCGGTCGAGCCTGCAGGTTGCAGCCTTGATGTGGCTGACAACACTGCTGACCGGCTGCGGCATCAACAATATCCCGACCCTCGACGAACAAGCCAAGGGCGCCTGGGGCCAGGTGCAGAACCAGTACCAGCGTCGCGCCGACCTGATTCCCAACCTGGTGGAAACCGTCAAGGGTTATGCCCGACATGAGCAAGAAACCCTGACCGCGGTGATCGAAGCCCGCGCCAAGGCCACCTCGATTCAGGTGGATGCCAGCACGCTGGACAATCCGGAAAAGCTAAAACAGTACGAGCAGGCGCAGAATCAGCTGACTGGCGCCCTGAGTCGGTTGATGGTGGTGTCCGAACGCTACCCGGACCTCAAGGCCAACCAGAACTTCCTGGCGCTGCAATCGCAACTTGAAGGCACCGAGAACCGCATCGCCGTGGCGCGTCGCGACTTCATCCTGGCGGTGCAGAAATACAATACCGAGATCCGCACCTTTCCCGGTCGCCTGTGGCACACCGTGTTGTATAGCGATCTGCCGATCCGCGAAACCTTCGAGGCTACCAGCCCCGATGCCGAGAAAGCGCCTGAAGTGAAGTTCCAGTAAGCGCCGGAACGGGCTTGAAGCGTCACCAAGGATGAGGTTGCCAATGCGCGTGTTGAAAGTGGGCCTGGTGCTGGTGTTCTGGGTGTTTACCCTGACGGCCCAGGCCGAGTTGAAGTTCCCGGAATTGACCGGGCGGGTGGTGGACAACGCCCAGATGATCGAGCCTGCGGTGCGCGAGCAGCTGACGCAACAGCTCAACGCCCACGAAAAAACCACCGGCGAGCAGTTGGTGGTGGTCACGTTGCCGGACTTGCAGGGCGCCGACATCGCGGATTTCGGTTATCAGCTGGGACGCTATTGGGGCATCGGCCAGAAGGACAAGAACAACGGCGCGCTGCTGATCGTCGCGCGTGACGAGCGCAAGTTGCGGATCGAAGTCGGTTATGGCCTGGAAGGGCGCCTGACCGATGCGCAGAGTTCGGTGATCATCCATCAGGTGATCACGCCCGCGTTCAAGGCCGGCAACTTCAGCAAAGGCATCAGCGACGGGGTCGCGGCGATGCTGGTGGTGCTGGGCGGCAATCCACTGGACGAGCCGTCGACAGTGTTTGAACCGCGTGGTGATCAGGAGAGTGATTCCGTTGAACGGCCGCCGGGGTTGTTCGTGTTCCTGGTGTTGCTGTTCATCCTGACGATCTTCATCGGCCAGATGTTCGGTATTCTGCCAAGCGGAGGAGGCCGTGGCGGCTCGGGAGGCGGTTTCGGCGGCGGAGGTTTTGGCGGCGGTGGCGGCGGGGGCTTCAGCGGCGGCGGGGGCAGTTTCGGGGGCGGTGGTTCGTCGGGCGGCTGGTGATAACACTGCAGGTAAAAACAACAATAGCGAGCAGGCATTCATAAACATGGCATTACTGACTGAACACGAACAACGCAAAGTCGCCGAGGCAATTGCCCGGGTCGAGCGCGATACCGATGCCGAACTGGTGACGGTGCTTGCGGCCCGCGCCGACGATTACGCGTATATCCCGCTGCTCTGGGCCAGTCTGCTGGCGCTGGTGGTGCCGGGTATCGTGCATTACCTGACGGGCTGGCTGACCATGCACAGCCTGTTGCTGGTGCAATGGTTCAGTTTCATCGTGTTGTGCCTGGTGTTCCGGATTCCGAAAGTCACCACGCGCCTGATCCCGCGCTCGGTGCGTCACTGGCGGGCGTCGAACCTGGCGCGTCGGCAGTTCCTTGAGCAAAACCTGCACCATACCGTCGGCAGCACCGGCATGCTGATTTTCGTCTCCGAGGCCGAGCGCTATGTGGAGATTCTGGTGGATGAAGGTATTTCCAAACGGCTGGACAACAAAAACTGGGACGCGATTGTGGCGGCGTTTACGCAACAGGTGAAACAGGGGCAGACGTTGCAGGGGTTTGTGACATGCATCGAGGCATGCGGCGAGTTGCTCAAGGTGCATGTGCCGGTGACCCATGTGCGCAATGAGTTGCCGAATCGGTTGGTGGTGTTGAGCTGACAACCAGCATTTTGGCTGCGACTCATTCCTTGTAGCAGCTGGCGCAGCCTGCGTTCGGCTGCGAAGCAGTCGTAAATTTGCTTGGCACGGTCTATCTGATACACCGCGTATTTTGATTTTATGACTGCTGCGCAGCCGAACGCAGGCTGCGCCAGCTGCTACGGATCGCACCGTTCGGCAAATAACTGCGTGTCCCGAACGGCCATCCCCCCTAAAATACCCACCATTCCCCGATCCGCACCGCCCGAGGCCGTTTTTTCCCATGTCTGTCACCGCCACTCCCGCCAGCCTCGCGCCGGATCATCACGCCCAGTTCATCGACTTGCTGCAAACCAGCCTCGACCAGAACGCCTTCATCAAACTGGTGCTGGCCAAATACGTCGGTGGCGAAGCGGACTTGCAGCGGCTGATCATCAAGCAACTGACGGTCAAGGATCAGCCGTGCCTGTCCTTCGTCTACCGCTACAAAACCCGCGACATCACCAAGAACCTGCCAATTGCCGAGGGCGTGGCGACCATTGCTGCGCTGTTGCCCGCATCGTTCAAGAATGCGCATTTACTGTCATTGACTGACGAAGCCCAGCTCGAATACAGCAAAAAGGGCAAATCTTCGCTGTTCAAGAGCAAACCTCAGCAATTGCGCGAAGTGCCGTCCGCCGAGCACAACCGCGAGAAGAACCGTTTCCTCGACCTGAGCCGGCCGTTTCTCAAAGACCTCGGCGTGACCAACGCGCAGCATGAGCTGATCCCGGCGATGTCGCGCAAGTGGAAGCAGATCAACAAGTTCATCGAAGTCTTCAGCCATGCGCTGACCTCGTCGCCGCTGGCGCTGGACAAACCCGTGCGGGTGGCGGATTTCGGTTCGGGCAAGGGCTACCTGACGTTCGCGATCCACGACTACCTGCGCAACACGTTGAAGGCCGAGGGCGAGGTGACCGGCGTCGAGCTGCGCGAAGACATGGTCAACCTGTGCAACAGCGCGGCGGCGAAGCTGGAGCATCCGGGGCTGGTGTTCAAATGCGGTGACGTGCGCAGCGTCGCGCCGAGCGAGCTGGACGTGATGATCGCGTTGCATGCCTGCGACATCGCCACCGACTATGCGATTCACACCGGTATTCGTTCCGGCGCTTCGATCATCATGTGCTCACCGTGCTGCCACAAGCAGATCCGCCTGCAGATCCAGAGCCCGACGCTGCTCAAGCCGATGTTGCAATACGGCCTGCACCTGGGCCAGCAGGCGGAAATGGTCACCGACAGTTTGCGTGCACTGTTCCTGGAAGCCTGCGGTTATGAGACCAAGGTTTTTGAGTTCATTTCACTGGACCACACCAACAAGAACAAGATGATCCTGGCGGTCAAACGCGCTGAACCGGTGGACCCGGCTCAGCTGTTGGTGAAGATCCAGGAACTGAAGGATTTCTACCACATCAGCGAACATTGCCTGGAAACCCTGCTGCGGGCTGATGGTTACCTCTGATCGCTGCTATGGGACGGCAGTTGCGGGATGACGGTCGCCGCTAATTCTGTAGGAGCCAGGCTTGCCGGCGAAGGCGATTGCGAGGACGCCTTCGCCGGTAAGCCTGGCTCCTACAGGGTTAGGCCGTGGCAACACGCGCGGGTTGCACCGCCGTCTTGCGCCCCAACATCACCGTCACGATCACCCCGGCGGCAAACAGCCAGGTAATCGGCTCGACGTGTTCACCGAAGAACAGCGCCGAAAACGCGATGGTGAAGAAGATCTGCAGCAACTGGATCTGACTGACCCGGGCAATGCCGCCCATGGCCAGGCCGGCGTACCAGGCAAAGAACCCGATGAACTGCGAAAACAGCGAGACGTAACCAAACGCCCACCAGGTTTTGGCTGAGATCTCGCCCTGATGTTGCAGCGCCAGATACACCACCGGCCCGATCAGCAGCGGCGTCGACAGCACCAGCGCCCAGCAGATCACCTGCCAGCCACCCATCTCCCTGGCCAACCGGCCGCCTTCGGCATAACCCAACCCACCCACGGCAATCGCGCCGAGCATCAGCAAATCACCGGCCTGAATACTGCCCGCGCCGCTGATCAGCGCATAACCGAGCACCAACGCACTGCCCAACGCGGCGCAGGCCCAGAAGGCTTTCGACGGACGTTCATGGGACAGCCACGCGGCATACAGCGCCACGCACAGCGGTTGCAGGCCGTTGACCAGTGCCCCATGGGAGGCGGGCAAGGTCTGCATGGCCCAGGCCGACAGCACCGGGAAACCAAGGATGACCCCCGCGATCACCAGCGTCAGGCCTTTGACTTGTTTCCAGGTGGGCCACTTCTCCCGGTGCCACAGCAATAACAGCGCTGCCGGAATCGCCGCGAACAACGCACGGCCCAGGCCGTTGAGCAGCGGATGAAGTTCCTGCACGACGATCCGGGTGAAGGGCAGGGTCAGGCTGAAGATAACGACGCCGAGCAGGCCGAGGGCCATGCCGGTGTTTTCGCGCGAGGACATGATGGCAACCAGAATTAAGAATGGCGGGGAAGTTTCTTTATCTAGCCATAAACCGCAGGCGCTGCTCTGTTACAGATAGGCGCAGAGTTATCCGTACAGTTTGCGGACGCCTTCGCGGGCAAGCCTCGCTCCTACAGGTTTTGCATCGGCCGCAAGAACGGCACAAGACCTGTAGGAGCGAGGCTTGCCCGCGAAGAACGATAACGCGGTCCATCAGGTAGTAACTGGTTATTACCCACCCCGCTGGATAAGGACTACTTTGAATACTCCTGCATGCCCACGCATTTTCCAGAGGAGTCCTCCCCATGGCGGCTAAAAAAATTCTGATGCTGGTCGGCGATTACGTCGAAGACTACGAAGTGATGGTGCCCTTCCAGGCGCTGCTGATGGTCGGCCACACGGTACACGCCGTTTGCCCGGACAAAACCGCCGGCCAGACCGTGCGCACGGCAATTCATGACTTCGAAGGCGACCAGACCTACAGCGAAAAACCCGGTCACCTGTTTGCCCTGAACTTCGATTTCGCCAAGGTAGATGCAGCGAACTACGACGCGCTGCTGGTGCCGGGCGGTCGTGCGCCGGAGTACCTGCGCCTGAACGAAAAAGTCCTGGACCTGGTGCGAGCGTTCGACAAGGCTGGCAAACCGATCGCCGCCGTGTGTCACGGTGCGCAACTGTTGGCCGCGGCAGGCATTCTTGAAGGCCGCGAGTGCAGCGCCTACCCGACGTGCGCCCCGGAAGTACGCCTGGCTGGCGGCACGTTCATCGATATCCCGGTGACGGAAGGTCACGTTCAAGGCAATCTGGCCACTGCACCGGCCTGGCCGGCGCACCCGAGCTGGCTGGCCGGTTTCCTTGGGTTGCTGGGCACCAAAATCACGCTGTAACGAGGGACGTTTCCATGTGCGAGCTCTACGTCAAGGCCGATCCGATTCTCTACGAGTCGCGCTCCCGCTCGCTGCGCATCTGCGGGGTGGTGACCACCCTGCGGTTGGAGAATCAGTTCTGGGACATCCTCAGCGAAATCGCCGAGGTCGACGGCATGACCACCAATCAGTTGATCGCCAAGCTGTATGAAGAGGTGATGGACTACCGCGGCGAAGTGGTGAATTTCGCCTCGTTCTTGCGGGTTAGCTGCATGCGCTACTTGAGCCAGCGACGGGTGCAGACACCTGAGTTGTCGGTGGTACGGGCTGCGGTGAAATAGAGCGGTTTGTGTCGATTTTGAGGACGCCTTCGCGGGCAAGCCTCGCTCCCACAGGTTTCGGTTGACCGCGAATTTTTGCGTCCGCCCCAAAACCTGTAGGAGCGAGGCTTGCCCGCGAAGGGGCCGGTACAGGCGACAGAAATCCTGACTTGGTCTTTACTCTGAAGCGCGAAACCTCTCAATCGCCAAGGAGTAGAAGCATGTCTGGATGGTACGAAGTGAGCAAAACCGTCAACGGTCAATTCAAGTTTGTATTGAAAGCGGCCAATGCCGAAACCATTCTGACCAGTGAGCTGTACACCACGCGCGGCGCGGCCGATGGCGGTATCGCCTCGGTTCAGGCCAACAGTCCACTGGACGAACGCTACGAGAAAAAAACCACCAAGGACGGTCACCCTTATTTCAACCTGAAGGCCGGTAATCACGAGATCATCGGCAGCAGCGAGTCCTACTCATCCGATACCGCGAGGGATAAAGGCATCGCCAGCGTCAAGGCCAACGGCCCGACCACGGTGATCAAGGACAAGACCTTGCCGGTGCTCTAAACACACCGCTTGATAAGTCCAATACACATCCAGTGTGGGAGCGGGTTTGCTCGCGAAAGCGGTCTGACATTCAGCATCTTCGTTGAATGTTCAGCCCCCTTCGCGAGCAAGCCCGCTCCCACATAGGTTTGGCAGCGTTCACAAATCCCTGTGGGAGCGGGCTTGCCCGCGAAGAGGCCGGCCCCGCGGCGCCGCTAAACTTCGACCGGTACAGTCAGCTTCGGACTACCAAGCGCGTGCGTCTTCGAATCAAAAAACCGCAGCTCCACTCCCGTCCCTTCAAACACCTTCGTGTAATGCCGCTTCTGATGCTGGATGAACGCCTTGCTGCGCGGGTAAATCGAGATCGCCGCTGTCTTCGGCTTCGCCTGACGCAATGCATGAATGATGTGACTGTCCTGCTCGCCAAGGGCATGCCCGAAGATGCACAGCCCATCGCCATGGCCCAGTAACTGGTCGTAGCAAAACGACAGGTAATCGGAGTTGCGAATGGTCTTGAGCTTGTCCTGGGTCGGACCTTCGTTGACGAACAGCGGCACATCGTCGAGGGTCTTGATCGTATTGTTGATGGCGAAACTGCCCAGCAACGTACCTTCGGTCGACATCAATTTACGCGCGGTGCCGTCCTGATTGCGCACCAGATGCAGGCCGCCGTGCAGGTACAACAGCCGGGTTTTGTCTGTCGTGGTGAGGCTCAGGTCAAAATGCGGCTCGGTGCCCTGGAACAGATCGGTAATCGCCTCAGGCCGGTGCTGGATCGCCCAGTAGTTGAGCAAATCGTAATTGGTGGTGAACACCGTTCGATAGCTGCCCAATTCCTGATTGATCGTCGCCAGCGTCGAGGGCACCACCAACCGCCAAGGGATGTGCACCGCATGCACGGTATTGATCAGCGCTTCCTTGATCGCGTAATAACGATTGCGCGGTGCCGCTGAGCTGACGGCCAAGGCCTTGTTGACCCGGCTGGTGGTTTTCAGCGCCCCAAGCACCTGTTCGAAACTGCGCGTCTGCATCGCCTCGAACACGCTCAATTCGGATTGGCTCAGCGGCTTCTCTTCGACAGTGCGGGCGTTTTCGAACAGCGAGTCGTAGCCGAAGTCGTCCCATACCGCACGACTGGCACCGTTACCCACCAGCAGGCCGCCGAAAGAGGCGGTGGTGCGCAAGGCGTTCCAGTCTTCAAGTTGGGCATCGACATCCTGGAAATCGGTCATTGCGTTCGTTGTCTCAAAGCAAAAGGTCTGATGGACGGCGACTTTATCACGACCCGGACTTGAGCCAGATCAAGTTACCGCACGACTAATGGGTCGATCCTGTGCGCACCCGCCGGATCGGTGCTGTTGATTCGGCTTCAGCCAGGAGACTCGCGCATGAGCAGTACGTTTTTCATCCCCGCTGTGAACATCATGGGCACCGGTTGCCTCGACGAAGCCATGGACGCCATTCGCAAGTATGGTTTTCGCAAGGCGCTGATCGTCACCGACACCGGGTTGGCCAAGGCTGGCGTGGCGACGATGATTGCCGAGAAACTGGCGATCCAGGACATCGACTCGGTGATCTTCGACGGCGCCAAGCCGAATCCGAGCATCGCCAACGTCGAACTTGGCCTGGGCCTGCTCAAGGAAAGTCGTTGTGATTTCGTGGTGTCGCTGGGCGGCGGTTCGCCTCACGACTGCGCCAAGGGCATCGCCTTGTGCGCCACAAACGGTGGGACGATTCGTGACTACGAAGGCGTCGATCAGTCAACCAAACCGCAGTTGCCGCTGATCGCGATCAACACCACCGCCGGCACTGCCAGCGAGATGACCCGTTTTTGCATCATCACCGACGAATCCCGTCACGTGAAAATGGCCATCGTCGATCGCAACGTCACGCCGCTGCTGTCGGTCAACGACCCGGCGCTGATGGTCGCCATGCCCAAGGGTCTGACTGCCGCCACTGGCATGGACGCACTGACCCACGCCATCGAAGCCTACGTCTCCACGGCGGCCAACCCGATTACCGATGCCTGTGCGCTGAAAGCCATCACCTTGATCAGCAATAATCTGCGCCTGGCCGTACGCGACGGCAGTGACATGATCGCGCGGGAAAACATGGCTTACGCGCAGTTCCTCGCCGGCATGGCGTTCAACAATGCGTCCCTCGGTTACGTTCACGCGATGGCTCACCAGTTGGGCGGTTTCTATGACTTGCCCCACGGTGTGTGCAATGCGGTGCTGCTACCTCACGTGCAGAGTTTCAACGCGCTGGTCTGCGCCGAGCGCCTGACCGATGTTGCTCGTGCGATGGACGCCGACGTTCGCGGGTTCAGCCCTGAAGAGGGCGCTCAGGCAGCGATCGCGGCCATTCGCACTCTGGCCAAGGACGTGGAAATCCCCGCCGGCTTACGTGAGCTCGGTGCCAGGCTCAACGACATCCCGGTGCTGGCCAGCAACGCCTTGAAAGACGCCTGTGGACTGACCAATCCACGGAAGGCGGATCAGCGGCAGATCGAGGAGATTTTCCGCAGCGCGTTTTGACCAGGGCACGGTTCGGTTTGCACGCGGTACCGCTGACGGATGACTGGTTGGATCGCGCATTAGATTCTGGTGGTGCGCGATGAAGCGACCCTGTCGCCGGTGAGGCGGATGTTGTTTGAGCAGTGGCGCGGGGGTGGTCTGATAGTCATTTGTCGGATTGGGCGGGCCTCTTCGCGAGCAAGCCCGCTCCCACAAGGGATTTGTGTCGGACGCGATATTCGATTCTCCACAGATCAAAATGGGGGAGCAGGCTTGCTCGTGAAGACTGACTCACAGCCAACAAACCCCCAGCGGCTATACGCTCAAGGACGTTTAAGTTGTACGCTCCGGTCGGACCCAGCCTATAGGTTACTAAACCCATGCTAACCGGCCTCAACCACCTGACCCTCGCCGTCACCGACCTGAACCGCAGCGTGGCGTTCTATCGCGATCTGCTACAACTTCAGCTTGAAGCCACGTGGGATGCCGGCGCCTATCTCTCATTACCCGGTCTGTGGCTGTGCCTTTCTCTCGATCCGCTACGCGAACCTACGGCCACCGCTGACTACACCCATTACGCCTTCGGTATCGATTCAGTGGACTTCCCGTTGTTCGTCGAACGCCTGCGATCGGCCAACGTGCGGGAATGGCGGGACAACCGCAGCGAAGGTGCGTCGTTCTATTTTCTCGACCCGGACGGGCACAAGCTTGAGGCGCATGTCGGGGATCTGGCGTCGCGGCTGGCGGCGTGTCGGCAACGGCCGTATGCGGGGATGAAGTTCTTCGACGATCAGTGAGTCGATGCTTGGGGGCCTGAGATAGACTTGCGTCCATTCATCCGGCGTTTCAACAGGAATTCCCATGACTCCATCGCTGCTAATGGCCGTTCTCGCCTCGGGCTTCATTTATGGCATCACGCCGGGCCCGGGTGTGCTGGCGGTGTTCGGCATCGGCGCGGCGCGCGGGCGGCGGGCCGGAGCGGGGTTTCTGTGCGGGCATTTGCTGGGCGACGTGGTCTGGTGCAGCACGGCGCTGATCGCGATTGTCGGTGCGCGGGAAATCGGCAGCACCGCGTTCGATGTGTTGGGCGTACTCAGCGGGCTCTACCTGTTCTGGCTGGGTCTGCGCGCGGTGCGGGCTCGTCGCGGCAGCGCCGAGGCGCCTCAGGGGCCGGCGCGGCAGCCATTCTGGCACGGCATCCTGTTCGGTTTGACCAACCCCAAGGCTTATCCGGTGGCAGTGGCGACCTTTACTGCGCTGTTGTCCAGCCGTGCAGAGTTGCTGCATTGGTCGATGTTGCCCTGGTTGATCATCCTGAGCTTCGTTGGTGGCCTTTTGGCCTACGCTATTCTCATAGGCATCGTCGGGGCGCGTCAGGTGCGCACGTTGTATCAGCGTCATGAACTGGCGATCACCCGGTTGTGCGGGGTAATGTTCATCGGTTTTGCCATCAATGCCTTGGCGCATGCGCTGCCGGGGCTGGTGACGAACAAGGCTTGAGGCTGATCGCAGGGAAGCGTCGGCTGCACAGTCATCGCTCGGGCGTATGACCGGTCAGGGAGGGTTGTTCAATGTTGCATTGTCCGGACACGCTCTCGGCATTATGGAAACCAGAAATTCCGCCCCACTGGCGAGCTACATTGACCTCTTGCTGGACGCCGTCTGTGCGGTGGATAAACAAGGTCGCTTCGTATTTGTCAGCGCGGCCTGCGAGCGCATTTTCGGTTACACCCCCGACGAGTTGGTCGGCCAGCCGATGATCGACCTGGTGCATCCCGCCGACCGGCAGCGCACCCTCGACGCCGCGCGGGAGATCATGGGCGGCGAACCCAAGCTCAATTTTGAAAATCGTTACCTGCGCAAGGACGGCCGGGTGGTGCACATTCTCTGGTCGGCGCGCTGGTCGGAGGTCGATCAGTTGCGCATTGCCGTGGCGCGCGACATCACCGAGCGCAAACAGGCCGAGTCCCGACAAGCGGCGCTGTACGCAATCTCCGAGGCGGCCCATGCGGCGGAAGATTTGCTGGCGCTGTTCAAACGCGTCCATTCGATCATCGGCGAATGGCTCCCGGCGTTGAATTTCTCCGTGGCGCTGTATGACGAGCACTGCGCGCAGCTGAATTTTCCCTATCACGTCGACGACCGTGAACCGCAACCCGAGGAGCCCGGGACTGTGACCGGGCGTCTTTGCAGTGAAGTGATTCGCAGCGGCTTGCCGATCCTGCTGACTCCGGATCAGGACAATCCGCCGGCGGGGTTTGCGGCACTGGTCGCGGGCCAGGATTCGCCCTGCTGGCTGGGCGTGCCATTGAGTTCGAAGAACGGCACCATTGGCGCGTTGATCGTTAAAAGCGTACCGGGCGGCGAGCGTTATACCGAGCAAGACAAAGAGCTGCTGCAGTATGTTTGCGCCCAGGTCGCGACCGCTATCGAGCGCAAGCAATTGCATGCCCGGCTCCAGCGCATGGCCCAGTACGACCAACTGACTCAGTTGCCCAATCGCGAGTTGCTGCGCGAACGCCTCAAAGCCTCACTGGAGCTGGCCCGAACAGACTCCGGTCGAATGGCTTTGCTCTACGTCGACCTCGACCGCTTCAAGCATGTCAACGACACCCACGGTCATACGGTTGGCGACATGCTGCTGCAAGCGGTCGCCAATCGGCTCAAGGGCTGCGTGCGTGAAACCGATACCGTGGCGCGCATCGGCGGTGATGAATTTGTGGTGTTGTTGCACAGCATCCATGCCGCAGAGGATGCCGAGCGTGTGGCGGGAAAGATCCGTCAGGTACTGGTTCAGCCCCTGCGCCTGGACGGGCATAACCTGAACATCCAGCCGAGCATTGGCGTTGCGCGCTACCCCGAACACGGGACTGAAGAAAATCAGTTGTTCAGGCATGCCGACGAGGCGATGTACAGCGCCAAGCGCCAGCATCACCTGCGTCTCGGGGCCTGAAAGCCCGTCACCGTTCGTCGCAGCGTTGCCAGTTTTTCTAAACCTTTTTGACTATGGAAATTCTTATTCTATGCGGGCGGCTGCTCGCTGCTCTCATCATCAAGAGGATGAAAACCATGCCTACTTCAAAAAATCCGAGTCCGGGTAGTGCCCATGATCGAACGAAGGCGTCTGAAGCCGGTCGCAAAGGTGGGAAAACCACCACGACGACCGTTGATAAAGACTCCGCGAAAGGCGGCATGGGCCGCAAAGGTGGTCAGAAATCCCGGTAATAGTGAAGATGGTTTTATTAAAAGACGGGGGCGCAAGCTCCCGTTTGAATTTTCAAAGAAGGAGGGCGCGACCATGAGCCGGATGGCCACCCGTTTACGCAATGCCAGTTTTGTCACGTTACTGGGGCTGTTTGCCAACAGTGCCTTTGCCCAGTCAGCTGCTGAATTCATCAACGAAGCGTCGGCCAAAGGCATGGCCGACATCGAAGCCAGCCGCCTGGCGCACCAGAAAACCGAATCCAAAGAGGTCAAGGACTACACCATCGTGGTGATCAACGACCTCACCACCGCCAACCAGCATCTGGCGAAAATTGCCAAGCAACTCGATTTACCGGTCGCACCACGCGAAGAGGTGATGGACAAGGCCAAAACCCTGATTCCGGAGGTGAAGGACGATGCGTCCTTCGATCAGGCGTACGCCGCCAGTCAGGTGAAAACCACCCAAGAGACCATCGAGCAGCTTCAACAACAAGCGCAGACCACGGACGTGCCGCAAATCAAAGCGTTCGCCGAAGAAACCTTGCCCAAACTGCAAAACCACCTGCAAATGGCCAGAGAGCTGCAAGCCAGTCGTTAGCACCAATGGCGCGGGTGACGTCACCGGTCACCCGCGGGGCATGAGTCAACATTCATTCAATCCTGTTTCTTTGTTTCCGGGACGACAGTGCCGTCCAGAGGAATCGTTTCGCCCTCGCCGAGGTTGCGATATTTCTTTCTCAATTCTTCCAGCTGATTGAGATCCAGCGATTCGAGACCCAGCATCGCGTTCTGCGCTTCTTTCGTTACTCGCAATAACTCATCGATCTTCAAGTGCAAAATGTCCGTGTCGCGGTTCTGGGTGTTCTGGATAAGGAACACCATCAGGAAAGTGATGATGGTGGTCGAGGTGTTGATGATCAATTGCCAGGTATCGTTGAAATGAAAAATCGGCCCGCTCAAACCCCACAGGATAATCAGAACGATCGCCCCCAGAAATGTACGGGGCAGGCCGGCCCACAGGGAGAGTTTCTGTGCAATTTTTGCGAATTTCATTGCCGTGCTCCTTATAGGAATGCGCCTGATTTTCAGACAGCACGGGCATAACGAAAATTCTGCTGAATAGTGCCTGCGCATGGATGCGTAAACCCTCTGTCAGAGGCTGATCGTCGGGGCCGAAAAAGTCGCAACCATTTCCACCGACATGGGGTCACTACTTCAAGCCTGTGAAACTGGAGACCCGCATGAACCTCGCTCGCACGTTTTACCTTTGTTGCTGCCTGCTTGCGTTGCAGGGCTGCTTCGATAACTCGGATAACGAGACTAAAGACAATACTGATGGCACCAAGTCATCGGTGCAGATGCAGGAGAAGGGGGCGGATAGTAAATAGCGGTGAGTGGCTGCTGTATCGTTGCATGCCAAGAAATAAGTGTGAATCCATGTGGGAGCGGGCTTGCTCGCGAAGACGGCGGCATAGTCAATATTGATGTCGCCTGAAACACCGCATTCGCGAGCAAGCCCGCTCCCACAGGTTCCGCGCCTGAACTGGCGTTGTTTTTTTTGTATCTATCTATTCACAACAACGTCACCTCAGTCTTCCAGCTGAAGTACCCCACCGCTTCACAGCGCTGGTTGATCAGCATGAAGTTCAGTTCGCAGGCTGTCACGCCCGTGCTCAGTTGCGAGCACTCCCAGTAGTGATCATCGGCCTTGTGGCTACCCGGTTGGGTCGGGTTGGCGGGGTCGGGCGCGGGGACTGTCTGCTCGCCGTTGACGACCAGTTTGGGTGGCGAAAGGATCCCCGTATCGACCACCGAAATGTTGTGAAAGACAACGCTGTGTTCGGCCAGCAAGCTGACGGTTCTGCCGCGGAGATGGAAGACTTGGCCGTTACTGGCTGTTAGCGTCACTTTGCTGTCATTTTTGGTGTTTTTTGTTGTTTCTGTACCGCTGATGGCGAAGATGAAGCCGTCTTCAATCACCGTCGGTTTTTGCGCTTCAAGACTGGGTTGCGGATAACGGGAAAGCAGCGATTCGGCATCGACGATCAGCAGCATACTACTGGCTGTCACGGCGCTCGCCTTAGGGGAGGTAATCGGTTCGGAAGTCATCATGGATCCTTTCATGATGTTGACGCAAAACGGTAACCGCTTCGGTTCAAGCGAGACATCCTGTTCCAGCCGAGGCGGCAACGAGCTCGGTAGGCCCCTCGTTGCCAAGGGGCCCGGCCCAGCATCAGTTATGGATGGTAATGAACGGATCCCATGTGCAGCAGCCGATGATCTGGCAGTCACGATTCACGATCAGGAACTGGAAGTGATAGGTCACGCTGCCGCAAGCAAGGGTTTCCGAAGACCAGTAATGGTTTTCGACCTTCTGGCAGCTGGGCACCGACGGATTGCTGCTGTTCGGGACTGCAAAGGAGGCGGTAGCCGTGCGTGGCGTGGGCGTAGAGATCAACTCGTTGCCTGCGTTACCAACGAACTTGTAGAAAATCACTGCTTGCTCGAAGCCTAGCGACAGGCTGGTTTCGCGCCAGCGAATCAGATCGCCTACCTGCGCTTTCAGGTTGAGCTCGCCACCGGCCTGGCCACTCACCACGTTGTTCTGATTGGTCACCATGTATACATGGTTGACGTCGATCATCGTCGGCGCAGCAGGGTTTTTGCTGATGTTCGGGTAGTTTTTCAGAATGGTTTCGGTGTCGATCGAAACAAGTACATCCGTGACTCGAGACATAGTAAAGCTCCTTTGATAGTGATTACCTGGCTACCTACCAGGCACAACGCTTTGCCTTGCGGCCGTTGCGAACACACTACTGGGGAACCCACTCGATCACGGGTGCGAGCTGGCCTTGCTCCTTGCCTTGAAATGACGGGTTGGGTTCCTTCCAACAGGCCGCGAGTAGGACTATAGATGTCATTTTTATACTGTCAAAATCGCTTCGCTCTTCGGTCGACGAACGGTCCTTTTGGTTATGACTTTCGATGATTTTGCGATAAGAAAAGGCTCACTCAGATCCTACGCCCTCCAAAAGTCGGGATAGGGCAGAGCACATCGGTCGATGTATCGTAGCGAACCGGTTGTCTGCCTCTGGCTACAACCTGCACCGACAGGAGAACGATATGAGTTGGTCCGCCAAACAATACGTAGCGTTTGAAGATGAGCGAACGCGCCCGGCGCGTGACTTGCTGGCCGCCATCCCCACAATGGACGTCCAATCGGCAATCGACATCGGTTGCGGCCCGGGTAATTCCACCGAGTTGCTGGTGCAGCGCTTTCCCAATGCCGCGGTGCGAGGGGTGGACAGTTCGCCCGATATGATCGAGGCCGCCCGCCAGCGCTTGCCTCAGGTGCAATTCGACACCGCAGACATCGATGTCTGGAACGATGCCGGCCCGTTCGACGTGATTTTCGCCAATGCGGTATTGCAGTGGCTGCCCGATCACGCCCGGTTGCTGCCGTCATTGGTGGCCAGGCTCGCGCCCGGCGGCAGCCTGGCGATTCAGATGCCCGATAACCTCAACGAACCGTCGCACAGGTTGATGCGCGAGGTCGCAGCGAACGGCCCTTGGGCTGACAAACTGGCAAGGGCCGCAGGCCTGCGAACGGAAATGGAGGATGCGGGTGGTTACTACTCGATGCTGCGTGCCCACTGCACCCGCGTCGATGTATGGCGCACCACCTACTATCATCCCCTCGCGGACGGCGCATCGGGTGTGGTCGAGTGGTTCAAGGGCAGCGGTTTGCGGCCTTTCCTTGAGCCGCTGAATGAAGCGGAGCGGGTGCAGTATCTCAAGCAGTATCAGGCGGCGATCGAGCAGGCCTATCCGGCGCTGAGCGATGGTTCTGTGCTGTTGCCGTTTCCACGGTTGTTCATGGTGGCGACGCGCTGACGTACAAAGGGACATGCCTGGTCGTTTGTCCCTTTGGTTGACCAACCTTCGAACCATCAGCCCTGCTGCAACACCTTGAGCGCCGCCGAGGCCAGAAACCCGGAGCGACTTTTCTCTTCCGGATGATGCAGTACGTATTCGTCGATGCGGTTGAGCAAGTAGCCGGGCAAGGTGATGTTGAGTTTCTGGGCCTTGCCCAGGTATTTGGTGACATCGATGTCCACCACGGCCCACGTACACCCTGCGTACTGCGGATTGGCCGCATGCAGGGTTACTTTGTTGGCGGGCGGAATCGGTGATCCGTCTTCGGCCAATATTTCGAAATGGCCTTCGATGGCTTCGCGCGCCATGGCCATGGCGTCATCCAGATCCTCCCCAGCGGAGAAACAACCCGGAATGTCCGGTACTTCCACGCCCCAGGCGTGTTCATCATCGCCCATGGAGATTGCAATTGGGTAAAGCATGTTCGTCGTTCTCCTAAGGCGCTGTCATAGCAGCGCCTGTTGCAAAATACTGATGGCCGTTTTTTTGAGCAGATCCTTTTTCGGATGAGGAACCGTTACCAGTCTGGCTTGGTTGGATGTTTGAAATGGTGATGGCTCCCCTTGATTCGTACCAGATACCAGCCATCTGCAACGATTTGGCTTATCAAAAAACGGCTATTCACATCACCTCCCTGTGGTGTGCTTGTGGTTACTATACCTACTGAAATTCACTAATCAACACTATAACCACCAATGCATCCTGAGCACTGATGGGAGAGCGGCATGAAATGAGTCTAGGAGGGCATTTGGCGATGGCTTGGGGAAGGTCGGCTTTCTGTATTGCAGGATTTTGCCGAGGCGCTGGAGAGCGTGGGAGATCAAATTTCATGCATAAAAAACCGGCCACTTCGGATCAATGTCAGTCAGTTGGGCGAATCGGAAGTGTAGGAGCCAGGCTTGCCGGCGAAGGCGTCCTTAAGAGCGCTTTCGCCGGCAAGCCTGGCTCCTACGAAAAGCGGTTGCTCGCTTAACTGACTGAGATTGAGTAGTAGCTTCTAAATCAGCTGATCAATCAAAACCGCGTTGGTATAGATCAAGCTTCCATCGCTCGCTCGATGCCCGACCAAATGGAACTGACCGCGCCCGTGCTGCAAGTAGACGCGCATTTGGCAGTCGGACAAGGGACCGTATCCCTCTGGCAAGACCAAATCCATTGAGCTCATGTCGACATCAACCATGGCTTCCGGCTCATGAGTCTTCTGTAGGCGTTCTTCAGCTTGCTCTAGACTCAGATGGAGGGGGCCATCGACATCAAAGCTGATCTCACCCACCGGGGTGGACTTTGGGGCGCCGCTGGGTTTGCACCAGCCTTCGATTGTCAGGTTACTCATGACGAAGCCTCCGTCGTGGACTGCTGGACTTTGTAGCTCTCGTGTCTTCTCAAGCCATCCGCTTCTGGCCAGTTCTGCCATCCCGTCATCAGGATTGAGTATAGCTGGCAACCTGGTCTCGCTTGCTGTGCGCTACGCCCGTTTAGTCCATAGAAACGTAATGCTGAATATCCATAGTTGTATGTAGCGAATCGCTTTAAACGATTAGCTTAATATTCGTTGGAACATCCCTGCATCAGGTTTTTCAAAAAAGCACTTGTTCCGTCCGTGCACTATACTTCTTGCTGACTTTACCGCCGAATGGGACGGTATTTTCTGCCCTGCTTGGACGTCAGTGGCGATGCGTTTGCATAACCAGTGAACAACAGGAATAGGATGAACAGAAAATGGCAATAGCAATTATCTTGATATTAATCGTTATTGCATCCGTGTTGTTCCATCTACTAGCGCCTTGGCAGGCGACACCGGCAGCTTCCAACTGGGGATCTATAGACACCACCCTGTTCATCACAATGATCATCAGTGGAATATTTTTCATTGCTATCACGGTATTTATGGCGGTAGCCGTGATGCGTTATCGTCACAAGGAGGGTGCCAGGGCGCACTATCAGCCAGAAAGTAAAAAACTGGAAACATGGTTGATTATCGTGACCTCGATAGGGATTGCCGCGATGTTGGCGCCAGGCCTGGTGGTTTACAGTGATTTCATCCATGTGCCGAAAAATGCTTATGAACTTGAAGTGGTCGCCCAGCAGTGGCAGTGGGCCTTTCGTTTTGCCGGCCAGGACGGGAAACTGGGTAAATCGGATATCAAGTTTGTTGATTTTACCAATCCCCTCGGCCTTGATCCCAAGGATCCTGTCGGGCAGGACGATGTGCTTATAAAAAACAATGAAGTTCGCCTTCCGCTCGATCAGCCTGTGAAGGTTTTACTGCGCTCTAAAGATGTGCTGCACAATTTTTATATCCCGCAAATTCGCAGCAAGATGGACATGGTGCCGGGGATGGTGTCGTACTTTTGGTTTACACCAACTAAAACCGGGAAATATGAAATCCTTTGTGCTGAATATTGTGGCGTAGGTCATTACAACATGCGCGGCCAGATGATCGTGGAAGAGCAGGGCGCCTTCGATCAATGGCTGAACAGCCAACCGACTTTTGCGCAGACATTAACGACAGCTGCCAAACCCAGTCAGGACAGCGTGCTGGAAAAAGGTCGCTTGTTGGTCGAAAAATACGGCTGCGGTGCCTGCCATAGCCAGGATGGCAGTAGCAGTCTCGGCCCGGGATGGAAGGGGCTGTACGGCCGCACTGAACAGTTTGCCGATGGCACCCGTGCGCTGGTCGATGAGGCTTACCTGAAAGAGTCGATTCTCGATCCGAAGGCCCGCCTGGTACAGGGCTACCCGCCAGTCATGGTGGCCTATACTCTCACTGAAGATGAACTGGGCGCTGTCGTCGCCCTGATCAAATCACTGGGTGCCGCGCAGCAAGAGCCTTCTGCCAGAGAAAAGTTGGACAGAGGTGACGACTTGGCGACGCAGGGGCAGCGGCTGGCCGAGTCGCTCGGCTGTCTGGCCTGCCACAGTGTCGATGGCAGCAAGGGCGTCGGCCCTAGCTGGCAGGGTCTGTATGGCGAGACCGTAACCCTTGCCGACGGCACGAGTATCAAGGCCGATGAGGGCTATATAAAGGATTCGATTCTTAATCCCGGCGCCAAAATCGTCAAAGGCTATGCAGCCGTCATGCCGGCCTTTACCCCGAGTGATCAGGAGTTGAACGCACTGATCGCTTTTATCAAATCCAAAGCGAATGCCGACGCTGATGCGAGCAAGGCGGAGCCAGGGAAGTAGCCGTAAAGCTGCCAGGAATGCGCCGAAACTTCGAACAGGAGGATGACGTGATGGCCTATGCGGAGCAAGCCGAAACAGAAGCACTACACGAGCCCAAAAGCTTCCTGACCAAATATATCTGGAGTCAGGACCACAAGGTCATAGCCATTCAATATTCCTTGACGGCTATATTCGTGGGCGTTATCGCCGTGGTGTTGTCCGGCTTGATGCGCATACAGATTGGCTTCCCCGGCAGTTTGGAGTTCATGGATGCCAGTGCTTACTATCAGGCCATGACCATGCACGGCATGATCATGGTCATTTACTTGCTGACGGCCTTGTTTCTGGGTGGCTTTGGTAACTATCTGATCCCGCTGATGGTGGGCGCCCGCGACATGGTCTTCCCCTATGTCAACATGCTGAGTTACTGGTTCTACCTGGTAGCGGTAGTGGTGTTGCTCTCCAGTTTCTTTGTTCCTGGCGGTCCCACCGGTTCGGGCTGGACGCTCTATCCGCCGCAGTCCATTTCTCAGGGGACACCTGGGGTCGAGTGGGGCATCGTTCTGATGCTCGTCTCACTGGCGATTTTTATTGTTGCAGCCACCATGGGCGGGTTGAACTACGTCACCACGGTGTTGCAGGCGCGCACGCACGGCATGACATTGTTTCGCATGCCGCTCTCCGTATGGGGCATTTTCATGGCGTCGATTATGGCCTTGCTGGCCTTCCCGGCGTTGTTCGTCAGTGCGGTCATGATGCTGTTTGACAAGCTGTTGGGCACCAGCTTCTTTATGCCGGCGATGATCTCGCTGGGGCAGCAGATCGATCACCAGGGTGGCAGCCCGATATTATTCCAGCACCTGTTCTGGTTCTTCGGCCACCCGGAAGTCTACATCGTGGCTCTCCCTGCGTTTGGTCTGGTCTCCGACTTGATCAGCACGCATGCGCGGAAAAATATCTTCGGCTACCGGATGATGGTGTGGGCCATTATTGCGATTGGCGTACTCAGCTTTGTGGTCTGGGCGCACCATATGTATGTCAGCGGAATGAACCCGTATTTTGGCTTTTTCTTCGCCGTCACCACCTTGATCATCGCGGTGCCGACCGCGCTGAAAGTCTACAACTGGGTGCTGACCCTGTGGCGCGGCGACATTCATCTGACCGTGCCGATGCTGTTTGCCCTGGCCTTTATCGTCACCTTCCTGGTCGGCGGTCTGACCGGGTTGTTTCTCGGCAATGTGATCGTGGATATTCCGCTCTCGGACACCTATTTCGTCGTCGCCCATTTTCATATGGTCATGGGGGTCGCACCGGTACTGGTGGTGTTCGGCGGCATTTATCATTGGTTCCCGAAAGTCACCGGGCGCATGTTGAACGACACCCTGGGCAAGCTGCATTTCTGGATTACCTTTCTGGGCACTTACGCCATCTTCTTCCCCATGCACTACCTGGGTTTCCAGGGCATGCCTCGCCGCTACTACGCCTATGAAAACTACGCGTTCATCCCGCAGTCGGCGCAAGAGTTGAATGCCTTCATTACGGTGATCGCATTGACCGTCGGCGTCTCACAGCTGCTGTTCCTGTTCAACCTGGCCTGGAGTGCATTCAAGGGCAAGCCCGCAGGCAGTAATCCGTGGGGCGCGGCCAGTCTGGAATGGCAAACGCCGAACACCCCGCCGATACACGGTAACTGGGGAGCGAAGCTGCCGGTCGTGCATCGCTGGGCCTATGACTACAGTGTGCCGGGGATAGAGCAGGATTTCGTTCCGCAGACGGTCTCCGCCGAGGAGCTGGAGCAGATGCGGCAACTGAGTGCCGGAACCAAGATAGCGGACGTTAAAACATGAAAAGGCTGCTATTGAGAAACGCCGACGGCGCTGACCCCGGCGGCAGTTGGAGTCGCGACCCTGGGGGTATTCAGGCCACCGAGGCTGATAGAAGCCAAATCGCAAGAACGGGCCTGCGTTTGTTTCTGGTCGTGGTGAGTTCGTTATTCTTTCTCTTCCTGCTCGCCTTTATTGCCCGTTCACAAATGGCCGACTGGCTCCCCCTGACAGACCCCTTGGCGCCGTTAGCCAATCTCTGGCAGCTATGGCTGAATTCGGCTTTTCTGGTATTCAGCTGCATTGCACTGCAGTGGTCGCGTATGGCCGCCCGGCAGGCTCGGCTGGACGCTACGATCATTGGTTTTGCATTGGGGGGCGTATTTGCCATTGCCTTTCTGGTGGGGCAACTCTGGGTCTGGCAGCAGTTTGTCGCCTGGGGTTATTTTGTCGCCAGCAATCCGGCCAACAGTTTCTTCTACCTGTTGACCGGTCTGCATGGGCTCCACCTGCTGGGCGGGCTGATAGCCTGGGGCATAATCGTCGCTAAATTCCTGCGTCGCGTGCCGTTGGCGCAACTGCGCGTCAGCGTAGAGCTCTGTACCACCTATTGGCACTACTTACTGGGTCTTTGGTTCGTGCTGTTCGCTTTGCTGGCCAGCACGCCGCAAACCTATGAAGCCATCGCCAGATTCTGCGGCCTGAGGTGAAAAGCCATGGCATCGCATCCACTTGCCCCAGGCGAATCCAGTTCATCCAATCCACCAGACTCACCGCCTGCACCGGGATGGCAGGGCATCGCCAGCGACTGGGCCTCGGATAGAGAGGTCTTCAAGCAGGTCCCTTGGGGCAAGGCGATGATGTGGATATTCCTGCTCAGCGATACTTTTATATTTACCTGTTTTTTAACCGGCTACATGTCGGTACGCATGACCATCACCACCGCCTGGCCGAACCCCAGTGAAGTGTTCGCATTGACGATCGGCGGTAGAGAAATCCCGCTTATTCTGATCGCGATCATGACTTTTGTGCTGATCAGCAGCAGCGGCACTATGGCCATGGCCGTTAATTTCGCCTATCGCCGTGACCGCGCGAAAACCACTGCCCTGATGTTGGCGACCGCTGCCTTGGGTGTGACCTTCGTCGGCATGCAGGCATTTGAATGGAGCAAGCTCATCGCAGAAGGGGTGCGTCCCTGGGGAAACCCCATGGGAGCGGCGCAATTTGGTGCCAGCTTTTTCATGATTACCGGTTTCCACGGACTGCATGTGTCAATCGGCGCCATCTACCTCAGCATTGTGGCGATGAAAGTACTGCGGGGAGATTATGAGCGCTCTGGAAACTATCAGAACGTCGAGATAGCCGGGCTCTACTGGCACTTCGTGGATTTGGTGTGGGTGTTTATTTTTGCTTTCTTCTATTTATGGTAGAGGAGCACGGGTGATGGCACATGCTCAGGGTCAGCAACATCCAATCAGTTTGTATCTTAAAATCTGGGGGCTGTTATTCGTCCTCAGCACGCTGTCGTACCTTGTCGACTATTTCCACTTCCATGGCTACCTTCGGTGGTCCCTGATTATCACTTTCATGTTGTTGAAGGCAGGTTTGATTGTCTCCATCTTCATGCATATGGCCTGGGAGCGGTTGGCCATGGTCTACGCCATACTGTTGCCACCTTTATGTTTACTGGTGCTCGTCGGGCTGATGGCCACCGAGGCAGACTATGTTTTCCTCAGCCGGGTCATTTCCTTCGGCCAATAAGCGGCTTCCGGTGGCCTTGAGTCTCTAGGGCTAACCCGATATCACTCGCTTGAACTGATGCCATTTGTGCTGCCAGGCCACTGTCCAGTGGGGGGCTGCCGTTCCCGTGCCGGCGACCGTCAGCTTTGGATGATGTTCGATTACCTGGTCCAATATCGGTTCCTGATTCGGTTCAACATCCACGAAGAAGATATGTTTTCCCTCTTCTACCATCTGTTTAAAATTGCGGAAGTGAGCATTCGGCACCTGGATACCAAAAAAACCGCCTTCCCAGATGCAGAAGCCAAATATAACGATGGCCAGGAAGATAAAAGGCACCCACCCTGCGGCGGAGTCGGTCCAGCCCATCCAATAGGCGCCGCCAAGGATCAGCGCTGCGAGTGGTAAACCGACCACAGCACCAATCTCGCCAGAGTGAACAACATCCTGTTTCATTAACGAGTTAACCTCGTGGAGATGATGTTCTTCAACATCAGCAACTTGTTCACTGAGCACATGAATTTGTTCGGTATTGATGCCGTTGGCTTCCAGTTCATTTTCAACGGCCTCGAGATCGTCGAGATTGTCACTGATGTAATAGTGCCGATTCATGCCACACCTCCCATCTCGTGTTGGCTGTAGACCTCCTGTGTCCTGCAGCCGCTAACTGAGATTTGCAGTCGGTATCTGTACCCGTGGGGAACGTTGTACGCTTCATGCAATTCGTAGGAAGTATAGCATTCGCTAGCATGCGGGGCGGGCAACGTCAAGATCTGAGAGGCAGCAGGACTTGGCGCAAGCCCCTAAACCCCCAGACACAAAAAAAACGGCCATCGAGGCCGGTTTTTTCTGTTCCTGCATCCCCGTCAAAAACTGACGTGAGACAAAAATTCGATTGGAGCGGGTGAAGGGAACAGAAGTATTCATAAAATACGGGATGTTTGGGGTGTTTTTATATTCCGGTGTACAGGTGGGTGTGCAAAAAAACGCAGGAACTGGGTGACTCCGTTGCTCTCCCAGGCTCTCACTCTATGCAGAAAGGCTCTTCTTGAAGGCTCCAACGAGTGGTCTCGGATCGTCTTTACGCCACATTGCGTATACCTTGACCGCTGAGGGGAACCAAGGGAGATCACGGAAAGTCAGCCGCCCTGGAAGAGCATCGCGTAGGCTGGATTGAACGAGTGTCACTCCAAGCCCTGCGCCAACAAGACGGAGCGCGGTTAGTAGGTCATCTGCCTCCATTTGGATGTCCGGTACAAAGCCGGAGGATCGGCAGTTTTCAATAAAGCGCCGTCGGGCATCGGGATTCCGAGCTTCTGCTAGAGCGATCCAGTGCAGACTGTCGAGATCATCAGCTCGAATATCGGGCTGACCTGCCAATGGATGATCCGACGCCAATGCAAGGACCACGGGCTCACTCATGACTTCTACTACCTGAATATCCGGATCATGGGGTGGCGAATAAAGCATTCCTACATCAATCACTCGGCGGTATAAGGCCTCGATCTGTGCGGCGGAAGATAGTGCATGAAGCGTGACGTTAGACATTGGTCGTTGCGCCCTCAGGTGCCGGAGGGCTTGAGGTAAAACTTCAGCGTGCATGACGGCCTCGACGTAGCCGACTGCAAGAGTGCCGGATTCTCCCTGAGCGAGACGACGGGCGTGAGCTTTGACGCGCTCTGCTTGCGACAACAGATTTTGTGCATCAAGAAGAAATAATCGACCTTCGTCTGTCAGCCTGACCCGTTGGCGTGATCGTTCGAATAGGGTGAGGCCAAGTTGCGCTTCAAGTTGCATAATCTGACGACTAAGCGGCGACTGTGAGATGTGCAATCGTTCAGCCGCCTGACCGACATTTTCGGTCTCAGCAACAACGACAAAGGCGCGAAGTAACTTAAAATCCATATGATGCTCGGATGGTCTTAAATGTGTCCATATCAGTCTTAGATTGTATCACCGTTTTCTGCAATGCTGACTGTTGATTGCAACTGAACAGAAAAGGAACGTCAGTATGAAAATGACTAAGTCGAGCCCCCGTCGCATGATCGCCAGCGGAGTTCTAGCGTTTGTCACTTTGACATCTCTCGCGGCTAACATTGCGTCGGGACAGACGCAACCCGAAATGGCCAGCCCCAACAAGCCTGGATATGCGGTGTTCTTTATTCAGGTAAGCAATCCAGATGCGTATACGGAGTACGCATCCTTAGTCCTTCCGTCTCTAAAGCCATATCAAGGTCGCGTGATATCTGCGGTTAGTCGAAATGATATGCGCCAAATTGAGGGCGTTGCGTCCTTGGATAGAGCTGCGATTATTGAGTTTCCGTCCTTGGATATTGCGGAGGAATGGTACAAGTCCTCCGCTTATACGCGCGCGACGGCTATTCGAAACAAGGCTGGAGTGAGCGAAGTTGTCCTGATGCGTGGGCGTTAAAGTATGCGCAACTCGATTACACTTCGATTTGAGGGGTAGGTCAAAGACCGTCACCGCTGGCTTGCCAGCGAGATACCTGTAGTGGTAATTCAATTGATTCGACGGATCGGGCAGATTGTGAGCGAAATACAACTAATGTTTAAACTTATAAAGTTCCCAGATGTGGAATGAATAAATCATAGTTTATGACTACGCACTCGCGACAGCAGAACGCCTATAAAGCCTTGAAATAGATTTTGATTTCAAGTGGAAGATGCTGCGCTTGAATTTTTATTCTCCCTTGATGGTATAGTTGCTTTTAACTATTAGAGCTGAATGAGTCTTGAAGTTATATATGGATATATATGAAAGCTGAAATACAGAATTTGGATGTTACGTTACGCGATGGCGGCTATCGGAATGATTTTAATTTCACGCTTGAATATGCACAATAACACATTCAGCAAATGGTTAAAAGTGGAGTCGATTGGGTTGAGATTGGATATAGGAACGGGGCTTTTAAAACCATAGCCGATATCGGTATTACTGGGCTTTCCGAGAGTTCTTATATCAGCGCTTTGCGCGATAGCGTGTCGGAACCTTGCCTATGTGTAATGGCACATCCTAAAAATATAGAAAAAAATGTAGTGAGGTGGTTTTGAAAAAAATCTGAGTTGCTCCTACTGGAAGCAATACAAATTATTCTTTTTTACTTAATGCGGAGGTAATGCGGTGAGTCAACAAACTACTCAGATCCCTTATGGCATTTTACTCACGGCGCTAGTATTACTTAGTGCTAGTGGCTTGATTGCATCCGATATCAATCTACCGGGTATGGGTGTTGCTGCGATTGCATTAGATTCACCAATTTCTGCGATACAGCGGACTTTTGGGATTTATTTGATTGGCTTAGCTGTGGCGCAGGTTATTTATGGCCCGTTGTCTGATGCTTATGGTCGTCGTACGTTGGTACTTGGTGGCCTGTTTTTATTTACGGCGGCATCAATTACCTGTGCGACTGCGCAGAATGTTACGGTATTCGCGATCGGCCGCCTATTGCAAGCTCTAGGTGCTGGTGCTGGTGTGGTGATTGGCCGCGCGATTGTCGCCGACATCTTTGACAAAAAAACCGCTGGCCGTGTCTTTGCTACGATTATGCCCATCGTTGGCGCCTCGCCAGCGCTGTCACCAATTATTGGTGGTTATTTGACCCTGCATTTTTCCTGGCGGGCGCCATTTCTATTTACTGCTGCGCTCGGGATTGCAACGCTGATTTTAGTCGCTACGAAAATCCCTGAAACTTTCCCTAAATACCAGCGGCACCATGCGCTGTTGGCAACCATAAAAAATTATCCGGGGTTGCTGATCAATACTTTGTTTTTAGCCTACACGGTAAATTTAGGTGTTGCCTATGCTGCTTACTTTGGCTACTTGGCCGCTTCGCCAGTTATTTTTAGCGCGATGGGGATGACGCCTGCCGTAATCAGTTATTGTTACATCAGCGTTGCAGTTTCTTATATTGTCGGGAACCTTATTTCGCGCAATTTAATCCAAAAGTATTCCATCAATCATTTGATAGCAGTTGGCTATGTTCTATTCACCATCGGCGCTAGCAGTTTATTCCTGTGTAGTTTGTATAACACGACCTCCCCGTTACCTGTCTTAATAAATATGGCGATTATGACATTAGGTAATGGTTTTTTGATGCCTTTATCCTATGCTGGTGGCATTACAAACTTTCCGAAAAGCGCTGGAGCAGCATCCGGTCTGATGGGAGCACTGCAATTAGCCTGCGGGTCACTGGCTATTTACGTAGTAACTTTGCTTGGTAGTGATCTGCAACATCTTGGTCTGTTCATGATAGCCACTGCTTTGATCGGATGTGCCTTTTTCCCATGCTTATTGTATTTTTACCATGTTAAAACGCGAGCTGTACGGAAGGAGTTTCTTCCAAAAACAAATTGACCTAAGGAAGGTCTGAAGTACCCACCGATTTTTCATGCTTTCGCTAGTTGAGGTTCAAAAAATCATGAGTCGGTCGAAAAACAGACCTTTCCTGCCGTTAACTCATAGATCTTTCCTCTAATCGTGCTGTTCCAGGGGTGATTAGTCCGCATTACAGGTGCACCTCGCTCATACCCAGCAACCGGTTTCTCACCATCCGCAGGTTCGACAACGGGAGTAGCGTCGTTTGCTGAGCAATGTTTTTCGACAAGCCACGAAAGCGTACTTTCGTATAGCCGAACTGGCGCTTGATCACGCGAAACGGATGCTCAACCTTGACCCGCACCTATGCTTTCGCGTATTCGATCTTGCGTTGCATGCGACCGATCAAACTTTTCTTCGCATGCTTTTTATAGCTGCTTGGGCGGGCGGCAATCGACAAGATCATTTTGTGGCCCTGGTGCTCCGGCGCTTGTCCACTCCGGTGTAACCCGCATCGCCGTAGACGTAAGTTTCCTTGTCATGAAGCAACTGCTTGATTGATCCGGGGGGACTAATTTCCCGCATCGCTTGATTGCCCACATCCAGAGGAACGAGTTCGTCGGGCGAGCATCGCTCGGCGTGCCTATGTCGCCAAGGAAAGCAAAGGGCGCGAACGTGCGATTTTGGCCGGAGTGTCAGGGTAAGCCCCCAGACCATGCCAGCCCCATCGACCATCTGGTTTTTTATGGCGAAGTAACCAGCCTTTCTGCCCATTCGGTTTCACTCGAAAGTTCAAACCGTGACCGTCAAGCTCTCGATATTCCCGGGGCTCTGGCTCTAGGCTCGCGAGTGCGGTATCCGAAATAGGGCGTTTTTTGATGTCCGCACGCTTCATTTTTTGTACATCAGAGTTATGTGTTTTTTTTAGTGTGGGGCGTCAACGGAAATCATGCGGACACAAAAAAACCGGCTCAGAAGGCCGGTTTGTCTGGGCTTCAGCTGCTCGCCGGGATATGCGGGAACATGCTGGAACAAGGAAGTGGAGCGGGTGAAGGGAATCGAACCCTCGTTATCAGCTTGGGAAGCTGGAGTAATGCCATTATACGACACCCGCTCAGAGCGGCTGACTTTGTACCAGATGTGCGCGTGAAAATGAAGTTTTTCTTTGCGCGCGATGGCTTTAGCACGGGTGAAACGAAAGCATCGACCGCGTGCGGTCATTCGCGGGCAAGCCTCGCTCCTGCAGGAATGCGCTTAACGCTGCAGGGCTGAGCTTGCTCGCGATGACTCTGTTTCAGATTGCCAATGCATGGTGGTCCTGGACGTAGTGGTAACGCGGTCGGCTTTCTTGTTGCGTCGGTTTCAGAAAGCCCAGCAGTGCGTTGCGGCTGTCTCGGCAGGCGGCTTTGTGCTCCATGTCGAGAAAGTGCCCGGTGGCCTGCAGGGTGCTGAAGGTGCTGTGCTGCACGTGACCGGCGAACAGCTTTGCATCGGCGGCGGCGGTGTACTCGTCCCATTCGCCGTTCATGAACAGCACCGGCACGTTGATTTTCTTCGCCGCGTTCAGGTAGCACTGGCGGTCGCTGTTGAGCACGTCGCTGATGTGAAAATGCATCTGCCCGTATTCATGTTCGGCCAACGAACTGACGTGACGGTAGTTGAAGCGCTTGAACAGCGAGGGCAGGTGTTTGCCGATGGTGCTGTTCACCAGGTCACCGACCCGGTTACCGTCCCGGCTGCCGAGATAATCGACACCGCGCTCAAGGTAGTCGAGCATGTGCGCGTTGACCACCGGCGAGAACGAGCTGATCACGGCCTTTTCGATGCGCCGTGGCTGTTGGGCCAAGGCGACGAGCGTGGCGGCGCCACCAAAGGAAAACGACAGCACGTGTTCGGCGGCGAAGTGGTCGATCAGCTCAAGGAGGATCTGCCCTTCGATTTCCTTGGTCAGCATTTTCTCATGCAGGTTGTGAGCCTTGGACTTGCCCGCGTAGGGCTGGTCGTAGCACACCACATTGAACTGCGGATAAAGGTTTTTCACGGTTTGGGCAAACGACGCAGTCGTGGACATCGAGCCGTTGACCAGAATGATGGTCTTTTCTGCGGCGTCTGCGCGATAGAACTCCGTGTAAACCCGATACTGACCCTGTATATCCAGCACAGCGATTTCTGGCCTCATGACATAAGACTCCTGGCAAGCGGGTATGCGCGCAAATCAGATTGCACGAGCTTTGTGACAGGTAGGCATACGCCTGGAATTTTGAAGGCCCATGTCGATCCATTGAAAGCCGGTCGACGGGTATTGTTATAAGCGGGCAGTTTGCCGGGGGAAGGCGGAACCTGAGGGTTCTCTGCCGGCAAAAAGTTTCTTAGAGTAGTTTTGGTGACTCGTCGGTCACGTTTCGCGCCGACGTCCTGATTCAAGCAGGGGTCACGTCATCGCGCAAGTATCTTTCGTAAAATTTTCAGCGGCTTCTGCTGAGCGGTCGCCTGCTTAGATCATTCGGATCTCATCGCTGCTCAACGGCCGGTATTCGCCGGGCTTCAATGTGTCGTCGAGCACCAGCGGACCCATGCATTCACGGTGCAGGCGCAACACCTTGTTATCGAAGTGGCCGAACATCCGTTTAACCTGATGATAGCGGCCCTCGACGATGCTCAGGCGCGCAGATTTTGGCCCGA
The DNA here is from genome assembly GCF_019218905.1 of Pseudomonas sp. PDM24. Taxonomy (NCBI): domain Bacteria; kingdom Pseudomonadati; phylum Pseudomonadota; class Gammaproteobacteria; order Pseudomonadales; family Pseudomonadaceae; genus Pseudomonas; species Pseudomonas sp. PDM24. Next base: position 172,099 of record NZ_JAHUWR010000006.1, on the reverse strand, counting down.
GTACGACCAGTTCGGCCGGTTGAGTGGTGAGGTCTTCGAAGGCGAAATACAGCCCTTTGGCGAAGGTGATCGCGTATTCGGCAGTGATGTCCTGCTCGGTCTCGACGTAGTAGACCTTGGGCAGTTTGGTCTGCGGTTGGGTCAGGCGTCGCGACCAGCTGCCATCGTTGGTGATCAGCATCAGGCCGGTGGTGTTGAAGTCCAGGCGACCGGCGATGTGCAGGTCTTCCTTGTCTGGTTCATCGAACAGGTCTAGCACGGTCGGGTGTTGCGGGTCGCGGGTGGCACTGACGCAACCGGGTGGTTTGTGCAGCATGAAGTAGCGGGCCGGCTTGCCAACTTGCAGCACCTCGTCGTCGACTTCCACTCGGCTGAACTCGAGCACCTCGGCGTGGGGGTCGCTGACGACTTCTCCGTCGACCCTGACGCGCTTTTCCACCAGCAACAGGCGTACCTGCTTACGGTTGAAGCGGGGCAGGTTGCTGAGGAAGCGGTCAACGCGCATGGCTAGGGTTCGGTGGGGGGATTCGGTGGGAGAGCGCCGCGCATCTTACGTGATCGGCTCGGCGGCTGCTTGCAACTGCATCTCGACCTGGGCGCAGGCCGGGCACAGGCAGGACTTGTCGCGCAACTCCCTGGGCAACGCCTGAAGCACCGCCGGATCGATGCTGACGCCGTAGCACCAGCAGGCACGATCGACGGTTCGCGGGTCAGCCAGGCTGCAGTCGTTGGAGGCGCCGCAAGCCGGGCAGAGGTCAGGTTTATTCATGAAGGGGCATTCGATTACGGCCGGTTTTGCCTGGCCAGAGACCGCGCATGATCGGCCGGCAAGCACTCCTGCGCAAGCCGGCGATCCTGGAAATCAACGCCGATCGTTCAGATACGCACGCCACCCGCCCAAATGACTGATATCCACCGCCCCCTCCAAGCCATAGGGCTCACAGATAAACCCGCTCTCCCAACGCCCATCCGCCAGTTGTACCTTGCCCAACCCCAGCGGTGCCGGAATAGCGGTCAGGAACGAGCCCAACTCACTGCTCGGCAACTCCCACACTTCCACCGCAATCGCCGCGCCACCTTCCTTCACTCGGACCATGCCCGGGCGATAGGGTGGGCCGCCGGCCAGGGCATACAGCCGATAGTCGGGGGAACTGTGAGTGGCTTCGAGCAAACGGGCTCCACGCAGCTGGAGTTGCCAGTTCAGCGCCAGCCCATCCAGGTGCGCGCCGCAGACCACCAGCCGTGCGCGATCATTGCGTGCAATGTTCGTCGGCGCAGGCGCGGCCAAGCCTTGCTGACGTTGCAAGGCATCCGCCACGCTCAACAGATACTGATCGGTAAACGTCCGTCCGAACAACGTCACGCCCCATGGCAAACCATTGCCCATGAATCCGCTGGGCACGGCGACGGCGGCGTAATCGAGCAGGTTCATGAAGTTGGTGTAGTAGCCCAGTTCCGAGTTACGCAGCACCGGTTCGGCCGTAAGCTCCGCCAGTGTCACCGGGCGGCCGATGGTTGGCGTGACCACGCAATCAAGGCCTTCCAGAGCTTTGTCGCACAACGCTTTCAAAGCCTGCAGACGGTATTGGGCGCGGAAGGTTTGCACGCCGGTCACCGCTGGAGCCTTGGCCAATACGGCGCGAATCACCGGCAGCACGGCTTGAGGATGTTGCTCCATCAACTCGCCGGCCACGCTGTAACGCTCCGCCACCCACGGCCCTTCGTAGAGCAACCGCGCCGCTTCAAGAAACGGCGACAAATCCAGTTCGACCGCTTCGCCGCCCAAGGCTTTGAGCTGGTCGATGGCGTCGCCGAACAGCAACGGGCCTTCAGGGCAGCCGAAGAACGCCAGATCCCGTGCACGGGGTACGCCGAAACGAAATGGACGCGGTGTGCCGAAGGCTGAGCCGTCATTCCACAGCGGATTACTGCGGCTGTATTCGTCCCGTGGATCGAGATGAGCGGTGAGCGCCAGCAACTGACTGGCTTCCCGGGCCGTGGCCGTGAAGGTCGTGACGCAATCGAGCGTTCGACAGGCCGCAACCACACCAGCCGTGGAGATCAGCCCTTTGCTGGCTTTCAAGCCAACCAGATTATTCAGTGCCGCCGGTACGCGGCCGGAACCTGCCGTGTCTGTGCCCAGGGAAAAACTCGCCACGCCGAGTGCCACCGCCAATGAAGATCCGGCGCTGGAACCGCCCGACGGATACTCCGGTAACACGCTGTTCGGGCAAGCGCCATACGGCGAGCGGCTGCCATTGAGGCCAGTGGCGAACTGGTCGAGATTGGTCTTGCCCAACGGAATCGCACCCAGCGCCAGCAGTTGCTCGACGATGGTTGCCGAACGTTCCGGCGCATAGGCAAACGCCGGGCACGCTGCCGTGGTGGGAATGCCTGCTAGGTCGATATTGTCCTTGATCGCGAACGGCACGCCGTACAGCGGCAGGCTGCCTGGGTCACGACCGTCGAGTGCGGCGAGGTACGGTTCCAGCTCCTCGACACTGAGCAAATGGATGAACAGATGATAGTCCGGGTTCAGTGCCGCGGCTTTTTCCCGCAGGCTCAGCAGCAGTTGGCGAGGCGTAGTGCTGCCGTCACGGTAAGCGTTGCACAGGGCGTCGAGTTGCAGATTGATGTTCATGGCGTTAATCCTTGTTCAATGGCTTGAGTCGAGTTCCAGCACCACCACACGCTGCCCGGCGCGCACCGCCGAACCCGGTTGCACGCGAATCTCGCGCACCACGCCCGCCATGGGCGCGAGCAGCGGGATTTCCATCTTCATCGACTCCAGAATCACCAGCACATCCCCCGCCGCGACCCGGCTGCCAGCCTGCACCTGAACCTGCCAGAGGTTGCCGGCGATGTGGCTATCGACGCTCTGTTGACCGTCGGCCAGCGGTGCCTCTTCAGTCACTTCCGGGGCCAGCTCTTCGCTGTCGAAATGCGCCTGGCCGCTGGTGATCCAGCGTTCTCGCTCGGCGTTGAACGCGCTTTTTTGCTGATCCCGAAATGCCGCGATGCTCTGGGCTTCTTTCGCCAAAAACGCCTGGTAATCCGCCAGATTCAGCTGACTGTGTTCGATGTTCAGATCAAAGCGCCCAAGCGGGAAATCCCGACGAATGCGCAACAGTTCATCGGCGCGCACCGGGTAGAACCGGATCTGGTCGAAGAAGCGCAGCAGCCACGGCTTGCCATCGAATGCCGCAACCTCACGGTAGCGGTTCCACATCTGCAAGGTGCGGCCGACGAACTGATAACCACCCGGGCCTTCCATGCCGTACACGCACATGTAGGCGCCGCCGATGCCTACCGAGTTTTCCGCGGTCCAGGTGCGGGCCGGGTTGTACTTGGTCGTCACCAGGCGATGCCGAGGATCGAGCGGGGTGGCGACCGGTGCGCCGAGGTAGACATCGCCCAGCCCCATCACCAGATAGCTGGCGTCGAACACGGTGCGCTGCACTTCGTCGAGGTTCGGCAGGTCGTTGATGCGGCGGATGAACTCCAGATTGCTCGGGCACCAGGGCGCGTCCTTGCGTACGGTGGTCATGTACTTCTCGATCGCCAATTGGCAGGCCGGGTCATCCCAGGACAGGGGCAGATGGACGATGCGCGAGGGCACTTGCAGGTCCTTGGCGGCACACACCGCGTCCCATTCACCGGCGACAATGCCCAGCAGATCGGCCAGCGGCAGCTGTTCGGGTTGGTAGTGCACCTGCAGTGAGCGAATGCCCGGCGTCAGGTCGATCACGCCGTGCAGGTTTTTGCTTTCCAGCGCCTGCATCAGCGCGTGGGCTCGGAAGCGCAGGACCAGGTCCAGTTCGGGGGCACCGATTTCCAATAGCAAATGAGTGTCGCCCGACAGACGTGCAACCAGCCGCGTATCCCCCTGACCAATATCCAACACCATAGGCGACACAATCCCCTGTGGGAGCGGGCTTGCTCGCGAAGGGGCCAGATCAGGCACCACATCAACTTCTTCGTGAGCAAGCCCACTCCCACATTGATCCCATTTCAGGGCGAGGTTGCGGGCGGTCCTGAGATCGACCGGCAAAAACTGAACCTTATCCCCAGCCTTGAGCTGCCCCAGCTGCCAAAGGTCCGCCTCGATCACCGTCACCGGGCAGACAAACCCGCCCAAGCTCGGGCCATCCGGCCCCAGAATCACTGGCATGTCCCCCGTGAAATCCACCGCGCCAATGGCGTACGGATTGTCATGAATATTCGACGGATGTAATCCCGCTTCACCACCGTCGGCCCGCACCCACTCCGGCTTCGGCCCGATCAGCCGCACGCCGGTGCGGCTGGAGTTGAAATGCACTTCCCATTGCGTGGCGAAGAAGGTGCCGATGTAGTTTTCGGTGAAATATTCCGGGGCGCCGTGAGGGCCGTAGATCACCCGAATCTGCCGCACGGCGGGCAACTCGGTAACGTGCTGGATCGCCAGGTGTTGCCCGGCGCTGTGGTCGCTCAAGGCCGGAATATGCAATACGTCCCCAGCACGCAATGCACGACCGGCATGGCCACCAAACTGGCCGAGGGTGAAGGTACTTTTGCTACCCAGATAATCCGGCACTTGCACGCCGCCGCGCAGGCACAGATAGCTGCGCGCGCCTGCGCCGCCAATGGTGCCGAGGCTCAAAGTGGCACCGGCGGGAATCAACAGTGCGGTATTCATCGGCACCGCCTCACCGTTCAGCATCAACGGAATCACCGCACCCGTGACGGCCACCACTGCCTCACAATTGAAACGCAGCAGCGGCCCGCTCATGGTGATTTCCAGCGCTGCTGCACCTTCATCGTTACCCAGCAAGCGATTGCCCAGACGCAGTGCCCGGCTGTCCATCGGCCCCGACGGCGGCACGCCCACCGCCCAGTAACCGAGGCGTCCCGGATAGTCCTGAACGCTGGTCTGCGTGCCGGCGCTGAGCACTTCAAGGGTGTTGGCTTGATAGACCAGATCTTCCAGGCAACGGGTCCACGGCTGGCCGCTGGCAAAGGGCGTATCGAGCAGAATCTGCCGCAAGTAATCACGGTTGGTTTCCACCCCGTACAGCAGGCTGTCGCCCAGAGCCTGATGCAGATCGACGCGCGCTGCTTCGCGAGACGGTGCCCAGCTGATGACCTTGGCGATCATCGGATCGAAGTACGGCGGGATCTCGCAACCGGCCTCGACCCACGTGTCGATGCGCAGATGTTTGCCATCGGTAACCGGGAAATTGACGGCAGTGAGCAGACCGGGACTCGGCTGGAAATCCCGGCCAGGATCTTCGGCATAGAGTCGTGCCTGAATCGCATGACCTTCGGCTTTCAATCCCTGACTCAACTCGCGCAGCGGCGGCAAATCACCGGCTGCCAGTTCCACCATCCAGCGCACCAGATCCACGCCCCACACTTGTTCGGTGACGCCGTGCTCCACCTGCAAACGGGTATTCACTTCAAGAAAATAGAAACGCCGGGCATCGCTGTCGAAGACGAACTCAACAGTGCCCGCGCTGCGGTAATTCACCGCTTTGGCCAGTTTGATGGCCGCTGCACAGAGTTCCTCGGCCATGCCCTCGGGCAGGTTCGGCGCCGGGGTTTCTTCGAGGACTTTCTGGTTGCGCCGCTGCACCGAGCAGTCGCGCACGCCGAGGGCAAGCACCTCGCCCTGACCGTCGCCGAAGACTTGCACTTCCAGGTGCCGGGCGCGCTGGATGTACTTCTCGATGAACACGCCGGCGTCGCTGAAATTGTTCTGACCGAGGCGTTTGACGGCTTCGAATGATTCGCTCAATTCGCCGGCGCTGCGGCACACGCGCATACCGATGCCGCCCCCGCCGGCGGTGCTTTTGAGCATCACCGGGTAGCCGACCTGTTCGCCGGCTATCAACGCTGCATCGAGGCTATCGAGCAGCTCGGTGCCTTCGAGCATTGGCACGCCGTGTTGCCTGGCCAGTGCGCGGGCGGTGTGCTTGAGGCCGAACACCCGCAATTGCTCCGGTGTGGGGCCGATGAAGGCGATGTCGGCCGCTTCGCAGGCTTGGGCGAATGCAGCGTTTTCCGAGAGAAAACCGTAGCCGGGATGAATCGCCGTGGCGCCACTGGATTTAGCGATGGCGAGGATTTTGTCGACCGCCAGATAAGTGCCAGCCGCCGCGCCTTCACCGAGGCTGTGGGATTCAAAGGCTTGCAGGATATGCAGGCTGGCGGCATCGGCTTCGGAGTAAACGGCAACGCCCTTGATCTGCAATTCACCCAAGGTACGCAAGATGCGACAGGCAATGGCACCGCGGTTGGCAATGAGGACTTTTTCGAACATGGCATAACCCCCGGAGGCGATAAAGCATCAGCCTCGACCTGGGATGCGGGCCGTCCCGCAGTTTTTCGATAGGCGCTGAGGTCGTCCTCGGCGGCAGAATCAGTTCACTTAAAAACACCACCGACTCCCTGTGGGAGCGGGCTTGCTCGCGAAAGCGGAGTGTCAGTCGACATCAATGCTGGATGTGACGGCCCCTTCGCGAGCAAGCCCGCTCCCACATTTGGGTTGTGGTGTTTTTACTTTTTTAGGCACTGCCCGGAGCGGGCCTGGCACAAGACAAACAACCACCGCCGCAAACGCGAAAATTTCAGTTCCATACCAGCAGCTCCGCAGGCGTCGGGTTGTAGGCGTTGCATGGGTTGTTCAGTTGCGGGCAGTTGGAGATCAGCACGATCACGTCCATCTCGGCCCGCAGGTCGACGTATTTGCCCGGCGCCGAAATCCCGTCTTCGAAGGTCAGGCCACCGTCGGCCGTCACCGGCACGTTCATGAAGAAGTTGATGTTCGGCCCGATGTCTCCCTTGCCCAGCCGACCATCGTGGGCACAGGCGCGCAGGTAGTTGTCGCGGCAGCTGTGCATGTAGCGTTTCTCCAGCGCATAACGCACGGTGTTGCTCTCCTGGGCGCAGGCACCGCCGAGGGTGTCGTGACGCCCGCAAGTGTCGGCGACGATGGTCAGCATCGGTTTGCCGAGGTTGGAATAGAGCACGCTGCCAGTGCTCAGGTAGACGCTGTTCTGCCGACGCAACGTGCGCTGTACGTCATAGCGCTCCTTGGGATTGGCGAGGCTGTAGAACAACGTGTCGACGGCCTGATTGCCTTCCAGGTCGAGGATGCGCAAGGTCTGGCCGGCCTTGACCTCCATCAACCAGGGTTCGCCGGCGGGGATGGTGGCGCGGTAGATCGCGGTTTCTGGTTGTCTGTTTGTAGTAACGGCAGCGGTGGCGATAGCGAGTGACATGGCAGCGATCCTCAGGCGAACAGACGGTCGGTGTTGATGAAGCCGCGCTCGTTTTCCGGGCGCGAGGTGCGGCAGTGTTCGGCGACACTGTGATCGGCGTTCATCCAGCTGAGCTTCAGCGGTTTCGGCGCGTATTCGGGGGATGGATCCATCGGGTGTTGCAGCGCGGTGAGCACCACCAGGGTGTCCATCGGCGCGTACAACTCGATGTAGTCACCGGCCTTGGAATGGCCTTCGACGAAGTGGAAATGCCCGGTCTCATCGACGTTCACACGGCTGAACAGGTTGAGGGTCATCAGCAGGTCGGACAGGCCCAACCCCCATTTGCCCAGTTCCACCAACAGGTTGTCGGTGCCGTTGCGGAAGAAGCCGTTGCGCAGTTCCTGATAGCGGCCCGCGCCGTACTTTTGCGCGACCTCTTCAGCGCACAGCACGCCGCCGAGGCTGTCGCTCCAGCCGCAGGTGTCGGCAGTGATTGCCGCCAATACGCGGCCCATGTCCGAGTACAGGCAATGGCCAGTGGTGAGCTTGGCGGTGTGTTGGCATTTGAGGCTGTCGGGCAGGTTCAGGCGTTCGGTTTTTTCACGCGCATTGAGCAGCGTCAGGCTGACGTTGGCACCGCCGCGCAGATCGGTCAGGCGCAGTAATTGGCCGCGTTTCAGAACGAAGGAACGATGGCCGCCGCCGGGGAGCATTTCTTCGGCGAAGGGCGGAAATAGTTGGGTCGAATCAGTCATGTGCAAATCCTCTTAAGCGGTGCGAAGCGTGCCTGCCAACTGAGCCGGCAAGGCATCGACGGCGGCGCGATTGGCGCGGCGGTCGCTGTTCAAAGGGATGTCGTAGGTGATGCGTGCGCCATAGGCGCCGGGGGCGTGCGGGTCGATGCGGACCTTGTCGAACACCAGCAAACGGGTGCCGAGGCTGAAACCTTCGGACAGGTCATGGGTGACCATGAACACCGTTAGCTGCGTCTCGCGCCACAGTTCCAGCAGCAAGCCGTGCATGTCCTTGCGGATGCCCGGATCGAGCGCGCCGAAGGGTTCGTCGAGCAACAGCACGCGCGGCTTCATGATCAGCGCCTGGGCGATTGCCAGCCGTTGCTGCATACCGCCGGAGAGCTGCGCCGGGTATTTGTCCAGCGAGTGACCGAGGCCAACTTTGTGCAGCAGCACCGAAGCCTGTTCCCGCGCCTCGCGTTTGGCGCTGCCGAACAACCGCCCCAGCAAGGGCGAGCGCGGCAGTTCGAGGCCGATGGCGACGTTGTCCAGCACGCTCAAGTGCGGGAACACCGAGTAGCGCTGGAACACCACGCCGCGGCTGGCATCCGGTTCGCTGGCCAGGGCCTGGCCGTCCAACAGAATCTCGCCGCGACTGGCCCGTTCCTGGCCCAGCAGTAGCCGCAGGAAAGTCGATTTGCCGCAACCTGACGCACCGACCAAGGTGCAGAACTCGCCCTCGTTGACGTTCAGGTTCAGACCTTCGAGCACTACCTGATCGGCGTATTGCTGCCAGACGTTTTTCACCGTGATGAAGCTCATACCCGCGCTCCTTCATACCAAGGAAAAGCACGCTGGGTCAGGCGTTTCAGGCCCCAGTCCATCAGCCAGGCAAGCAGGGTAATCCACACGACATAAGGCAGGATCACGTCCATCGCCAGGTAGCGGCGCACCAGGAAAATCCTGTAGCCGAGACCATCGGTGGAGGCGATGGCTTCGGCAGCGATCAGGAACAACCACGCCGAACCCAGCATCAGTCGCAGCGAGATCAGCAGACGCGGCAACAATTGCGGCAGCACCACGCGCAGTATCAGCGTCCAGGTCGAAGCGCCGAGGGTCTGGGCCTTGATCAGCAGTTCGACCGGAATCTCCCGGGCGCGCTGTTCCAGGTCCCGGGCCAGGCACGGGGTGATACCGATCACGATCAGCATCACTTTCGACAACTCCCCCAGCCCGAACACGATGAACAGAATCGGCAGGATCGCCAGTGGCGGCACCATCGACAGCACGGTGAGTACCGGCGACAAAGGTGCGCCGAACAGCGGCAGGGTTCCGGCGGCGATGCCCAGGCACAGCCCGGCCAATGCACTGATGCCGAGGCCGATGGCCAGCCGTCGCAGGCTGGCGGCGCTGTCTTGCCAGAGCAGGTATTCACCGGTGCGGGTGTCGGCGGTGAAGGCCAGGCGTTTCACCGCGTCGGTCATCTGCACGGCACTGGGCAGCAGTTTGTCGTTGGGGTTGTCCATCAGCCGATCGGCCGAGCCCATGAAGTAGGCAAACAACACCAGGGCGAACGGCAGGATCACCAACAGCAGGCGACTCGGGCGATCCGGGTGGCGATTGATCAGGCGCATGGCCTAGTCCTCCGTTGTTACAACGTGGAGTCGGCAGCCATCTGCACATAGCTCGGGTCGAAGCGCAGCTTGAGGTTGGTCTTGTCGCCGCTGGTCACGCCATTGGCGAAGGCCATGCCGATGGCACTGGTGTCCTTGGCGCCTTCACCCAGCAAGCCGTGTTGAAAGGAGAACTCGGCGACCTTGCGCATGGTGTCGGGCAGTTGCTTGCTGGTGGAAAACGCCAAGGCTTCCTGGGGGGTGGCGAACAGCTTGGTGGTGTCGAGTTGCGCCTGGAAACCGGCCAGATCGGTGCCCGAAGCTTTGGCCATGTGTTCGAGAGCGGCTTTGCTGGCTGCGTTTTTGGCGTTCATCAATTCCACCACTTCAAACCAGGCGCCGGTCAGCGCTTTGCCCAAGGCCGGGTTGTCTTTGAGGGTGGCGCTGTTGACCACCATCATGTCCATGATTTCGCCGGGAACCTGGCTTGAGTTGAAGACTTCGGTCACGCCGGGCTTGGCCTTGATGTCCGAGAGCATCGGGTTCCAGGTGGTGACGGCGTTGACCTGGGCGGTGTTGAAGGCGGCCGAGATGTCGGCGTCGGAGGTGTTGACCACTTTCAGGTCTTTCTCGGTGAGATCTACCGAATCCAGAGCACGGGCCAACAGGTAATGGGAGACGGAGAGCTCAACCAGATTGACGTCCATACCCTTGAGGTCGGCGACTTTCTTGCCTTCGCCTTTGAGCACGATGCCGTCGTTGCCATTGGAGAAGTCGCTGACGATCAGTGCTGTGCTGTCGACGCCACCGGCAGCCGGAATGGTCAGCGCATCCATGTTGGTCATGGTGCAGCCGTCAAACTGGCCGGCGGTGTATTGGTTGATGGATTCGACGTAATCGTTGAGCTGCACCACATCGATTTTGATGCCGTACTTTTTCGCCCATTTGTCGACGATGCCTTGGCTGCCTGCATATTCCCAGGGCATCCAGCCGGCATAAATAGTCCAGCAGACGCTGAAATGGTCTTTCTGTGCGGCTTGGGACGAGACGCTCACGAGGGCTGCAAAAGCAGCGGCAAGCAGGGTGGGTAAACGAAGTCGGGACATGGGATGGTTCTCCAGTTGATCAAGGGCGGACAGGAAGGCAGCGGCACCGCGAACGGTGGCTTGTCTCCCGGGCTTTTGTCCCGCCGTGTAACCTCAACTGGAGGTCGCCAACTCTCGGACCAGCCACTCGCCTAAGCGAGCCGGAACCCTAGTCAGCCATTGCAAATTGTGGTGCCGCGAACCTGTGATGACTCCTGCACGCCTTTGGTTAAGCGAGAGCCGTGCCAAGTCGGCTTGAGCCCTCTGGGTGGGGGCATGCAGGGAAGAGGGCGGATAAAGGGGTGATGCGCCTTGCCTTGTCATGGTGCGTTGGCGCACACCCATGCACCGTAGGTGGACGCGCTGGCCGCTGATCTGAAGGCCGATACCGTCTGGCACTCGGTGCAAGTTTGAAAGTCCAAACAGGTGTCAGTCGACTGCTGTTGCAGGTCTTTCAGGAGGCCTCCATGTTCTGTCAAAAAAAGCTCCGCCAAATGTTGCTCAGCGTGTTTTTTGGTTTGGGCCTGTCCGGCTGTTACTACTATGCAGGTGGCGCCGATATTTATCCGACACCCTATTACTATCCTGGCTATTACTACTCACCTTACTACTACGGCGGCCCGCGTTTTTACGGCGGCTATCGTTACTATTATTTCAGTGGTCCCCGTCATTACCATCGCGGCGGACACTATCGCGGGCACCGTTGATCAGCATCATGAATGCAGCGGCGCGTCTGGGTTTCCGGATGCGCCGTTTTTCTTATGGGAAAGATGAAAAACCTTTCATCGGCTACTTGTTTCAACGTGTTACAGGAACGCACCAGATTCCGAATTCACTGTCTGATCTTTCGACAGTTGTGAACAATTGACTGTCGCCTGCCAGCGTCGCTGGTATGGCTCACTCGCGGTCCAGGAGGCCGCCATGCTCTGTCAAAAAAAGCTCCACCAAATTCTGCTGATTGCTCTATTGGGATTGTTTCTTGGTGCGTGCGTACCCTATTCCGACGGAGGAGACAGCTACTACCGTTCCGAGGTTTACACGTCCCCAGCGCCGTATTACTCCGGTGGCGGGTCTTACTACTCCGATAGCCGTTACTATTCCGCCCCGAGCAGGTATTACTCACCGCCTGCACGGTATTACCAACCAACGCCGCGTTATTACCACCAGCCGCGGGTTTATCAATCGGCACCGCGCTATTACGACTACCGCGGCTATCAGAATCGTGGATGGGACCGTCATGACCGTAGGGGCTGGGATGGCCGTCACCGCAGCGGTCGGGGTGATGACTATCGAGGCCACAGCAGGTCGGATCATCGTGGCGGTAGGGGCGATCACCGTGATGGCGATCGGGATGGCCGTGGCAATCGCTGGTAAACACTCAATAAAAAAGCGGCGCATGAAGCGCCGCTTTTTTTGTGCCTGAATTTTCAGTATTCCGATAAATCCGCCAGAGGATGCCGTCCTTCCCAGACCTTATGGAAATGCGCCTCCACCGCCGCCTCCGGCACAGTATTGATGTCCGGCCAGTGCCAATGAGGTTTCTGGTCCTTGTCGATCAACCGCGCCCGCACACCTTCGCTGAACTCCGGATGACGGCAGCAATTGAGGCTCATGGTGTATTCCATCTGAAAGACTTGAGCCAACGAAAGATGCCGGGCGCGAACGATCTGTTCCCACACCAGATGAGCGGTCAGGGGCGAGCCTTCAGCCATGGTTTTGGCGGCACGACCGAGCAGCGGGTCGGAATGATCGCGCAGCGCACTGATGGCCTTCCAGGCGCAACGAACGTCGCTGACATCCAGCAGTTCGTCGATCAGCTCGCGTCGAGGCAACCACTGCGCCTCGGGCATCTGCGTGATCGCTTCCTGCTGCAAGGCCTTGAGCAGGCTGTTGAGCTGCATGGCTGTCTGTTCCTGCCAGTTCAATTGCAGCAAACCTTCGATCAACTCATGCTGTTGATCATCGCGCAGGAAGCGGTCGGCGAGGTCCAGATCGATCGCATCGCGACCGTTTATCTGGGCGCCGGTCAGGCCGAGAAACAATCCGAGCTTGCCGGGCAACCGCGACAGAAACCAACTGGCGCCGACGTCCGGGTACAAGCCGATGCCGATCTCCGGCATCGCCAGCCGGCTGCTTGGCGTGACGATCCGAATGCTCGCCCCTTGCAGCAGCCCCATGCCACCGCCCAGCACGTAACCATGCCCCCAACAGATCAGCGGTTTCGGGTAGGTGTGCAGGTTGAAGTCGAGGCGATATTCTGCCGCAAAGAAGTGTGCAGCCAAGGGCGGCACTTCGCCGGGAAGGGCGCGACACGCCTCCACCAGACTGCGTACTTCCCCGCCGGCGCAAAAAGCTTTAGTGCCATTGCCGCGCAGCAGCACGCAAACGATCTGTGGCTCCTTGGCCCAGGCGTCCAGTTGATCGCGCAGGGCGTTGATCATCGGCAAGGAGAGGGCGTTGAGGGATTTTTCGGCATCCAGGCTGGCGATGCCGATGCGTGCGCCGTCGGTGCCGGTGAGTTCTTCGAAGTGCAGATTCATCGTGACCTCGATCGGTAAATTGAGCGTTTAGTATGATCGCTCTATAGGAAAGTGCCGGATCTGCGTCAGATCAATTGACAAGCGTGATGGGCTTTCCTAGGGTTCGCCCCATTGTTTTTGCCGGATGTAACCATGACTGCTGACGACCGTATCAAACTCGAACCGAGCTGGAAGGAGGCACTGCGTGCCGAATTCGACCAGCCTTACATGGCAGAGTTGCGCACATTCCTGCAACAGGAGCGCGCGGCGGGCAAAGAGATCTATCCTCCCGGACCAATGATCTTCAACGCGCTCAATTCCACGCCGCTGGACAAGGTCAAAGTGGTCATCCTCGGTCAGGACCCTTATCACGGCCCGGGTCAGGCCCATGGGTTGTGCTTCTCAGTGCAACCGGGCGTACCGGCGCCGCCATCGCTGGTGAACATCTATAAAGAGTTGAAGCGCGACCTGAACATCGACATTCCCAATCACGGCTATCTGCAGAGTTGGGCAGAGCAGGGCGTGTTGATGCTCAACACCACCATGACCGTGGAACGCGCGAATGCCAACGCCCATGCGGGCAAGGGCTGGCAATATTTTACCGACCGGATTATTGAAGTGGTCAGCGAGCATCAGCCACATCTGGTATTCCTGCTGTGGGGCGCGCATGCCCAGAGCAAGCAGAAACTCATCGACGCCACCAAACACCTGGTGCTGACCTCGGTCCACCCCTCGCCGTTGTCCGCCTATCGCGGTTTCCTCGGCTGCGGGCACTTCAGCCGGGCGAACAAGTTTCTGGAACAGAATGGCGAGACGCCGATCGAGTGGCGATTGCCGTCGGTCTGAAGATTGCCTTCGCGGGCAAGCCTCGCTCCTACAGATTTTGTGCCGGACGCAAACCCGCGACTAGCCGAAATCCTGTAGGAGCGAGGCTTGCCCGCGAAGAAGGCGACTCGGTCTATCAGGGACAATCCGGCTCCCGGTTCCAATACCGAAACAACGGCTCCGCCAGAAACAATACAAACAACAACCGCATCACCTGCATCGCCGTCACCAACGGTACCGACAATTGCAGGGTTTCTGCCGTCAAACTCATCTCGGCGATCCCGCCGGGCATCATGCCCAAGGTCAGTGAGCGCAGATCCAGCTGAGTCAGTGCACTCAAACCCAATGCCGCCAGGGTCGCGATCAACATGGTCAACACCGTGCCGAGCAGGGTTCGGCCCATGAAGGACGGCGCCCGCCGGAAGAACTGCCGATTGAAGTGACACCCCAACCCGCTGCCAATCAGCCACTGGCCAATCTGACTGCCGCCATTGGGCAGACCGATGTGCAGGTCCCAGGCAATGCTCACCGTCGCAGTCACCAGCAACGGTCCGAACAGCCAGGGATTGGGTTGTCGCAGCCGCTCCCAGATCCAGGCGGCAAGGGCGCCCGCCGGAAACAGAATGGCCAGCCACCACCAATTGACGGTCGTTGGATGCAAGATCGGCGCACCGTCGCCCAACAGATACTTGAAGGCCGCCGGCACACACAGCACCACCACCAACACCCGCAAACTCTGCCCCGCCGCAACCCGGCTGAGCACCGCGCCGTTGCGGGCGCCAAGGTTGACCATCTCCCCGGAGCCGCCGGGCATGCTGGAAAAGAATGCGGTGGCGCGGTCTTCTCCGGTACGCCGCATCAACCAGACCCCGACCACCGCGGACAGGCTGGTGACCAACGCACCGAAGAAGATCAGACCAAAGTGGCTCAACACCTGCTCCATCACCACCGGGGTGAAGTGCAGGCCGATGCCGATGCCGACGATCCACTGGCCGCACTTGCGCCCGCCCGGGATTTCCGCCAATTGCCAGGGAGTCAGGCAGCGCACCAGGATGATCGCCAGCAACGAGCCGACCATCCACGGCAGCGGCCAGCCGATCTGGCTGGCGAGGTAACCGCCCAGCAGACCGACCAGCGGTGTTCCCCACCAGCTTTTGAACGGGGTGCGGTCAGACATCGGCGATAGCGCGCCGGGCGACCGAACGTTTGCGCCAGATACGCAGCAGCGGCATCAGCAACATGATTGCAGTCAACACCCAGCAACCGAATGTGATCGGGCTCGACCAGAGGATTTCCAGCGCACCGTTGGAAATCGACAGGGCACGACGCAGGTTTTGCTCCATCAGACCTCCAAGAATGAAACCCAGCAGTACCGGCGACAACGGGAAGTCCAGCTTGCGCAGGATGTAGCCGAAGATGCCGATGCCGATCATCAGGAACAGGTCGAACGTGGTGGCATGCACCGCGTAGACACCGATCCCGGTGATGATCGCGATCACCGGCACCAGCGCCCAGTTTGGCACGGCGAGGATGCGGGTAAAGATGCGGATCATCGGAATGTTGAGGATCACCAGCATCACGTTGGCGACGAACAACGACGCGATCAGCCCCCAGACGATGTCCGGTTGCTGCTGGAACAACAGCGGGCCAGGGGTGATGTTGTACAGCGACAGCGCGCCGATCATCACCGCCGTGGTGCCCGAACCCGGAACGCCGAGGGTCAGCATCGGCACCAGTGCACCGCAGGCGGCGCCGCCGATGGCGGTTTCCGGAGCCGCGAGACCGCGCATATCGCCTTGTCCGAACGTGCCCTTGGCGCCGGCAATACGTTTCTCGGTCATGTAGGCCACAGCGCTGGCCAATGTCGCACCGGCACCCGGCAACACACCCATGATGAAGCCCAGCAAACCGCAACGGATGTTCACCACGAACACCGCCGAGGCTTCCTTGAAGTTGAACATCATGCGCCCGGTGGCTTTCACCGCTTCCTGGCCGCGGTGGGTTTTTTCCAGCAGCAGGAGGATTTCGCTGATGGAGAACAGGCCCAATACCAGCACGACGAACTGAATGCCGTCCGTCAGGTGAATGTTATCCCCGGTGAAACGGTATACGCCGCTGTTGGCATCGATCCCGACGCTCGACAGAAACAGACCGATCAGTGCCGCAATGAAGGTCTTGAGCGGTCGGTCGCCGGCCATGCCGCCGAGACAGACAATCGCAAATACCATCAGCACGAAATACTCCGCCGGTCCGAAGGCAATCGCCCATTTCGCCAGCAGCGGGGCGAACAGCACCATGCCGCACGTCGCAATGAATGCACCGATGAACGAGCTCCACGCCGACAGCGACAGCGCTACACCGGCCAGGCCTTTGCGGGCCATCGGATAACCGTCGAGGGTGGTCATCACGGTGGAGGCTTCGCCCGGAATGTTCAGCAGGATCGAGCTGATCCGGCCGCCATACTCGCAACCCAGGTATACCGCCGCCAACAGGATCAACGCCGACTCCGGTGGCAGGCCGAGGGCGAATGCGATCGGAATCAGCAGCGCCACGCCGTTGATCGGGCCCAGCCCTGGCAACAGACCGACGACGGTACCGATCAGGGTGCCGCACAGCGCGGTCACGAGATTGTATGGGGTCAGCGCGACGCCGAAGCCCTGACCCAAATAGCCTAGAGTATCCATATCAGTTCTCCAGAACGTCGAGCACGCCCAGCGGCAGTGGCACGTCCATCAACTTGTCGAACAGCAGATAAAGACCGATGGCCATCAGGCTGATGATCACCGCACTGGGCAGCCAGCGGCCGCCATACAGGCGTGCCATCGGGACACCGATCAGAATGCTGGCGACGATAAAACCAAGGGGTTCGAAGGTCCCGGCGAACACCAGCAACAGCAGCACGCAAATGCCGATTTTGATCAGGGTTTCGCGGTCCAGTTTCGGGTCATCGTCGCTGTGCACGATCGGCGCCGGTCGAAACACCATGTACAGCAAAGCCAGGCCCATCAGGCCGAGCATCAACAGAGGGAAGGCCCGAGGCCCGACCGGTTCGTAGGAAAAAGCCGCTTGATACGGCCACGCCATCAGGGCCAGGCCGATACAGGCCAGCAACAGCACCGAAGCGAAAATGCGTTGTATGAGCATGAGGAACTCCTGGGTCACGACCCCGAGAACCGGGGTCGTGGCCGCTAGACAGAGGCGATCACTGGATCAGGCCGAACTCTTTGGCCAGCACTTTGTAGTCCGCGACCTGCTTCTTCACGTAGGTGTCCAGCTCCGGGCCGGTCATGGCGAACGGGAACAGTTCACGCTGATCGCGCAGCTTGGCGAAGTCCTCGGAGGCCAGCAGTTTGTCGAAGGCGTCTTTCCACCAGGCATAGTCTTCGTCGCTGACTTTTGGCCCGAGGTAGAAGCCGCGAACCACCGGCCAGACGATGTCGTAGCCTTGCTCTTTAGCGGTTGGAATGTCTTTCATTTCCGGCTCGTCCAGACGCTTCTCGGAGAACACCGCCAGCAGGCGCATGTCGCCACTCTGAATGTGTGGCATGGAGTCGGAGATGTCGGTACTGCCGACCTGGATGTGGCCACCGAGCAGGGCGGTGGCGATTTCACCGCCGCCTTCGAGGGCGACATAACGCAGGTCGCGCGGATTGATCCCGGCCGCCTTGGCGATCAGTGCGGTTTGCATCCAGTCCTGGCTGCCGACGGTGCCGCCAGAACCGATCACTACGGAACCCGGATCTTTCTTCAGGGCTTTGACCAGATCGTCCAGGGTCTTGTAAGGCGAATCGCTTTTTACCGCGATGGCGCCATAGCTTGTGCCAACGGCGGCCAGCCAGCGCACCGCGCTTTCATCGAAACGACCGAACTTGCCTTGGGCCAGGTTCAGCAGCGAACCGCTGGACCACGCCACCAGCGTGCCGGCATCGGCAGGGCGTTGAGCGACCACCGCGTTGTACGCTACCGCGCCGACACCGCCGGGCATGTAGGTCACGCGCATCGGTTTGGTCAGCAGTTTTTCATTCACCAGCGCGCTTTGCGCCAGTTTGCAGGTGAGGTCGAAACCGCCGCCTGGCGAGGCCGGGGCGATGCATTCCGGACGTTTCGGTTCGGCCATCAATTGGCTGGCAAACAGCACACAGCTGGCGGCGAGAGCAACTTTACGCAGTGATAAGTTCATTTGAGTCTCCACGGGCATTATTGTTATTGGACGTGATGTTTACCAAAGGGCAACGCTATAGCTCACCAGCAGACGCACTTCATCGGCATCGCGAGCGGAGTAGTTGGAACGGTAGGTGGCATTGCGCAGGCGTACGGCGACATCCTTCAGGGCACCGCTTTGTACGACGTATTTGATCTCGGTGTTGCGTTCCCACTCTTTGCCTTCGTCGCCGTTCTTGAGCTTGATGTTGTCGCCGCTCAGGTAACGGCTCATGAAGCTCAGGCCGGGAATGCCGAGTTTGGCGAAGTCATAGTCGTAACGTGCCTGCCAGGAACGTTCTTCGGCGCCGGCAAAGTCGTTGATCTGCACGAAGTTGACCAGGTACGGATCGCTGCCATCGACGTAAGGGAAAGCGCTGTCACCGGACATGTGCTGATAGCCGGCGCTGAGTTTATGCCCGTTCAAGGCGTAGCTCACCAGACCGTTCAGGGATTTGTTGTCGATTTTGCCGCCCCGGGCCGCGCCCTCGTCGTCACTGATGGCCAATCGCAGATCAGTGCCAAACGTGCCAGGGCCGAACGGTTGCGACGCAACAACACCGACGAAGTGCTGGTTGTAGACTTCATCGAGCTGAGCGAAGTGGTAGCTGCCGGTGATCTTGTCGGTGAACTTGTAGTCCACGCCGCCAAAATCAAAGTGCTTGCCGGCCACGGTGCCGGCGAAGCGGCTGTTCTTGTTGTTGAGGGCGATGTCCTCGAAGTCGGTGCTGTCGCGGTCCTTGGCTTTCTCCAGACGCCCGCCGGTGAAGGTCAGATTCTTGATCTCTTTGGAGGTCAGCAGGCCGCCTTCAAAGGTCTGCGGCAGAATGCGCCCGTCGTTGGGTTTGAGGATCGGCAGTTCCGGAATCAGGCTGCCGATTTTCAGTTCCGTGGCGGAGATTTTCATTTTGCCGGTCAGGCCGAGCTTGGAATACTCGTCAGCCGCGCGACCGTCGTCATGGGTCGGCAACAGGCCGGTGCCGGTGCGATCCGGACTCGAATCGAGTTTTACTCCGAGCATGCCCAGTGCATCGACACCGAACCCCACGGTGCCGTCGGTGTAACCCGATTGCAGATTGAGCATGAACCCCTGGGCCCATTCGTCACGCTTGGATTGCTGGGCGCTGGTACCGTCGCGAAAGTCGCGGTTGAAATACATGTTGCGGGTTTCGAAGGTTGCCGTACTGTCTTCGAAGAAGGCAGCCTGGCTCAACGGCGAAAAGCCGGCGAGGGCGGCGGCACTGGCAAGGGCGGTGTGGCTGAGGCGGGAAAAACGAACAGGCGGGCGAGCCTGAAGCTGCATGGACAGCATGGTGACGTACTCCGTTTATTGTTCTTATTGGCGAAAACGCTTCGAGGCGTTTCTCGTACTGCTATGGGCACTAGCAACGGCAGTCGAAACTGTCCGTGGCTGGACTCTAACCGGCCAACCTTTCGCTAACCTTTCAGCTGACTTTCACGGTTTTCGGGCTTCACAGCGACGGATGCGGCTGTAAACTCCGCGCCAAAGAATGGCGTCGACCATCCCTGAATGAGGTAAAGATCCATGCGTGTTCTGCTCGTTGAAGACCATCTGCAGCTTGCCGAAAGTGTCGCCCAGGCGCTCAAGAGCACCGGGCTGACCGTGGATGTGTTGCACGACGGTGTGGCGGCCGACCTGGCCTTGAGCAGCGAGGAATACGCGGTGGCGATCCTCGATGTCGGCCTGCCGCGCATGGATGGCTTCGAAGTGTTGGCGCGCTTGCGGGCCCGGGGCAAGAACCTGCCGGTGCTGATGCTGACCGCCCGCAGCGATGTCAAGGATCGGGTCCATGGCCTGAACCTTGGGGCTGACGATTACCTGGCCAAACCCTTCGAACTGACAGAGCTCGAAGCCCGGGTCAAAGCCTTGCTGCGCCGCAGTGTGCTTGGCGGTGAACGTCAGCAGCGTTGTGGCGTGCTGGCCTATGACCTGGACACCCGGCGCTTTACCCTTGGCGAAGAATTGCTGACCCTGACCTCTCGTGAGCAGGCGGTGCTAGAAGCCCTGATCGCCCGTCCCGGTCGGGTGATGAGCAAGGAACAACTGGCCGCCCAGGTGTTCGGTCTGGACGAGGAGGCCAGTCCCGATGCCATCGAAATCTATGTCCACCGCTTGCGCAAGAAACTCGACGGCCAACCGGTGGCCATCGTGACCTTCCGCGGCCTTGGCTATCTGCTGGAAAGCCGCGATGCATAGGCTCAGCAGCCTGCGTTGGCGGTTGCTGTGGAACCTCGCGCTGCTGTTGGTGGTGTTGATGCTCGCCAGTGGTTTGAGCGCGTACTGGAACGGTCGCGAAGCCGCCGACACCGCTTATGACCGGACCCTGCTGGCCTCGGCGCGGACCATCGCCGCCGGCCTGTCCCAGCGCGACGGCAGCCTCAGCGCCAACGTGCCTTACGTGGCCCTCGATACGTTCGCCTACGACAGCGCCGGACGAATTTTTTACCTGGTCAATGACATCAATCAGAAGCTGATCTCGGGCTACGAAAACCTGCCACCACCGCCGCCGGGAACGCCACGTACCGATGATTATCCGGCGCTGGCACGTTTCTATAACGCCACTTATCAAGGGCAGAACGTGCGAGTGGTCAGCCTGCTCAAAGCGGTCAGCGAGCCGAACATGAACGGCATGGCGGAAATTCGCGTGGCGGAAACCGATGAGGCGCGGGTTCGCATGGCCCGCAGCCTGATGGCCGACACGTTGTTGCGTCTGGGTATGCTGGCGATCGGTGCGCTGCTGCTGGTGTGGTTTGCGGTCAGTGCGGCGCTACGCCCGCTGGAGCGCTTGCGCACGGCGGTGGAAGAGCGTCAGCCCGATGACTTGCGGCCCTTGCCGTTGGTGGAAGTGCAGCACGAGTTGGGGCCGCTGGTGCGTGCGCTCAATCACTTTACCGAGCGTTTGCGCGGACAGTTCGAGCGTCAGGCGCAGTTCATCGCCGATGCCGCTCATGAATTGCGTACCCCGTTGGCGGCGCTCAAGGCACGGCTCGAACTGGGCTTGCGGTCGAACGAACCCGAAACCTGGCGCAGCACCCTGGAAACCGCCGCCCAGGGCACGGATCGCCTGACCCATCTGGCCAATCAATTACTCTCGCTGGCTCGGGTCGAGAATGGCGCCCGGGCAATCGCCGAGGGCGGTGCGCAGTTACTCGACCTCAGTCAGTTGGCCCGTGAGCTGGGCATGGCCATGGCGCCGTTGGCCCATGCACGTGGCGTGGCGCTGGCGCTGGAAGCCGACGAGCCGGTGTGGCTGCGCGGCGAGCCGACGCTGTTGAATGAATTGTTGAGCAACCTGGTGGACAACGCACTGGCCCACACGCCACCGGGCGGCAATGTGATCTTGCGGGTCATGGCACCGGCGGTGCTGGAGGTTGAGGACGATGGCCCGGGAATTCCCCTTGAAGAGCGGGATCGGGTGTTCGAGCGTTTTTATCGGCGTAACGAGCAGGTGGCCGGATCGGGACTTGGATTGGCCATCGTTGGCGAGATCTGCCGCGCCCACCTGGCACAGATCAGCCTGCACGATGGCGAGCAGGCGGGGTTGAAGGTGCGGGTGAGTTTTATTGCTGGAGAGTGATGGTGTTTTTTATGGCCTCTTCGCGGGCAAGCCTCGCTCCTACAAAATATATACGATGCTTTTGTAGGAGCGAGGCTTGCCGCGAAGCTCTTAGTAAAACATCGAACGCGACTCTTCCAGATCCCTGCACATCGCCTCGTTCTCCGGGTCGATCCCCAGCTTCTTGAAGGCTGGCACGCTGAAGGGATCGATACGGGCCAGTGGATGATCGGTGTCCTTGTGGCAATACAGGCTGGCCACTTGCACCAGATCGACATAGTCGACCCGCTCCGATTGCCGTTTGAAATCCAGATACAGCCCCGGCAATTGCACCAGCATTTCAGGAAACTCCCAGACCCTGAGCAATTTATCGCCGAGCAGCGGGTGAATCCGGTCGATCACATGGTTGAGGCTGACCGGGTCAGACAGCAATTCATAGTGATCTTCGGCGTAGGTCAGGATCGGCAGTACACCAATCTGATGCACGAGCCCGCCGAGCGCGGCCTGATCAGGCTTGAGCTGTGTGTAACTGCGGCACAGCGCATAGCTGACGCCGGCGATCTCCAGGCTCTTGCGCCAGACTTCGCGCATTTTCTGTTCCACCACTTCGGAACGGGCATTGAAGATCTGTTCCATCACCAGGCCGATGGCCAGGTTGCTGCTGTAATTGACGCCCAGCCGGGTGATGGCCGTGTGCAGATCAGTCACTTCCTGGGTTGCGCGCAGCAACGGGCTATTGACCACTTTGATCAGGCGCGCCGACAGCGCGGTATCGCGGCCAATCACTTTGCTCAATGTGCTGACACTGATTTCCGGGTCTTCGGCGGCCTTGCGAATCTGCAGGGCCACTTCCGGTAACGTTGGCAGAACCAGGTCATCGTTATCGATGGCCTCAACCAAATCCTGTTGGACCTTATCCGCCAGCTCGCTCATTTCTTTTCTCTAGGGTATTGCGACAAGTGCTGCTATTAACGCTGGATTTCGCGATCGCGATCCAGTTGGTAAGGCAAGTCGAGCAGATGCAGGCCAGGACCTTCGAGTGCGCCAAGGTGCAGGTTGCCATCTTCTGCCGCTTCGGCTTGCAGCACGGCAAGGAGTTCAATGTTTTGCCCGGTGCTGGCGGCCAGCACCACTTCACCGATCGAACTGCCGTGGGTCGGGGAGAACAGTTGGGTACCGGGCTCCGGTAATTCGCTGGCTTCCAGCTGCAGGCGATACAGACGGCGCTTGAGCTTGCCCAGGTATTGCATGCGCGCGACGATCTCCTGGCCGGTGTAGCAACCTTTCTTGAAACTCACGCCACCGACGGCTTGCAGATTGAGCATCTGCGGGATAAACAGCTCGCGGGTGCTCGGCATGACCTGGCCGATCCCGGCGCGGATCTGGCCCAGCAGCCATTGGTTCAATTCACCTTCGGCCAACAGAGCGGACAGCTTGCCCTTGATGGCGTCGGCCTGATCGGCGTGAACCCAGAGTTCAGCGCGATCCGGCGAGACGCGAAGGGCGATCAGGCCGTCATTGCGCACGACGCTGTCGGTTTCTGCCGGCAGTTCCAGGCCCAGGCTGGCCAGTGCTGCATCGCCATGCTCAAGGCCAAAGCGAATCCAATGGGCACTTTCATCAGTCAGTTTCGATTTGGAGAACACCGCGTACTTTTTCAGGTCCGCCAGTTGCGGCTCCAGCAGTTCGCTGGCCATCGCCATGAGCACACCGTCGCCTTCGAGCAGAATGCGGAAACTCGACTGCATCCGGCCTTTCTGCGTGCAACGCGCGCCAAGGCTGGCCTGGGTGTCGCTCAGGTAATTAAGGTTGCAAGTCAATTGGCCTTGCAGGAATTTGCCGGCATCCGCGCCGCGTACCGCGAGAACGCCTTCGTGAGACAGGGTGCAGAAAAAAGCAGAATCGGCCATGGGTCATCGCAGGGTAAAGAGTCCGAGGGACATCATAAGGGGGCGCCCATGAAATGGGTAGTTCACAAAGGATCGATAGGGGCGACCAACGCCGACTGTTCGAGCGGGCCCGGGGCTGTATACTTGCCGCCTATTTGAGGAGCGCTCCATGGTCGAAGATGTTGAACTGAATCGCCTCTACTGGCACAGCCGCCGTGGCATGCTTGAGCTTGACGTGTTGCTGGTGCCGTTTGTGAAGGAAGTTTACCCGCACCTCAACGAGGTCGATCGCGCGTGCTACGTCAGGCTGCTCGAATGCGAAGATCAGGACATGTTCGGCTGGTTCATGGAACGTGCCGAATCGGAAGATCCGGAGCTTCAGCGCATGGTTCGCATGATCCTGGATCGTGTCCAGCCCAAGTAACGCGTTCGAATGCCGCTGGCATGCCTCACGGCAGTTGCTGGCGGCGTATCTTCTGGCCCAGCTTTTCGCGCTGGGTTCGTTGTTTCTTCTTTCCATGCCGGTCTGGGCCAGTTTGCTCGGCGCTTTTTGCTGCCTGGCTCATGGCGTTTGGGCATTGCCGCGACAGATTTTGCTGACACACCCTCAGGCGTTTCGCGGCTTGCGTCGCGATGCCGATGGTTGGCAGTTGTGGAATCAGGCGGTAGGTTGGCAGCCCGTGCAGCTGCGGCCGGACAGTCTGGCGTTGCCATTGATTGTGGTGCTGCGTTTTCGCCTGCGCGATGAGCGACGGATCAGGGCGATCTGTGTGCCTCGCGATTCGCAGGCGGCGGATGTGCACCGACGCCTGCGGGTTCGGCTCAAGTTCAGTCGGCGTAGGTGGGCGGCACCAGAATAGTGTCCAGGGCGACCGGCAACATGTTCGGATAGTCGAGGGTGTAATGCAGACCGCGACTTTCCTTGCGCTCCATGGCTGACCGGATCATCAGGTCTGCTACTTGAGCAAGGTTGCGCAGCTCGATCAAATCCCGGCTGACCTTATAGTTGCTGTAGAACTCGTCGATTTCGTCCAGCAACAGTTGCACTCGGTGCTGGGCCCGTTGCAGGCGCTTGTTGGTGCGCACGATGCCGACGTAGTCCCACATGAATCGCCGCAGTTCATCCCAGTTGTGCGCAATGATCACGTCTTCGTCCGAATCGGTGACCTGGCTCGCATCCCAAACGGGCAGGGCGGTTGGAATCGATACTTCTGGCAACTGCTCAA
Organism: Pseudomonas sp. PDM24; assembly: GCF_019218905.1. NCBI lineage: Bacteria > Pseudomonadati > Pseudomonadota > Gammaproteobacteria > Pseudomonadales > Pseudomonadaceae > Pseudomonas > Pseudomonas sp. PDM24. Next base: position 147,189 of record NZ_JAHUWR010000006.1, on the reverse strand, counting down.
GAATATCCGCCGCCGCCGAACGAGCATAAACGAAACACTCCAGCAGCGAGTTGCTGGCCATGCGGTTGGCGCCATGCAGGCCGGTGAAGCTGGTTTCGCCAATCGCATACAGGCCCGGCACATCGGTGCGGCCCCGCTGATCGACCATCACGCCGCCGCAAGTGTAGTGCGCCGCCGGTACCACCGGGATCGGTTGCTTGGTGATGTCGATGGAAAATTCCAGGCAGCGTTCATAAACCGTCGGGAAGTGCGTCTTGATGAAATCTTCGGGTTTATGGCTGATATCCAGATAGACGCAGTCAATACCCAAGCGCTTCATCTCATGGTCGATGGCGCGGGCAACGATGTCCCGTGGTGCCAGCTCGGCCCGTGGGTCGAAACGCTGCATGAAGCGTTCACCATTGGGCAGCTTCAGGTGGCCGCCTTCGCCGCGCAGGGCTTCGGTGATCAGGAAACTCTTGGCTTGTGGATGATAAAGGCAGGTGGGGTGGAACTGGTTGAATTCCAGGTTCGCCACCCGACAGCCCGAACGCCAGGCCATGGCGATGCCATCACCGCAAGCACCGTCGGGGTTGCTGGTATAGAGGTAGACTTTTGCCGCGCCGCCCGAGGCAAGGATCACGAAGCGTGCGCCGTAGGTGTCGACTTCACCGGTGCCGCGGTTAAGCACATAGGCGCCGAGGCAACGGTCGCCTTCAAGGCCCAGGCGCTTTTCGGTGATCAGGTCGACCGCGACCCGCTGCTCCAGCAGTTCGATGTTGGGACGCTGCTTGGCCTGATCGAGCAGGGTTCTGAAGATCGCTGCGCCCGTTGCGTCAGCTGCGTGGATGATGCGCCGATGGCTGTGACCGCCTTCGCGGGTCAGGTGAAACTCGAAACCACCGTCTTCGGTGCCGGACTGTTCATCGCGGGTAAAGGGCACGCCTTGGTCGATAAGCCATTGAATCGCCTCTCTGCTGTGCTCGACCGTAAAGCGCACGGCATCTTCATGGCACAGGCCACCACCGGCGTTGAGGGTGTCATCGACATGGGACTCGACAGTGTCGGTGTCATCCAGAACGGCAGCGACACCACCCTGAGCCCAGAAGGTTGAGCCATTGGCGAGGTCGCCTTTGCTCAATACGGCGATGCGCAAATGACCGGGCAAGGTCAGCGCAAGGCTCAAGCCGGCAGCACCGCTGCCAATTACCAGAACATCGTGTTGAAACTGTTGGCTCATTTCAGGATTCCGCTCAAAGCGACCCGGGACGGGGTTGGCGCAAGACAGCTGGATCGGCGAGTCAAGACAGCCACACAGCCCACTAGTATATAGAGGGGGGGAGCGGCACAATAGCCGGGCCAGCATGGCATTGTGAAACTACTGTGACGGAAAAGGCTGGACACTTCGTCGGAAGTTTTTTTGATGGCTTCGGCGACAAGAGGACTGTATCGCGGATTTAACAGTCTTTTTCTCTTCACGGTTGCACAATGTCGGTTTCGGGCAGCTATAAATATGGAACTTTTGCCAAAGGCCCAAGATCAATAGACGGTTGCCTGAAACAAGGGACAGCGTCGGCTTCGGTGCAGGACTTGCGATTGGGTCCTTGCTGATGAATCCGATGACAAGATTATTCGCGCAGCCGGGTTATCCCGCGCTGCGCTTTTCGTGCGTGCCAAATCAGAGCCCGCAGGAAACTTGCTTGGAGGGGGAGAACTTTTGCGAAAAGCCCGAGTCTATGTTTGCAAGTCTGGTCGTTCAGTAATGCAAGCCTCCTTCGAGCTTATCGAGGAGTGTTCATGCTAACCCAGGAAGAGGATCAGCAGCTGGTCGAGCGCGTTCAACGCGGCGACAAGCGAGCTTTCGATCTGCTAGTGCTGAAATACCAGCACAAAATTCTCGGGTTGATCGTGCGGTTCGTGCACGACACCCATGAAGCCCAGGATGTCGCACAGGAAGCCTTTATCAAGGCATACCGTGCACTTGGTAATTTTCGCGGAGACAGCGCGTTTTATACGTGGCTTTACCGCATCGCCATCAACACGGCGAAAAACTATCTGGTTTCACGCGGCCGCCGGCCGCCGGATAGCGATGTCAGTTCCGAGGATGCAGAGTTCTACGACGGCGACCATGGCCTCAAGGATCTCGAGTCGCCAGAACGTGCATTGCTGCGGGATGAGATCGAAGGCACCGTCCATCGAACCATTCAGCAACTGCCAGAAGATTTGCGTACGGCTTTAACTTTACGTGAATTCGATGGTCTGAGTTACGAGGACATTGCCAGCGTCATGCAGTGTCCGGTGGGTACCGTGCGCTCCCGGATTTTCCGCGCCCGGGAGGCCATCGATAAAGCCCTGCAGCCGTTGTTGCAGGAAAACTGAGACAGCGGCGACAGCCAAGAGAGGAACGCCATGAGTCGTGAAGCCCTGCAGGAATCGCTGTCCGCAGTGATGGATAACGAAGCGGACGAATTGGAATTGCGTCGGGTGTTGAATGCCTTCGACGATGTTGAAACCCGCGATACCTGGGCTCGTTACCAGATCGCTCGGGCAGTTATGCACAAGGATTTGTTGCTTCCTCGTCTGGACATCGCTGCGGCAGTCTCTGCTGCGCTGGCTGACGAAGCCGTACCGGCAAAAGCTTCTCGCGGTCCATGGCGCAGCCTGGGTCGTCTGGCAGTTGCTGCTTCGGTGACGGTTGCCGTGCTGGCAGGTGTTCGTCTGTATAACCAGGACGAGATCGCCGGTGTCGAGTTGGCCCAGCAATCCAGTCAACCGGGTCTGACCGCTCCTCAGGTCAAGGGCCCCGCTGTATTGGCAGGCTACAATGAGAGCTCGGAAGCCACTGGCCCTATGGCCAACGGCGTATTGCAAGGTCAGCCAGGCTGGCACGATCAGCGTCTGCCAGGTTACTTGCGCCAACATGCTCAACAGGCTGCATTGAAAGGTACTGAGAGCGCTCTGCCTTACGCTCGTGCAGCAAGTCTGGAAAACCGTTAAGGAGGATCATGCGCGCCATACCTCTACTTACGCTTCTGCTCAGCGGCTGGTTTGTTGTTCCAGCCCACGCCGATGAAGCCCAGGACTGGCTGAAGCGTCTGGGGCAGGCGGAGCAAACGCAGAGCTTCCACGGTACTTTCGTCTACGAGCGTAACGGTAGTTTCTCTACCCATAACATCTGGCATCGCGTCCAGGATGGCAAGGTCCGCGAGCGTTTACTCCAGCTCGACGGCTCGGCACAGGAAGTCGTGCGCATTGATGGGCATACTCAATGCGTGAGCGGCACCCTGATAGCAGGGCTGGGGGACACACCCAACTCCACCGCTCGGGCACTCGATCCACAAAAGCTAAAGAATTGGTATGACCTTGCCGTCATTGGCAAGTCGCGTGTGGCCGGGCGTGCGGCGGTGATCGTGTCGTTAAAGCCTCGCGATCAGCATCGTTACGGTTTTGAGCTGCATCTGGACAAGGAAACCGGATTGCCGTTGAAGTCATTGCTGCTCAATGACAAAGGGCAACTGCTCGAACGGTTCCAGTTCACCCGACTGGACACTGCCCAGATGCCTTCCGACAGCGATTTGCAGGCAGGTTCTGATTGCAAACCTATTACCCTCGACAGTGACAAGGCTTCCGCCGTCAAAACTGCGCAGGTCTGGCATTCGGACTGGTTACCGCCAGGTTTCGAGTTGACCAGCAGTACCTCTCACAAGGACCCGGAGACCAAAGCCCAGGTCAACAGTCTGATGTTCGACGACGGTCTGGCCCGATTCTCGGTATTCCTTGAGCCGTTGAATGGCGCAACAGTCACTGATACGCGCACCCAGCTGGGGCCAACCGTTGCTGTCTCCCGGCGATTGACTACACCGCAAGGCGAGATGATGGTGACCGTTGTCGGTGAAATACCGATTGGCACCGCCGAACGGATTGCGCTGTCCATGCGCAACGATGCCGCGGCTACCAGCAAGCAGTGAGTTGAGTCAGCCGTGCTCGCCTATCTGGGGCTGGTTGGAGCGGGGATCGGTAATGGCTGTCGCGCCATTAATGTCTCGAAATGTTTTGCCGAGCATTTTCATTTGCAAATATCCCGAATTTTTTTTATAGGTCAGAACCCCTCGGCTCTGGCCTTGTTTGTTGTTCCCGGAACAAAAATACCGGCGTATCGTTTCCGGTGTTCCTTGCTCCATATCGCTTAACCATGCTCGTCGTAACGGGAGCCGTATGTCGATACCACGCTTGAAGTCTTATCTCTCCATTTTTGCCACCGTGCTGGTGCTCGGTCAGGCGGTCGCTGCGCAAGCGGTCGAGTTGCCTGACTTCACGCAGTTGGTCGAGCAAGCCTCGCCCGCGGTGGTTAACATCAGTACTACCCAGAAGTTGCCGGACCGTAAGGTGTCCAGCGAACAAATGCCTGACCTTGAAGGCTTGCCGCCGATGCTGCGCGAGTTCTTTGAACGGGGCATGCCGCAGCAGCCGCGTTCCCCCCGTGGCGATCGTCAGCGTGAAGCGCAATCCCTGGGCTCGGGCTTTATTATTTCGTCCGACGGTTACATCCTGACCAACAACCATGTGATTGCCGATGCCGACGAGATTCTCGTGCGCCTCGCCGATCGCAGTGAGTTGAAGGCCAAGCTGATCGGTACCGATCCGCGCTCCGACGTTGCTTTGCTGAAAATCGAAGGCAAGGACCTGCCGGTTCTGAAGCTTGGCAAGTCCCAGGACCTGAAAGCCGGTCAGTGGGTCGTGGCCATCGGTTCGCCGTTCGGTTTTGATCACACGGTGACCCAAGGTATCGTCAGCGCCATCGGCCGTAGCCTGCCGAACGAAAACTATGTGCCGTTCATCCAGACCGACGTGCCGATCAACCCGGGTAACTCCGGTGGTCCGCTGTTCAACCTGGCCGGTGAAGTGGTCGGCATCAACTCGCAGATCTACACCCGTTCCGGCGGCTTCATGGGCGTGTCGTTCGCGATCCCTATCGATGTGGCGATGGACGTTTCCAATCAGCTGAAAAGCGGCGGTAAAGTCAGTCGTGGCTGGTTGGGCGTAGTCATCCAGGAAGTGAACAAGGATCTGGCCGAGTCGTTCGGTCTCGAGAAGCCGGCCGGTGCGCTGGTGGCTCAGATCCAGGATGACGGTCCGGCTGCCAAGGGTGGTCTGCAAGTGGGCGACGTGATCCTCAGCATGAATGGTCAACCGATCGTCATGTCTGCCGATCTTCCGCATCTGGTGGGCGCGCTGAAGGCTGGCTCGAAAGCTGATCTTGAAGTGATCCGCGAAGGCAAGCGCAAGAACGTCGAGTTGACCGTCGGCGCTATCCCTGAGGAAGGCAAAGAGCTGGACGCCCTGCCTAAATCCAGCGTCGAGCGCAGCAGCAATCGCCTGGGTGTTTCCGTGGTCGAGTTGACCGAAGAGCAGAAGAAAACCCTCGACCTCAAGGGTGGAGTGGTGATCAAGGAAGTTCAGGACGGTCCTGCTGCCCTGATCGGCTTGCAGCCGGGCGACGTGATCACTCACCTGAACAACCAGGCGATTGGCTCCTCCAAGGAGTTCACGGACATTGCCAAGGCGCTGCCGAAGAACCGCTCGGTGTCGATGCGAGTTCTGCGTCAAGGACGCGCCAGCTTCATCACCTTCAAACTGGCTGAATAAACCGGTTGTCGGCTGAATAAAAAACCGCCTCGAGAGAGGCGGTTTTTTTGTACCTGGATTTTTTGTTTCTGAAGCGGTCAGCCCATCATGTCCTTGACCATGCGTTCCTGCTCCATCAACTCACGTTGGCGTGCGTCGATCCGCGATGACAGCGGGAAGTTGCTACCAGCCTTGCGCTTGGCGAAGTCCAGTTGCTGGATTGCCTGGCGATAGTCGCCGACCAGCGCAAAGTACTCCGCACGAGCCTGATGCAGGCCGATGATGTTGCCCGACAGGCCACGAGTCTCGGCCACCATGTACCAGACGTCCGGATCATCGGGTCGGCTCTTGAGCAGGGTTTCCAGTGCTTTTTCCGCATCGGCCGCTCGATTCTGCTTGAGCAACAGGTCGACGCGCACCTGATTCAGCGGGTAGTTGCCGGGGTATTGAGTGAGCATCCGGTCGACCCGAGATTGAGCATCGGGCAGACGATTATTGGTGATGTCGAGATCGACCTGCGCCAGATTGTAGATGATCTCGTTCGGCGATTTGGCCAGCAGCAGCTTGAGGTTCTCCCGAGCCTCATTTAGCTGGCCGCCCTTGATCTCGGCGATCGCCAGGCCATAGCGCGCCACGTCATTTTTCGGGTTTTCATCGAGTTGGGCCCGGAAGCGCTTGGCGCCCAGGCCTGGGGTTTCTTCATAGATCAGCTGCACGCGCGCCCGAATCAGCTGATAACGCATGCTGTCTTCGATACCGCCCGGTTTGGCCTGTTCGGCACGGTTGCGGGTGTCGGCGATCCGCGATTCGGTTACCGGGTGAGTCAGCAGGAATTCTGGTGGCTTGGCGTCGAAGCGGTATTGGCGCATCAGCCGTTCGAACATGGTCGGCATCGAGCGCGGGTCGTAGCCGGCCTTTTCCAGATTCATGATGCCGATACGGTCGGCTTCCTGTTCGTTCTGGCGCGAGAAGCGTCGTTGTTCCTGAATCGCCGCTGCCTGGGTACCGGCAATGGCCGCGATCCCTGCATCGCCTGCACCGGCCGCGGCAATCACGATGCCAGCCAGCAGCGCAGCCATCATGGGCACTTGCATGCGTTGCGACGCTTCGACACCGCGGGCGAAATGACGCTGCGACAAGTGAGCCAGTTCGTGGGCCATTACCGAAGCATATTCACCCTCGGTCTGGGCATTGAGGAACAAGCCACCGTTGACGCCGACGATTCCGCCCGGCGCGGCAAAAGCGTTGAGCTGTGGGCTGTTGATCAGGATGAACTCCAGACGCCGGTCATTGACCTGGCTGGTTTCTACCAAACGGTAGACGCTGGATTCGACGTAATCCTTGAGCTGCGGATCGTTGAGCTGCGACACCTGACTGCGCAACAGCGCCAGCCAGGCACGGCCCAATTGGTGTTCCTGTTGCGGCGAGACGATGGCAGAACTGGCGTCACCAAGTGACGGCAAGTCGTCGGCGAAGCCCGGTGAGGCGAGCAGGCAAGCGAGCGTCAGCAGGGTAGGGCGCAAAAAAGTCATGCACAAAGCCTTAGTCGACAAAGACCTTACTGTAGCCGGACACTACGCTTGGGACCAGATATTCTAAGCGTCCTAACCCCCGCCCCGGAGTGATTCGATGACTGACGCAGTAACCCACGACGCCGAACTGGACGCCAGCGGTCTGAATTGTCCGCTGCCGTTGCTCAAAGCCAAACTGGAGCTCAACCGACTGGCCAGCGGTGCGGTACTCAAGGTGATCGCCACCGATGCAGGTTCCCAGCGCGACTTTCGCACCTTTGCCCGATTGGCCGGTCATACGCTGCTTCGTGAAGAAGATGAGGCGGGCGTTTACCGCTATTGGTTGAAAAAAGCCTGAAACCTGCTGCGTTCGTTTCTAAGGATTATTGATGTTCAAGGTGTTACGCGACTGGATTCAGCGCTACTTCTCGGATGAAGAAGCCGTGGTGCTGGCGGTGCTGCTGTTTCTGGCATTTACCGCGGTGCTCACCCTGGGTGGAATGCTCGCGCCCGTACTGGCCGGTATGGTGCTGGCGTATCTGATGCAGGGGCTGGTAGTGACCCTCGAGCGCCTGCGCGTGCCGGGTGGCGTGGCGGTGGGGCTGGTTTTCGCGTTGTTCATGGGGGTGTTGCTGGTCTTTATCATCGTCGTGGTACCGCTGCTCTGGCACCAACTGATCACGCTGTTCAACGAATTGCCCGGCATGCTCGCCAAGTGGCAGTCGCTGCTGTTGCTGCTGCCCGAGCGCTATCCGCATCTGGTATCGGATGAGCAAGTGCTGCAGGCGATCGAGGTGGCACGGGGCGAGATCGGCAAGTTCGGCCAGTGGGCGCTGACATTCTCACTGTCGAGCCTGCCGCTGCTGGTGAACATCATGATCTACCTGGTGCTGGTGCCGATCCTGGTGTTCTTCTTTCTCAAGGACCGGGAGATGATCGGCCAGTGGGTCCGAGGTTATCTGCCGCGCGAGCGGGCGCTGATTACCCGGGTCGCCCAGGAAATGAACCGGCAGATCGCCAATTACATTCGCGGCAAGGTCATCGAAATCTTCATTTGCGGTGGGGTGACTTACATCGCGTTCGTGGCGCTGGGGCTCAACTATTCGGCGCTGCTGGCGTTGCTGGTGGGTGTGTCGGTGGTGGTGCCTTACGTCGGGGCGGTGGTGGTGACCGTGCCAGTGCTGCTGATTGCACTGTTCCAGTGGGGCTGGAGCGATCAGTTCATCTATTTGATGGCGGTCTACGGGATCATCCAGACACTGGACGGCAACGTGCTGGTGCCGCTGCTGTTCTCGGAAGCGGTCAACCTGCACCCGGTGGCGATCATTTGCGCGGTGCTGTTGTTTGGTGGGTTGTGGGGCTTTTGGGGGGTGTTCTTTGCGATTCCCCTGGCAACGCTGTTCAAGGCTGTGCTGGATGCCTGGCCGCGCAAGGAACCGATGGTGGCGCCGCTGCTTTAATTGTCGGTGCGGGTTATGCGGTGGGGCAGAGGGCCTCTTCGCGAGCAAGCCCGCTCCCACATTAGACCGTGCTTGCCCGGGTAACTCGGTCAACTGTGGGAGCGGGCTTGCTCGCGAAGGCGTCCGGACAGACGCCCAAATGATCAGGCCTTGTTCAGCGCCTGAGCCGCAGCCAAAACCGCATCCACATGCCCTGGCACCTTCACGCCGCGCCATTCCTGACGCAGTACTCCGTTCTTGTCGATCAGGAATGTGCTGCGATCAACGCCCATGTATTCCTTGCCGTAGAGCTTTTTCAGCTTGATCACGTCGAATTGCTGGCACAGCGCTTCTTCCTTGTCGCTGATCAGCTCGAAGGTGAACGCCTGCTTGGCCTTGAAGTTTTCATGGGATTTCAGGCTGTCGCGAGACACGCCGAAAACTTCGGTATTGGCGGCTTTAAAAGCTTCAAGCTGATCACGAAAACCCTGACCCTGGGTGGTGCAGCCCGGCGTGCTGTCCTTCGGATAGAAGTAAATCACCACTTGCTTGCCTTTGAGGCCCGCGAGGCTGACGGATTGCCCGCTGGTGGCGGGTGCTTCGAAGTCGGCAACCGGTTGGTCGATGGCTACGGCCATGAAAGCTTCCTTACATTGGGTTTTGTGGGCGCCACGGTTCAATCAGTGCGTCCAGGTTCATGGCGTCGGCAAAATCCAGGAACTGGTCACGCAACCAGCTGATCTGGGTGCCGGCCGGCAAGGTCACGGTGAACGTGGCGTTAAGCATGGTGCCGCCGGTCTGCGGAGCCTGATAGGTGTCGCAGGTCAGGTTCTCCAGTTCGACGTTGTGATCCATGAAGAACTGGCACAGCTCGTTGATGATGTCCGGACGGTAGGCCGAGCTGACGTAGGCAACGTATGGCAGGGCCTGGGGACGGTTCTCCAGGGCCGCGCTGCGGACCACGTTAACGGTGAAGGCGTGCCGTTTGGCCAGCACTGGCAGGCTGCCCTCGAGGCGCGCCAGGGCGTCCCAACTGCCGGAGATCTCGAGGATCAGCGCACTGCATTCGCCATGGCGGGTCAGACGAGAGGTGACCACGGCGCAGCGGTTTTCATGGCTGGCACGGCACAGGACGTTAGTCAGCTCCATGGGGTTGGCGCCGAGGGCACTGATGACAAGGAATTGTTCGCGAACTGTGGGGGTGGACATGCAGCATTCCTAAAGCGATGAGCGGTCGATACTTTTAAGGGCTTTTTTTACCGGGACGAGCCTGCGGATGCGAATTCAGAAAACCCGGCCGAAGGTTGCGACGTGCTCCAGAGTGGCGAGAGCGAGGGGTGGCAACGCTGGATCGGGGCTTGTGATGCCGAAAATGGAGGCTGGAACACGGCGTACGAGCTTATCAGTACCGATCAAAGTCTGAAGGGTAGCGAAAAGCAGCGCCAAGGGGAATGGCAGCAGCGCAGTACTTCGCTTGTACAAGCATCTTGGCGCCAGTACCATTACCGCTCTCTTTTTCCGGCAGGAGCGGTTGCATGATTGCGGGCAGTATGGTGGCACTGGTCACACCCATGGATGCACAGGGTCGTCTCGACTGGGACAGCCTGAGCAAACTGGTGGACTTCCACCTGCAAGAGGGCACCAACGCCATCGTGGCGGTCGGCACTACAGGTGAGTCGGCCACGCTTGACGTGAACGAACACATCGAAGTGATTCGTCGCGTGGTTGCCCAGGTTGCAGGGCGTATTCCGGTGATCGCCGGTACGGGCGCCAATTCGACGCGCGAAGCGATCGAACTGACCACCAACGCGAAGAACGCCGGCGCCGACGCGTGCCTGCTGGTAACCCCTTATTACAACAAGCCGACGCAAGAAGGCCTGTACTTGCACTTCAAAGCAATCGCCGAAGCCGTCGACATCCCGCAGATTCTCTACAACGTGCCGGGCCGTACCGCATGCGACATGCAGGCCGAGACGGTGATCCGCCTGTCGACCGTGAAGAACATCATCGGCATCAAGGAAGCCACGGGCGACCTGCAGCGCGCCAAGGACATCCTGGCCGGCGTGAGCAGCGACTTCCTGGTGTATTCCGGTGACGACGCGACCGCGGTCGAGCTGATGCTGCTCGGCGGCAAGGGCAATATTTCGGTGACCGCCAACGTCGCACCGCGTGCCATGAGCGAGTTGTGTGCCGCGGCCATGGCCGGTGATGCCGTCAAGGCCCGGGCGATCCACGAAAAGCTGATGCCGCTCAATAAAACCCTGTTTATCGAATCCAACCCTATCCCCGTGAAATGGGCACTGCATGAAATGGGCTTGATGCCGGACGGTATCCGTCTGCCGCTCACCTGGCTCAGCGCTGCCTGTCACGAACCGCTGCGGCAGGCCATGCGCCAGTCCGGCGTCCTGGTTTAATTGAGGAAGTACTACGCATGAAGCGATTGGCCGGACTTTCCGCACTTGCCTTGATCATCTCCAGCACCAGTGGCTGCGGATGGGTCTGGGGCCCGGAAGGTTATTTCCGTGACCGCGGTAGCGACTACCTGGAAGCGCAACAGACTGCACCGATGCAACTGCCACCGGACGTCAGCACCGCCAAGCGTCTGGATCCGCTGTTGCCGATCCCGCGCAACGTGGCTGACGATACCGCCAAGGGCGAATACATCGTGCCTCGTCCGCAGCCGCTGTCGGCCGCGGCTGATGCCAGCGACTACACCCTGCAGAAGAGCGGCGATTCGCGTTGGGTCATGGCCCAGCACCCACCGGCCGAAGTCTGGCCCGTGGCCGTGCAGTTCTTCCAGGACAACGGATTCCGTCTGGACGAGCAACGCCCGCAAACTGGCGAATTCACCACCACCTGGCAGCATTCCGACGAACTGTCCGCAGCAATGGCCAAGCGCCTGAGCGCAGCCGGGGTCGGCGCCGACAGTGAAAGCCGTGTGCGGGTGCGTATCGAACCAGGCGTGCAGCGCAACACCAGTGAAGTCTACGTGGTCAGCGCCGAGCGGCCTGCCGGCAGCACCGCCAATGTGGATTTTACCAATCGTTCGGTTAACACCGGCCTGGACGCAGCACTGGTCGACGACATGCTCGCGAGCATGAGCCGCACCTCGGAGAAGGGCGGTTCGGTCTCCATGCTGGCCTCTCGTGATTTCGATACGCCAAGTCGTGTCAGCCTGACCGAAGATGGCAGCGGCAACCCGGTGCTCAACGTCGGTTCCGACCTGGATCGTGCCTGGTCGAGTGTCGGTCGTGCGCTGGAACAGGGCGAATGGCGTGTTGAAGACATCAACCGAAGCCTGGGCCTGTACTACATCAACCTCGCCGAAAAAGCCGAGAAAAAGGACGAGAAACCAGGTTTCTTCAGCGGTCTGTTCGGCAGTAAGCCGGACAAGGAAGAAGTTGAAGCCCGCGCCGAGCGTTATCAGGTTCGCCTGAGCAAGGTTGGCGAGAACGTCCAAGTCACCGTCGAGAAAAACATCAACACCGTGGCGCCAGCAGATGTGGCGCGTAAAGTGTTGAGCGTGATTCAGGACAACCTGGGCTGATCACATGCGTTTTGCCGTTCTCGGCAGCGGTAGCCAAGGGAACGGCACGCTGATAGCCAGCGACGACACGTATGTACTGGTGGATTGTGGTTTCTCCCTGCGAGAAACCGAAAAACGCCTGCTGCGACTGGGTGTGAACCCTTCGCAGCTGAGCGCGATACTCGTGACCCACGAACATGCCGATCACGTGCATGGCGTGGGTTTGCTGTCTCGGCGTTACAATCTGCCTGTCTACCTCAGTCGCGGGACCCTGCGCGGGATGCGCAAACCGATTGAACCCGCAGGCTTTCTGGCTGGCGGCGAGCAATTGCAAATCGGTAACCTGAGCATCGGCGTCATTGCCGTGGCCCATGATGCACAGGAGCCGACGCAGTATGTCTTCAGCGACGGTCAGCGGCGTTTCGGCCTGTTGACCGACCTGGGCTCATATTGCAACAAGGTGCTGGACGGCTACCGGGACCTCGATGCATTGATGATCGAGTCCAATCATTGCCGTGACATGCTGGCTCGCGGTCACTACCCGTACTTTCTCAAGCAGCGGGTGGGCGGTGAATTGGGACATTTGAACAACCATCAGGCGGCATTCCTGGTGGCCGAGTTGGGCTGGCAAGGCCTGCAACACCTGGTCCTGGCCCATCTGAGCAGCAAGAACAACCTGCCGCAGCTGGCCCGGCAATGTTTTGTCGACACCCTCGGGTGCGACCCGGACTGGCTGCAACTGGCCGATCAAGATTCAGGGCTCGACTGGCGACATATCGCCTAGCCCACCTACTTAGCAAGCGGAGCCCATCATGGAAAAACGTGAAGAACTCTACCGCGGCAAAGCCAAATCGGTTTACAAGACCGATGACGCTGACCGCTTGATCCTGCTGTTTCGCAACGACACTTCGGCGTTCGACGGCAAGCGCATCGAGCAGCTCGACCGCAAAGGCATGGTGAACAACAAGTTCAACGCCTTCATCATGCAGAAACTCGAAGCAGCCGGCGTGCCGACTCAATTCGACAAACTGCTGGGCGACAACGAATGCCTGGTGAAGAAGCTCGACATGATCCCGGTCGAATGCGTCGTGCGTAACTATGCCGCCGGCAGCCTGGTCAAGCGCCTGGGCGTTGAAGAGGGCATGAAGCTCAACCCTTACACCTTCGAACTGTTCCTGAAGGACGACGCCAAGGGCGACCCGTTCATCAACGAATCCCACGTCGTGGCATTCGGTTGGGGCACCGCCGAGCAACTGGTTCGCATGAAAGAACTGTCGCTCAAGGTCAACGAAGTCCTGAGCAAACTGTTCGACGACGCCGGCCTGCTGCTGGTCGACTTCAAACTGGAATTCGGCGTGTTCTCCGACGGCTCCATCGTCTTGGGCGACGAGTTCAGCCCGGACGGCTGCCGTCTGTGGGACAAGGCCACCGGCAAGAAAATGGACAAGGACCGCTTCCGTCAGGGCCTCGGTGACGTCATCGAAGCTTACGAAGAAGTCGCCAATCGTCTGGGCGTACCGCTTTAATCGACGCAAGCATCTGATAGCACGGAAAAATTTCGCTTAGGGGGTTCGCTTCCGGCAAAAGTGTTGTTATGATGCGCGCCGTTGGAGAGATGCCAGAGTGGCCGAATGGGACGGATTCGAAATCCGTTGTACCTTCACCGGTACCTAGGGTTCGAATCCCTATCTCTCCGCCATTACATAGAAAAAGCCCCGTAGCTGAATAAGCTACGGGGCTTTTTCGTTTGTGCGGATTTTTCCGACCGGCCACTTTCACTGCATTTACCTCAGTTTTTCCGCGTCGGATAAATCAGCTCAACAGCGTAAGAAAAATATGCCTGTTCCCGAGAAAAGTACCTCCACTGAGTCGCTTTAATTACCATCCCCTGTATTTGTTGATCACTTCGTGAATCAAGAGGTTATCTTCGAAATATCCCCTCACATTGAAAGACATTGCCGCAAAAATTCCTCATCTACTCTGGTTCTGCAGGTCACTGACCTGTCGTAATCAGCAGTCGCAAGGAGCGATCAATGTATTTTGAGATTTACAGGCAAACCCGTGGTATCGCACAAACTGGCAAGGGCCAATGGCGCTGGCGTTTGCGGGCGGGGAATCATGAAACGATTGCCAGTGGGGAGGCTTACGTCAACAAGTCTGATTGCGTGCATGCCATCAGTTTGATCAAAGGGACTCATGATCAGACCCCGGTCAAGGAGATATAGACTCCAGGGTGGTGAAGCTGCTCAGTCAGAGCAGCTTCTTTATTTTCCGAACGCTCGTATAAGTGCCCTGGATTTTTAGGGATCGGGTCATTTGCCAACCTGCATAGACGCCGATCGCAACACCTCCCTAAACTGTCCGCCGTCTGGGATCGGGGTGCAACAGATGAATCGCAACGAACTGCGCAAGGCCGACATCAATCTGATGGTGGTGTTCGAGACATTGATGCTCGAACGCAACGTCACACGGGTGGCGGAGAAGCTGTTCCTCGGTCAGCCGACCATCAGTGCGGCGCTGAACCGATTGCGGACGATGTTCAATGATCCGCTGTTCATTCGGGTCGGCCATCGCATGGAGCCGACGGCGCGGGCCGAGGAAATTATTCTGCACCTGTCCCCGGCGCTGGATTCCCTGTCGGTGGCCTTGAGCCTGACCCATGATTTTGATCCGCTCAGCAGCACCATGACGTTTCGCATCGGGCTGTCGGACGATGTCGAGTTTGGCCTGTTACCGCCGCTGCTGCGTGCTTTGCGCCAGGAAGCGCCGAAGGTGGTGTTCGTGGTTCAGCATGTCGACTACTGGCGCATTCCCGACCTGCTGGCGTCTGGTGATATCACCGTTGGTATCAGCCAGACCCGCGGCCTGCCAGCCAACGCCAAACGCAAATTGCTGCGACACATCCAGCCCAGTATTTTGCGTGCAGACGCATCGGACACACCGCTGACCCTTGATGAATATTGCTCGCGGCCGCACGTGCTGGTGTCCCATACCGCGAATGTCAGTGGCTACGCCGATGAATGGCTGGCGGAGATCGGTCGTACACGCCAGGTAGTGCTGTCCGTTCCGCAGTACAGCTCGTTGCCGGCCTTGCTCGCCGGCACCGATCTGATCGCCAGCCTGCCGGATTACACGGCTGAAGCGATGGCCGCGTCCGGCCAACTATTCAAGGAGCCGTTTCCGTTCAAGACGCCGACCCTGGACCTGTCCATGGTCTGGCTCAGTCATGTCGACAGCGATCCGGCCGAGCGCTGGCTGCGCTCGCGTCTGGAGGCGTTCATGAGTGAGCGTGCGACTCTTGCGCCGTCCCAGTGAACAGGGCGGCTCTGTGTTATATGTACGACCTTTCTGCCAATCTTCAGGAGCCCCGTTATGCCCCACCTGCACATGGAATACACCGCCAACTTGCCCGAGTTGAATGCCGATCTGGCGTTGATGCGACTCAACAATGCGTTGATGGCTTCCGGTCAGTTTGCGGCCGAGTTCGATATCAAGAGCCGTGCAGTAAAGGTCGAGAGCTTCAAGGTTGGCACCGCACTGGGCGAGCGGGCTTTTGTGCATATCAAGCTGGCACTGTTGAGCGGGCGTTCGGCGGAGATCAAGAAGCAGTTGTCACAAAGCCTGTTGGCAGTGTTGCAGGACTTGTGCGAATGGCCGGCCAACGTAGATGTGCAGTTGTGTGCGGAAATTCTGGATATTGATCGCGAGTCCTACACCAAGACGGCCGTCGGACTCTGACAGATCAGGTCAGGGGTGCAGAGCAAACCCTGTTCTGCGCAGGCTTTGATCACTTGCTCGCGAAGCCACGTATTGGCGCTGTCCTGATCGCTGGCTTCGCTCCATTGCATGTCGAGGATAAATCCTGGCAAGCCCTTTGATGCTTCGCAATGACTGAATACCGCGTCATTGGCCAGCAGCGTTTGAATGCGCCGCGGTAGCGTCAGGATGAGATCGGTGCCGGTGATCATTTTGAGGGCTGCCCTGTAGCTGGCGGGTTGCGCGATATGCTGTCGTTTGTGATCGACACTGTGGGTGTCGAAGGTCTTGTGTGGAGAGAGCACGTGACGATGTTCAATGGATCGCAAATTTGGGCGTAATTGCGGCGGAGTTACGCGTTTATCGAAGACGTAAACCAGCTCGTCTTCAACCAGCCTCCGGGATTTGAAGTCAGTGTGGCTGTGTTGAAAGTCGTGGCCGAAGCAGATCACCAGATCGAGACTGTCGTCACGCCGTTCATCGATGGGCGGAGCGGTATCGAGTTTTTGCACATTGACGATCACCGGCAGGTTAGCGAAGTCGAAGTTCCTCAACAGCCGCGGCAGTACCAGCAGTTCGAAGTATTCCGGCGCGCAAATATTGAAGGTGACGGCTTTTAGAGTCGGATCAAAGGCTTGAGCCCCGGAATGGCAGAGGTTGATGCCTTCCAGAATCTTCAGCACATGCTCGTGCATAGTGGTGGCTTTGTAGGTTGGACGCATTCCTGATCGGGTGTTGATGAACAAATCATCTTCGAAGCCGGTGCGCAGCTTTTTCAGCGAATAGCTGACGGTGGACTGGCTGACCCCAAGGGTTTCGGAGACGGCGGTGACGCTGCTTTGTGCATACACGGCGACGAACACCATGAGGTCCTGCATATCGAGCTTTCTAAGTAAATTGCTGTTAAGCATCTGACCCATGTCTATGAACTCCCTGTCCTGTTTTGAATACGATTCAACAGGATAACGGAACGATAGTGCCAGGAGAATGGCTTGTAGGAAGCTTCATTGTCAGATGTGGGACACAACGTGTAGGTAACACGACCTACACATCACTGGCCTGAGGGGGGGCGGGATTTTCTGTATCAGCGCAGATTGCTCGAAGGTGACCTGTATCGAGTGCCAGATGCTGTATCTCACCGGCCAAGCGCTGAAGTTACGCCCAGACACTTGGCTGCGGTCGGTCAGTAAAGTGAAGTCTTATTACAGTAGTCCGTCCTGCGCACACACGCTGACAATTTGTTCGCGAAACCAGTTATTGGCGCTGTCTTGACCTGGTTTCTCGTTCCACAACATGTCCAGTGTGAAGTTCGGTAAACCCATCGGTGGTTTGCAATGGCTGAATCTGGCTTCATTGCTGATCAGCATCTGGATGCGTCGAGGCAGAGTGAGAACAAAATCGGTTCCGGGGATCATGTTGAGTGCCGCAACGTAACTATTAGCTCGTGCGACAATTTGGCGGGTGTAGCCCAATTTGCTGAGCCAGCCATCCACCATGTTGGTGTCTGAAGTCCAAGGAGTCGGGAAGATATGCTGGCGTGCGACAAAGGTGTCCAGGCTGAACTCACCCTCTGGAGGCGCATAGTCTTTATCGACGACGCAGACCAGGTCATCTTCCAGCAGCACTTGTGATTTCAAATTTTTAGCACTGTGATGAAAGTTGGGCCCGAAACAAATTGCCAGATCGAAACGGCCATCCATAAGTTCGTCGTTAGGGATGTCTATGTGGAGTTTCTGGATATTTACTATGACCGGAAAACTACTACCGATAAAGCGTTTCAATAAGTTTGGAAGTATAAGAAGTTCAAAATATTCAGGTGCGCAAATATTAAAAGTGATCTCTTTTTGCGCCGGGTCGAATGAGTGCAGTCCGGAATGGCATATATTTATGCTCTTCAGAATTTTGAGAACATGGCTGTACATTGTGGCGGCTTTGTGTGTTGGCCACATGCCATTGCGGGTATTGATGAAGAGCTCGTCCTCGAAACTCGTGCGAAGCTTTTTCAAGCAGTAGCTTACCGTGGACTGGCTGACGCAGAGGGTTTCGGAGACCTCGGTGACGCTTCTTTGTTCATACACAGCCACGAAAACCATAAGGTCCTGCATATCCAGTTTTCGTAGCAGATTGCTATTAAGCATAAAGGTCCATCTCGGTGAAAATCCATGTGTGTCACGTTACGTCGTGTTTTGTGACAAGGTTGTTTATTTATATATTAGTGGAAGCAATTGGTTTTTTAAATAGTCTGTAGGAGATTTCCTCAATATATTCTCGTTCCACTTAGAGAGAACCCTGACCAGGGATAGGAGGGCGAAGTGTTGGTACGCGTCACGGAAAGTCAAACGCCGTTATGGATGCAGGCGACTGAAGTTGTGAAAGAAAAGTTTCGCAGCTCTTATAAGGCATCCGTAGAGCCGAGCCCGCAGTATTTTGCGGTCACCCAAGACAGTGAGGAGCGCATTCTTTCTTGCGCCGGTATAACTTTTGCGGATCATCGCACACTGTTTTCGGAGCAATACCTGTCGCAACCGATAGAAGCGATTCTGTCCCAGCGTTATGAAAAAATGATCGATCGATCAGTTATTGCTGAAATAGGGAGTTTGATTTCTCATCATCGGACAGCCGGGATGATCATGGTCAACATGGTTCCGTTGTTGGCCTGGTGCATGGGGGCTCAATATTTGCTTTGCACCGTCACACCTCGGGTCCGGCAAATGATGGAGAGCTGTCAGATCGATTTCGAACCGCTGCTCACAGCGGACCCTCAGCGTCTGGCCGACGATGGTGGCAAGAACTGGGGTACCTACTACTCGAAATTACCTGTCACCGGTTTTATCCGCGTGGACCCGAAACGTTCGCGATTCGCCGCTATGACCCTCGGTACTTTGTTTACCCAGCTGTCGACCGATTTGCCGGCGAGGGCGCAACCATGAGCGGTCATTTCATTGCTGACTTGCGGCTTGCATTGCAGGTCAATCGTCAGAAGGTCTGCGCTATCGATTGTGCTCCGACCGGCCTGGAACACGCCGCTGTCATGACCTATGGCGAGCTGGAATCCCGGGCGCTGAATCTGGCGGCAGAACTGCAGCGGCGCTTCGACTCGGCCGCTCATGGCGATCACGTTGTGCTGGGGATTGCGACGCGTAATAGCAGTGACTGGTTGATTGCCGATCTGGCTTGCCTGTTTGCCGGCATTACCGCATTGCCTTTGCCGCTGGCATTCAGTCAGTCCCAGGCCGAACACCTTGCCGAGCGTTGTGACGGGTTTCTGGTGGATGCCGCAGGCGAGCGGACGCTGGCTGAGCGGTGGAGGCTGGACTTTCCCGACAGCCGTCTCAGGCGTATCAGTGAACCTGCCCTGGAGCAGCCGTTGTTGCGAGAACCGGACGGCGATAGTGCATGGATCTGCAAAATCATTCATACCTCGGGGACTACCAGTCGGCCCAAGGGTGTGCGCCTGAGCACGGCGGCCGTGGGGGCGGTATTGACTTCCCTGCGCCAGTGGATGCCGGTCGATGCCCATCGCAGCTATCTGTCACTGGTGCCATTGAGCCTGCTGCTGGAACAAGTGACCGCCGCGTATTTACCGCTGCTGGCCGGCGGGACCGTGTATTTCCTGCCTGAAGGCCAGGCGCTGCTAGGGGAGCCAGGAACGTCACCGCAGCGTTTGATCGAATGGATCCTGCGGGTCGAACCGACGGCCTTGACGGTACCACCGGTGATGCTCAATCACTTTCATGAGTTATTGACCGAAGGCGGCGTGCAGGGTGAACGCCTGTCTCGTTACCTGCATGCGGGGGTGCATATCACGTGCGGCGGCGCGGCCGTCAGCATCGATATCCTGCATGCCCTCGCCGAGGATGGCATTGCGGTGTTCCAGGGTTACGGGCTCTCCGAGAACGCCTCGGTCGTCAGTATGAATACCTTGCAGCATCAACGTCTGGGCAGTGTGGGCAGGCCGTTGCCGCATGTTCAGGTGCGCATCGGCGCCGACCAGACCATTGAGGTCAAGAGCAGTTCGTTGTTCAGCGGCTACTCGGGCAAAGATCCCAGCGCCTGTTCGATGTCCGACGATGGCTGGATGGACACCGGGGATCTGGGGGAGCTGGATGCTGATGGCTTTCTTTATGTTCGCGGCCGCAAGAAAAATGTGATCTGCCTGCCCAATGGCCGCAACGTCAGCCCGGAACAGGTCGAGCTGGAATACCGCGAATACCCCGGTGTGCGCGATGCCGCTGTGTTTTTCGATGAAACCCATGGGTTGGTGGCGCTGTTGTGTGTTGAGTCGGTACCGGATCGCGATGAGCTGGCTAGCTGGTCAGCCCGGCGCTTTTCCGACATCGAGCGACCGAGCCGCCTGTGGTTGCTGACCAAGGACGATCCATTGCTCGAGCAACTCTACACCGTCACCGGCCGTCCAAAACGCGCCGATATCGCTACTGTTTTCGCCAATCTGCAAGGGAATGCATCTGATGAACACGCCTGCCTATCATTGTGAAAGCCCCGATGTATCCATTATTGAGCCGCGCCATTTTGCAAGCCTGGGCAAGGCCGAGCTGTACGACTTGCTGGGGCATTACGGCGTCGTCCTGTTACGTAACTGCATCCACAACCCTGAGGATTTCAGCGCCTATGTGAAGCAGAACAGCTCGCGACTGAGCCTCGACCCGGCTCGTGTCATGGTCGGTGGAGCCGCGCAGTTGGTGGATGCGGGCCGCCAGGCGATCGGTCTGCATTGCGAAAATGGTAACTCACCGTTCTGGCCGGACATCACCTGGTTTTATTGCCAGGAAGCGCCGCGCACCGGTTCGCAAACCACCTTGTGCGACGGTGAGAAAGTACTGGCAAAGCTGTCATCCGCCTGCCGCACATTTTTCGAGGACAACCCGATTCGCTACAGCCGCACCGTTGCCGGCGACAAATGGCGTCGGCTGGTTTGCCATTATTCGCCAGCGCTCTCGGACCCGGCGGCGGTCAGGATCGAAGATCTGATGCAGATCATAGGCGACGATCCGCAGACACAGATCTCCTTCGATCCGTTTGATGATTCGATTCATTACGCCTTCAGTACCCCGGCGATTCTGGTCTCCGAATTCAGCCAGCGTCCGGCGTTTGCCAACAGTATTCTCGGGCCGTCCT
Source organism: Pseudomonas sp. PDM24 (assembly GCF_019218905.1). Lineage (NCBI taxonomy): Bacteria > Pseudomonadati > Pseudomonadota > Gammaproteobacteria > Pseudomonadales > Pseudomonadaceae > Pseudomonas > Pseudomonas sp. PDM24. The sequence goes on along the minus strand of NZ_JAHUWR010000006.1, from coordinate 126,217 downwards.
TCAACTATGAAGTGCCAGTGATCGATACCTTGTCCGGGCTGCCCATTCCCGGCGAATTCCTGCACGAAATCGCCGAGGTTTCCGCGCAATACACCTACCCGGTCGGCTGGCGTGACCACGACATGGTGATGATCGACAACCGTCGGGTAATGCACGGTCGTGAGGCCATCGTTGATGAGCGCCGCCGTATCTTCAACGCCCTGAGCTACCGCTGAGACCTATTCATGAAGACCAATAACAGGCAAATCATTTCAGGTCAGTACGAGACGTATATCGACGGTGACGGTCGCCAGATCGTCGATCTGGCCGGCGGGTTTGGCTTTCAGGTACCGGCGGTAATCGACGCGGTCAGCCTTCAGGCGCAGAACATGGGGCTGTCCAATCGAGTGCTGATGTCCGACCCATTGATCGCTTTGTGCCGGCGCCTGGCCGAGCTGCTACCGCAACCGCTGGTCAGCTCTTATGTGTGCAGCTCCGGCGATGAAGCATTCGAAGGCGCCTTGAAACTGTGCAAAGGCCTCAAGCCCAAGGGCAACACCATTGTTGTTGTCCAGGGCGGTGACTATGGCTCGCTGAGTTACGGACGTTGCCTGAGCACGCCGCAAAACTATCTGCAGATGCAGCGTTTCCTGGGCTTCGAACTCGTGGCGATCAGGCATGTCCGCGACCTGGATAAAGTGGACTGGAACGATTGCTTCGCGGTTTGCCACACCAGCACCGTGATTGATGAAAACGGTCGCTTGCGCCTGATAGAGCAGGTGCTACTCGATCACTTGTATGTCGCGGCGGCCAATGCGTCGGTGCCGGTCATCGCGGTCGACGTGCAAAGTTGTCTGGGGAGCCTGGGCACGCTGTTTGGGTTTCAGCGTTATCGCAACACCCCGGACATTGTGGTGTTGGGCGGCCCACTGGGCGGCAGTGCGATTCCTGTCGGCACCTATACCTGCAGCGAACAGATGGCCTATCAAGTCTATGGTCGCAGCAGCCCGGCGAAACATGGCAGCACCACGGCCGGCAATCCGATGGCCTGCGTGGCCGCCATGGCGGCACTGGATTACGTGCAGGCACACGACTTGCCCAGGGAATGCCTCAATAACGGGCAGATCCTGGCGCAAGCGCTCGCCTCATTCGGCGCTGTCGCCTGCGGTGCCTGGGTCAGTCTGCCGCTGCCAGACGATCTCAAACCCGCCGAATTGTGCGAGGAGCTTTATCAGCGTGGCATCTATGTCAGTGCACCCCGTGGCCGCGAGTTGATTCTGCGTTGTCCGATCACTGCACGAGCCGAACACATCCAGCGCGCATCCCGGATCCTCAAGGAGACTTTAAGCCATGTCCTTAACTCTATCGCATGAACAACTGCTGGATGATTGCCAGCGGCATTGGAGTGCCTCGGCGGCCAAGCTCTATCGTCTGGGTAAAACCAGCGTCGAAAAGGACGCCGATGGCATCTATGTCACCGACCATGCCGGCAAGCGCTTTATCGATTGCGCCTGCAGCTATGGGGTGTTCATCGTCGGCCATCGTAATCCGATGGTGCGTGAGCAGGTGCAGACCCAGTTGAACCAGATGGCCTGGATTCCGGAGGGGCGGGTGCATCCGCTGCAAGGCGCATTGTCCGAGCGCCTTCGGAATCTGGTACCGGGGAATTGGGGGGATGTGCAGTTTATGGTCTCGGGTGCCGAAGCCATCGAACAGAGCATGCGTTATGTGCTCAAGGTGAAGCCGCACCGGCGTGGAATCGTGGTAATGAGTGATTCCTATCATGGCAAGACGCTCGCAGCGATGAGCATTCTTGGGCAGAAACAGCACCATCGCAGCTACGGCACCGCGGCCTCGGAAGTGACTTATGTGGCGTACGGTGACTTCGCCGCCTTGCAGAGAGCGGTCGGCGAGGGGGTGCGTGCGGTGTATGTCGAGCCGATTCTGGGGGGCGCCCACTTACAGGTTCCGCCTGTGGGTTACATGGCGAACATCCGCGCCCTGTGCGATGCCACTGAGACCTTGCTGGTGGCCGACGAAATCCAGACCGGTTTCGGCCGCTGTGGCAAGTGGTTCGCCGTGCAGTATGACGACGTCGTGCCGGACATCATGATCCTCTCCAAAGGCCTGACGGGCGGTTACACCTCGTTTGCCTGCGCGATGTACAGCCAGCGACTGGCCACGCAATACCCGCTGAGCGAGATCGAGCCTGACCAGCGGACCAATGGCGGGCATCCGGTGGCGTGCGCCGCGGCACTGGCCGCCATCGATTACATCGAGCAGCACAACCTGGTCGAGCAATCACGGATCAATGGCGGTTTGCTGCGCCATGGCCTGCAACGGCTGGCTCAGCGTTATCCGCAGATTGTCGAGGATGTGCCCGGTGTCGGCCTGATGACCGGCCTGCGCTTGCGCGGTTCGGTCTACGAAGCGCTGATGAGCATGGAATTAGGCAAGCGTGGCGTGCATGCCGGGCATTCAATGAATGAAAAAGCCGCGCACCCGGTTCTGCGGTTTTACCCGCCGCTGAACATCACGCCTGAAGCGCTTCGGCATGTCCTGACGATGACCGAAGAAGCCCTTGAGGCGATCGCCCGGCGTCCGAAGCTGGCGGTCAAGGCGTTTTCGCTGGTGGTCAGAAACATGTACCACATCCCCAACAAGCTACTGCGCAGCAACGGGAAGCGCTGAGTATGTTCAATCCCGATACTCTGACCCTGCGCGAAATGGCCGGTCTGCTGCGCCGCGGTGTGCTGACCAGTGTCAACTTGCTGGAGTTCTACCTGCAGCGTATCGATGAACGCAATCCGCAGATCAACGCCCTGATTCAACTGGAGTCTGTCGACGAACTGCGTCGACAGGCCCGGGAGGCCGATGATATGGCCCGCATCGGAAAGATCCGTGGCCCCTTACACGGCATCCCCCTGACCATCAAGGACGTCTGCCATGTGCGCGGCTTCCGAATGTCGCGAGGCCTGAAGGAGTTGCTGGGCGAGGCCAGTCAGGAGGATGCCACGGTCGTTGCCCGGCTTCGCCAGGCGGGTGCGATCATCCTTGGGATCAGTAATGTTCCCGAGCTGTGCATGGCGTTTGAAACCGACAATCTGCTGTACGGCCGCACACTCAATCCCTATGACGGGCAGCGCTCGGCCGGTGGCAGCAGTGGCGGGGAAGCGGTGGCCATCGCGGCCGGTTGCTCGCCGGCCGGGCTGGCTTCGGATGCTTGCGGCAGTGTGCGGATCCCGGCGCATTTCAACGGTATCTGCGGCATGAAACTGACTCAGGGGCGCGTGCCGTTGACCGGCCAGTTTCCCTATGATCGCTCCGGGCTGTTTCATCTGACGTCGGCGTTTGGCGTGATGGGGCGTTATGTCGACGATCTGGCGTTACTCGGGCAACTGATCAGCGGCGCTGACGGTCACGATCCGGACACCGTCGATGTGCCGTTCGCAGTCAGCCAGCCGCTGGCCCAATTGCGTGTCGCACTGTCCTGGGAGTCCACCAGGACCCGGGTGAGCCCGGCGGTGAAGCAGGTTCTGCAACGGGTCGAGAGTTGCCTGAGCAATGTGGTGGCGCAGGTTACACCGACGGCTCCGCTGATGCTCGACGAGGCCTGCGATGTGCTCTGGCGGATTTTCATCACGGGCGCGGATGCCGGGCGTGGCTGGAAGCGTCTGTTCCAGTCCATGAACAAACAGACCTGTACGTCCGCCACCTCAGGGTTGATTCGCTTGAGCGAAGAGGTCGAATTGAGCGTGGATGAAATGAAGCGCGACTGGATTCTGATCGATACGTTTCGCTATCACCTGGCGAAGTTTTTCAATCAGCACGATCTGTTCATCTGCCCGGTATTCCCGGACGTGGCGTTCGCTCATGGCGAGTCTTTGCAGGATCGTGATCGCTATGCCTTTGTGTTTCCGTTCAGCCTCTCCGGTTCACCGGCGGTGGTCATTCGCGCCGGGCATGATCCGGTCAGCGGGATGCCGATCGGCATCCAGATAGTCGGCCCGCACTGGCAGGAAGAGCGGCTGTTGGCCGTGGCCAATTTCCTGGAGCGCGAACTGGAGCGCTGGAGTCCAGTGGCCCCGTTGGACACAGTCACTTCTTTGAAGGATCTCAAGCTGTAACGGTTTTGGCGGTACGGCTGGTGATCACCAATGCCAGCATGCCGACACCCACCAGCACGGCACCGGTGACTTCTATCAGCACCGGTTGCTGTCTGAGCCAGAACCAGTGAAATAATGTGACAAACAAGGTGTTCAGGTAGACGTAGGAAACCACCGTTGACGGTGAAATCACCCCGATTGCCCGATGCAGCAGCCAGAATGTCCCGAGGGTGCCAAACAGCGCCAGGTATACAAGCCAGAACATATCGCTCGACGACAACTGCGCGCCGCTGCGCCAACCGCCGTTAAACAGACAGAACACAAACAGAAACAGCGAACCGAAAAGCATGTTCCAGAAGGTCATCGCCACCGGGTCACGCCCCTTCAAGGCCTTGACCTTGAATCGCTGGCTCAGAGGCGAATAAAGCGCCATCGCCAGGCAGCCAACGCCGAAGACCAGTACCGGATACAGTGCAGGCAGTTCGCCTGGAGCTGCCCCTTTGAGCGTCAGCAGCAGGGCACCGATCGCTGCAATCGACATCGGCAACAAGCGGCTCTTCAGGCTTGGGCTCGGCAGCAGCAATACCTCAAAAAATAACGTCATCAGTGGCACCAGCGTGTACAGCGTCGCGGTATTGACCGCGGTGGTATGGCGTAGCGCTTCAAACAGCGAACCGAAATACGTTGCCAGCAGCAGCCCAAGAACCGCATGCGCCAGCAAGCCTCTGGCCGAGATCGGTGACGTATTTTTCAATAACAGCAGTGGCAAGAACATCAAGGCTGAAAACAGCAAACGCAGCCCGGTCAACAATATTGGATCTATCGATTGGCTGACCTCTGCCGCCGCAAAGAACGACGATGAGATCAGCATTGCCCAGATCAGCATGCCCCAATGAGCTTCTGCAAAACCGACTTGTTTCATGAGTTCCTTTTCCTGCGTTTGATCGAACCTGTAAGAGCCAACGGTGCCGCACCGCTGGCTCCTACGAAAAGCAGAACCTTCGAAGACTATTGAATATGCTGCGCGTATTGCCTAGGGTTGAAGCGCAGTACCATTACAATCATCACCGCCATCACCGCTGTGAGTGACCACCAGGCCCATTCGAAGCTACCCAATTGGTCGCGAATCATCCCGGCAATCAGCGGTGAGAGGCCCGCGATCAGGTAACCGATGCCTTGCACAAAGGCCGTCAGGCCGCCGGCACGACGCGGGTTATCCAGGTGATCAAGGGACACGATCAGGCTCATCGGGAACAGACCGCCGATGCCCAGGCCCAACAGGCACGGCCATAGCAGGCTAAAGCCTTCCGGGCTGAGGATCAGGCCGCAGAAGCCGGCCATGATCAAGGCCAGCAGAACGACCAGTACCAGGCGTTTGTCCTGGCTGCGGTTGGCAATCGCGGGTGTTATCAGCCCGGACACGACTTCCATGGCCGTGAGAAACCCCAGCAATAAGCCGGCATTCTGTTCACTCCAGCCTTTTTCCATGTAATACGGGGCTAGCCAGGCCAGCACACAGGTGTAGGAGGCGGTGCCCAAACCGAAGAAAATCGCCAGCAGCCAGGCCCGAGAGTTACCGACGAAGGACTCCTGGCGTCCCATCGGCGCCGCCGGCAATGGCGCGATTGCCGAACGCTGGGCAAGCCAGAAGGCCAGGGCGACCAGCGTCAGTAGCGCCCAGATGGCCAGGCCCATCCGCCAACTACCGGTTTGCGCCAGGACGAAAGGCGAGAACGATGCCGCAATCGCTGCGCCGCCCATGATCGAAGTGACATACAAACCCATGAACAGCGAAACGTTGTCGCTGAAGCGTGACTTGATCAGCGCAGGCATCACCGCCTGAATGAGGGCGATCCCCAGCCCGGCCAATACTGCGCTCAGGATCAACTCAAGGGTGCTGTCCAGATACAGCCGCGAGACCGTGGCCACACCGATGATCAACAAGGACAGGATGATGGTGCGGTGTTCGCCAACCCGTTGCGCAATGCGCATTCCCAGGAACATCGCCAGGCCCATCGCCATGACGGGCAGCATGGTCAGCAGCGACGCGGTACTGAAACTTAATGGAACATCCCCGCGAATGGCCGACAACAACGGCCCGACAGCGGCCATCGAAGGCCTCAGGTTCAGTGCCACCAATACCACGCTGACCATCAGCCATCCGGCATAGGCGCTTGTAGTACGAACGTTTTCCATAACGGAACCCCAGATTTACAAGGTTGTGATTAGGCCGCTCCAAGCCTGCAGGGGCAAACTGAAAAGTCGCTGGCACTATCGAGAAATTAGGTTGGTTAGCGGGAGGAATGTTTAGCCAATCTGCAACCAAGGTTCATCAAGTCTGGATTTAACGGCTTATCTGCCCGTGTGACGCTGCTTTGCATCTGTTTACTGCGGTCTTTTCCATGGACGTCTGGCTGATCAGCATCAAACACGAGGGGGCGTCTGGTGCCACTTCAAGCCTTCAGCCACGTCGTCCATTCAGGCCTGCCAGCGCGCCAAGCCTGTCTGCACTCCCTTCCGAACTGGCCTTCTGGGCATTGTGGCACTGCCGCCACGCCCGCCCGCCGGATTCCTGCCTGTCCCGCTGATTGTTCTAACAGATCCCGCGCTGTGCGCCGGGATCAAACCGGCGGCGCCTGTGCGTTTGCCTGACGCGGATAGACGAGAATTCCCATGAGCTGTGCCACGACATCCTTCGCCACGAAAGAAGAAGCCCTGTCCTTCCTTGAACACAATCCGGATATCGAGATGTTCGAGCTGTTCATCCTCGACAACAACGGTGTGCCACGGGGCAAGTTGCTGCATCGCGATGAACTGCTGGCGGTGTACGAAAGCGGGCGGCCGCTGCCGAGTACCATTCTGGGCCTGACCATCAATGGCGACGATGTGGAAAATTCCGGTCTGGTCTGGGACGTCGGTGATATCGATTGCCGCGCCTACCCGATCAGCGGCAGTTTGCAGCGCATGCCGTGGCGATTGATTCCTACGGCGGCGGTGCAAGTCAGCATGCATCCAAAAGAGGGCATGCCCGCAACCATCGCCGACCCACGGCACCTGCTGGCCAAGGTCATCGAAGGCTTGCAGGCCGACGGTTATTACCCGGTGATGGCGGCGGAGCTGGAGTTCTATTTGCTGGATCAGCAGCGCGACAGCAACGGTCGGCCGCAGCCGGCGCGGGATGTCGATGGTGGGCGGCCACGCTCCACGCAGGTTTATGGCTTACGTGAGCTGGAGCAGATCGAGCCGTTTCTGGCCGACCTCTACAGCGCCTGCAAGCTGCAGGGCATTCCGGCGCGCACGGCGATTTCCGAATACGCGCCGGGGCAGGTGGAAATCACCCTCGAACACCGCGCCGATGCTTTGCAGGCGATGGACGAAGCGGTGCGCTACAAACGATTGGTCAAGGGCGTGGCCCACAAGCATGGGATGGCGGCCTGTTTCATGGCCAAGCCTTTTGATGATCTGGCCGGCACCGGCATGCACATGCATATCAGCCTGGCGGACAAGGAGGGCAATAACCTGTTCGCCAGCGAAGCCCCGGACGGCACGCCGCTGCTTAAACAAGCGGTCGGCGGAATGCTCAGCACGTTGCTCGATTCGTTGCTGCTGTTCTGTCCGAACGCCAACTCGTACCGTCGTTTCCAGGCCAACAGCTACGCACCACTGGCGGCCACTTGGGGGGTGGACAACCGCACCGTGAGTTTGCGAGTGCCCGGCGGGCCGGCATTCTCCCGGCATATCGAGCACCGCATCTGTGGTGCCGACGCCAACCCGTACCTGGCGGCTGCGGCGATCCTGGCCGGGATTCATCGCGGCATCCGCGAGCAGCTTGACCCTGGAGCACCCGTGGAGGGCAATGGGTACGCCCAGGCTACGGAATTGCTGCCCACCGACTGGTTGACCACGTTGCGAGCGCTGGAGGCATCGAACTGGGCGCGGGAAGCATTTGGCAGTGAGTTTCTTGGCGTGTATCTGGCAGTGAAACGTGCCGAATACCGGCAGTTCATGGGCGAAGTCGGTGAGCAGGACTGGCGCTGGTATCTGCATCAAGCCTGAATTTAGTGTCCTGTCTCGCCAATACTGTTCCTTTTTGACGGCGTCTGTTGCCGTCATGCTGCGTTGCCGCTCCTCGCCATAGCGGGCTATGACTCGTCGCGGCGCCTTGCCTGACGGCAACAGCCACTCGTCAAAAGAGGAACGTATTGGTGAGACAGGACACCAGCCTTCATTGTTGAAAGTTTGGGCCTAATGCCATGAGCCAACTAATCGTTGGCTTCTTTTTCACGAAAAATTGATGCTTGGCTGCTTAAGATTTGTGTTGTCGCGGTAAATGAAATTTTCACATTTGACGCGGGCACTTCTTTCAGGAACAACCAATCATCATGTTGAAGTTCAAAGCCGTGCGCCCCGAATGGGTGACGTTGATTGCCAGCGCCTTTTTATTGGCTGGGTTCAATTCAGTGCTCTGGCAACACTTGTTCGTTATCACCGTGGCAGACGGTCAAGGCATCGTCATGCGTGTTGCATTCGGGGTAATGATCCTGGCGGCCTTCAACATTGTGCTGACCTTGCTGGCGTTTCGATCTGTGATGAAACCCGTGTTGACGCTGATCTTTTTGGTCAGTGCCGGCGTGGCCTATTTCATGAGCCAATACGGTGTGTTGATCGACGCCGGTATGTTTCGTAACTTCGCAGAAACCAATGCCACAGAAGTACGTGACTTATTGTCCGTGAAGTTGTTTGTTTATATTGCGCTTCTCGGAGTTTTACCGTCGTGGTTGTTGTGGAAGACGCCGGTTAATTATCGTCGTTGGCACCGTGAGTTATTAAGTAAAGTGCTGGTGAATGTCGCATCGGTTGCGGTGATCGGCGGTGTCGCCATGGTCAACTATCAAGGCTTGTCGTCGTTGTTTCGCAATCACCATGAATTGCGCCTGATGGTGGTGCCAAGCAACTACATCGGTGCCTCGCTCGGTTATCTGCGCGAGCAAGTCGTTTCTGCCCGGCAACCCTTTGTCAAACTCGGTGAAGATGCCGAGAAAAACCTGATCTGGCAAACCCATGGCCGTAAATCCCTGACGGTACTGGTGGTGGGTGAAAGTGCTCGGGCCGAGAACTTCGGCATCCTGGGTTATGACCGCGACACCACCCCCCAACTGGATAAGGAAGCCGGCCTGATTGCCTTCACCGATGTGCATTCTTGCGGCACGGAAACGGCCGTGTCGGTGCCCTGCATGTTCTCCAACATGGGCCGCAAGGATTACAACGCCAGCAAGGCAAAGAATGAGGAAGGTCTGCTGGACGTGCTCAAGCACGCCGGTCTCGAGGTGATCTGGCGGGATAATCAGTCGGGCTGCAAAGGTACTTGCGATCGGGTCACTGTCGACGACGTGAGTAACCTGAAAGACCCGGCGTTGTGTGCCAATAGCGAGTGCCGCGATGAAATTCTCCTGCAAGGTTTGCAGCACTTCATCGACACCCTGGATAAAGACACCGTGCTGGTACTGCACCAAATGGGCAGTCACGGTCCGGAATACTTCAAGCGCTACCCGAAAGAGTACGAACACTTCACCCCGGTGTGTGAAAGCAATGCACTGAACAATTGCAGCCGCGAAAGTATCGTCAATGGCTACGACAACACGTTGGTGTACACCGACCATGTGCTGTCGACCCTGATCGATCTGTTGCGCAGTAATCAGGACAAAGTCGATACCGCCATGCTCTATCTGTCGGACCACGGCGAATCGCTGGGCGAATACAACCTGTTCCTTCATGGCACGCCTTACATGCTGGCGCCGGAACAACAGAAGCATGTAGCGATGCTGGCGTGGTTCTCCGACAGCTATCAAAAATCGTTCTCGGTGGACACTCATTGCCTGCAATTGAGTCGCGAAAAACCCTTGAGCCAGGACAACCTGTTCCATTCCATGCTTGGCCTGCTGGAGGTCAACAGCAAGGTCTACGACCCGGGGCTGGACATGTTTGCCGGCTGCCGCGGCGCAGTGATTGACGGTGTGCTGGCCAAAAAATGAGTCCGTCGACCTTTTTTTCACGCGCCAGTCGTTAACCTGCCGCCAGTCAATATTCCAACAAGAGCCCTTGCACATGTCCGCGCTGCCCCCATCCGCCATCGAACTTGAGTTCGCCCGGCGCTATGACCAGGAACACGCCCGCGTCTGTCTTCAGTCGCGACCGCGTGGCCTGGCGGGGCGTTTGACGTTCTGGCGCGACGAGCAACTGGTGCGTAACGCGCTTCAGGTTGCTGGCGAACCGGGATTGATTCTTGATGTAGCCTGCGGTGTCGGGCGCTTCTGGTCGATACTGGCCGAGCATGCGAATCGAGTGATTCTTGCGACCGATCCGTCTCAGGACATGCTCGATCATGCCCGTACCCACCATCCGCAACCCCTGCTGGAACGGGTCAAGACCTTTCAGAGTTCGGCCTTCACCATCGGTTTGTCGGCGAACGCGGTGGACTGCATTTTTTGCATGCAATTGTTTCAACATATCGCCAGTCCTGAGCATCGGTTGGCCCTGCTGGGCGAGTTCCATCGGGTCAGTCGCGATACGGTGATTGTGGCGGTGCGAGTCAATGCGCATTTCAAACTGCGCCGATCGGGTGTGGAAGGCGCACAGGCCCAGCCACAGGCGAGCAAGGCCGAGCTTGAGGCCGAGTTCAAGCAGGCGGGTTTCCGCTTGCTCAGCCATCAGGACTTCTTGCCGGGTTGCGCGCGGATGCGGGTCTACGTGCTGCGTAAGACCAGCTAGCTCCCTCCTGTCAGACAATTCTTGCGATCCAGCAGGTATTTTCGCTAAAGCTCTTGTTCAGTGGAGGCGCGGAAATTGCCGGGGGCGATATATACTGCGCGCCATTCTTCAAGGGAGAGCCGTGTGGCCATCGATATTCACTGGATTCGCGACAACGATAGCCTCGGTCAGTTTTGCGCCGAGTGGCAGCAGCTGCCATTCGTTGCCCTCGACACCGAATTCATGCGGGTCGACACCTTTTACCCGATCGCAGGCCTGCTGCAGATCGGCGATGGCGTACGCGCTTACCTGATTGACCCGCTGACCATCGACAACTGGCAGCCTCTGGCGGCGCTGCTGGAAAACCCGGCCGTGGTCAAAGTCGTGCATGCGTGCAGCGAAGACCTCGAAGTGCTGCTGCGTCTGACCGGCAGCCTGCCGGCGCCGTTGTTCGATACCCAACTGGCCGCCGCTTACCTGAACCTGGGTTTTTCCATGGGCTATTCGCGGCTGGTGCAGGAAGTGCTCGGCATCGATCTGCCCAAGGGCGAGACCCGTTCCGACTGGCTGCAACGTCCACTGTCCGATACCCAGATCAGCTACGCCGCCGAAGATGCCTTGCATCTGGCGGAAGTTTTCGTACAACTGCGTCCGAAGCTTTCTGACGATAAATACGCCTGGGTCCTGGAAGACGGTGCCGAGCTGGTGGCCAACCTGCGTCGCGAGGTCGACCCGTATGAGGTCTATCGCGATGCCAAACTGGCCTGGAAGCTGTCCCGCGCCCAACTCGCCGTATTGCGTGAGCTCTGTGCCTGGCGCGAGCGCGAAGCCCGCGCCCGTGATCTGCCGCGCAACCGCATCATCCGTGAACACTCCCTGTGGCCGTTGGCGCGCACGCAACCGGACAACCTCGGCGCGCTGGCGAAAATTGAAGACATGCACCCGCGTACCGTGCGTCAGGACGGCGAATTTCTGCTTGATCTGATCAAGCGCTCTGGCAGTGTGTCGCCTGATCAATGGCCGCCAGCAGTGCCGGAGCCGTTGCCGGTGGAAGCCGCCGCGCTGGTCAAACAGCTGCGCGCCATCGGCCAGGCCGAAGCCGAGCGACTGAACATCGCCCCAGAACTGATGCTGCGCAAGAAAACCCTGGAAGCGCTGCTCAAGAGCGGTTTCCCCAATGGTCCTTACCAATTGCCTGATTCGCTGCGTGGCTGGCGCCGCGAATTGATGGGCCAGGCGCTGCTCGACAGCCTGGCCACCGCCGGAGAACAGCCTTGAAACGTATTTGCTCCATCTATCGAAGCCTGAAGAAAAACGAGATGTACCTCTATGTGCTCAAAAGCGATGCACTGGAGCGCGTTCCGGAAAGTCTGATGGCGGCCTTCGGCAAACCGCACCACGCTTTCGATCTGGTGCTGACGCCCGAGCGCAAGCTGTCGCGCGAAGACATCACCGTGGTGCTGGAAAACCTCGAAAAGCAGGGCTACCACCTGCAAATGCCGCCGGCCGAAGACGAATACATCGAACACCTTCCGGAAGAATTGCTGCGACGCAACGACCCGATGTAATCGAGACAGGCTCTGTTCAGAGCCTTTATGAAACACTGGAATGATTTTGGCGATGGCCAGGGCGATGGAGTGATACTCCGTCGGCGGCCGTCTGCACTGTTTTTGAAAGGTTTGAACCATGCGCGTTCTGATTGCTGAACACGACCACCCTGTGTATGCCCAACTGTTGCGTCAGGCAGCGCCTGATCTGGAAGTATTGACCAGCGGCGACTCCGCCGAACTGGCCCGTCAGGCCGCCGAGTGCCAGGTCTGGCTCGGCCAGCCGGACCTGCTGGCGACGCTGTTGCGTCAGGGCCACACGCCGGCATGGCTGCAGTCGACCTGGGCCGGCATCACGCCGTTGCTGGCCGACGGCCTGCCTCGGCACTATCGCCTGACTCGCGCGGTAGGGATTTTCGGTCAGGTCATGGCCGAATACGTACTGACTTACATGCTAGGCCACGAGCGCGAAGTACTGCCGCGGTTGGTGAGCCAGGTCGAGCGAAAGTGGGACAGTCGCCAGGGGCAAAGCCTGGCTGGACGCAAGGTGTTGATCGTCGGCACCGGTGACATCGGCCAGACCGTGGCGCAGTTCCTTGTGCCATTTGGCGTCGAGTTGTACGGCATCGCCAGCGAAGCCCGCGAGCAGGCGCCCTTTGTCGAAGTCGGCGCGCTGAGCGACTTGCCGCGACTGGTCGGCGAAGTGGATTACGTGATCAATCTGCTGCCGAACACCCCGAATACTCACGACCTGTACGACGCCGCGCTGTTCAAGCAGTTCAAGCCGACTGGGTTGTTCATCAACGTCGGGCGCGGCGTGGCGGTGGTCGATGCGGATCTGGTGGAAGCCTTGAAGGAAGGGCATCTGGCCGGGGCCGTGATCGACGTCTGCCGTCAGGAGCCGCTGCCACAACGCCATCCGTTCTGGACCGCGTGGGGCCTGCTGCTGACGGGGCACAGTTCGGCACCGACTTCGCCACCCATGATGGTGAAGTTGTTCGTTGAAAACCTGCGGGCGTATCAGGCGGGTGAAGCGTTGCGTGGGGAAGTGGATTTTTCACGCGGGTATTAAATCCACCACCCATTAAATGTGGGAGCGGGCTTGCTCGCGAAAGCGGTGTGTCAGTCACCTTGAGTATCGACTGACACACCGCCTTCGCGAGCAAGCCCGCTCCCACATTTGAACTTCATCGTTGGTTAGAGGGTGAAATCACCTTCGGCCGCCAACTCGCTCAGCGGACGACGCGGGCTTGGCTCTTCGCGCGCTTGCAGGTAGTCCGCCAGCGTCGCCTTGTCGCCCAGCTTGCCGATCGCCACCGCCGCGTGCAGCGCATAGCCCTCAGGAATATTCAGCTCTTTACGGGTCAGCTCCTGATCGAAACCGGCCATGCCGTGGGTGTGCCAGCCACTGATGCTCGCTTGCAGCGCCAGGTGGCCCCAGGCCGAACCGGTGTCGAAGGTGTGCCATAGCGCCGGTGTTTCTTCGGTGGCGCCAGGTATCGCAAAAGTGGTTTTCGAGATCACGATCACCAGCGCCGAGGCGTGCTGCGCCCAGCTGCGGTTGAACTCGTTCAGCAGACCCAGATAACGCTCCCAGTTCGGCGTGTCGCGACGCGCGTACAGAAACCGCCAAGGCTGCGAGTTGTACGCCGATGGCGCCCAGCGTGCGGCTTCGAAGAAGCTCAGCAGGGTTTCGACGGGAATGGTTTCGCCGGTGAACGCGCGGGGCGACCAGCGATCGGTGAACTGAGGGTGAATGGCGTAGTCGGCAACGCGTGGGTTAGCACTCATCAAGAGATTCCTTTACGTTTGAAAGTGAGGGGCGTCTGAAACCTGCGGGCGCAGTTGAGCTGAGCGATGAGGTTTTTCGAGAGCCTGGGTAGTTCACCTGAATGCAACGCGGTTGAGCGTTAATGGCATTTGAGCATGGCCCCTTGCGACGGCAAAGCTACTTGGGGGCGCTATAACTGACAAGTTCCGTTGTACCGGCAGTCGCCAATGCTTGGCCCGCCGGTGCCTTGGCACTAGACTGGCGGCCTTTTCACCACCTGATGTTGATGCTTGAGCCATGGCCGCCAAAGTCGAACCGTTCTGGATACGCAAAACCCTCGATCAACTCGATCAAGAGGAATGGGAATCGCTGTGCGATGGCTGTGGCCTGTGCTGCCTGCAAAAACTCGAGGACGAAGACGACAACGCCGTGTACTACACGCGTATCGCCTGCAAATTGCTCGACCTCAAAACCTGTCAGTGTACCGATTACCCCAACCGTCGCGACTCGGTGCCCGATTGCATTCAGCTCACGCCGGGCAAGGCCGATGAGTTCAAATGGCTGCCGCCGACCTGCGGTTATCGACTGGTCAGCGAAGGCAAGGATTTGCCGCTCTGGCATCATCTGGTGTGCGGTGATCGCGAGGCGGTGCATCACGAACGTATTTCCCAGTCCGGGCGCATGCTCGCCGAGGGCAGCGTGGCTGAAGAGGATTGGGAAGACCATCTGATTTTTCGCGCGGGTTAAGCGTCGCCGTTTAAATGGCAAACAGGCCCGTGGTGTCTGGAGCCCGGCCGCCGACAAGGCCAGCCTGACCTACGCTACAGGAACTGGCGAGTCTTCCAGGGGCTCGATACCGGGTTGCTTCAGTAGCACCGCCATCGCAGGCAAGCCTGCTCCCACAGGAATTGTGGTGTACACAACAGGTGTGAACACCGCCAATTACTGTGGGAGCGGGCTTGCCCGCGAAGAGGCCTTGAGCCTCTGCATTGATTTCGGATCAGACTCCAGCCTTCGGCGAGTTCAACGAATCATTTCCCGTCACGGTCGCCGTGCTGGTCGCTGCTTCTGCATTGGCTTTCATGCGGGCCAGCTCATCCCCGGCGCGTTCGATCCTCGCGCGTGCGTTTTCCATGTCCTGACGGTTCTTTTCCAACAGTCTTTTCGCCGAGCAATGCCCGGTGATTCCCCGCGCCAGGGCCATGCCGCCAATGGCTATTTCAATCAATCCGAACACGCCGCCGCGTCGCAGACCTTTGCTTAGCATGACCACACCACCCGCCAGGGAGCCGGCGCGTTCCCAACCATGAACGTTCTGTTCGGAAGGGCTCTGGAACGGGGTGGTTTCGATACGTTCTACAGGATTGAACTCGCGCATGATCGGTCTCCAGGCAGGGAAGGGTTGCTTCAGCAATAGATATTTAGCTGACTGCCTGGGCGAGCGGCTTGTTCCATCGAATATTCGGCACTTCAGCGGAATTTTGGCCCGGAGCGGGTGTTGTTGCCCTTGGCCATGCGGTCGTACAGCACAACGTTGACGGTGGCCGCCAGATTCATGCAGCCGGTGGTCGGGATGTAGACCACGTCTTCGCACCAGTCGCGGATTTCTTTATCCAGCGAACCGTCTTCGGGGCCGAAGATGTAGAGGGCGCGATCCGGGTGGGTGTATTCCGGCAGCGAGCGGGCACCGTCGACCAGTTCGACCGCGACCGGCACACAGCCAAGAGGCAGGATTTTCTTCAGGTCGTCGATACCGATCAGCGGAATGTCGTAGTGGACTTTCTTGGTGTCGGTGACGAAATCGGCAGCGCGTTCATAACGCTTGCCAGTGTAAAACACCGATGCCACGCCATAGCAGCCGGCGGCGCGCATTACCGAACCGACGTTCTCCGGTGATTTGGGGTTGTACAAACCAATGCAGCTGTACCGTTTGTCTGCCACGAGCGGGGTGCCTTCGGGGAAAAAACGGCGATTATACGGGGATTGGGGGAGGGGTGTTCAGTTTGGAGATTGGTGGTGATTGTTCGATCGCTTTCGCGAGCAAGCCCGCTCCCACATTGGATCTCGGGTGTTCACAAATATTATGTTCACCCGAGATCCAATGTGGGAGCGGGCTTGCTCGCGAAAGGGCCAGCGCAGGCACTGAAGATCTTTAATCTTCTTTCTTCATCAACCCCGCCAACGCCGCAAACGGGTTGTGCGTCGCCTTGGCAATCTTCGGCGTACTCAGCGAGCCTTCGTCGAAATACTGCTGATCGGTATACCGTGAGTGTTCGTTATCGTGGCAATACAGGCACAACAGTTCCCAGTTCGAACCATCCTGAGGGTTGTTGTCGTGGTTGTGGTCGCGGTGATGCACGGTCAGTTCGCTCAGGCGTTTGCCGGAAAATTCACGGGCGCAGCGGCCGCACACGTGCGGGTACATCTTCAGGGCCTTGTCGCGGTAACCCATTTCCTTGTCGCGCTGGTTATCGGCGAGGATGCGGTCCAGCTTCGATGTGTTGGTTGGGGTGGACGAACTCATGGGTTCACCTTTGTAAAAAGACTAATGGCGGTTATGACGTGAGTGTAGGGCCTGTCATCACTTATTTACTAGGCCGCGCCGGGTCTGCTGTGACGCAGGGCAAGGCGCGAGGAGCGTGGTTTGGTCATTCCAAACGAGCTCCGAGCAACGCAGCCCTGCGCCACAGCAGACCGCCCCTTCGGGTTGTGCCTGAAAACGAGCCAGGCTGCGTTGCAGTCCTTGGCAAGGGAGCGACCATTACCAGCGGACTGCGCCTTGCCTGGCTCGTTTTCAGGCGCAACGCGGCCTAGTAAATAAGTGATGACAGGCCCACGCTCAGCCCTTGAGCTTCTCGGCAATCCAGATGGTGTGGCGGGTGCCCTTGTTGCCATGGGCGAAGACTTGCACTTCCTCGGCCTTGAAGCCGGCCTTTTTCAGCTTGTCGGAAAACTGCCGGTCGGCGCTGGCCGACCACACCGCCAGCACGCCTTTTGGCCGCAAGGCCTTGGCACACGCGCTCAGGCCGCCGGCGGAGTAGAGCCAGCTGTTGGCTTTCTGGGTCAGACCTTCAGGGCCGTTGTCGACGTCGAGCATGATCGCATCGAAACCTTGTGGCTCGGCTTGCAGCACTTTGGCCACGTCTTCCATACGGATCACGGTGCGCGGGTCGAGCAGCGGATTGCCGGCTTTTTCGCCCAGCGGCCCGCGATTCCACTCCACCACGCCGGGCACCAGTTCGGCGACCACCACTTCAGCCGTCTTGCCCAAATGCTTGAGCGCCGAGGCGAGGGTGAAGCCCATGCCCAGGCCACCGATCAATACTCGCGAATTCGGCCGGCCGGCGACCTTGCGGCAGGGAATTTCGGCCAGGGCATCTTCGGAGCCGTGCATGCGAGTATTCATCAACTGCCCGCCGTCACCACCCTGAATCTTGATAACGAAGTCCTCGCCGTATTCGAACAGGCACAGGGCACCGCCGTTTTCAGGGATGGGGGTGGTGTCGAGCAGAACGAAACGTTTCATGGGGCGCTCTTGAGGAGAAATTGACAGATGGAGGAAGGCAAACACGCGCAGTTGGGAGTAGCCTGCAAAAAGACCACAAGGCCAACGGAGCCATTGATGAAGCGCACCATTCTAACGGTCATTGCCCTGGCCGCGCTCTCGATAACTGCAGTGCAGGCCCAGGAGCTGCAAACCATCCCCACCAGTCCCGCGCCGATACCCGGTTCACCCGGCACCGCCACTCCGACACCGTATCCGCAGATCACCCCGACCAGCGTGCCCAAGGCCGGTACCGGCAGTGGCGGGCCACCGCTGTTGCCGCCGATCGAAATGCCCAATCCACCCAAGGACCAGACCTTGCCGGGCCTTGAACCGAACACGACGAAAATCAAAACGCCGGGCGGTTAGTGTCTGCTTCACAAATAGTGTTTGTAAGACAGGACACTAAATCTGCTGCGAGAGTAGTTGCCCATCGGCCATGCGCAAGCGTTTGGAGAGGGAGACGGCGAGGGCGCGGATGATCTTGGCGGCGATTTTCGGCGCGTCGTTGAGCATCTTTTCCAGGGAATCCTTGCCCAGATTGAGCAACTGGCAATTGCTCGCGGCCACGCAGCTGGCTGAGCGTCGTTCACCGTCGAGCACAGCCATTTCGCCGAACGCCCGACCGCTGCGCAAGGTGGCCATGGTCACCCGTTGCCCGTCGCTGTTGGTCTTCTGCACCGCGACCTGGCCGGTGTGGATGATGCACATGAAACTGCCGGCATCGCCCTCATGGAAAATCTCTTCACCTTCGGCGATGGTGCTGATGCTGAAGTAACCCGAAGCCGCCACGAAGTCTGCCGGCAACAGTTGATCGAACAGGCCGCAGTCCATCAGCCAGTCGCGAATTTCGTTGTTCAGTAAGGTCGGTTCTGACATGTCGTCACGGTCTTTTTCTTGTGTCTGTTGTGTTCCGGACACCGACTCCTTGTAGGAGCGAGGCTTGCCCGCGAAGAGGCCGTAACATACAACATCAATGTTGGCTGTGATGCCTTCGCGGGCAAGCCTCGCTCCTACAAGTGCTGTGTCCGGCGTACTGGTGTTAAGACCGGTACGCCGGGCCAAGTTCCTCAGGCGATGCCCAAAACCTTGAAAACAAATGCGTATTCGAGGGCTACGTCACGTAATCCCTGATAACGACCGCTCATACCGCCATGCCCGGCGCCCAGTTCAGTCTTGAGCAGCAGGGGATTGGTGTCAGTTTTGGTCGCGCGCAATTTCGCCACCCACTTGGCCGCTTCCCAGTACTGCACGCGACTGTCGTTGTAGCCGGCGATTACCAGCGTTGCCGGATAGGCTTGTGCGGTGACGTTTTCGTACGGGGCGTAGGCCTTGATCCGATCATAGACGTCCGGCTCTTGCGGGTTGCCCCACTCGTCGTATTCGGTGACGGTCAGCGGCAGCTCCGGGTCGAGCATGGTGTTGAGCACGTCGACGAACGGCACTTCGGCAATCGCTGCACCGAACAGCTCCGGCCGTTGATTGAGTACCGCGCCAATCAACAGGCCACCGGCGCTGCCACCGCTGATCGCCAGCCGCGATGGGGTGGTGAAACCGTTGGCGATCAGATGTTCGGCGCACGCAATAAAGTCGCTGAAGGTGTTGTGCTTGTGTTCCTGCTTGCCGGCGCGGTACCAGGCTTCGCCCAGCTCACCGCCACCGCGTACATGGGCGATGGCAAACGCCATGCCGCGATCCAGCAGGCTCAGGCGCGCGTGGGAGAACCACGGGTCGAGGCTTTCGCCGTAGGCGCCGTAGCCGTACAGATAAAGCGGCGTCGGCTTACCGAGGAACTCGCGTTTGACCACAAGGCTGATAGGCACTTGCGTACCGTCCGGTGCCGTCGCCCACAGTCGCTGGCTGACGTACGCATCGGCGTCGAACGGGCCGAGCACCGGGGTTTCCTTGAGGACTTTCTGCTCGCCGGTGGTCAGTATCAGTTGGCGAATCTGCGCCGGACGGTTCAAGGCTTCGTAGCGCAGACGGATCCGGTCGCTGACAAATTCCAGGCTGTTCTGCACATGCAGGCTGTAGGCCGCATCCGGCAATTGCACGCGATAGGGCACCAAGTCCCGTGGGCGGACTTCGATGATCGGCAGGCCACCTTCGCGCAGGCTCAGGGTCATGGCCTCGGCGTTCAGGCTCATGCCTTCGAGCATCACCGTGTCGCTGTGGGGAATCAGGTTCTGCCAGTCGGCTTCGGTCGGTGCGACGCCAGTGTCGGCGGCCTGGTACAGGGCGAAGTTGATGCCGTCGCGGTTGGTGCGGATCAGCCACGTCCACTCGCCATCGAGTTTGCCGTGGTCGACATCGTACTCATGCGCTTCGACCCTCGGCGCCAGGCAGGTAAAGGCCTGATGCGGCAGCGAGGCGTCGAGCACCCAGACTTCGCTGGTGGTCTTGCTGCCCAGCGACAACAGCAGTTGCCGTTCGGAGCTTGAGCGATAGCAATGCAGGAAGAATCGGCCGTCCGGCTCATGGAACACTTCTTCGGCCGCAGTGCCGTCCAGCCGATAGCGCAACAGTTTGTGCGGGCGATGGGTGTCGTCGAGTTCGCCGAAGAACAGCGTGAGGCTGTCGTTGGCCCAGGTCATGCTGCCGTCGCAGTTCTGGAACTCCAGCTCGCTGACGCGGCCGCTGGATAATTCCTTCACGAACAGCGTGTAAATCTCTTCGCCGCTGGAGTCGATGCTGTAGGCCAGACGCTGGTGGTCCGGGCTGATGCTGAACGCGCCCAGGGAAAAGAAGCCACCCTTGGCCAGCACGTTCGGATCAAGCAGCAGTAGTTCCTGGCTTTCGTCGATGTGCAGGCTGCCATCGGCCGGACGCGGGCAGCGGTAGTGGCGGGCATATTCGTCGCCGGCGGTGGTGCGCGTGTAATACAGGTAGGGACCCCAAGGCGAGGGCAGCGACAGGTCGGTTTCGAGAATCCGCCCCTTGATCTCTTCGAACAGGGTTTCACGCAGGCCGGCCTGATCGGCGGTTTGCGCCTCTTGATAGCGGTTTTCAGCTTTCAGGTAATCGAGCACCGCGTCGGTGTCGCGCTCCTGCAGCCAGGCATACGGGTCGCAACCGTCGGCCTTGTGGGCAATTGGAGCGCTGGTGACGTTGGCGGATAGGGGCATGAATGGCTCTCGAACAATGTACGGAATAAGGGCTTCGCAACCTGTGGGAGCGGGCTTGCTCGCGAAGGCGGTGAGTCAGGCAACATCAATGTCGAGTGATACTCCCTCTTCGCGAGTAAGCCCGCTCCCACATGGAATGCGCTTGACTCACTGGTATTGGGACAAGCCTGATGTGCGAAAAGTCGTTACTATAAGCGCCTCTTTGCCTGCCTTGCCATGGACACCATGACCGAGAACGACTATCTGATCGCTTGGGGCCTCTACGCCTTTGCCGCTTTAGGCTGCCTGTTGGTGTGGATGCGCATCACCCGCTGGATGTGGCGTTGGCTGCGTGAGCCGCTGCGGCTGCTGGTGGCGGTGTTGCTGTTCAGCCCGACCATCATCGACCCGGTGAAAGAAAAGGTCGCCCCGGCCATCGCCATTACGGCCCTCGACTTGCTGTTCAAGGTCGGCAACAACGCCTGGCGGGCGGTTTCTGATCTGTTCATGTACGGCATGATTGTCTTCGGCATTTACCTGGTGTTCGTGGCCATCCGTTTTCCCATCGAGCGCGCCTCCAACGCTCGCAAGGAACAGGCGGCTGCCGCCAAAGCAGCCGCGCGGGCCGACGAGCCTGACGACGATCAGCCTTTCGGCGGCGCCGGCGATGATCGTTACGGCCGGCCACCGGTGCCGAGCAATCCTCAGCGTTCGCGGGTCGAACCGCGCCTGTAACCGTGCCCCTGTACTGAATCGAGAGTCCGAGCATGTGTGAGTTATTGGGCATGAGCGCCAATGTCCCGACCGATATCGTGTTCAGCTTCACCGGGCTGATGCAGCGCGGCGGCCGCACCGGGCCGCACCGTGACGGTTGGGGCATCGCTTTTTATGAAGGCCGTGGCCTGCGGCTGTTCCAGGACCCGGCGGCGAGCAGCGAGTCGGAAGTGGCGAACCTGGTGCAGCGCTATCCGATCAAAAGCGAAGTGGTGATCGGGCACATCCGCCAGGCCAATGTCGGCAAGGTCTGCCTGTCCAACACCCACCCGTTCGTGCGCGAGTTGTGGGGGCGCAACTGGTGTTTCGCCCACAACGGCCAATTGGCCGATTTCAACCCGACCGCCAGTTTTTACCGCCCCGTTGGTGATACCGACAGCGAAGCGGCGTTTTGCGATCTGCTCAATCGGGTACGCGCGGCGTTCCCCGAGCCGGTAGACATCGAAGCGCTGTTGCCGGACCTGGTGGCCGCCTGCGCCGAGTACCGCAGCAAAGGCGTGTTCAACTGCTTGCTCAGCGATGGCGACTGGCTGTTCTGTTACTGCTCGAGCAAATTGGCGCAAATCACCCGCCGTGCACCCTTCGGGCCGGCGCGGTTGAAGGACGTCGACGTGATCGTCGACTTCCAGGCCGAAACCACGCCCAACGATGTCGTCACGGTGATCGCCACAGAACCCTTGACCGAAAACGAAACCTGGACCCGTTACGAACCGGGCCAATGGAGTCTCTGGCGACGCGGTGAATGCGTCAGCCAGGGCAAGACCGAATAAGGATCTCTCCCCCATGTTGCTCAGTTATCTTCGGCTGGTGTTGTTCGCGGCAGGCCTGTTGATCGGTGTCCAGGTGCCTGGGTTTATCAGTGATTATGCCAAGCGGGTCGAGGCGCATCTGATCGAGGCGCAGACCGGTTTGAGCGGTTTTCAGGGCACCGCCAATCAGTTTTTCAAGGGCGATATGCAAGCGCTCGTGGCCCATTACCGGGCCAGCGAAGACCCGATCTTTCGCAGCGATGCCGACAGCCTGAGCACCTTGCTCACCCGTCAACTGGCCCTGGACAAGCAATTCCAGGCCATGCAGGGGCCGTGGTACATACGCGTCCTGCAAGTGGCACTGGCCGCCGACCCGGATATTCGCAAGGAAACCTGGAACGGCTACAGCTACCAGATCCTGCTGACGCCGGAAGCGATGATTTGGGGCATGAGCGGCGCGTTGCTGCTGTCGTTCGGCATTGAATGCCTGTTCCGGCTGATCGACTGGGTGGTGCTGGGCGGCAAGCGTTTGCGCCAGAGCCGGCCGATCGAAGACCGGGATGTGCGCGGGTTGTAACGCTGGAGCCAACTTGTCAGGCGACATGTGTGCCGGCAGATCGCTCGCTGGCGAGCCGCAAATGCCAGTCAGTCAAGGCTTTTCGTAGGAGCCAGGCTTGCCGGCGAAGGCGCTCTTAAGGACGCCTTCGCCGGCAAGCCTGGCTCCTACATGTCTGATTGATCCTTAACTGTGGCAAACCGGCTCCTGTTTTTTACCAGTCGACCGAGTAGCTCATGCTCAGTGTACGGCCTTCGGCGTTGGCGTATGGCGCTCTGGCGTTGGCTTGGGTGAACAGGTTCTGGTACGTGCGGTTGGTCAGGTTGTACACGCCGCCTTCAAGACGACCAACCGGCAGTTGCACGGAGCCGAGCAGGTCCACCAGCGTATAACCTTCGATCTCGCGCCCGTTGTTGTCCTTGGCGGCGGCGTCGTAACTGGACAAATGCATGCCTTGCAGGCGCAGGGTGTAGTCGTCTTCGGTGTAGCCGACGAACAGTGTGGTCTTGGCTGGTGAGATGCGCGTAGCCGGCAGATCGATCCATTTGCCGTTCTGCTCGGTCTCGCCTTTGGCCCAGGCATAAGTGCCACCCACCGACCAGTGATCGGTCGCGCGGTAGGTCAGGCTGTTTTCGATGCCGCGAACTCGCTCTTTCTGGTTGATCAGACGCAATACGCGATCATTGGCATCGTAGAACTGGGTCACGTCCGAGGTGTTTTCGTACACGGTGACATCGGCCTGCCACTGATCCCAGTTACCGCGCCAGCCCAGTTCATAACTGTCGACCTTGATGGCTTGGGCGTTGAGAGTCTGAATGTCGAAGGTGCTGCTGACATCACGCATGAAGCGCTGGATATCCGGCAGCGAAAACCCCTGGCTGTAATTGGCGAACACGTCCTGGTTTTCACTCAGGTGGTAGACCGCCCCCAGGTTGTACAGGGTGGCATCGTATTTGAGGGTGTCGCCAGGCAGCGTTGCGCGTACGCCGGTCTGGACGATCTGACCATAAGCGATGCTGTCGGAGACGTCGCTTTCGATCCATTCACGGCGCACACCGCCACGCAAAGTCCAGTCACCGATGTCCCAGGACATCTGCCCGAACAGCGACTTGGTGGTGGTTTCGATGTCCGGGCCCAGCTCGTAGGTGGTGCCGGTCTTGGTGTAGGTCAGGCCATTGAGCCTGTATTGATCACCTCGTTGGCGGGAGCGCTCATTATCATAGTCGGCGCCCCAGACCAGATTACCCGTGGCACTCCCGATCGCCGGCAGCGGCGTGTCGATGGCCGCGCGCAGGCCGTAGACATCTTGCACACTGTTGTTGTCGGAGATCCCGGCCCTTCCCCGAGACAGGTCTGGAAAGAACAGTGCATCGGCGCGGCGCCAGTAGCTTTCCAGTTGCAGGCCCTGACCGTAGAAGTCCTTGTCGGTGTAGTTGAGGTTGACCGCCTGGTTATGGGTATAGGGCTGGTCGTCGAGTTTCAGCCCTTTGACTGCCACGGCTTCCTGCCGGTTTGTCGGGTCTTTTGTGTAGCCAGTGTCCTGCTGGTCCTTGTAGTCCTGCAGCGACAGGCTGAGTTTTTTGTCGGCATCCAGTTCGTAACCGAAACGACCTTGCAGGTCATAGGTTTCGGTATCCATGTTGCTGCCCTGGGAAGTGTCCTGAGGGATGCGGTTGCCGTTGCCATCGTACTGATCGTTACGCTGAGTCAGGTCGGCGGAGACGTACCAGTCAAGAGCATCCTTGCGCCCCGTCGCACTCTGAAAGGCTTCGTAGGCGAAGCCTTTGCGGTTGAGGTTGTTGCCGCTGGTCAGGCCCAGTTTGCTGCTGTAGGCAATGTCCTGGCCCTGATTGCGCTTGGTGATGATGTTGATGATGCCGCCTGAAGCGCCGGCACCGTAGATGCTGCTGGCGCCGGAGATCACTTCGATGCGTTCGATGCTGGCCGGGGCGATGCTGTTGAGCTGGCGGTAGTTGTCGCGCGTGGCGTTCTGCGATACGCCGTCGATCAACACCAGCATGTTGCGCCCGCGCAGGGTCTGACCGAAGTTGCTCATCCCGCCGCTGGACGGCGCAAGACCGGGGACCAATTGTCCGAGAATGTCGGAGACCCGGCGACCCGCGCCGCTCTGCTCACGGACCTGCTGTTCGTCGATAACCTGGACCGAGCCCGGAATCGAAGCAATGCTCGCTTCACTGCGAGTAGCGGAGACGACTGTGGGTTGCATGTTCAAGGTGCCGGGTTGCTGCTCGGTATCCTCGGCCCAGGTCTGGGCGCTGAAGGTACCGAGCAGCGGGATCAACAGAGAGAGTTTGGTTCGGATCATGACGTGGTCTTTTTTAGTTGTGATAAGTGTGGGGCGATAAGGTCGAGCGGTCGGGCGCAGAGTTGAACGAGCGCACCCAGCGGATCCCGATGGCGGCTATGGCGTAGGTCAGCGCCACCAGCCAGAAACTGTGAGCCAGGCCAACCAGGCCCATGCCGATCCCGCCAAGGACGACACCGAGCAGAGCGCCAGCCTTTGCCGCACTGTTGCCGAGGCCGAGCGCGAAGCCCTGCTGGGTGATGGAAATGGTGTTGGCGATCAGGGCATAGGCGACGGGCAGCAGGGCGCCTTGCCAGATGCCCCAGACGAGTCG
The DNA here is from genome assembly GCF_019218905.1 of Pseudomonas sp. PDM24. Taxonomy (NCBI): domain Bacteria; kingdom Pseudomonadati; phylum Pseudomonadota; class Gammaproteobacteria; order Pseudomonadales; family Pseudomonadaceae; genus Pseudomonas; species Pseudomonas sp. PDM24. Next base: position 100,701 of record NZ_JAHUWR010000006.1, on the reverse strand, counting down.
ACTGACGAGAAACCCCAGCCATTCGTTGGCCAATGCCGTGGCTGCCAGCGTCAGCGCACACAGCCAGGCCACGCCTTCGATAACGCGCAAGGTGTAGGCCGGCTGCCAGCGGTCGAACAGGCGTCCCCACAGTGGTGCTGAAATGGCCAGGGTCGCGGCGCTCGCCGCGTAGGTGGCGCCGATCAGCCAGCTTGGGGCATGCAGAATGTTCGCGACATACAGCGCGTAAAACGACTGCGGCATCATCTTCGCGGCCTGAATCAACACGATCACCAATAGGATTCCACCGAGCCAGCCTTTGGGCAGGGCGACCGCTTCAACGGCTTTTTTCTTCGAAGTCCTGGCCTTGTCGGCCGGCAGGAAAAAACTCCCCAGTGCGCACAGCAGGCAAATCGCCGTCGCGCCATAACAGAGCAGGGCAAACCCCGAGACGTCCATCAGCCAGCCACCCAGCACTGGGCCGATCAATGAGCCGACGGCGGTGGCCGATTGCAGGCGCGCCAAGGTGTGACCACGGCTGGAACTGTCGCAGCAGGCCAGGGCATAGGCTTGCGCGGCAGCGAGAAAACCGGCCAATGCGCCTTGCATCACGCGAATACCCACCAGCAGCCACGGATCGAGAGTGATGGCCGCCAACCCTTGGCACAGCGCGAGGGCCAGCAACGCCCGGACAATCATCGGTTTGTGTCCGGTGCGATCCCCCAACCGGCCCCACATGGGCGTCAGGAGCATGGCCGCCAGCATCGGACCGGCATAGACCATCGCCGATAACAGCGCTGTGTAGCCGGCGCCCTCCGGTCCGAGCAGATGCTGGATCTGCAAGGGCCAGAACGGGCCGCTCATTTCCATTGCGCCCATGGAGACAAACTGGATGACGATCAGCAGTCGCAAGGCGCGACCGTCAGCGAGCATGGGTGTTGGGTCGAAGCGGGTTACTCAGGCGTCCGACGATGTCGGCATGACTGTCGAGCAAGCGCATGCGCATGAACGATTTGGCGGGCCAATCCTGTTCCAGCAAGGCCCGGCGCTCGCTTTCCCAACGTGCCGGTTCAACGCGCTCGCGCAAGGTCTCGAAGCACTGTGCAACGTGCGATGCCAACCGCTCCCAAAGGCTACTTTCCGGCACATTCCAGTGACGGGCACAAAGCAACGTCAGCTCACCGAGGTGGCACATGAAGGTGGTATGCAGGAGTTTGTCACGGACAAAACCTGAGTCGTCATACAGAGTCATTTTCGGATCGTGCAACTGGATATCCAGGCCCTTGGCGTGCAGGGTTTTGCGATCGATACGAACGTCGCCGAAATCACGCAATAGCAGCCGATTCAACTGCCCGTCAGCGCCCATCACCATGAAACTGTTTTGCTGATGCGCTTCGAACGCCACGCCGTACATCAGGTAAATGCCCAGCAGGCTCGGTACGGCAATCGACAGGTAATCCTCGAAGAACGCCAACATGGCCTCGCTGTCGTCACGACCCTGAGCCAGCCTTACCCAATCACGCAGCAACGGTTGTTCGAATTCGTTGACGGCGAACAGACTGCCGACCGGCACCGCCAACTCGCCTTCTTGCAGGAGGGTAAGCGGGTTGTCGCGATACAGCACGGCAGCATGCCGGGAGCGTTCGTCATCGGCCGGCAGTGGTGCGTAGTGCACGCCGATGCGCTCTGGAACGATGTTCAGCAGACGCTGAATCTGCGGCTCCTGATCGAGAATATCCAATACCAGTTGGCTGATGCGCGGCCCCATCCGGGCGGAGCGCGGCGACACGGTGCGCTGCACGCTGGTCAGTCGCAGAGCCACCGGCAGTTTGACCATCGGCGCCGTGCGACTGGCCTGCGGCAGGACCGTGCGGAAGGACATGGTCGGGTGGCCGGTAAAAGCCACGATGTCAGTGACGATCAGCAGGTTGTCGGCGATCTCGTTGGCGAACGAATGTGGCAGTTCTTCATGGGCTTGCCATGGGTGCGACGGGAGCGGGAGGTAGTCCTTTGCGTCCAGGCCCAGTTGCTGCAAGTGGCGTTGCAATTGTTCGGCGGCCTGTGGGAAGTGACCTTGCCACCAGTCCCAGTAATCGGTGGTGCCGGCCAGCGCTTCGACGTGTGCGTACTGGCGGTGCAGGGCGCACAGGACAATCGGAAAGCTTGCTTCGAATTCTGGCGAGAAAGCGATGACCTGAGCGGCGCTCAAGCCCAGTTTGGTCTTGTAGTTCGGGTGCCACGGATGGCCGAGAGTGCCCCACTGTTCGAGCAATGACGTAGGGTTCTGGTGGCTCGGGCCGGCTTTGAGCCACGCGAGCAGATTGTCGTCGTACCCGGTATCGATCTGCTCTCTCAGGCGCTCGGTCCATCCATGATGAAACGCCAGGCAAAGGGTGTCGTTGCTGAAGCTGTCATCCAGCTCCCGGGCCAGACGTTCCAGTACCTGCGGGGAGGCTGGCGGGTTGAGCTGAGTGCTCAGATGAGCGAGCAGTTCGCTGGGCAACTGGATTTTGTGGGGCAGTCTGTCGGGGGTGTGCAGGACGATGCTACCGCGTACGTCCCAGCTGTTCATTCTGCCGCCGGACAAGTGCTCGAAGCAAAGATGCGCGCCATCGCCAAGTGGCAGCCAGCAACGGCTAGAGTCGTCGTATTCGCAGGTGGCGGGGTTGATCAGATCTTCACGAAACAGCGCCTGGATCAGGCGTTGGAAACAGCGTTGAGCGGCGGGCTCCAGCGCATTGCTCAAATGATCGAGAGTAATGCGGTGGGACTGGAAAGCCTGAGTGCCAAGCGCTTCGCTCCAGTGAGCGAGCAATTGTTGCTGTTTTTGCGTGTAGCCGCGCATCAGGTCCGACTCCTTCTGGACAATGGATTAGCTGAAAGCGCGCAGAGAATACCCTCTTGAAAAAATAATGCAAATGATAGTGGTTCATATTTACAGTTTGAGAAATGTCCTTCAGATTCGGGCCTGTGGTTTGCTCAAGACGATGTACTGCTCGCCCACTTTATGCGCATAGCGCTCCACGACTTGCTGACACAACGCCACGATTTCTTCGACCCATTCCACGCCAACCCGCCACGACACCACCACCTGCAAATTCGGCGGTCGTTGATCAATGGCCAGCAAGGTCAATTCCCCTCGTGCCAACTCTTCGGCCACCAGTACCGGCGGTAACGCACCAATGCCGAAGCCGTCCCTCAGCAATCGGGTAATCGCCGACACTGAATTCACGCAGTTGAGCCGGGGCGCCATGACCCCGTTGGCCTGCATCAGGGCAAGAATCTCTTGGTGTGGCTGGGAATTTTTCGAATAGGTGATGATCCGCTCCCGCGCCAGATCGGCGACACCCGAATACTCGCGGTTGTAGATGGAGTTGCTGGCCACGATCCAGCCTATCGGATGACTGGCCAGCTCCAGGCTGCGCACGCTCTCCTGGCGCAACAGGTCGGTTTGCAGGATCAGATCGAGAAAGCCTTTTTGCAGCTGATCGCAGAGGTTGAGCGCCGTATCGGCCACCAGCTCGATTTCCACCAGCGGGTAATGATCCATCATCTGCGCCACCAACGGGCTGAGCCAGGTGTGGATGACGGTGTCCATGACACCGATCCGGACCCGCCCGACCTTGCTTGAGCGAGTCTCGATCGAATGCTTGAGCGCCTGCATCGTGTCCATCATCTGCTCGGCATATTCGAGCACTTTCAGGCCTTCGGGCGTCAGGCTCACGCCGCGAGAATCGCGCAGGAACAGCTTCACCCCGAGCTCGCCTTCGAGCACGGCGATACGGCTGGAAATCGACGCCTGGGTGGTGAAGAGTTTGTCTGCCGTCAGGCGAAAACTCTTGAGTCGGGCGACCCAGACAAAGGTCTCGAGAAACTTCAGGTTCATGGGATCAACTTTTTCTTATGCCTTGGCCGGGTTTTTATTAGTTGGACGCAGCAGGGCCAAGCGTCCAAAAATCGACGCATCCGGTTCCCACGATAGGCGTCGTCGGGGCTCAGAACAATACCAATAAAATTTGCACGGAGACTTGCCATGAGTGCGCCCGACACCCTCGTTTCAAAAGCCACGGCTCGCCCGGGGCCCTTCGATTGGTACCACAACATCAACAAGCAGGAACGTCGTACGTTCTGGAGTTGCAAGATCGGCTATGGCCTGGACGGCATGGACACCCAGATGCTCAGTTTCGTTGTGCCGACCCTGATTGCCATGTGGGGCATTACCACTGGCGAAGCCGGGCTGATTCACACCAGCACCCTGATCGCCTCGGCCATTGGTGGTTGGGTGGCGGGGATTCTCTCTGACCGCATCGGTCGGGTGCGCACCCTGCAACTGACGGTGCTCTGGTTCGCCTTCTTCACCTTCCTCTGCGGCTTCGCCCAGAACTACGAACAACTGTTGATCAGCCGCACGTTGATGGGCTTCGGATTCGGCGGTGAATGGACCGCCGGCGCGGTGTTGATGGGCGAAGTGATTCGCGCCAAGGACCGTGGCAAAGCCGTCGGCATGGTGCAATCGGGCTGGGCGCTGGGTTGGGGGCTGACGGCGATTTTGTATGCGCTGCTGTTCTCGGTGCTGCCGCCGGAAGACGCCTGGCGCGCTCTGTTCCTCCTTGGCATCGTGCCGGCGATTTTCGTGATTTTCGTCCGTCGTTTGGTCAAGGATCCGGAAATCTATCGCGAAGCCAAAGCTAAACAAGAGCCAAGCAACCCGGCCAAGTTCTACGAGATTTTCGCCCCGGGCATCCTGTTCACCACGATTCGCGCTTCGATCCTGACCACCGGCGCCCTCGGCGGTTACTACGCGATCACTTCCTGGTTGCCGACCTTTCTGAAAAACGAACGGGGCTTGAGCGTACTCGGCACCGGTGGTTATCTGGCGATGGTGATCGTCGGGTCCTACGTCGGGTACGTGATCAGCGCCTATTTGACTGACATTCTCGGTCGTAAAAAGAACTTCATTCTGTTCGCGGTCGGCTCGTTCACCATTGTTCTGCTGTACACCCAATTGCCGGTCAGCAACGGTGTGATGCTCTGGCTGGGTTTCCCTTTGGGCTTCTTCGCTTCGGGGATCTTCAGCGGTATGGGTGCGTTTTTGACCGAACTGTTTCCGACGCGCATACGCGGCTCGGGCCAGGGTTTTTGCTACAACATCGGTAGGGCATTGGCGGCATTGTTTCCGCTGTTGATCGGCTTGCTCAGCCAGAAGGTGCCGCTGAGCGTGGGAATCGGCGCCTTTGCGGCAGTGTCCTACGGGGTAGTGATCCTGGCGGCCCTCAGCCTGCCGGAAACCCGTGGCAAGCAACTCGACGCTCAATAACCGAATATCCGGTAACTGATAATCTGAGGGGCATATGTCCTTCAGTTAAGAAGATAAAAGCCTACAGGAGTGTTCACCGTGAACCGCCTGCTATTGAACTGCGACATCGGCGAGAGTTTCGGTAACTGGACCATGGGTCTGGACGCCGAGGTCATGCCCTTCATCGACTGCGCCAACATCGCCTGTGGTTTCCACGCCGGCGACCCGAGCATCATGCGCAAGACCGTCAGCCTGGCCCTGAGCCACGGGGTGCAGATTGGCGCTCATCCGGCCTATCAGGATCTGGTGGGGTTCGGTCGCCGATCCATGGCTTACACCGCCCAGGAGCTGCAGGACCTGTTGCATTACCAGATCGGCGCCCTCGACGGCATCTGCCGGGCTCAGGGCGGGCGGGTGAGTTACGTCAAACCCCACGGCGCGATGTACAACGACATGATGGCCAACCCGGCGCAATTGCGCGCGGTGATTCAGGCCGTGGCGGCCTACGACCGGACGCTGCCATTGATGCTGATGGCGACCCGCGACAACAGTGCCGCGCAGCAACTCGGCGATGAATACGGCGTGACACTGTGGTTCGAAGCCTTCGCCGATCGCGCTTACGACAGCGCCGGCAGACTGGTCTCGCGGCAACTGCCGGAAGCCGTGCATCACGATCCCGAGAAAATTATCGAACAGGCGCTGATCATTGCTCGCGGTGACAACCTCACGGCCAGCGATGGCAGCGCCTTGCACTTGCAGGCCAATACCTTGTGCGTACACGGCGACAACGCCAGTTCGGTGGCCGCCGTGCAGCGCATTCGCCAAGCCTTGAATCAGCAGAGCGCATCATGAAACCACGGGTAGAAGTGGTGGCGCTGGATTGCCTGATGGTGCGTCTGTTCGATGAAATCAGCGAAGCCAATATGCCGTGGATGCTCGCCGCCAGCGAGCGTCTGCGAGAAGCGTTCGCCAGCCATTTGATCGATCTGGTGCCGTCCTATACGACACTGATGGTGCATTACGATTTGATGGCGCTGAACCCGGCTCAGGCGCGGGAATTGATTACTGAAGCCTTGATCGATCTGTCGCCCAACGCTCGGGCCAGGGGTAAATGCCATGTGTTGCCGGTCTGGTACGACCTGAGTGTTGGTCCGGAACTGACGTTACTGTCTCAGCGCAGCGGATTAGCGGTGGAAGAGGTCATCCGTCGTCACAGCGAGCGCGAGTATCAAGTGTTCGCATTGGGCTTCGCACCGGGGTTTGCCTTTATGGGATTGGTGGAGGAAGTGTTGGCTGCACCGCGTATGAATACTCCGCGCAAAAAAGTGGCTGCCGGTAGTGTTGGCATCGCCGAACGCCAGACCGCGGCTTATCCGGTGGTATCCCCCGGCGGCTGGAACCTGATCGGCCGCACCCCGGCCAAATTGTTCGACCGCGAGCGCGACGGCTACAGCCTGTTGCAACCGGGCGACACCGTGCGCTTCGAAGCGGTCAGCCATGCCGAGTTCATCAACCTGGGCGGTGATGACACGCCGTTGGAGGCCCTGGCATGAGCCGACTGACGATTGAAGCAAGTACACCGCTGTGCCTGTTGCAGGACGCCGGGCGATTTGGCGTGCGGCATCTGGGCGTGACCCAGGGCGGGGCGGCGGATTGGCGGTCGATGTCGTGGGCCAATTGGCTGCTGGGCAATGGGCTGGATGCATCGGTGATCGAAATCACCCTCGGCGGGTTTACGGTCGTTGCTCAGGAAGATTGCGTGCTGGCATTGGCCGGGGCGGATCTGGGGGCGCAAGTGGATGGCGAGACATTGACGCCGTGGCGCAGTTTCAGGCTGAACAAAGGTCAGCAATTGCAATTCACCCAGCCACTGCTTGGCGCTCGGGCTTATTTGGCGGCCCCGGGCGGATTTGATGCGCCAAAGGTGTTGGGAAGCAGCGCAACGGTGGTCCGTGAGGAGCTCGGTGGGCTGGATGGCATGGGGCGGGCGTTGGCCAAAGAGGCGCAGTTGAGCTACTCGGGGAGCTCGCTGCTACTGCTGCGGGAGTTGGCGCCCGAACAAGTGCCGGATTTCAAACTCAATGCCCCGCTGGACCTGGTGCTCGGCGCACAGATCGGCGAGTTCAGTGGACAGAGTTTGTTCGACGCGTTCAACAGTGTCTGGACCCTCGACAGCCGCGCCGACCGCATGGGCATTCGCCTGTTGGGAACGGCGTTGCAGTATCAGGGCAAGCCGATGATCTCGGAGGGCATCCCGCTGGGCGCGGTCCAGGTGCCGCCGGACGGGCAGCCGATTGTGCTGCTCAATGATCGGCAGACCATTGGCGGTTACCCGCGCCTGGGGGCGTTGACGCCATTGGCCTTGGCGCGATTGGCGCAGTGTTTGCCGGGGGCGAAGGTGCGGTTGAGGCCGGTGGTGCAAGACGTCGCTCATCGCGAACACGTCGAGTATTTGCGGCGGTTTTTGTACCGCTAAAAGCTTCGCGGGCAAGCCTCGCTCCTACAGGGTCAATGCGTGATGCACGAACACCGAAACCTGTAGGAGCGAGGCTTGCCCGCGAAGGCGTCCGTCCAGACAACACAATTATTTGGAAAGAAACCGCATCCCTTCCTCCAACCCCCGCAACGTCAGCGGGAACATCTGGTCATCAATCAAGTCCCGCACGATGTTGGTCGATGAGGTATAGCCCCAGGTGTCTTTCGGATATGGGTTGATCCAGATGAGCTTCTTGTACTTTTCCTTGAAACGCTGCATCCACACGTACCCGGCTTCTTCATTCCAGTGCTCGACGCTGCCGCCGGCCTGGGTGATTTCATAGGGCGCCATGGCGGCATCGCCGATGAAGATCACTTTGTAGTCGGCGCCGTACTTGTGCAGCAAGTCCTGGGTGGCGGTGCGCTCAGAGGTGCGACGCATGTTGTTCTTCCACACCGATTCATAAATGAAGTTGTGGAAGTAGAAGTACTCCAGATGCTTGAACTCGGTCTTGCAGGCCGAGAACAGTTCTTCGCAGATCTTCACGTGGGCGTCCATCGAGCCGCCGATGTCGAACAACAACAGCAACTTGACGGTGTTACGGCGTTCCGGACGCATCTGGATGTTCAGCAGCCCGGCATCGCGAGCGGTGTGGTCGATGGTGCCGTCGATGTCCAGTTCTTCCGCCGCACCCTGACGGGCGAATTTACGCAGGCGCCGCAGGGCGACCTTGATGTTGCGCGTGCCCAGTTCGACCGAATCGTCGAGGTTCTTGTACTCGCGCTGATCCCAGACTTTGACCGCTTTGCCTTGGCGCTTGCCGGCATCGCCGACCCGAATGCCTTCCGGGTTGAAGCCACCGGAACCAAACGGGCTGGTGCCGCCGGTGCCGATCCACTTGTTGCCGCCGGCATGGCGTTCTTTCTGTTCTTCCAGGCGTTTCTTGAACTCTTCGATCAGCTTGTCCAGGCCACCCAGGGACTGGATCGCGGCCCGCTCTTCATCGGTCAGGGAACGCTCGAATTCCTTGCGCAGCCAGTCTTCCGGAATCAACGCCTGGAGGTGATCGTCGAGCTTTTCCAGGCCGTTGAAGTAGGCACCGAAGGCCCGGTCGAACTTGTCGAAATGCTTTTCGTCCTTCACCAGAATCGCCCGCGACAAGTAATAGAACTCGTCCATATCGGCGAAGGTCACGCGCTGTTTCAGCGCGTTGATCAGGTCCAGCAGCTCACGTACCGAGACCGGCACCTTGGCAGCACGCATTTCATTGAACAGGTTGAGCAGCATGGCGATCGCCTCTCTCTATCGGGGCTTATCGAGAGCCGCGACGGCTCATGAACGCCAGACGCTCAAGCAATTGCACGTCTTGTTCGTTCTTCACCAAGGCGCCGGCCAGTGGCGGAATGGCCTTGGTCGGATCGCGCTCGCGCAGTACCGCTTCACCGATGTTGTCGGCCATCAGTAATTTCAGCCAGTCCACCAGTTCCGAGGTCGATGGCTTCTTTTTCAGGCCCGGCACCTTGCGCACGTCGAAGAACACGTCCAGCGCTTCGCTGACCAGGTCTTTCTTGATGTTCGGGTAATGCACGTCGACGATCCGCTGCATCGTGATGCGATCCGGGAAGGCGATGTAGTGGAAGAAGCAGCGGCGCAGGAAGGCGTCCGGCAGCTCTTTCTCGTTGTTGGAGGTAATGATGATGATCGGGCGCTTCTTGGCCTTGATGGTCTCGTCGATCTCGTAAACGTAGAACTCCATCTTGTCGAGTTCTTGCAGCAGGTCGTTGGGGAACTCGATGTCGGCCTTGTCGATTTCGTCGATCAGCAGAATCACCCGCTCTTCGGACTCGAAAGCCTCCCAGAGCTTGCCCTTTTTCAGGTAGTTGCGAACGTCGTGAACCTTCTCTGTGCCCAGCTGCGAGTCCCGCAGGCGGCTGACCGCGTCGTACTCGTACAGGCCTTGATGCGCCTTGGTGGTGGATTTGATGTGCCATGTGATCAACTTGGCGCCGAAGGACTCGGCCAGTTGCTCGGCGAGCATGGTCTTGCCGGTGCCTGGCTCGCCCTTGACCAGCAGTGGCCGTTCCAGGGTGATGGCGGCGTTGACCGCCAGCTTCAGGTCATCGGTGGCGACGTAGGCCTGGGTGCCTTCGAACTTCATCTGCTAATCCTCGAACGGTAACGCCGACCTGAACGAGGCAGGGCGGGGCGCAATAAATGGTCAGGCTCGACTATAACGCGCTGCCCGGTCGACTGTGAACGCAGACGGCTTATTCAGTCTCTGAATGGGGCGTCACATCTTGACTCATTCCGCATCCGGCTTGGGCCGCTCGTACTGGGCATTGAACGCCTCGATAAAACCATTTCGCAAAATCTGCAAAAAAGCCTCGAATGCGCTGATATCTTTCTGATGCACGCTCCCTCTGAGCTGGACGCGAGTGGCGAACTGGTTTTTCGGCTGGTTCTTCAGCACGTTCTCGGTGCCACCGACGAGTGCTTCCCAGATGGAACGGAATATCCCTTTGTTCTTGTTCTCCACATCCTGTTGCCAATTGAACACATCGACGTCGCGCAATAGCGGCTTGATGTAGCCGGTGAGTTGGCCCTTGTTGGCTTCGGCTTCGATGACCACGTCGCCATGGCCGGCATTGAAGTCGAACTTGCCGTAGGCCGAGGCAAAGTCGTTCATGCGTTTGAGTTCAAGGTTCCTGGCGCGCAGGCGAAATTCGAAGTCCTGGAAGTCGCTCAGCGGATCGAAGGTCGCCGTGGTTTCCAGCGGTGCATGCCCCAGCAACAGCGCCTTGCCCTCGAATCGGGCATCGCGTTTGCCTTTGGTGTCGACCACGTTGGTCAGGTTGTAAATGCTGGCATTGACCTGAGTGGCATTCATGTTCACGGGCGGTTTTGAGTTGAAGTTTCGGAAGGTGACCCGCCCGTCGTTGATCCGCACTTCGTTCAGGGTAATCGGCAGCAATTTTTCCAATTGTGCCCGCCAGTCAGTGCCCTCACCGGTCTGGGAGTTTTTCTTGTTGGCACCGCCATCGACGAAGTTCACCTCGGGTTTGTCGAACTGCGCCTCGGCCACCACCGCGTGGTCATACCAGAGCGAGTGCCAGCTGACGGAGAGGTCAATCAATGGCGCGTTGACGAAAGGCACGGGAACCTTGCCATTGACCTTGACGATTTTCAGTCCATTGATTTTGTAGGCGCCGCGCCACAGAGCCAGGTCTACGTCGGTAATCTGCCCGCGGTAGTCACCCATGTTCGCCAATCTTTCGTTGAGGTAATCGCGCACCACGTAGGGCAGGGCAATGTGCAGGGCAACCAGCAGCAGAACGAGGCCAGCGAGGGTCCACAGGGGCCAACTGTATCGACGCTTCATGGCGGCAAATCTCTGGCGGTATAAAGCGATTGACTGCGGGGGTAAGCGGACGTTCGACTGACTGGACGACCACGGGTAACAGGCATACCTTGGACAGCTAATTCAACGCTGTATAAGGACCCAGCCATGAGCCGTATTTATGCTGACAACGCCCATTCCATTGGCAATACGCCGCTGGTGCAGATCAACCGTATCGCCCCGCGCGGTGTCACCATCCTGGCCAAGATCGAAGGGCGTAACCCCGGCTATTCGGTCAAGTGCCGGATCGGCGCGAACATGATCTGGGAGGGCGAAAGCAGCGGTAAACTCAAGCCCGGCATGACTATCATCGAACCGACTTCGGGCAATACCGGCATCGGCCTGGCGTTCGTTGCCGCTGCCCGCGGTTACCGACTGGTATTGACCATGCCCGCGTCCATGAGCATCGAGCGGCGCAAGGTGCTCAAAGCCCTTGGCGCCGAACTGGTGTTGACGGAACCGGCCAAAGGCATGAAAGGCGCGATCGAGAAAGCTGCCGAAATCCTCGCCAGTGATCCATCGACCTACTTCATGCCGGCGCAGTTCGAAAACCCGGCCAACCCGGCCATCCACGAAAAGACCACCGGGCCGGAAATCTGGAGCGACACCGACGGTGCGGTCGACGTACTGGTGGCGGGTGTCGGGACAGGTGGAACCATTACCGGGGTTTCGCGGTATATCAAGAATACCCGGGGCAAACCGATTATCTCGGTGGCGGTGGAGCCGGTGGTGTCTCCAGTGATCACCCAGGCGATGGCTGGAGAGGAGATCAAACCGAGCCCCCACAAAATCCAGGGCATCGGCGCTGGTTTTGTGCCGAAGAACCTGGACCTGTCGATGGTCGACCGGGTCGAACTGGTCAGCGACGAAGAGTCCAAGGCGATGGCCCTGCGCCTGATGCAGGAAGAAGGAATTTTGAGCGGTATCTCGTGCGGCGCCGCCATGGCGGTGGCTGTGCGGCTGGCCGAAACCCCGGAAATGCAGGGCAAGACCATCGTGGTGATTCTGCCCGACTCTGGCGAGCGCTACCTGTCGAGCATGCTGTTCAGCGATCTGTTTACCGAACAGGAAAATCAGCAGTAACATTTTGCGAGCTTCGCAGCCAAACGGGGCAAGCCGCAGAACCTGTAGGAGCGAGGCTTGCCCGCGAAGAATGCACCGCGGTTTTTCAGGTATTACGCGTCATCGTTCTTCGCGGGCAAGCCTCGCTCCTACAGGTTCTGCGGTTGATTCAGGTCAGCCCCCGTTCAGGAACCTTGTGTTAATAAGTGTTTGTTGCGTAATCCTTAACACTGAATGTTGAATGATGCGGGTATTTCCCGAGGCCGGTAATGTTTATCATGGCTGATTGCCACGTCTGGTAAATGGCGTTGTGCAAAGTTACCTACTATCAAGGAGTTGTAGATGAACTTTTCCTTTGTCGCGAAGGCGTCGGTGTTGTTGCTGTTTCTCGGTAGCACGCTCTATGTGCACTTGCGTGGCAAGGCGCGTTTGCCGGTTCTGCGTCAGTTCGTCAATCACTCGGCCCTGTTCGCACCTTATAACGCCCTGATGTACCTGTTCTCCAGCGTGCCATCCAAACCCTACCTGGACCGCAGCAAGTTCCCCGAACTGGATGTGCTCAGGGACAATTGGGAAGTTATTCGCGACGAAGCGATGCATTTGTTTGACGAGGGCTACATTCGCGCCGCAGAAAGGAACAACGACGCCGGGTTCGGTTCATTCTTCAAGAAAGGCTGGAAGCGCTTTTACCTCAAGTGGTACGACAAACCACTGCCATCAGCCGAAGCCCTATGCCCGAAAACCGTGGCACTGCTCAGCACAATTCCCAACGTCAAAGGCGCCATGTTCGCGTTGCTGCCAGGCGGCAGTCACCTCAACCCGCATCGCGACCCATTCGCCGGCTCCCTGCGTTATCACTTGGGGCTGTCGACGCCGAACTCCGACGATTGCCGGATCTTTGTTGACGGTCAGGTCTACGCCTGGCGTGATGGCGAAGACGTGATGTTCGACGAAACCTACGTGCATTGGGTCAAGAATGAAACCGAGCAAACTCGAGTCATTCTGTTCTGCGACATCGAACGGCCGCTGAGCAATCGTCTGATGACCCGCATCAACCGCTCGATCAGCGGCTGGCTGGGGCGCGCCACTGCACCCCAGAACCTTGATGATGAACGCGTTGGCGGGATCAACCAGGCCTATGCCTGGAGCAAGAACTTCAGCGACAAATTCAGCGGTATGGTCAAACAGTGGAAACGTCATAACCCCAAGGCCTACCGCGTACTGCGGCCGGTGCTGGCGGTGGTGGTGTTGACGTTGTTGGGGTATTGGTTGTTTGGTTGAGACCGGCCACGGGATGAAAAGCCGCTCCTTGGGAGTAAATGCCAGTCAGTTCAGCGCAATCCATGTGGGAGCGGGCTTGCTCGCGAAGACGGCGGCACAGTAAACATTGATGTCGCCTGACACACCGCCTTCGCGAGCAAGCCCGCTCCCACAGGGATCGTGCCAGACTCTTAGTCATTGCAATCCATGTCACACGCTGGTTATAGTCGGCCCTCGGTGGTTTCCCGAACCACCTTTTCACCCATCAAAAAAGATCAGCCCATGCCAGCTTCCCCCATCAACGCGGTAGTCGATTCAGCGGTCAACGCTGGCGTCGTGCCGTGCGGGAATCAGCAGCCTGCGCAGATCAGTCATTACCCCCCACCTGTCAGTAGCACGCCGGTGTGCGCAGTCGTATCACCGCCAGGCGTTGGCTTCTCGGGCTGATCAGCTTTTTTCTGCTGTTCCTGTGCCCATCTGAAAAAGCGCCTGAAAAAACTACTGAATTTCAGCTTCGGCTGAGTTGGCTTTTTGCCTGACTACAGGTGGTATTCATGTTTGTCCTTTCGAAAAAATCCGCGCTCGCGGCGGCGTCCACGAGCCTGTTCGTTTTGCTGTGGAGCAGCGGCGCGATCTTCTCCAAATGGGGGTTGGCGCACGCATCACCCTTCGCCTTTTTGCTGATTCGTTTCGCCATTGCCTTGTGCGGGCTGGTGCTGTTGATGCCGTTGCTCAAGCTGAAACTACCCAAGGGCGGCAAGCCGATGTTGTATGCGATGGCCACGGGCGTGGTATTGCTGGGGGCTTATCAGATTTTCTATCTGCTGGCCCTGGACCTGAAGGTCACCCCCGGCATGATGGCAACCATCATGGGCGTGCAACCGATTCTCACCGTAGTGATCATGGAACGGCACCGGTCAATAAGCCGGATCTTCGGTCTGGCGCTGGGCCTGGCCGGGTTGATCATGGTGGTTTACCAAGGCATCGGTCTGGCCGGCATGTCATTGGCTGGCATGCTCTTCGGTCTGTTGGCGCTGGCGAGCATGACGTTCGGCTCGATCATGCAGAAACGCATTACCGATAATCCTCTCGGCACACTGCCGGTGCAGTATCTGGCGGGGTTGTTGCTCTGCGGGATATTCGTGCCGTTCCAGCCGTTTCATTTCGAACACGGCACCGGGTTCATCGTGCCGGTGTTGTGGATGGGGTTGGTGGTATCAGTGCTGGCGACGCTGCTGCTGTATCGGCTGATTGCACGAGGCAATCTGGTGAATGTCACCAGTCTGTTTTACCTGGTGCCGGCGGTGACGGCGGTGATGGATTACCTGTTTTTCGGCAACCGACTGGCGACGTTGAGCCTGCTGGGAATGGGGCTGATCATCGTCGGCCTGGTGTTTGTGTTCCGTAAGAACGCTTGAAACCGAAAGGCCGCTCCAGGCACAGCTCCTGCACTGGATCTTCGTCGTAACACCGATCCAGTGTAGGAGCTGGCGTAGCCTGCGATCCTTTCGGGGCCGCCGGAGAGCAAGATCAAAAGATCTCAGCCTTCGGCAGCCCCTACAGGGGGAATGCATTTCCAGTGTAGGAGCGAGGCTTGCCCGCGAAGGCGTCATCAGCAACACCACATTACTACCGGGCAGCCACCTCAACCGACTTCACCACCGCCGGCTTCAACACCAGCCACAACGCCAGCGCAATCAACACTCCGCCATAAAGGTGCGCCATCGATAGCGGCTCATCCAGCAACAGCGCCCCCCACAACACGCCGAACGGCGGGATCATGAAGGTCACGGTCATCGATTTCACCGGGCCAACCGACGTCAGCAAACGGAAGTAAATAATGTAGGCAAAGGCTGTGCAGACCAAACCCAACCCCAGCAACGACAGCCAGACATTCCAGCCGCCCCAGCTCGCCGGTGGCTGGCTGAGCACGCTGTAGCCAAACAGCGGCAGCAACAACAACGTCGCGCCGAGCATGCTGCCCAGCGCCGAAAGACGACTGTCGAGACCGCCGGCATGGTCGAGCCAGCGCCGGGCGAGGAACCCGGCAAAGCCATAGCAGGTGGTGGCCATCAGGCACGCCAGTGCGCCCATCAGCAGTTCCATGTTGAACGCTACCGGCCCGGCGCGGGTGAGGATGCCCACGCCGAACAGGCCGAGAAAGACGCCGCCCAACTTGGCGGCGGTGAGTTTTTCATGGAAGAACAATCCGCCGATCAGCACACCCATCAGCGGCGTGGTGGCGTTGAAAATCGCCGAGTAACCGGCCGGCAGCACCTGGGCGGCCACGGAATAGAGGGTCGCTGGAATCCCGGAGTTAATCATCCCCAGCAGCATCACCGTCTTGAATTTGCCTTTGAAATCCCAGCTGATGCGCATCAGCCCAAGGATCACCAGCAGCCCGACGGCGGCAATCGACACGCGAAAAAAAGCAGTGGGGATTGTGCCAATCACTGGGGCAATAACGCGCATGAACAGAAAGCTCGCACCCCAAATGGCGGCAAGCGACAACATACGCAGGATATCGACGGGGTTCACAGCGCTTTCCTTCCTTGATTGGCGCGCAAGTGTCGCGCCAGTCAGGGCGCAAGGCAATGGTTGCGTTGCGTCACACAGGGCCACTAAGCTCAGGCTCCAACGACAAAAACAGCCGCCGAGGTTTTACCTATGCCGCAGCAATGGCCAGCCGCCGACATCGCCCGAATGATCCTCGATGGCTTTGACGATTACCGCGAGCATTTCCGTCAGATCACCGACGGCGCCCGAGCCCGTTTCGAGCAGGCCCAATGGCAAGAGACGCAAGTCGCGTCGGCGGCGCGGATCAACCTCTATGAAGAAAAGGTCGGCGAAACGGTAGGGCGCTTGCATGCGTCGTTCGCGACCGATGTGCTGATGGACGTCAGCAACTGGCCGCTGGTCAAAAGCGCTTATATTAGCCTGATCGACCTGCGCTTCGACGATGAACTGTCCGAGACCTGGTACAACTCGATTTTCTGCGGCCTGTTCAGCCATGACCTGATCAGCGACGGCTGCATGTTCATTCACACCACGCGGCCGAGCCTGCGCCGCGCCCGGGCCGCGCAAACCCGCATCTACAAGCCGCAGGGGCAGTTGTCCGGCATGCTCACGAGCATCTTTGCCGACTACCGCTTCAGCGAAGATTACGCCGATCTGGCCGGCGACCTGCGTCGCCTCGAAGCGCAATTGCGCGAGAACCTGCCGGACTGGGTCTGCAAGGACCCGCAGCTGAGCGTCGAACTGTTTTCCTCGGTGCTTTACCGCAACAAGGGCGCCTATCTGGTGGGGCGCATTTACACCCCCGACGAGCAATGGCCACTGGTGATTCCGCTGCTGCACCGCGAAGGCCGGGGCATCCAGATCGATGCGCTGATCACCGACGAGGCGGAGGTGTCGATCATCTTCTCCTTCACCCGTTCGTACTTCATGGTCGATGTGCCAGTGCCGGCGGAATTCATCGGCTTTCTCAAACGCATCCTGCCGGGCAAGCACATCGCCGAGCTGTAC
Organism: Pseudomonas sp. PDM24; assembly: GCF_019218905.1. Classification (NCBI taxonomy): domain Bacteria; kingdom Pseudomonadati; phylum Pseudomonadota; class Gammaproteobacteria; order Pseudomonadales; family Pseudomonadaceae; genus Pseudomonas; species Pseudomonas sp. PDM24. The sequence continues at coordinate 83,706 of NZ_JAHUWR010000006.1, read as the reverse complement.
ACCTCGATCGGCTTCTACAAGCATGGCAAGTCCGAGTTTTATCGCGCGCTGATCAATCACCTGGCCAACACTGACGACCAGTTCATCATGGCCCCCGGCGTGCGCGGCATGGTCATGAGCGTGTTTACCCTGCCGGGCTTCAACACCGTCTTCAAAATCATCAAGGACCGCTTTTCACCGTCGAAAAACGTCGACCGCGCCACGGTGATCGAAAAGTATCGCCTGGTGAAAAGCGTCGACCGGGTCGGGCGGATGGCCGACACCCAGGAGTTCGCCGACTTCCGTTTCCCCTTGAGCAAGTTCGAACCGGCATGCCTGGAAGAGTTGCTCGAAGTGGCCGCGTCCACGGTCTCGGTGGAGGACGATACGGTGCTGATTCGTCACTGCTGGACCGAACGCCGGATGACGCCATTGAACCTTTATCTGGAACACGCCAACGAGGCGCAGGTTCGCGAGGCGCTGGAGGATTACGGTCTGGCGATCAAGCAACTGGCGGCGGCGAACATTTTCCCCGGCGACATGTTGCTGAAGAATTTTGGCGTCACCCGTCACGGTCGTGTGGTGTTTTATGACTACGACGAGATCTGTTTCCTCACCGAAGCCAACTTCCGCCACATCCCGCAACCGCGTACACCGGAAGACGAAATGGCCTCCGAACCGTGGTACTCGATCGGGCCGCTGGATGTATTCCCCGAGGAATTTCCACCGTTCCTGTTTGCCGATTCGGGGCAACGAAAGTTGTTCGATCAGTTGCATGGCGAGTTGTACAACGCCGATTACTGGAAGAGTTTGCAGGAGGCGATTCGCGCCGGCAAAGTGATCGACGTGTTCCCGTATCGCCGCAAGGGCCTGGATAACGAATAACACCACCCCTGTAGGAGCTGTCGAGTGAAACGAGGCTGCGATCTTTTGATCTTGTCTTAAAAATCAAAATCAAAAGATCGCAGCCTCGTTTCACTCGACAGCTCCTACACAGCTCCTACACAGCATCTACAGTAGAACCACCCGCAATCGCTGCCAAATCTGCGACAATCCGCCCCCTGCGCCACTAGACGACTTTTGCGTACCTGATGACTGACGAATCGCCTTCAATCGACAAACTGCTGAAAAACCTCGATCACGCCATGCTCGCCGACCGCCACCGGCTGCGGCGGCAGTTGCTGGAGCTGCGCAAGAAACCTGACGAGGCCAAACTGGCCCAGTGGGTGACGCGCACGCAGGCGTCTTGCGATCAGGTGTTGGCGCGGCGCGCCAGCCTGCCGGTGATTCGTTACGATGACAGCCTGCCAATCGCCGCCAAGCGCGACGAAATCAAAGCGGCGCTGCTCAAGCATCAGGTGCTGATCATTGCCGGCGAAACCGGGTCGGGTAAAACCACCCAGTTGCCGAAAATCTGCCTGGAAATCGGCCGCGGCCAGCACGGCCTGATCGGCCACACCCAGCCCCGTCGAATCGCCGCCCGCAGTGTGGCGAGCCGGGTCGCTGAAGAGTTGGCGACGCCGTTGGGCGCGCTGGTCGGCTATCAGGTGCGGTTCGAGGATCAGAGCGATTCCAACACCCTGATCAAACTGATGACCGACGGCATCCTGCTGGCGGAAACCCAGAACGACCGCTACCTCGAACGCTACGACACGATCATCGTCGACGAAGCGCACGAACGGAGCCTGAACATCGACTTCCTGCTCGGTTACCTGAAAACCCTGCTGCCGCGTCGTCCAGATCTGAAAGTCATCATCACCTCGGCCACCATCGACCTGGAGCGTTTCTCCAAGCATTTCGACGATGCGCCGATCGTCGAGGTCTCCGGCCGCACCTTCCCCGTGGAAACCTGGTACCGCCCGCTGACCCTGGAGCAGGACGAAGAGGGCAACCGCGTCGAGGACGACTTGACCGTGGATCAGGCGATTCTCGCCACCCTCGACGAGATTGCCGCGTTTGAACGCAGTGAGCGCAAGAGTCCCGGCGACGTGCTGGTGTTCCTGCCCGGCGAGCGCGAGATTCGCGATGCGGCGGACATGCTGCGCAAGGCCCAGCTCAAACACACCGAGATTCTGCCGTTGTACGCGCGGCTGTCGCCGGCCGAGCAACAGCGGATTTTCCAGTCTCACCCTGGACGTCGCGTGGTACTGGCGACCAACGTTGCCGAAACCTCGCTGACGGTGCCGGGCATCCGTTACGTGATCGACAGCGGCACCGCGCGCATCAGTCGTTACAGCTACCGCGCGAAGGTGCAGCGCCTGCCCATCGAAGCGATTTCCCAGGCCAGCGCCAACCAGCGTAAAGGCCGTTGCGGGCGGGTCGAACCGGGTATTTGCATCCGCCTCTACAGCGAAGAAGATTTCATCGGCCGCCCGGAATTTACCGACCCGGAAATCCTGCGGACCAACCTCGCGGCGGTGATTTTGCAGATGCTCCATCTGCGCCTCGGCGAGATCACCGATTTCCCGTTTATCGAGCCGCCGGATGGCAAGGCCATCAGCGACGGTTTCAACCTGCTGCAAGAACTCTCGGCGGTGGACCGCAACAGTCAGCTGACGCCGCTTGGTCGCCAACTGGCGCGGTTGCCGGTGGACCCGCGCATGGGCCGCATGCTGCTGGAAGCGGCGAAACTGGGCAGCTTGCAGGAAGTGCTGATCGTCGCCAGCGCCATGTCGATTCAGGACCCGCGCGAACGTCCGCCAGAGCGCCAACAAGCGGCGGATCAGGCTCACGCGCAGTGGAAAGACGTGGACTCGGACTTCGCCGGGCTGGTCAATCTGTGGCGTGGTTTTGAAGAACAACGCCTGGCCCTGACGGCCAGCCCGCTGCGCAATTGGTGCCGCAAGAACTTCCTGAATTACCTGCGCCTGCGCGAGTGGCGCGACTCCCATCGGCAGTTGAGTCTGATCTGCCGCGACATGCAGTTGAGCCTCAACAAAGAGCCGGCGGATTACCCGAAACTGCACAAAGCCGTGCTCTCGGGGCTGCTCAGCCAGATCGGTCAGAAAACCGATGAAGGCGATTACCTCGGTGCCCGTCAGCGGCGCTTCTGGATTCACCCGTCGTCGGGCCTTGGCAAGAAGCGTCCGCAATGGCTGATGACCGCCGAACTGGTGGAAACCACCAAACTCTACGCGCGGATGGTCGCCAAGATCGACGCCGACTGGATCGAGCCGCTGGCCGGGCACCTGATCAAGAAAAACCACTTCGAACCCCATTGGGAGAAGAAGCGCGGTCAGGTCGTGGCCTTCGAGCAAATCACCCTGTTCGGGCTGATCGTGGTCGGGCGCCGGCCGGTGCATTACGGGCCGATCGATCCGGTGGTGTCTCGTGAATTTTTTATTCGCGAAGGTCTGGTGCGCGGCGAGATTCAATCCAAAGCCAAATGTCTGACGGCCAACCAGAAATTGCTGGAACAGTTGGATGAACTGGAAGCCAAGGCGCGCCGCCGCGACATCCTCGCCGACGAAGAAACCTTGTTCGCCTTCTACGATGCGCGACTGCCAGCAGAGATTCACCAGACCGCGACCTTCGACAGTTGGTACCGGGTCAACAGTCAGAAAGACCCGCAGCTGCTGATCATGCGCGAAGAAGACGTGCTGGCCCGCGAAGCCAGTGAAGTCACCGCCGCGCATTACCCGGACACCCTGCACATCGGTGATCTGGAACTGGCGCTGAGTTATCACTTTGAACCCAACCATCCTCGCGACGGCGTGACCTTGCGCGTGCCGGCGCCGCTGTTGCCGATGCTGCCGCCGGAACGACTGGAATGGCTGGTGCCGGGCGTGATCGAGGCCAAGTGCATTGCGCTGGTGCGCAACCTGCCTAAAGCGTTGCGCAAGAATTTCGTGCCGGTGCCGGACTTCGTCAAAGCCGCATTGCAGCGCATGACTTTCGCCGAGGGCTCGTTGCCTCAAGCGCTGGGCCGTGAACTGTTGCGCATGACCGGTGCGCGGGTCAGCGATGAAGCCTGGGCCGAAGCGTCGCAACAGGTCGACAGTCATTTGCGGATGAACCTGGAAATCGTCGACGGTCAGGGCAAGTTCCTCGGCGAAGGCCGTGACCTGGCCGAGCTGACCGCACGCTTTGCCGAGGCGAGCCAGGCTGCGTTGGCTGTACCGCAAACGGCGAAGAGCCAACAGCCGGTGGAGCCGAAAGTCTTCGCCGCCGTGGCCGAAAAAACCCAGCAGAAAATCGCCGGGCTATCGATGACGGTGTATCCGGCGCTGGTGGAAGAGGGCGGCACAGTCAAGGAAGGTCGATTCTCGACCCCGGCCGAAGCCGAGTTCCAGCATCGCCGGGCCTTGCAGCGCTTGCTGATGCAGCAATTGGCGGAACCGGCGAAGTTCCTGCGCGGCAAGTTGCCGGGGCTGACCGAGTTGGGCCTGATGTACCGCGACATGGGGCGAGTCGACAGCCTGGTGGAAGACATTCTGCTGGCCAGTCTCGACAGCTGCATTCTCGAGGGCGAAGACCCGTTGCCACGGGATGGCGCCGGGCTGGCGTCGCTGGCCGAGCGCAAACGTGGCGGCTGGACCGAGCACGCCGAAAGGCTGGCGAAGCTGACGCTGGAGATTCTCAAGCTCTGGCACGGCCTGCAAAAACGCTTCAAGGGCAAGATCGACCTGGCGCAAGCCGTGGCCTTGAACGACATCAAGCAGCAGCTCAGCCATCTGGTGTATCCGGGGTTCGTGCGCGAAACCCCGATGCAGTGGCTCAGGGAATTGCCGCGTTATCTGAAAGCGGTCGAGCAGCGCTTCGAGAAAATCGGCGCTCAGGTGCAGAGGGACCGGGTCTGGAGCGGAGAATTGTCCGGCCTCTGGGCCCAATACCAGACCCGCGCCAACAAACACGCCCAGGAAGGCAAGCGCGATCCGCAGCTGGAACTCTATCGCTGGTGGTTGGAGGAATACCGGGTCTCGCTGTTCGCGCAGCAATTGGGGACCAAGGTGCCGATCTCCGACAAGCGCCTGAACAAGCAATGGAGCCAGGTCGAGCCATAACCGTGAACCGCTTTTCGTAGGAGCCAGGCTTGCCGGCGAAGGCGTCCTCATGAACGCCTTCGCCGGCAAGCCTGGCTCCTACAGGTAATTCGTTGCCTCTGCGGCAGGCGTTTGTTCTTGCAAAAGGCGCCAAAAGCCAGCGTTTATGGCAAACTTCGCGCCTATAAACGCCAGCCTCGCGGTTTTGAGCCTTCACGGGCCCGGGCGGATCGGAATAAAGCGATACCAGGTTTGCGTCCTGACCTGGAATAGACCCTTTGTGTGTTGGTACGTCGGTGCCAGCGCTTTCTGCCTGAACGGATTAGAGAAACGACCATGCATAACGTCGTCATCAGTGGCACCGGCCTGTACACCCCGGCCAACAGTATTTCCAATGAAGAGCTGGTGCAGTCTTTCAACGCTTACGTCGCGCAGTTCAACGCCGACAACGCCGACGCCATCGCGCGCGGCGAAGTCGAGGCATTGACCGAATCCAACGCGGCGTTTATCGAAAAAGCCTCCGGCATCAAAAGCCGCTTTGTCATGGACAAGGACGGCATCCTCGATCCGCAGCGCATGGCACCACGCCTGCCAGAACGTTCCAACGACGAGTGGTCGGTGCTTTGCCAGATGGCCATCGGCGCGGCCGAACAAGCCTTGCAGCGCGCCGGCAAGACCGCCGCTGACATCGACGGCGTAATCGTCGCCTGCTCCAACCTGCAACGTGCCTACCCGGCGATAGCCATCGAAGTCCAGGAAGCGCTGGGCATTCAGGGTTTCGGTTTCGACATGAACGTCGCCTGTTCCTCGGCGACCTTCGGCATCCAGGCGGCGGCCAACAGCGTGCAACTGGGCCAGGCCCGGGCGATCCTGATGGTCAACCCGGAAGTCTGCACCGGTCACCTGAATTTCCGCGACCGCGACAGCCACTTCATCTTCGGCGACGCCGCCACGGCGGTGATCATCGAACGTGCGGATCTGGCGACGTCCAAGTACCAGTTCGACGTGGTCAGCACCAAACTGCTGACCAAGTTCTCCAACAACATCCGCAACAACTTCGGCTTCCTCAACCGCGCTGCGGAAGAGGGCATCGGTGCCCCCGACAAGCTGTTCGTCCAGGAAGGCCGCAAGGTGTTCCGCGATGTCTGCCCGATGGTCGCCGAGCTGATCGCCACGCACCTGGAAGAAAACCAGCTCAACGTCAGCGACGTGAAGCGCTTCTGGCTGCACCAGGCCAACCTCAGCATGAACCACCTGATCGTCAAGAAGCTGCTGGGCCGCGAAGCCACCGAAGAAGAAGCCCCGGTGATTCTCGACACTTATGCCAACACCAGTTCTGCCGGTTCGGTGATTTCGTTTCACAAGAATCAGGACGATCTGATCAGCGGTTCGCTGGCGGTACTCAGCTCGTTCGGCGCCGGCTACTCGATCGGTAGTGTGATTCTGCGCAAGCGCTGAGTGCGCCTGATTGTGGCGAGGGGCTTGCCCCGCTTTTCGTAGGAGCCAGGCTTGCCGGCGAAGGCGTTCTTAAGGACGCCTTCGCCGGCAAGCCTGGCTCCTACACTGGCGGTGGGGCAAGCCCCTCGCCACAATACCGATGGTTCTGAAACGAGGTTTGCATGGCCGCAGCTGACGACACCCTACTACTCGAACGCCTGCTGGCGGGCGAGCAGAGGGCTTTCAAGGAACTGGTCAGCACCTACCAGAGCGCCATGCGCGCGGTGGCCTATGCCATCGTCGGCAACCGACACGTCGACGAGGCGGTACAGGATGCATGGCTATCGGTGGTGCGCAATCTCGGCGGGTTCGAGGGGCGTTCGAGCCTCAAGACCTGGCTGCTGACCATCACCGCCAACTCGGCGAAGAGCCGCTACAAGCAAAACCGCCGGGAAGTGCTGCTCGATGACCTGCCGTCGCCTCATGGCACCCTCGATGACGATCGTTTTTCATCGACGGATGGACATTGGCTGGTGGCGCCGTACGCCTGGCATCAGGACACGCCAGAGGCCCTGTTGACCGAAAACGAGTTGCGCGAATGTCTGGAGCACACGCTGCTCAGCCTGTCGGAACTGCAAAGCAGTGTTTTGCTGTTGCGTGAGCGACAGGGACTGGAGTTGGAGGAGATCTGTAATCTTCTGGAGATCTCGCTCTCCAATGTTCGTGTGCTGCTGCATCGGGCACGGTTGAAGGTCTTTGCGACCGTGGAGCATTTTGAGGAAACCGGCGAATGTTGACCTGCAAGGAACAAGTGGCGCGCTCCAGTGATTATCTCGATGGCCAATTGAGTTTTCGAGAACGACTGATGATGCGACATCATTTGATGTTTTGCCCCAATTGCCGACGGTTCATTCGGCAGATGCGGTTGATGCAGGCCACCTTGAAAGTGATGCCCGAGCCGCCTGTACCTGATCTGGATGCGCTGGCTGAACGGCTTGCCAACGAACATCTGAAGAACAAACCGTAGTTTTTCCGCCCGTAACATACCCCTTCAGCCGCTCTAGCTTACGGCTTGCAGCTCATCCCTTGGCGCTGCTTTTCTGTTATTTCGATTCGAAGTAAAAAAGTTCCCCTGTCATAAAATCTTTATCTATCAGCAACCCGGCTGAAATACCCCGCCTCCAAGATTCCCTCCCAACACAAGCGGGCCAGACCCGCGTGTTTCCAAGCTACAGACCACCAATTAGGGGAACTCTTCGATGATCCGTAAGCACTTCGCCGGTTTTGCCGCCAGCGCATTGGCCATGGCAGTAACCGCCCAGGCTTTCGCTGGCACCGTCACCACTGACGGCGCCGATATCGTAGTCAAAACCAAGGGCGGCCTCGAAGTCGCCACCACCGATAAAGAATTCAGCTTCAAACTCGGCGGTCGCTTGCAGGCTGACTACAGCCAGTTCGATGGTGTCTACACCAAAAACGGCGATACCGCTGACGCGGCCTACATCCGTCGTGGCTTCCTGGAACTGTCCGGTGTGCTGTACACAGATTGGGCTTACACCATCAACTACGACTTCTCCCACAACAGCGGTGATTCCGATAACGGTTACTTCGACGAAGCGTCGTTGGCCTACAACGGCTTCAAACCGGTCTCGATCAAAGTCGGTCGTTTCGACCCGGATTTCGGTCTGGAAAAAGCCACCAGCTCCAAGTGGGTCACTGCGCCAGAACGCAACATGGCGTACGACATGGTCGATTGGGCGAACAGCCACCAGAATGGTCTGGGCCTGCAAGCCTCCAGCACCTTCGCTGATTCGTTCTACGCTTCCGCCGGCGTGTTCAGCAAAGACACCGACGATACCGATGGCGACAGCGTTAAACAGGTCAACGGCCGCTTTGTATTCGCGCCGATGCATGACGCCGGCAGCGTGCTGCACTTCGGTGTGAACGTGGCTTCCCGTGATGTCTCCGATACGGCGTTCGACTCGCGTTATCGCACCCGCATGGGCATGCGTGGCGTCGAAACCCTCGGTGGCAACGATGCTGGCACCAACGGCAACCGTCCGGTGCTGGGCGGCAGTTCCACTTCGGCTGCCGGCTCCTATGACCGTGACGACGCTTACGGCCTGGAAGCCGCATTCGCCATGGGCCCGGCCTCGATCCAGGGTGAATACATCGCCCGCAAAACCAAGGCCGATGCCAGCAACCTTGAAGACATCAAGGGTCACGGTTTCTACGTTCAGGGTGCCTACACCCTCACCGGCGAAGCCCGTGGCTATAAAGTCGGCAAGTTCGATGCGATCAAGCCAGCCAACAAGTCCATCGGCGCCTGGGAGCTGTTCTATCGTTACGACAGCCTGACCGTCGAAGACGACAACATCACCACTGCCAGCCTGACCCGCGATGTCGGCGATGCCGAAGCCCAAGTGCATACCCTGGGCGTCAACTGGTACGCCAACGAAGCAGTGAAAATCACTGGCGCCTACCTCAAGGCCAAGACGGACAACGTGACCAATGCCACAGCGGCCAGCGGCACGACGCCTGCCCGTCGCACCGGTGATGACAGCGGTGACGGCTTCGTGGTCCGTGCTCAATACGTGTTCTAAATCGCAGTAAACGCTGTATGAGCTCTTTCTTCATCCGTTAAAGCTCCTCTCGTTTTAACCCCGCCTTGGCGGGGTTTTTTTTGTTTCGGGTTAGGCAATCAGATAAGCGATACTCGTCCCATCTGTAGAAAAATGATGGTCGGGGATACTGATGCCGCTGCAACGTCTGGAAAGTCTGTCCGAAATCGCGCCGCACACCTGGGACGCGCTGGTACCGCAAACTCAGCCGTTTCTGCGCCATGCCTTTCTGAGTGCGTTGGAAGACAGCGCCAGCCTCGGCCCGCATTCCGGCTGGCAGCCCGAGCATTTGTTGCATATCGAAGGCGATCGTCTGATCGCCGCGCTGCCCAGTTACCGCAAATGGCATTCCTACGGCGAGTACGTGTTCGACCATGCCTGGGCTGAAGCCTGTGAGCGTGCCGGCATCGACTACTACCCCAAACTGTTGACGGCGGTGCCGTTCAGCCCGGTCAGCGGGCCGCGATTGCTGGCGGCGACGATCGAGGACGGTTTCGAACTCCTGCAGAGCCTGCCGGGTTATCTGGAAATCGAAGGACTCTCCAGCGCCCATATCAACTTCACCGATCCATTCACCGATGCGGCATTGGCCGAACAGCCAGGCTGGTTGCAGCGCATTGGCTGTCAGTACCACTGGCAGAATCGCGGCTATCGGGATTTTCAGGACTTCCTCGACGCCCTCAGTTCGCGCAAGCGCAAGCAAATGCGCAAGGAGCGTGAGCAAGTGGCCGGGCAGGGTATCGACTTCGAATGGCTGGAAGGACGGCAACTGGATCAGGCGCAGTGGGACTTTGTGTATGCCTGCTACGCCAATACCTACGCGGTGCGTCGGCAAACGCCGTATCTGACCCGGGAATTTTTCAGTCTATTGGCCGAGCGCATGCCGGAATCGATTCGTGTGGTGCTGGCTAAACAGGGCTCACGACCGGTGGCCATGGCCTTCAGTCTGGTCGGGGGCGACAGCTTTTACGGTCGTTACTGGGGCTGCCTGGCGGAGTTCGATCGTCTGCATTTCGAGACTTGTTTCTATCAAGGCATGGATTACGCGATTGCCAACGGCTTTCAGCGTTTTGACGCCGGCGCTCAGGGCGAGCACAAGTTGATTCGCGGCTTTGAGCCGGTGATCACCCATTCCTGGCATTACCTGCGACACCCGGGCTTGAAGGCGGCGGTGAAAGACTTCCTTGAGCGTGAGCGGGTCGGGGTCATGGGGTATGCAGAAGAAGCGAAGACTGCCTTGCCTTACCGGCAAGGCTGATCTTCGCGTTATGTCCCTTGTCAGCTGTCTTCTTTGCCCAGCCAGCGATACATCACACCGCCGATGACCGCACCCAGAATCGGCGCCAGCCAGAACAGCCACAGTTGTTGAATCGCCCAACCGCCGACAATCAGCGCCGGGCCCGTGCTGCGGGCCGGGTTTACCGAGGTGTTGGTGACCGGAATCGAGATCAAGTGGATCAGGGTCAGCGCCAGGCCGATGGCGATGGGCGCCAGCCCGGCCGGGGCGCGTTTGTCGGTGGAGCCGAGAATGATCAGGATGAACATGGCGGTCATCACCAGTTCACTGACAAACCCCGCCGCCATCGAGTAGCCGCCTGGCGAGTGTTCGCCGTAGCCATTGGATGCAAGGCCGCTGGCCAGTTCGAAGCCGGGTTTGCCGCTGGCGATGAAGTACAGCAGAGCCGCTGCGATGATCCCGCCGATCACTTGGGCGATGATGTAGGCGGGCAGTTCTTTGGCAGGGAATCGTCCGCCGACCACCAGCCCGACCGAAACCGCAGGGTTGAGATGGCAGCCCGAAATGTGGCCAATAGCGAAGGCCATCGTCAGCACCGTCAAACCGAATGCCAGGGACACCCCCAGCAAACCGATCCCTACGTCTGGAAACGCCGCCGCCAGGACCGCACTGCCGCAACCCCCCAACACCAGCCAGAACGTACCTACCAATTCTGTAGCCGAACGTTTGAACAAAGACATAGCGAGTTTCCCTGTCGAGATAACACTGTCGTTGTGCATCCAGCAGATGGACTACTCCAGAACCTTTGCTGAGTACAGCAGGGTTTGAATGAAATTCCAGTGACCATAAAAACCGCCGGAGCCTGTGTCTAAAGGGTTGTGGCGGTTATCGCAGGTCTAATGTGGGAGCGGGCTTGCTCGCGAAGGCGGTCTGTCACCAACATTGATGTTGAATGTGATGGCCCTTTCGCGAGCAAGCCCGCTCCCACATTGAATGGTGGTGTCAGGTGATCAGTAGAGACTGTCCCGCACTCTCGCCGGTGCTTCCCGGTCATACGCTTCGGCATCGAACTGCCCATCGTTCAGGCGCTTGTGAAACGCCCCGGCGGTCGGCAGCGCAGAGCGTTCGAGGTGTTTGTGCGGGTTCCACAGATCCGAACGCACAATCGCTTTCGAGCAGTGGAAATACGCCGCTTGCACCGTCACCAGCATCACCGTGCGCGCCGGTTTGCCATTGACTGCAAAACTCTCCAGCAACTCGCGCTCGGCGCTGATCTGCGCTGTGCCGTTGACCCGCAGTGTCTCGCCGATCCCCGGGATGATGAACAGCAGCGATACCCGCGAATCGAGCACGACATTGCGCAGCGTGTCGATGCGGTTGTTGCCCGGTCGATCCGGAATCGCCAGCATGCGCTCATCGATAATCCGCACGAAACCCGGCGTATCGCCACGCGGCGAGCCGTCCAGGCCGTCGGGGCCGACCGAGCTGATTATCACCAGTGGCGAGGCGCGGACCATCGCTTGATAGTCCTCGTTCAGAAACGGGATCTGCTTACGCACCGCGCGGTCATGGGGCAGGCCGTAGATCGCTTCCAGCGCTTCGATTGAATTCAACATCGTTCATCCCTCTACGAATCAGAAAATCAGCCCCATCCGCCGTTCATAACCGATCCGGCCTTTGTACGCTTCGCCGCTGTCGACAAAGCCATATTTGGCATACAGCGCGATGGCCGACTCATTGTCTGCATCCACCGACAACTCCAGCCCTTTGATTTCCGGCCAGGCCTGGCGCGCAACCTCGGGCAGGGCTTGCAGGCAGGCTTTGCCATAGCCTTTGCCCTGGGCGCGGCGATCGACTTGCAGGGCGTGCAAGGTAGCGCTGTGTTCGTCGGCCCAGGCCGGCAGCACCGGCGGGCGCTTGAGCAGCAGGAAGGCTACCGGAACATCCTCCACCAGCAGCGCGAAGCCTTTGACGCCAGGGCCAGGCTTGGACAGCAAAGTATGCAACGCACCATGAATGTCGCCGGAGAATTTGATTTGTTCGGCGTGGATTTCGATCGCCTCGACCTGTTCACGCTGCAGGGCGTTCAGGCTTTCGTAAGGCACGAGTCGGGCTGTCACTGGAGTGTCCTTTTTCCAACGGAAATGAGCCTCGGATTCTAGCGAATTTGCTCCCATGGATTATTTTTATTTCGGTTGTCGATTTGGCTGTTCGCCAGACGACTAAGGGTGTCTTCAACAAAAAAACCACGGAGAACCATCATGAATGCTCGGACACAAATTCATAACCTGATCGAGAACTATCGTCAGGCGGTCATCGCCAAGGACGTGGAAAAGGTCATGGACCTGTACGCCGACGACATCGTCTCCTTCGACGCGGTCAAAGCCCTGCAATTCAAGGGCAAGGCGGCCTACCGTGCGCATTGGCAGGAATGCATGGAGATGTGCCCTGGCCCGCATATTTTCGAGTTCCACGAGATCGACATTGTGCCGTCGCAGGAGATCGCTTTCGCGCACTGGCTGGCGCATTGCGGCGGCACCAATGAAAAGGGTGAAACCCAGGCCTGCTGGATGCGCGTCACCGCGTGCTACCGCCAGGAAGCGGGGCTATGGCAGATCGTTCACGAACACTGGTCGGCACCGTTCGACATGACGAGCGGCGCGGTGCTGTTCAATCTGGAACCTTGATAGTCGGTCCGATTCGCCGGGCTGTTTATCGGAAAGCAGCGCCAAAGCGCCCATCTGCAGCCATAGTTGATCCGTTCGATCAGGGCACAGTCCCCAAGAAATGGAGAGCCCCCATGAAGTATTTATGCCTGGTCTACAGCAACGAGCACGAGTTGCACTCGCTGCCCGAAAGCCCCAATGACGCTGAGTGCATGGCCTACGCCGAGTCGATCCAGGGCAGTGGGCGGATGCTCGCCGCCGAAGCGCTGGAGTCGGTGCAGACCGCGACCACCGTGCGCATGCGCAACGGCAAGATGTCGATCACCGATGGCCCGTTCGCTGAAACCAAGGAGCAATTGGCTGGCTTCTATTTGATCGATGCCAAGGACCTCAATGAAGCCCTCCAGGTCGCCGGCAACATCCCGGCGGCCCGGGTCGGCTGTGTCGAGGTGCGGCCCGTTCGCCAGCTCAATCCCTGAATAACCAGCACAACAGGAGTTCTTTCATGCGTCTGCCACCCCTGCAACGAATGCCCGTCGAAGGTATGCCGTACTGATGCCTGGCGAGTCGGTACAGGCGCGAGTCGAGCAGGTCTACCGCGAAGATTCGCGGCGGATTCTGGCGACTTTGATCCGTCTGCTCGGAGATTTCGACCTCGCCGAAGAAGCGCTGCACGAGGCGTTCTTCGTCGCGGTCGAGCGCTGGCAGCGTGACGGTGTGCCGGACAATCCGCGCACCTGGCTGGTGTCCACCGGGCGCTTCAAGGCCATCGATGTGTTGCGCCGGCGTGCGCGTTTTAATGCGTCCCGGCCGATGTTGATCGCTCAACTGGAAGCGCTGGAGCAGGCTGACTGGAGTGATGAAGATGTGGAAGACGATCGCCTGCGGCTGATCTTCACCTGTTGTCACCCGGCACTGGCGGCGGACGCTCAAGTGCCGTTGACCCTGCGCGAAGTCTGTGACCTGACCACCGAAGAAATCGCCCGGGCCTTTCTCTCGGCGCCGGCCACCATCGCCCAACGCATCGTGCGGGCCAAGGCGAAGATTCGTGACGCGAAAATCCCTTATCAGGTGCCCACCCTGACGGAACTGCCCGAGCGTCTCGACAGCGTACTGCGGGTGATTTACCTGGTGTTCAACGAAGGCTACTCGGCGTCTATCGGCAACGAATTGACCCGCGAAGACCTGACGCGTGAAGCGATTCGTCTCGGTCGGTTGTTGATGGAATTGCTCCCCGAACCGGAGGTGATGGGGTTGCTGGCGCTGATGCTGTTGCATGAGTCCCGACGTCCGGCCAGGACCTCATCGAGCGGTGAACTGATTTTGCTGGATGAACAGGATCGCTCGTTGTGGGATGCCGAGCTGATTGCCGAAGGCTGTGCATTGGTGGAACGGGCGCTGACAATGCGGCGCTTCGGGCCTTATTGCCTGCAAGCGGCGATTGCGGCGGTGCATGCCGAAGCACCGACGGCCGCGGAGACGGACTGGCCGCAGATTGTCGGTCTGTATGACGTGCTGCTGCGGGCCGTGCCGTCGCCGGTGATCGAACTCAACCGTGCGGCGGCGCTGGCCAAGCGCGATGGGCCATTGGCGGGGTTGCTGCTGATCGAAGGGATTCTGGCGCGGGGCGAATTGCTGGATTACCACCTGGCGCACTCGGCGCGGGCCGAGTTTTACCGGCAGTTGGGGAGGGTGGAAGAGGCGCGAGCGGCGTATGAGCGGGCGCTGGAATTGACGCAGCAGGTGCCGGAGCGGCGGTTTATTGAGGGGCGGCTGCGGGCGTTGGAGTGATGTGATCTTGCTGGCCCCTTCGCGGGCAAGCCTCGCTCCTACAGGATTGAGTTGATCACACCTCTGCGATTCGACCCGAATCTGTAGGAGCGAGGCTTGCCCGCGAAGGGGCCCGCAAGACCTTCACTCCAACATCTTGCCAAGCAACCAACTCCCCGCCGGCCCCGGCGGATGCAGGCGTGACCACAGGGCATCGACGTACACCGCTTTCGGCCAGCCGCGCACATTCAGTTCCATCAATGACCCGGCCCCGAACCGCCCCACCAACCACCGAGGCAACGGTGCCCAGCCGAACCCGCCCTGGGCCATTTCCAGCAACATCAGGTAACTCGGTGCCGACCAGACACGCCCCTTCGCCCGGTTTTCATACGGATTGACGATCGTCGCCAGACGCAGCTCGCGGTGCTGTTGCAACACGTCCTGATCGATGTCATTCAGTTTCGCCAACGGGTGAGCGTGGGACACGAACAGGGCGATTTCCGTGCGCTCGTCCACCGTCGAACTGACCAGGTCTGGTGGGTAACTGTCCTGCATCTCGGCGAAGGCAACATGCGCTCGGCCGCGTTGCACCAGTGCCACCAGGTCATCACATTCAGCGATCAGGCATTCCAATTCCAGGTCTGGATAGCGCTGCTCAAAAGCACTGAGCGCCGCTTCAAAACGGTCGGACTGGTAAGTGTCGGAAATCGCCACGGTCAGCTTCGGCTCGACGCCTTGGGACAGTTGGCTGGCGGTCATTTCCAGACGGCTGATGGCGGCCAGAATCTCTTCGGCCCGTTGCAACATGACATGCCCGGCTGGGGTGAGGCTCGGCTTGCGGCTGCTGCGGTCGAAGAGGACAAGGTTCAGGTCGATTTCCAGGCTGGCCACGGCGGCGCTGATGGTCGACTGACTGCGGCCGAGCTTGCGCGCCGCAGCAGAAAACGAGCCTTGAGTCGCCGCCTGGACAAACGCCAGCAGCACTTCGTGGGAAGCCATTAACTATCGCCTTGATCGATGGTTATTGGTTATGAAGTATCGGTGTGATCACGGATCATGGCAACCATAGTCACTCAGGGAGCCTGGCCATGAACGCCAACAAATCCATCACTGAACGAATTTTCCAAGCCATCGGTTTCGAACTGCTGGCGATATTGATCTGTACTCCGCTGCTGGCCTGGATCATGGACAAGCCCATGCTGGAAATGGGCGCGGTCACCATGGCCATTGCAGCCCTTGCGCTGGCCTGGAACGTGGTCTTCAACGGCCTGTTCGACCGGTTGCTCAAACGCTTTGCGATTGTGCATAACGCTTGGGTGCGTGTGGTCCATGCGCTGTTGTTCGAAGGCGGCCTGGTCGCGTTCGGCGTGCCGTTGATTGCCTGGTGGCTGAAGGTCAGCCTGTGGCAGGCGTTCCTGCTGGATATCGGTGTGCTGCTGTTTTTCCTGCCATACACCTACGTCTATCACTGGGGCTACGACGTGGTGCGTGAGCGGTTGATGGTGCGCAGGGCTTTGGAAGGGTAAAAGCAAAGATCGCAGCCTGGGGCTGCGATCTTTTGATCTTTGCTTACAGAAACATCCCCCCCGAAGCCTCGACGCGCTGCCCGTTGATCCACTGGCCACCCGGCGCCAACAGCAACGCAATCGCGCCCCCGATATCGTCAGGTTTACCTACACGACCCAACGCTGTATTGCCGGCGACGTAGCTGTTCACGTCGTTATTATCGCGCACTGTCCCACCGCCGAAATCGGTTTCGATGGCGCCCGGTGCCAGCGTATTCACCGCAATATTGCGCGCACCGAGTTCCTTGGCCTGGTAGCGCGTCAGCACTTCCATCGCGCCCTTCATCGCCGCGTAGGCGCCATAACCCGGCAGGCTGAAGCGGGTCAGGCCGCTGGAAATATTGATG
This sequence comes from Pseudomonas sp. PDM24, assembly GCF_019218905.1. NCBI lineage: Bacteria > Pseudomonadati > Pseudomonadota > Gammaproteobacteria > Pseudomonadales > Pseudomonadaceae > Pseudomonas > Pseudomonas sp. PDM24. The sequence continues at coordinate 67,102 of NZ_JAHUWR010000006.1, read as the reverse complement.
ATGCGCCCACCGTCAGCCATCAACGGCAGCAGGCTTTGAGTGAGGAAAAACGGTCCCTTCAAATGGACGTTCATCAACAAGTCGAACTGCGCCACCGTGGTGTCGACGAAGTTCGCGTGAATGCCGACGCCTGCGTTGTTGATCAGGAAATCGAAATGCTGGCGGTCGAAGTGTTCGCGCAACACCTCTCCAACCCGGGTGCTGAAATCGGCGAAGTGTTCACTCTGGCCGACGTCGAGTTGCAGCATGGCGGCGCGGCCACCGAGTTTTTCTATCTCCGCGACCAGTGCCTGCGCATCGCCAGCCTGGCTGTTGTAGGTGCCGATGATGTCGATGCCTTGCGCTGCCAGATGCAGGGCGGTGCTTTTGCCAAGACCGCGGCTGGCGCCGGTGATCAATGCGATTTTACGGTTCATGGGATGTCCTCAGAGCAGTGAGTGATGATGTGGAGAAAGTTTATTTATCCGCCTCATGGTGATAAACAGGCTGGAATCGGAATCACTGGTCGGTTAATCCGAACAATAGAAGGTCGGCCCATGAACAAACTGGAACTGCTGCGCACCTTCGTTCGCGTCAGCGAAATGTCGAGTTTTACCCTGGCGGGTGAAAGCCTGGGCTTGCCCAGGTCCACGGTGTCCGAGCACGTCCAGGCCCTGGAAACGCTACTGGGCACGCGTCTGCTGCAGCGCACCACGCGCAAGGTTCAGGCGACGCAGGACGGTCTGGTGTTGTACGAGCGCAGCAAGGATTTGCTCTCGCACATGGACGAAATCGAAGGGCTGTTTCGCCAGGACGAGGCCTCGCTCGTCGGGCGGATTCGTATCGACATGCCCAACATCCTCGCCCGTCGGGTGGTCATGCCGCGTCTGCCCGAATTCATGGCGCAGCACCCCCATCTGGAGCTCGAAATCAGCAGCACCGATCGCCGGGTCGATTTACTCAGCGAAGGGTTTGACTGTGTGGTGCGGGTCGGTGCGCAACCGGATCAATCGGTAGTCGCGCGCCACTTGTGCGACTTCGCCATGGTCAACTGCGCCAGCCCCGCCTATTTGCAGCGCTATGGCGTGCCCGAACGACTCGAAGACCTGGCACAGCATCGGCTGGTCCATTACGTTGGTGTATTGGGCGCGCGGTCGGAAGGTTTTCTGTACGAAGAGGAGGGCAAGCTGCATCGCCTGCCGATGGCGGGCAGCATCACGGTGAACAACACCGACGGTTATGAGTCGGCGTGCCTGGGAGGTTTCGGCTTGATCCAGGCGCCAATGATGGGTATGCGGCCCTATTTGCAAAGCGGCGAACTGATGGCGGTGCTACCGCAGTTCAATGCACCGTCCATGGAAGTCTCACTGCTCTATGCCCGACAACGGCATTTACCGTTGCGGGTCAGAGCGTTCATGGACTGGCTGGGTCAAGTCATCCAATCCACAACCTGACCCGCCTTTGTAGGAGCGAGGCTTGCCCGCGAAGAACGATAACGCGGTCGTTCGGGTAGACCGCAGCGCATTCTTCGCGGGCAAGCCTCGCTCCTACAGGGGCGGTGGTGGTCATGGCAGTGATCAATAATCCTGCCGCTTGCGAAACGCCCAGCGCCCGGCAATCAGGGTAAACGTCGCGACCAGCGCCACCAGAATCCAGAACCCCTCCGGATCACCGGAAAGCGGCACGCCGCCGACGTTCATGCCGAAGAAGCCGGCAATGATGTTGATCGGCAGCGCCAGCACCGTGACCACGGTCAGGGTGAACAGCGTGCGGTTACTCTGTTCGTTGAGATTGGCGGCGATCTCTTCCTGCAACAGCTTGATCCGTTCACCGAGGGCCGTGAGGTCGTTGATGATCAGCGCAAACTCCTCGGTGGACTTGCGCAGCTCCTTGACGTCCTCCTTCTGCAACCATTGCGGCGGGCGATTGAGCAGGCGCAGCAACGATCCTGGCTCCAGCGCCAGCAACCGTTGCAGGCGCACCAGCACCCGGCGGTTGGCGCCCAGTTCAGCGCGGTTGGTGGACAGGCGCGAAGACAGCAGCTCATCTTCGATCTGATCGACGCTGAGGCTGGTTTTGCGCACGATCTGCGTCAGCACTTCGCCCTGATCGCGCAGCAAATGCACCAGCAGCTCCAGCGGTGAGCGAAAGCATTCACCGGCCTTCACCGACGAACGCAGCTTGTCCACCGAGTGCAGCGGTTGCAGGCGTGCGCTGACGATCAGCCGACTGCGAGCGCAGACCCACAGCGTCGAGACATCCGAGGAAACCATGCTGCTGAGGTTGAACACCACGTCGTTGACCACCGCCAGCAACGCCGAATCGACATGCTCGATGCGCGTCGAGCGAGAACCTTCGTGGAGTGCTTCGAAAAATTCATCGGGCAATGCCAGATGACTTTTCATCCAGCGCTCGCAGGCGGCATGGGCCAGGTTCAGGTGCAGCCAGAGAAACTCGTCACTGTCGTCCGGTTGTTGCAGGCAGTGCAGTGCCTTGGCCGAATCGATCTCTCGACCGCGCTCGCCGGGGCGAAAACTGAAACCGTAAAGCAGGCCGAACAGGTCGGAATCGCGATGGCGCTGGTCGATGCTGTGGTTCATGAAGTCTCGCTGCGAGGAAGCGCCTGTCGCGGGTTTCACAGGTTCACTTGAGCCTCATCATCGCAACGCAACTTGAAGGTTTTGTGACGGTTGGACAGCGCCGCAAATCTACCTTCTACCGGTCGTCGGAGAGCGCTCAAGAAAGGCTCTGGCGCGCCGATGAGGCTGATGTTGATCTTCCGATTCTGGTGGTGAACCAGTGTCGCTGACAGGGATGTCCAGACATCTTGCATGCCCCTTGGGCGTGCCTTTTCCCTGTCATGAGATATCACTCGATGTTTTTGCAAAAATCCCTGAGAGCGCAAATCCTCGCCCTGTTGAGCGGCAGCCTGTTGGCGATGTTGCTGATCGCTTTGTCCTGCTTTCACTTCCTGTCCAATGGCGTTCAGAACTACGCGAACCTGATTGAAGGTCCGTTGCACACCTCGCAATTGATCGATGAAGCCAACCTGCAATTCAAGGTGCAGGTTCAGGAGTGGAAGAACGTTCTGCTGCGTGGCAAGGAACCTGCGAACCTGGACAAATACTGGAAGCAGTTCGAGGACCGCCAGCGCGACGTGCAGGATATCCTCGGTGAACTGGCCGGGCAGAAAGGCATCGAGCCGCAACTCAAGACCCGCATCGAACGCCTGCGTGAAGAGCATCGTGTATTAGGTGCGGCCTATCAGAAGGGCCGTGATGCCTACGTGGCGGCCGGTGCCGACCCAACGGCCGGCGACAACGCGGTCAAGGGCGTGGACCGTGCCGCCAGCGAGCAGATGAGCGAGTTGGTCAGTGAGTTGCGCAAGCAGGGAACCGAGCAATCGAAGCTGATCAGCGCCAGCGCCGATCAGACGGTGTGGTTGGGGATCATTGTGATGCTGGTGTCGGGTCTGTTGATTGGCCTGTTGAGCCTGTGGCTGGTCAACCGCAACCTGGTGGAACCGATCCGCAAACTGATCGACTACGTGGCGCAGCTCAGCCAAGGGCGCTTCGCCGAGCGCGTGGCCAGCACCCGTCAGGACGAGTTGGGCAACCTGGCCAAGGCCGCTAACACCTTGCGCGATTTCCTCGCCGAAACCTTCAGCCGTTTGCAGCGCAGCGCGACGGATCTGGACAGCGCCAGCGGCGAGTTGAACTCGATTGCCGGCCTCATGGCCAGCGGCACCAACGAGCAGTTCAACCGCACCGATCAGGTGGCCACGGCGATGAACGAAATGTCCGCCACCGCGCAAGAAGTCGCGCGTCACGCAGCCGACGCGGCACGTGCGGCCGATGACGCCGACCAGTCCGCCCAGCAGGGCGAAAAAGTCATGCAGGGCACCATCCACACCATCACCCAAATGCGCGGCGAAATCGCCAACACCGCCACGGTCATCCGTCGTCTGGAAGCCGACAGCGGGCGCATCGGTAAAGTGCTGGAAGTGATTCGCGGCATCGCCGAACAGACCAACCTGCTGGCGCTCAACGCCGCAATCGAAGCGGCCCGTGCCGGTGAAGCCGGGCGTGGTTTTGCGGTGGTCGCCGATGAAGTACGCAGCCTGGCCCAGCGCACGGCGGCGTCGATCATCGAGATCAACCAGATCATTCAAACCGTGCAAACCGGCGCAGTGGACGCGGCCCAGGCGATCGAAAGCGGCCAGTCGCGCAGCGAAGAAAGCGTCGAGCAAGTGACCCAGGCCGGCGCCATGCTCGAGCGCATTACCCATGCCGTGGAGGCCATTCGCGACATGAACCGCCAGATCGCCACCGCCGCTGAAGAACAGACTTCAGTGGCCGAAGACATCTCGCGCAACCTCACCGAAATCACCAGCATCGCCAGTACCAACCTGGACAACGTGCAGCGCACCGAAGCGGCCAGCCACAATCTGCATGGCTTGTCGGGGCAGTTGAATGAAGTGACAGCGCGGTTGAGCGCCTAGTGAAATGGGCTGTGTATCGGTTCGGTCACCGAGTCGGTACACAGTCACTCTCAAGTTCGTGCCGTGCCCGTCGATCACGGATTTGCTTAAGCCCGTGAGGGCAAGCTGAAGGTGAACGTCGTGCCCTGTTGCTCGGTCGATAGCACCTCCAGTTTCCCGCCATGGGACTGCGCAATCTGACTGGCAATGTACAACCCCAACCCGAGGCCGACCTGCGGTGTGCCGCCGGCTGGTTTCGAGTAGGGCAGGAACAGATGCGGTAGCGCATCTTCGGCAATCAGCCCCTGGTTCTTCACGCTCAACACAAAGTGTCCATCGTCGACCTGCGCACTGACCTCGACCGGGTCATCGGGAGTTCCGTGGACAACGGCGTTCGCCAGCAGATTGGAGAGCAACTGTGCGACCCGTTCGCGATCGCAATGAACGTTGCTCAGGTCGCCAATCGACGACTGAATGATGCGTTTAGGGTGAATGCTCTGGATCTCGGAAATCACGTGCCGCAACGCATCTCCCAGGTCTGGGCATGGCTCGATGTTCACCGGGATGCCTCGGCCCAATGACCCCCGGGCAAAGTCCAGCACATCTTCCACCAGTTTGGTCGCACGTCGGGCGCTGGTGAGGATGTGCCGGGCGCGCTGCTCATTCGCGGGGTCGGAAAGTTTACGCAGGAGCATTTCGGCGCCGGCGCTGATGGCGAACAAGGGGTTGCGCAGATCATGACCAAGCACGGCGATGAATTGTTCGCGCAGTTCGGCGGTTTGGCGTTCCTTGACCTGCGCCGCTTCGGTCTGTTGCAGCGTTTCTTCTGCTTCTATTTGCAGCGCGAGTATCCGGGCGAACGATTCCATGGTACTCAGGATCGTGCTGGACTTGAGCGGCGCAGGGTTGGGATCAAGGGCGCAGATGGTGCCGAAAAAACGTCCGTCGGTGCGCAAAATCGGCACGGCAATGTAGCTTTCGAATTGATAGGTGCGGGGCGTGGGGTTATCGCGGTAGAGCGGGTCTTCACTGGCTTTGTCGATGATCACCGAGCGTTGGCACTGGCGCACTTCGTTACACAGGGTGGACACCAGATCCAGTTTGTCGCCCACCTTCAAACCGAAATCCAGTCGATCAAGCACCGCGCAGGCAGTCCAGGAGTCTTCGGTAACACGGGCCACCGCGGCGAACCGCAAGCCGGTCAGCTCACTGATCACCTGAAGAATTGCCGGCACCGCGCTGATCCGGCCGATTGTGGCGATGTCTGCTGCCGCTGTTTGCCCCATATCCTTGGTTCTCTACTTCAACATGCCAAATGGTTTTGAGGGATTCTAGCGGGCTTGCGCGAATTGTCGCGGCTTCGTTCGTCGCTTCAGCGAACGGCCTGGCGCCGAACGCAAAAAAGCCGCACGACCCGAAAGTCGTGCGGCTTTTTTGCAGTTGAATCACGTGTCTTGTTTGTTGCTCAGAACCTTGCCGGTAGTGGCATCGAAGTCCACGTCCCACTCGGTGCCGTCAGCCAAGCGCAGTTCAACTTCATATTCGTAACCGTTGAAGTGGTTATCCAGGTCGGTGTCGGTAATCGTGGCACCCGGGTGCAACTTCAAGGCAGCCTGGTTCAGTTCTTCCAGGGGTTTGATCTTGCCACTCTTGACCAACTCGGGGATCTGGTCGACGCGAACGTCAGCCTGGGCCAGGCCAGCGGTGAGGGTCAGGGCAGCAGCGGTGAACAGGGCAGTTAAAGTTTTCATGAAGTTCTTTCCTTGGGTGAACTGTTTAAGTGGGATCAGGTTAGCTCGCGCAACTTAATTCACCCTTAAAAAACGTTTCGGGCTTCGATTGCGCCGTTTGTTCAATTCCGTCATCCCGACAATCTTTCATGCTGCGACCTCGATCAATGGAGGTGGTGATGAAATACATCTTTGCGCGGATCTATGCCCCAGCGTTCTGGGGCGGATTTATTGGGGCCAGCCTTTGGCTAACGGGAGTTGCCGGGTTAAGAGAGGGGTGGCTGTTGCCGCTGTTTCTCGCAGCCCTGGCCCTGTCGTTTCTGGCCGAATGGGCTTTACCCTATGAGGTGAGCTGGAATCGCTCGGTCGGTGATCGCGCTCGTGACATCATTCACGGGTTGGTCAACGAGGCGTTGAATGCTCTCGGTTTGCTGGCGTTACCGGGCCTGGTGGCGCTGCTGTCGTTCGACGGGGCATGGCCAAGGGGGTGGCCGCTGTGGTTGCAACTGGCGCTGGCGATTTTCATCGCCGACGCCGGTCTCAGCCTGATGCATTACGCCAGCCACCGCGTGCAGTGGTTGTGGCGTCTGCATGCGGTGCATCACAGCGTTCAACGGCTATACGGCTTCAATGGCTTGATGAAGCATCCGTTGCATCAACTGCTGGAAGCCTCTGCGGGGCTGTTGCCGTTGTTGCTGCTGGGCATCCCGCCGGACGTGGCGGCACTGCTGGCATTTGCCATCGCCATCCAGTTGCTGCTGCAACATTCCAATGTCGATATGCAGCTGGGGTACTTGCGCTGGATATTCGCCTGGGCGCCGGTGCATCGCTTTCATCACATGAAATATGGACAGGCCGGCGACGTGAATTTCGCCTTGTTCTTCAACCTGTGGGACTGGCTTCTGGGGACCGGGTTCTACACGGCGGATTATGAAATCCGTCAGGGCGACCTGGGCATCGGCAGCCGACCAGACTTCCCTCGGGACTACGTAGCGCAACTGCTGGACCCGTTCGGGCCGGTGTCGTTGAGCAAAGAACCCGCGGTACCTGAGCCGTTGCGGCGCTGAATCAAGCCAGTAAACGCAGATCGATGTGTTGCAACGCTTGGCGAGCGGTCACGCCGAAGAGCTTTTTCAGACTCCTGGAGAAGTGCGCAGAATCGGCAAACCCGGCCTCGTGCGCGGCGTCAGTCACGGTGCTGCCGGCCAGGATCAGCACCATCGACAGCCGCAGTCGCCGCCATAGCACCAGCCTGCGCACAGGCAGGCCGAGGTGACTGGCGAACAGCCGTTGCAATTGACTTAAGGACAGGTGTGCCTCGGCAGCCAATGCGCTTGCCAGCACCTTGGTCGTCAGCAACCCGTCGAGGGTGGACAAGGCGTGCTCGATCCGAGGATCGCCAAGGGATCGGCGTGGACAATGGCGAACGGCGTGGTCGAGGCTTTCAAGGGACAATGCGGCCTTGAAGACGACGTTGTTCAGCATCTGGTTGTCGAACATGAGTGGCTCTGCATAGACCGTGAACACCACATCCGGCGCCTCGACAATGGAGTGGCAGATTTGAGAGGGGATGAACAGGCGATGGGCCGTTTGGTTCACGCCGTCGAGATTGACGGTGACCGGTCGATCAGGGGCCAGGATCAGTTGATGGGCGTAATGGGCATGGGGCGCAGTGCGCCCCAGCTTTCCGTGGATCAGACCATAATCACGCCCTAACCACAGGTGGCCTGTCCACTCGGTATTTTGCGTCACTCAGTAACCGTTGTTCTGCAACAACTGCGCAACACTCGCCGCCGCCGGACGCTTATAGAACTTCAGCAGTTCGCTGGCGCGGTTGGTGAAGACGCCATCGACCCCGGCATCCGCCACTTTTTGATAATCCACCGCATCGTCGATGGTGTAGACGTGCACCAACAGGCCCTGATCGTGGGTGTACTGGTTCATCCACGGTTTCACCAGGTCCGAGTAGCTCTGATCGCCACCCTTGGTGAGTGCGGCCGAAGGGCCGGTACCGATAGCGCCCTGGGCCTTGGCGTACTCGACCCATTGCTGGAATTCGGCTTTGTCTTTTGGCTCCTGCCTGGCGTAGTAGGTCGCTTTGTCCTTGTCACCGGACTCGGCGAACGTCACTTTGGATTTCGGCTCGATGCTGCCTTCGCCCACCCACAGCAGCAGGATTTTCGGCACTTGCGGCATTTCCTTCTCGAGCAGTTCGAGGCTGCTCTTCTCGAAGGTTTGCAGCACCACTTTGCCTTTGCCCTGGCCGACCGCCAGTTCGCTCTTCGCCAGTTTCGAACCGACCGGGCTCAGCCAGCCGCGATCCTGGAGTTTCTCCTTGAGGTCTCGCTCGATACCGGGAAACTGCTTCGGCTCTTTGGTTTCGATGTACAGGCCCGGCTTGTGCAGCGGGTTGCCCTGGGCGATGTCGATGATTTCATCCAGGGTCAGGATCTTCAGACCTGCGTAGCCCGGACGCGCGCGATCCGGGTAAGCGCGGTTGAACCAGCTACCGGCATCCAGGGTTTTGAGTTCGGCGATAGTGAATTCGTTGGCCTGGCTGTCCTTGCGTTCAGGGAATTTGGTGGCGACGTCGGTGGTGCGTTGCAGGTTGTTGTCGTGCAGGGCGAACAGCACGCCGTCCTTGCTGCGTTGCAGGTCCAATTCCAGGTAATCGGCACCCAGATCACGGGCCAGTTTGTAGGCCGCAGCGGTGGATTCCGGTGCATCGAAAGACGCGCCACGGTGAGCGATCACCGCCGGGTGCGGAATGCCCAAACGAGTCGCCAGTGCGGTGGGGCTTGGCTCGTTGGTGGCCTGTGCCTGGCCGAGGCCGAGCATCAGGCTCAGCAGCAAGGCGCTCTTGGTGAAGTTGACAGGCATGCTCGAAGTCCTTTTGCGATGGGTTTTCAAAGACGTATCTTTTAACAACTGAGCGCCGCTTGCGCTATCGCCAGACCGACATAAACGTGTTTAAAGGAGTTTTTTCAGCGCATTTGTGCGCTTCTTTGCAGTACTCTTGGCTCCGGCAATTTCCCCGGCAGAGGGAAACCCGTTCGCTTGCCCAGCGTGTAAACCATCGATCACCGGTCCTTTGCGACCTTTTGTGAGGTTTATCATGCGCATCACTTCCCAGCTCATTTGCCAGGCCGCCGACCAACTCAAAGGCTTCGTCGGCCTCAATCGCAAGACCGGCCAGTACATCGTTCGTTTTAGCGAAGACTCGTTCGGCATGGACGTGGCTGATGACGGCATCATCCCCACCAGTGAATTCGTCTGGGCTCCTGGCCCCGAGCAGACCATGACGCTCAAGCGCGAACTGATCCAGTTGCTGCTGGACCAGAACATCGACGACCGGATCAACATCACTGAACCGTTGCGGGTGTATATGAATCGGCGGGAAGTGCCGCAGATTACGGCGGTGAGGAGTTTGGTGCGGGGTTGAGGGTTTTGTACTGGCTGTCAGGGCCTCTTCGCGAGCAAGCCCGCTCCCACATTTGATCCCTGTTGGGCACAAATCTTGTGCGCGCAGGAGATCCCCCTGTGGGAGCGGGCTTGCTCGCGAAGGCGATGCTAAAAACACCACAGCAATCACTGCTCAAACAGATACGCCCGCTCAACCCGGCACACCCGCGCATGACACGCCGAATACCAGGTCGAACGCCCGCGCTCGCGAATCGCACTGTGCTCGGGATGATGTTTCCAGGCCAGGATCGCCGCTTCGCTATCCCAGTAGGACACTGTTATTCCAAGCCCATCCGCACCTCGGGCCGATTCCACGCCAAGGAAGCCGGGTTGCTCCCGGGCCAGTTGTACCATGCGTTCGGCGGCCTGTTCGTAACCGTGATCGCCGTCGGTGCGCAGTGAGGTGAAAATCACCGCGTAGTAAGGCGCTGCAGGCGTTTGGGCGCTCATGATTGTGGCCTCGCACAGGCCTCGATCAGCGCCCGGACCAACGGCGGCAGAGTGCCCTGGAGCGCGGCGCGTTCCGGTTGGAACAGCGTGGCGACGAAGAACGGATGATCTTTTAGCTCCACCGCCCGCAGCCCTCCCGTCGAATCGTGGCCAACCGCGTGCAACTGTTGTTTCAGTAGCTCCCGTTCAAACTCGGGATTCACACCATATCGGCAGTGATATCCCTCGCGAATTTCAGCGTTTTCGTACGCCTTGGCTATCAACGAGCCTTCAACCAAATGAATGCTGTCGACGGCTTCCACCAGCGAACACGTCAGCGGCGAGAGTAACGCCGGCGTCGCGTCGGGCGAGGTCTCGCCGTGTTCGGCATCGCTCCAGCCCAGAACGTTGCGGGCGAATTCGAGCACCGCGTGCTGAAAACCGCCGCAAGTGCCGAGGAAAGGTCGCTTCTGCTCGCGGGCAAAACGGATCGCCCGCAATGCACCGTCCATGTCGCGATAAGGGCTGGCGGGCACGCACCAGAAACCATCGAAGTCATTCAGCGGCGTAGCGGCGTTGATGCGGTCGGTGGCCAACCATTGGAACTGTATGTCTTGGCCTGAGTGTTCGGCAGCCATGCCGAGGGCGATGGGAATGGCTTGGTGGGCGGTGACCTGTGGGTCGTAATCGCCGATCAGGGCGATGCGGATGGCGCTGGTTTCCATGAGTGATCTCGACGCTTGTTGATTCCTGGCACCCACTATAAATTGGCGTTCACGCAATCAATATTGGCGTTATCCCAAGTGATCAATGCACCGATGCACTATCGACTGGACTACCCGGACCTGTCCCTTATCCTCGCCCTGGTGCGCGGCGGCTCTCTGGCCCGGGCGTCGGCGTTGTTGAAGGTCGACGTGTCGACGGTGTTTCGGGCCGTCCGCCGACTGGAAGCCGCGTTGGGTCAGCAACTGTTCGAGAAGAGCCGCGCCGGTTACCTGCCGACCACGCTGGCGCAGACCTTGGCCGAGCAGGCTGAACGCGCCGAACAAGCGCTGGAGGCGGCGCGTATTGGCGTGGAGCAGGGCGGTGAAATCATCAGCGGCACGGTGCGCCTGACGTGCACCGATTCAGTCCTGCAAAGTTTGTTGTTGCCGGCGCTGGCGCGGTTCATGCCGTCCTATCCGGCGCTGACCATTGAACTCTGCACCTCCAACGACTTCGCCAACCTCAGCCGTCGCGACGCCGACATCGCCTTGCGGTTGACCCGCACACCGCCCGAACATTTGGTGGGGCGGCGGTTGGCGGATATTTCCTACCGGGTCTGTGCCAGCGCGGCCTATCTGCAATCAGTCGATTCCCACGACCTGGCTGCATTGACCTGGATCGCCCCGGACGACTTCCTGCCCGATCACCCCACCGTCGCATGGCGGCGTCAGCAGTTGCCTGGCGTGACGCCTGGTTATCGCTGTAACAGCATGTTGTCAGTGACAGAGTTAGTGCGGGCCGGGCTGGGTGTCGCGGCGTTGCCGGACTTTTTGATCGGTGATGGACTGCAACCGTTGACCGAGCCCTTGCACGGTTACGACACGGCACTGTGGTTGCTCACACGCCCGGACTGCCGCGCATTGCGCTCGGTGGTGACGTTGTTCGATGAATTGGGGCGCGCGCTGAAGTTTCCTTGAGTCGGATCACGCCTTCGGTGGCTCTTTGCCTACGAAGTGTTGATGCATTTCCGACGTCAGGCTTTCGATACGCTCGGTCAGGGTTTTGGTGATTTCGGTAAGCCGGGTGTTTTGCTCCAGCAGTTCCAACAGTTGCGCGGTGTGTCGCGCGGCTTGGGCCTGACGTTCACTGTTGGCGACGGCCAAGGCTTCACGATGTCGCGCATCGGCGTCTGAGTGGGCTTTGTCCCGCGCCGCCTGGCGCGTCTGGGCCAGCAGAATCAGCGGCGCGGCATAGGCCGCTTGCAGGCTGAACGCCAGGTTAAGCAGGATGAACGGGTACACATCGAAATCGGTCACGCCGGACAAGTTCAGGCAAATCCAGACCACCACAATCAGGGTCTGGGCGCCGAGAAAAGTCGGCGTGCCGAAGAACCGTGCAAAGGCCTCGGCGCGCAGGGCAAAACGGTCAGTGCCGAAAGTGGGCGCCAGATGAGCGTGAGGGCGATGGAAGCGCAGGTGATCGACGGGGCCGGTTTTTTCGGTTTCGGTTTCGCGGGTCGGGGTGCTCATGGTGCTCTCTGCATGGCGCTGGGACTGAGGCTCACTATAGCTCCAGCGCCAGTTTCATTCTGAAACACATTTCGGTGTTTCTACTCAGAGCGACCTGTCAGCGATAACGCGGCGGACATTGTCATTTTTTGCAGCCCGATTCAGAGCTGATAACAGGCCAGGAACATGTCTAGCGCCGACTCCACAACGGTGTGCTGCATCTCGGGCGACAAGCCTGGCTGGCCCATGGAGATCTGCGGCCAGAACGCAAAGGACTTGAGCAATCCCTGGACCTGTTGTGCGGCGAATTCGGGTGCGACCGGTTTCAATCGGCCATCGGCCTGAGCAGCTCGAATCCATACAGTCACGCCTTCTTCGCGCTCGCCCATTCGGGTGACCATGTTCTGCGCGCGCTCGGGAGAATGGATGGTGGCGGCGATCGCCACTCGTGCCAGGTCGAGAAAATTGTCATCGGCCAGCATCTGCAATTTCGCCTGCAACATCAGGCGCAACTGGTCGCGCAGGGGCAGGTCAGGGCGGTAGGCGGTTTCCTGTTCGGCCGTTACCCGCGCCCACAATTGATTGAGGATTTCGGCGAACAACTCTTCCTTGCTCGGGAAGTGGTTGTACACGGTGCGCTTCGACACGCCAGCGGTGGCGGCGATCTTGTCCATGCTGGTGATGTCGAAACCGTTGGCACGGAATTCGGCAATCGCCGCCTGAATAATGGCTTCGCGTTTACGATCGGTGAGGCGTTGTGGAGCTGTCATAAATACGCTTAGGCAAAAATAAGGGGAGAACTACACTTGGCAGTTTACTTGCGAACGGCTTTGATGCAACCTTGAAACTACACTGTGCAGTGTAATGTTTTGTTAATCCTGCCCAGTAAAAAATAGAATCTGCGGCTGATGCGTGCGTGCTTTGGCCATCTATCGTCCCCAAGGGGGGAAATCGCGAATCTGCGGTTTTCCTGGAGTCATTCAGTCATGGCCACTTTAACTTCTCCAGCGGATAACGCCGCAACGCCTGAACCTTCACGACAGGCGCAAGGGCAATATCGAAATCATGTACCGGTGAAGCGCCAAGGCTTTCGCAAAACCTTGCGCATTCTGTGGGACTTTATCTTCCACAAACCGCGCGACACCCGTCCGTCTGCTCCCGTCCCGGTGCAAACCCTGACCCAGGCAGCGTTGATCGCTGCGCCCAACCACAGCGTCTATCGCCTTGGTCATTCCACTGTACTGCTGAAACTGCGAGATAAATTCTGGATCACCGACCCGGTCTTCGCCGAGCGCGCCTCGCCAGTGCAATGGGCCGGCCCGAAGCGTTTCCATCAGCCACCGATCAGCCTCGAAGACCTGCCGTCGATTGAAGCGGTGATCCTGTCTCACGACCACTATGACCACCTCGACTATCAGGCCGTGCTCAAACTGGCGGACAAAACGCAATACTTCCTCACCCCGCTGGGTGTGGGCGACACCCTGATCAAATGGGGCATCGATGCCAGCAAAGTGCGCCAACTGGATTGGTGGCAGAGCACCGAGGTCGATGGCCTTCAATTCGTCGCCACCCCTTCGCAGCACTTTTCCGGCCGTGGTCTGTTCGACGGTAACCGCAGCCTTTGGGCATCGTGGGTGATGATCGACGGTGACACGCGGCTCTTCTTCAGTGGCGACAGCGGCTACTTCGACGGCTTCAAACGCATTGGCGAACAGTACGGCCCGTTCGACCTCACGCTCATGGAAACCGGCGCCTACAACGTCGAGTGGCCGCATGTTCACATGCAGCCCGAGCAAACCCTGCAAGCGCACATCGACCTTAAAGGGCGCTGGTTGCTGCCGATCCACAACGGCACCTTCGACCTGTCGATGCACGCCTGGTACGAACCCTTCGACCGTATTCTGGCGTTGGCCTGGGAGCGGAGCGTGTCGATCACCACGCCGCAGATGGGCGAAGCGTTCAACGTGATGTATCCGCAACGGGGCAGTGCGTGGTGGTTTGAGGTGGAAGGTGAAAGCGATCAGGCGGCGCCTCAGAACGCTTGATGTTGTGCTGCCGGGCCGCTTGCCGTGGGAGCGGCCGGTAAGTGATGCCGACTGCAATCTGTAGCAGCTGGCGAAGCCTGCGTTCGGCTGCGCAGCAGTCGTAAAATCAGAGATTGCGGTATGTCAGGCAGACCGCGTCAGCCGGATTCACGACTGCTGCGCAGCCGAACGCAGGCTTCGCCAGCTGCTACAAAGAGGATGTGTTCGGCCCCATCTATCTGCGTTCGCCCAAATTTGGATATTCCGAGATTTTTGCCACGGTCAAATCGCGAAATTTTCCACTCAGTAATTCGTCCAGTTCTTCCTGCGACAGTCCGAGCCTTTGCGCGGCCTCAGTCTTGCTCAGCCGACCGTTTTGGAGGAGCAGGCCAATCTTCATGACGTGTTCGGCTTTGGCCCGCATCTCACCCGCCTCGGGGTAGCCCGGCGCCTCATGAACGCAGCGGTTGCTTCCATCGATTTCATTCATTTGCTGACACCTCACTCAACCATTGCATAATCCGCCCGCCCCACCGGATCCGGTGTCGACCCTCTCACATTCATCCCTCTGCCCGGTGCAAATCCCGGGAAGAACACCAGGCCTTGCGACTCAAACCGATACGCCAACGCCAGCCGGGTGACATCGAGCACCTCGCGTTCTGCCTCGAAGCGCTGAATGGCGTCAACGGAAACCCCGCATTCCTCGGACAACTCTTCAACACTCCAGCCCAGCATCGCTCGGGCCTGGGCACAGTGGGCGGGGGTGAACTGGAAGAGGGCGATACGTTCCAGGGTGATTTTCATCGCAAGAGTGGCCATGGTGTTCTCCGGGCTCGAGAGTGCTGATTCAAAATGTACTGTGTTTTTGTACAGTTGTTTTGATCCCGGATCAAACTCATTTTTTTGATCGATTCTGTTTTTCGCTCCGGCAGGCGCTTGGGAGCGACTACGCTGTTTCTATGCGGGCACCTGAAAGCTCAAGGCTTTCAACGCCCGTTAGCAGCAATGATTGAACGTCAGCTTTCTGATCTTCAATACAGGGAAGGTGGCGTTTATGACGCAGTGCGCCACAGCGTTATGCAGGGAAGGGAATCATGAAAAGACTACGTCTGTTATGTGCCCTGATCGGTTTTACAAGCTTGCCCGTCGCGGCTGATATGGCATCGTTGAGCAAAGAGGCCTTTGTCGGCAACCTGATAAATCAAATGACCCTGGAGGAAAAAATCGGCCAACTGCGGCTGATCGCTATTGATGAAAAGATGACGCCCGAAAAAATACGCGAAGAGATCGCCGCCGGGCGAATCGGGGGTACGTATAACTCTGTGAGCCGTTTCGTAAACCGCCCCATGCAGGACGCGTCTCAACAAAGCCGCCTGAAAATCCCGATGTTTTTCGGCTGGGACGTGATACACGGCCATCGAACCATTTTTCCCATTGGCCTGGCGTTAGCCTCCAGCTGGGACATTGGCGCTATTGAGCTAAGTGGTCGGATAGCGGCAAAAGAAGCCAGCGCGGACGGTATCGACATGACCTTCGCCCCGATGATAGATATCGCCCGGGATCCTCGCTGGGGACGCACTTCCGAAGGCTTTGGCGAAGACACCTACCTCGTTTCGCGCATTGCCAAAGCGATGGTTCAGGCCTACCAGGGCGCAAGCCCGAATGCACCCGACAGCATCATGGCCAGCGCCAAACATTTTGCGTTGTATGGGGCTGTCGAGGGTGGGCGCGACTACAACAGCGTCGACATGGGCCTGGCCAGGATGTACCAGGATTACCTGCCACCTTATCGTTCGGCGATTGACGGGGGTGCGGGGGCGATGATGGTGGCGCTTAACTCGATAAATGGCGTGCCAGCCGCTTCCAATGCATGGTTGATGCAAGACCTGCTGCGCAAGGCATGGGGCTTCAAGGGTCTGGTCATCAGCGACCATAACGGGATAAACGATCTGGTTCAGCATGGCGTGGCGAAGAATCACCGAGAAGCGGCCAGGCTCGCGATCAAGGCCGGCGTTGATATGAGCATGAACGACTTCTCCTATGGTCCGGAGCTATCGGGGCTGCTTGAGTCGGGCGCTATTTCCCAGAGCAATATTGATAACGCGGTGCGGGAAGTGCTGGGGGCCAAGTACGACATGGGGCTGTTCGAAGACCCTTACCGGCGCATCGGCATTGCCAGTGAAGACCCCGCTGACAACAATGCCGAATACCGTCTGCACAGAGCCCAGGCCCGTGAGGTGGCACGCAAGACATTGGTGCTGCTGAAGAATGAAAACGGCCTCTTGCCGCTGAAAAAAGAGGGCGTGATCGCACTCATAGGCCCATTGGCAAAAAGTACCGTCGATATCATGGGCAGTTGGTCCGCAAGCGGCGTGCCCGCGCAATCGGTGACGATCTACGACGGCCTGAAAAACGCAATGACCCAGGGTTCGCTGATCTATGCCCGAGGCGCCAATCTCGAGGAGGATCAGGAGGTCGTTAAATACCTGGAATACCAGGGAGTGTCCGAAATCGCGAACGACCCTCGCCCGGCGGCAGAAATGATTGATGAAGCGGTCAAGGCTGCACAGCAAGCCGATGTCGTGATCGCAGTAGTGGGCGAGCCCCGCAGCATGTCTCATGAAGCGGCCAGTCGAACCAGTCTCGACCTGCCTGGGCGCCAGAGTGAATTGATCACCGCCCTGAAAGCCACCGGCAAGCCGTTGGTACTGGTGTTGATGAACGGCCGGCCACTGTCCATCGGCAAGGAGCAGAAACAGGCCGATGCGATTCTGGAAACCTGGTACAGCGGCTCCGAGGGAGGCAACGCCGTTGCCGATGTGTTGTTCGGCGACTACAACCCATCCGGCAAATTACCCATCACCTTTCCACGCTCCGTGGGGCAGATCCCCAATTACTACAGCCACTTGAACACCGGTCGCCCCTACATAGCGGGTGCGCTTCGCAACTACACGTCGCAATATTTCGATCAATCCCACGGTCCGCTTTATCCCTTCGGCTATGGGCTGAGTTATACCGACTTCAGCCTGACCGACATGGCCCTGTCGTCGACCACACTGAGCAAGACCGACAACCTCGTCGCCAGCGTCATGGTCAAGAACATCGGCCAGCGCGACGGCGAAACGGTGGTTCAGCTGTATATCCGCGATGTTGTGGGATCCGTCAGTCGTCCAGTCAAAGAACTCAAGAACTTTCAAAAAATCATGCTCAAGGCCGGAGAAGAGAAAGCGGTCCACTTCAGCATTAATGAGAACGACTTGAAGTTCTTCAACACCCAATTGGAATACGCCGCCGAGCCGGGTGAGTTCCGGGTGCAAATCGGTCTGGATTCTCAGGATGTGAAGGAGCAGAGTTTTGAGTTGCTGTCAGAACAAGGCAGTGGCTAAGGCCAAGCGCAGAACCTGTAGGAGCGAGGCTTGCCCGCGAAGAATGCACCGCGGTTTTTCAGGTATTACGCGTTATCGTTCTTCGCGGGCAAGCCTCGCTCCTACAGGTTCTGCGGTTGCCCGCGAGCTCGCTATTTCGCCCCCTCCAACCAAACGGACGGTGCCTGCCCCAACACACGACGAAACATCGTCGAGAACGCCGCCGGGCTGTCATAGCCAAAATCCAGCGCAATCCGCGTCACCGGCGTGCCCACCGCCAGCCGCGCCAAAGCCAGCACTACACAGGCCCGCTGCCGCCATTGGCTGAAACTCAGCCCGGTCTGTTGGCGGAACAGACGATTAAACGTACGCAAACTGATATGCAACTGATCAGCCCAGTGTTGCGGCGATTGGTGAGCGTTCGGTTGCTGGAGAAACATCTGACACAACCCAAGCAGCCGCGAATCCATAGGCAACGGAATGTGCAACGGCAAGCGAGCACTACGGGCCAACTCGTGCAGCAGCAAATCGATCAGCGCACCGTCGCGCCCGGCCTCGTCGTACTCCAGCGCAACCTCCACCGCCTCCATCAGCAAATGCCGCATCAACGGCGAAACACTGATCACCTGACAGCGATTGCCCAAATCAACCGCTCCCGGTTCGATGTACAAACTGCGAGTGCTCACCCCCAGCATCAACACCTCATGCGCCACCCCCGGCGGAATCCACACCGCCCGCTGCGGCGGCACCACCCAATTGCCGTCGTGCGTACTCACCTGCATCACCCCGGTGGCGCCGTACAACAACTGCGCCCGCCGGTGGGTATGGCGCGGCAACCGATGACCGTCGGGGTAATCCGTGCCGAGGGCCACCACCGAGCGTGGCGTGTCGTCCAGCAGATCAATCGAAACATTGCGCATCGAGCGGTACTCAGCGGTTGGCGTAAACGCAAACATTATTGGCTGACTTGCTGAAGCAGGCCAAGCCCTAATACCAGTAAGTTAAGAGCACTCCATGTGGGAGCGGGCTTGCTCGCGAAGACGGCGGCACAGCCAACATTAATGTCGCCTGACACACCGCTTTCGCGAGCAAGCCCGCTCCCACAATGGAGTGCTCTTACTTAACTTACCGGCGATAGGCCAAACCCCATCGCTCTATCGTCGATCACTCTCAACCAACGGACGATGCGCGATGTTCTTCTACCTCTTGCTGGCACTCTTCGGCTGCATGACCGGCGTCACCGCCGTGCTGTTCGGCTTCGGCGGCGGCTTCGTCGTCGTGCCCTTGCTGTACCGCATGCTCACGGCCAGCCATGGCGCCGACGATCCCATCAGTCAATCGGCGATGCACATCGCCGTGGCCACCTCGACCTGCGTAATGATCGTCAACGCCCTGATCGCTACCGGAAAGCATCACCGCGCTGGTAATCTCATTCGCCATTACCTGTGGCCGTTGGGCGGGTTCATCGGTTTGGGCGCGATCATCGGCGCCGTTGCAGCGATGTGGGCGAGTGGCGAGTTGATTCGTTTTGCCTTCATCGCCTACCTCGGCGTGACGATTATGGACTGCCTGTTCCGACGCGGATTTCTCACACAGTCCGACGCTGTAATCCCACGGCGATTGGGCAGGGCAGAAGTGTCGGGCGGCGGTGTAGGCATCGGCACCATCGCCACCTTTCTCGGCGTGGGCGGCAGCGTCATGACCGTGCCGTTGTTGCGGCGTTGTGGGCTGAGCATGTCCCAGTCGACGTCCATGGCCAATCCGTTGAGTCTGCCGGTTGCGCTGGCTGGAACACTGACTTACATGGCGATGGCGGGGTTTGCCGGGTTTGATCTGGGAGCGTGGTTTGTCGGTTATGTGGATGTGCTGGCGTTTGCGGTGTTGACGGCTGGATCGCTGGTGGGGATTCGCCTGGCGACGCCGTGGATCGGGCGGATACCGGATCGGGTGCATGCTCGTGTTTATATTGGTTTGCTGGTGGTGGTGATGCTCAGCATGGCGATGAAGTGAGACGTGCAATGAGGCTCGATTCCCTCCTGCAACCTCGCCATAATCCGTCCTCGTTCAACCTGCGCCGCCTTCAATCTGCCCGGCGCTGCTTCCGACTCATTCAGGGATCGATCAATGCTCAAAGGATTGTTACGCCTGGCGCCAGTCGCCGCGTTGCTACTCATGTTGTGTTCCACTGCTCATGCCGAGGACGGAAGACGAGTGTTCACCGGCACGCTGGGCAAGATGCCGATCGTGCTGGAACTGAATACTTCTAACGCTGAAAACATAAGTGGTCGCTATTTCTATCAGAAATACCGCAAGGACCTGGTGCTCAGCGGCATCAAGAATGGAGAGATGCTGGTACTCGATGAGGGTGAACAGCGCTATGGAGAGAAAACCCCAAGGCCTCAAATTCATCTGAATATCGAGCCCAATAGATTTTGGGGGGATTGGAGCAACGACGAAGGAAAAACTCTGAAGATAGAATTGGTGGAAGCCAAACTGCCGGTAATGCCTGCCGGTACTCTGCCTTACCTCGCCAAACTCCATGAAACTGAGCCGTACGAATATCTGCGCCTTCAAGGTATGAAGCTCAAACAAGGAAAGACAGAAACGTTCAATGGCTACTCACTGCAATGGTGGAGCGAACCGCAAACAAAGACGACGCTGTTTGAAGTCGTTTCGGGCTACACCGCCGAAGAGCGTCAGCGGATCAATCAACAGTTGATGGGGCGCTTGTGGCTGGAAGTAGTGGGTTATTACGGATGTCTCGCCGGCGGTGGCGTGAATTTCTATCACCAAACGATCAAACCGTTGTTGATGACGCCTTCGGTCATCAGCGTGAACATCGGTACTGAGTACAGCTGTGGCGGCGCTTACCCGGATCAGAACGATGTGCCGCTCAACCTGGATGCCAAGACCGGCAAGCCTTTAGTACTTGAAGATATTCTTTGGGTGGGAGAGGGGAAACCACTGCATTACGAAGAACTCTACGGTGAAAGCGATCAGTCACCTGACACGTTCACCGCGTTTTCTGCGTACCGCTCCAACGAATTCGCGCCATGGTTGGTGGCCCAGCTCAGTAAGCTTTATCCCGATCAAATGACCAGTGATGAGGAATGTGCCTACAGTGATGTAGATCCGTGGCGTTTCCTGTCTTGGCATTTCGCCGAAAACGGCATCAAGCTAGAGCCATCATTTCCTCATGTAGCCGCTTCGTGTGGGTATGTTGAATGGAGCGTCCTGCCCTACAACCTCATCAAACAACACCCCGGCGGCGTAGCGCTGCAACTGCCCTGAGGCGAATTTACTTCTCCGCCAACCCCGGCGCTTCACGAATGATGAAGTGATCCAGGTTCTAACGGACTGGCTGAGCTACCCTCGTATTCAGTTGGGGTTTTCCATTGAGGGCAGTTTCTCCGACTACCACGAGTCGAAGGAAATATGGTTTTGGAAGGTCATATGAAAATTGTTAAAGGGGCCTTTTTCGTCATCCTCATGGTTGCCTTGGCCGTTGGGGCATTTAATTTGTTATTCGTGGCAGTGTCTGATTACTTTGGGCCGTTCTACGAAAGTGAAGCGGACCAACGTCGGAACTTTGCAATTTGGCTTTTGGGTAATGCGGGGGTTGGGATGCTTTCGATTGTTATGGGGGTTGTTTTGTATCGGCGTTATCTGCGCAGAGCACGTGTTTGAACGACACGATGGCCGCCGTCCCGACGCAATATCAGCCACAGCAATAACGCGGTGACGCCGATTACTTACCCGCCAACCCCGGCGCCTCACGAATAATGAAGTGATCCAGGTTCTCGATATTGGCACTGAACACCCCGAACGTCTGTTCGGGGTTTTTCTTGCTTGGCACCTGCTTCAACTCCGGCGTCACGCCATAAAAGAAGCAATACAACTCGGCGTCACTGTCGACCGCGTGCTTGATCTCTTCCAGAAACGCTTTGCGCTTGCGGTAGTTGTCGATCAGCTTCTTGCTCAAGTAAACGTTCACCGAATAAGGCTTCTTCTTCGCCTCGTCCGGTTGCTTGAACCAGACCTTCTGCTCGAAATCGATGCGAAAGCTCTGGGTGTAATCCTTGATCTCCTTGATCTTGCCCCAGTAAATCAGCCCCTTTTTGTCCTGCAGATACTCGATCTTCTTGAAGAACGACCCATAAGGCGCCGAGTGCTCGCCAATCTTCAACTGCATGCGCTTGAGCAGCTCCTTGTCCTCGAAGTTCGACACAAAACACTCCACCGGATGGGCGAAGACACTGGTCTTGTCCGGCGCCGATTCCCGGATCGGCTGCTCGACGTTACTGGCCGCTGAAGCTGGTTTTGGGTCATCCCGCATGACATCCGCCACCACCGCCGGGCTCGCAGGCTTACGCACATACTCACGCCGAGTCAGCAACAACTCCGACGGAAAATGCTCCTCGCGACTGTCATCCGATTCCGCACCGTCCGCCTCCAGGCCCGACGCCGGCGTCTTCAGGCTGACATAAGGACAACCCTCGACATGCCGCGTGCTGGGGATGTTCTTGAAGTGCGGCGTACGCACGTAATTCACGTTCTTGGCGTTGAACGTCCCCAACACGTTGGTCGCATCGAACGCCAAGCGGCAGGCATCGTTGGGGCACTGGAAGTGTTCTTTGGCGGAATCGAACTCCATGGTTTCGTCGAAATTCAAATCGCGCACGTCATAGATCGACAGCTTGTCGTCGAGGCTGAGGCAGTAGGCGAGGTCGAATTTCATGGGCTATCGGGCTCTTTGAGGGGATCGTTTTTATAGTCGCTAAGCGTTCGTCCTGCACAGCTTTTTCCACTGCGCGATCTACTTCTCTGTGCGGCTTTACCAGTGATGGCAATGTAGCTACCGTTGTAGGATAAATTTCCTGCGGCTGTGCGCTATTTCCTACGTCGAGTTTCGGTTTCTGCAACCCGTGTCGACCGTGATCGAGCCGCACCCCGCAATGACCATTTGCTCACGTAGCAAGGATAGCGACTCGATGACTTCGCCTGCACTTAACCAAATCTTGTTTGGCCCACCGGGAACCGGTAAGACGTTCGCCACTATCGAGGCCGCGCTGGAAATTCTTGCTCCTGAGTTTCTTCGGGCCAACAAAGGCAAACGGGTGGCTTTAAAAAAGCGCTTTGATGAGTTAGCCGAAGATGGGCACGTTGAGTTCGTCACCTTTCATCAAAGCTTCAGCTACGAGGACTTCGTCGAAGGTCTACGTGCTGAAAGCGGAGAAGATGGGCAATTGCGCTACGAAGTCGTCGATGGAGTGTTCAAAAAAATGTGCACCTCTGCCATGGCCAAAGTAAAGAGCCCCGGTGCTCTATTTATAAAGGGGGAGTCATTTGGTTCGGGGTACATAGTCGCGAGTGCATCTGCTGAGTTGCTGAGCTTGGTTAAACCTAATGGTAAAGAGCTACCGATTGGGATGAGTATTCTTCACACGCTCGCTGAATATGTGCGCGCAGGGCGGTTAACCGTCGCAGATGTTCGCAACAAGCTAGTTTTTGACAAAGTGTCAGAAACTAAGCTGGAACCATATCTCATCAATGGCTACAACAATATTTTGCCGGTTTTGGTTCAGCGGATTTTGGAAACGTCATCCGACGACGCAAAGGTCAAGGAAACAACTCAATCCAGCGACGCACGCGTACTCATCATCGATGAAATAAATCGCGGCAATATCTCTCGGATTTTCGGTGAGCTGATTACTCTCATCGAGCCATCCAAGCGTGCAGGAGTCGACGAGGCATTAAAGGTGACGCTGCCGTATTCGAAGGATCATTTCAGCGTTCCGAGTAATGTCTACCTCATTGGCACCATGAACACCGCTGATCGTTCATTGGCCGGTCTAGATATCGCACTGCGTCGTCGTTTCACGTTCCGCGAAATGCCGCCTAAGCCTGAGCTGCTGAACGACGTCACCGTGGGGGAACTCAATGTTGCCCAACTCCTAATAGTGATGAATCAACGAATTGAAATGCTTTTAGACCGAGATCATTGCTTAGGACACGCGTATTTCATGCCGTTAAAGGATGAGCCAACGCTGGAGCGATTGGGCCAAATCTTTCGCGAGCAAGTGCTCCCATTGCTGCAAGAGTATTTCTTCGAAGATTGGCTACGGATTCAATGGGTCCTTAACGATCATCGCAAGGCCGCTGAAAACTGCTTTATCGCGCAGGCGCTATTCAACTCAGGATCTTTGTTTGGCGATCAAGTGGTGCTAAGTAACCAAAATAACCAATGGATCATCAACGAAGACGCCTTTGCTCGGATTGAGTCTTTTTGGGGTGTCATTGATCACCAAGCAGTACCTCCAAAGGTCCAGGAGGCTATCGAAGCTGAAAAAGACGACATTCAGGTTCGTCAGCTTGAAAGCGGATCAATCGAGGTTTTAAAGTCTGGGAAGATCGTCAGCCCATCTAAACCTATTTTGCGAGAGCTTGCCGCAGCGCATGGCCTGACAACACACCATGCAAGTGGTCTTGAGTTTAATACTCGCCATCTTGGCGCGGCCGTAATCAGCGCATTGAAAGGCGTGACGGTGTGAAACCCGTCATCACGGTCCGCGAGTACGCGAGGCTGACGACAGATAAAATCACTGAGCCGACATTGGATCTTGCTCAGGTATCGGTTTCCGCCTTTGACTGGCTGTGCAAATTGAATGCTACTTTCAGCAATGCTGGAACTGCACTGGTTCAGCTTGAAAATCGGTGTTTACTCAAACTCGACAACTACGTTGGTGTGTTGGAAACACCCTGTGGCACTCGTCTTGAAATTCTCCCCAAACATTTTGAGCGAGAGGACTGCATTAAGCAGAGCAGAGTGTTGTTGCGGCGCATGATCCAAGCTTCTCTAAATTTACCTACCCGTGAAGTCGGCGCGGCAGATCTTCAAAATTTCGATGCACCGCTGAGCGAATGGGTCATGGGCCGATTCCTACTGGCTCTGGATCATTTGATCAAGCGAGGTCTACGCTTTGACTACCAGCGCGTAGAGGAGGAACAACGGTTCCTACGTGGTCAATTGGATGTGGTTAAGCAAATGCGTCAACCCCCTGGACGCCAGCACCATTTCCAGATTCGACACGATATCTATTTGCCCGACCGACCAGAAAACCGCTTACTCAAATTCGCGTTAGATGAGGTTTGCAAAGCAACAAAAGATGCTGGTAACTGGCGTCTGGCTCACGAGTTAAGAAGTGTGTTGTTAGAGGTTCCTACAAGCCGCAATGTGCAGCAGGATTTCAACCAATGGAGCAGCGAGCGGCTGATGGCGCACTACATGCCAGTGAAACCCTGGTGTGAGCTGATTATCAAGCAAAAGATGCCTTTGGCGGTCGCCGGGGAGTGGCATGGCATGAGCTTGTTGTTTCCTATGGAGAAGCTGTTTGAGCGTTATGTAGCTGCGAGTCTAGACAGGGATCTGCTGCAAGACGCTCGACTTCAAACTCAAGCCCACACTGAATATTTGTGTCAGCACAAAGGCAAAAACTTCTTTCAATTGCGGCCGGATTTGATGGTTCACCATCAGAATAAAAGCTGGGTGCTGGACACAAAATGGAAGCGGTTGAACTCATCTGGTGAGGATAAGAGCTACGGTTTGAAGCAGTCCGATTTCTATCAGTTGTTCGCCTATGGCCACAAATACCTAGGGGGTGAGGGGGAGTTGGTGCTGATTTATCCAAGACGATCTGCGTTTGATGCGCCGTTGCAGGTATTTGAGTTTGCATCGCAACTCAAGCTTTGGGTGCTGCCGTTTGATATGGAACGTGGCGTATTGTTAGGGGCTCCTGAAGGGTTCCCGCTTCACTCTCAGCAACAGCGATCAAGTGAACGGTTGGCGTGATGCTCAACGCTCCCAATCAAATGGGTGCAGAAAGCTGCACCCATCTTTAGCGGCTTTCTAAAATAGAAATAGCCGTGAAGCTTTCCTCCACCAAGATGTTTGCTGTTGGGGCAGCAGGATGCAAGGCATGTCCCGCATCCGTATCCATGGTTCATTCCGCCAGTGCAACAAACTCAGTTGCATCTGAGGCCAATCCAAAACGCTCAAGGTTGGACGCTCAACTGCCTGCGCCGGTCTTGCGTCACGCAGTGCAGTTACAACCTGATGCGTCAGCCATTCGCGTAGTGAGCGATATTCCGGGCAATAGTGATAAACCAATAATGCATACACGCCCGACTCGCTGAGCATCAGTCGCTCCTCTGCTGCTCCATGAGCATGTACCAATAACATCCGTCGCTGATCCATATCGAGTTTTCGGGACATTCGCTCGTCCAAATACTTGCCCATCAACCGCCCTATATCGCGCGCGCAAAACCAGGCTTGGTTTTCGAAGAGTAGGGCGTGGAGATGAATGTCGTGGCGAGTGAATAGGGTGGATGGGAGAGGCTCCCACTCGTCGTTCATTGGTGTGGATAAATTTCTGGATGCGAGTTGAGTGGACATAATCCGTGACCTCTACGTATTAAGGGGGCAGGGCCTGACCCAACGTAGAGTGGAATTAAGAAATCCCAACGAGCAAAGCCATCACATACCAACGACAAACCACCAAAGGGTGAATTGCGAATCTGTGTGATTGGCTAAGCCTTTTACGTTGGGCGTTTCTTAGGCACCTGCGATGGAGCTTAGAGGTGCTTTGAATAGTCATCAATACGGAAGCAGCCGTAAGTTCTGTAGGAGATTTAGCGGCGTTGTGTAGGGATAAAAAAATTATTCCCGTCCAATAAAAAAGCCCCGATCAGGTCGGGGCTTTCAGCTTTTCGATTTGACGATTCAGATCGCTATCATTCAAATCGCGGTGAGCTTGGAAATCAATCCCAGCTAAGCGCACCACCAGTTTGGTATTCAATAACCCGAGTCTCAAAGAAATTCTTCTCTTTCTTCAAGTCCATAATCTCGCTCATCCAAGGGAACGGGTTCGTAGTCCCCGGATACTCTTCCTTCAACCCAATCTGGCTCAAACGACGGTTAGCAATAAACTTGAGGTAATCCTCCATCATCGCCGCATTCATGCCCAACACGCCGCGAGGCATGGTATCCCGTGCGTATTCGATCTCCAGCTGAGTCCCTTGCAGAATCATCTGGCTCGCTTCTTCCTTCATTTCAGCATCCCACAAGTGCGGGTTTTCGATTTTGATCTGGTTGATCACGTCGATGCCGAAGTTCAGGTGCATGGATTCGTCGCGCAGGATGTACTGGAACTGCTCGGCGACGCCGGTCATTTTGTTGCGGCGGCCCATGGAGAGGATTTGGGTGAAGCCGCAGTAGAAGAAGATGCCTTCCAGAACGCAGTAGTAGGCGATCAGGTTGCGCAGCAGCTCTTTGTCGGTTTCGACGGTGCCGGTTTCGAACTTCGGATCGGAGATCGAACGGGTGTATTTCAGGCCCCAGGTGGCTTTTTTCGCGACCGATGGGATCTCGTGGTACATGTTGAAGATTTCGCCTTCATCCATGGCCAACGATTCGATGCAGTATTGGTAGGCGTGGGTGTGGATCGCCTCTTCGAAGGCCTGGCGCAGGATGTACTGGCGGCATTCCGGGTTGGTGATCAGGCGGTACACGGCCAGGACCAGGTTGTTGGCAACCAGGGAGTCGGCGGTGGAGAAGAAGCCGAGGTTGCGCATGACGATGCGGCGCTCGTCGTCGGTCAGGCCTTCCGGGTTTTTCCAGAGGGCGATGTCGGCGGTCATGTTGACTTCTTGCGGCATCCAGTGGTTTGCGCAGCCGTCCAGGTACTTCTGCCATGCCCAGTCGTATTTGAATGGGACGAGCTGGTTGAGGTCGGCGCGGCAGTTGATCATGCGCTTTTCATCGACAGCTACACGGGCGGAGGCGCCTTCCAGTTCGGCGAGGCCTTCGGCGACGTCGAGGGAATCCAGGGCAGCCTTGGCGCGGGCGATCGCGGCGGAGTCCGTCGCGGTCACGGCGCGGGCCTCTTGAGCGGCGGCACCACCGGCGCTGTCAAGGCGGTCCATGTTGGCTTCAGAAGCGTGGCCGGCGTTGGCGCCTTTTACAGCGACTTCGCCGTCATCTTCTTTGTCGAATTCGTCCCAGCTCAGCATGACGTGTCGTCTCCTGCGTGAGGGCCAGATTGCCCGTGTGAAAACTGATAGGTTGGTTTTTCACACAGCCGTTTCTGGCCGCGTTGGATCTAAAGGAAATCGTTTTTTGCAGCAGTACAACGCAGGCAATAAACAGAATTTTGTACGGGTGTTCCGAAGCCGCTGATGGGCGCAGAAAACGTGAACCGCTCTGCGTGGGCTTCAGACTGGCTTTTCACCCCTGTAAGGGAATATTGCAGGCCCGTTTAAGTGCGCATTATAAGGAAATTTTCGGCCCCGTGGTGCGGCGAAATGGCACTGGAGCGGTCGGCGAGGGGCGTTTTCAGGTTGGAGCGAGGGTTTACAGGGCTTTGGCGGAGGAAGTTTTTTTTTCGTCTGTTTTGGCTGGTTTTTGACGGTGGGAGCAAGGTGTTCGCGTGGTTATGGTCTGCTGTTGTGTTGCAAGCCAGGTGGGGCGGGGCTTTCGGGGGAGAGAAGCCGTTTTTGTGGGGGCAGTTTTTGGCTGAAAATGTTCTTGAAATGGATTGCTCAGAAAACAACCAGAAACGGCGTTTTTTACTACATGTAGTGGTTTTGGTCGATTTTTGACCACTCCAGACACAACTAAGCCCGACCGAAGTCGGGCTGTGATGTCGCTTT
The DNA here is from genome assembly GCF_019218905.1 of Pseudomonas sp. PDM24. Taxonomy (NCBI): domain Bacteria; kingdom Pseudomonadati; phylum Pseudomonadota; class Gammaproteobacteria; order Pseudomonadales; family Pseudomonadaceae; genus Pseudomonas; species Pseudomonas sp. PDM24. The sequence continues at coordinate 38,713 of NZ_JAHUWR010000006.1, read as the reverse complement.
CGGTTTTCAGCTGAGGCGACCAGCACCTACGTGATCAGAACCATCGGCAGCGACCTTGGCAGCGCCGGTGTGATCAAAGCCGTCAGCAGCGACTTTGGCTGCACCGGTGTGATCAAAACCATCAGCAGCGAAAGAAGCCGAACCAGTGTGGTCGTAACCGTCGGAAGCGACAGCCGCTTCAGTGAAAGCAGCCGAGCCTGTGCGGTCGTAGCCATCGGCGGCGAAGGTATTGGCGGCCAGGACGGAAAGGGTCAGGGCGAGGATCAGTTTGGTTTTCATGGTGGTATCTCCAGGTTCGTTGGCGTGTGTGCCTTGTGTGGAATTCATCCTACGCCAACTATTTTGATTAAAAAGCGCAAATAAACGCTTAAAACAATCGTATTTATCGATGTGATGCTCGGCGCTTCATCTGCCTTTAAAGCGGGCGGATGGGTCGAGCCTTGATAAATAAGAGGGGGGCGGATCAGCCGTTAGAGCAGCCGTTGCCCATGACGCTGTAGCGCAGAATGTGCCGCTGACCTTTGGAGTCGTCGTATTCCATTTTGGCTGGAACCACTTCGCAGACATTCGGGATTTCGCTCATCGATATGACTTTGGCGATGTCCAGGTGGGTGGAGTAGGTGTATTCCTCAATAGCGGGTTGTTGCTGTGCGACATCAGTCGGGACCTCATCCGCCATGGCGGTTACGCACAGACTGCTGAGGACCAGAACCCATAAAGCTTTCATTTCAAATTTACCTTTCTGAGGTCGAATGGGGTCGCGCAATCATTTTTTGGATTGCGTGTGGAGCTTTAATAAAGAGTCTTGGATTAACTGCCTTCGTGGGGGCTGCAACTGGGTTAATCACGTTGCCTTGTTGGCGAGGCTGATTTTAGGCCTAGGGGTGGCGTGCATATAGCCGTGCTTTTGATAAACACTTTTGGCAGATTTGGTAACAATCCCCGAAAAGGTAAGGCATTCGTTTTACTGCGACGCATGACTTGTAGCAGCTGGCGAAGCCTGCGTTCGGCTGCGCAGCAGTCGTAAAATCAGCCAATGCGGTATGTCAGGTAAATCGCGTTTACCGAATTGCGACTGCTGCGCAGTCGAACGCAGGCTTCGCCAGCTGCTACAGGTCGCGTTGCAGGTATTGTCTGGGAGAGGCGTGGAAGTGGGGTTTTGGGGTATCCACGATAATTTGTAGGGGCTTGTTACTACCATCGTCGAATGGTTCTATAGGCCCGGCCCGGCTACAACTGGAGCCATACAAAAACAACTATTCCACCGAGGTAAGAAAGATGAGTGCGGCTTCTTTGTATCCCGTTCGTCCCGAGGTTCTAGCCAACACGCTGACTGACGAGGCCACCTATAAGGCCATGTACCAGCAGTCGGTCGTCAACCCGGACGGCTTCTGGCGTGAACAAGCCAAGCGCCTCGACTGGATCAAGCCTTTCACCACGGTGAAGCAGACGTCCTTCGATGATCACCACGTCGACATCAAATGGTTCGCCGACGGCACGCTGAACGTTTCCTACAACTGCCTCGACCGTCATCTGGCCGAGCGCGGCGATCAAATCGCGATTATTTGGGAAGGGGATGACCCTGCCGAAAGTCGCAACATCACTTACCGCGAGCTGCACGAACAAGTTTGCAAGTTCGCCAACGCCTTGCGGGGCCAGGATGTGCATCGCGGTGACGTGGTGACGATCTATATGCCGATGATCCCCGAAGCCGTGGTCGCCATGCTGGCCTGCACCCGGATCGGCGCGATTCACTCGGTGGTGTTTGGTGGTTTCTCGCCGGAAGCCCTGGCGGGTCGCATCATCGACTGCCGCTCGAAAGTGGTGATCACCGCTGACGAAGGCATTCGTGCCGGCAAGAAAATTCCGCTGAAGACCAACGTCGACGACGCGCTGACCAACCCGGAAACCAGCAGCATCCAAAAAGTCATCGTGTGCAAGCGCACCGGTGGCAACATCAAGTGGAACCAGCATCGCGACATCTGGTACGAAGACCTGATGAAAGTGGCGGGCAGTGTGTGCGCGCCGAAAGAAATGGGCGCTGAAGAAGCGCTGTTTATCCTTTATACCTCCGGTTCCACCGGCAAGCCGAAGGGCGTGCAGCACACCACTGGCGGTTACCTGCTGTATGCGGCGATGACCCACGAGCGTGTATTCGACTACCGTCCGGGCGAAATCTACTGGTGCACCGCCGATGTCGGTTGGGTCACCGGCCACACTTATATCGTCTACGGCCCGCTGGCCAATGGCGCGACCACGCTGCTGTTCGAAGGCGTGCCGAACTATCCGGACATCACCCGGGTGGCGAAGATCGTCGACAAGCACAAGGTCAACATCCTTTACACCGCACCGACCGCGATCCGCGCGATGATGGCGTCGGGCACCGCCGCTGTGGAAGGCGCCGATGGCAGCAGCCTGCGTCTGTTGGGTTCGGTCGGTGAGCCGATTAATCCGGAAGCGTGGGATTGGTACTACAAGAATGTCGGTCAATCCCGTTGCCCGATCGTCGATACCTGGTGGCAGACCGAAACCGGCGCGACCCTGATGAGCCCGTTGCCGGGCGCTCATGGCCTGAAACCTGGCTCTGCGGCACGGCCGTTCTTCGGTGTGGTGCCAGCGTTGGTGGACAACCTGGGCAACATCATCGAAGGCGTTGCCGAGGGCAATCTGGTGATTCTGGATTCGTGGCCAGGCCAGGCGCGCACGCTGTATCGCGACCATGACCGCTTCGTCGACACTTACTTCAAGACGTTCCGTGGCATGTATTTCACCGGTGACGGTGCACGTCGTGACGCAGACGGTTACTACTGGATCACCGGTCGCGTGGATGACGTGCTTAACGTTTCCGGGCACCGCATGGGCACCGCCGAAATCGAAAGCGCGATGGTTGCGCACCCGAAAGTCGCCGAAGCGGCGGTGGTCGGTGTACCGCACGACATCAAGGGGCAGGGCATTTATGTCTATGTCACGTTGAATGCTGGCGAAGAGCCGAGCGAGCAACTGCGCCTGGAACTGAAGAACTGGGTGCGTAAGGAAATCGGTCCGATTGCCTCGCCGGACGTCATCCAATGGGCGCCAGGCCTGCCGAAAACCCGTTCGGGCAAGATCATGCGCCGGATTCTGCGCAAGATTGCGACGGCCGAATACGATGGGTTGGGGGATATTTCGACCCTGGCCGATCCGGGTGTGGTGCAGCATTTGATTGATACGCACAAGACGATGAACGTCGCGTAAGCGCCGATTTTTGAGTCATCGAAACCCCACCAGGTGTTGAGCCTGGTGGGTTTTTTTATGGTGATCAGGTTGAGGGTAGTGGTGGCTGTTCGGGCCTCTTCGCGAGCAAGCCCGCTCCCACATTTGATCTCCGGTGAACACAGACTTTGTGCGCGACTCAGGTTCAATGTGGGAGCGGGCTTGCTCGCGAAGGCGTTCTGACAGGCGCCACATAAATAAAACCCGAACCAATATTTATCGGTTCACCTGTAGGCCCATTCCCACTGTTACCCATCACCCTTCAAGTAACTGAATGTGTAACCGCCCGCCCGATAACGAGGCATTGGGAAACGCAAAGCCCCGTCACAGGGCCTCTAAACCCGCCATGAAAAATAAGACACCACGCTGCGCTTGCCGGATTAGAAGGGTTTGCCAATAATAGGCCCGCAATTTGCAATATAGATCGGTTCACTGTCTTTTGCTCTTGCATGAAATTGCAAGGCTGTCAACGCGTTCAAGCGGCTTTCTCGGTGCATCTGTAATTTGTTGTCGCATTGAAGAAATATCGGCTTCGGGCCTGTCGTTAGAATGCCGATCACTCGCTCGTCGTTGCCTGTGTTGAAATCAGCGCACGGTTCCTAGGACGCAGCACCGCTTTGCGGTTTAACCCATTCGCATATTGGGCTGTTGCTCACTCTGCCGTTTTTGCCCTTTACCGATGGAGTCCCAAGATGAAGAAACTTGTGCTGCTTGGCGCCCTGGCGCTGTCCGTGCTGTCCCTGCCGACCTTCGCCGATGACAAGCCCGTAAAAATCGGTATCGAAGCAGCTTACCCTCCGTTCGCCTCCAAGGCGCCGGACGGCAGCATCGTGGGTTTTGACTACGACATCGGCAACGCCCTGTGCGAAGAGATGAAGGTCAAGTGCGTGTGGGTCGAGCAAGAGTTCGACGGCCTGATCCCGGCACTCAAGGTGCGCAAGATCGACGCGATCCTGTCGTCCATGTCCATCACCGAAGACCGCAAGAAGTCCGTGGACTTTACCAACAAGTACTACAACACCCCGGCTCGCCTGGTCATGAAGGCCGGCACTCAGGTCAGCGAAAACCTGGCTGAGTTGAAGGGCAAGAACATCGGCGTGCAACGTGGTTCGATCCACGAGCGTTTCGCCCGCGAAGTCCTGGCCCCGCTGGGTGCCGAGATCAAGCCTTACGGTTCGCAGAACGAAATCTACCTCGACGTGGCCGCCGGTCGCCTCGACGGCACCGTGGCAGACGCTACCCTGCTGGATGACGGTTTCCTGAAAACCGACGCCGGCAAAGGTTTCGCCTTCGTTGGCCCGGCCTTCACCGACGTCAAATACTTCGGCGACGGCGTGGGTATCGCAGTTCGCAAGGGCGACGCGCTGAAAGACAAGATCAACACCGCGATCGCGGCCATTCGCGAGAACGGCAAGTACAAACAAATCCAGGACAAGTACTTCGCCTTCGATATCTACGGCAAGTAATCGTCCCCGCAACACCTGCGAAATGGCGCAAGCAACAGGATCTCTGAGGTTTGCGCCATTTTTTCATCCCAACTTTCGAGGACCTGAATCATGTTGAAAGGCTACGGGGCTGTCATCCTCGATGGCGCATGGCTGACGCTTCAGCTCGCCTTGTCGTCCATGGTCTTGGCCATTGTTCTGGGTCTGATCGGCGTTGCGCTGCGTCTGTCCCCGATACGCTGGCTGGCCTGGCTGGGCGATCTGTATTCCACGGTGATCCGCGGTATTCCCGATCTGGTGCTGATCCTGCTGATTTTCTATGGCGGCCAGGACTTGCTCAACCGTGTCGCGCCGATGCTCGGCTATGACGACTACATCGACCTGAACCCGTTGGCCGCCGGTATCGGTACCCTGGGCTTCATCTTCGGTGCGTACCTGTCGGAAACTTTCCGTGGTGCCTTCATGGCAATCCCGAAGGGGCAGGCAGAAGCCGGCATGGCATACGGCATGAGCAGTTTTCAGGTGTTCTTCCGGGTGTTGGTGCCGCAGATGATTCGTCTGGCGATTCCGGGTTTTACCAACAACTGGCTGGTACTGACCAAGGCGACCGCGCTGATTTCGGTGGTCGGTCTGCAAGACATGATGTTCAAGGCCAAGCAGGCGGCAGACGCTACCCGCGAGCCTTTCACCTTCTTCCTCGCAGTGGCGGCGATGTACCTGGTGATCACCAGCGTCTCGTTGCTGGCATTGCGTCACCTTGAGAAGCGCTACTCGGTAGGCGTAAGGGCGGCTGATCTATGATCTTCGACTACAACGTCATTTGGGAGGCCTTGCCGCTGTACTTCGGCGGCCTGGTGACCACCCTCAAACTGCTCGCGCTGTCGCTGTTCTTCGGTCTGCTGGCGGCACTGCCGCTGGGGCTGATGCGCGTCTCCAAGCAGCCGGTCGTCAACATGAGTGCCTGGCTGTTCACCTACGTGATTCGCGGCACGCCAATGCTGGTGCAGCTGTTTTTGATCTACTACGGCCTGGCGCAGTTCGAAGCGGTGCGTGAAAGCTTCCTCTGGCCATGGCTGTCCAGCGCCACGTTCTGTGCGTGCCTGGCCTTCGCCATCAACACCAGCGCCTACACCGCTGAAATCATCGCCGGCAGCCTGCGCGCCACGCCCAATGGCGAGATCGAAGCGGCCAAGGCCATGGGCATGTCGCGGGTCAAAATGTATAAGCGGATCCTGCTGCCATCGGCCCTGCGCCGGGCACTGCCGCAGTACAGCAACGAAGTGATCATGATGCTGCAGACCACCAGTCTGGCATCCATCGTGACCCTGATCGACATCACCGGTGCCGCGCGCACGGTCAACGCTCAGTTCTACTTGCCGTTTGAAGCCTACATCACCGCCGGCGTGTTCTACCTGTGCCTGACGTTCATTCTGGTGCGCCTGTTCAAAATGGCCGAGCACCGCTGGCTGGGCTATCTGGCCCCGCGGAAGCACTGATATGGAACGCATCGATCATGCATTGCCGTGGAGCCACCTGGGTAGCGAACGCCGGATTTCGGTGTTCCGCTTCGGCGCTGGCGAGCGCAAGGCCTACATCCAGGCCAGCCTGCACGCCGATGAACTGCCGGGGATGCGCACGGCCTGGGAGCTGAAAAAGCGCCTGACCGAACTCGAAGCCCAAGGTTTGCTGAACGGTGTGATCGAACTGGTGCCGGTGGCCAATCCACTGGGCCTGGGTCAACTGCTTCAGGGTAACCATCAGGGGCGTTTCGAGGCCGGCAGCGGCAAGAATTTCAACCGCGATTTCGTCGAGCTGAGCGAGCCCGTGGCCGCTGAGCTGCAAGGTCATCTGGGTGACGATCCTCATGCCAATGTCCGTTTGATCCGTGAAACCATGAGCGATGTGCTGGCTGCCTTGCCACCTGCAGCGAGTCAGTTGCAAGGCATGCAGCGCATCTTGCTCAGCCATGCCTGCAACGCCGACGTGGTGCTGGATTTGCATTGCGATTGCGAAGCGGCGCTGCACATGTACGCCTTGCCGCAACACTGGCCGCATTGGCGTTCGCTGGCTGCACACTTGAACGTCAAGGTCGGTCTGCTGGCGGAAGATTCCGGCGGCAGCTCCTTTGATGAAGCGTGTTCGCTGCCATGGCTGCGTTTGTCGCGTCTGTTTCCGGATGCCCAGATTCCACTGGCCTGCCTGGCGACGACCATCGAGTTGGGTGGCCAATCCGATACCGGTCGCGAAGAGGCTGTGGCTTACGCCGAAGGCATTCTGGCGTTCCTCGCTGAACAAGGCTTGATCAGCGGCGAATGGCCAAAGCCTGCACAAGACGCTTGCGAAGGCATGCCGTTCGAAGGCACTGAATTGCTGTTCGCGCCGCATCCGGGCGTGGTGAGTTTCCTGCGTAAACCCGGTGAGTGGGTTGAAGCGGGCGACGAGATTTTTGAAGTGATCGATCCGTTATCGGATCGGGTCAGCACGGTGTGTGCTGGTACGTCCGGGGTGCTGTTTGCCATTGAACGGCTGCGTTATGCCCAACCCGGTTTCTGGCTGGCCAAGGTGGCGGGGCGCGAAGCGCTGCGTCACGGGCGCTTGCTCAACGACTGACTGACTGTTTTTGTGAGAACCGACCGCATGTACAAACTTGAAGTCCAAGACCTGCATAAACGCTATGGCAGTCACGAAGTGCTCAAGGGCGTGTCCCTGAAAGCGGCGGCTGGCGATGTGATCAGCATCATCGGCTCCAGTGGCTCCGGCAAAAGTACTTTCCTGCGCTGCATCAACCTGCTCGAACAGCCGCACGCCGGCAAGATTCTGCTCAACAACGAAGAGCTGAAACTGGTCGCCAACAAGGACGGCGCGCTGAAAGCCGCCGACCCGAAACAGCTGCAACGCATGCGTTCGCGCCTGTCGATGGTGTTCCAGCATTTCAACCTGTGGTCGCACATGACCGCGATGGAAAACATCATGGAAGCGCCGGTCCACGTGCTCGGCATGTCCAAGACCGAAGCCCGCGAGAAGGCCGAACACTACCTGAACAAGGTCGGTGTTGCTCATCGCAAAGATGCTTACCCTGGCCACATGTCCGGCGGCGAACAGCAGCGTGTAGCGATTGCCCGCGCGCTGGCGATGGAGCCTGAGGTGATGCTGTTCGACGAACCGACCTCGGCCCTCGACCCTGAGTTGGTCGGTGATGTGCTGAAAGTCATGCAGGCCCTGGCGCAGGAAGGCCGGACCATGGTGGTGGTGACGCACGAAATGGGCTTTGCCCGTGAAGTGTCGAACCAGTTGGTGTTCCTGCACAAAGGCGTCGTCGAAGAAAGCGGCAACCCGCGTGAGGTGCTGGTCAATCCGCAGTCCGAGCGTTTGCAGCAATTCCTCTCGGGGAGCCTGAAGTAAACCGAACTCCCGTTGCGCACCGGGATAGTGCATGCTTCGCAATCTAGAGGCTGGCCCCAATCCCTTGTGGGAGCGGGCTTGCTCGCGAAAGCGGTGTATCAGTCAACATCGTAGCTGTCTGAACCACCGCTTTCGCGAGCAAGCCCGCTCCCACATTTGATTTCTGCCGGTTTCGAGATTTGCGTTCATTTACGGGCTAGCATTGGCCCATGCCTTCATCACTGTTTTCGTTTCGGATTGCCCGCCATGACTGCCCATCGAATTGGTTTCCTGATTTGGCCCAGCACTAAAGCTCTGACGCTTGCGCTGGCTGAGGAGGCCTTGCGTGTTGCCCAGCGTGTGCATCCGGACGTTGTTTACGAACTGTCGTTTTTGCAGGCCGAACCATCGACCGAAGGCGCCTGGCAATTGCCGGGTGAACCCTGGGCCGGCAAGCTCGAAAACTTCCAGAAACTGTTCCTGCTCGCCGACGAGCCGCCGACCTCGCTTGCGCCGGCACTCAGCAGTGGGCTGAAACAACTGGTGCGCGCCGGGTGTGTAATCGGCGGGTTGTCGGCCGGTGTTTACCCGTTGGCGCAGTTGGGTTTGCTCGACGGTTATCGCGCTGCCGTGCATTGGCGCTGGCAGGACGATTTCGCCGAGCGTTTCCCGAAGGTGATTGCCACCAGTCACCTGTTCGACTGGGATCGCGATCGCTTGACCGCGTGCGGCGGCATGTCGGTACTCGACCTGTTGTTGGCGGTGCTGGCCCGCGATCACGGCGCCGAACTGGCCGGTGCGGTGTCGGAAGAACTGGTGGTCGAACGCATCCGTGAGGGCGGCGAGCGCCAGCGCATTCCATTGCAGAACCGCTTGGGCTCCAGTCATCCGAAGCTCACCCAAGCGGTGTTGCTGATGGAAGCCAACATCGAAGAGCCGCTGACCACCGACGAAATCGCCCAGCATGTGTGCGTATCGCGTCGGCAGCTGGAGCGGATCTTCAAGCAGTACCTCAACCGTGTGCCGAGCCAGTACTACCTGGAGCTGCGCCTGAACAAGGCCCGGCAAATGTTGATGCAAACCAGCAAGTCGATCATCCAGATCGGCCTGTCGTGTGGCTTTTCTTCGGGGCCGCATTTCTCCAGCGCCTACCGCAACTTCTTCGGCGCCACGCCGCGGGAAGATCGCAACCAGCGGCGCAGCAGCAGCCCGTTCGAGTTGTCATCGGTGCCGTCCGAGCGCGGTTGAATCTGCGCCAGGCTGCACTCGAACCAGGCGTTGATTATTCGTCAACCTCTGAGTTTCCAGAGGACGACACCTCCAGTTGCGCGTTATCGATGATTTCATCAAGCCCGAAGTCAACGTTGTTCAACCTGAAATAATCAAAGAGTCGTCGAAGGCTGTCTTCGGACAACGGATTCCCTCTCAGGTTGAGGCTTTCGCCAATTTCCATCGGCAGCTCCAGAATGTCGCTGGGTACCTCAATGATCGCGTTTGCGCTCAGATCAACCACGTCCAGAAACTCGAGTTGCAGCAGCCCTGGGGGGAACTCAGTGATGCCGGTGTTGTTTAACAGCAGTACGGCAAGCTCGGGCATCTGACTGACGTCGGGTGTCAGCCCCAATGGGTTGTTGCTCAGCTCCAGATAGTCAAGGCGCTCCATTTGCGCCAGTTCGAGCAGGGTTTGCGTGGTCAATGTGAGTTGGCACCGGGTCAGGGCCAATGCTGTCAGATCGCCCATCCTGAAAACGGCGTCGGGGATTTCGTTCAGTGTGTATTCGCGGATGGTCAGGCTTTTGAGGCGGGGGAAGCATTCCAGAAAACGCCCGGCCCCTGAGGTCATGCCGGCGCTACTGTGCAAATAGAGCAGTGTGACGTGACTGAAGTCGGCGCTCAGCACCGGCAGGTTGCCAGTGATGTTGATGGTCAGCGTCAAATCATAGGTGGGTGTCAGTGTCGCGTTGAAGCCATCCACATTGGTTTCATGGCGCCAGCAACGCTCCAGAATCCGTTTGGTTTCAATTCGGTTCAACTCTTCGAGTACCCGCTCCGCGTCCGTCAGGGCTTGGCCAGAAACCGGGTGGTGGGTGGGAATGTCCTGGGTCCAGATTTCCAGGGTGGTCCTCAGCGTTTCGAACTCGCCTTCCAGGCGTGTCAGCTCTGTTTGGCCCTCTTGCAGTGTGCCAGGCAGGCGATAAATGAAATCGCTGGCTCGCTCTTGATCCAGTCGCGGATAGAGTCGTTGTAATCGTTGGATATCCGCCTGTTCAGCAAAGACACCGAAGTCAAGGCCGGTCTTGACGAAGTAGCGTTTGATGCGTTCGCGGTCTGCTGCGCAAATCGGGTTGCCGCCCAGGTCAAAGCCATTCTGTATGTCCGGTGGCAATTCGAAGAGGGCGGCAGGCAGGTCCGGGATTCGATTGTCATTGAGCAGGGCGGTTCGAAGATGGGGGCGCGTCAGCAAACCGGTGGGCATGCTGGAGATGCCAGTCCCTGCCACATCGATGTAATCCAGATCGGGCATGTTTTCGACGTTGGGGAGTAACCCCAGCGGATTGTGATACAGCTCCAGTGTTGTCAGTTCGCCCAGCGCAGCGAGTGTCGCCTGGCTCTGCGGGGTGAGGGTGAGCGCACAGTCGCTGATAATCAGTTCGTTGAGGTGCGGCCATTGGGTGATGGCGTCCGGAATATTGCCAAGGTTGAAATTGCGCAGGGCCAAACGATGCAGCCCGGAGAAGCGCTTCAAGAATCCATTCACACCCCGAGTGGCTCGATGGCCGGTCAATGAGAGGTTGCTCACGTGAGTGAAATCGGCGCTCAGCACCGGGAGCTCGCCCAAAATCGGCCGGGAAAAAATAAAATCGACCTGCCAGGTGTCGGTCAGGGGGTGGGAAGCCTGCCGACGCCAGCAGTCGAGCAGCTGGTTCATGAACTGCCTGCGATTGCGTTGTTGTGTGGAGAACTGGTTGGCGACGATTCTGACATCGGTATCCGGGATATACAGCGGGATATCGCCGGTCCAGAGTTGCAGTTCATCGACGAGCCTTTCGTGTTCGCCGATCAGTCGCGTCAATTCTGCTCGCGGTCCGCTCGGATGCAGCTGTAGCCGTTCGACGTACGCCTGCAGTTCCTCGGCCGAAAGATGGGGGAACAGACTATGGGCTCTGGCTTGTAACGTCGGTGGCTGGCTCGGCATACGCCGATAGCCTTCGGAGCCACCCAGCAGACGCATCACTGATGGGTCGTAAGCGGGTTTGAAGATGGGGTGATGCGATAGCAGTGCGCGCAACTCGTCGCGACTCAAGGCATGTTCGCGGATCGATTGTTTGAGTTTTTCACCTTCGCCGATATGGATCTTCAGCGCGGTACGCTCGATGTCGGGGAATGCCTGCAGCAGGCTGGCATACAGATCGCTGGCGGAATTGAGTGCCTGGCCTGTCTCGTCATAAGCCTGAAACGGGCCTTCTTCGGTCATGACCAGGACTTTGCGCAGCGACGCATCTACGTTGCCAACGCTATCGATCAGTTGTCCCTCATAGCTGTACTGCCGCAGTTCGATGCGCAGTTGCCCCGACCAGCCCGGTAAACGTTCTAGCGAATGCAAGGCCAGTCGCTGTGTGTCGAGGTTATCGGCGGTCGACTTAAGCTCAAGGCCTTCGTAGGCGCGTGTCACCCGTGTTTGCAAAGCGGCCTCACGGCTCAGGTCCGCCAGTCGTTCGGGCAATGTTCCCTGTTTGAGCTGTTGCAGTTCCTGATCGCTCGCCGTGTCGAACACCGCTTCTGCGAGGCTCGTCGGCAGGCCGGGTTCGGCGTTGATGATGGTGTGGGCTGGTGCGCGAGCGCCGCGTTCGAGTGTGCGGTAGCGATAATCGAACAAGGCGGCTCTTTTGCGTTCGACAATCTCAGCCAGCGTGCGACGCAGTGTGCGAGTGCGGGTGTCGAGACGGGCGACGGGGGCACCGAACTCCTCGCCCATCAGGGTTTTTATTTCGGCTTCATCCAGTGTCAGAAGAAACGTTTTGAGCAAGTCGCCGTCGTTCAGTTGTGTGACATCGATTTGCAGGTCCGGCACCGCGGAGCCGGGGCTTTGCCAGAGGATTTGAGCCTTTTCATCAATCAGGCGCAGGCCTTTGCGCTCGGGCCAGTAGCCGTTTTCATAGAGTAATTCCAGCTGTGTCACGGGATCGGCCTTGAGGAAGTCTTCAGGCCGGTCACTGTTCATCTGTTCGATAAAGGTTTGAATGTCCTGTTCGATCCTGAACCGTTTGAGGGTGTCGGCAAGCATGGGTGGCAGCCGTTCGACATCCGTGTGCATCTTGCGCAGCGTGTTTTCATCGTCGCCGCTGATCTTGAGCATGCGCTCACGCTCGATGGCGGAAAAACGTTCCATGTCGGGACCGATACGGCGCAACAACTTGGCCTGATCCCATTCCAGCGGTTGCTCCAGCTCAGTCTGCCAGGCACCTTCGCCATTGTGTTTGAGCACTGGTTTATAGGCGTCGGGGCGAGCCGGGTGGTCGATGCGGTGCTGGCCGGTTTGCGGGTCCTTGATCACGGCATAGAGTTTGCCTTCCAGCCTCAACAGGGATTTGCCCTGATGGTTGTGCAGCCCGCGTTCGTCGGTTGGCGAACCCTTGGGCAGTTCTGCGCGTTGTTCGAACGGCACCAGATCGGGCTTCCAGTAGCGGGTTTCGCCATTCGGTGTCTTGACCGGTTTGAAACGGTCAATGAACTCAACGACTTCTCGAGGCAGGACTGAACGAAACTCCCCCACGACGAGGGTGCCTCCCACCGCAAAGGTGCCCAGCTGTACCGCGGACTGAACCGTCTCCATGAAATGTTCGAGCGCTTCATCTGTCAGGCCTTCTGCCCAGTCGACGATGCCTTCGAAGGTCTCGTCGAGCAATTGGTACGCCACGTAGGCCAGCATCAGTTCGCCAAGGAACGGCACGAACGGCAGGGCGACAAAGGCTGCGATGTTCAACAGCGCCGAGGCAATTTCTGTGAAGGAGTCCCATAACGCCCATCGGGCTTTTTGGTCGACCAGGGCAGTGGATACTGCGATGACCCGTGCATCGTTGAGGATCTTGTCCAGTTTGCGCTGGTAGAGATGAGTCCACAGATCGCCCTGGATTGGCACTGCTGCCATTTGCAGGTTGACGCGCTGGTCTGGATTGTCTCTCCATGTGGGGCGCGAATCGCCAGGTTGAACCGGTTGCCAGGTGATGGGGGTGAGGCGGTTGTTCAACTGAGCGAAAAAGTGCCCGCGATCCTCATGGTCGATAAAGCGACTGAAGAATTGTTGATAGTCATGATTGCGCAAGCGCTGGATCAGTTCCTGGGCGAATGCGCCGGTGGAGGAATACTCCTTGATCGGGTGTTCGGGGTCGTCGGGAATATAGGCCACTACCCGAACCGTTTCGTGCGAGCGCTCCAGATCCGGGGCAAACAGCACGATACCGGTCAGGTTGGCGTTCATGATTGTCAGTTCATGGCAGCCCCATTCCTGGCCGCGCAGGCGCAAGTGTTGCAAGCCATCCAATAAGCCAAGGATCAGTTGATGAACATCACCGCCAAGCTTGTTTTGCATGTACGCCATTTGCAGGGCGGCGGTGAGTGCCGCTTTCTGGCTGTTGCGAACTTTGGATTGCATGACCGCCGTCGCCACCGGATTGCGCAGGCCCAGGTTTTCTTCGAGGTACTCTTTGTAGCGCTCGCCAATATCCAGTTCCCGGCACAATCGGGTGAATGCAGCGATGGGCATTTTTTGCAGGATATGCGGCAGTTGTTTGAATTGCCCGGTGGCAGAAGGCGGGGTGATATAGGTGGACGCGGACTCAAAGGCCTGGTCTGTCGTCTCGCTGCTTTCAAAATTGTGCAGGGCGGCATCCAGCAGCGACACGGTCCAGATGCGTGCTGCCCCGGATTTCAATCGCAGCCAGGGAATGCGGGCAGGAATATAAAGACGCAAAAAGGTATGGCTGACATCCAGTTCCAGCCCAAAGCGTTTCTTGATCTGGGCTGCAAGTATTGGCTCGGCAAAGGTGCTGGCGTTTTGTAGGCACGCCAAGGCCCGATCGACACGGTTTTGCGCCTCCCAATGCCGTGCATTAAGTTTGCCCAGTTCGACGTGCTGTGCCCTGGAGGCTGCCTTGAGTTCAGCGGGTAGCTGCGGTTTGACCTTCAGCAAGGCTTCGCGCTTTTGTGCGTTCGCCTGCATCAGCCAGGAAGGAATGACGCTCATCAGGTGCCGATAGTGCGCATCCGGGCCTGAAAGGTAGCATCGAAGCGTCTGGGTGTTCGGTGTTCATGTTCATGGAAGAGGTCGTCTGGGTTCGAAAGACCTCTAGCAAACCCCATCAGCCTGAACGGCGTGCGGTACATATTTACCGCCATCGGCAACACCGCATCAGATAGAACTGAGCACGCCTGCCGCAAACCCCGCCAGCAGTTTAAACTGCGCCTTTGCGACGCTATTTGTCGCATTGCCGTAAACCCGGGCAAAACCTGTGTTTGCGCTATAAGAAGTTGTCGCTTGGCGGCAAGGCCGGGCTGAAAACTGTCCTTACAATCCCCTCATCGCTCGCCAGTTTCAGGCGAGTGTTCCTTTTCAGGAGACTCCGATGTCCGTTGAGCACGCTGCGGTAGAACGCGCCGATTTCGACCAGGTAATGGTTCCCAACTACGCGCCAGCCGCTTTCATTCCTGTGCGTGGTGCCGGTTCCCGTGTTTGGGACCAGTCTGGCCGCGAGCTGATCGACTTCGCCGGCGGGATTGCCGTTAACGTATTGGGCCATGCGCACCCGGCGCTGGTCGCTGCATTGACCGAGCAAGCGAACAAGCTGTGGCACGTGTCCAACGTGTTCACCAATGAGCCGGCCTTGCGCCTGGCCCATAAGCTGGTCGACGCCACTTTTGCCGAACGTGTGTTCTTCTGCAACTCCGGCGCCGAAGCCAACGAGGCCGCCTTCAAGCTGGCCCGTCGCGTGGCCCACGACCGTTTTGGTACCGAGAAGTACGAAATCGTTGCCGCGCTCAACAGCTTCCACGGCCGTACCCTGTTCACCGTGAACGTCGGTGGCCAGTCGAAGTACTCCGACGGTTTCGGTCCGAAGATCACCGGCATCACCCACGTGCCTTACAACGATCTGGCCGCGCTCAAAGCCGCTGTTTCCGACAAGACCTGCGCGGTGGTTCTGGAGCCGATCCAGGGCGAAGGCGGCGTACTGCCGGCCGAGCTGTCTTACCTGCAAGGCGCCCGTGAGCTGTGCGATGCGCACAACGCGCTGCTGGTCTTCGACGAAGTTCAGACCGGTATGGGCCGCAGCGGCAAGCTGTTCGCCTACCAGCATTACGGCGTGACCCCGGACATCCTGACCAGCGCCAAGAGCCTGGGCGGCGGTTTCCCGATCGCAGCGATGCTGACCACCGAAGACCTGGCCAAACACCTGGTCGTCGGCACCCACGGCACCACGTATGGCGGCAACCCGCTGGCGTGCGCTGTCGCTGAAGCGGTGATCGATGTGATCAACACGCCCGAAGTGCTGAATGGCGTTAATGCCAAGCACGACAAGTTCAAGACCCGTCTTGAGCAGATCGGCGAGAAGTATGGCCTGTTCACTGAAGTCCGCGGTCTGGGCCTGCTGCTCGGTTGCGTACTGAGCGATGCCTGGAAAGGCAAGGCCAAAGACATCTTCAACGCCGCCGAGCGTGAAGGCCTGATGATTCTGCAAGCCGGCCCGGACGTGATTCGTTTCGCCCCAAGCCTGGTGGTTGAAGACGCCGATATCGATGCTGGTCTGGACCGTTTCGAGCGTGCGGCGGCGAAGCTGACGCAAGCCTGATAGACCTTTCGACGCCTGACTGTTCAGGCGTCGAACCTAAATTTTGTACCGGGCCGGATCAAATGTGGGAGCGGGCTTGCTCGCGAAAGCGGTGGGTCAGACAGCAACGATGTTGACTGATGCACCGCTTTCGCGAGCAAGCCCGCTCCCACACTGATCTCTGTGTCTGCAATGACTTCCCGGTTATTTTCCTCATAGAGTTTTTCGAGAAAAGGAGTGACACCATGCTGGTGATGCGCCCCGCGCAAATGGCTGATCTGGGCGAGGTACAGCGTCTGGCTGCGGACAGCCCGATTGGTGTCACTTCCTTGCCGGATGACGTTGAACGCCTGAGCGACAAGATCGCCGCAAGCGAAGCTTCGTTCGCCGCTGAAGTCAGCTTCAACGGTGAAGAGAGCTATTTCTTCGTCCTCGAAGACACGGCCACCGGCAAACTGGTGGGCTGTTCGGCCATCGTTGCCTCGGCCGGTTATTCCGAGCCGTTCTACAGTTTCCGTAATGAAACCTTCGTGCACGCCTCCCGCGAACTGAAGATTCACAACAAGATCCACGTGCTCTCCCAGTGCCACGACCTGACCGGTAACAGCTTGCTGACCAGTTTCTACGTCAAGCCGGAGTTGGTGGGTTCGCCTTGGGCTGAGCTCAATTCCCGTGGTCGCCTGTTGTTCGTGGCCAGCCATCCGGAGCGCTTTGCCGATTCGGTGGTGACCGAGATCGTCGGTTACAGCGACGAACATGGTGATTCGCCGTTCTGGGATGCCATCGGTCGCAACTTCTTCGACCTCAACTACGCCGAAGCCGAGCGTCTGTGTGGCCTGAAAAGCCGCACGTTCCTGGCCGAGCTGATGCCGCATTACCCGATCTACGTGCCGTTGCTGCCGGATTCCGCTCAGGAGGCGATGGGCCAGGTACACCCACGGGCGCAGATCACTTTCGACATTCTGATGCGCGAAGGCTTCGAGACGGATCACTACATCGACATTTTCGACGGTGGCCCGACCCTGCATGCCCGCGTCTCGGGGATCCGTTCGATCGCCCAGAGCCGTGTAGTGCCGGTGAAAATCGGCGAGCCGGTCAAAGGCGCGGGTCGTCAGTATCTGGTGGCTAACGCCCAGTTGCAGGATTACCGCGCTGTTTTGCTTGAGCTCGATTACGCGCCGGGCAAACCCGTCACCCTGGATCTTGAAGCGGCCGAAGCCCTGGGCGTCGGTGAAGGTGCCAGCGTGCGCCTGGTGGCGGTTTAACGCCTGCTGCTATGCCTATAAAGAGTGAATGCTGAGTAAAGCAGCGAGTTTCACGGGTGGCGTCAGCGGCCCGTTTGAGGAGATAGCATGATTGTTCGTCCCGTACGCAGCAGCGATTTACCCGCTCTGATCGACCTGGCCCGCAGCACCGGTACCGGCCTGACCACCTTGCCGGCCAACGAAGAACGTCTGGCTCATCGGGTCGGCTGGGCCGAGAAGACCTTCCGCGGCGAAGCCGGGCGCGGTGATGCGGACTACCTGTTCGTACTCGAAGACGACAATGGCCGCGTGGTGGGTATTTCCGCCATCGCCGGTGCCGTCGGCCTGCGTGAGCCTTGGTACAACTTCCGGGTCGGCCTGACGGTCAGCGCCTCCCAAGAGCTGAACATCTACCGCGAAATCCCGACGCTGTTCCTGGCCAACGATCTGACCGGTAACTCTGAGCTGTGCTCGTTGTTCCTGCATGCCGATTTCCGCAGTGGCCTGAACGGCCGCATGTTGGCCAAGGCGCGGATGCTGTTCATCGCCGAGTTTCCGCAGCTGTTCGGCAACAAGATCATCGCCGAAATGCGCGGTGTGTCTGATGAGGCAGGGCGTTCGCCGTTCTGGGAAAGCCTGGGTCGGCATTTCTTCAAGATGGAATTCAGCCAGGCCGATTATCTCACCGGCGTGGGCAACAAGGCGTTCATCGCCGAACTGATGCCGAAATTCCCGCTGTACACCTGCTTCCTGTCGCCAGATGCGCGCAACGTGATCGGCCAGGTTCACCCGGACACCGAGCCGGCGCTGTCGATGCTCAAGAGCGAAGGTTTCAGCTATCAAGGCTACGTCGACATCTTTGATGCCGGCCCTGCGGTGGAATGCGAAACCACCAAGATCCGCGCAGTGCGCGACAGTCAGGCGCTGGTGCTGGCCATCGGCACTCCGGGTGACGACGCCACGCCGTTCCTGATTCATAACCGCAAGCGCGAAGACTGCCGGATCACTGCCGCACCAGCACGCTTCGCCGCCGGCACTTTGGTGGTCGATCCGCTGACCGCCAAACGTCTTCAACTCAACGCCGGCGATCAAGTACGCGCCGTTCCGTTGTCCGCTGCTCGGGAGTCGAAATAATGAATTCGCTATACATCGCCGGTGAATGGCTGGCTGGTCAGGGTGAAAGCTTTCAATCGGTAAACCCGGTGACCCAGCAAGTGCTGTGGGCTGGCGAAGGCGCCACGACCGGTCAGGTCGAGTCGGCTGTGCAAGCTGCGCGTCAAGCGTTCCCGGGTTGGGCTCGCCGTACCCTGGAAGAGCGCATCAGCGTGCTGGAAGCCTTTGCCGCTGCGTTGAAGAATCACGCTGACGAGCTGGCTCGCACCATCGGTGAAGAAACCGGTAAACCCCTGTGGGAAGCGGCGACTGAAGTCACCAGCATGGTCAACAAGATCGCCATTTCGGTGCAGAGCTATCGCGAACGTACCGGCGAGAAGAGCGGCCCGTTGGGCGACGCCACGGCGGTATTGCGCCACAAACCGCACGGTGTGGTGGCGGTGTTTGGTCCTTACAACTTCCCCGGTCACTTGCCGAACGGTCACATCGTGCCGGCGCTGCTGGCCGGGAACAGCGTGCTGTTCAAGCCGAGTGAGCTGACCCCGAAAGTGGCCGAGCTGACGGTCAAGTGCTGGATCGAAGCCGGCCTGCCGGCCGGTGTGTTGAACCTGCTGCAAGGCGCCCGCGAAACCGGTATCGCCCTGGCGGCGAACCCGGGCATCGACGGTCTGTTCTTCACCGGTTCCAGCCGTACCGGCAATCACCTGCATAAGCAGTTTTCCGGTCGCCCAGACAAGATCCTTGCGCTGGAAATGGGCGGTAACAACCCGCTGGTGGTGGATCAGGTCGCGGACCTCGATGCCGCCGTTTACACCATTATTCAGTCGGCCTTCATTTCTGCCGGTCAGCGTTGCACCTGTGCCCGTCGCTTGCTGGTGCCGCAAGGCGCCTGGGGCGATACGCTGCTGGCGCGTCTGGTGGCGGTCAGCTCGACGATTGAAGTCGGTGCGTTCGATCAGCAACCGGCGCCGTTCATGGGCTCGGTGATTTCCCTCGGCGCTGCAAAAGCGCTGATGGATGCGCAAGAACATCTGCTGGCCAACGGCGCCGTGGCGCTGTTGGAAATGACTCAGCCCCAGGCCCAGGCAGCCTTGCTGACCCCGGGTATTCTGGACGTAACGGCGGTTGCCGATCGCCCGGACGAAGAGCTGTTCGGTCCGCTGCTGCAAGTGATCCGCTACGCTGATTTTGAAGCGGCGATCGCTGAAGCCAACGACACCGACTATGGCCTGGCGGCTGGTTTGCTGTCGGATTCCGAAGCGCGTTATCAGCAGTTCTGGCTGGAAAGCCGGGCAGGCATCGTCAACTGGAACAAGCAGCTGACCGGTGCGGCGAGCAGCGCGCCATTCGGCGGTGTCGGCGCATCGGGCAACCATCGCGCCAGTGCCTACTACGCCGCGGATTACTGCGCGTACCCGGTGGCCTCGCTGGAAACCCCGAGCCTGACTTTGCCGACGTCGCTGACCCCAGGCGTGCGCATGTCGTAAGACCGCTTTCGCGGGCAAGCCTCGCTCCTACGGACTCAATCGACCCTGTAGGAGCGAGGCTTGCCCGCGAAGGCCGCACCTCCGTCTTACTGAATTGATACTTGATGCCTATAACAACAGATTCTCGTGGAGCCTCGCTGATGAAATCCTATGAAGTCAATTTTGACGGTCTAGTGGGGCCGACCCATAACTACGGCGGCCTGTCCTACGGCAACGTCGCATCCCAGAGCAACAGCCAGCAGTCTTCGAACCCGAAGGAAGCCGCGCTACAGGGCCTGGCGAAGATGAAAGCGCTGATGGAAATGGGCTTTCAACAAGGCGTTTTGGCGCCACAAGAACGTCCGGACGTAGCCGCACTGCGCCGGCTGGGTTTCAGCGGTACCGATGCTCAGGTGATCGAGCGCGCCGCCAAAGAGGCCATGCCGCTGCTGGTTGCCAGTTGCTCGGCGTCGAGCATGTGGGTGGCGAACGCCGCCACGGTCAGCCCGAGCGCCGACACCGCGGATGGCCGCGTGCATTTCACCGCCGCCAACCTCAACTGCAAATACCACCGCAGCATCGAACACCCGACCACCAGCCGCGTACTGGGGGCGATGTTCGCCGATCAGAAGCACTTTGCTCACCACGCCGCTTTGCCAGCCGTGGCGCAGTTCGGTGACGAAGGCGCGGCCAACCACACCCGTTTCTGCCGTGACTATGGTGAAGCTGGCGTCGAGTTTTTCGTGTTCGGTCGCAGCGCGTTCGACACCCGTTACCCGAATCCGCAGAAGTACCCGGCACGCCAGACGCTCGAAGCGTCCCAGGCCGTCGCGCGTCTGCACGGCCTGAGTGATGACGGCGTGGTTTATGCCCAGCAGAACCCTTCGGTGATCGATCAGGGCGTGTTCCATAACGACGTGATCGCAGTGGGTAACGGCGAGGTGCTGTTCTATCACGAGGACGCCTTCCTCGACACCGAGCAGATGCTGGCTGAACTGCAAGGCAAACTCGCAAAAGTCGGTGGGAAATTTCAGTCGATCTGCGTACCGCGTTCCGCGGTCACCGTGGAAGACGCGGTACGTTCCTACCTGTTCAATAGCCAGCTGCTGTCGCGTCCTGACGGCTCCATGCTATTGATCGTGCCGGAAGAGTGCCGTGGCAACGAGCGTGTCTGGCAGTACCTGCAAGGCCTGACCAGCTCTGGCGGCCTGATCCGCGAAGTGAAAGTTTTCGATCTCAAGCAGAGCATGCAGAACGGCGGTGGCCCGGCTTGCCTGCGGTTGCGCGTCGCACTTAACGAAACCGAACTGGCGGCCGTCAACCAAGGGGTTATCATGACGGCACCGTTGTACGGCACATTGACCGAATGGGTCGACAAGCACTACCGCGACCGCATGACCGAAAACGATCTGGCGGACCCGCAATTGCTGCTTGAGTGCCGGACGGCACTGGATGAACTGACGCAAATCCTTAAACTGGGCGCGGTTTATCCATTCCAGATCAATTGAACGTCGAGAGCGTAAAACACATGAGCGATACCCTGCAGCTGATCCTTGAAGACACCGACGGCACGCAACTGGAAACTTCCTGCACCCGCGTCGCGGTCATGTGGCAAGGCAAAGAGCTGTGGATCCAGCAGGACGGCCGCGGCCAATTGCTGATCGGCGTAGACGTTGAAGAAGGTGACGCTGAATACGCCAACCTGCTGCTGCGCCCATTGGCGACTAATCTGGTAAGTTTGCAACTGGAGATGGAACCGGCCGACGTCGGTGATGATGAGGACCACGTACACGGCCCGGATTGCAATCACGACCACTAAGGAAACCGCTCTATGCTCGCCCTCGGCAAACTGCTTGAACTGACCCTCGCCGGCCGCGAACCGGCGGAGAAGACTCAACTGACTGTCGAAGGCGTGCGGATGCGCTGGTTGAGCGAAGGTGCGCTGGAAGTCCGGCCACCTGAAGCCCGCGACAATGGCCTGGACCTGCTGTTATCGGCCGGCATCCATGGCAACGAAACAGCGCCGATCGAATTGCTTGATCGCCTGTTGCATGACATCGCCCGCGGTGACTTGAAGCCGTGCGCACGTATTCTGTTTCTGTTCGGCAACCCCGAGGCTATTCGCCGCGGTGAGCGTTTCATCGAGCAGGACGTCAATCGGCTGTTCAACGGTCGGCACGAACAAACCAGTGGTTCCGAGGCGTTGCGCGCTTGTGAGCTGGAGCGGCTGGCGGCGACTTTCTTCAGCCTGCCGGACCGCAATCGCCTGCATTACGATCTGCACACGGCGATCCGTGGCTCGAAAATCGAGCAGTTCGCCCTGTACCCCTGGAAAGAAGGTCGTCAGCATTCACGTCAGGAACTGGCTCGCCTGCGCGCCGCCGGCATGGAAGCGGTGCTGTTGCAGAACAAACCCTCCATCGTCTTCAGCTCCTATACCTACGACAAGCTCGATGCCGAGTCCTTCACCCTGGAGTTGGGCAAGGCCCGGCCGTTCGGGCAGAACGACGGGGTCAACGTCGATCTTCTTGAAACCCGCCTGAAGCAGATCATCGAAGGCACCGAGCCGCCAATGACCGACGACGGGCTGGATGGCTTGCAATTGTTCAGCGTCGCGCGGGAAGTCATCAAGCACAGCGATAGCTTCCGCCTGAACCTGCCGGCGGATATCGAGAACTTTTCAGAGTTGAAGGTGGGGTATGTACTGGCCGAGGATATCGCCAATACCCGCTGGGTCATTGAAGAGCAGGGCGCCCGGATCATCTTCCCTAACCCCAAGGTCAAGAACGGCCTGCGCGCCGGCATTCTGATCGTGCCGACCACCGACGAAAACCTCGCGTAAGCACAACACATAACAAATGTGGGAGCGGGCTTGCTCGCGAAAGCGGACTGACAGTCAACAAATGCGTTGAATGTTAAACCGTTTTCGCGAGCAAGCCCGCTCCCACATTTGATTTGAGTGAAGCCAAAGACCCCACCCAAATCGCAGGTTTTGTGTTTAGACGGCTACCGCGCGGGGCTCGCTGCGGCGCAACGCACGCATCTTGTGCAGCGTATCCGCGCACGTCTTAGCCGCTTCCTGGCCTTTGTTCACAAAGTGTTCGAAGAAAAACTTGTGATGCAGTTCTTCACCGGCATGGAAGTGGTGCGGGGTCAGGGACACCGAGAACACGGGCACTTCGGTTTCCAGCTGAACCTGCATCAGGCCGCTGACCACCGACTGGGCGACGAACTCGTGACGGTAGATCCCGCCGTCCACCACCAACGCTGCGGCCACAATGCCGGCATAACGACCGGTCTTGGCCAGCAACTTGGCGTGAAGCGGAATTTCAAAGGCGCCGCCGACTTCGAAGAAATCGATGTCCGATTCCTGATAACCCTGAGCAATCATTTCGGCGACGAAGCCTTTACGGCTCTGATCGACGATTTCCTTGTGCCAGCAGGCCTGGATGAACGCGACGCGCTCGCCCTGATGGTTTTTGCTTTTGCTATCGATTGCGGTGGGTTGCATGTTCTGACTCCTGTTTGTGTGAAAAACAGGGCGTTATGAATCGAATGGGATTTAAGGGTACGCAGGCACAAGTGCCTGCGGACGGCGCTTTGGTACAGAGCCTAGGCGGCGCCAATCCCGTTCTCTCTTCATCCGGACTATGACCGTCGGCCCCGGGATCACACCGGGTCTGCTGACCTTGCCGCCATCACAGCCATTGCCGTGCTGCCGCCAAGCGCTCGCGGGCTATGCGCATTGCGCGCAATTACCGCCGGTGGGGAGTTACACCCCGCCCTGAGAACGTTTTGCCGCCAGATTGTTTGGCGGCGAAGCGTTTTTAACACATATTTTCGGCGCGCGCATAGGCAATGCCTGTCACGAAACCTGTGGGAGCGGGCTTGCTCGCGAATACGGACTCCCAGTCGACAATGATGTTGCCTGACACACCGCTTTCGCGAGCAAGCCCGCTCCCACATGGATTGCGCTTTTTCGAAGGCGTAATCAGTCTTTTCCTCGCGCAAGGCTTGATTATTTGTCGGCATGACCGCAGTAATTCCCTCCTGAAAAGGGATTTCCCCCTGCTTACCGAGGCCAGATTCATGAGCGTTATCGATCTTCGCAGCGACACCGTCACCCAACCGACCGCAGGGATGCTCGACGCGATGGCGAATGCAGCCACCGGTGACGACGTTTATGGCGAAGATCCGACGGTCAACCGTCTGGAAGCCGAACTGGCAAAACGACTGGGTTTTGCCCAGGCCCTGTTTGTCCCGACGGGCACCATGAGCAACTTGCTCGGCCTGATGGCCCACTGCGATCGCGGTGACGAATACATTGTCGGACAACAGGCTCACACCTATAAGTACGAAGGTGGTGGCGCGGCAGTGCTCGGTTCGATCCAGCCGCAGCCGCTGGAAGTGCAGGCCGATGGTTCGCTGGACCTGACGCAGGTCGCCGCGGCAATTAAACCGGATGACTTCCACTTCGCCCGCACTCGTTTGCTGGCGCTGGAAAACACCATGCAGGGCAAGGTTCTGCCGCTGGAATATCTGGCCCGGGCACGCCGTTTAACTCATGAAAATGGCCTGGCGCTGCACCTGGATGGCGCGCGGCTCTACAACGCGGCGGTCAAGCTGGGTGTCGATGCCCGAGAGATCACTCAGCACTTCGATTCGGTTTCGGTTTGCCTGTCCAAAGGTCTAGGGGCGCCGATCGGTTCGGTGCTGTGCGGCTCGGTCGAGTTGATCGCCAAGGCGCGGCGTCTGCGCAAAATGGTCGGCGGCGGCATGCGCCAGGCCGGGATTCTCGCCGCGGCGGGGCTTTATGCGCTGGACAACAACGTTCAGCGTCTGGCGGATGACCATGCCAATGCGCACTATTTGGCCGACGGCCTGCGAGCAGCGGGCTATGAGGTCGAGCCGGTGCAGACCAACATGGTTTACGTGCAAATGGGCGACAAGGCCGAAGCGATCAAGGCTTTTGCCGCGACACGCGGGATCAAGCTCAGCGCTGCCGGTCGTCTGCGAATGGTCACGCACATGGACGTCAATCGTGCGCAAATCGAGCAAGTCGTCGCTACATTTGCCGACTTTTCTCACAACTGACCGTGTTAGCCGTCCAATTGACCGTTTCTATCGTATAAACACGCTGTACCCCGCGCGCAGGGCCGATATAATGCGGCCCTTTGCCGTCGCTTCGTCTGTTGACGTTTCGCACAGGCCTTTGGCCGCAGCCTCCGTGGAAGAACCTAATGAAAAGCGCAGAAATCCGTGAAGCCTTCCTTCGCTTCTTCGAAGAGCAAGGCCACACCCGTGTAGCCTCCAGCTCTTTGATTCCGGGCAACGACCCAACCCTGCTGTTCACTAACGCGGGGATGAACCAGTTCAAGGACTGCTTTCTGGGCCAGGAAAAGCGCGCGTACACCCGCGCTGTAAGCAGCCAGAAATGCGTGCGCGCCGGCGGCAAGCACAACGACCTGGAAAACGTCGGTTACACCGCCCGTCACCACACCTTCTTCGAAATGCTGGGTAACTTCAGCTTCGGTGATTATTTCAAGCGTGACGCCATCACCTACGCCTGGAACTTCCTGACCTCCGAAAAGTGGCTGAACCTGCCCAAAGAAAAGCTCTGGGTCACCGTCTACGCCAGCGATGACGAGGCGTACGACATCTGGACCAAAGACATCGGCGTGCCGGCCGAGCGCATGGTTCGCATCGGCGACAACAAGGGCGCGCCGTACGCGTCCGACAACTTCTGGACCATGGGCGATACCGGCCCATGCGGTCCTTGCACCGAGATTTTCTACGATCACGGCGCCGACATCTGGGGTGGCCCACCGGGCTCGCCGGAAGAAGACGGCGACCGTTACATCGAAATCTGGAACAACGTGTTCATGCAGTTCAACCGCACCGCCGATGGCGTGTTGCACCCGTTGCCAGCGCCGTCGGTGGACACCGGCATGGGCCTGGAGCGGATCAGTGCCGTGCTGCAGCACGTTCACTCGAACTATGAAATCGACCTGTTCCAGAGCCTGCTGAGCGCATCGGCCAAAGCCATCGGTTGCACCAACGATGCTCAGGCTTCGCTGAAAGTCGTGGCTGACCACATCCGTTCGTGCGGCTTCCTGATTGCCGACGGCGTGCTGCCGTCCAACGAAGGTCGCGGTTATGTGCTGCGCCGGATCATTCGTCGCGCTTGCCGTCACGGCAACAAACTGGGCGCCAAGGGCAGCTTCTTCTATCAGATCGTTGCGGCCCTGGTCGCCGAGATGGGCGAAGCGTTCCCTGAGCTGAAATCCCAACAGGCGCACATCGAGCGCGTCCTGAAAGCCGAAGAAGAGCAATTCGCCAAGACCCTGGAGCAGGGTCTGAAGATCCTCGAGCAGGATCTGGCCGAACTCAAAGGCGACGTAGTGCCGGGCGATGTAGTGTTCAAGCTTTACGACACTTACGGCTTCCCGATGGACCTGACCGGCGACATCGCTCGCGAGCGCAGCCTGACCATCGACGAAGAAGGTTTCGAGCGCGAAATGGAAGCCCAGCGCGTCCGTGCTCGCTCCGCCAGCTCCTTTGGCATGGACTACAACAGCCTGGTCAAGGTTGATGTGGCCACCGAGTTCACCGGTTACACCGCTCACAGCGGTTCCGCCAAAATCGTTGCTCTCTATAAAGACGGGCAATCGGTTGACGTGCTGAGCGAAGGCGAAGAGGGCGTGGTCGTTCTCAATCAGACCCCGTTCTATGCCGAATCCGGTGGTCAGATTGGTGATTGCGGCTTCCTCCAGGCTGGCGCTGCGCGTTTCGACGTGCGCGACACCACCAAAACCGGCGGCGCGTTCCTGCACCACGGTGTACTGGATTCGGGCAGCCTGATCGTGGGCGCTCCGGTCGAGACTCATGTCGATGCCGACGTGCGTCACGCGACGTCGCTGAACCACTCCGCCACTCACTTGCTGCACGCTGCATTGCGTCAGGTACTGGGCGAGCACGTTCAGCAGAAAGGCTCGTTGGTCGACAGTCAGCGTCTACGCTTTGACTTCAGCCACTTCGAGGCGATCAAGCCTGAGCAGTTGAAGGCGCTGGAAGACATCGTCAACGCCGAGATTCGCAAGAATTCCGAAGTTGAAACCGAAGAAACCGACATCGAAACCGCCAAGCAAAAAGGCGCCATGGCGCTGTTCGGCGAGAAGTACGGCGACAGCGTACGCGTGCTGAGCATGGGCGATTTCTCTGTCGAGTTGTGCGGCGGTATTCACGCCACCCGCACCGGCGACATCGGCCTGCTGAAAATCATCAGTGAAGGCGGTGTAGCCTCCGGTGTGCGTCGTATCGAGGCATTGACCGGCGCAGCTGCGCTGGCCTACTTGAACACGGCAGAAGAACAACTCAAGGAAGCGGCCAACCTGGTCAAGGGCAGTCGCGATAACCTGATCGACAAGCTGTCGGCTGTGCTGGAGCGCAACCGTCTGCTGGAGAAGCAACTCGAGCAGTTGCAGGCCAAGGCGGCCAGCGCGGCGGGCGACGATCTGTCGGCTTCTGCCCTGGACGTCAAAGGCGTGAAAGTGCTGGCCGTGCGTCTGGACGGTCAGGACGGCAAGGCGCTGTTGGCGCTGGTCGATCAATTGAAAAACAAACTCGGTCGCGCAGTGATCCTGCTCGGCAGTGTCCATGAGGAAAAGGTCGTTCTGGTTGCAGGCGTGACCAAAGACCTGACTGGCCAACTCAAAGCCGGTGATTTGATGAAACAGGCTGCTGCGGCAGTGGGCGGGAAGGGCGGTGGTCGTCCAGACATGGCGCAGGGCGGTGGTATTGACGCTGGCGCACTGGATGCCGCATTGGCCCTGACTGTTCCATTTGTAGAGCAGGGTTTATAAGGCAGTGTGCCTGGCCCGCGGTCTAGTGGCGGGCCAGAACGCTGTTTGAGTGATTATTGGGCGCCCTTCATGGGCAGAGGCGGCTTTGAAATGGCTTTGATCGTACAGAAATTTGGAGGCACCTCAGTCGGCACTGTCGAGAGAATCGAGCAGGTCGCCGACAAGGTTAAGAAATTCCGCGAGGCGGGCGATGACCTGGTGGTTGTGCTGTCCGCAATGAGCGGCGAGACCAACCGTCTGATCGATCTGGCCAAGCAAATCAGTGGCGACGGCCAGCCGGTTCCTCGTGAGCTGGATGTGATCGTATCCACCGGTGAGCAGGTGACGATTGCACTGTTGGCCATGGCACTGATCAAGCGTGGCGTGCCAGCGGTGTCGTACACCGGCAATCAGGTACGGATTCTGACGGATAGCGCGCACAATAAAGCGCGTATCTTGCAGATTGATGACCAGAAGATTCGCGGTGACCTGAAGGCCGGTCGTGTGGTGGTTGTCGCCGGTTTCCAGGGCGTCGACGAGCACGGCAATATCACCACCCTCGGTCGTGGCGGTTCCGACACCACCGGCGTGGCGCTGGCGGCAGCCCTGAAGGCTGACGAATGCCAGATCTACACCGACGTCGACGGCGTCTACACCACCGATCCGCGTGTGGTGTCCGTGGCTCAGCGCCTGGACAAGATCACCTTCGAAGAGATGCTGGAAATGGCCAGCCTCGGTTCCAAGGTGTTGCAGATCCGTGCGGTGGAATTCGCCGGCAAGTACAACGTTCCGCTGCGCGTACTGCACAGCTTCAAGGAGGGTCCGGGCACCCTCATTACTATTGATGAAGAGGAAACCATGGAACAGCCGATCATTTCCGGCATCGCTTTCAACCGCGATGAAGCCAAGCTGACCATCCGTGGCGTGCCAGACACCCCGGGCGTGGCGTTCAAGATTCTCGGCCCGATCAGTGCCGCGAACATCGAAGTCGACATGATCGTGCAGAACGTTGCGCACGATAACACCACCGACTTCACCTTCACCGTGCACCGCAATGACTTCCAGGCGGCGCAAACCGTGCTGGAAAACACTGCTCGCGAGATCGGTGCCCGTGAAGTCATTGGCGACACCAAGATTGCCAAGGTCTCGATCGTCGGCGTCGGCATGCGCTCCCACGCAGGTGTGGCCAGCCGTATGTTCGAATCCCTGGCGAAAGAGAGCATCAACATCCAGATGATCTCGACCTCGGAAATCAAGGTGTCCGTGGTGATCGAAGAGAAGTACCTGGAGCTGGCTGTGCGCGCTCTGCACACGGCTTTCGAACTGGATGCGCCAGCCCGACAGGGCGAGTAATACGTTCCCCCAAGGGCGCGGTCTGACCGCGCCCTTCGTTTTTTTGAATGGCGCGTACCAAAACTGTTCTTTTGCTCGCGCTAGTCAATACTCAGGCATGTAGGGCTGCGATCGTTCCGGTTGTAGGTCGAATGCCTTTTTTTTGCAGACTGTTGTCCCTGAAATGAAATGCGTGAGGAGAAAGGTATGCTGATTCTGACTCGTCGGTGCGCAGAAAGCCTGATTATTGGTGATGGCGAAATCACTGTGACCGTGCTCGGCGTAAAAGGAAATCAAGTGCGTATCGGTGTCAACGCCCCGAAAGAGGTTGCTGTGCATCGTGAAGAAATTTACCTGCGTATAAAGAAAGAGAAGGACGAAGAACCAAGCCATTAATTTTTATCGTTTTTTATGTTTGCAAACGGGGAAAAGGTTGGTTAAGATACGCCCCGTGTTGCGGAGAGCTGGCCGAGTGGCCGAAGGCGCTCCCCTGCTAAGGGAGTACACCTCAAAAGGGTGTCGGGGGTTCGAATCCCCCGTTCTCCGCCATTATTTGCGTAGTACGTTGTAATCTGGCTTCTTCGGTAAGTTGTTGAAATTACTAGAAAAAGTGCTTTACAAAAAGATTTAACGGCCTATAATGCGCGGCAACAAATGCACTCGTAGCTCAGCTGGATAGAGTACTCGGCTACGAACCGAGCGGTCACAGGTTCGAATCCTGTCGAGTGCACCATTTAAGAGTTGTTTGCAGTAATGTGAATAACTTGGCTTCAACCAGTTGTGATCTGGTATAAAAACACAAATGCACTCGTAGCTCAGCTGGATAGAGTACTCGGCTACGAACCGAGCGGTCACAGGTTCGAATCCTGTCGAGTGCACCAAACACCAAAAAGCCCGCGTTTAACGCGGGCTTTTTGCCGTCTGCGATTTGGCTTTTCCTTTAGTACAACCTTTCTCGTCGAACTCGACATGAGCACTGCGCCCTCGCTTGTTGTCGTAGCGATAGCTTATGGCTGAGTTGCGGGTGGTGATTTTGTCGGGTTTGCCGAGGGCGCTTTCGACGTCCTGCTGACTCATGCCGGCAACGACCCGCTGATTGATGATCGCTATGCGGCGTTCCTTCGCGCTGAGCAGATCTCCACATCTGCCTTCGGATTGACCAACCACCGTCGGCTCTCTTCTTTGCAATTTCGTACCTGATGTTTCGCGAGACTCGGCCTCAGGCATCAGGGCCGTCACGCTGCCTGGCAGGAACGTGCGTACGTCGTGTGCTGAGAGGCTTTCTCCTGCCGTACAGCTCAAGGTTGTGAAGGTGATGTGCCCATTGGCGGCTTCGCACCGGTGAACGGTCGTGGCGAGCACCTGGGGCGGCAGGCAGAGCAGGGCGGCTAGCAAATATTGAGCAATCGATGGCATTCGACGTCCTCCATGACGGTCTTCATCAAGGGTAGTCATTACATTTTCAGGCGGTGGTGTGTTTTCTTTTCAGGATGAGTCGTCGCAGTTTCATGGATCAGGATGGCGCTCAGGTTTATCTCGCAAGCACTTGTTTCAGCCGCGATTTTTTAACGTTTAAAACCGTCAGGCGGTGTTATCATTGCGCCCGTCAGCCCCGCCGGGGCTTGTGGAATACCTCCATGGACTTACCCAGTAGTTACTCGTTACCCCGTTTTTACAATCATGAATTGACTGATTGATCCTTCCGGCGTGCCCCGCTGCTGGGAGTGGAGTTCGCCTATGTCTGAAGTTGAAGTAAAGAAAACGCAGGAAAGCTTGCAGGACCGCCTCGCTCAAGTCGTTGAGCTGCTGCAGCGCCAGCGAGTGGTCGAAGACCTGACTCATCGCCAGGAAGGTCCGCATCACGACCGGGTCGAGAACCTGGTTCACCGGCAAAACCTCGTCGAGTTGCAACGCAAGCTCGATGATCTGCACTCCGCCGACGTTGCCTACATCCTCGAAGCCTTGCCGCTGGACGATCGCCTGACGGTCTGGCAATTGGTCAAGGCTGATCGCGACGGCGACATTCTGCTCGAAGTATCCGATTCGGTTCGTGAAACCCTGATCGCCGACATGGATGATCACGAGCTCCTGGCGGCGGCCAAGGACATGGATGCCGACGAACTCGCTGACCTGGCCTCCGAGCTGCCGCGAGACGTCGTCCACGAGCTGATGGAAACCCTCGATAATCAACAGCGTGAGCGCGTCCGCTCCGCGTTGTCCTATGACGAGGAGCAGGTCGGTGCGCTGATGGACTTCGAGATGGTGACTATCCGTGAGGATGTCAGTCTCGAAGTGGTTTTGCGTTACCTGCGTCGTCTCAAAGAACTGCCAAGCCACACCGACAAACTGTTCGTGGTCGATTACGACGGCGTGCTCAAGGGCGTGTTGCCGATCAAGCGTCTGCTGGTCAACGACCCGGAAAAACAGGTGTCGGAAGTCATGGCCAGCGACCCGGTGAGTTTTCATCCGGATGAAGACGCTTACGAGGCCGCTCAGGCGTTCGAGCGTTACGACTTGATCTCGGCGCCGGTAGTCGACAAGAACGGCAAGCTGATCGGTCGTCTGACCATCGATGAAATGGTCGACCTGATTCGTGAAGAGAGCGAAAACGAAGTTCTCAACATGGCGGGTCTGCGTGAAGAAGAAGATATTTTCGCATCAGTCTGGAAGTCCCTGCGCAACCGTTGGGCCTGGCTGGCGATAAACCTGATCACCGCGTTCATTGCATCCCGGGTGATCGGCCTGTTCGAAGGATCCATCGAGAAACTGGTAGCACTCGCGGCATTGATGCCGATCGTTGCCGGTATCGGTGGCAACTCGGGTAACCAGACAATCACCATGATCGTTCGGGCCATGGCGCTGGACCAGGTCAGTACCGGCAATACCTCGCGGCTGATGCGCAAGGAGTTGGCGGTCGGCTTGATCAATGGTCTGGTCTGGGGCGGCGTGATTGGTGTGGTGGCCTATCTGCTTTATGGCAGTTGGTCCCTGGGCGTGGTGATGACCGCCGCCATGACGCTTAATCTGCTGCTTGCGGCGTTGATGGGGGTTTTGATTCCGATGACCCTGGCGCGGCTTGGGCGCGACCCGGCAATGGGTGCCAGTGTGATGATCACGGCCATGACTGACAGTGGCGGCTTTTTCATCTTCCTCGGGCTGGCGACGATTTTCCTGCTTTAACGTCCTGCTTCAAAAAACAACCCGCCTGAGCAAGCCGCTTTTCGGAGTCAGGCTTGCCGGCGAAAGCGCTCTTAAGGACGCCTTCGCCGGCAAGCCTGGCTCCTACAAGTCTGGGCCCAATCGGCGGGTTTTTTTTAGCCAAATTTCAGGCAAAAAAAAGCCAGCAATTACGCTGGCTTGAGCTTTCGGGATGAATCAGGAAGCGTCTGCGGCCATTTCGGCGTCGTGGGCGATCAGCGAAACCAGAGCGTTTTGCTGGCGGTGGGAGAGCTGGCGGAAGCGCTGCAGCAGTTCGCGTTCGTGCAAAGACAGTTCGGGGCTGTCCAGGCGCATGCTCAACTCTTCACCCAACGCGCCTTCCTGAATAAGGCTTTGCTCAAGGCGCGCGATGATTTCGGAGTTCATGCTGCGATGATGATTGCGAGCCACCTCGGCAATGCGTTCACGCATTCCGTCTGGCAGACGTACGACGAACTTGTCAGCCGTACGGCTGGAATAAATTGCCTGTTTCAATGGGCGCATATATTTAACCGGTTAGTTCAGGGGAGCGGTTCTCGGGATAGGCCGCAGGATGTCAGATAGGACAAGCACTCCGGCCAAATGTTCAACCTGAATTGATAGAGGCGCGCATCATGCCTCAAATTAGCCAGATCATTGGCGTCAATTCTGTGACAAATATTGATCTGGGTAAAGGCTTAATGCCAGCACCTATTACCAGAAATGCGGACTGGTTTGAAAATAATCCATGAGTCCGAATGACTGACCGCGTCCTCTTGCCCGACAGGTGATGCCCGAAGACGCCTGAAGGTGCATGCTATGCGGGGTCGATCCTTGTTCCTTATCTTATACAGGATAGTGGCAAATGGCCGATTTACTAGTCTGGGCATATGGCGCGGGATGATTTCAGGATGGGTGGCAGGCTAATTTATTTAATGGGGCCTTCGGGATCCGGCAAGGACAGCCTTATCGAAGCTGCTCGCGAGCCGCTGCGCGCACGCAATTGTGAAGTCGTGCGTCGCGTTATCACACGCTCGGCGGAATCGTTGGGTGAAGACGCCATCGAGGTGTCCCGCGAAGAGTTCGAACAACGCAGGGCCGAAGGGGATTTTGCGCTGTCGTGGCAGGCCAATGGGCTCAATTACGGTATTCCTGTGCGCGTAGACCAATGGCTCGCGGATGGTCGCGATGTGTTGATCAACGGTTCGCGCGGGCACTTGGCAGAAGCGCAACAGCGCTATCCCAAGCTATTGCCGGTGCTATTGACGGTCAAGGATGAAGCCCTGCGCGAGCGCCTTTTACGGCGGGGGCGTGAGAGCCCGGCAGAAATTGAAGCAAGACTGCGCCGTAATGCGCTGTTTACGGCTGATGAGTCAATCGAAGGTATGCAGATCTGTCGACTCGATAACTCCGGCGACCTTACTGTAACTGTCGCCAATCTTCTGGAGCTGCTGAACCTCAGCGCAAAACCGGATCGAACTTGATCTTGCGCCCGGCGATCAGCGCCAGCACGAACAGAGCACCGAACACGGCGCAAGCAATCAGGGGCAGGGTGACGACCGTGTCCCCGACCAATGACAAATGAAGGATGCCACTCAGTAAGGCGAGGACGAAAAATCCTGCGGCTGATTTGGACATGCTGTGCTCCTGATGGGGGGATTTCAAAATACCAAGCGTTCGAAAGACTGTGTGCGCAACTGAATAGTCTCTTGGCTCACCTCTTGGCCGACAACACTGCGTTGATCGTTCGTGACTGCCAATTGAGGCGTTTTTTGCAGCTGCAGGTAATGAGGTATGCGTTGAGCAATTGTCGTAGCGTCGTTTTCAGGAAAGAAATGAAAACCCAACAGAACCGCCAAAGCGACCGCGTTCGCGATTAAAAGCGCGCTGTTCATGGGGCTGATCTCCTATGTTTGTTGAAAACAGTCGAAGCAGCCCGCATGCCAAAAGTTTAACGACTATTAAATCCTTTAAAAACAATGAATTAAGATATTTTTGCAAAGGGTCTGCATTGCATTTTGCAATGATGGCATTTTGCAGTGATGCAAATTGCACGGTAAACAAAGCCACGCTCTCGTGAGGCGTCTGCCTACACTTAAAAAGCCCTACGGACGACATGACAAAAGCGGGCCTGCCCGTTAACATGCACGCCGTCCATCGCTGCGCATTCCTTTGCGGGCGACTTGTGTCTCAGTAGCTCAATTGGATAGAGCATCCCCCTCCTAAGGGGAAGGTTGGCAGTTCGAACCTGCCCTGGGACACCACCTATTTGAAAGCCCCACGCAGAGTGATCTGGTGGGGCTTTTTTGTGGCTGTCTGCAGCGGTGGATTCAACTCCAGCCCAACATCAAGCCGTCAGCGTATGGTCAGCCTCCCCAAACCAGGTGCGCACCAGATCGGTACCGCTCGTGCCAGTGTTGGCAAGAACCGCCACATCGGCGAAGTTCGTACCATTGGCTGCACCGTCGGCATCCACCTTCACGGTGATGTCGCTGCCTGATTGCGTCAGTTGGACGAAGTCGGACGCCTGGCTGATACCGCTAACGAAGTTGGCGCTGAGAAGTGCGGAGAGGTCGAGCGCGTCGCCTTCGGCGAAGTTGTAGTCGAGGATGGTGTCCCCACCTTCCGCCGCGTTGAGATAGGCGAACATATCGGCTCCCGCGCCGCCGCTGAGCGTGTCCTCCCCACCACGGCCCGCCAGGATGTCGTTGCCGTCGCCGCCACTGAGTACGTCTGCCGCCATGCTGCCCACGAGTGTGCCACTGGATGCTCCGTTGTAACTGACTTGGGTACCGGCCTCGCCGTCGGTGACCTGGAAGTCCTCCACTGTGTAGTGCCCTAGCAGGTTCACCTCGGCCCGGTGCATGCCGTCGTCCACCGTCAGCAGGCCGCCGCTGCCAGAGGCGTTGGCGCTGTAGCTGAGCTGGGTGTTGGCGCCGAAGGCGAGATCGCCGAAGGTCAGCATGTCATCGCTTTCCAGACCGAGGATGCCGACCAAGGAACCTGCCGCTTCGGCCTGTGCGATTACTAGTGTGCCTGCGCCTTCGCCGTGGAAGGCGACGGACCCGTGTGCTGCGCCGGAAAAGGTCAGGGTCGCGTCGCCGTCGATGGTGGCGCTGCCGTTGCCCATCACGTCGGCCAGCAGGCGCATGTCGCCACCGTTGGCCCATAAGTGACCGGAGTTTTCGACCGCACTGGCTACCGTCATTCCGCCTTCACCCGTGGACTCCAGCACGCCGCTGTTGGTGATGGTGTGGGTGCCGGTGTCGAGCACCAGGCTGTTCAGCCCGCTGGCCAGGATCAACCCCGCATTGACCAGCACCAACTGCCCGGCGCCCAACTGGCCGGCACCGGAAATGCGGTTGTCGACGTTGGTCAGCACGGTGTCGGCGCTGCCACCGAAAATCACGTTCTGCGCGCTGTCGGATAGCAGTACCTGGCCGCCACCGGTCAAGGTTGCACCGCGGAACAGAATCTCAAGATTGGTCTCGCTGCCTGTGGAGCCGAGTTCGATGGTGCCGCTGTTATGAATGCTGCCACCGAACGGCATGATCGCGCTGTCGGCAATGGTGAGGGTACCGGTATTGGTCATGACCGGATCCACATCGAACTGGAAGTTCGCTTCGCTCACGTCCGCCGCATCGACACCTTTCAGGGTGACCGACTGGCCGGATCCGATGCTGACCAGCGCATTGCCGTTGGCGTCGTTAGTGATGCTCAAGTCAGCAAAGCTGTTGATGCCCGGGAAGCCGATCAAGTCGATTTTGTCCGCCGTGGCATCGAAACTGTAGATCTGGTTGTTGCCGATCGGCTGGGCGAAGACGAAAGTGTCGGCACCGGACGAGCCAGTCAGGTTGTCGTCAGCGGACAAGGCGAAGATTGGCGCGTCGGGTGCATAGACTTCGATGTTGTTGAACACATAAGCGCTACCGTCGCTGCCGTCACTATTGCTCCAGTACATATTGACATCAAGCACCAACGCTCCCGCGAAGTCGCTTGGGGTTGTCACCGTCAATGCGCCAGGATCACTGGTCTGCACGGTCCAGGTGCCATCGCCGTTGTCGGTTCCCGCATTGAATATCCATCCCGAGGGAACACCGCTGATTGAAACCGTTATCGGGCCGCTGATATCGCTCGACGGAGTAATGAGGGCTAGATTGATGGGTTCGCCGGCAACGCCTGCCGGAAGGTTTGCACTGCTTCCGGCAGCACCCGCATTACCCGCCAGATCGGCGTAGCTGTTCGCGGTAACGTCGACTTTCACGCTACCGGATTGTGTTCTAGTCAGCGTTGCCGTGTAGGTATCGCCGTCTACCTGCGTGAAGTTACTCCAGGTTCCGCGGGGCGTTCCGCTCGTTGTTGTTACCGTGACGTCCGAAAGGTCGAAACCGCTCACAACCTCACTGAACTGGAATGTGACTGTCGACGTTGAAGGGAAAGGGGTGATCACATTCCCTAAGGCTGTCCCCGTCACTGTCACAGTCGGCGCCACGGTATCAACTGGAGTCTCAACTACGTTCTGCACGTTTACCGTAATTGTCTGCGTGTCGGTTCCGCCATTGCCGTCGGCCACCAGAACGTCCACAACATAGGCATTGTCACCGTCAGCACCACCGACATCCTGGGCATTCTCGTAATCCGGCGCCGAATTGAACGTCAGCACCCCGCTTGAACTGATCGAGAACTTGCTGAAGTCCGTCCCGGCCGTATTCAGGATCGAGTAGCTCAGGGTTTGCGCCGGAAGATCAGCATCGGTCGCCGTTACTGTCGTGACCGCCGTGGTGTTCTCCGCCACATTGACCGAAGCCGTCGCACCACCACCGTTGGAGGTGATCACCGGGGAGTTATCGTTGACTCCCGTCACGGTCACCGCGATCGCCTGGTCGTCAAACAGCGTGCCGTCCGACGCCCGAACAATCACGTCATAGACGTTGTTGATTCCCGAGTCAGTCGGCGCTTCAAAGTTGGGTGCAGAAACAAAGCTCAGCGCGCCGGTGCCTGAAACGATCGAGAACTTCGCGGCATCCGCTCCGCCGACGATGCTGTAGCTCAGGGTTTGCGCCGGCAGATCAGCGTCGATCGCTGCCACCGTCGTGACCACCGTGCTGTTCTCCGCCACATTGACCGAAGCCGTCGCACCACCACCGTTGGAGGTGATCACCGGGCTGTTGTCGTTGACGCCCGTCACGGTCACCGAGATCGCCTGGTCGTCAAACAGCGTGCCGTCCGACGCCCGAACAATAACGTCATAGACGTTGTTGGTTCCCGAGTCAGCCGGCGCTTCAAAGTTGGGCGCAGAGACAAAGCTCAGCGCGCCTGTGCCTGAAACGATCGAGAACTTCGCGGCATCCGTTCCGCCGACGATGCTGTAGCTCAGGGTTTGTGCCGGAAGATCAACGTCGGTTGCTACCACCGTTGTAACTGCCGTGCTGTTCTCCACCACGCTGACCGAAGCCGTCGTACCACCGCCGTTGGAGGTGATTGTTGGCGAGTCGTTGCTGCCGTTAATGGTCACCGTCACCGCAGTCACGGTGCCGTCGGCGCTAAGTACCGTGAAGGTGTCGGTCAGGCTGTCGCCGACATTGAGTGCGTCGAAGGCCGAGTTGGCGGTATAGCTCCAGTTACCCGCGGCATCGATGGCGAAGGTTCCGTTGGCGCCGGCGGTACCGGATTGGGCCTGGAAGGTTTCCGGGCTGTCGATGTCGCTAACGGTGAGACTGCCGCCGGTGGTGAGTGGGGCATTGGTTTCGGTCAGCGTGACGCTGGCTGAGGACAGCACTGCGGCGTCGTTACTGCCTTTGATGGTGACGGTCACCGAGGTCGCGGTGCCGTCGGCACTGAGTACCGTGAAGCTGTCGTTCAGGTTGTCGCCGACATTGAGTGCGTCGAAGGCCGAGTTGGCGGTATAGCTCCAGTTACCCGCGGCATCGATGGCGAAGGTTCCGTTGGCGCCGGCGGTACCGGATTGGGCCTGGAAGGTTTCCGGGCTGTCGATGTCGCTAACGGTGAGACTGCCGCCGGTGGTGAGTGGGGCATTGGTTTCGGTCAGCACGATGTTGGCCGAGGACAACACGGCGGCGTCGTTACTGCCGGTGATGTGGACTGTGACCGAAGTGAGGGTGCCATCGGCACTGCTCACGACGAAGGTGTCGGTGTAGGTGGTGCCGGCGACGAACTCGTTGTGGGCGCTATTGGCGACATAGCTCCAGGCACCATTGGTGCCGATGGAGAATTGGCCGTAACTGCCGGCGGTGTTGGGTTGGGCGACGAAGGTTGCGGCGCTGTCGATGTCGCTGATGGTCAGGGTGCCGTTGGTGGTCAGTGGGGCATTGGTCTCGGTGAGGTTAGCGATGTCGGCGGACAACACGGCGGCATCGTTGGTGCCGAGGATATGCACGGTGACCGAAGTGAGGGTGCCATCGGCACTGCTCACTGAGAAAGTGTCGGTGTAGGTGGTGCCAGCGGCGAACTCGTTGTGGGCGGAGTTGGCGACATAGGTCCAGGCACCATTAGTGCCGATGGAGAATTGGCCGTAACTGCCGGCGGTGTTGGGTTGGGCGACGAAGGTTGCGGCGCTGTCGATGTCGCTGATGGTCAAGGTGCCGTTGGTGGTCAGTGGGGCATTGGTTTCGGTCAGAT